>NZ_CP045484.1:1240000-2440000 GCF_009729055.1 Sulfurisphaera ohwakuensis | reverse complement strand
AATAATAAACCAACAAATATTGTATACAACGTAACTTTAGTCCTGTCGATACAAAAAATGAGAATTGTCTTACACCAAAAAATACTCTATCTTTCAGGGATTATAGGATTAATCTTCTCTCTAGTGATTTACGTGATTAGGAAATTAATTCATTAAGCGGAATCGCGAATACCCAGTTATAGCTATTGTCCACAAACACTGTACTCCCGACAACTACTGCATTAACTATTCCAAATCTTCCACCTACATAATAACTTTTTACTAGTTGACCATTAGAGGCATTATAAACGTCTATATATGCACCTGCAGGCTCAATAATATAACCATTGACATATACCGGGTTAGCTCTACCACCACCAGCACCATTTGGCGGACCTTGAACATTAGGAATTTGAGCAACCCATAGTATCTTACCGTTAGTTTCATTTAGTGCAAATAACTCATTTGCAACTGGTGTTCCTACGTATACTACCCCATTATAAATCGTTGGAACTCCTCCTTTGAATGCGGGTGGTACGTAACCCCTTACTAATTGTTCTATCCACAATAAGTGACCATTAGTCGCGTTTAATGCAAATACTGCAAATCCTACTGTTCTGTTTGTTTTATTAAAGTTAACAATAGTACTTTGTACAACAATTCCTTTCTCTTCATCTACAGCTGGAGATACATCACCCATACCGGTGTTAAACGGTGTAAATCCTTTAGGCAAGCTGAAGTTCCAAACTATTTGACCATTTTGAACATTAACAGCAATCAACTCGCCATAGGGTGGTAAAGCTAAAGTGAAGCCCATTATTGCTATTGTTGTCCCGTTTGGAAATACATAATAATTAGTTGAACTCATAGAGTCAAATGCAGAAACTCCTACATAATCTCTCCATACTACTTGTCCGGTAGTTGCGTTTAAAGCTATAATGTGACCAGAGCCGTCACCATAGATTAGTAATCCATCAATATACGCTGGTGTTGGCATTACGTTGCCATCATCAAAATGTACCCATAATAACTGACCATTAGTTGCATTAAAAGCATAAACTGCACCATAACTATAACCTCTTACTACATTCTTATAATTTCCAGTAATAACAGCAAAAATACTATGAGAAGCTGAGAAACCAGCATCACCTACTGAAACATAAACTATTGGTCCCCTTGAAGTATTTACTACAATTGGATTACTCATAACTGAATTTGCTGTTGTTGCCTCCCATATGAGTTTTCCAGTATATGCATTTATTGCATAAAGTTCATTTGCATCTGATGGAACATAAATTATACCATCAAAATACGTTACACCAACAGCATCTCCGACTAATTGCGTTAAAATAACTGGAGCGGTCCTATTTCCTAGTGCTTTATATGCTGGGAACGGTGCATTCAGTGGTAATGCATTCATTTGCTCGAAAGACCAATTTTCTGCTGGGAAGTTAATGTTTATTACTGATTCATGATCTTGCTGATAAGCATAAACTGTCCAATTTCCTTCATTTATAGGATCTTTTGGTAAGTTGGACGGATAGTAAGTTACTGTTGTCCACCATGGTAAATAGCAATTACCATAATTATAATAAACGTACTGATACCATTTCATAGTTGAATTTTGATAAGTAGTTTCAGTTACTTCTTCACTCACCCCAGTTAAAGGCGATTTCATAGTGAGTGTTGTAGTTGTTTCATTAATCATACTAGAAGGAGTTACAGTTTTATATTCTATTTTTGTCGTTGTTACAGGTTGATGGATGACATATCCTACTCCTATTCCTATAATTAACCCTACAATAAGTAATATTACACCTAAAATCTTTGCATCCATATTTGGTCGAAATCTTTTGAGAATTATACGATTTTTAAACTTTTAGTTAAACAGCATTATACACAAAATTTATAAATATGATATAAAAAGAGCAAAAGTTATAGATTTTACTAGAAAATTTTGAGTATTATATCTTATTTAACATAAATTTGGTAAATATAGTATATATCTAATTAAAGTTATACATATAAAAAGATTTTATTAGCTATAAAATTCTGGTATTTTTACTTTAGTTTACAAAAACATGGAAAATTTTAGCACAAAGATGGTAAATATTAAACTCTTTAACATTGTTTTTAATTGGTTATGCTTATATTAGGGAGAAAAAGTATAATTGGCAAGCTTTATTATATATATTAAAAATTGAATATAAAGAGTTTTTACATATAATAGTTCTTGAATTAAAAATGAATATAGATAATGAAGAGGTACTTTAGATCAATAACTAAGAGCTTATAAGATGCATATAATTTAGTCAAATATTTAACCGTGTTACATAACTAACACATATGCTTAAGGGTTCAATAATCACAGTGCTTTCATCAGATGAAAAAGACGCCTTAAGTTTAGCTGAGAAACTGGGAAAGAAGACTGAAAACCAGATATACTATAGGAAAATTGGTGATTTAGTTAGGTCTATCTTAGTTCCTTCTCCACAAAAGATTCTTGATCAAGCTGAAGCTCTTTCCGTATCAAGTTTCTTCTACCTTAGAATGCCAAAGATTACGGCAGTAGAAGGTGAGTTAGCATTAATGGCGGAAGCCTCTGGAATTAGAGGAATAGTTTTACCAGATGACACTGAGACGTTTAACAAGGTATTTAAAGAACTTTCTATTTCCTCCATGGTCAGTGAATTTAAGGAAGAAGATGTTGAGGTAAAGGATAGAGGTTATGTATATATTGATAGGGCATTTAACGTGAAGGGAGTTGGTGTAGTAGTTTTAGGTTTTGCTTTAACTCAAGTAAATGTTCATGATAAGTTAATTGCTCTTCCGATGAAAAAAGAGGTTGAAGTAAAAAGTATTCAAGTACTTGATGAAGACCAAGAAGGTGTTTTGCCCGGTACAAGGATAGGATTTGCACTTAGAAATGTTAAATTAGAAGATATTGAAGGTGTAACTGCGTTAATAAAACCTGGGATTAAACTCGTTAATAGAGTAAAATACAGAAAGTTTAAATGGTCTTCTGAGGCACAAAACGTTCATATGGTAGCTGGAGGATTTAAAGTGATGGGTAGCATTTCCGGAGACGAAATTATTTTAAACGGAGAAATTCCAGAGACAATAGAAAGGGGAATAATAATCAACGTTAATGCAAAACCAAAAACTCCTAGAGTATTTGGATACACAGAATTAAATCCCAGTACTTAAGTATAGGCTAACTACTAAAGCTATCGCTAATGCTGTAAGTAAAGATGTGTAAATAATCATTGGAGTTAATCTAGGACTGAACTGTTTTAGTTCTAGCTCTTTTTCTTGCTGAATATATTCATAAAAACCGTAAAGCAAGGTTGCTATTCCCATAATTATCATTATTACACCGCCTAACAGAGTTGTTGAAGTTAAGGGTTGATGTGCCAAGATGTGAAGAAAAATTTGAAACTTTGCAATTACGAAACCAAAACCCATTAAGGCTATCGCTGTTCTAACCCATGCTAAAAATGTCCTCTTGTTTGCTAAATGATCACTCGCACTCATAAGAGTACATTTTTATTCATAAATATAAGGTCATAGTGGCTATTAAAAAATAAAGAAATAACAAGACTACACTTTCTTTAACTCCTAATTTTTTATCCATAAGAATCATTATAGCTATTACATTAACAACTAACGTAGCTATGAGTTCATTTAATCCAGGCATTATCGATATATCAGAAAACAAGCCTATTATTCCTAGAAGTACTGTGCCATTTTGTATTTTACTGCCAACAAAATCAAATATGGCTAAAGATCCTCCAGCTTCATATGAGTGTGCTAATCTTATTGCTGAGAGTGTTTCTTCTATTTCACCAGCTAGTGGTGAAATAATAAGGGCTAACCAAACAGTTGGAACTCCTAGTTGTTTAGATAAAGACGCTAATTCTTCCACGAAAGGATCAGAAAATATGATGAGAATAAACGCCCCTATAACTAAATAAATAACTGCTTTCAGAACCTCTTTCTCATCTATATCTCTATCCTCTTTTGCAAATTTCCTAACCCTATATATTGCATAATATAAGTAAATTCCTAGTAAAGGAATTGCAGTATACACATTAAGATGACCATAGAAGAGTATGATTGCTAAAGCTATTGTAGTTATTATAAGGAATCTTTCTTCAACAGAATAATCCTCATTAATACTCAGATTTTTTCTCCATCTTAAATAGAAATAAATACCAAGAAAACCTATGCCAAATGTGAAAAGCAAAACGTTCCCCCCAATAGCTGAACCTAAAGCTACATAAGGTTGATTTCTTAGACTAGCCACGATAACAAAGATTGTCTCTGGTAAGGCTGTCAATAAACCCATTATAATACCTCCAGCCATTCCTTGTCCCATAAATGGTTCTAGTTTTTCAGTTCCCCTAGAAATTAATTCAGCTGATAGGATCAGAAAGATAAAGATTATGATTAGCTGAAGCAACCTATAAAAAATTTGATTCTATACCCTATAAGCTTTTAGTTAAGATTATATACTTCTTTTTGAAAAATATTCTATGTGAATAATCCAATTTATTCTTATATTTGCCAACCCGTAGGAATTGGCACAAAAGTAATACAGTTACCTCTTTATAGACCGTTAAATACAAAAGAGTTAAGTAAAGATTTAGTCCTTTATTTAAGAGGACAAGGATATAGAGTTTATTCTACTTATAGTCCTAATGTGAGCTACCCCGCCCTGAACGGTACTCCCAAAATCATTTTACAAAAATAATTCTGATTGAACAATATTAAATTTGTTGAACATAACCAAGTTTATAACAACATCAAGAATTCAACAAATTGGGAAAAAAGGTTTAAAGCGAGGGAATCGGTATTACCATAAGGGCTCATGGTAATGCCAATTCCCTCATTAAACACTCAACAAATAGGGTATAAATTAATTTCCATGAGTAACTTCCAAGGGAGAAAGGGAGAGGAAGTTACAAAAACCTTGATCTCAGCATCATTACACAAAGATTCAGTGGAAAACGTTTCCAGAGCTTACAACGTATCACCACAAACGGTGAGGAATTACGTTGAAGAACAAGGGTTACAAGTAGCGGAAAAAACACTGGAACAAGTGAAACAAATCTCACTCGAAACACTTAAGGGCGTGAAGGAGATAGAACTATCAATAGATTGGACAACAATAACTTGGTACGGAAAACCTGTAGAAGGTTTGGGAAGCTCAGAAAAGGGATACTCGTGGAACTACGCAACAGCTACAACGAAATACGAAGGAAAAATCCTCATACTTGCTTTCATACCGCAAGTTAATGGGATGACAAAGGATGAGATTGTCAAGGTCTTGATTGAACAAGTGGTTGCAATGGGATTTAGGATTAAACTGATAACACTTGATGCAGGATTTTACACGGTTGAGGTGATAAAATTCATATCCCAGTTCAACTACATTATTGGAGTTCCCGTTGGTGATGTCAAGATCTACGAGGAGTTTGATGGTGAATATATTACGAATAGTAAGAGGCGTAGTAAGGATGAGCAGGTTAAGTTTAGGCTGATCGTGTATCGCAGGGAGAAGATCAAGAGGAAAAAGAAGAAGGTTGTTTACTTCGCTAGGGCTACAAATCTCGATTTACCCAAGAATAAGGTCTTGGAGTTATATAACAAGGTGAGGAATCCGATAGAAACGTCTTATAGGAGTGTTAAATCGTTCCTCCCCTTTACGTGTTCAACAAAGTTCATTTTCCGCATGTTAATCTTCTTACTTGCCGTGCTCGTTTACTCCTTGTACACGATCCTCAAGGATAACGTGAAAATGAGGACTTTCAAATCACTAATTTCAAAAATTATTGAAAATATATCTGAGGCAGAGATTTATTTAAATAAATCAGAGGAAACGCTTACTAATACTACAGGTTTATTTTTAAGGAGGTGATTTTGGGAGTACCGTGAAGGGCGGAGCTTCCTACTTCATAGCCCCACCTTGCCCGTAGCTTTTCGCCACGGGTAGAGGGTGGAGCTCCACAGGCACTAAGGATGGCTCCCACCCCGATCTCTTCAATATGTTTAAGCAAGCGTTATAGTCACGATCAGTAACCCAACCACACTTAGGACAGCCGAACACACGGTCAGTCAAAGTTAACTCCTTCTTTACGTACCCGCATTTAGCACACATCTTTGAAGTATATGCTGGATTTATTAACAACAGTTTCTTTCCATATTTTTCCAACTGATATTCTAGTATTCTCTTCAACTCATGGAATGCAACATCGTGCAACCTCATCCTCAACTTCCTTTCTGACTCCTCCACCAGTTGTTTAACATCTATATCCTCCATTACTACAACGTCATAATGTTGTGCAAACCACTTACCCAACTTCATATAGAGGTCTTGTCTCAAGTTCTTCAAGTGTTCATAAGCCCTAGCTAACTTCACTTTTGCTTTAAACCAATTTTTCGACAAGAACTCTTTCCTCGAGAGAACCTTGTGGAGTTTCCTTATCTTCTCAAGTGCCTTCTCATAAGGTCTCAAGTTAGGGAAATAGAATCCATCACTCGTGGTTAGGAGTTTCTCTATCCCAACATCTATTGCAACTACCTTACCAGTCTTTGGGAGTTGAGGGAATCCAACACCTTCAACTATGAAGGAGACATATACTCTCTCTGAACGTGTTAGTTTAACTACCACCCTCTTTACTTTGTCAAACGGGAAGTCCCTATGAACAATGACCTTAAACACGCCGAGATTTGATAACCTCAATAACACCAGCTTCTTCTTATTCTTCCTACTCTTAGTCCTTATTTCCCTGCTCTCAAGTATTTTCCATCCACTTTGTGGGTAAACAAGAGAGTAGTACTTATGGGGTTTCTTCTCCTTAGGAAAGTGTGCTAGACCTTTGAAGAACCTATCCCTAGCATCGTAATAACGATCGGCAATTTGCTGTACTACTTGTGAGTAGAGTTGTTGGTACTCCTTATCTTGCTTTCTTAGATCTAGAGCGAGTTGTCTTAACTCCGTTTGTGTAAGACCCTTTCCGTCCCTTTGGTAGAAATAGATATCTGCCCAGCGTAGGGTGTTGTACATCTCACATGCTAACCTCAACTGGGCTTTTAACGCCCTAATTGTTTGATCGTCAGCATATGCACGAAAGCGGAACCCTACGTTGGGCATTAATAAAATGTTCGAGAGTGGATTAAAAAATATTTCTACAAAGGGGGCTATCCATCCCCGCCTTAAAAGGCGAGGTTTTTCGCCCCCTTTGAACCCCTAAACTTTATAATAGTATTACAAGTTCACGCAGTAGGTATTAGAAGCCATTATTATACAATTAAGATTTGTCAATCATCTAATTTTATCCTTATAGAAAGTGGTATAACAAATGGGAGAGTTGAGCTAGAAAGAGCTGGATTAAATACTGGGCTAGGAATAACTGATGAATTTTTACACAGTTCCTTATTAGCTTTATTTTCAGGTTCTTTAGCAGGAGTTGATATGGCTAGCGTTTTAGGTAGTTATGAGGAAGAGAATAAAATCCTTAGTGGAGTACAACAAATCATACTGTATTATGAAAATCAAGGTTTCCAATACTCATGCCCTCATTGTGGAAGAGCTTTAAATTTTAAATAATTTTCTATTCTAGAGAATTTTTATTATATTAAAGTTTATGAAAATTAACGCACAGAAAAATGATTCTTCTTAGTATAATCAGTTTTGACAATAAGAAGATAGTTAAATTTTTAGAAGAGAAAAATAAATTAACGATGAAATTATTATAATTAAACCACTTATTATCCAGAGAGAAAAATAACCCATTGATAGGATTATAAAAGATGCTACTATTGGTGCTATAATTCCACTACTTTGCCAAAAGAAATTCGCAAAGCCTGTTACGCTACCAGCCTTATTACCACCTATTAACGAAACGGCTGTTGAGTTAGCTGGTGTAATAACAAAACGAACAAACCCCATAATACTTGATATGGTCATTATATAAATTGGAAGAGTAAGGAAAGAGAGAGAAAAGGTTAAAGTCCCGTAAAAGAGCTCAAAAAGAGAAAGTGTGATCTTCACCCCTAAACTTCTTATAATATATCCTGCAATTATCGTAGATGGTATTCCAGCTAATGCAAGCAGAGAATACGCAATACCAGCCAAATAATCGTTGAGACCTATAAACAAAAAGTACTTGTAAGCATACAAAGTAATTATCCAATATGCTAAAAAGAATAGGAAACCTGCTAAACTTATAATAATTACATTTTTGTCCTTCACAATTATTTCTCGTTTACTTTGTTCTCCTTTTCTACTTCTTATGAAGATAAACATAAAGGCTGTGATAAGAGAAATAAACGAAATAATATAGTAAGAAGATCTCCAACCAAAATTAATACTTATCCATGGTAATATAAGCCCGGCAAGAACTATAGATAGTGGCCATGCTAAACTATAATAACCTATTGCAACAGGCAGTTCTTGCTTAGAAAAACTTAGGGATAAAATCTTTATAGTAACTGGATATATCCATCCAGCTGATAATCCCATTAAAATACTTCCGAAATACTCCTCTTGTATATTTGATGCTATACCAGAAATAAAAGATGATACTGCTAATCCTACTAGGCTAAGAAGAGCTATAATTTTGGGTGAAACATAATCTGATAAAATTCCAGCTGGTATTTGGACTATAATATAACCAATAAAGAAAAGCGAGAATATTATACCGTCCTCAATCACTGTTGGTTTTAATGAAGAATACACTGATACTATACTCCATGCTATTCTTGAGAAATATGATAGGAAGAATGATAAAGACGAAATAAATACTATGAAAATCTTCTTTAGCATCATTATAGGACCTCCACCAGGGGTAATAATATGGGTACTAATAACGTTAATATTAACCCATTTATCAACGCTCCGATAGCATATTCGTTACCTAATAAATCAACGTACAATGGTAAGGTAACGTCCATACTTGTAGCACCGCCAACAGCTATTGCCCCTATTGGAGAAGCTCTTACTCTGAAGAATAATGGAATTAGAAGGAAAGTTAACTGTTCTCTCAAAAAGTTTACTAGAAAAGCAAAAACCCCGATTGTTGGACCATAATATTTTGCTAAAAATGGTCCCGTATAAGAATACCAACCAGATCCAAGAGTAGTAAGCAAAATCTCTTTAAAAGGATAGAAAGGTGAGAGAAGAATTGCTGAAAGAATTGCTCCAAAAACATCTACTAAAATAGAAACTATTGCTAATCCGGAAATTCTCTTTAGTATCTCAAGCTTTAAACTTTCACCGACTTGGATACCTATAACAATTACTAAGGCATATAATTCGTAATCAATTATCTCATTAAAATTTATCTTTACCTTTATAAAGAACCCTATAAGAAGACCTAATATCAAGGGTAATATATACTTTAATTGCGATTTAAAATCAATCTTCTTCCATTCCGATTTACTTGAAACGGTAAGGAACAATCCTAGTAAATAAGTAATTGTAACTACTACAATAGAGGTTAGCAATGAAGTATATAAGATATATAAAATCTGAGATCCACTGACCTCATTGCCACCCCAGAATGAAATCGTAAATATTAAAGAAACTATTACAACATCAGATATTATAGAAGGAAGTTTAATAAATCTGCCTACAAGGATAAACACAAGGTAAAGTAATATAAATAGAACAAGAAAATACATAAAGTAGGATTGTAAGGGACGAGTATAAATATTCATCTTTTAGTAAGTTTTTTAAGATTGCAAAACTTTTAACCCAAGTGCAATTTTTCATTAAGAAATACAAGAAAGAGAATGATATTAATACAAAATATGAAGTAATTGCAGAACTCTTCTCATCAAGAATAGGGAGAGTATTAGACATGCCAGTATTAGAAATAATTCCGAAAGAAGAAGGTCTAAAAATGAAACTTCTACAAAAGAAATCAGATGGAAAAGCGAAAAATGTGGATAAGATTAAAAGAGCTTTAGCTTTTGAGGAATGGTTATTAAATATTGACTTAAAGGAAGAGCATGTAATGGCGGACAATAATAATACAGCTTATATAATAGATCATGGGCACTCATTATCAGCTTGGAAACCCTTATATTACGTAGTGGAGATAATAAATAGACCCGTGACAAGGTTCAAATTATGGAGTGATAGAGAAAGTTATAGTGAAGGAGTTGAGATAGTAAGGTCTTTGGATTGTGAGCAAACTAAAATACTCTTGAAAGAAACAGCCAACGAAGTAGCGCATATCTTTAATTTAAATAATGATGAAATAACTGATTTTATAAGCATAAGTTCCAGGATTCTTGAGTATAGAAAGAAAAACCTTCATTTACTTTTTGCGAACTAAACTACTTTACCAGAATAGATTGCTTTACTCTAATCTTTAACTGGGGAATGCATAATTTTATATTTTACTTTTTGTGAGTTATACCTTATGAATGAAAAAATAGAACAAGCAATTAGAGAAATGGGTTTCAAGAATTTTACAGAAGTTCAATCAAAAACAATTCCTTTGATGTTACAAGGAAAAAATGTGGTAGTGAGAGCAAAGACTGGAAGCGGGAAAACTGCAGCTTATGCTATACCAATTCTTGAGCTAGGAATGAAAAGTTTAGTGATAACACCTACAAGAGAACTAACAAGACAAGTGGCCTCTCACATCAGAGATATAGGAAGATATATGGATACTAAAGTTGCGGAAGTTTATGGCGGAATGCCATACAAAACACAAATTAATAGAGTTAAAAATGCTGATATTGTTGTAGCTACTCCCGGAAGGTTGCTTGACTTGTGGAGTAAGGGTGTCATTGATCTATCATCTTTTGAAATTGTGATAATTGATGAAGCTGACCTGATGTTTGAAATGGGTTTTATTGATGATATAAAGATAATCTTAGCTCAGACGAGCAACAGGAAGATTACCGGACTATTTTCAGCTACTATACCAGAGGAAATAAGAAAAGTAGTGAAAGATTTCATTACTAGCTATGAAGAAATAGAGGCTTGTATTGGATTGGCAAACGTAGAACATAAATTTGTTCACGTAAAGGACGATTGGAGAAGTAAAGTTCAAGCTCTAAGAGAGAATAAAGATAAAGGTGTTATAGTCTTCGTAAGAACAAGAAACAGAGTTGCAAAACTAGTTAGGTTATTTGATAACGCAATAGAATTAAGAGGAGATTTACCACAAAGTATCAGAAATAGAAATATTGATGCATTTAGAGAAGGAGAATATGATATGTTAATAACTACTGATGTAGCATCTAGGGGTTTAGATATTCCACTAGTAGAAAAAGTAATAAATTTTGATGCACCACAGGATTTAAGAACCTATATACACAGAATCGGAAGGACCGGAAGAATGGGAAGGAAAGGTGAGGCAATAACTTTTATATTAAATGAGTATTGGTTGGAGAAAGAGATTAAGAAAATTAGTCAGAAAGCATAAATACATTTCCAGTTATTACTACTATACCTTCACTTTCTGCTAGTTCCTTAATCTTATCTTGTATTGAATTACAAACTAGAAACATTTTAACCTTTTTTCCTGGAAAGTTCTCTTCAAAAGCCTCCTTCCTGTTCTCTAATTGCTCAATAGCTGCTGTATCATCACATAAGTTCTTAATCTCGAAAATGTAAATATAATCATTAGTCTCGTAGAAATCCACTTCGTACTTCTTTCCTTTTTTCTTACTTTCTATAAAACCATGTTTAATATTTGAAGCATTAATGCCATGAAGTATTAATCCCTCTTTGTATAACTCTAACATGGTTTTTTCAATATGGTGACCGGCTCTAGACGTAAACGAGTTGAACATTATTTCTAGTCTTGTAAATCTTTTATCCACATAATCTTTAAATTCTCCAATTGACTTGACAAGCTCTTCTATTACCTTTGCATGTTCCATTAGAATTTTATTATGCTCCTCAAGCCTCTTATTTACCTCATCAAATTTCCTAGAATGCTCTTCAAGAAGTTTAGTATGTTCTAACAATACTTTATTCATCTCCTCAAGCCTCTTAGAATGCTCCTCTAAAAATTTAGAGTGTTCTCGAAGAGCCTTCTCTAACTCTTCAAGCCTCTTAGAATGCTCCTCTAAAATTTTACTATGATCCAACAGTGCTTTATTCATTTCCTCTAGCCTCTTAGAATGCTCTTGAAGAATCTTTTCTATTTCCTCAAGCCTCTTATTAATTTCATATAACTGTTTTGAATAATTTTCTGATATTTCATAAGATTTTAGTATTTTACTTTCAATATCTGCTAATTTTTCCCATATAAGAACTACATGATCATAAGTAGTTCTGGTTAATTCCTCTATACCATCTAATCTTTTTATTATGATGTCATTTTTAATTTGTTCATAAACTTTTGAAACTAACTTGTTAAATATCTCTGGATTATTAATTATTTCATCAATACTCATTATTTATCATCTTTGTAGCATGAAATAAAAATGTTTACACTTCTTTTTATTCTCATTTATCTAAAAGTTTCACATGGATAAATACTTTCTTGCTTTACTAGGTGAAGCTGGAGCTACTGGCTTAGCAAAAGGGATTTATATAATAAGAAAAGAGGAAAGATTTCGTATAGCGTATGAAAATGAACTTTCACATTGGGAATATTTTAAGAAGTTTAAAAGGAGTTTGCTGGAAAAACCAGTTTATTATACTCTCTTTGTTGTAGGAATATTAGTTGGAATAATGGGTATGGCTGCAATAAGAAGAGTAGTGAACAAAGTAGAGTCTCAAGCCTTGGATTTTTACTATAAAAACTTTGACATAAGTGGAGAGATAGCTAAGATAGTAGAGGACGAGAAACATCATTTTATTAAATGAATACAATCTTGCTTAATTCATCTTCGTACTTTTTCATCTTCTCATTAATTATTTGATTGTACTCTTTGTCACTTATTAATGATTTACTTTTTGCAAACCAAAGTGGTAATTCAATATAACCTTCTCCTAAAGTACAAATACTCTTTGGAATCCAAATTTCCTTTCCTTTAATAGAGAAAAGATACGCCTTATCCGTCTCAACCTTAACTTTTCCTTCAACCTTTATAAGTTCATTATCAAATTCCTTTTTTAATTTATTGTAAATATAATTCTGCAGTTGTAATTTATCCTCAAAAAGGTCTCCTTCATATTGATAAAATTTTATTTTATTTTCATAATCACAGACATAAAGAGTTTTCCCAAGGATTTTATCTTTCTCCTCACATTTTAGTTCCAGTTCCTTCAAATTGCTATTATCAATTACGTAATAATTAACAAATACTCTTTCACTCTTCTTGTATACTCTTTTTATAATAGTTCCATCCTTTTCATCAATTTCTCCCTCCATATATTTTAAACCCTTTATAGAACGCCATATCTTATTTTTGACTTTAATTTGCCTCCATTTTCCATTATCAAAAGCGAAATAATACTCTTCTTCATCTTTCCCTATTTTTCCAATCCTTATCATCTTACAAAGTTATTAAGGAGACTAAATAAAAGTATAGGCTAATATAATTAATACTACGGAAATAGTTAATAATGTTGCGGACATGTTCATAACCCATTTTCCTTCAAAGCCTGGAAGTTGTAATTTATAAAATAATATATGCATTACTCCGTAAAAACCGGTAATAATACCTATTAAAGTAAATATTATCTTTATCGCTAATTCAGGTGTAATAAGCATGAATTAATTATTAAACTTCACAAATTTAAATTTATCTTTAAAATAATACGGTATGATAAAAAATTAGATTGATTTCTGTAAATCTCTAGCATCATCCTTTAAATCTGCAATTGAGTCTACAATATCATTTATCTTGTTCTTTAATTCATCTTCGCTTAAACCATCTATGCTATCTAATAAGTCGTCTATTTCTGAAGAAATTGAGTCTATTTCATCTTTAAGTTCTTCTAACATGTTTTTTATCTTTTCCTTGTCCATGAGAAAAAAATTAAATTAGCTTTATTTAAATTATGCGTATGGATAACTTATCCAAGAAATTAGAGCCGAAAGAAAATACTATACCAACTTATCTTGTTTATGCACAATCTTTGAGTTCTATAGCCCCCTTAGGTTCTGCCTCAGCGTATTTAACATATGCTCTTCAGTATTCACTATCATCAACATTTATAGCTGGAGTTTTTGGTGTATTAATCTACTTTTTGTGGGTATTAATTGGGTATGAATACTCAAAAGTGATTGCCTCTACTGGCGGTATATATGAATTTGCTAGAAGAAGTGGTGGTGAACTTTTAGGTAAAATCGCTGGCTGGTTGTATTGGATAAGTTATGCTATATATTTACCTTCAGCTACAACTTACCTTACTGGAATAGTAATAACTTCCGAATTCTCACTTTCACCTATTGTAGTCACTACCATAGAAATTTTAATTCCTATAGTTCTAACTCTTTTGCTTTTAAGCGGAATAAGACCACCACTTTTTTATGCACTCTTAACTTCAACTATTGAAGTTATTCTAATATTTGTCTTAGGAATAAAAGTAATATCTATTACAGGGTTCTCTTTGAGCCCATTAAGGGTTTCAGTACCAGTATCAGATTTCTTTTCAGGAGCCTTAGCAGTAGGTTTTACACTTGCCGGTGGTGGCGCATCGTTCTTTCTAGGTTATGAAGCTGTAGGGAAAGGAAAAACAGTAGCAAAATCTTATCTTTATGCTTATTGGATAGCGTCGATTTCAGTACTTTTTGCTTCATATTTTGAAATTGCGTTTGCTGGTTATTCAAATTCCGGCATGAAAAACCTATTAAATGTCACTCAATATCCAGCATATTATATTGCCCAAAAGCTTATGGGAAGTAGCATGGCATTATTGATATTTATCTTTACTATAAACAGTTTAATTGGTTCTGTAACTGCAGCATATGTAGCCCTATCTAGATTAACTTACAGTTTAATTAGAAAAGATATGTTAAAATCAATCTTAATAGTAGCATTGTTCTTTCTTCTAGTCAATTTAATAGCTGGGATTACTGGTGAGTTTGCCCTAGTATACTCACTTACTACAGAAGCTTCCTTAGTTACTTTGTACGGTTCACATGTAATAGTATCTGCTTTATTTCCAGTATTTTCAAAGAAAATGATAGGATTTAGACTTTATCATATCTTGTTATCAATTTCAGCGGTTATTTTAATGGGATATGGTGTTTATTCAAATATAGTGCCTTATTCTGGTTTAACAACATTAGTTGGAATACTTTCATTAATTGGAGGTGTAATAATAGGAACTATAAGCTGGGGATTAGAATGGAGGAAATTGAATATGCATTAAAACTAGTTAGAATGGGAAAACCTTTAACTGCTATAAATTTTATTAAACAATTTTTAAAGAATAATCCAGATAAAATAGAAAATAACGAAGAATGTAAAGCAATATCTAATATTATTTTACACTTTCCTTCCCTCAATGACGAAAGTTGGAGATATTTTGTTCACATAGAAAAAGATGACGCAGAAATACTAATAGAAAAAATTAAAGAATGCCTTAGGATTTAAACCCCTGCTTCAGCTTCATTTATCTTCTCTAAACTTTGGCCAATTGTATTAGGTAATACAAAGATTAATACAATCCCCATAATAACCATTGGTACTTGGAATAACACCCAAGTTGGTAGAGCACCTATACTACTTATAATTGGCAGTATTATAGCTGTTGATATTGCAGCTCCCAAATGGGCAGCACCGTCACTGAAAGCAAACGATGTTGCCCTAGCATATGTAGGCACATTTTCAGTTCCATTTAAGTAATTTAACTGATTACTCCATCCTACACCAATGAAGTTTGTCAATAGCATTCCTCCAAATGCTAAGGGTATATTATAGTTAATAGTACCTATGGTAGCAACTAATACTCCTAATAACATTCCTACAAAATATGCTAAAGTAGTCAAAATAGCTCTCCTTACTTTTTCAACTATGAATCTTAATGCTATGGCCCCTAAAAATGTTGCAACACCAGCCAAACCATATAAAAACGTTAACTCGTTAATCTGGGCCTTTGTAAGATTTGATAATCCTCCAGCCCATAATAAGAACTCTGTTAAGTATGGATATTCTCCGAAATAGAAGAAGAAGATAGACAACATTACTGAGATTATCCTTATTGCGTATTTCTTGTTCTTAAATACAGTGAATGGGTTTTTCTCCTCAACCTTATAATTTAAGGGATTATAAGGAGGTAATTGCATACCTGTCTTCTGTATTGCTTTCTCTTCCATTTCAGCTACAATTTTTTCAGCTTCATCAAGTTTTCCTTTTAACGCTAACATTCTTACAGTTTCACTAGCATGAGACCTTATTATCAATACTATAAATGCTAAAGTAGCACCAATTAAGAATATTACCCTCTAACCAATTGCTGGGTTTAATAAGTCAATTACTGAGGCTAAAAAGGGTCCTAATCCTAAACCAGCCCATCCAGCAATATAAACTAGGTTAAAATACTGTCCTCTTTTTACTGCTGGAACCATTTCTACTATGTAAGTCGGTACTAATATTAAATCACCGCCTATTCCCATACCAGTTATAAATCTAAAGACTATAAACATTGGGAAATTAAATGATAATGCGTTTCCTAAGCTTCCTATAGCTGTTAGTAATGCAGTAAACATTAACATTGGTTTCCTACCGTACTTATCAGCAAAAAATCCCAACAATATTGCCCCTGGAATATAGCCAGCTAATCCCATAGAGACTACAATAGAAGCCTGGGTTGAAGTTAAGCCAGTATATGGTAGGGATGTTCCGGAGAAGGCAATACCAATATCTATTACATCGTACAATGCTATAAAGTATCCAAATGCTAATGCAAGAATTACCGAGACTGGTAAAACCATAGTAGGTAATCTATCAATTCTTGCAGTCAACTCAGCCACTTTTTTATAGATTTGTTCTTTTGTAGGCTTGTCTGACATCAGAAATTTATACTTTTTAAGAATATATAAGCTTTAGGTAACTTTGAATTTTTGTAATTATAGTTTTAACAGCTCTAGCATTAGTCTTATTATTCTAAACTATAATTTAAAATTGTGGATAAGATAAGGATTTGGAATAAATACGTCATTAGAATTTTAGAAACCATTGCGGCACCTTATTCCGTTTTAAGAAGGATTTATGTTCAACTAGTTTTACTTAGTATAGTTGTTTATACTATAGCACTCGTTTTTGTATATTATCAAGGACTAGATTGGATTTCAGCAATATATGCAGCAGTAAATGTTATTACAACAGTAGGACTTTATGCACCAGATATATATCAAATGCCCTCTCAAGAGAAGTTATTCCTTACAGTAATGATATTGTTCACTGTAGGATTATTTGCTAGTATGGCCCAATCTTTAATATCTACAATATTAAATAGGAATACTTGGATAGATGCTAGAGCAAGATGGAGAGGGAAGCTTATGAAGGGGCATATTGTAGTAATTGGTAATACAGAAAGTATTCTATCTGCGGTTAAAAGGCTTGAAATATTAGGGAAAGACTACGTAGTAGTTACTAGTTCCAAAAAGCTTTATGACGAATTGAAGAGTGATAAGGTAATCTTTGGTGATCCTAATGATGAAAATAACTTACTCTCTGCTGGAATAAAAAATGCTAGCTCGGCAATAATAGCTATGGAAGATGATTCACAAACACTACTAATCACACTAAAAGTCCAAAAGCTAAATCCACCATTAACAATTGTAACGATGATAAAGGACTCGTCACTGATTGACGTATTTAAAACAGCAGGAGCAGATATTATAATTCCTTTTGAAGAATTTATGGGTAGGATTATGGCATCAGCATCTATCTCAAAGAACTTTGCAGGAATTGTTTATCCATCAAGCGATAGGGATTATTCAATCGGAGTTTTTGAAGTAAAGAAAAACTTTAAGTTAAGTGAACTTCCAGAAGGTACAATACCAATAGCAATACTTCATGATGGAAAATTGGATCCTTACTTTACTAAGGAAACTGAAGTAAAACCAGGAGAAATATTATTTGTTCTTGGAAACCCGCTAAAATTTAAGGATATTAGTAAATTAGTTGAGTGAGAGTGCCTTCCTATTCTAACTAGATCCATAGATCTGGTCATAAAGTTAAGTACAAGATTTCAAAGTAACTTGTTTATTATCTTTTCCCTGTTATCCTAAGAAATAGTTTACCTCCCCTTTATGTATGATTAAGAATTTAATAGCTAACCCATAAAACAAATATGATTTTACACAGTGTTATACATTATAATGAATACCTTTCTATCGATTTAATAGTGGAGAGATTTAATTTTCATTTTGATAGAAGTTAAGTAGAGAGTTAATATGTATTTTGTAATATATTTACGAAACTATGACTATACGTCTGAAAATTTAAATTTAATCAAATCTAGTTTAATTTATAATTTTTTAACTTGTTTTTAGAAAGTTTTAATTAAATAATTGTTAAGTTTTTGTACTTTTATTAATATAAATATATAAAGGTATAATGTCTATATATTATTTGTGGTGATTAAATGGAAGGACTTGAAAAACAATTAAGCACTATTAGGTTTATTGGCGGTCTCCTTTATTTTGTAAATATATTTTTCTCAGCCTCTATCTATACTGCATTGGAGAGCTTAGGTCTAGCTAAGGGTAGTTTAATATTTTCACTTTTATTCGCAGTTCCCTTATGGTCAGCAGTCGTAAACGGAGTTATTCTTGGACTAATAATAGCTCAATTAAAAGATGCAGTCATATATGGGATTATGAAATCGGTTATAGCAATTGTGATATATTCTCTGTATCTATCATTCTTTTCCTTACCACTATATATAGTAGATTTGGCCCTAACTATTATAGGATTATGCGTAATACAATTAGGTGTATTGTACTTGTATAGAAGAATACAAAAAAAGATATTTGGTTGATAGATAATGTTAATAAAAGTACCTTACAAAACTATTAGAATTTTTCCTTCTGAAGTTAGGGGTAAATATGCATTTATGAAAGATGTGGTAGTGATCATTAGAACGCAAAATAAAGTATTATATGTTGATTGCTCTCATGATCATCTAGCGAATTATAAGCCTCCGCCCTTCCTCTCTAGTTACATCTTTGAGTACGAGATAATTGAAGGAGGAGAATATTGTGAATGTATAGCAAAAACTCTACAAGAAGAACTTAAACCTCTATTTAAGAACCAGAAAATATGTGTCAAATCAGATATCACAGTGGTGATAGAAAGGTGATTGTGTTTAAAGATGTACAATGGATAGATAATGATAAGTTTAGACTACTAATTCACGGTATAGAAGTTATGTACAAGGTAGAAATTAAACCTGGAACTTTAACTAAAATAATCCTTCATTGTCTAAATTATGATTCGATATGCATTCTTGAAATAGATACGAGTAAGAACAAATTAGTAGCTATACAATGCATAGGTTTTGAAAAGGACGAAGTAAAGAAGGCTATAGTATCTAAATTAGCTGTCCAAGTACCACAGTCTCTAAGAATCTAGAACGTTTTAATCATCAATTAGCCTTTTTATTTTCGTAAGAGACCTTATTTAGATCGTCCACACACTCTTTACTAGTTGTATTTTTACATAGAATTAGTATAATTCTACAAAGAAATAATCAAATTAGTAGTTTAAAGAAATTCCTACAGGGGCAAAATCCTAGTTGGCATTATAACTGAAGTTTGACCGAAAGATTTTATTACTGAACGCCTTTACCATAAAAATCATAATATTTGTTCATAAATTAATAAATATTTTAATTTAATTTCTTAATCATGTCGCTTACTAAAAGGAAATTTTCAACTACTAAGAAGATATTTTTTATGCATTTTTAACATAACGTGTGAATGTAACGATTTTCCTATAAATGCTACTCATATAAGGTTCTATAAGACTCATCTTTAACATCTCAGCGGAATTAAAAATCTATAGGGATATAGATCATGCGAGATTAAATCAGTTTTAAGAATCTTAACACAATTTTAAAAATTGCATTAATTGCTATTTCCCTTCTCACTTTAATTAGCTCCTTTTGTTTATGTAGTTCTATTAGAGGCATATCTGAAATTCGTAATACCGCTACCGCTCTTTTACCGTAAAATTTGGCTACCTTATAAAAAGCACTAACTTCCATATCTATTGTAGAAACACCTATATTTACTAAGTAGTTTAAAAACTCAGTAGTTTCGGAATAAGGGAAAAGGATTGTCGCATGTAATGCCGAATATGCTTTAGCTTCAGTTTCCTTAGCATATTCATAAATTTCGTTCAAAAGAGTTTCGTCAGCTTGCGGAATTGCTATTGTAGGATCAACATAAAAATCACTTACGTTTTCGAACGGGACAACGTACTTTGGTATATTTAAATCCCCTATTAATATTTCATTAGATAAGGATCCTGCAGTACCTATAAATAATATATCTTTAATCTGCGAAATCATAGCTAAAATCCGTATTCTCTCGGTGAAATCTATCAAACCTCTACCTATAAATGCAATAAATCCCCTACTACCGTCTTTTTCAAGAAATAAATTTCCTTGAAATTGCTGAAGTATTTGGTCTTCTACCTTCAACCTATTTACTTTAATACCCATATTAATTAGTATGTCTTCGAAGTTTTTTGGAAATTGAGTATTAAATGGCATAGGTGTTACTACTACCCTTTCTGGGATTTCATCTTCCTCCACTCCAAGTTCCTCCTTTATGACTCTTTTTCTTATCTCTTTATTTCTAATGAAATCACCAAATATCATCAAACTACTTCTAAGAAAATCGATATATAAACTGGTTTGTTAAATCCCTCAGAGTCAATCAAGGGCTTTATTGAGAATTGTAATTTTCCTAGAATTAACACAATATCCGTAAATATTCTGGGTAGTTTAAATTATAATCTCCTTATTATACGCTTTTACTCACCACATATAAATATTACTTAATATATATTTAACGGTTAAAATCTCACACTACTGATATAATCAAAAATCGCAAAAGACTCTTAAATTGACCATCCTTCAATTTTCTTGGTTGATAAACTAATCAATTTTCTTAAATTCAAAATCAATCGTTAATTTAAAAGTAAGTTCCAAGTAGGCTCTGATAAAATTTGAAGCTATCATCAATTTTAGACTATTAAATGATGAAATAAATCCTAATTACTATAAAGCCTAAAGCTAAGTTTTATATTTCATAAAGTCATAGTCTATATAGAGAATTAGATATAATACAAACCATTTTAGATTTTGCTTCTTTTATATCTTGTTTATGATATGAAACTTCATCATGATAATTCTTAAACTTACATATACTCGTGGAAAATTTTTTATTTGCAAACTATGTATTACATGTTAGACATGTCAAACAATCAACAAGATGAAAACAAAAAAACTGTTACGATACGAGGAGTCAATAGAGATTTGTACGAAAGAATGGTTAATATAGCAAGAAACTCTGGGAAAACTGTAGGTGAAGTTATGAATCAAGCAATGATGACTTTCTTGGGATTAGCTGGGAAAGTCGGTGAAAAAATTGATGAGGCTACCCAGAAGGCAATAAATGTGGGAAAAGCCTTTGTTGAAGGGTATAATGAAGCTGGGAAAAATATATTCATAGTATCAGATTTAGAAGAGCTCCGTATAACAAAGAATGAGATTATAGGATTAGGTAAACCAGTATCATTTAGAAATATTAAGAGGTTAATACTAGATGATATTGACCAACAAACAATAGATCAATACATAGACTCTATCATTACAGTAGACGAAGTCGTAGTACCTTCTTCCGTAAATAAACTACTTCTCCTTCAGAAATGTAAATTTGTAAAGAGAGTAGTTACTATCTAGCATTGTGCCAAAAAGGTACTCTAATTTTTTCAATCCTATCCCACTCATCATAAGGTTTTATATCAAGAACTGGAGTACCGTCATATGCGTTAACTCCTCTAACATATAATACATTCCTCTCTCTTTTTATTAACTCACATACGGAAATCCCAATAGGGTTTGGTCTAAATTGAGATCTTGTAGCAAATACACCAATCTTTATATTATCTCTATCCCTTACTATTCTATACTCATTAACCAAATGTAAATGATACACTAAGATTATATGAGAAAATTCTTCTATTCCAATTAGTCCTTCCTCATATTCCTTGTTAATAATTACTTCTACGATTTCGTGCCTTGAGGCAGAATTGTCTTTTCTCTTTATATAACCAATGTACTTAAAGCATACACTCATTATATAGTAATTTGTGATAGAAACTATTAATTTAACTAAGATTTACAAAGATGGAACTATTGCTCTTGACAATATTACATTTTCTAGTAATGTGAAGATTTTAACCCTTTTAGGAAGAAATGGAGCTGGGAAAACTACTCTCACAAGGATTTTGTCAACCCAACTTTTACCGACTAAAGGAGAGGCTTACGTTGAAGGTTATAACGTAATAAGAGAAGCTAAGAAAGTTAGAAAAATAATTACTTCTATACCTCAAGAGGCGCAACCGGTAGGAATGGCATCTCCTTATGAACATTTACTTATGTTTTTAACAGCTAAAGGGTTATCTCTTTCAGAATCTGAAAGTGTAGCTAGAGAAGCCTTAAAAGAAGTAGGTTTATGGGAAGTAAAAGATAAGCCCTCTGACGAACTATCTGGAGGAATGAAAAGAAAGATCTTTGTTGCTATGGCATTAGCTGCAAATTCAGAAGTAATATTTCTTGATGAGCCTACGACCGGTTTAGATCCCTATTCAAGAACCGAAATTTGGTCAATATTAAAGACAATGAAGGGAAAAATTATATTAACTACCCATTATATGGAAGAAGCTGAAGAGCTTTCAGATGAAGTTATACTTTTACATAAGGGAAAAATTATTGCAATGGGAAGTGTTACAACCTTACTGGAGAAATTAAAAGATAAAGTTAGAGTAGAGGGTATTGGTGATATAAAAGTTGGTAGACTAAGAATAACTTATGTAGATAAGAGAGAGGCATCAAACTTTGTAGGAAAATATGTTGTGAAACCAATTAGTTTAGAGGATTTATTTATACTGTATGCAGGTGAAGGTCTTGAAGAAAATTGACTTTCTAATTGCTTTTATAAAATTCTATGGTATCTCTTCAATTAAGAGAGGATTTATATATGTTTTAACGTATATGGCAATACCCTTAGCAGAACTATTTTTAATATATATGATTTCAAGAGGAGCTTTTTTAGGTTATGGAATAATAGGCGGATTAATTACAGTAATTGCTAGTAATGGATTATCATCAACAGCAGATTTTGCATACCTAAGGCTTGAAGTTAAATTACAAGATCTACTTGTTTCTAGCGAAGTTACACCAAACGATTACATTTTGGGACTGATGTTGTCTAATCTTGTTTACTCTTTGCCTGGAATTATAGTTTACGTGTTACTTTCAATAATCTTTAAACTATTTAATCCAATTATGATCTTATTACTTTTACTTTTACTGTTTAATACATCAGCAATAGGTTTCTTTATAAGTACCTTAATTCCACATATGAGATATAGTTGGGGAATTGGTGGTTTATTATCTACTTTTTTGAGCATTATCCCGCCTATCTTCTATCCTTACTATTTATTGCCAAAAGTTTTCTTTTATATACTTTATCCTTTACCAACTACATTGTCAGCTCTGATTATTCAAAATTATTCCGACTTAGTTCCCCTTTCAAAGAGTTTATTAGCATTTTCGTGGATATTACTGGTGATAGAAACCCTTATCTTTTATTATATATCCATTAGGTATAGTAGATGGAGAAGCGTATGATTATGTGAAATACTATTTTTAAAGCTAAAAGTGAAATGTGAAAATCATGGATTACTTTGAGGATTATATATTACCAGAAATTTTCAAATTTTGTAGTCAGAAGAAAGATCCATGGGAATGCTTCATAAATAAAGTTTACTTATTACCCCTCTCTATGGAAAATAAAAAGAAAATCCTAAGTAATTTTATTGATAAAAGGGTAGGAAGGAAAGTATTTATAGCAGGTTATTTAGCTAAGTATCTCTATAACTGCGATTATTTTGGAGAATGTGAACCTAATATATCACCAATAATACCAGATGATATTGTGATTCAAATATTTAGAATTATAAGAGATATTAAAAAAGATGGCCAACTTATTTAGGATCTTACTTATTTATACCTAACTGCTTAATCCTCATTTTATATACTAAAGCAGAAATTATCCATGTTATAGCAAAAGTTAGTATCACGAAATAACCTATCGATTCCCAGTATACGTTGTTTAATGCATTTATTTGATCCCAAAATGGACCATGAAGATTAAACTCACTAACTATTAAACCAAACAATTCTATTGTGCCAATTCCATAAGCTACTAAGATTGATATGAAGGTCATTGTCAAATTATACCAGATTTTCCCTAAAGGATTTCTGAAAGCCCAACCGTAAGCAGATCTCATAAACAATCCATCAAGCGTATCTATCAAACTCATACCTAGTGCAAACAATCCTGGCAAAATTAGTATTGTAGTTATTGGGATTGAAGAGAAAGCTCCAGCTACTGTAGCAGATATAGCTAATATAGCCACTTCAGTTGCAGTGTCAAAGCCTAAACCAAATAAAAACCCTATAATGTACATTTGCCATTCTGAAGTAACTATCTTAAACAATTTACTGAAAAATCTATTCATGAAACCCCTCTTCAGCAAAAGTTCATTTAATTTCTCTTCATCAAGATTTTTCTCCCTCTTAATAGTTTTATATACTCCATATAATTCTAAAAGTACTAGAGTGTTCAAGAATGCTATTATATATAAAAACCCTCCGCTCACTAAAGTTCCTATAATACTACCCATATTCTCTATGTTTGGTAAACTATTTATAACATACCTTGAAGCTATGACTAACATCAGACTTAGAAGGATAACTACAGTTGAATGACCTAACGAGAAGAATGTACCAACGAACACTGGGTTTCTTCCTTCTTGAAGAAGTTTTCTGGTAACATTGTCTATAGCAGCAAGATGATCAGCGTCTACTGCATGTCTTAATCCAAATGTATAAGCTAAAATACCAAGAGTTATAAAAGTTCCAGTTAGTACACCATTATCAGTCTGTATTTGCAAATTCTCCTTTGGTAAATTAAATAAAGTGAAATAAAAAATCATAGTCAAAATAATATTTATAATAAAAAATAAACCCATCAATACCATTTTTGTTAAGGATTTTGAACCCATAATATTTGGATAAGTTATCCATATTATAAACTTTTTGGATAAGTTATCCACATCAAACAAAAGGCATTTGACAAAATTGGTATAAAATCAGAGTACCCGCATCTCTTCATTAATTCAGTTTATGGGCTTTTCATCATTTGGATTTCAACTATTATTACTTTCCTTTATGACTAATACTCAGTTAACACTTTATAGTTATCTCATACTCTATATATTCTATGATTATGTCAATTCTTATTTACTCTTTTGGATCATCAGTTTTACTTACGTGCTACTTTTAGTATAAACCTCATTTTAAGGGAAATTGAAAACTTTTAAACATTCCTGAAATCATAAAAGATTTTTATACGTTATTAAGCTTCGCCACAATATTATTTAAAAAGACTTTTAAATTAGATTTACTTTGAATTAGGAATAAGTTAAACTTAAATAGTAGTAGGTTGTAAATAATAATAGATACAAAATGAGTGAAGGAAGAATTCCCCTAATAGGAGAAAAGTTCCCAGAAATAGAAGTAATAACAACACATGGTAAAATAAAGTTACCAGACTACTATCAAGGAAAATGGTTTGTACTATTTAGCCATCCAGGAGATTTTACACCAGTTTGTACAACTGAGTTTTACTCTTTTGCAAAGAAATTTGAAGAATTCAAAAAGCTTAACACTGAGCTAATAGGACTTTCAGTAGATAGTAATATCTCACATATTGAATGGGTTATGTGGATAGAAAAGAACTTGAAAGTCGAAATTCCATTCCCAATTATAGCCGATCCTATGGGAAATGTAGCAAAAAGACTAGGAATGATACATGCAGAATCCTCAACCTCTACCGTTAGGGCTGTATTTATCGTCGATGATAAGGGTATAGTTAGGTTAATTATGTATTATCCCATGGAAATCGGAAGGAATATAGATGAGATTTTAAGAAGCATAAGAGCATTACAGTTAGTAGATAAAAGCGGTGTAGTTATTCCAGCAAATTGGCCTAACAATGAGCTTATAGGGAATAAGGTAATTAATCCGCCACCAAGAACAGTTAAAGATGCTAAATTAAGAATAAATCAGCCATTTGATTGGTGGTTTACGTATAAAGAAATATGAGTATTTTTTATCCTCTCCTAACTACTCCAGTCATACAATGTATTCCTCCATTTCCTCCAGTTAAGTTTTCTACATTAACCTCAATAACGTCTAATTCCCTAAACTTTCTACTATATCTAGGTGAAATTATCTTGCCATCATCGATGGTTAGAAAATTGCCTAATTGTATTTTAGCCTCATTCTCATCAATTTCTATTATGTTAAAACCCTTCTTTTTAATATATTCATACAAATTAGTTACTTCAACAAGTTTTCCGTGATTATACACTTCTGTTCTACTCTCTTCCATTAGTTTCTTCACACCAACAACAGTATTTGACGATGGAACGTTAAAGAACATGTCTAAATGAAAAAACTCCTTACGAGTCTCATATACTACAGCGACCTCACCTAAGTTAAACAGATTTGTTGCTCCAGTAAAATCAGTCCTATTACCAATACCTATAATGTGAAAATCTTTCATCGGAAAATAATCACCTCCTTCCAGTTTACCCTTCTTGATTTCTTTGTACTTTATTCCTAAAGCTTCCCAAAAGAGTTTAGTAACTTCTGTTTCCCTTTCCCTCTGTTTGGTTGCCATTTTTCCTATTATTACGCCATCAATTGTTGTAATCTGTTGATCTCTCATAAAGTAAAGGTTAGGTAAAGGGTCGGCTATAATTACATTCTCGTTTTTTATAACCGGGTTTAGGATGAGAAGTTCTATTAGATAATTAGGATCATCAGTATCGACTCCTACAAGGCCTTTAACTTTTTCCAAAAAAGAATAGTTGTTCCTCATTTTAGTTATTATTACACCTTTTAATCTATGGACTCTAACTCCTTCTTTTTCTAACGTTTTTCTTAGTTTATCATGTTCTCTCCTAGCCTTAGTTAAGCTGAAGGGTCTTTCAAAAAGAAATTGTGAAGGGTTAAGTAATGCAAATAATACTTCGTAACCTGGTTTGTGTACAACTACTTCTCTTAATTTTTCCCATTCAGCTCTTGCAGACATATTATGATGAGACATAAAATACTCTTCCGTCCTTTAAAGTTATTTTAACACATTTTTCACCAGGCTTTATGTTATAGTACGAGATTTTACCGTCAATAGTTGTTCCTGCAACTATAACACCCTTTTCATACAAATTCATTATTAACTTACAAACATCATCTGGAGGAGTTGTACTCTCAATCCTTTCAATATTTTTCTTATTTATCTTTATAGGAGGTAAATTCGGAACTTCAATTATTATCTCATTTTCTGTTTCTTTCATATTTGAATATATGAAAGCGAAAATTAAAAAACTTTCGAATAAAAGAATCTAAATACTTCTGACGCATTAGGTCTTTTTCCAGGTGATGTCATATAAACAATAAAGTTAGCTACATCCGGTTCAACGTTTCTTAGTGGTGAAAAATCTCTCGTCATATAAAGTTTTGAATCTAATAAAGAAACATTTAACGTTAAGAAGAAATCGTTATAGACTTGTAACATTTGAGGAGAATTTAATACTTTACCAGTTAGTAATTTAAATGCTGTTGCACCTAGTGAATAAATATCATCGGATGGTGAAATACCACATAAAACCATTGATTTTACATGCTCTATTGATGCATATTCTGGAGTTAATTGAAATGCTTTTTCTCCTATCTTTACAGCACTTCCTAAATCACTTAGTTTTACCTTTATCCTTCCGCTAAGCAGACCTTTTAAAGCTTCTTCAGGTTTTTTAGGTAATGCAGACGTGAAAAGAATATTATGAGGTTTAACATCAGAATGTACATACCCGTTATTATGAATTACTTCTAATGCTGATGCAATTTTAGCAATTATTAAGTACACTACTTTTCTCCACCTAGGGTTAGTAAAATCGTAATCGTTTGCAGATCCACCGGACATGTATTCGAGGACTATATGTGGAGGATTCTTTATATATGTTAAAATATCCCCCCTAAGTATAGCGTAAATATCTGGTTCATCAAAATGTACAGCATAAATTCTAACTATATTGTCTGATTTCTCAGAAATTTGAACAAGAACACTTTCCTCGTTTTTTATATCCAATAATAATTCCTTAATATTCTTTGTAGTAAAACTAGTAGGATTTATTTTAGGAATTTTTATAGCGTAGAAAATTCCTTTCTTTTCCCCTTTTAAAATATAACTTAAACCACCCTCAGAAATGAAATCAACGATCTTATAGCCATTAATTTCTTGACCTTTCCACATTGTTGGTTTCCATTCACTACAAGCTTGTCTATAACCATCTTTACATGCTCTCATTAGCAATTCAGCTCTTTTATCTAGATAAAACTGTGAAAGTAAATAGTAGTATTTAGCTGGTAAATCTGAGTTACTTATCTTTTCAAGCTCACTCTTTTTCATTTTACTAATAGTTTGCACAAAAAGAAATTCTTCGTCAGCCTTAGCAAAACATTCAGCAAATCTCACCAAGTTTTTGCATTTTAGATAATCTTGAGACTTTTTTGAATATCTTATTATGGTTTTGCAATTAGTCTCTTTACAAATACTCCATCTTAATCTGAATATCAGATATACTATTGCTCCGAAAATTCCAGCATCAATTTCATAAAAATAATGAAATTTGTGAATTGAAATATAAAGGGCTATGAAGATTAAGATAATAATTGAAGGGACTTTAAATGCTTCAACTAAAGCCTTTTTATAATCACGGTAAATTAAAAGGAGAGCTAAGTATCCGACAAGGCTGAAGAGAAAAGAAAACGGTAAAAGTAAGAGATCATAGATGGAAAAAAGGGAGAGTATAACGCCTAGCGAGAAAACTACTATCCCAAATTTTCTAATTAACTCCCTAATCACGATATTGATTAGATTAGAGTACTTAAATATTCTACTAATGGATCTAATTCTTTTATATCAACGTTAAACGGATTTAAGAGAATTTTCTTATCAAATGGAATAGTGATAATTAGAGTATCTCTAAAGTATTTTCTTATGTTTTCAAAATTAATTTGATAAGATGCAGTGACTTCATTTACAATTATTGCCAAAGGATTAAACAATCTGGTAGATTTGAAACCTAGATTTTTCTGTATAATATCAGAAAGAAAATCATTTATAGGTAACATAAGTCTCATTGTATAATCTATTATCTCGTCAGGAGGGGCCAAAATAGGTATGGCCTTATAAGAGTACTCATTAAACGCATTTATCCATGCTATTAAGTTTTTTTCAAAACATTCATCAGAGAAAAGAGGAGGGTTATCTACTATTATTACATCGTAATCTTTATATTTCCTATATTCTTCAACAATTTTACCAATATCTAAAGAGAGAAAATTCTTTGAACACCCTAGGTTTACAAGAGGTATATTATCAATATCTTTTTTATAATCCCCATTAGGGAATTCGTCTTTAATATTAAAATAATTTGAAAGAGTTCTAGATAATGACCTATCTATGATAACTACGTTTCTATTTTTTGATAATTTTTTAGCTAATTGAAAAGCTATAAATGATTTCCCGATACCTCCTTTTAAACTTATTATATTAATTCCAAGCATTATTATTATATTTCTCTTTTTTAGACTTTTAAATCTTAGTCATAACATATAGATTCCTTTTCTTCACATTATTCGTCTTTTTTCGCTGTTTTTATGTCGAGATTAAAGACAATAGAATTAGGAACTATTAAGTTACTTTTTTAGGTATGTCTCTATATAAGAAACTTATCACTCCTAGTGAGAGAGTAAATAAAGAGTAAACTAAGACAGAAATTAAGGCAGAAATCAAATCAGTCGATATTGAAGGAAGTAAATCAATTGCTTGAACTATGATACTAAATGGTGAATTAGAAACTATTATAAAAGGTAGCTGTGTAGCACCCCATGAAGGCAAATACTCAGCTATTATCACATATTGTGCTGAATGCGTTAATATATCAATAAACTCTAGTACATCGGAAACTAATATAGAACCAATAAGCAAAGAACTTGAGATTATGAATGATAGACTACTTCTCCTTAACATTTCTCCTATCATAAAAGCTATATTGAAAAATACTAATGAAGAGAAAAGTACAGAAGCAATTATTTCTGGCAAAATTCCAATTTCATCTTGATTGCCAAATAACAAATAGGACATAACTACTGAGAGGATAACCATTATACCATAAATAGAGGATAATAATATAAATGAGCCTAACCATTTCTCCATTATAAATCTAAATCTAGTTATAGCTTTAGTAAGGAAGAAATCTATTGTGCCTTGTTCATACTCTTCTGACATCGAACCAGACGATATAGATATTGCTAAAAAATGAAGAAGAAGACTTTGAGGTAAAAGAGTCCCTAATGCCCACATATAAGGATAAAGAGGCGTGAGCAAGACTCTAACTCTCTCTGATGGGACAAAAGCTACAGCAAGATAAACAGCTATTTCAAAGAATAAAGAAATAGCAATAAGTACAATAACTTTCTTTCTCGAAAAAGCCCTTCTCCACTCATAAAGCATTATTTCCAACACTATTTATCGCCCTAGCATAAGCTTCCTCTAAATTTAAATCTAAATAAAAACCTTTAACGCTAATGTTAGATTGAATTAAATACTTGAGCAATTCCTCTCTTTTATCTTGTGAAAGAGATACAACAACTCTTGAATTTTCTCTATAAACTCTCTTTACATATTCTAATGAACTAACTAGATTAAGAACCTTTTCGACTTCATTAGTCTCAATAATTACATTTATCCCGAGAAATTCTCTAACTAGTTGCTCAACACTACCCTCAAAAACTATTTTACCCTTATAGATCATATAAACCCTATCAGAGAGCTTTTTAACGTCCTCTAACTCGTGTGACGTCATTAAAATTAAAGAACCGTTTTTCTTTAACTTATTAAACATCTCTCTAACTTTTACACTAAATATTGGATCTATACCTATATTGGGCTCGTCAAGTATCATAACTTCCGGATTTCCTAATAATGCTTCAGCAATAGCTATTCTTTGAGTCATTCCTTTACTATATTTAGCAATTTGCCTATCTGCAAATTCGGCCATCCCAACAATGTCTAGCAACTCATCTACATCATCTTTTTTAGCTCCCTTTAATTTAGCTGATAACATCAATACCTCCCTTCCAGTCATAAAGGGAGGTAAATTTGGTAACTCTTGCACGTATCCAAGATTTTTAAAGATGCTCTTATCCTTAAAGGGATCTTTACCCATTATTCTCACTTCTCCCTTGTCCGGTTTTATCAAAGCTAAAATACTTCTTATTAATGTAGTTTTTCCTGCACCATTAGGACCAATTAATGATACAAACTCACCTTTATTAACTTCTATAGAAACATTAGATAAGACTTCTTTTTTGTTATATTTCTTTACCAGCCCAAATACATTAATCATTAATTTATCTTCGGAATAAGAATAAAAAAACCTTATAATTTTCAAATGAGAGAGAAAGTTTATGACTAGAATTGTTTGGATGATAGGAGGAGCACAAGGACTTGGAGTAGATACTTCAGCAAACATCTTCGGTAACGCTGTAGCAAAAGCTGGATATTATCTTTTTGGAAATAGAGAATATTACTCTAATATAAAGGGGAGACATAGTTATTTTGAAGTAGTAATTAGTGAGAAACCCATAAGAAGTTTATCATCTTATGTAAATATTTTAGCTAGTTTTGACGCTGAAACCGTCTTCCAACATTTCACAGAGATAAAGGAATATTTAATCTATAACGTTGAGTACGAAAATACTACTGTCGACTTAGTTAAATCAATGGAACCAGAAATGGCAGAGCAAGTAAAAGAAGCGTTAAGTAAAGAGAGACTGGGATTTACTATAAAAGATATACTAGAATACCTAAAGAGAAGAGGAGTTAAAGTAATTGGATTTAATTACACAGAATTGATAAAGAAGATCGCAGATGCTTTCAAAGTTCCTATGTCCGTAGTTGAAAGGGCTAAAAATATGATAGCTGTAGGAGCTTCTTATGGTCTACTCGGACTAAAATTTGACTATTTAAAAGACGCAATTTCTTCGACATTTAAGAATGAACTCTTCATTAAATTTAACACTATGGCGGCCGAATTAGGATATAATTCTGTTCCAAACGTGTATAAATTACAGGAATATAAAATAGAAAAGCCAAGAATTCAAGTAGACGGAAACACAATTTCAGCAATGGGAAAATTAGCCGGAGGATTAAGATTCCAGTCATATTATCCAATAACTCCAGCCTCAGATGAAAGTGTATATATTGAGGCTAATCAAAACCTAGATATGATAGTTGAGGGAAACGAATTAAGGAAGGGAGGAGTAGTTGTAGTTCAGGCCGAAGACGAATTAGCTGCAATAAATATGGCTGTTGGTGCAGCCTTAACTGGAGTTAGATCTGCAACAGCAACTTCTGGACCTGGATTCTCTTTAATGTCTGAAGGAATAAGTTGGGCAGGGATGAATGAGGTCCCAGTTGTAATTACTTATTATATGCGTGGAGCCCCAGCAACTGGATTACCAACAAGATCTGGTCAAGCAGATTTAAAGTTTGCCCTTAATGTTGGTCATGGAGAGTTTCCAAGAATCGTTATTGCCTCTGGTGATCACGTAGAAATCTTTTGGGATGCAATTTGGGCTCTGAATTTAGCTGAGAAATATCAAACACCAGTTATCCACATAATAGAAAAGACTTTAGCCAATGCATATTCAGTGTTTGAAGAGGAATTGATAAGTAATAAACCTTACGTAATTGAAAGAGGAAAAATAGTAAAACCAACAAGTGATTACTTTAATAGATTTGAAGTAACTGAAGATGGTATATCTCCTAGGGTATTCCTTGGCCAAGCTAGTATCTTCTATACTGGAGATGAGCACAACGAAGAAGGGCATATAACAGAAAATAGTATAAATAGAATGAAGATGTATGAAAAGAGAAATAAGAAGTTAGAAACTGCAGATAAAGAAATTCCAGAGGAACAAAGGGTTAATATTGTAGGTGATGCTGATATTGTCCTATTAACGTGGGGTTCACCAAAGGGTGCAATTTTAGATGCAATGGAAGAATTGAGTAAGGACGGTATTAAAACAATGATGGTTCAAGTTAAGATGTTCAATCCTTATCCTAAAAATCTCATGAAAAAGATTCTTTCGGGGAAGAGTAAAATAATTGCAGTTGAAAATAATTATAATGCACAAGGAGCTGAAGTTTTAGCGGAAAAAACTGGGATATTCGCAACAAATTATATATTAAAATGGACCGGAAGACCTATAACTAGGGAAGAAGTAATTGAAGGTATAAAGAAGATTTTAGAAAGAGATGAGAAAAGGGTGGTATTGTATGGTGGAGCGTAAACCTGTATTTGTAGATTGGTGTCCAGGCTGTGGAGACTTTGGAATACTGAGAGCTGAAGAGATGGCAATAAGAGAACTTGGAATTGATCCAAAATCTGTTGTAATAGTATCTGGAATTGGCTGCTCCGGAAAAATACCACATTTCATGAACTTACCTATATCCGGAGTCCATACTCTACACGGAAGATCAATAGCATTTGCTACTGGAATTAAACTATCTAATCCATCATTAGAGGTGATAGTTAACGTTGGAGATGGAGACGGTTTAGGAATTGGCATGGGACACTTTGTACATTTAGGAAGAAGAAACATTGATATTGCGGTACTAGTACATAATAACGGTGTTTACGGATTAACTAAAGGACAAGCTTCACCAACACTACATAGAGGTGAGAAAACAAAGTCCTTACCAAAACCAAATATAATGGATGCTGTAAATCCCCTAGCTGTAGCTTTAGCTGCAGGCTATACTTTTGTTGCTAGAGGATACGCATATGACGTTATGCATTTAAAGGAACTTATTAAAAAGGCAATTCTTCATAAAGGTAGTGCATTAGTAGATATTCTTCAACCTTGTCCTACATATAACGATATTAATACAAAAGAATGGTATGATAAAAGGGTTTATAAACTAGATAATGTACCAAGTTGGGATCCAGTAGTAAGAAAAGAAGAGGAGGCTCAGAAAAAATTCGAACAAGCCATAATGAAGTCTTATGAATGGGGAGAAAAAATACCTATTGGAATATTTTACCAAAATGAATTAGTACCAACATTTGAAGATAGACTTACATCAAATATACCAAATTACAGAGAGTACTATCCAGCTAAACAGCAAATAGAAATTAACGGTATTAGTACTACCAAAATTGATGAACTTATTAAAGCCAAAAGAATTTAGTTACCAATTAAAACAAATTTTTTAGTTTTTCTGTCTTCTATAACTCTTCCTTCTTCTGCTAACTCGTATAATGCTTTTCTTATCTTCTCATCGCTAGCTAAATTAGTTAATACTGAATGTATCTCCTTTACATCCATAGGTTTTTCCTTAAGTAGATCTACAATAACTTTTTTAAGCTCATCTTCCTCTGGTGCTATGACTACAGTGACTTCATCATCGTCATAAACTACCTCTAAGTTCTCTTCAATCTCTTTCCTCTTCTTATTTAGAGTTGCACTCATATCCATCCACTATATAATATGGAATCCTAAAATATAAACTTTTGTTAATCTAGTTTGAAGTGTTTAAACTTGAAAGTTTGAATATTATAATTTTAATAAAAGGGAGTAAATAATAAACGAGTAACATAAAAAAATTAAAAGTTTAAAAGTTTTGAGATAGCTAATTAAAAATCTTTAGCTTAGTGATCTTCTCATAATCTTAAAGACGTCCCTTTATGTACAATTCCTTATCAGTTTAGGAGTAATAGAAACGATGTAAGGATTTATTCTAAGCTTGATTATTAATTCCTTATCGGACAATTTTTATTTAACATAAATAAGCTAGTATACCTACTTTACCCTACTTAATAGGATGAACATTATTGATCAGATTTTGGGTTGTATTCTCATGAAATTTCGCCGCATTGTTAGTTCTTAAATTACACTAAATTTATAAAGTATTTACAGTTAATCCGTCTATCTAATTAGCAAGCTAACTAATATTAGCCAAGAACTATAATACTCTATACTAACCATTCATCTTAAAGAGCCTTGAATTGACCTTTAATGCATAATTATATGATATGAAATAATAGGAATGTAGTAATTTTCAATTATTTGCACAGTCTTTATGAGTTGTTAGAATTAAAATGAATATCTTAAGAATTTATAATTTTATAAATAATCATTTTTATCTAAAATGTAAATTTACTCAGTTATTTGTATTTTGAATAACGTTTTAAGAGATAAAGGGACTAGCATATTTAATAATAAGCTAAGTTATCTCTTCCCATACGTCAATGAATTTAGAATACCAGATTTTATACTCCTCTGGTGTGACAATGTGAATTTCAAAAGGATCCCACGCATTTATTGCCTTATGTAATTTCACTGATATCTTACTCCTATCCCATTCATCTTTAATATTAAGCACTATTACAAGAACATCTATGTCACTATCTAGTCTGTAATTACCCCTAGCTACAGAGCCAAAGAGTATTACTTTACATTCTGCTGATATCTCATTTACACATACCTTTTTTATTACCTTTAAGTATTGTCTTGCATTTTTCAACATGTTTATCCTCTTTTTCCCACTCCTCTTTAAAGTAGTCCAAGCTCATTTAGTATCACCTTCGCAATTCTTAAGGAGACTATTACGGAATTCTTACTATACTCATATGGTAAATATCTGGCACCTATATATGCTTGTTGAATTAAATCCAATATGCTCGACTCCTTATCAAGTAATTCTCTTAATCTGTTGTTATTCGTAACTCTTATCACATCTTCTAAGAGTTTAATTAAATTATGAGTCCTCTCATAAGTCCCGGTCCTCTCATGTGAGCTACCCCGCCCTGAAGGGCGGAGCTTCCTGCTTCATAGCCCCACCTTGCCCGTAGCTTTTCGCTACGGGTAGAGGGTGGAGCTCCACAGGCACTAAGGATGGCTCCCACCCCGATCTCTTCAATATGTTTAAGCAAGCGTTATAGTCACGATCAGTAACCCAACCACACTTAGGACAGCTGAACACACGGTCAGTCAAAGTTAACTCTTTCTTTACGTACCCGCATTTAGCACACATCTTTGAAGTATATGCTGGATTTATTAACAACAGTTTCTTTCCATATTTTTCCAACTGATATCCTAGTATTCTCTTCAACTCATGGAACGCAACATCGTGCAACCTCATCCTCAACTTCCTTTCTGACTCCTCCACCAGTTGTTTAACATCTATATCCTCCATTACTACAACGTCATAATGTTGTGCAAACCACTTACCCAACTTCATATAGAGGTCTTGTCTCAAGTTCTTCAAGTGTTCATAACCCCTAGCTAACTTCACTTTTGCTTTAAACCAATTTTTCGACAAGAACTCTTTCCTCGAGAGAACCTTGTGGAGTTTCCTTATCTTCTCAAGTGCCTTCTCATAAGGTCTCAAGTTAGGGAAATAGAACCCATCACTCGTGGTTAAGAGTTTCTCTACCCCAACATCTATTGCAACTACCTTACCAGTCTTTGGGAGTTGAGAGAATTCAACACCTTCAACCATGAAGGAGACATATACTCTCTCTGAACGTGTTAGTTTAACTACCACCCTCTTTACTTTATCAAGCGGGAAGTCCCTATGAACAATGACCTTAAACACGCCGAGATTTGATAACCTCAATAACACCAGCTTCTTCTTATTCTTCCTACTCTTAGTCCTTATTTCCCTGCTCTCAAGTATTTTCCATCCACTTTGTGGGTAAACAAGAGAGTAGTACTTATGGGGTTTCTTCTCCTTAGGAAAGTGTGCTAGACCTTTGAAGAACCTATCCCTAGCATCGTAATAACGATCGGCAATTTGCTGTACTACTTGTGAGTAGAGTTGTTGGTACTCCTTATCTTGCTTTCTTAGATCTAGAGCGAGTTGTCTTAACTCCGTTTGTGTAAGACCCTTTCCGTCCCTTTGGTAGAAATAGATATCTGCCCAGCGTAGGGTGTTGTACATCTCACATGCTAACCTCAACTGGGCTTTTAACGCCCTAATTGTTTGATCGTCAGCATATGCACGAAAGCGGAACCCTACGTTGGGCATTAATAAAATGTTCGAGAGTGGATTAAAAAATATTTCTACAAAGGGGGCTATCCATCCCCGCCTTAAAAGGCGAGGTTTTTCGCCCCCTTTGAACCCCTAAACTTTATAATCTCCTTATTTAGGCTCATTTCATGAAACCCATAAACATGAAGAAACCACGCACTTTTCCATGCTTTCCAAATCCCTGGAAATATCTTATCTAACTCTTCTGCAGCTTTAAATAACAATTCGGCCTTCCATCTTTTCTTTTTCAAGAACTCTAAATAGCATGAAGTATTTTTCTCTTTACTTAAATATTTTATTGCTTCTTCTGCAGCCTTATAATACTTTTCCGAAGCTTGAACAAGATCACCCCTAGAAAGCAACTCATCAGCTTCCTCAAAGTAAACATCATGAGCTAAACGAATTTTTTTCCAACATTATGGTATACTTATACTCCATAAGATAATAAATTTATGAGCCCAATAGATAAAGTATATTAATTTATAAAAAAATTAGATTTCTTGAACAATAAGATCTTCTTGCGAAGAAACTTCTAATGGCTTTCCTTTCGTCTCCGGTACTGCAATTAACGTTAAGACGGCCGCAACAAATGCAACAGAACTTAGGAATGCTACGGCAAAAGATTCTCCATAGGTATTAAATAAAGCTGGAAAGACAAAAGCTGTTAGTGCTGCTCCTGTTCTACCAGAAGCTACTGTTAAAGACTGAACAAGTCCTCTAACCTTAGTGGGTGCTAGTTCCACACCTAGCATACCAGAAGCACTTACTGAACCAGGTCCTGCTTGTGAAAACAAATTCTGTAAACCATAGAGTATTAGTGCTGTGGTAGCCGGTATACTCGTTTTTAATAAAGAGAAGAGAAGTAAAGAGATAGCCATTCCGAAGAAACCAAATGTCTGCATAGGTTTTCTTCCAATTCTATCTAAGGTTAACAATGCAATTATTCCACCAGGTACCGTAAAACCGAACTCTATAATGAACTGAAAGATAGCACTATTATTTATTCCAATACTTTTTGCAATTGCTGTTGGACCAAATAAAATACCTGAGTACGCTACAATATCAAATAAGAACCATAATAAGCATGCTGCCAAGAATGTTTTCCAAAACTTGCTAAAATATGCCGAGAAACCATTAGCATCTTTTAATTCTTTACTTATATGAACATCAGTATTAGCTAATGTCCTTACAACTTCTCTAAACTTTTCAACATCTCCTTTAATCCTAGCTAAATATCTTGGTGTTTCTGGTATTTTTCTTCTTAGATAAATTACAGATGCTGATGGTATTGCACCAGCCGCTAAAACGACTCTCCAAATAACATCTGTGGGTACGCTAAGAGCTTCCAATCCTAGAGCTATTGCTGCTGCAGTAGTTGCGCCAAATCCCCACATTAAACCAAAACCGAAAGCAAGTAACTTTCCCCTATCTTTAGCGTTTGAATGCTCTGCCATTATCATAGGAGATAATACGTAATCAGCACCTACACCTAAACCTAAAAGTCCTCTAACTATCACTAATTCTAAGGGAGTTGAAACAAACGCTTGTAATAGGGCACCGACAGAAAGAAGGGCAACGTCTATTCCGTAAAATGTTTTCCTACCTCTATTAGAGAGTATTCCGAAAATTATTGCTCCCACTGCTGCACCTATTAATGCTGATCCCGATACTAGACTTTGCCATAGAGTGTAATCTGGTGATTTGCTTGTTATGCCAAATGATGAGAGAACTATTGCTAAGACTATGCCGACCGATGAGAGATCATATCCGTCAGTAAAAACTCCCATACCTGTCGTTAGTAGTGACTTTATATGCCATACATCGAAGTTTCTTTGATCCAGGGGTTTGAAAATATCTGATAACTTCATTTCACTTTAGAGTCCCGTTAACATTCTTATAAAGATTATGTATTTATTACATGTAGAACTATAGTTATATAATTAGTCTATATAGATATAAATAGAATAAAAGGAGAAACTATATATATTATGAGTAAAAATGTATCACATGGGCTATAAAATAGAAGACCTAATCAGTGAAAATGGAAATATAAAAAGAATTCCTAAAGGATTTTCAGCTATAGAGATAAGAGGTCCAAACAGAGTCATCTTATTTAATAAAAATTTAAGTATATTACTTGTAAAAGTATACAAAAATATCTTCGCTTCAAGAATAGCAACAAAAAGAGGTGTACAATATAAGTTTCTAACTGCTAATGATGAGATAATTAGTAATGGTAAAGTTATATCAGAAAAGGAGAATATAATTGCAACTGCATTAGATAAAGTTATAGTGGAAATTGAAGAAAAAATTGATACAGAAAAATCAAAAGAAATATTATTTTACCTTTATTTAATAAGAGGATGTTTAAAAGGAGATAAATCATCTTGTAATGAACTTCACGAGCAAATCTACTTTGAAACATTAGGTTGAAATCCTAACCTAGCGTTACCTTTGTTTAAATATTCGTAGACTAGAGCTACAAAATCTGTATCGGGATTTTTTGATTTTAATGTTATGTATCTTAAGGTTTCTATTTCAAGTCCACTAACACCATAAATTAGTAAGAAAAGCCCAGAAGGTTTATGAAGTAAAGAAATAATATTACCTCTATGAATTTGTAGAAGCAGAACATTCCCTTCAGTCATTTCTAAAGTCTGAAAATCTGATAAGGTAAGCTTTGTTATCTTATCACTCCATAAACTCTTGAGTAACTTGACCTCATTCTCATCTCCTTCTTCTAGTTCTACGAACCTCTCTATTATGTCGTTCACGTATAAACTTTTTACTTTACGTTTATAAATATATATGTTGCTCGTAGGAATTACTTCTGAAGGGGAGTTAGGAGAAAACATAGCCAAATTTTTTGATAAAGTCATAGTTATAACTTCTCCTCAAAAAGTTCTTGAAGAAAGACCAGATGTTGTTATTCACACATTTGAAATACCTTACTTGGAGGCAAATAATAATAGGCCTTTGGCTTGGAACATAAATACCTGGTATGCAATAAACATAGGTAGAGCAGCAAATAGAGTGAAAGCTGTAAACGTCTACTTATCTACCTTCATGATATTTGATGGAAAGAAAGGATATTACTCAGAAACTTCCACACCAAATCCGATAAATTATTATGGACTAACAAAACTCGTAGGAGAATCTGGGATAATGAGTCTTGGTAATTATCTTATAATTAGACTGGGCTTACTTTACTCAATGCAATATAAAGGACTACTTTTCCCTTTTATAAAAGGTATATTAAGGGGTAAAAGAGCAATTAGATGTAATTCGAATTTTTATGTTTCGCCTATATCAATGAATGAAGCAAGTGAAATAATTTCCTTAATGGTAAAGAAAGAACTAAGAGGCGTAGTAAACCTAGGTGGTAAGAGAAAGAGCTTATATGAAGTCTGTAAAGAATTAGGTGAAATGTTTGAGGTAGAAGTTATACCAACTGAAGGTAAATATTATGATTTCTCATTAGATACGTGGCTATTGAATAGTCTTGGTTTTTCTGTCAGAAGTTAAGAAGAATTTATAGCCCTTAGTCATCATTAACCTATCCATTTCTGACACAAAATTCTGCATGTAAAAATCGATATAAGGAAAATTCGTCGTAACTGCCTCATATCTCATTAAACTAACAATCTTTGATAGTCTCTGGACTTTATCCTCTATGTTCTCTTCTTCATAAAAGAACCTAGTTATTTCCCTACCTAAAGATCTGCTAATTTCTGCTTTTCTTGCATAGATTAATCTAAGAAGTAAGAATAAAGACTTACTAACGCGTTTGAGCAGATCATTAGCGTCATCTGCATTCTCTATCTCGTAGACTGTTGCAAAATATAATTTTTCTAGCTTTTCGATATTCATAAGTTCTACTCTCATTCCAAACTTAAATATTTTTGCCAGAAAAGTTATAATGTGGAGGACTTCTTAAGCAGAGTGCTATACTTTGCTGAAAAGGGATATCCTCTGCCAGTTGCATACAAAAAAGCTAAGGAGGTGAGCAGAAGTGTAAAAGATTCTTACGAACTAGCTAGAAGGCTCATACTCTCTTATTATTCTCTATCAGGGAAAAGTTACAGGAAAAAAGTAAGAGAATTTTTACAAAAAGGGGTACACATAGTCCTACCAGAGTGGTTTGAAAGGGAACTAGATGGTATTTATGATATAGAGAAATTAAAGGACTCTTTTCTTGATAGAGTAATTTGGATAAGGGTAAATACGTTAAAAGCTGATGAAGACAAAGTGATAAAGAGTTTAGAAAATGAGGGTATAATATTAGAAAAAGATAAAGATATTCCATATGCCTATAAAGTGGTAAAAGGGGATATAAGAAGTACTACTGCATTTAAAGAATTTAAAGTTATTATACAGGATAAAGCGAGTATGGCGGTAATTGAAGCTCTAAAACCTGAAAAAGGAGAGTTAATATTTGATATGGCATCAGCTCCCGGAATAAAAGCGTCTCTGATTATGGCTTTGACTGATAATCAGAGCGAGTTAGTCGTATCTGATATAGATAGGGAAAGATTACACAAGGAGATTAAATTTCTTCATGACGTAGGAGTTAATATGGATAAAGTTCACATCATTCATCAAGATTCTACATCTAGCAGTGTAATTAAGGCTGATAAAGTACTCTTAGATGCTCCTTGTAGCTCTACTGGAATGATAAGTAATGAGCCTACAGTTTTACTTAAGTTAACAAAACAAAGAGTAAATGAATTATCAGAATTGCAAAGGAATCTACTTAACAAAGCCCTTTCTATTTCGTCTTATGTAATTTATGCTACTTGCTCGCTTTTACCTCAAGAAGGAGAATATATTGTAAAGGAATTCAATACAAAATCTCCACTTAACTTTGCTTTCTCTAATTCTTTCGGAAATAGGTTTATTCCCTATCTTCATCAAAGCGAAGGTTTCTTCATATCGAAAGTCTCTGGATAATTTTTAAAAGCTTCCCTTAAGCCTTTCCTTATTCTTCTAGTTTTTAAATCAAATATCATGTTTTATCACATTCTACTGTAATACTATATAAAGTAGAGGGCTAATAGAACATGTTGACGTAGTTACATGATTTAAAAAATTTTAATTAAAAATATTTTATGATGTTAGAAATTGTTGAAATTAGCATTATAGTTCTATTATTCTTTACTGATTAGTTTTAATTAATTCAATATGATTTCTTATAAATTGTTAAGCGCTTAGATTAGGCACACTTAAGTTTTGATCAAAAAGAAAAGACTTTTATGAAAAATTATATCCATGCTACAATAGTATCTACTTTAGCGTGGGCTGGAAATATTTACGATTTGTTATTATTAACATTTGTCTATTCGTTCTTCGAAAAAGTTTATGGTCTTAATTATTTTGACTTCTCAATTCTTTTCGCTTTAGGTCTTATTGGTAGAGCTATTGGCGGGACATATTTTGGAAGATTAGCAGATAAAATTGGAAGGAAACCAATTTTAGCCATTGGGACAGCTGGTTATTCTGTCTTTCAGATTATACTAGCTTTTTCACCAAATTCTCTAATTCTCTTTGTAGCAAGATTTCTGCAAGGAATTTTCATGGGTGCTCAATGGACTGCTGGAACTGTATTAGCTTATGAGAACGCTCCAGCTAATTTAAGAGGCATTGTAACTGGGATTGTACAAGCTGGTTATGGAATAGGTTATGCCTTAACTGGGTTAACATACATTATCCTAGAAAACGAACCAAGATTATTCTTAATCACTGGTGCTTTACCCTTAATCTTACTACCTTACATAAAAATTATTAATGAAACTAAATTTTCTTCATTTACCTTTAAGCCCAGATATAACGATTACTTAAGTCTCTTGATCAAAGCTACTGCTGGCATGAGTGGTATGTTTCTTGCCTATTTTTCAGTATTCGGAAATTATACTTTAGTTGCTGAAAAATATTTGAATATGAATAGCATAACTTTGGGATTACTGATAACATTAAGTAACTTAGGACTAGCAGCATCTTTCATTTTATTTGGAAGACTTGCTGATAAAGTAGATAAAAGAAAGTTAATTTATATTGGTGTATCTGGATTACTAGTATCTTTACCGCTAGCTGTACCAATTTTTATTAAATCTATAATAATATCTGAGATTGGAATTTTGATTTACGCATTTTCCACAGGTTTTTGGCCTTTAATGCCATTATTACTAGCTGAAGCAGTTCCTACTGAAGTCAGAGGAATGTTATCTGGATTATCTTATAATATTGGCGGATTTGTAGGAGGGATAGGTAATATAATTCTAGGAATTATAGAAATAGAACTAGGATTAAGAGCTCTTATAGATACAATCAACTTTTTTGGATTTTTTGCTTTAGCATTAGTATTAGTTAGCGTAATAACGTGGCCAAAGAGCAAATCTCCTACCATCATCTATTCAGATTAGGCTTACAAATATTTTTATTTTTTTAAACAAAGTTTATATTATGGAATATTTCAGGCTAGGTAATTTAGTAAGTATTATTGCTGGTTTCCTAATTTTGGCTGTGCTTTTACAGATTGCAATATTAGGTATTAAATCAATATTTTATCTATCAATATTAGTTCAATTTTGGATAATATGGGTTCTATCAATTCCAGCATTTTATTTTTACTATAAATCATCTATGCAAAAGAAATACTTTATGGATTATTTTGCACCTTTAGCAATAGTTATAACCTTTATAGGGATTTTATTGGCTTCTTATCACGCTTTCCTAGGAATAGAACTGATAGTACTAGGATACATATTTGAACCTATTGCAGGAATTTCAATTTATGTTACAGTTAAGCAGTTCGTTTTAGCCTCAAATCTATTCTTCTGGGGAGCTGTAGTTTATACACTAGGTCTTCCCTTTTACTTATATAATATCTCTGAAGTAGCCATTTTAGGTGACGTAGTAAAACTTATAGGCTTATTAATGCTCTCTCAAAAGATAAAAGGAGGGAAAATTTTGTAATTTTCAAAAGAATATATATGTATGCTTTATAACATAAATGCACGTAATTTTTTAGATTTAAACAATAGCAATTTAAATTTATGAAAAGTAAATATTAGCATATGAGGATTGAAAAACCATTACTAATGTCATTACTTACGATCTTTTCCTCGCTTGACATTTTGACAACATATGTTGGGATTAGTAAGGGTTTAGCTGAAGATAACATTTTCCTTTTATCCTTCGGAAGTGAGATGTTTATTACAATGACTATTCTGAAAATTAGTGTTATAGTATTATCTTATATTCTTCTGAAAAAAGGATATATCTTACCAGTACTCATAGTAATGGCTATGATGGCCTTTGCAGTAATAAATAACTTTACATTACTTTTCTAACTCACTTAGCATTTATTTAGGAAAATCGTATATTTTTACGTTACGTTAAAAGTATTTACGAAATATTGTCTTATTAACTGAAAATTTATTTATAATAAGTGATAAGACTAAGAACTTTAAATCTAAAAATATTTATTAGTTCTGAGTAAATATTGTAAATTTTTATTGTAAGGGAAAAATTCTTAAACTACTATTCACTTGATTTCAACTCTCTTTGATTTCCCTTCCCATCTTGGTAAAGTATTGGGAGAGACGAACTGTATCTCTGGAGTAGCAAAAGCCACCCCTTGAATTTCCGCAGCTAGTTTCCTTCTTAATTCTTCGGAAGGTTTATCCGTTTCAACCAAGATTTCAAACTTTGCAGGTTCTCTTGTAATTATTATCTTATATTCTTTAATCTCTGGATAATGCATAATAACTTCATTGATAGCAGTAGGATAAATTTTGACACCTTTATAGAATATAACATCATCAACTCTTCCTTTAATTATTGAGACTGTCGGATAAGGTATATCGTCTTCGCTCTCCTCAAGTTTTGTGATATCCCTAGTCCTATAACGAATTAACGGCATACCCTCTCTCGTTAGATGTGTAATGACCAATTCCCCTTCTTCTCCTTCATCTACTCTTTCACCAGTCTCTGGGTCTATTATCTCTACATAAAAGTGGTCTGTCCATATATGCATTTTACTATGCCCATCTTCTGGGCATTCTTGTGCAACACCTGGACCAATAGCTTCAGTTAGCCCATAAATCTCCCTTGCTCCTCCACCTCTAGCTTTTAAGCCTAGTTCTTTCTCTATTCTACTTAACATTTCACTAGTCATGGCTTCAGCTCCCGGTATAGCTAGTCTTAAGTCTAAGTCCTTTTCAGGATCTATTCCCGCTTCTCTAATTTTTTCAGCAATATAAAGCTCGTAAGATGGTGTTCCCGTAATTACTGTTACCTTAAACTCTTTAAGTGTTTTAACTAATGCCTCAGTTCTCCCGGTACTCCATGGAATAACTTTAGCCCCTATCTTCTGAGCACCAATATGTAATCCTAAACCACCAGTGAATAACCCATATCCGTATACATTAGCAATTATATCATCCTTAGTAACACCCGCAGTTCTTAAAGACCTAGCGACTAAATTTGCCCATAATTCAATATCACTCTTTGTATAAGCACCCACTGTAGGAACACCAGTGGTACCGCTTGTCATATGCCATCCTACAATTTCACTTAAAGGAACTGTTAAGAAATCACCACCATAAGGATATGCATATTTTCTTAAATCATCTTTAGTCGTAAAAGGTAACTTCACTAAATCGTCTGGAGTTTTAATATCATCAACTGTTAGCCCTTTTTCTTTTATTACTTTGCGATAAAATGGACTATTTTCTAATACTCTTTTTATCATCCTTCTAAATCTAAATTGTTGTACTACTTTTATTTCATCTTTTGTTAATGCTTTTGGATCCGTCTCATCATATAGAATCATTCTATCACCTCACAAATAACCCTTTGGCCGTCTGTTGTTAATCTGACTTTTTTACCAACCTTTGCTTCACCTTTAACCCAACACATTAGATTTACACCATCAGAATTTCTTGCAATCCCTACTATGTAATCACTGTAATTCTCAAACCCTTGGGGCTTCTGCTTAACAATACTATAAGTCATAAGTATGCCCTCATTGCTAAGTTTAACCCACTCCATATCTGAGGACATACATTTCTCACAATCCTTCCTCGGAGGATAATACAGTGTACCACATTTCTTACACTTTGTAGTATAAATTTCACCTTTCTTTAGTCCTTCCCAGAATTTTTCATATAGTTTATCTGGAACAGTATATTTAAAGAGAAGGGGTATTCCATCCATTTATATCACCTATTAAATATCATGACGTAAGCGTAATGACCTGTACCACCAACGTTATGAGTTAAAGCAACATATCTTTTGAAAGAATGTTGTACCGGCCCCGCTTCTTCCCTTAATTGTTTTGTAACTTCATAAATCATGGATAAACCGGTTGCACCTAAAGGATGACCTTTAGCTTTTAAACCACCAAACAAGTTTACAGCAACTTTACCATCTTTTTCTGTTTGTCCCTCTCTCAACAACTCAGCTCCCTTACCCTTTTCAACAAAGCCTAAATCCTCGTAAGCCATAATTTCAGCAATTGAGAAACAATCATGAACAGTTGCATATTCAATATCTAACGGAGATATCTTAGCCATTTTATAAGCTTTTGCCGCAGCGTCTCTTGCAGCTTCTAAACCCACCCACTCACCTCTTGCGGCAATATAAGAAGTATCGCTACTATAGCCAACTCCCTTAACCCATATAGGAGTATCAATTTTTAATTCTCTTACCTTTTCCTCTGACGCAAATATAACTGTTGCAGAACCATCACTAATTGGAGAAGAATCTAATAATTTTATTGGCCATGATATCACTCTGGATTTTAACACGTCTTCTACTGTAATTTTATTCCTGAAATGTGCTTTTTCATTTAATGAAGCATATTTATGGGCTTTTACTGATGCTAATGCCATATCCTCTTCTGTAGTTCCAAATAAAGCCATATGTCTAGTTGCATATAAAGCGTAATAAGTAGGAAATGTAGTACCATACATATGAAATTCCCAATAATAGTTTCCTCCTCGTCCTCCAATTGCCAGTGAGGTAGATGTATCTACTTCTGTCATTTTATCTACTCCAATAGCCATTACTATATCAGCTAAACCAGATGCAATTAAATTAATAGCAGTAAAAGCCGCAGAACTTCCAGTAGCACAAGCTGCTTCAACTCTTATTGGACTTTTACCAACTAATCCACAGTATTCAGAAACTGGAGGAGCAGGATAGATCTCTGTCCCCCTGTATGCTGTACTCCCAATTACAGTTATATCAATATCTTTCTGAGTCAAATCTGAGTCTTCCAAAGCTTCCTTGACTGATTCCCAAGCTAATTCCTTTATAGTTACATCATCCCTTTTTCCAAACTTGGAATTCCCTACCCCTATAACGGCTACTTTCCTATTCACATCAATATAAATTGTTTAAATGACTTATATATCTTACTCTTGTATAATGATATTAAATTAAATGTTATCATTTGTCCAATATTGCTTAAACAAAGAATATATATGTAAAATGTAAGAAAAATAAAATTAGTCTGATTTTTATCCGTAAGAGTTTTATAATTCCTTTTAAATAAATGACATGTGGCAAACGAAATTTTAGTTGAGGATAGAGGGAACATCTCAGTAATAACTCTAAATAGACCAGATAAACTAAATGCGATGAATCTTGATTTGAGAAACCAACTGATAAAGGCTTTAAGGGATTTTAATAGGGATCCTAAGAAGAGAGTTGCTGTAATCACTGGGAGTGGGAGGGCATTTTCAGTTGGAGCAGATATTTCAAGTATAGCAGAAGATTTAGCGGAAGATCTAAGAAATTCATTTTACCAAATAATTAAGGAAGTTAGATTTTCGAACAAGATATTTATTTCAGCAGTAAGGGGCGTTGTTGCCGGAGCTGGATTAAGTCTAGCATTAGCTACCGATATTAGGTTTGCTTCAAAAGATTCAAGATTCGTAATGGCTTTCCATAATATAGGTTTAGCCCCAGATAGTGGTTTAGCCTTAATGATGTTAAGACTGGGAGGAGTGAAGTTCGAAAAATACATTTTAACTGGAGGGGAATTTAATGCTGAAATTGCGAGAGATCTTGGATTTGAGATTGTTGATGATCCTCTGTCAGAAGCATTGAAGAGAGCTGAGGAAATTTCTAATGGTCCTTTTAAATCATTTTCTGCTAGTAAAAGGTTAATTAATAGAGTACTTTATCAAGATCTAGAGGAATTTCTCGATTATGAAGCAGCAATGCAAGGGGCTTTAGGGAAAACACATGATTTTAAGGAGGGAATAACTGCTTTCTTAGAAAAGAGAAAACCACAGTTTAAGGGTGAGTAGAATGCCTAGTACCGTATTATACGAGATTGTGGATAATATAGCAATAGTTAGACTCAATAGACCAGATAAGTTAAACGCTTTAAATATGGAAATGGTATGGGATTTTGTTAACGTATTTAATGAGCTCGAGAATAATAAGAATATTAAGGTAGTAATAATTACTGGGAGTGGTAGAGCATTTTGCGCCGGTGCGGATGTTAACGAAATGGCTAATATGAAAGTTGAGGATGTAGTTAGAGTTGGCCATGCACCTATGTGGGAGAGATTAAGGACATTCAGAAAACCAGTTATTGCTGCACTTAACGGATTAACTGTGGGTGGAGGTTTAGAGTTAGCAATGGCATGCGATATTATAATTGCTGCTGAAAGTGCTATGTTAGGTCAGCCGGAAATAAACCTTGGCATAATTCCAGGTGCTGGTGGGACTCAGAGATTAACTAGGACTGTAGGAAAGTATAAGGGCATGGAAATGGTACTAACTGGGAGATTAATCTCAGCATGGGAAGCTTATAGAAGGGGTCTAGTTATTAAAGTTGTTCCAGATGAGGCTTTACTTGATGAGGCAATTAGGTTAGCAAAAGAGATTGCTTCTAAGTCTCCGTTTGCAGTAGAATTAGGCAAAGAGGCTGTAAATAAGGCTTTAGAGACTAATTTGCAACAAGGATTAGATATTGAGAGAAGGAACTTCTATGTTGCTTTAACCAGTGAGGATGGTAAGGAAGGTATGAAGGCATTTATAGAGAAGAGGAAACCTAATTGGAAAACATAATATGAACAAGAGAAAATAATTTATACTTTTTTATTTTGGAATATATACGTATAAATATGAGCACTAGAAGACTCCAAAAAATTAAGGGAGGAAGTTATATAATATCTCTCCCTAGCGAATGGGTTAGGAAAAACGGATTGGATGTAAAAAGTGAACTTAAAGTTTATGAGATATATGATGGTTTAAAGATAAAACCAGAGAGAAAAATAAATAATGAGAGAGAAATTATTTTACGAGATCTTAACGAAACTCTCTATTTAATATCAGTCTATTACATGCAAGGGATAGAGAAGATAATTGTAAAGTCCGATAATGTAATGAGCCAAGAAGTTAAAAAAGCATTAAGGGAGCTTCAACTTACTCACGCAGGATTAGAAATAGAAGATGAGACATTTAATAAGATTGTATTTAAAGTCAATTTACCAGTATCAACTGACCTTAATGGTTTGGTTTCCTCATTCGTAGACAAGATAAGGAAATTATTATATGATCTGAGAGTACTAGGAAAGTTCGATAAAGAGATTAAGGAAGATCTCATAACCCGTTGTGATATATTAATGAAAGATTATAGAGTAATTATAAGGAATATAGCAATAGGAGTCCAACTAGACGACTTATATAATTTCGGCTTACCCTTTAAGGATATAATTCTGTATGCCATATTTATGAGAGATCTAGGACGTTTAATTTCGCATCTAAGAACATTTCTAATGTTGACTGATGAAAAATCCATACCCAGTACTGAACTGATCGATACTCTTATTTCAATGTTTACAAGTGCTACATCAATGTTTATGACGGAGAACCTTTCAGATATTCAGCAAATAAGAAGAAATATGAAAATGATAGAAGAGAAATGCAATACAACAATAGAAGCTTGTAAGGAGTTTGTAAGAATGGCCTCATATTGCGTTGCCATCATGGATGACGCCGTACATAAGTCAGTGAGACTAATTTAAATTCATATATATGATATACATGTTACATATAATTGAACCATTAAAATTTATATATTGATATTTCCAACATATATTTGATGAGTTCAAAATACTCCAATCTTAATTTTGAAGAAGAGCCTGATTATCCGCCAGAAAATGTATATCCACCAAGATGGAATTTCGATAATGAAAAGGCATGGCAACTTTATAGAAGAGCAAAAAGGGAACAATGGGATGAAGAAAGCATAAATTGGAAAGAGGTAAAAGATATTGCATCCGGTTTAGATAGAAAACAAAAATTAGCAATAGCATACTGGTGGGGGTTACTTTCAAATTTCGATAACGCTACTCCAGTATTTGCTTATGCTGTAATTAAAGCCTTTGAACAGCACCTTGATACTGCTATAAGAGGTATACTAACTACAATAACTTACGATGAAAATAGACATAATATTATGTGCGGTCTAGCGATAAATAATATACTCCCAGGATTTCCGTTTGATTTTAAACCACAGGATGATTTAGAAAAGAAAGCTAAATTAAACGTTTTATGGACTTGGTGGAATGGCTCTAGATATTGGAAGGCTTATCTTGAGGCATATAAAAAATATACATTTGATGTTTTATTTACTTCCTTCATGATGGGTGAAGCAGCTGCTACAACAGTATTTACCACGATGTCAAAAGGTGCTAAAATTAATGCCTTTAAAGAATTATTTAAGAATACTGCTGTAGATGAAACTAGGCATTACGCATTTACTCACATGATAATGTCTCAGAATGCAGAAAAAATGGATGATGAAAGGAAGAAGTTAGTAACTAAACAAATAAGGGCTGGCTTTGTCTTTCTATCTCTTATTACTTATATTCCGCCAAAAGATTTTTGGAAATTACCTCCATGGTTCATAGAGGTTCATCAGAAAATGGAAGATATAGCCAGAGATGCAGGATTTTATATACCAGAATTAAAGGAAAAAGAAGAAGCTTGGAGAAATGCAGTATTGAGAGTTGGGGCTTCTCTGAAACATTATGGTATAAAATTACCTGATATGCCAGAATTGGGTATCTCTGGAGATATAGTAGAAAACATAAAGGAAGATGATTTTATCCCAGTCTTCTGACCGGTGCCCAAATTGAAAGTTGCAGTAATAGGAGCAGGAGTTATGGGTCATGGTATAGCAGAAGTTTTTTCCCTTTACGGCAACGAAGTGTATTTACACGATAAATATCCAGATGCATTAGAAAAAGGTTTAAAAAACATTCTATGGTCTCTTAACAAATTAAAAGAAAAAGGAAAAATAACAGATGTTGAAAGTATCTTCTCACGAATAAAACCAATAAATGATTTATCTCAAATTTCCGATGCTGAGTTAGTAATAGAAGCAGTATCAGAAAATTTAGACTTAAAAAACTATGTTTTTAGACAAGTTAGTAAGATTGTTAGCAGGAATTCAATAATAGCAACCAACACTAGTAGTTTACCTATATCTGAATTGGCTCAAAGCGTTGAGTATCCTCAGAGATTTTTAGGACTTCACTTCTTTAACCCTCCAGTTCTCATGAAGCTAGTAGAAGTAGTTAAAGGGGATAAAACTGACGATTCATTTTTTTCTAAAGGGATTGAAATAATTAAAAATATTGAAAAAGTCCCTATTCCAGTAAGAAAAGACGTTATAGGATTTGTAGTAAATAGGATTTTATTCAGAATTTTTACTTCTGCTTGTAAATTATTAAAAAATTATACAGTGGAAGAAATAGATAGTCTGGCTAGATACGTCCTAGAATTTCCTATGGGAATATTCGAGTTGCTCGATTACACTGGAATTGATACAAACTATCTAATTTCAAATGAGGTTAGAAAAAGAAGCTTTGATTTTGCTTGCGAAAAACTGAAAGAATTGTATGAAAAAGGTTATTATGGAGCAAAAGTAGGAAAAGGATTTTATGATTGGAGCAACGGAAGACCAATAATTAGGAAAACTGACAGAATGCCAAAACCAGAAGACTTACTTAGAGATGCTGTAAACGAAGCTATTTGGTTAGTTAAAAATAATGTTTCTACAGAGGAAGAAATTGAATTAGCTACAAAATTAGGTTTAGGATGGAAAAAAGGAATATTTACTTATGCTAGAGAATTATCAATAAAATAATAAGTTGCCTCTACAAAGTAAATATATGGCAAAAATTAAACCAATGACAATTGGAAATTTTTTAAGGCTTGTTAAAGGAAGAGGAGTGAAAAAACTACCCTTAATAGCTGGACATAAATTATTATACTCTTGTAATTTAAGATGCAGAATGTGTCCCTTTTGGAGGAGAAAGGATGAGAAATTACTAACATTAGAAGAAGAAGTTAAAATGATGGACGCATTACAGAGAGCTGGAGTACTCTTTATGGGGTTTGAAGGGGGTGAACCTTTATTAAGAAGAGATTTACCAGAAATACTTAAAGAATCAAGCAAAAGATTCTATACTTCTCTCGTAACTAACGGTTGGCTATTAAAAGATAGGATAAATGAGATAAAGGATTACATAGATAATCTATTCGTCTCGATAGACGGGATAGGAGAAATTCATGATAAACTAAGGGGGATTTCTGGCTCATTTGAGAGGGCCATTGAAGGAATAAAAGAAAGTGTGAAAAGAGAAATACCAACATCGATTAGTTTTACTCTAACAAATGAGAACATAGACGAGGTATTCAAAGTGATAGAGTTAGCAGAAAAGCTTAAAGTAACAGTAAGTATTCAAATCGCTTATGACTATTCTACTGCAGAGAAGTTATCACCTAGAAAAAGAGATGAATTAAAACAAGCATTAGAAGGAATTTTAGAGCTAAAAAGAAGAGGAAAACCAATTATTGAAAGCGAGAAATATTTTGAAGCTATAATAAATAGCTGGTTTCATGAAATTCCATGGGTTTGTAAACCTTGGCTAACGATAAATATTGACCCTCAAGGAAGAATAGTGCTACCTTGTTATGTTCTGAATGAATATCAAGGAGGCGAAAAAGCATGGGAAGTTGATATAATTAAATTATGGAATGAGTATGATTGGGATAAATATTCGACTTGTAATAAGTGTGCTTTAGCTTGTTATTTAGAACCATCGCTCTTCACGTGGAAAGATTATAAAATCGTTAGGGAAAGAATAATTGAACCAATGTTCAGTATAATCTCTAATTATATTTAGTGAGCTTAAATAAACTTTATTAATTTACTGAGATAATGAAGACTATGCGTCTCTCTTCACTGAAATACTACGAGAAATGGGCTATTTTAGGAGTCATTCTTGGCATTGTTGCAGGTCTCGCAGCAACTACTTTTTACTTATTGCTTCACTTAGCTGAAGATTTATTCATATTTCACCTTATTGGTATGAGTTATCCTAGACCACTTGGTGAAGGGGGCTCATTAAACTTCACATTTTACCCCGGGAGATATTATTTAATACCAATATCAACTGCAATTGGAGGTCTAATTTCTGGTTTAATAGTTTATACTTTTGCGCCAGAGGCGGAAGGTCATGGTACTGATGCAGCAATAAAAGCTTACCACTATTTACAAGGTAAAGTAAGATGGGTTGTAATTCCAGTAAAAATAATTGCTTCAGCGATAACGATAGGTTCAGGTGGTAGTGCAGGTAGAGAAGGACCTACTGCACAATTTTCAGCTGGCGTAGGCTCTGTAATTGCAGATCTTTTACATCTTAGTCCTCAAGATAGAAGAATTGCAGTTGCTGTCGGAATTGGGGCAGGAATAGGAACAATATTTAAAACTCCAATTGGTGGAGCAATCTTGGCTGCTGAAATTTTGTACAAAAGAGATTTTGAACCAGAAGTTTTATATCCAGCAATTATAGCTTCAGCTATAGGTTATACAATATTTGGAAGTATATTCGGATTCACACCGGTTTTTGGATATTATACTGGTACTTTTAACCCTCTAAGACTTCCAATGTATGCAGTCTTAGGGGCTATAGCCGGTCTATTAGCAATAGTATATGTTAAGACTTTCTATGGGATACACTCACTGTTCAAGAAATTTAGAGCTCCTAACCATATAAAACCGCTTATTGGAGGTGCAATAACTGGATTGATTGCGCTTTTAGCCCCAGAAATACTTGGAACTGGTTATGGCTGGATAAATTTAGTAGAGTATGAGAAGTTCAACGCATTTTACTCTCCTTTTATTCCGATATTAGTTCTAATAGTGTTATTGCCTATTCTAAAAATAATTGCTACTTCCTTTTCTATTGGATCTGGAGGTAGTGGAGGTGTTTTTGCTCCAGGATTATTTATTGGAGCATATATTGGAGCTTCTGTAGGTCTTTTATTTCACTATCTTTTTCCCAGCATAGTACCTAACATAGCCCCATTTGTTATAATAGGTATGATGGCATTTTTTGCTGCAGCTGGGAAAGTTCCTGTATCAGTAATTATAATGGTTACTGAGATGACATCAAGCCTTCAGCTATTACCTGGAGCAATGATAGCCGCGGCAATAGCATATTTAGTTTCTGGAGATTACACTATATATATATCACAACTTCCTACTAGAAGAGATTCTCCTGCACATAAAGTTGAATATGAAACCCCTATTATGGAAAGTTTGCACGTAAAGGACTGCGAAATAAAAGACATTAAAGCTTTAATTACCGACAAGGTAAGTCATGTAGCTGATTTAATGCTTAATTTTGGCTTCATGAGTTTACCAGTAACCGATCAAAACAATAACTTCCTAGGGATAGTTTATTTTAAAGACTTGGAGAAGGCAAAAAATGACGATATCATAGCAAATTATATGACTAAAGGATCTTTATATGTTCATTTGGATTCAACATTAGAGCAAGCTTTAGAAGTAATGGCTAAGAATAAGGCAAGATGGGTAGCAGTAGTGGAAAAAGGGAAATTCATAGGAATATTAACTTATGATTCTATTGTAGAAGCATATGAAAGAGAACTAAAACAAATTAGAGAAGCAAATAGATGATTTTTATCTTTCCCTATCCACAATTACTTGAAGCACTGAAATACCCTTAAACTCGTATGCTTCTTTTACACTTTCTTCTAGTTCATCAACATCTTCTACTAATCTATAATATCCACCAAAAACCTTAGCGGTTTCACCAATATTATATCTCTTAAAATCAGCTCCAGGAAAATATTTCTTCGCTTTAGCCAATCCCTCTGGAAAGACTTCTTCAACAGCTTCAGCACTAGCTAACCAACCACCATTATCATAAATTATCACTGTTACATTACCACCATATGTAGAAATGGCATAATAAAAAGCTTCTGGCACACCAAAAATAAATGCACCGTCACCAACTGTGGCAATAACTTTCTTATTCGTTAGTGAGACTCCGAAAGAAGCACCTAAGGCCCAGCCTAGATGACCAAATGAAGGGTCTGCAAAATATTGCCCAAAATCAAGCTTTGTATATCTAGGATTAAACGGATACTCATTAAGTATAACATCATCTTTTCTAATAACTCTACCAATAATATAACTTAAATATCTAGGGTGAATAGATTTCCTTTTCTTCAACTGTTCTATTTCCTCTTCTTTTTTCTTTTCTTGTTGAAGTCTCAGCTCTTTTACTTTTTCCTTCCATTCCTTTTTCTCCTTAACATCTAGCTGGTCAAAGAATTCTGAAACAGTAGATTGAATACAAAGATCACAAGGAAAGCCGTAAAATGGGATATAAGAGTAAGAGGGATCAACATCAACCTTTATAATTTTGCCATAAAATTTAGTTTTCTTTGGAATATATGGTACCTCAGCCTCTATTACAATAGCTAAATCAACAGTTGATAAATCAATCCTATCTAATCCCATTTCACCAGAATAATTTACAACCTCTCCAACATAATTTAAAACTGGAATCCCTACCCTATCAGCAAATTCCTTTAAGCTATTAAACCACTCTTTCCTTCTACCACCCCTCCAAGTAACTATAACTGGTCTTTCACTCTCCTCTATCATTTCCTTAGCCTTTACTAAATCCTCCCTTCTTACTCCTGGCTCATAAGTTGAAACTCTAACTTTTCTGTATTCACTTTTCTCTATGCTCACCTCCCTAGGAATCACAATATATACTGGTCCTTTAGGTTCACTAAAAGCTATCTGATAAGCCCTAGCTATAACCTCTGGTATTTGCTCGACCCTCCTTATTTCAAAATCATATTTAACCCACTGTCTAACCATTTCTCCTTGATCTTTAGCTTCTTGCGTCCAATGTATTCTTAAATTCCTACTTGCTGGACTACCAGTCTCAGTATAGGGACTTCTGCCAGCTATGACTATTAAAGGTATTCTAGATGTAAAAGCATTAATTATCATACCTAAAGCATTTGCAGTACCAGGAATTGTATGAACTGCAACCACCCCTATCTTCCCAGATAAAGAATACCCTATTGCTGCTGCAGTTGCTGTTATTTCATGTGGTACTATTATGAAATCTGGTAATGAAGGATCCCTTACCTTTTCTTCAATGAATGCAGCGTAATCAGTCCCAGATACCATGAAGATTTTATCTACACCTAAATCTTGTAGGCTTTTTAAAATGAGTCTTGCACCGCTATCCATTTGTTTCAATCCTCTTGATACTTAATAAATATAATGGAATAGAGAGAAAGCCTAAAATAGAAATTAATGCCCAAAGATACAAGGGGTAATAGAGGAAGAATGACATTAAATAACTTGCATACGAAGAACCAACAAGTCTTCCTATTGCGGTAACCATTCCATAAATTCCAATTTCTCTTCCTCTTTGCTCATCTTTCGTGAATGAAGAAGCAATTGCTTGAGAGAGTGGTGAAACTATCATTTCTGCAATAGTAATGAAAGTCACATCTATTATTGCAAACAAAAAATTAGTTATAAATCCTACTGCAAAATAAGAAATTGAATATATGAGCATTCCTAGAATAATGTGTTTTATTTTAAGATGCTTACCTATAACATCTTGCAAAAATACAATTAATACACCATTTACCATAAAGAGGAAACCTACATCTTCTACGGAAAACTTAACTACTTCAGTATAAAACGTTAAAAGTGAAAAGCCCAGCTGACTCATTAACATAAAGGTTAAAAATGTGGGGATGAGGAACTTAATAAATTCCCGGTTAACGGTAAACGATAACTTTCTTCTTCCTCTAAAATCTGGTAAAGAATTTACAAAAATTAACGGAGTAAGTAAAATAAATGAGGATATAAGTAGTAACATTCTGAAACCTTCATATTGAAATATAATTGAACCTAAAAGAGGACCGAATGCCCAACCCGCATTTATTCCTACCCTTACTCTACTAAAAGATACAACTAACTTTTTGAATTCACCTTTATTAATATCACCAACTAACGTAGTATTTGCAACGTTATATACATTATTTGAAAAAGATTGAAGAAGTAAGAAAATCACAACTAAAAGAGGATGAAAGAAGAAGTAAGAAAGAAAAAGGAATATGGAAGACGAAATGATTGACATCATCATAGTCTTTAATCTACCTATAAAGTCGACTATGTAACCTCCCATCACATAAGATAAAACACTAACTAATGCCTGAAGGGCATAGTAAATTGCAATAAAAGATAATGGTATGTTAAAAACTGTAAAAAGCGCATAACCAGTAAACGGCCAAATTAAAGATCCACCAAAAGCTCTAAATGCACCAATAATAGCAAGCCTATTTACATTGTTCACGCCATTACTTATGATTAGAATTTTTTATACCTAACTATTAATTAATTTTAAAACTTTGTTAATACTTCATTAAGCATTTCCCTTGGAGTAGGATCTCTTCCTAATTTAACTCGTAACTTGTTAACTATTTCGTCCATGAATTCTTTAACTTTCTTACCAGCAATACAAAAATCTGGTACTTTAAAATCAGGTATACCATCCTTGTAGCTTTCCATTACATCTTTCTGCTCGTCTTCAGTAGCAAAAGGATAAGACATACACGCATAAGGCTTAAATTCATGTATCTTACACTTCCAACTATCTTGAAAAGGACAAGGTCTAGAAAGTGTATAAAATCCGTTATGTTTTCTCAAGTTTTTTAGTTCCTCTTTACTTAGTCTTGCTTTTAATTCCTTATAATCAAAGTGATAAACCGGGACTGGAAGACCGAGTTTGCAACATTTTCCTCCACATTCCTCACAGTACTTTCCTAAATCAAGAAAATTATTCATTATTACTTGATATAATATAGAATACATAGCAAACTTAGATATAGGAGCATTAAACTTCTCTAAAAAATCTAGAAGTGCCTCTAAACTCTTAATATCTCCTCTTAGTGCATTTTTAGTTAACATATGAATCTGATCAGCATTCACTTGCTTACTTACTCGCTCAATATTAAAATGTTATCTCACGTTAATCAAAATTAAAAGAGGTAAAAGAGATACTATAATAACTAAATACCATAAATACTCTAGAGAAAGATACGGTAATAGTAATTCTAACATTCCTAGACCTATTTGAATAGAATTAACTTCAGCTAAAGCTAATGAAGAATTTTCACTCTTAACTTCTTTCACTACAAAAGCGTAAATTATTGAGATAGCCATTTCATTAAATATGCCCATTATAACGAGACCTATTAGAAAATAGTTATAAAGGAAAACTACTGGAATAACTCCTAGAATGCTTGAAATGATAATTCTTAACTTATCGTTCTTTATAAAGGAAAAAGTAAAGGTAAAAACTCCTCCGATAACGGATGATAGTAGCAAAAGAGAAGATAAGGAACCAGTAATTATGGAAGATTCGCCAAGCACATAATATGAAAAAGTAGGGAAATATTCGCTTACCACATAATAAGAACCCCAAACACCGGCAGTTGAAAGAGCTACGAGAAATACATTCCTATTTTTCAACACTTTAAACTCAGGTTTAACATTTTGATATGAAATAACATAATTTATAACACCAGCGATAATAGTTAAAGACCCTAAAAGCAAAGAAGCATAAGTAAAACCCACTAATGAATCAACAAATCCCCAGTTAAGCCCTAATATTCCTCCTACAGAAAACATCGCATTATAGAGTCCCATCACTAAAATAGTCCTACCCTCATTAATTAATGCTAAAGTGCCCCCAGCTGAAGAAAAGAAAAATGAAGCACCGAAACCTGTTAAAGCGTAAAGGAAGAGTACTTCTCCAATATCTTTACTTAAACCTATTAAACTATCACTTATTCCCATAATAATAAGACCTAGTGTGTAAGTGTTTTTCATTCCCAGTCTAGTAGAAATTAACCCAGCTGGTATTTGCATTATTGCAGCAGTTACAAAAAAGGATAGAGGAATAAGGTTTGCAAAATATTTAGGGGCTGAGAATTCGCTGAGCAGATAAGGAATATAAGGAGAAAGGAAGAACCAACTAGCACCATAAATTATTCTTGCAAATAGAATTGGGTAACCTCTCACATAAGACATAGTGTTATAACGTTTAAAAAATCATCTAAATAAGTCTGTTATTTTTTTCAAACTCCTCACTCATTCTTTGTACTTCAAGTGAGGAAAGAATATCTAAAACTTTTCTCATATAAACTTTAACGAAGTAGTAAATTTTGTATGATCTAAACTCGTCTTCGTTACTTGTTATCACTCTTAAATATTCCTCAGGTTCGTAGTATTTTACCGAATACTCAATACCATCAACATTTATTGAATTAGGAGGAACCTTTTTAGAGACAATAAGAAGAGTGTTTTCCCTTATTCCAGCTAACATAACATACCATTTGTCAATTTTATCTAAAGCTTTAAGCACAATTTCCTTTTCATCCATAAATATCACTTTCTTAAGTAGAATTAAAATATTTAATTATAAAAAAGTTGTTTATTATACATTACTGACTCAAATAATAAAGGTTAGTTAGAAGAAATTAAATCTACAAAATTTTATTAGTATTTCTTCTAAGCGTTGTTTATGATTAGCATACTGTATAATGAAATAGTCTCATGTAGCAGATGTGAAAGGCTAATAGAATATAGAAAAAATTTCAAAATACCGCCTAGATTTAAAGATTGGAATTATTGGAACAAGCCAGTACCAGGTTTTGGGGATGAAAAGGCAAAAATACTAATAGTAGGTTTGGCTCCAGCACTTCACGGTGGTAATAGGACAGGAAGAGTGTTTACTGGTGATGAATCTGGAAAATGGGTTATTAAAGGACTTTATGCCTTAGGTTTATCAAATAAAGAGGAGGGAAAAACAAGAGAGGATGGACTAGAAGTTAAAGAAGTTTATTTGACAAACACTGTAAAATGTGCTCCTCCGAAAAATAAGCCAACAAGAGAGGAAATTTCACATTGTTCTAGGTTTTTAATAGAAGAAATTAAATCACTTCGAATAAAAGTAATTTTAGCCCTTGGTAGAATAGCTTTTGATACTATTCTTTCGCTTTATGGAATAAAAAGTAAGTTTTATCATGGAGTCATTATAAAATTACCAGACAACAAAATTCTAATAGGGTCTTATCACCCTAGTGCTCAAAACACGAAAACTGGTAGATTAAAATGGGAGGATTGGATAAAAATACTTAAATTAGCTTATGAAATTGCTAATAATCCTCAATATTAACTTGCTTATGTCTTACAAAAGTACCTCTTCTTAGATCAGCTAAAGCCTCAAGGATTTGGTCTTCTGTATTCATCACTATAGGACCATACCATGCTACGGGCTCTTCTAATGGTTTTCCAGACAGAATTATAAATCTAGCCTTACCTTTTACTACTATTTCATCACCCTCTCTGTTAAATATAACTAGATTCCCCTTATCAATTTCTGGAACATTAGGAGAAAATTTAGCTTTACCATCAACTACAAATGCCAGTACTGTATACCCATTCTTAACGCTTAAATGAAACTCTCCATCTAAATTAACATCAAGATATAAAGGATCAACATCACTTTTAACTCTTATAGGTCCCTCAATCCCTTTATATTCTCCTACAAGTATACTGACTTTACCAAAGTCGAATCTCTCCTTGGGAAGTGACTTTATATTCCTATATGTAGGTTCTGTCATCTTTTTGTAAGAAGGAAGATTTATCCAAAGTTGTAAACCCTTCACTGATAAAGGATTTTGATTATACTTAGCGATTTCTACGCCTTCTAATGGCTTTGGCATTTCTTGGTGAAAAATACCACTACCAGCAGTCATCCATTGGACTTGTCCAGGATATATAACTCCTTTATTTCCTTCACTATCTTCATGTTCTACCTTACCTTCATATAGTAAAGTGACAGTTTCAATACCTCTATGAGGATGCCATGGAAAACCTACTATATAATCCTCTGGATTAGCTGAACCAAAGAAGTCTAAGAGAAGGAAAGGATCTGTTAGTTGAACAGTTGTTGGACCACCAAAAACTCTATATAATTTTACGCCAGCACCATCAACAGTTCTTTTGCCTTCTAATATACCATATATTCCTCTTATCATAATGTTAAGTTTGTTTTCGTTTAATAAAAATGTTGTTCAACTTAGTTATGATTATCCTTAGATAAACATTATCGCCATAAATAACCATAATTATGATTATATAATTAGAGGACAAAGAAAAATAACATGACAAAAAATAAGTTAACTTTATTAAGAGTGGTTACAATTTCATCATACTTATTTCTTCTGTGAACCGCCTTGTTGCTGTTGTTGTCCTTGGCCCTCTTTCTTCTTCTTCGCCATATTAGGTCTAAAATATGATATCTAAAACCAGTTATTAAGCAATACTAAAATAAAACTTGTTAAATATTTACGTAAAAATGTACGATAGTATCTAAACATTAACCTGCTGTCTCTTTATCATGATATTATATCTTTTTCAATACACTGTAACGTATATACGAAAACTGTTTAGTTAGGTTCTTCTTCTAACGAATAGTGTTACCATATATTTCCGTAAATATTACCTTTTCTCTTATCTGAGATTGAATTTTTATTAAATCTATACTGGTTTTTTCAAGACCTTCTCCCATTTTCCCTTAAAATAGACTAATTTACCATCCTTAGCAATTACTCTTCCATCTTTTATAACGTAAAGAGGAGGAGACATAAATCTTAAAAGATCAAACACGTCATCTTCAGCCGTAATAACTAAATTAGCCCTATTACCAACGTTAATGCCATAATCTTTAAGAGACCATGCCTTAGCACCATTATATGTTATTAAGTTAATAGAAGAGCTAATCTCGTCTGGGGATAACATTTGATCTAAATGAACAGCCATAAAGAGGACATGTAGCATATTACCGCTACCTAAAGGATACCAAGGATCCATAATACAATCGTGACCCAAAGCAACATTTATACCATAACTTAATATCTCTTTAATAGGTGCCATTCCTCTCCTTTTAGGATAATTATCAAACCTACCTTGAAGGGAAACATTAACTAAAGGATTAGGAATTATATGAATACCAGCTCTTGCAACTATTGGTAAAATTCTGTATCTATAAGCTGCCTCCCATGAATGCATAGCCGTAACATGCCCCGCTGATACTTTACCCTCATAGTTATACTCTAACGTATACTTAGCTAAAACTTCTAAAAATCTCGAATTTGGATCATCAGTCTCATCAATATGACCATCAACTTTCCTATCATACTCTTTTGCTAGCTCAATGGCAAATTTTATAGATCTAACCCCGTCCTCTCTAGTAATCTCGTTATGAGGAATTAAGCCTACATTGTCTGCACCTCGTTGAATAGCCTTTCTTAATATCTCATCATTACCTTTATCAGTATAAATACCATCTTGTGGAAATGCAGTAATTTGAATATCAGCAATCTCCTTTACTTCTTCTCTAACTTTCAAAAGTGCATGAAGAAGAGTTAAGGACTTTTCAGTAATATCAACATGAGTCCTTATCCATAAAGTACCTTGAGCAACCATCAGTTTCACAGCTATAATAGCCCTTTTTATTACATCCTCTTCTGCCAGTTTACCTTTAACATCCTTCCAAATCTTTATACCTTCCCATAAAGTTCCGCTCTTATTCAGTACTGGAAGAAACACACTATCTAGGTGAAAATGCATATTAAAATAAGGAGGAATTACCAGGTGATTTTCTGCATCAATAATTTCCTCGTCATGCTCTTTGCAGTTAAAACAGTTAATTACTCCATCTTCAATGTAAATATTAACTATTCTACCATCTAAAAGTCTTGCATTTTTGATAAGCATATAGGAAATATGACTAATTCTTTTTAATTCTAATTATCCATAAACCTTCTTCATCTTTTTCTTTTTCTACGTTATAACCCCTAAAAAGATAAGAAATATCTGACTTTGAAATAACAATGACCTCGTCTTCATATTGCAATTTTTTCAATACTTTTCTTACTTTATCTTTAGCTTCACTCAAATCTTCTAGTGACAACGTTATTATCCGTTTCACACACTAACCTATATAATTGGGTTTAAATTCTTTTTGCAATGTATCGCCCTTCAACTTTTTAGTAAATTAATAAGGTAATATTAAAAACTTTTAAAAAATTTCATTTCCTTGAATAGTTAAATTAATACATAATTGATTGAATAGGAATTGAGTCAATTACTCCGTTAACCCCAACTAAAATTACTGAATTTAATGTAACTAGTATATTACCCGGACCTGGCATTACTGGAGTTAAAATCTTCTTTATTAACTTTCCTTCAATAGAAAGTACAAAAAGTATACCTTGCTGATTCTGTATTAAAACTCTTCCTTTAACTATGTCAACATTACTAGTAGTAAAACCAGTAGTAAAATTCCATAATACTTTACCATCTGTTAAGTTAACAGCATATAAAACCCCTACTGGCGAATCATGAAAAACAATGCCATGATAAATTACTGGTGGTGGCGATTCAAGATTAGGAGGCAAGGGAGCTATACCCTCATTTAACCACCAAATGACTTTACCACTATAGGCGTTCATAGCGACTAATGCCTCCTCCATTGTATTATTTTGAAAATGAATAGCTAAAGAAGTTACAACAATACCGTTAGCATATGCTGGTGAAGAATCATCTAAACCACCTAGACTAGAGAAGTTCTCAGAAAAATTATCATACCATAAGATCTTACCGTTTTCAGCGTCTATAGCCCAGAAAATATAAGGATGAGCAGAACCAAAATAAATTACGCTATTAATAAGTAACGGAGAACTCATACTCACGTAAGAACCTATATAATCACTCCATATCAATTCACCGTTAGTTAAATTTAACGCAAAAACTTCTCCGTTACCATTGGCCTCAATTATCGTTCCCTTATAATAAACTGGAGTCGGCATATCTTCTCCTAGTGTAGTATAATTCCATAGGATTTTACCATTAGATGAATTTAAGGCTACTATCATATTAGTTCCGGTACCCCTTAAAGTAGAATTAACAAACTGGTTGTTTCCTAAACCTACAATAAGAATGCCGTTGACAGTAATAGGTTGGGTCATAATCTGATTTGGAAATTTATCACTCCAGACAATTTCACCGTCAGTGATATTTATAGCATAAACACAGCCGATATCATAAGGTAAACTCCTAGAAGACATATTCATAGGTCCAGAAGTTGTAACAAAGAGTAAATCATTATATATAGAAGGAGGAACAATTATTGCACCAGAAACATTAATTAAAAAGTATCCAGTTGTGACGGGTGTAAAATAAACGTGTTGTGGATTACCCTCAAACATTATAGTATTACCAAAATATCCTTTGGTGTTCTCTGGTATTGATTGTATAATTTTAGGTATTGTAATGTTAGGAGTTGGGTTCATATTATTTACAAGAGTTGTCGTTATACTATGAATACCAACGGAAGGTTCTTTATGAATTTGATGTATTACTATGAAAAATGAGGAAGATAAAATAAGCATTACCCCGATAACAACGGAAAATATCTGATATTTATTCATTATAAGTTAGAAGGAGAGTAAGTTAATAAACTTTTTGAAAAAAAGAGAAATATCTTGATATTTTATTGATTTTTGAAAGCTAACCTAGTTAACCAATATATAGATTTTAAAACACCAATAGTGTTGTTTAAGTTAATACTTGAAAACTCCATTGACTTTTTACCCTTAGTTTCCTTTAATTCATAAAATATTTGATCTATGGAGTCAAAGACTCTATCAATCATTATTTTCACAATCCTTTTAACTATATTACTCTTTATCCCACTTGTTAATATAGGAATTAATTGTCTAGTAATTTTGAAATTATACTTCCAGCTAATGTAAAGTAAATCCCAATATTTTGAAGGTAATCTTTCCATGAAGGGAAAAGGATTATCTCTTATTCTTGTAGTAGCCATAGGAATTACTGGTAATGGAAAAACCCAGGCTATGAATCCATGGTCAATTATTTTCTGAACAAGATTAATAGATTGTTGGACATCTTCATCGGTTTCTTCCGGGTAACCGATGGTCATAGTGTAGCACGGAAATATATAGTTATCATTCATAATAGCAGTGGCATCAATTATAACATCAGCCCATTCTTTAGGAGTCCACGGAAAAGCCTTTGCCCTCATATATTTTTCCATAATCTTTACACTACCAGTCTCTAATCCCACTACAGGTGCTACAGCCCTATCAAAACTATACCTCGCAATCTCAGCCATTGCCTTAACAGTCTTAGGACTTTCCCTAACTGCTGGAGCAGAAATATGAGGCCACCATATACCATCAACACCCATACTCATAACTTCAGTAAAAAGCCTAACGATAGCGTCATGATTAGTCCTTAACTTTTGAGAGCCATAAAGCATTACATCATCAGTAATAAATTCAACCCTATTCCATCCACCCTTCATATTAACCTCAACTTCTTTCTTAATTACATCAAGAGGCATAGACCTAAAAGTCTCTGGAGTTATAGAACAAAACTGACAACCTCTAGGACAACCTCTAGTTATTTGAACCTCCCCAAGTCTTGCTGGATTAACTATTGGGGGTATTTGGTCAACCTTAGGATCCTTACCCTTAACAATTGTAGGGACTTCTTCACCATCCATTAGCTTCTTTACAACTTCTGGTAATGTAACTTCGGCCTCACCAATAAAGATGTTATCTATCCACTCAGGCTTTTTATTAAGTAACTCCCAAGCTCCTGGCCCACCAACAATTACCTTAAAATTATACTTAGCCTTTAACTTTTTGACTTCTTCCCCAAGTTCTTCAAAGAACTTGGCAGTCCATGTTGCACCTCCGCCAAAAAGCATAGAGAGTTTGAATGATACTGGGTTTAAACCAAACGGGTCATGAACAGTTAAACCCAAAACTTTAGTTTTTTCACTTACAGATTTTTCTAAATAGTCTGGTGGAATTACTGCTACATTAAAACCATGAGAGAGTAAAGACGCTTCAACCTTTCTTAGGGCATAAGGTGCATATATAGCTTTGCCGTCTTTATCAACTTTAATTGGAGGTGTAAAGAATCTATCCATAAAGAACCTAGGTACTAGCCTATATGGCATACAAGCTACATAACCTAATACACTAGAGCCTCCATAATCAGTAAACGAACCTCTATCTGCGGTTAAAATGACATCCCACTCTCTCTTCATCAAATATATATGTTTTGTTCGGATCCAAATAAACCTTTCTTTGAAAGAATTACTAAAAGTTCAAATTATCATGTTGAAAATATGTTGTTTAGTGTCATTTGTATCCTAATTTATAAAAAGAAATTTATGACAAAAAAGGAATATCAATAATTAGGTATATATGACTGATAGAACTTTTAAATTTCTTTTAATTTCTAGAGTTACAAGAAGTATAAGTTTAATTTACGTAAGTTTATCAATACCTTTGTACCTCTCACTTTTAGGTTTATCTCCAGTAACAATTGGGTTAATAGTTTTTGGAGTTGTAGGATTTTATGCATCATTATCTTTCGGACTTGGAATGCTTGGTGATAGAATAGGTTATAAAAAAAGCTTAATAATTGGTGATCTACTTCCCCTTATTGGAACTGCATTATTAGCTGTTGTAACTAGCGTAAAGCTAATCATACCTCTGCTGATTATTACTGGAATAGGTGGAGGTGCTTCTGGTGGATTAAGAGGAATGTGGAGCCCAGGAATCTCTGCATTGATTGCCTCTAATTGGAGAGACGAAAAAGAAAGGGTAAAAAGACTTGGATTAATTAGCTCTGCCGCATCTGCTGCGAGTATTATAGGAAGTCTTTTAATATCTATAAAGCAATTCTTACCTTTTTCATCCTTAGAAGATTATAGATTTATATTCGGTATCTCTTCTTTGCTTCTATTTGTATCTGTTATATCATTAGTTTTTGTAGAAGAAGCTCAAAGACCTAAAAAGACTACTAAGATAATGAAAAAATCTAGCCTTAATTATATTTTAAGGGTAATAGCATCTAATGCAGTAACCGGTGCTGGGATAGGATTAGCAATACCACTTCTACCACTATGGTTCAAGATAGCTTATCACGCAAATGATTTTGAAATAGGCTTAGTCTTCACATTCTCTTATGCATTAACTTCCATAGGTTCATTTTTAGCAACTAGAATAAAGTTTGATACACTCAAGATTGCGTCTATAACTAGAGTTTTGAACGGAGTACTTTTAATCGGAATTGCGTTCTCACCATGGTTTTATTTAGCTTCAGCACTTTATGCATTAAGGGGACTAAATGCTGGTATTGGAGCACCAAATAGGACAGCAATAAATGTTAGAGGTGTATCAGAAGAGGATTATGGAACAGCTACAAGCCTTCAAGGAATATCAACTAGAATAGCACAATTAAGTAGTGGATTAAGTGGTTATCTTTTAGAAACATGGATACCATTACCAGAATTAAGTGGTGGTATATTACAAGCAATTGGAGGGTACATCTATTATAGGCTATTAAAGGAAAAAAGGAAAGCTACAAGTAGTTAAAAAATTTATTAAAATTAATTTTTATATAACGAAACTGGTTAATATATTATGTGTAGAGTTATTTATGGATATAAGGATTTAACAGATGAAATTAAACAATATTACATACTAGATCCTATTGGATTTTCGAACTACAAAAAGAAGCTAGCATTTGACTTAAATTTCAAATTGCAGAGAGAGAACTCAGAAAAACTCAGAGATCTTTACTTTACAATTTTTGAATTATCCTCTATTATGAGAGAGCTCAATTTTAGAATGATTAATCCCAATTATGCTTTACCATCTCTTATTAACAAAATAAATACCTCATTACCGTTATTATGGAAAAATAGTGAAATATCATTACGACAGCCCGTAAAAATAGAGACTCAAACTAATTTTAATGAAAATATAGAGTCAAGCGTAACTATTGATCTTTTTCAACTTACAGGAATTAAGAATTTTGAATTAAAAGCAAGACTAAAAATTGAAAATAAAAAACTGACAGCAACTCTCGATCTCTCTCTTAAGATAGAAAATAAGGGAGTTTCTAAGAACGTGAATGAGGAAGAAATAAATAAACTTCTTCAGGTAACAGCTAGGGAAGTTAACCAAAAGTCCTTAATTTCACAGTCACAGCTAGACGAAATAGGGGAAAACTTAATAGAAAGTATGATAGAACCCGTATTACTAAGAGAAAGAGAAGAGTTTGAGATAAAAACTGGAATAAAAGACTTTATTTACATACCAAGTAACAGAGCATTATTACTTAATGCATCTGAATCAGCATTATCTGATGAGGAAATAGTTCAACTGTTTTCAGATAAATGTATCTTTGCGATACAAAGAGTGAAAGAAGGAATAAAAAACTTCAAATCCCTATTTTCAGCTGGCGTTAAAAACGAAAATGGAATACTGTATTGGAGTAATGAAAGTATATACAAAGCTCCCCCTTCGGTGAAGTCCTTAGCCTTAATAGATGCTGAGCTTTCTACAATTAAAGGAAAAGCTCTTATAGTGATAGAATACCCAGAGGAGTATTTAGTAGAGGAAGAGATCGATAGAATTATACAATTACTGAAAAATCTAGATAAGGAACACGAAGTTATTATAATAACTGGAAATAGAAAAATAAAGGAGTCTTGTGAAAAATGATTACGTGTACAACTGTACTAGACGATCTAAAAACGTTAGAAGAGTTTTCTAAGGCTAGATACCTAATACTCTTAGATGAAAACACTAAAGAAATAATTTATAAAGAAGATAATCCAGCCCTTCATTCAAAAGCAAAAAGACCAAGTGTAGCTAAAGAATGTGTAAAGTTGAAAGCAGACAAAGTTATAGCACCGCATGGATCATTGTGTTATCCTTCATATATGATACTTAAAAAAGCGAACATAAATATTCTGATTTCGAATGTTCATGACACTTTAGATTCGCCCGAATTAAGGGAAGTTAGCATAAAAGAAATAATATATTCAAGTTTCCAAGCCATATTAGAAAGAATAAAAGGAGAAGGTTAATACACTAAATTCGGAACTTATTTATCTAAATTAGAACTAGTACTATCGTAAATTTAAAGTCAATAAATCGAACTATACGGAACCTAGATTAGAAAAAAGTCTAATATAATTCTTTCGCTCAATTATATACGATAGCTATTACCTACTTCATAGATCAAAAAAAGAGTATATCAACTTTTAAAAAAGGGAAATATTTTTTAATAGTTTATAAAGCGAATAAACCAGTACAATATTCATAACAATAAACATTTCAACCCCTACAAATGGAAGTATACCATTACCCCATGCTAAGAACTTAAAGTCCACATTAGAATACTGAGGATAACCTAAAACAAAGAATATACTAAGTAAAGAATCTGCAAACATATAGATTCCTAACGCACCTATCTTAAATGTTAATGACATTTTAGGAATATAAGAACCCGCAAGAATACCGCCTAAAAATAGTGTTGCTTCTGATAAACCTCTATATAATGGAAAAGCAGCTCCTAATGCAAAAAATAATGGAATATGCCAGAATCCGGCTGGAATAATACCAAGAATAAATGATATTATAGAACCTTTAAAGAATTTATAACCTACTAGTACACCAGCAGCGTATAATGCATAATGATCTAACATATAAACTAATGGATTGTAGTATTGTAAGGACTCGACGTAAGGGTTAACAAAAGCCAAAATAAATACTGTAGGAACTACCAAGTCTTTCCAGTTTCTCATGCCTGAATACTTTATCATAAAAATATTTTGGGTTAGAGGATTTAAAAATTTACTTTCAAAAGAAAAGCAGATTAAAAGAAAAAAAAGATCAATTTATTTTAACTTTGTTACCTTATTATTCATATCACTTGCACTTACTTCTTTAGTAATTGAAGGTGTTCCAGAACTAGGTGGCTGAGTATTCATTGTTATTCCAGGAGATGCTGCAACACCAGTAGTTGGGGTCCAGAATATTGGGATTCCCACTCTAATCATTGTTAAAACAATTGGTAGTGCAATAAACACAAAACTCAATCCCATAATCATAGCACCATAAGTCATAACATCCATAAATGGCAAGAACTTAATCGGATATGCGTCCCATCTCCTTATTAACCCTAAATAGCCAGCATAACTCATTGTATAGCCAGTCAAGAGTGCACCAACAGTCCACATAGATAGACCTGCAAATAAGAACCCTCTACCTAACGAAGAGAAGTCTAATTTAGCACCTACTTGATTTCTTAACATATCTAGGATTATTGCTACACTACCAACTATAATTATTGTCCAAATCATCAAATGGAAATGCCCAACTACATAATAAGTGTTGTGGACAATTACATTAGTTATATTTATTGGAAGAATCAATGCTTGTAACCCAGCTAATATAAAACCTATGTATGCTATTAGGGCAGCAAAACCTACTGGATCCTTATAGTTATATCCAGTTGGACTGTAAAATATTGTTAAAGCTAAATTCAATACTGTTAAACCAGATCCTGCGGCTAAGATTAATGTAGTTGGTGTAATAAATGCTCTTATATACACTGGTAATGGGAATGTTTGTAAGTGATGAACCCAGGCTAACATACTAAAAGTAAACAGCAAAATTATGTTCCACCTAGCCCACCTTTCACTATATAATGGCCTTCCAGCATACTGCGGAATTAATGCATATAAACCGCCAAATACTGTAAATGGTACATAATAAACTACTGGATGGCCAAAGAACCAGAATAAAACTACCCACGTTAATGGGTTAACTGGAACATTAGCCCAGAAGTATAATGTATACCATAATTCTCCAGCAGCTAATGCTGGTTCTGTTAAGAAGATTAGAGCACCGGCAAACATCATAGCATAAGAGGCAAAGATTGGTATTTTACCCTCTTTTGGTCTTGTCTTTATAGCGTCAATAAACATGAACAATGACGCTAATATAGCAGCTACAGAATTTATGAATAGGAAGAAGTATGCCATTCCTATTAATGCATCTGTGTGATAGTTAAGCCATGATTGAGTTTGCAACGCTAAAGGAGGATACATATACCAACCAGTTATTGGACCTCCAGCAAAAGTTACTATAGGTGCTAAATTTAAAACCCAGAATAAGGCAGTAAGTGTTCTGAAATGAACTACAGACATTCCACTCTTATACAATGCATAAGCAAATATTCCTAGTGCTAGATCTTCAACAATTATGTACATCGCAGACATTCCGTGAAGAGTAACTAAGAAGTAATAAAGTGGAGAAATAGCATATCCCACGGTAGGATTCGTATGAGGATTTAATAAAATTGTCCTAAACCATAAAGCAGCAATTCCCATTACAATAAGCCATGATATTGCTCCAGAAATATATACTAAAGCCATACCTAAACTTGTTTTAGGATATAACTTCACCATCTTACATCACCCACAAATAACCATACATGTAAGAATGACCAATACCACAATACTCTGCACAATGGAACGTGTAATTACCAGGAGTCATTGGAGCATAAAAGAAAGCATAACTGTTAACACCCGGTACAATATTCCAATTCTGTGGTCCATGAGGTAGTCTAAGATAGAAGGCGTGCATTACATTATTACTATAAAGAATTAATAGTATTGGTTGCCCTGGTTCAACTTTAATAGCTGGAAAACCATTAACATAAGTTATAACTGTAGAAGTTACACTTATATTCTCCATGGTCCCGTTAGGCAAATAAATTATTTCAGTAGCATTCATAGGCTCCCAAGCCCATTGTACACCTAGCATATAAATTACTATAGTTCCGTTAGGCAATGGTTTAGGGACACCACTTCCCAATGGTAAACCATATCTATAAGTTGCAGCAGAACCATTTATGACGCTAAAATAACTATAACCAGTAAAAGCAGCAACCAGAATCAACATTACTATAAACCATATTTTCTCCCAATCTCTTTTATGCTCACTCATCTTACTTCAAAATTTAAATACATATATTGGTTTAAAAGTTTTTCTTAGTATAAATGATATTGAATGATATTACTTTTAAATAATATAATTCATTTAACTAAAAATATAAAAAAAGAAGCAAACTATACTCAGCTCAAAAAATATTTACTATCTTTTTCCTTATTAATAAGTAAAAGACTACACCAGCAATTATAGCTAGACCAGCAAGTAGAAAACCAAACGCATCTTCAAAAGGAATACTAGACGGAGGTGCGATAGTTGAAGCCATGATGAATAACATAACTGATCAACTAATTAAAATGAATAATAATTTATAAATTTTACTACTTTTTCTTCATAAATCTTATATTTTAATAAAAAACCAAACCAATATATATGAAAATAAAAACTTAATTGAGCTTTTGGTAAAAATAGATAAAAATAAATACTACTTTTTTAAAGTTGGGAATTGAGATAGCTATGAATAAGCTAGGAGTAGCATTACTAATTATAATTTTCGCTGGCACAGCAATCATGGCAGGGTTTATTGCATATAATTTCGCTATGGTAACTTACCCATTACCTAAGTCACATGCAGCAATAATACTAACTACAACAACAACTACCACTTCTACTTCTACAACTACCACTTCAACAACTTCTACTACAACAACAACTTCGTCCTTACCTCCTGGTGCTATTGCCTTGCCTTATGATGCTAGTAATCATACTGTATTCTTATATTTAGCTGCCTTGTCTACTGGTAACACTTTCAATTTTAATGGAACTTCTTTTGGAAAACTACACGTCTACATACCAGCTGGTTGGACTGTAATAGTTTATTTCACCAACGAACAAAGTGGTCTACCACACAACCTCTTGATAGTACAAAATGACACAGCAACACCAAATAGCTCAGATGTAGGAAACGATGGAAAAATACTACTATATGTAGGAACAACACCAAGCTCCTACACTGCAAATGGATTAATAAGCGGACAATCAGCTAGTGGATCAATAACACTACAACCAGGATACTACTGGTTCTGCTGTGGAATAGCAGGACATGCAGTAGCGGGCATGTGGGGAGTAATAATAGTCTCATCCTCAATAACAGTGCCATATGCAACAACATAAGAAATATATTCTTTTTTATTTATTAACTTAAAAATTAATAAAGTATATTCTTACACTGAGACAAGACTATTCTTAAACAGTCAGCAGATTTTGAAATTTATTTATAAAAATATCAGAATAAGGTAAATTAGGCTACTAATACAAAGACTTTAAAACTCTCACATGTAAATGTTTTCTAAACTAATGTTTTTGTTTTTCATATTTCTAGGTCTTTTCTGTAAATCACAACATAAAAAAGATTTTGCCCTTCTTCTATATACATATGTTTAACCTGAAGACTTATTGTTTCTCTTTAAACTGTGACTGGGTATAATTTGATATGAGATAGATAGAATAAGGTAATCAGTGTAGGAAATATATGTTTCCAGTGAGGTTTCTCCTAAATCATGAAATAAGGATAGGTTCTGTTCTCATGCAGTCATGAAATTCGAAAGTTATTTGTAATATTATGTTATTATTATTCTTTCATTAAGGCTTAAACTTAAAGAAGGGCTAGGCTTTTTAGAGTTTTATGAGTTCCCAATTTATAATACTCACTAATTGTTTGACAAGAAACTCCAAATTAGGATTTTTATGAGTAGGCACCTCATACCATGGCTTTAATAGACCTAAGTTTGCAACCTTAGGAGGGAGACTATGTAGACCATGGATAGTAATAAGCTTATAAGACTTTATATTTCCTCATCATAGATTAGTATCTAATTATCTCTATTTTAAAGTCCTATTAAGGTTACTAATAAGCGTATTATTTGATAAGTTATACTTTCTGAGATTTTAAAGGGCAAGATCTTGCCTATATATAGGTTATTTATCCTCACATCTTCTTGAGTTAGCACCTTAAATTTAGGTTTATTTGAATAATCTTCATTAAGAGAAGTTATTTGGGTTTTGAAACTAGGCCAAAAAGTGCCATGTCTATATATCGTTATTAAGTTAGAGATCATAATATATAAAAATAGCACTTAAAAAACTAATTTTATCAATAAATTAGAAAATAGAAGATATAATTTACTTATAGGCAATAAAATAAAAAAGTCTTTTCAACTTTGAGTAGTGAAAATAGTAACTTACCTCTTTCAATTTATGTTGTTGCATATGGCACTGTTATTGAGGATGAGACTATTATTACTCCCCACATGCCCGCTACTGCATGTCCTGCTATTCCACAGCAGAACCAGTAGTATCCTGGTTGTAGTGTTATTGATCCACTAGCTGATTGTCCGCTTATTAATCCATTTGCAGTGTAGGAGCTTGGTGTTGTTCCTACATATAGTAGTATTTTTCCATCGTTTCCTACATCTGAGCTATTTGGTGTTGCTGTGTCATTTTGTACTATCAAGAGGTTGTGTGGTAGACCACTTTGTTCGTTGGTGAAATAAACTATTACAGTCCAACCAGCTGGTATGTAGACGTGTAGTTTTCCAAAAGAAGTTCCATTAAAATTGAAAGTGTTACCAGTAGACAAGGCAGCTAAATATAAGAATACAGTATGATTACTAGCATCATAAGGCAAGGCAATAGCACCAGGAGGTAAGGACGAAGTTGTTGTTGTAGTAGAAGTTGTTGAAGTGGTAGTTGTAGAAGTAGAAGTGGTAGTAGAAGATACTGTAGTAGAAGTAGAAGTGGTTACTGTAGATACTGTCGTTGGTGGTAGTGTTGTAGTCACTGTAGTTGAAGATCTTGTAGCAATATAATATGCAGCAACTCCTACTAGAATTATAGCTATTACTATTGCTATTACTATAGGTGTATTTGACGCCATGTTAGTTAATAGTTTTAAATAGCAGATTAAAAGATTTTTCATTAATAAAACTTATATCTTTACATAAATACTTTGATCTTATTTAAATTATTATAATAAAAAGTAAATAAACATCTACGATATAAAACTTTCAGAGCTTTAAACTTTGTTTCATTATAATAAAATTTAGTTATATTAAATTAAAATATTTTTCAGTTACAAAAATATGTTTACTCAGTCATATATATATTTTCGAGAGTTAAGTTTTTTAAATATATTATTTTAAATTGTTAATGACAATAGGGTGTAATGAAGATGGCAGAAGGGAAGAAGAAAGATAACGTAGACCCTAATAGACGTGCAGTTATTATTGGTGGAGCAGCGGCTGTTGCTGGTATTGCAGCTGGTATAGTTATTGGTGGATACGCATTTCCGAGGACTACTAAAGTTGTCCAACCTCAAGTAACAGTAGAGAAGGAAGTTAGTACTGTAACTCAGGTAAGTACAACAACTACAACAGTACCTACACAGGTACCTCAGCAAGTAGGGTATGTTAAACAAAAAGTTGCTAATATATCACAACTTACTTCACCTGGGCAATATGTTACTACTATGTATATGGGATATCTAGTTTATATTATAAAGACTGGAGTACCCTCTGAAAATGGAGTTGGACCTAACAATGATATTGTAGGATTCTCAGCTTCATGTGCACATATGGGCTACATTTTAGTTTATGATCCTTCAAATAACTGCCTATTATGTCCAGAACATTTCAGCCAATATGATGCTACTAGAGGTGGAATGCAAGTTGTTGGTCATCCAAATCAGTTTTTACCACAATTAATTCTAGAATATGATGAGTCTACTGGAGATATTTATGCTTTAGGTTTTAATAGACTTGTATATGGTACATATAATACGGCTTTACAAGGTTTAGCCCAAATGTCTGGAGGTGGTAATTCATGAGTAGTTCTTCCTCATCTGTTCAATATACTGCTGTTCCGAATAATAAGGTACCTTTACCACCAGTAACTGCAGAAAGATATTCTGTTACATGTAGGTTCTGTAATGTTGGTTGTGGATATGATGTTTTTGTATTCCCAGTAGGACAAGAGGGTGGACCCTCAGCAGGACAGAATGCTATAGTATATAACATGGTAGATAAAGTATTTAATAGAAACTTACAAAACTATCAAGCTGATTATACTAGTGTTTTGCCAGCACTTTCAGCAAATTCTGGTACTCCATGGATAGGAGAAGGAATGGTAAGCAAAACTATAAGATATAATCCAAATACTCAAACATGGGAAGAGGTTTATATATTAGAAGTACCAAGTGCCGAATGTCCAGTAAATGAGGGAAACTATTCGACTAGAGGAGGAAGAAATGCGCAGAGAATATGGAGTCCATTTAATGACGTAGCATCTGGTTTTAGAGTTTATGAGACAAGAATAAAAACTCCTTTAATAAGATGGAATGGGACTTTACAAGCTGTAGGATGGAGTTATGTAATTGAGGCAATTGCCCAAATCCTTTACTATTATCTAACTAATGAGACTACCGACTACCCGGTAGGACCAGCAGCTACTGAGGTAATGGCTATAAGAGCTGATCATGGTGGAGGAGAAGGAGGAGGAGTATTCGGTAATTTAATGCCTGGATTATTTTTACATATGGGTTTAGCTACACCCTTTGTTAGATTCCACTATCAAGTAGCTTTTTCATTGACAGAAGATGCATTAATGGAAGCGACTAATGGTAAAGGAACAGACACCTCTAGTATGTTAGATATTAGTATTACTGACGTAATGGTAATGTGGGGTATTAACGAATATGTGACTTCTACGGTTAACTTAATTCAACATATATTTGATAACTTAAGAGGAGCTACAGTAAGTAGAAAACAGCAATGGTTTGAGCCTGGTGAACCTACACCACCTGGAATGGCAATTGTAGTAGAAGCAAGGCCTTCTGAAACTGCTCACGCTGTTGCAGCTGCAGTAGGATGCACAGTAGAACAAGCTATGAATGGAACGTGTAATGTGGGTAAATCTCAAGAAGGATTACCACAAGTGTTAGTCGTTCAAGTTAATCCTGGTACCGATACTGAATTAATAAATGCTGTTGCTGCATACATTTATTACACTTATGGAAGTACAACGGTTCAGAACTTTATAAATATGTATCAACAGGCTCAAAAGAATAGTAATAATGCCTTTACTTTTAATAACACTAATTATCAATACTACTTAGAATACTTGCAATCTAAGAGTCTAAGTGACTGGTTATCGGAGGCTGAACAAATTACTGGTGTTCCTCAGAATATAATCCAAATGATGGGTGATATGTTAGCTAAACCCAAAGTTGGGAGTAACGGACAAAACTATTATAAGAGAGTTGTAATAGAATTTGAGAAAGGAATAATATGGTCAGGTAACTATACTCCAATTTATTCATTAGCTAACCTAGCTATAATTATTGGAGCTTTATCTGGTAGACCAGGTTGTGGAATGTCAACTGGATTTGGACATCAAAGAGGTGCAGCTTTTCCATTACCTCCACCACCACCATGGTATCCTCAAATCGGCCTATCATTAAATCAAGGTAGAATGTTATGGATACAAATGAGTCAATATGTTCCACAACAATTGCAGAAACAAGGTATGACAGTTAATGGACCAAATATAGCCGAATTCGTAAAGAATTTCTACTCTCAATATACTAGTAGTTTAGTACCACAAATTTATCAGTATAATCCAGTTATTGACTATCTAATCTACAGTGGATATGGTAAAGTGCTCTGGGTATTCACAGCTGTTCCGTATAAGTTAACAATGGCTGGAGGAAAGTTAGCACAGACAATAAATCATAGATCTAAATTATTACAAGAATGTGTTGAAAACACATTATCAGCAGGCGTACCTAGTGGTTCTACTTCATCAATTATATCTTCCTCACCGTATTATAATACTAGTGCTGTAAGTTCGACTATTCCACAATTTCCAGATCCAGATACATATGCTCAAGCAGTAATATCATGCTTAAGTGGTAGTAATAAACAGCCTGGTGCATTGTTCATTGTAGGTAATGATATTATATTGAATCAAAATGGATTATTAGAAAGTGCAGCCCATATAATACTGCCTTCTGCAGCAAATCATGGAGAGACTTATGAGATTAGGTGGAACGGACATGATAGAAGATTAAGATTAGATGAACCTTTCCATTCGCCACCAGGAATGGCAATGCCAGATGTATGGATATATGCTATGATTGCATATAGATTATATCAATTGCTTGAACAAAACGGAATGGGTAGTTCACCACAAGCACAGAGAATATATCAAGCGTTCAATCAGATATGGACTTCATTAAAGAATAATATGATGCAGAATTCTCAGCCATTATCATTAATACCAGAATTCTCTGAATTCTATTATGACTACAACTGGTTTAACATTTATAGTGATATATGGGATTACTATGTAGCTAATGGTCCAACAAACTTCTCCTCATGGCCTTATGGATATCTTGTACCACATTGGGCTCCAGGCTGGTCTCAAATGTCTCTTAGTGATTTGAAAGCAACCAGAACCATTGGAGTACAGTTAACGATATTAGGAAAGACAACTAATCCAGATGGAAGCTTTACATTATGGGGATTAGTTAACTACGCTGAGCCAGGTATACAAGGAGCGATAAATGGGCAATTTAGAGCTGAAGCTGTTACTGTTAATCCAAATCAATCAGTAACTGTAGGGAATACGCAACTTCCTTTAATTACTAGAGAGGTTAAATATATTAATATTAATGACTTACAATCCATGTTTGGATATGATTACAATACACTAATGCAATATGTCATAGACGGTCTCAATCCATTCCCAATGCCATATGTAGGAGTGTTTGGATATGCTGCACAATTACAACAGAAATATAAGTACTGGGTTAATAACGGAAGATGGAATATAATCTTCCAGTCTGGGTGGACAGATTTCCAAGTAAGCGAAATATATAGAAGGGTACCATTCCCAATAATTGCCGTAAGCCAGCAAGATGCTATGAACGAGGGATGGAATAATGGTGATTTACTGTTGGTATATAACGATTGGGGATCAATTACTGGTGTTGCTTGGATATCTAATACTGTAGCTCCAGGACAAGTGTTTATAGCAATGGCATATCCAACAAGTCCAGGTGCTAATCAGTTAACTTCACCTACAGTAGACCCAGTTACGGATAATCAAATGGTTAAATGGGCTTGGGCTAACATTGTAAAAATAGGAACTTTACCACAAGATCTAGTACAGCAGATTACTTTTGCACCAGTACAGTTTAATGTACCATCATCATCGTCAAGCTAAATTTTTTAATTTTGTTTTTAGAAGTGAGTATCATGGTAAAATCTTTTTACTATTTATCTAGCCTTATACTAGGATTTTTGTTAGTTTATATTTCTCCGCTATCACCAAATTACGAAATTTATGTGATTTTAGGAAACTTAATCTTTTGGCTATCGCTTCTTATCTTTTTGATGAAAGGTCCTATGAGTAATATTTTTACTTATTTACGTAAACATTTAAACAAATTTTCACTTAGCATCTTAGTAGCTTATTTATCTGTTCACTATTTTGTTTATAGTATTGCATTAGAGAGATTATTAACTGGTTTTTACGGAATACTATTTTACGTTAATACTCCATTTATATCCCTCTCGATTACGCCTTTTTATCCTCCCTCATTTTACACGGCATTTATCAACATTATCTTTAACCCAACAGTTGCGATAGGATTTCCTCCAAATTATTATATAGAGTTATCTCTATATTCTATAGTCTTGGGATTCTTAATAGGTTCTGTCGTTACAGTAACAATAGTTAGGGTTTTAGAATTAAGTAAGGTAATAAAGTTAAAGATTATTCTCTTGTTACCGATTTTAGGAGTAATTGCTGGTGGAAGTTGTTGTATATCATTACCGATACTATTAGCTACTGTTATTCCAGCTGCAAATGTATTGTTTTTCTTACCTTTAGGAAATACTGCGTTATTTTTAGCTTATATTTTGTTACCTCCGATAACTGCGACTGGTTTAGCAATTCATTTTAGAAGTCTGATTCCTAGACCTCCAAAAGAAATGAGAATAAAAATATTACCCCAAAATAAAAATAATAAGTTATGAAAAGAGTTATAGGAATTTTTCTTTGCTTATTTTCTCTTATCGGCTACTTTGTATCTTTTCATTATCTGCTTTTAGGTTCTACAATAACTTTAACGTTCTGGTTAGGTTTATGGTTGTTAATTCCAAAGAAATTCTTTGACCTTACGTGGAATATAAAGAAGGGAAGAGGATACTGGATTTCATTTTCTTTATATCTTTTGTTTCACTTACTTCTATATGGTTTCTTCTATTATATTATTTTAGGAGCTTTCATATATTTACCTATATATAGTATATATGTTGATGCTTCGATTACACCTCCAATTCAGTATTTTTTATATTGGATAGCAAATAGTCCAGCAATAGGAATTATAATTGCTGGCTACGAGATGGGAATCTTTCCCTTTACTACTTTTATAGGAATATTGTTAGCTTTGCTTATTGGAGCTAACATTGAAAAAATTCTTAAATTAAAGAACTTATTAAATGCATATAAAAGAAGTACTGCATTAATTGCCATTCCAACCCTAGGTGTAGTATCTGGAACTAGTTGTTGTCTTTCCCTACCTAGCTTAATTATTTATTTTGTTTCCCTAGATATTGGTGTTATTTCTTCTGTTTTACCTATTCTCGCCTCCTCAATTTATTTCGGATTTGTGTGGTACGGGTTACCGATAAGTTCAGTACTAATTCTTCTATTTAATTTAAAAGATCTAAACAAAGTCGTAAATAAACTTGAGAGTAGTAAATGTGAAATTAGAAAAGAAAATCCATCATAGAAATAACTATAATAAAAATAAGATAGAAATTTATTGCACGAAGATTTTTAGTTTATGACTAGAAAATGATTTATACCTCTAATCCTATTTTTAATGGGTCAACAGTTTTAATAGTCTTATACTCAATATTTTCAATTTGAAATAAGGTGTCTTAATTTGGAACCATGGGAAATAGTGCTTAAGGGTAATAAGAAATTTCGTAGGCTCTTACAGAAAGAGGCTGAAAAATTTGGTTTATCATATACTGAGGTACAAGTCCTTTACTTTTTAAAGAATGGGGAGAAAAATGTTACTTCTTTAGCAAATTTTGCTGACGTAAATAAGTCTACTATGGTCGAAGTATTAGATAAGCTAGAGAAAAAAGGATTTATTATCAGAGAAAGAGATACTCAAGATAGAAGAGTTGTAATTGTTAAGATTACAGATGCAGGTTTAAAAATATTAGAAGATGTAAGAGGCAAATATAAGGAGTTAATTGTATCCTTATTAAGTAAAATTAAAGATCCTTCTTGTGTAGTCGAATTTTTTGAGATATTAATTAATGAAGCAGAAAAAGACGAAACTATTTAAATTTTTCCCCGGACTTTTGGGAAAAATTATTTTTAAATATCACCTAAACTTCACTCATGGCAAGCAAAATAGGAGCTGGAATACAGGCACTACGATGGATAGGCCTGCTAGGATCTGCATTTTGGGCAGGAGTCCATTTCGTCTTGGCAGCACACGTAGTCTTTCCTAAAGATATGCTAGCAACTGAGATATATTCTACCTTCTTTGCCTTTACAGCATCTTTAGCAATAGTTGCAGCAGTATCATTTATTTTGGGTATGAGAAGTTTATATCTACCAGCATTCATATTCTACCTTATTGATTTTGTATTATTGACTGAAACTAGAACAGCACCAGCATTATTTATTGGAAAAGTGCTACCAGTTAACATTTATGTTATAGAAAGCTGGATACTAGATGTATTACTAATTATTGTATCATTTCTGCTCTGGAGATTTGATAAAAGTTAAAAAAGACAAATTCCAATTTTTTATAGCCGCGGGGTTCAAGTGCCCATCAGGGCTCAATGAGAACCCTTTGTCCCCCTTCGGCTCTTTTTAGAAAATTTTTTTAAGTTCAATTTTCATTTATTTTTCGTGAAATTATTAATCACTAATCATAGAGATATTTTTCATCCTCAAGCTGGAGGTGCTGAAAGGGTAATTTACGAGGTTAGCAGAAGATTAGTAAAAAAGGGTTTTGATATAACTTGGTTAAGTGAAAATGCGGGAAATTTTAATGATGAACTTGATGGAATTAAGTTTTTACATGCGGGAAATAAATATACCCTTCATTTCCACTCTTTATCTTACGCAAAAAGAGGTTATGATGTAGTAATTGATAGTGTTGCACATGCAGTACCTTTCTTTTCTTATATAGTAAATAAAAAGTCTATAGCATTAGTGCATCACGTTCATCAGGATGTTGTTAAATACGAACTTAATCCTTTCTTAGCATTTATAGTTAGACAATTAGAAAAAACCATTAGAAATTATCCTTATATAATTTCTGTTTCAAATACTACCAAATACGAATTAATTAAGAGATTTAGAATTGATGAGAGTAAAATTACTGTAATATATAACGGAATTGACCATGAAATATATAAGCCCGGAGAAAAATCACCAACTCCTACAGTCTTGTGGATTGGCAGGCTTAAAAACTATAAAAATCCCTTAGATGCAGTAAAAATCTTTAAGAAAGTGAAAAATAATAAAGCTATACTTTACATTGCTGGTGGAGGAGATTTAGAGGAAAACGTGAAAAGAGCTATATCTGGTCAAAAAAATATAATTTTTCTTGGAAAAGTAAATGAGAGTCAAAAAATAAAACTATATCAGCAAGCTTGGGCTGTTATTTCAACTTCCTTTATTGAAGGTTGGGGAATGACAATAGTTGAAGCTAACTCTTGTGGAACACCAGCAGTTGCATATTCTACTGGATCTCTTCCAGAAATCATTGAAGATGGGGTGAATGGTTTTCTAGTTGAGTATAAAAATATAGATATGTTCACAGAAAAACTAAATTACATCTTGGAGGATGAAAATGTAATGAAATATTTGTCAAAACGTAGTTATGAGAGCTCTTTAAAATACGATTGGAATAAAACTGCTGATGAATATTATAAATATATATGGAGGATAGCCGAGTCATAGAGAGGGCTAAACAAATATTTGAGGAATACAAAAAGACAAAAGATCCCAGTAAGTTAGATGAGGTTATAAAACTTTTAGAAGGAAGGCAAGATTTACACTCTCTAAATCAGTTAGGTTTGGTGTACTTAGAAAAGGGGGATACAAAGAAAGCCATTGAGTATTTTGAAAAAGCCTTAAGAAAAGCAAAAAGTAATGAAGATAGATATGTTATAAATTTTAACCTAGCACTGGCACTTTTCAAAGATAAAGACTATACTAGAGCTTACGAAATACTTAGGGAGTTAGTAAATACTCCTCTAAAAACCCATGCCCAAAGATTGTTAGCAAAAGTATGTTTAAGCATGGGTGATATAAAGCATGTTGAAGAAGCAAGAGCTATACTTGAAAGCTTTGATGAACCAACTGAAGATTTAATAGTTGCTTATATTTACCTAGGAAGAAATAGCGGAAGAAAAGATTATTTAGATAAAGCTGTGAATTACGCTGAACTGATTCATAATAAAAGGCTTCTAGCTGAGGCTTTACTTTCATATGATGATAAGGACAAGATTGAAAGGGCTTTAGAAATTTTTAGAGAACTAAAAGATGTAAAAGGCGAAGCTAGAGCATTGTATAAACTCTCATTCTATAAATCAGAATTACTTTATGAGGCACTACAGAAGTTAGAGGAATCTAATGAAGGTAGTCCTCAGGATAAAATAAGGCTCCTAAATGAGTTATATAAAAGGACTGGTGTTATTGATTTCTTAAAGCAAGCAATTTCTATAGCTGAAAAGGAGAAAGAATACTTGTTCCTCGCTAGAGCTTATGTAGAGCTATCTAAGAAGGAAAACGAATTAGAAAATTTGAGAAAAGCTGTTATGTATTATGAAGAATTTATAAGAAAAAATCTATAATTCTTTTATTTAGATTGCGAAATTTATCATTATCAAAAAATTATGATATTGGCAATATTTTGATTTTAATATTATATATATTGCATATTTACTTACCACGACTATTTTAAAGGAAAAAATTTTTATACATTTATTAATATATATTATATAAGGAAGGGGAAATGAGGAATACTGAGGTGATGAGGATTGCGTTCAATAAAATCTGTAGTGATTTCGTGGACTTTGTGGGGATTAGCGTATTATCTTTATTCACCATACCTTACAGTATTTTTAAAGAATATTGTTAAAGAAGATTTTATAGGATTCTTATATATAGTATCTTCTCTAGTAGGATTAATTTATTCAATAATTCCATTATTCACAAAAAGAGTAAAGGAAATTACAATAGTATCTTTAATAATTTCTGGTATAGGATTAATTTTACTTTCAATGTCTAATAATGCATTATCGGCTATTATATCTCTAATACTTTATAGTACGTATTGGGTTTCAGTACCGATTTTTTATCTATTAATGAATGATGAAGTTGCAAAAATATGGGCAATATCAATGTTACCAGCAATAATAATACCTTTCTTTGATGATAGTGTAGTTTTAACCCTAGGGATTAGAAGTATATTCTTAATAGCTGGAGTAATAATGGCTTTAACAGCATTACCGTTAATTAACGTTGATATTAGGGGTATGGGAGGGAGTTATGATGATGAAAGAAGTAATAATTTATCCTTTATTATACTTACAATTCTTCCTCTCTCTATCTCCCTCCCATACCTCTATGTGAGTATGCCTTTGAAACTCATACCGATAGTTTATGCAATTGGAGAATCTATAGGAATTCTAATGGCACTTTTCTTGAGTAAGATAAGAAATGGGTTATCTCTAGCACTACTAGGCTTCTCTCTAATTTCACTAAACACCATTATACCCTACGGTGCAATGTTTTACGGAATTTCAGAAGCATTAACAGCTTTAGGAGTGGATAAGGTGAGGATAAAGGATCTAAAAGATTCTGTAAAAGTTACTATACTAGAAGTCTTAACATGGTTAATAGGTTATGCTATAGCTACTGCACTGTTTATTCTATCACCATTACTTCCAAGTATTTACGCATCATTATTAGCAATATTATTTGCTCTACTATTACTCTTTACAATCCCAGCAATAATACGAATTAATTTCATATGTATAAGAAAAGGGAAAAACATCATTACACCGAGACTTAGAGTTACTGAAGGAATTTTCCCTTACTTTAAATTTGCATAGTTTTTGATTTTAAGGAGACATTTTCAAGGTAATACTTTTTTCTTTAGCTAATTCTCTCTTAAAAATTTCGACAAAAATATTATATGCTTCCTCTGAGTAAAGGGAAACTATTATAGTATTTAGATATTTAAAGTTCGTATACTCTTCTTTAATTACTTTTACCATTTTCTCTGCGCATATTTCATATGGATAACCATATATACCAGTAGAAATTGCTGGAAGAGCTATACTAGATAACTTTAATTCCTCAGCTTTTCTAAGTGCATTTCTTATAGCCTCTTCTAATTTCTCCTCCCCTTCTATTCCATATCTTGGGCCTACTGCATGAATTACATATTTTGCTTTTAATTTTCCTGCAGAGGTAACAGCGACTCCATCAGTTGGTACTGGTCCATATTTCCTTACATACTCTCTACTTTCTTTTTGAATTATATAACCTCCTTTTTCTACAATGGCTCTAGCTACTCCTCCACCATGTTCTAAATAGGAATTTGCAGCATTAACTATAGCTTCAGCTTCAACTTCAGTTATATCTCCTTTAATAATTTTAACTATCATGACTTAGCACTCCAATAAGCTTTATCGAATGCAGAATTAACCAAATCTATTAACCCTCGAAGTTCATCTATTTTTTGGAAATGAATAACAGCAGTAAATACGTTAGTTCCTCCATTTTTAGAAGTGAAGTACACTTCAACCTTTGTCTCATCCTTAATTTTATCCTTTAATATATCTTTAACTCTTTCAAGAACTTTATCCGCTGACACATCTGCATTAACTATAACTTGTAGCGGATATACAAGTGAATTTTCAGATTCTAATTTCTGAAAAACGGTATTTCCTAGAAAAGCCGAGTTAGGTATTTTAAAGATATTACCAGTAATACTCTTTATTTCAGTGAAAAGCAAGGATACTTTTGTTACTTCCCCTATAATTGGATTTCCCCATATCCATGAAAGTAAAGATACCGAATCTCCAGGTTTTATTGTTTTACTTGAGGTTACAAGAACACCAGATAATAAGTTCTGGGCAATAGTTTGCACAGCTAAACCAATTACTATACCGCCTACTGCACTACCTACCAAAACTCCAGTTAAATTTACGTGAAGTACAACTAATATTGCTAAGACTAAAAGAGTATAAAATACTACATCTGATGCGAATTTTATCATCCCTGCCATTCCTTTTTCGATCTTAGCGTAAACTGTTATTGATAAAATTCCTTGTATGAATTTTATAATGTAATAACCACCTACTGCTACTATTATCACATGGATACCAGTTATTATTGCCGGCTCATAAGGTAAAAGTTGTTTAGGATAAGCTTCTGTAAGGAGTTGAACCAAATAAGTTACAACGAAGTCTAAAATTGCTAGTATTAAGATAATCAATAGTATTTTAACTACTTGAAGCCTGTAGCTCATAAAAAGAAATTATTATACAGATTTATAAGTCCTTCTTGTTTTTATATTTTTATATAAACGATAAAAGAAAATTATTAAGGCTATTTGACCAAAGTCGAAAACTAAAGTTGAGACTCCATCATACCTTATGTAAAAGAAAAAGGGGAGGAGATACATTACTGGTTTCCATATTACGTAAACTAGATAGAAGTTTATATAATTTACAATGGAGAATGATAATGATGATGCATCTATTAGAACATTCAGAAAGATATTTTTTGATCCCCAAAACAGTATTACTGATATTATGAAGATAATAAGTAGGATGAAACCAGAGAAACTTAATCCAACTGGTATTTGTAGATCATAACCAGGGAAATAAGTAGGTTCGTCAATTGGTGCTAAAGGCCCTAAAGCTAATCCAAATAATAGAAGAATTATCGTTAAAGCAAGAACATAAGAGTAATAGGTCGTTATTTTTTCTGCCATTAGGCTAAACTTTATGTTAAGTTTAATAAAATTTTTCTAATGTGGTCAATAAACTCCTTAAATTCTAGATAAGCTGAATATACCTCATTTTTATTCTTACCAAAGATTGCAAAAGTCTCATTTCCTATGCAGTAATTGGGCAAGAGAAGACCATAATTACCACAGAATCTAGTAAACGAAATTTTATTGGTAAGTTTTACGTTTTTCAACTTTGTGTCAATGTGAATTTCTACTGAGTCATTGTAATATATAATCTCATGTGAAACTTCTCCCTTCACCACATATAGTAGTTTTAGCTTATTCAATTCTTCAGAAGGGAGGTAGAGTGGTATTCTCAAATTCTTAAATACTGCTTCTTTTTCTTTTACTTCGATAAGAGTTTTAACACATCTATCTGGATTTATTTCAAATATAGAGTTATTCAATAAAGATATTACTCTTCCAGAGGATAGCCTTACCCCTAAAATGCCATCACTTTTACAAATTTCTAATTCCATTAACAGTCTTTTTTAAGATAAGTCTAAAATCTGTTGGCTTCATTTTTTCTTCTATTCCTTTTAAGGCTAATTCTAACCCAATTCTGGCTTCTCCTTGAATTTTAGTTGAAAATTCCTTTATTAGCTCAACTTCTAAGGGAAAAATAAAGTTAACAGCATATGGTAAAGTATGTTTTTCTACTACAAGACCCCATTCTTCATCTTTAGTAGGAGTTGAGAGTGAAGGATTTGGGATATGATACACTTCAGCTTTATTAAAAGTCCTAGTTTCAAATCCCATTTTTATAGCTTGTAAAGAAATTATAGTCTCATTGTAACTTCCTCTAAGCGTGAAAGGAATAGTCCTAACATAATTATAAACTTCCCTCTTTAAGCTCATATTTGCACCTACAATAGCTAATGTCTTTTCATTACCCTTATGTTCTTTTCTATCTACACTTAAACCTGTCTTTGTTAAATATCCAATATAATCTTTAAAAACTTCATTATATTCCTCCATATATTTTGTCGATTTAAACTTCTCGTATAAATAATTAGGATAATTTATCCATCGCTTTCCTGTAACTTTACCACTAGCAACTCCTACGTTTTTATGATTGTCATGAAAAATCACATGATCTCTAATCCAATCTTTTGAAGGTAATGCGTCATCATCAATAGTTATTAATATCTTTCCCTTTGCGTTAGATAAGATAATGTTTAACGCTTCCTCAAAAAGCCCTTCTTTTTGTTCTATGAACTTTATGTTCAAATATTTCTCAAAATTCTCTATTTCACGTGTTAAATTTCCTTTATATGTTATTAATACCTCAAAATCATCTTCGCTTTGATTCATTAAAGCTTCTAAAGTCTTTTTTAAAGAATTCCTCAATAGAGTAGGTATACCTACAGTAGTAGAAACCATATTTAAATTTTTGAAACCACGATATTTATTTGTGAATATAAAACTTATTGCAGTCTTACTTTTGCTTTCATTAGCGCTTAATATATATTTAGGTTACTCTACTTTGCATCTCAAGAGTAAGGAAGAAGTCCATTCAATTACTTTAAAATATAACCAGACTTTATTAATTAAAAAAGGAGGAGAATATAGTGTATCGTTATATATAAAAAATAAGAATATAGTGTATGTTAATGCAATAATAGAAATTTCTATAAATCATCACAGACATACAAAAGATTTTTTTATTGAGTTAAACAGTAATCAAACCCACAGAATTATTCATCTGAATGCTGGCTTGTATTTAATAAAAATTACCTATTTGATTACTTATAAAGGAAATATTCCTCCAAATAATACAGATATTTTAATAAACATTACAGAAATTAAAGGTTAAGGGGGCGGAAAGCCTAGCTATTTATGGCGGGTGAGCTACCCCGCCCTGAAGGGCGGAGCTTCCTGCTTCATAGCCCCACCTTGCCCGTAGCTTTTCGCTACGGGTAGAGGGTGGAGCTCCACAGGCACTAAGGATGGCTCCCACCCCGATCTCTTCAATATGTTTAAGCAAGCGTTATAGTCACGATCAGTAACCCAACCGCACTTAGGACAGCTGAACACACGGTCACTCAAAGTTAACTCTTTCTTTACGTACCCGCATTTGGCACACATCTTTGAAGTATATGCTGGATTTATTAACAACAGTTTCTTTCCATATTTTTCCAACTGATATTCTAGTATTCTCTTCAACTCATGGAATGCAACATCGTGTAACCTCATCCTCAACTTCCTTTCTGACTCCTCCACCAGTTGTTTAACATCTATATCCTCCATTACTACAACGTCATAATGTTGTGCAAACCACTTACCCAACTTCATATAGAGATCTTGTCTCAAGTTCTTCAAGTGTTCATAACCCCTAGCTAACTTCACTTTTGCTTTAAACCAATTTTTCGACAAGAACTCTTTCCTCGAGAGAACCTTGTGGAGTTTCCTTATCTTCTCAAGTGCCCTCTCATAAGGTCTCAAGTTAGGGAAATAGAATCCATCACTCGTGGTTAGGAGTTTCTCTACCCCAACATCTATTGCAACTACCTTACCAGTCTTTGGAAGTTGAGGGAATTCAACACCTTCAACTATGAAGGAGATGTACACTCTCTCTGAACGTGTTAGTTTAACTACCACCCTCTTTACTTTGTCAAGCGGGAAGTCCCTATGAACAATGACCTTAAACACGCCGAGATTTGATAACCTCAATAACACCAGCTTCTTCTTATTCTTCCTACTCTTAGTCCTTATTTCCCTGCTCTCAAGTATTTTCCACCCACTTTGTGGGTAAACAAGAGAGTAGTACTTATGTGGTTTCTTCTCCTTAGGAAAGTGTGCTAGACCTTTGAAGAACCTATCCCTAGCATCGTAATAACGATCGGCAATTTGCTGTACTACTTGTGAGTAGAGTTGTCGGTACTCCTTATCTTGCTTTCTTAGATCTAGAGCAAGTTGTCTTAACTCCGTTTGTGTAAGACCCTTTCCGTCCCTTTGGTAGAAATAGATATCTGCCCAGCGTAGGGTGTTATACATCTCACATGCTAACCTCAACTGGGCTTTTAACGCCCTAATTGTTTGATCGTCAGCATATGCACGAAAGCGGAACCCTACGTTGGGCATTAATAAAATGTTCGAGAGTGGATTAAAAAATATTTCTACAAAGGGGGCTATCCATCCCCGCCTTAAAAGGCGAGGTTTTTCGCCCCCTTTGAACCCCTAAACTTTATAACCCCCTTATATTTATATACCTACTTTTTCTAGTGAATATTTGATGGCTAGGAGGGGAAAGAACCCAATCAGAGCAACAGTTTCGATGAAGATTGGTTTATCAGACTCCCTCCTAGCCCTTATAAATAACTAAGCATTAAGATACATACTATTCTGGTTAAAAGAGAAGGGATTAAACCCAAATGAAAAAGACGCATTAGGAATTATACACCAAGAATTATACGATAAACTGAGAGAGGAGTACCAATTACCATCAAAGATTGCTGAGGATTGTTACCGTGATGCACTAGCAACATACAAGAGTTGGTATAATAATCCTAGAAAGGGACATTTCCCTAGAATATATAAACCCACGGTGTGGCTAACACCAAAAGCTAGTTACACAATAAACTTTGAAAAAATGAGGGTTAGGATAACAAGTGTTGGTGAACTACCCATCTTGGGTTATCCTAGGTGTTGTAATAAAATGAGGGAAGTTTCTCATCGTTGGTTTAAGTGTGGTTGTGTATGAGAATGATCGTAACATTATTGCTGTAGTTAATTTGAATAGGAGGGGGGCCTATGACCCTCAAATGAGGGATGTAGACCCGAACCGATGAGGGGAACAACCACCTATATAGGTTTTATTAGCCGGGGAGAGTAATACTCTCCTCGGCTGGGGAAACATGGTCGAGGAGATAACTGAAGCAAAGTCTTCGGTCAAGGGCGTGACAAACCCCTACCGTCGGACTGAACATTGTGGAAAAATCCACGAATATAGGTGTGATAAAGAGGTAGGGGTAATAGGAATAGATATATCAAAAGATTATCTAATTACAAGTAGGGGGAGGGAAAGAAAATACGAGAATAATAAGAAGGGTTACGAAAAAATCCTCAAGATGAAACCTTGCGCAATAGTTTTAGAGCCCACTGGAGTATACGCAATAAGGCCTTGCCAATACTTCAAAGAGAGAGGAATAAAAGTACTACAAGTAAGCCCCAACATACTATCGAGGGAGAAGGAGTTTAGAGGAAAGAAAACAGATTTTTATGACGCTGAAAAATTAGAAAACATGGCTGACAAGGCTAAAGAATATGAATACAACCCCTTGAAGGAGTTAGTAACACTCTACTTCTTCTTCAAGGACATGGAAGTAAAATACGAGAACAGGCTAAAGAGGACACTATTCCTAGTAAGTGACAACGACAAGATAAACAAGGAAAGGTTGGAAAAACTCGCAAATGGGGATTTTACACAAGAAGAGCTCTACAACCTAGAATACACACCAATAGTACTTGAAGAAATAAGAGTATTGGCAAAAACACTCTTGGAAACGCAAGAGAAATTGAAAGAAGTTAGGAGGATGATTGAGGAGCAAGTTCCCGAGGATCACGTTTTGTTGACTATCCCGGGAATTGGGAGGCTTGCAGCTGGTATAATTATTGGTGTTGTTGGTGATATTAGGCGCTTTCCTAAGCCAGAATCTTTTGTTGCTTATTGTGGTTTAGACCCAATTGTGGAGAGGAGTGGTAGGGGTGTGATAAGTAGGGGGATTTCTAAGAGGGGTAATAAGTATTTGCGTAGTTTATTCTACTTTCTTGCAAAGATGAATTATTCTAGGAACCCAACGTTGTTGAAGTTTTATGAGTCTCATAAGGATAGGTTACAAGGTAAGAAGTTATATACTGCTTTAGCAAGGAAGTTGGCAAGGATTGTATGGAGTGTTTGGTATAATAATAAGCCTTATGAGCCTAAGTGATTAAAGGTCCCTCCCCCTTAATAGCCACGTGGGTCTAGATGGCCCACGTGGCAATCTTAGCTGACACTATGCTTGAAGTATGACCGAAAGATTTATTACTGAACGCCCTAAGGGTGGTGCAAAAATCAGATATAACACTGAAAATTAAAAAGATAATAATTTAAGTGATAAAGGAAAAAATCACTCTATGAATGATCTTTTATTTATTATTTCTCTGCTCCTTTCGAGTATTATCGCCGGATTTATAGGATCCTTAACAGGATTAGGTGGAGCTACAGTATTAGTACCAATCTATACTCTCTTTTTATCAATTCCAATAGAATATGCCACTGGAGCAAGTCTAATATCAACTATAGCAACCTCAAGCGGAGCAGCTAGTGCGTACATCAAAGATAGAATTACTAACGTTAAAATAGGCATGGGTTTAGAGATTGCTACAACAACTGGAGCTATAGTTGGTTCACTTATTGCTCATTATATCTATGAGCATCACTTAGCCTTTATTCTCTTTATAATCTTCGGAATTGTAATTCTAACTTCTATTTATCCTCAGCTAAAGAAGGCTTCATTAGAACTCCCGAAACCAATGAAGCCTGATTGGACTACGAGAGTTTTTCAGCTTTATGGAAAGTATTATGATGTTGCATTAAGACAAGAGGTAGAGTATTATGGAGTGAGATGGTGGTTAGGAGAAATAATTATGTTTTTTGCCGGTATGATATCTGGGCTTCTAGGAATAGGTTCTGGAGCTCTAAAAGTTATCGGAATGGATTGGGCTATGAATTTACCAATTAAGGTAAGTACTACTACTAGTAATTTTATGATTGGTGTTACTGCAGCTACAAGTAGTTCATTATACTGGATTTTCGGGTATATCCAACCGGTGATGGCTGGTATAACCGCGATTGGAGTTCTTATTGGTTCTTTTATAGGAAGTAAAGTCTTACCAAAAATAAGAAATGTAAGATTAAGATTAATTTTCATGCTTATCTTAGCGTTTTTAGGTATTGAAATGATAATTAGAGGGGTAGAATTATGGATTTAAATGACGTTGTTGGATATACTCTTCGTATTGGTGTCATAATTAGCATTATATTAATACTCATAGGATTTGTGTTCTTGTATAGAGATAAAGATTTCAATGAACTAGTTTCCCCTTACTCAAGAATAAATACTTCTGTAATAAACCCAAACTCTGTACCTACTAATGCATTTTCTGGTAATGGTCTTGATTTAATACTCCTAGGTCTAATGGTTCTTATTGCAACACCAGTAGCAAGAGTATTAATAGGCATTATACAATTTGCTAGAGAGAGAAATATCATATATACAATTATTACAATAATAGTATTCTTTAACTTAATGCTAGCAATATTTATATTACCGCTTTTCATACATTAATTAGAGATAAATTTTTACTATCAAGCCTTTAACTTATTGATATGTTGCTGACATTTATAGCTCTTCTTTTTGTAGCCTCAATTATAGCTGGGCTGTTAGGCTCTTTAACTGGATTAGGTGGAGGAGTAGTTTTAACTCCAGTTTTAGTACTTTTTTTAGGAGTTCCAATTGAATACGCAGTAGGGGCAAGCCTAATATCAACTATAGCAACTTCTGCTTCATCTGGCTCTAGATATATAAAAACTGGATTAGCCCATATGAGAATCGCAATAGCTTTAGAAATTGCAACAACTACTGGAGCTATTACTGGATCTTTTCTAGAATATATTATTGAAGAAGAGCATTTGTTTAAGCTTTTAGATATAATTTTTGGAGGTGTTTTAATATTTTCTGTTATTCCTAACTTCATAAGAATGAAGAGCGAAGTTCCAGTATATGTTAATCCAGATGGATTTTCATCAAAACTTAGGTTTAATGGAAGCTATTATGATGAAGCTTTGAAGAAGGAGGTAACATATCATGGCGTTAGATACCCTTTAGGCCTATTAGGAATGTACATTGCTGGTCTAATATCGGGACTTTTAGGAATAGGCTCTGGAGCTCTAAAAGTATTGGCTATGGATTTAGGGATGAATTTACCATTTAAGATAAGTACAGCTACAAGTAGTTTTATGATTGGTGTTACTGCAGCTACAAGTTCTGGGATTTATTGGGCATTAGGAATAATAGACCCAATAATCGTTGGCATTACTATCCCCGGTGTATTTGTAGGATCTAATTTTGGTTCCAGATATTTAAACAAATTAATGAACAGAAGACTAAGACAAATATTTACTCTCGTTCTAATAATCTTAGGAATTCAACTAATTTTAAGGGGGTTTGATATCTTTGGATGAAAAGAAATTAATCTCATTAACTTTAAGAATTGGTATAGCTATATCATCATCTCTTGTAATATTAGGTTTATTACTATTTCTAGTAACTAATTCTAACTATAATATATACAATTTTAATACTTCTAATCTTAATTTGCTTAATTATAGTAATCCATTGGCGATAATCTTATATGGTATAATTGCACTCATTTCTATTCCTCTTCTTGTAGTTTCAGAGCAAATAATAATATATCTATTAGAAAAAGACAAAATTTATGTAATTATAAGTGTACTCGTATTTACCATAATGGTTTTCGCAATACTTGTAATGCCCAAGATTATTATGCATTAAGAATTTTTACTAATAGAGTGTTTTTATAGTTGTGAGGAATTTTGTTATATTATTGCTGATACCCTTTATTGGATTAACTCTTATAACGCATTCATCAGTTTATATGACTATTTATTATAACGATACGGTGATTATACACGTATACAATCAAACTCAGATTTATCTCCCAGTGCAAAATTATTCTGCTATTAATTCTACATCCCCTTTTAGAATTTTTGGAAATATAGTTATTCTAAAATATCCAAACTCTACATTAAGCTATAAAACTTCTATCAGGAATGAAATAAAAATTAATGAACCATATAATATAACAGTGAGCGTTATAATTCCAGATTCAACTTATGTTACATATATCTCTACATTACCTACCTCAGTTACAGTGAGTAACAATCTATTAAATTTAACTTTCTATGCGTCTAATCTGACTCTGATATATGCATCTAACCTTACAACTTCTGGGAATAATTCTTTTTATTCTTTGCTTTTACTCATAACCTTTGCCCTAAGTTTAATTTCTACTGGTATACTTTCTTTTTTGTTAGTTAGAAATTTAAGAAGAGGAAGAGTCGAAGAACCAATTTTAGTATCTGGATTAGATGAAAGAGATAAATTAATACTTGAAGCTATTTCAAAGGGAGCGGACTCAATAGCAAAAATTTCTAAATTAACTGGCTTGTCAAGGGCTACTGTTTATAGGAGAGTTAAGAAACTTATTAGCTTAGGTTACGTTAGGGAAATTAGAGAGGGAAACAAAATAAGATATGAAGAGAATAAAAAGGAGTAAAATCAATTATATTTGTGATTGTTTCTCAACTCATAACTAAAAAACCTGTAATTGCAAGTAAGAATATTTCAATAAGAGAAGCAGCTAAAATTATGAAAAAAGAGGAAGTTGGATCTTTAGTCATAGTCGATAAGGATTATAAAGCTATTGGGATTGTTACTGAGAGAGATTTATTATATGCTATAGCAGATGAAATTCCACTAGATAAACCAGTTTCTGAAATAATGAGTCAAAATCCAGTAACTATTGAAGAAAATAGTGATATAAGTGAGGCTGTGGCATTAATGACTTCAAGGGAGATAAGACATCTAATTGTTGTGGATCATGATGGAAAAGTTAAGGGTGTAATTAGTATAAGGGATGTTGCAAGAGCTGTAGGTGCTATAGCATTAGATTTAGCCTTTTGGTAAATTTAATTTTTATGATTTTTAATTAATAATTACCTTTTATTAAAAGTAACTATTATTTAGAAGCATAGACTAAATGAGAAAAATTTTTAAATAACGAAAGAGATAGTATATACAAATGAAAGATCTAAAAGGAACTAAAACGGCTGAAAACCTAAAACAAGGATTTATAGGCGAATCTATGGCAAATAGAAGATACTTATATTTTGCAAAGAGGGCTGATGAAGAAGGGTATCCAGAAATAGCTGGACTATTAAGGAGTATAGCAGAGGGAGAAACAGCCCATGCATTTGGTCATTTGGACTTTATTAGACAGGGAGGATTAACAGATCCAGCTACTGATAAACCAATTGGGACTTTAGAACAGATGATCGAATCTGCAATTGCTGGAGAAACTTATGAATGGACACAAATGTACCCTGGATTTGCAAAGGTGGCAAGAGAAGAAGGTTTCCCAGAAGTAGCTGAATGGTTTGAGACTTTAGCCAGAGCTGAAAAGAGTCATGCTGAAAAATTCCAAAATGTGTTAAAGCAGTTAAAGGGAGGAACATAACAGATGTATAACCTAAATCCAGAAGATAAATCTTTTTTTGATTCTTCTAAACTCTTGTCCGAGTTTATAAGACAAGCATCAATATGTCACGGTTGTAGGTTATGTTTTAATTATTGTTTTGCCTTTCCCAAGTTGTTTAAATTAACTGACGATAAAGGACCAAAAAACTTAACATTAGATGATCTTGAGGAAATAACTAAAGAATGTTTCCACTGTAAAATGTGTTATAATAACTGCCCCTACACACCACCCCATGAATTTGCAATGGATTTTGCGGATTTAATGGACTGGGCATGGCTGTATTTTAGATCTCAAAAACCATTAACCTTACGTGATTTCCTTTTTGAGCTTGTTGATGGTACTAATTTAGCTAGACCACTAGTATCTAAACTTTATCCACATACCAGAAGATTACTAGGAATAAGTGAGGATGCACCAATGCCACTCGTTAAAGAAAAAGGATTTTTAAGAGAAGTTAAACCTAAAAGAATTGAAAAACCTATAGCCAAAGTGGTATTGTTTCATACATGTCTAGTAGAAAACTTTTACCCAGAACTTGGATTTGACCTAGTAGAAGTTTTTAATAAGTTAGGAATTGAGGTAGTTACGGCTAACTTTTTATGTTGTGGAGCCCCCATGTTAGATGTTGGTGATTCTAAAAGATTGAAAAAGAATGCTGAATATAATTACTCTTTAATGAGAAAGTTTATAGAACAAGGATATGACATTGTTTCTCCAATTCCCACATGTACGTTGATGTTAAGTAAAGAATATCCCCTCATTCTGCAAAAGGAAGGGATAAAAGTTTATGATGCAATGGAGTATTTACTTAAATTAGATAGAGAAGGGAAGATAAAGATTTCTGGCAAATTAGAAAAATCAATATTTTATCATCCTCCGTGTCATCTAAAGTATTTAAAAGTTGGATATGCTGGAGTTACCATTATGAGAAAGTTGGGAGCTAAAGTTGAAATATCCGATAAGGGTTGTTCTGGAATTGACGGAGGATGGGGATTAAGGAATTACGAAAAGGCTAGAGTAGTAGGCAGTAAAATGATGAATGCTTTTGCTGAAAATAAGGCAGACATTTTCATGACTGAATGCCCACTAGCTGGACTACAGATACAAAAAGCTTCAAAAAGGCAACCTTTACATCCAATCCAAATTTTAAAGGAGGTGTTAAGTAATGGTTAAAATAACTGTTCAAGATATAATTCCGTGGAAAGAGTATGAGAAGATAAGAATGGAAAAAATTAGAAGAATTGCACAGATTAAAGATAAGAGAAGAGTAGAACTAGGAGATAGGCTAACTTTACTTTTCGAAAATAGAGATACAGTCCTTCATCAAATTCAAGAAATGGTTTACTTAGATAGACTTGAAGATGAAAAAGATATTCAACACGAAATTAACGTTTATTCCTCATTATTGCCTTGTAACGGAAAAATTAAAGCTACTTTATACATAAATGCGTATGACTTTAACGATTTGAAGAAAGTATTTAGTGAGCTAAAAGGTATTTACAACTCAGTTTTCCTTAAAGTAGGTGAAAAATTAATTCAGGGTGAACCAGAAGCTGGAAGAGAACAAGGTGATGAATTTAGTACAGTGCAATATTTGACTTTTGATCTTGAGGGAGAAAAAAGCACTCAAATAGAAGTTTTTGTCCTTCATGAGAACTATAAAGTATCAAAGAAATTACCAGAAGATTTAGCGAAAGAGTTAATAGAAGAAGCCTATGAAGAATGTAGCTAAAGCCCTTCAAACGCTTTTACTGAACCATCCTGATACAAGTATACTCTTTTTATCTTTCCCTCATCCATTAATAAAACGCCAGCGGATTGTCCGTGGTATCTGCTTGAGAATACAGTTATTACTTTTCCATTTATGTCTATTCTAAAACCATCAACAGCCTCATGACCTCTTATTATACCACTATACCCAGTAGAATCTAAAAATTCTTTCACAATTTTTTCTCCGAAATAGAAAGTTCCTTCACCTCTAATGTTTGGTAAAAATCCAAAGTCATCAAGTCCTTCTCTAGGATCATTCCAAAGTAGTTGAAAAGCTATAGGGTCATCTGGATTTATGTCTGGATATGGTAAAGATTTAATTTCATCTACAGAATGAATGCCTAGCTTCATCTCACCACCATTATCTTTACCGGGCAAACCACCATGTACACAGAAATAATTATTTACAATAGCAACATAGGGTATATAAGAGAAGAAGTCCTTGAATTTCTCATAAACTTTTTCGTTACCGAATTTTAGGGCTACTTCCTCATAAAAGCCATAGTATAAATTAGTTATTGGACTTTCATGATTTCCCCTGAGTATTACTACTTTATCCTTATTTTGAAGAAATTTTTCTAAGATTATCATCAAATTTTCTACTCCACTAGGAGGATATCTATCTACATAGTCACCAAGAAAGACTAGCAAATCAACCTTATCAAAGATCTCATTAAACACATATTGAGTAACGTCAACTGCTCCGTGAGTATCGCCAACAAAAGCTATTCTCCTTGCCTTATACTCTCCTGCAAATGGGCCTTGAATCTTGAAAATTTCTTTTGCTTCCTCCATTAATTCTAAAACCTTACTATACTCCTCGCTCATACTAAAAAATAGTATAATTACCATATAAAAACCATTTTAGCAAAAACAACTTCAACACTAGCCATAGAAAAACACATAAACTGTAGAGTATAGAATAATCTATGGCTAAAATTTCTGAAATAGAACCATTAGTATTAGCTCATACTGAAAAAGGTAGTGCTACATGGGCATCTGTAATGATTGTTGTAAAAGTCGTGACTTCTAATGGAATGGTAGGTTACGGAGAAGCAGTACCAACTTTAAGGGTTATAAACGTCTATAATACAATAAAGCAAGTCAGTAAGGGTTACATCGGGAAAGAAGCTGAAGAACCAGAGGAAAATTATCAAGAATGGTATAAACAAGACTTTTATTTGGCTAGGTCTTTTGAATCGGCAACAGCAACTAGTGCAATAGATCAAGCATTATGGGATATAGTGGGTAAAGAGTTAGGAGCACCAATTTACAAACTTTTAGGAGGAAAAGTTAGAGATAAAATACCAGTTTATGCTAATGGTTGGTATCAAGATGCCATAACTCCAGAGGATTTTGCTGAGAAAGCCAAAGAAGTTGTTAAGCGTGGCTACAAGGCATTAAAATTTGATCCATTTGGTCCTTATTATAATTGGATAGACGAAAAAGGTTTGAAAGAAGCTGAGGAGAGAGTTAAAGCTGTTAGAGAAGCAGTTGGCAATGACGTTGATATTCTTATTGAACACCACGGTAGATTTAATGCAGATAGTGCAATATTGATCGCTAAAAGGCTTGAAAAGTATAATCCAATGTTTATGGAAGAACCAGTACATCATGAAGATATAGAGGGGTTAAGAAAATATAGACAACACACTAGTTTAAATATTGCTTTAGGCGAGAGACTTATTAGTTTAAAAGAAACTGCTGTATACGTCTCTGAAGGTTTAGTAAATATCCTTCAACCAGATCTATGCAATATAGGTGGAATAACTATAGGGAGAAAAGTTATTAGCTTAGCTGAAGCATTTGATGTAGAAATTGCTTTTCATAATGCGTTTGGTTCTATTCAAAATGCTTATTCTTTACAAATGAGTGCAATAACTCCTAACCTTTATCTCTTAGAGAACTTTTACGATTGGTTCCCACAATGGAAGAGAGATATAGTTTTTGATGAGACTAAAATAGAGAACGGACATGTAAAAGTTCCAGATAAGCCTGGAATTGGAGTAAGTATTAATGAGAAACTAATAGAGAGTCTAAAAGTAGAACCAAAAGAGTTAGAAGTCCAAGAAGAGCCAGTTTGGGTTGTTAAAGGAACATGGAAAAAATATTTAACTTGACGAAAAGCTTATGTGTATATACTTATAATATCCAGTTAAGTTAGTTGTATTATTTTGTATTCCTTCAGCTGAGAAGATTTCTTTATATCCTACATTATTTACTAAGAACCACGATGTCAAGTTCTTTTGTGTATTCGCATAGTTTGCTGTAAGCTTAACCAATATAGCTCCACCATAAGAGTTTATGATTTCAATAATACCTCCGAAACCTCCTACCGATGTTAGATTCTCAATGGTTTTTATTGTCGTATTGTAATTGTTAAACAAGTACTCGTAGTAATATTCTAAGCTGAGAGATAAAGTACCATTCTGGAAATAGGATAAATTATATGGTATTACATGTGGATTACTAATTGGTACAGCAAAAGCACTAAAATCTAACAATACAGGATAGTTTCCAGATATAACTAAAGTTGAGTTATAAATTCCCTTGTCCATTGAGACTTCATAAAATCTTTCGTCTAGATATGCCTTCTCGAAAATTTGGTTAAAGGTTTGATATGCAACAAATTTACCTACTTGCAATGTCCAAGTAAACTCTTCTCCATGTTCGAATGTTAGCAGAGATGAGTAGTTTAACAGATAATTACCATCTTCTTGATAATAATCAGCTGAAAAGCCAGGTGAGAATATAGGAGTTGAGTCCATGAATCTTGAGATGGAAGTTAATGGTTTTGCTGATATTAATGGGTTTGATTGATTAACCCATAGCATTAAAACACCAGAGATATCCCAATCAAATGCTGTACTTCCAGTAATTTGATATGCTGTTAGTAAGTTTGTTACACAAGTTGTTATGTTTGCAGTTAAACCGTAAGCTAACATTGGAGTTAAATCAATTATCATTGGTGAGTGGAATGAGAGTGTATTTATTGACGTTAATGGTTTCCACCAGAATAAATCTATTCCTCCAGTATAAATTGTCTCATAAGGATTAACTACACCAGCTAGTAAGTTATCATAGTAAATAAGAATACTCCTAGTTGCAGGTTCATTAGTATACCAGAATTCATCTAGACCTCCCCCTTCTTCATAAAGTAATAATTCCATCTTATAAGTACCATTGGGTATGGTAACTTGTTGTGTAATACTTGGGCTAACAGGATTCAGTATTACGTAAGAGTAATTGTACTTGCTTAAATACAATGGTATAAACATATTAGGTAAACCTTTTGGCTTATTACCAGGATACAAGATTAATGTTACGTTCATATGATATAACCCAGTTATTCCTATTTTAGCATCATAGAAGTTTTCAATTACTAGCTGGAACGTCACATTACCTTGTAGTAGGTTTTCAAATAGTGTTAAATCTACTTGGGAAGTAGAGTTAGCAAATTCTTGTGTAGATCCCCAGAATACTGGAACACCATTAACGAATATATAAGCTGCTCTATCGTATTGAGCACCGTTATTTTCAGATATGGATACGTTCATTAAGATTAAGCTGTAATTACCCGGAGGAATGTAAACTTTCTTCAAGATTGGCATTAAACCAGTATTATTAAATGTTGCATTTACGGCGACGGGTATTATTATTGGAGTAATATTAGTTGGTGGCTTTATCTGAAATGCTTCAAAAGAGTAGTATTTCGGATCAAGATAGTTGGGTAAGGTTATGTTAAGGGGTATATATGGGTGCTGATAGTTTACTTCAGTAGGTACACTGGAAACTAGGAGGGGGAAAAATAACATAGAAATTAAAAACATGGAAAGAAGGAATTTACTTAACTTATTCATCTTTTCCCACCCCTCCTAAAGAGTAAAAGTAAAAAGAGAATAACTGCAATTATAGCTATAACTAAACCAATTATTGATATATCTGTCGTAGTTGATAATGAAGATTTAAGATTAATTACCGATGAATTTAGGGCGTTAATTGTTGAATGAACTTGTATTAATGGATAACTATTATATACAACTAATGTATAATTATATTCTATTCCATCAGAAATTGCTAAAGTAATTATATTGTTTCCAGATGGCATAGTAGCAGAATTGAACGGAATAGTTATTTCTATCCCAGATGTCGTAGAAGTAACTGAATAGAATATCGTTTTACCGTCTAGCTCTACACTTATAACCTTTAAATACTCTCCACTTATACTTAATGTAATATTATTCGTTAAACTAGTTATATTAGTAGGATAAGAAACTATCTTAGGTGCAGGTATTGCACTCAAAGCAGTTACATTATTTAGATTAACACCATGCAGGAATACGTTGGTATTTGCAGTCTGATTGATTGCATAATTAACATTACTAAAGGTAACTGAGGCTAATGTAATATTTGATGCTATACTACTTATTCCAATTTTACTATTTGATATTTCACTATCTATGACATTAACATTTGATGAATACGTTTGTAGTGTATTTAGCTTAGAATTTATTATTGCAACCGTAGAATTCTTAATAATAAGAGTATTTACAATTACGTTATTTAATATGTATTTACCGTTCATAAGCGTTAACGAGGGTGAATATATTTGAGTTAGTTCTATTGCACCTCCTTGATAAGCAAATCCTATACTAGTTGCATTAATAGGAGTAATTATCTTTGTACCTATATCAGTGTAAGGAAGAACTGTAAGGAAGTTGTTAATTGACTCTGTAATAGCCCCTTCGGGTGAAATACCGCTAACTTCTAAATACCATGGACCGCTTAGAGAGTAGAGCGGAGCTCCTTGGTATATATTTGTTGAATTTATCGAAGGAACTGAAATGACCCCTACCCATTCATTTAATGTGGAATTATACTGTAGTGGTATCTCAGTGTAGAATTCTAATATTAATTGTTCAAATTGTAATTCTGATGGTACTAATGTAGCTTGGAACTCTCCATACTTTACTTCTGTACCGTTAGGATAAGTGATATTAGCATAAACCTTTATATTTTCTCCTTCAATTGCATTTCCCTCATATTTCACTTGAGTATGAATAACATAAGGAGACACATAAATGAAGTCTGTGTAATTAAGTTCTTCGACACCTATGGAACTATTATACCATGCCTCGGTTACTATAGTATATATTCCAGGTGTAGCGTTTAATGGAATTGTATAGTTAGCCTCGTGATAACCGAAAGCAATTATATCTCCAAATTGTACAATATCTAACGCCAATTTAAGTGGTATTTCAGTAATAAGTTTTCCTTGAGGATTGTATATAAAGGCTGTTACATTAGATGTGAAAATACCTAAACCATTCTGATCAAAGGTAAATGAGAATATTGTTATATTCTCTCCCGGTGAGACTGAAGAAAATCCATCATCAATTGGAGTGAATACGAGTGTTTCAACGTTTATTCCTCCAAAGGTCTGATATATATACGCAGAACTATAAGAATCATTAATATACATTAAATAAACTCCCTCTGGTTCTGGTGTTATTAAAGCGTATACTCCTTCATATAGTCCTGGAATTCTAGTTAGTAATAAGGTTACATTAAATATGTTTTTAGTATCATGAATGAAGTAGGCTGTAAATGAAGGATATTCTACTGGAGTCAAGTTAGGATAGTATATACATGCAACTACTTCAAATGGTTCATTTGGAGGTATAGTTATTTCAAATGGGAAAGGTAATGGTGAAATTATATCTATTGAAAGACCTACAGTTATTTCGTAAACTCCAGTACCAGATATACCACTAGAAGTTCCGTTAACAACTACTAACCATATGTTAGGTGGATTTCCAGGTGAAATAGTATATGTTCCTACCCAATAGGTTCCGTTAAATGTTAATGGTATTTTAGTTAACAGCCCTTCAGTTGTATATATGTAAGCTGAGAAAGATCCACTAGTAACCATTGTAGTGTTTGGATAACTAATTTTTGCAATAATTTCAAAAGTTGTATTATACATAAACCACGGATAAGGTACCCCAGGCTCCGTAGCAGTAACAGATATAGCTAACCTCGATTGTTTAAAGTAATCTTCTACAGCCTTTAATAAACCGTAAAAGTCTGGAGTTCCTAAACCAGTTACTAAATTATATCCAGAATGGGCTGAATATAACCCATTAAATCCGAAAGTTATTTGGTGAAATGCTTGGTTATATAACGTGGAGTTTGAGTAGATCCAATATAGAATATTGTTAAACAACCCTAATGGTTTATGAATAATTGAAATGAGATCTGCAGCTAATCCAGCCCATATTGGTGTAGATAAGCTCGTTCCTCCTATTACTTCTTCTTGACCTAAGACATATATCAGCAAACCAGTATATGGATTAGCATCTGCCGCAACGTCTGGCGTAGCTCTAGTGGTACCATTAATCATGTACTGATACCACGGCTTTGGATAATAAGTACTATAACCTCCATCACTACCTATAAATGGAAAGTCTAAGTTAAATATGCTCCATCCTGTTTCAAAACCATATGTAGCACTAGAGTTCTGAGCAGAAAGATAACCAGAAGTTACATTTACATAAAGCGAAGTTCCACCAACACCAGTTACAAAGGGTGAGGTTGCAGGATAAGAAACTCCTCCGTATGTTGTTAATGTTCCGCCATAAGCACCTTCATCCCCACTAGCAGCAAAGAATGAAATTCCTTCAACTGTGCCTAAAGCAAAATAATAATCCCAATAGGGTAAGTTAGGCATTGGAACTCCGTCAAATACAAAATAGAACCCCGTATCTCCTATTGTATTCTCTATTATTCCAAAACTCATAGAAGTTACATTCGCTAAATCTTCACTAACTATATAGTCAATAGCCTCTGGAATTAAGCCAGGAGTAGAGGGAACTACTAGGACTATATGAGCATAAGGAGCAATAGCGTGAACTGTCTCCACATCAAGAGCAGTTTCTATATCCCAACCAGTAAATAAACCAAAGACTGGATGATAAGGTCCTAAAGGAATAATAGTTAAATTAACTGGTGGCAAGTGGAAATGCTGATCAAAAATCTGTAAATCTTCATAAATTGTAGGATCACCATATGCATCAATTATTGCAACAGTAGTACCATTACCACCTTGAGTTATATTATACGCACCAACAATATCTTGAGGCGAATACATATCTGCAGCAAACTGAAAAGTAGTTACTTGTGGAAATGTCATATTAGGAATTAATTTACCATTTACGACCTTACCTAAAACCTCAAGATTTAGTTGATAATTATAAGTAGTATAGTTAGTTAGACCATTAATTGTAACCCCAGCAAAGAATGAGGGTAAGATAGGATTTGTAGAAGGCTTATAATATACTATGTTACCATACCTATATAAATCCAGGGTAGTGTGAAAAGTTTCTTCAACTACGGAAACCGGAGCTTCAGCTATAACCACAAAAGGATTTTGCACTGAAATAGAGAAACCATGAGATTCCAGATAATTTGTAACTTCGTTTTCCAACTGGGTCTGTGCAAACTCTTTCATAACTTGTTTAAATGAAATTGGTTTAGTCTGATGATTAGCAACTTCTTCCGCTGTTAAGTATAGTAAGTTAAAGTTTTTAGGAGGAATAAGAAAACCTACTGTTATTTCCATATTTTGAGGGAGAGAACCTATTTTTACTCCTTTTAACTGAGGTCCTATATAAGTTGCAGAAAAACTATTTATTGGCGATATTATAGTTAATATACTAAATAATATTATAACAGCTATAGGTACAGATAAAACACTTTTCATATTTGTTTATTACAAAAATGCTAGATATAAATATTTTCATTAGAGCTTTTACATCAGAATTTTATATGAGTAAGGTTTTATAAATTAAAAGAAATTATTGACTTTGCACATTTTGTTCTTCTTCTAATTCCTCTTTTGCTACTTCCTCTAAAGGTTTATGTTTAGGTTCTGGTACAAAGAGATAAGTTAATACTGCACCAATAATGCTTACTATTGCTAACATTATTAAGATATTCTTAATACCTATTGATGTTAATAATAGTGGGAATAGATAAGTTGTTATAGCTGCTCCTAATTTACCACTAGCGGCTGATATTCCATGACCAGTTGTTCTATATCTTACTGGATAAACTTCAGCTGGTATAACGAATGTAGTTGTATTAGGACCGAAGTCTATAAAGAAGTAGGATAGTGAATATATTGCAAATGCCAAAGTTGATGGTATTATAAATCCAGTTATTTTAGTTCCAGAAGTTAGAGCTATTGATGCCACAATTCCATAAATTAAAGCCATCATTACGAAGCCTTGTAATTGAATTACTTTCCTACCTAATTTATCCATTAAAGCTACTGCTGTGAAATATCCAGGGAAACCAACTAAGAATGGTATTGCACCTAGAAATAAATCTTTAGCTAAATCTGCTTGAAACTCTGCTAATGATAAAGTTACATGGCCATTTGGAAACGGACTACCAAAGATTGGAGCTAATACAGCAGAAGAGTATGTACCAGTACCATAGAATGCTATATCTAAAATAAACCATGTTCCAGCAGTTCCAATTAACAATAAACCATATTTTGCAAAGAATTCAGAAACACTGAGTCTCTTCGATATTACACGCTTATTTACATCTAATTTTGTTCCAAGTAATTCGGCAGCTTTTTTAGCTTCTTCTATGTTTCCCTTAGCAAGTAGAGAATATCTGGGAGTCTCGGGAACTTTTCTCCTTAGATAGATAACTGTAGCAGCTGGAATAGCACCAATACCTGCCATCACTCTCCATGCAATATCTGGTGGTAATGTTAAGGCTGATACAATACCTACAACTGCAGCTACTATAGATCCAATACCTTGATTAGCAAATACTAAGGCTACTAATTTTCCTCTATCCTTAACATTAGCATATTCACTCATTATAGTTGAAGATATTGGGTAATCTCCACCAATTCCAAATCCCATTAACATTCTAAATGCAATAAGTGCTGGCAAATTCCATGCTAACGCACTTAGGAAGGCACCTAGTGTTAACAGCGTAGCTTCAATACCATAAACACTCTTTCTTCCTAATCTGTCACCCAAATAACCAAATAGTAATTGACCTATAATTGCTGTCCAAATTGCTGAAGATGCTAATAAACCTGTCCAAAAGGCTGCATTATGTCCAACTAAATATTCAGTAAAACCCGGTATAACGATTCCTGCATAAGTATGTGCATACTCTATGGTGGCTATTATATAACCTATAATTAGTAGATCATATGCATCAGTAAAAAAACCCATTCCTGCAGTATACCAAATCTTTATATGATTAAAGGAAAGTTTCAAAGAATCTATCGATTTGAAGGGGTTGTTTGACATCTTAACTTCAGCACTTATATCTGTCTTGCGATTTATAATCTTATCGTATAGAGCATATAGTTAACAATATAAACTATTGTTAACTATATAGTTTATATATTTACTTAACAACTAGTACTGGTACGTCAGCCTTACTTACTAATGCAGATGAGACACTACCTAAAATTACCTTTTTCAAACCAGTTAAACCCCTGCTACCAGTAACTATCATATTACAGTTAATTTTTTTGCAGTATTCTATTATTGCTGAAGAAACATCTGGGCTTTCTAATATTTCTGTAGTCACTTTATACCCTTCTAAATCCCTTAAAACTTGTTTCTGTTTTTCTTCCGCTTCTTCTCGTTCTTGAATAATCTTTTGTTCTGGTGATTTAGGAGCCTCCTTAATTACAGTAACTAGATATATTTCATCCTCCTTCCTTAACAGATTAAGTGTAAAAAACAATGCCTTTTTTGAATTATCTGATCCATCATAAGCTACCAGGATTTTCATAATATAGAATATAGCAAACAAGTATATATTCTTAAAATTGAAAAAACTAAAAACTGTTTAACCAAACAATGGGACTTTACTTCTTTTTGGCGGTCTTGGAATCAAAGGTGTCATTAATGCTGACAGTAAACCAAAGATAGAGACTATTAGAAGTGCTTCTACTAAGCCGTAAACATTACTAAGAAAACCTACTATAAGAGGACCAATAGCTCCTCCACCTGTAACACCTATTCCCCAAACTAGCGCATTTGCTAATCCAGTTGAATTTCTAGGTACTAAGTCACTTGTTAATGATAAAGTTAATGGGAAGTTACTATATGTGAAGAAACCAAATAATGGTAACCAAAAGAGATTATGAGTATAAATGAATAGTAAAAATGATATAACTGCACCGCCTGTTGAAACACCTTGCAATAGTCTTCTTCCAGCTATATCTGAGAGATACCCAAGTAATGGCTGGCCTATAATGGCTGCAGCTAATATTCCAGTAATTACTAGACCTAAATATGAATTATAAGAAAAACCTAAAAGTTGCAAAAGTATAATAGTTAAAAATTGTGACACTCCTTGAGTAAATATACTTCTAAAGAGAGATATAATTGTCAGTATACTTACGACATATATTGGGGTCCTAGCAGAGGCCTTGTTACTATCTTTTTTATCATCAGTAAATGTTAATTTTATTGTTAGACTTGGAAAAGAAAATATTATAGAAATAATACCTATAATGATCATGTCAAGTGACATGTTCTCCTTTAATGCGTCGAAGAGAAATAGTGTAATATACGGATATAATGATCTGCCAGCACTTCCCATAGCTCCATTTATACCTAATGCTATGCCCCCACTTCCTTGATAGGTTAAGGCCAATGCTGAAGCACCTAATGGATGATAAAAAGCTGAGGCAATACCAGAAATTATTACTGATAGTATTATTATAGGTAAATTATCGCCCTTAATTCCTAAGCCTAGTATTATTAATCCAAGTCCCCATAATATAATTCCTAAACTCATTGCTTGTAATGGTTTTCCAGTTTTATCAGCTATATAGCTAACAAATGGTGATGCTAAAGCGCTTAATGCAAAGAAAATTGTTCCTAATAAACCTACAAGTAGATTTGAAAAACCTAAGTATTTTACCATAAAACCATAGACAGTTGGTAAAACCCAGGTATTTCCATCATTTATAAAATGAGATATTGAAGTAGTAAAAAGGACTTTTGTTTTCACATGAAAAAGTTAGGATATGAACAATTTAAGTTTGACTTACTACGCTTCTTTCTTTCTTTAATTTTTCAATGTATTCATCAATACTAACCAATTCGTTGTTATCGTCAACTACATAAGTTCCAGCTAATCCTTTTCTAGCTTTTGCAATGTACCATATTGTTGCTGATAGAAGTATTACTAAAATTGATAGACTCTGAAATACATCGGGTGTTTGGAATGATAAAATTACACCAGTAGTATTTATTAATGTAGCTGATACTGGAATTATTAAAACTGGCAGTGATAAAGAATTAATCCTCCAATAGAATACTGGAACACCAAAACCGTCTATTATCCTTCCAGCTAGCCAAAAGACACTTGTTACAACACTAATCTCGTTAAAGGCATTTTGAACTGATCCTGTTATAATTATCGAAAATATTGCAAATAAAGCTGATAGAATTCCTACGAACATAGTTGCCATAATAGGTTCTTGTGTCTTATTAGTTTTTTCGAATAATTTAGGCATAGCTTTTTCTCTAGCTAAATTAAATAGAACCCTAGCACTGCCTACAGTTGTACCTATATTAGACGCTAATAAACTATTTATTGACATTAGCAATCCGATCATCACTATAGGAAGCCCAAATGCAAATAACTCTTGAATAAGTGGTTGATTAGAATTTTCTAAACTTGTTAAAGAACCGTTCCATAGAGCGACTAAACCATAAGTACCAGCTAGTATTGCAGAACCACCAATTATTAAAGACAACCACATACCAAATGTTATTGTTTTTCTAGGTACTTTAGATTCTTCGCCTAGATATGTTGATGCACCAGCACCAGATATGCTTACAATTGATAATATCATAGCAGTACCTATAGCGCTTAATGATGCACCAGAAGGACTAAAATAAGATAAACTAAAGCCCTTAGTTGCTACGGCATAAATGAACATTGCGTAAAGCATAATAACTTCTAGCGTAGCACTTACACTAACTATTTTACCTAACAAACTTCTTATATGAGTCGTAAATGAGATTATTGTTGGATAAAGCAAACCTAAAGCAATAAATAAGTATAATACGTAATCGGGGATAGTAACATTAACTATTTGTGAGTAAGTTTGAATGAGTAAATATATCGCTAAAGCGTTTACTGCATTTAGAGCTGAATAAGCTATAACTTCAATTACAGCTTCATAATAGGCAAGAGTTCTTTTTCTCCACGCTGCTGCACCATATGTATAATATCCTCCAGCCGAGGCTACTTTTGATGAATACCTTGTAAGTGTGTAAATCCATAATGCACTACCAATTAGAGCTAAAACTGTGGCAAAAACTACTGCCTTACCAGCATAAGCAATTGCGGCTGTTGTAGTAGAAACTACACTACCTAATGGTGCAGTAACTGCCATAGCTTGGCCGTAAGCTTCTCTTATACTCAAAGATCCTTTAGCAAGTCCCATCTAATCTCCCTATAAGCTTTTCTGTCCTAAATATTTTTAAAATTATCCTTAGTTATTCACGGAACTTTCAGCAAAGCTTATAGGGAGAACTCGTTAAAAAATATTAAATAGGCTTATAGGGAAAAAAGAAATTATTCAAAAATATGTGAGGAGAAACTGATCAATAATAAATAAAAATATTTATATCCTCACATAAATTAAGCCTTACTTATAAGCTCTATACATTTTGCAACTGATGTTTTTAGTTCTTCGAACCTAATTCTTACCTCTGGTGGAAAGGGCTTTTTAGGTTTTATTGAATTTAAAAGTTCTAAAGAAGAATTTAAAAGTGATTTGGCTTCATTCTCATTAAAAATTAATTTTTTATATGCCTCTTTTATTTTCTTAACTGCATCGTTCCATATTTTTAGATCTTCCTCAGTAATTTCCCCATCTTTTATTAGAAAAGTATGCATATCATCATTTACTAATGGTATATCATTATCTATTACCTTCCAAAGTATTGAAATAACTTCCTCATTCATCAACTAAAAATAACTAATTAAGCTTTATTAGAGTTATCTTTAATGTTAATTTATGATAAATGAAATTTTAGGATACATAACGACTATTTTAGCTGGATCAGCAATAGTACTTGGGGGCATTGTAGAGGGATATGGCTATGGATTATCTTTAGGAACTAATTGGCCTTATACTAATAATATAGTAGAACTAGCTGGAAAAGGAGACCCAGAGGCTATACATAGAATTGTAGCTACATTGGTAGGAATATTTTCCCTAATACTTCTCATTATAGATTTCAACACAATAACTATTATTGGTTTTATTAGTATTGTTGCTACTGCTCTTTTAGGGATGGCTACCTTGTACGTACTAGCTGGTAAATTACCTTCAATATTTCAAGGTTTTCATGATATAGCCGCTTATACAACATTCATTACTTATCTTATTTTAGCAACTGATTACATATCTCCATCAAAATATATTGGATTTCTTATAAGTGCAATAACTCCTCCTCATTTTCTTTATTTTGTAATATTTATGGGCGGTGTTGTTACTGGAACTAGAAGAATGAAATTAAGTATTGGTGATGTTAGAAAGCCTAAGAATAGACTTCAATGGGCATGGGTTATCCATGGTATAGTAGCTGCTATATTTTTCATAGCATTAATTATTCTAAGATACTGGATACCATTAGTATTTGCACTTATAGAAAGTGCAGTAGGATTATGGACTTATTATCAAATAAACAAAAATCCCACTAAACCTGGGGCTGTAATAGGTTTACATCAATTGTTTTCTCTTGCTGTAGTAGTATCACTAATATTTTTCAGCTGAGGTGCATGAAATCACAGCTCATTTGTGTGAAACTCATCATCTAAATTTTTTATCTCTAATCCTCCTTTTGAATCTGGCGTTAAATTATAGTACCTATAAAGAAGTTCTGCTACAGCCTCATATAATAATTCATTTATTGTAGTTCTATTAGAGTTTAAACTAGAAGAAGTAAATCTCCACGGTCTCCCTTGCAAAACTTTCGCTATCAATATAATTTCTTGTTCTGGCGTTAATGACCAATCTCTTTTTGCATCCCAGAAGTACTTTAAGGTAATCATGTGTATTCCATCCGCTGAAGATTCGTAGGGGCTAACACCTTGAACAAAAGCAAGAACCTTATCTACATAAATCCTATTTACATTAATCTCTTTATGCACTTTTATGCCATTTAATATTATTCTAGCAATTTCTGGATCCATGCTAAAGTATATATCATGTAATGTATTAAGTATCTTGTCTTTTAATATCATAGAAGCAATAAACGTTGCTTTTACAGCAGTCTCGCTAATTGGTTTTATCACCACAACTGGATAATCACCAAGTTTCTCATTTTTCTTAGGAGATACATGAACTGGGACATAACCATTTTTTATCCAAAAGTTCAATACTCTTGCATCCCCCATAAATGCTGAACCAACCCAATCCACACCCTCTTCCTTAGCACTCTCCTCTACCATATTCAACATTGTACTACCTAGACCCTTATCTTGGAGTTCTTGAACTATAGCTATTCTGACTATTCTCCATCCCTTCATTTTACCGAAGTCTCTAAGCCTTACGTGTTTTATTAATCTATCCGGTATTAGATCTCCATCAAAAGTACCACCTTTTAATGCTAAATCGATAAGACTATCTGGCAAGTCACCTTCTTGAGCTATTTGTACTACACCAATATATTTACCGTCTAATGTACTTAAAGTCTTAATCTTATGATGAACCCCATCAGCCATTATCATTAAATCGTTAGGATTATTCCTATAATGTGCAGTGACAAGTATACCATATATTTGTCTTAATTTATGATCATCGTTAAAGATTTCTTCAACATTTGCTGATTCGTATATTACGTGGCTTACATTTTGTGGAGGTTCATCGGGTTCTGCATCAAGAAGAAGTGTATCATATAACCATTTTTCTACTGGATCTCCTTCCGCATATCTAAGTGGTTTAATGAGCTCTTGCCACACTACAGAAACTTTTCTCGTAGTAAGAATTCTCTTTAAGTATCTTAGAAACGCCTTACCAGAACCTTCATAACCATGTACTGTAGTAACTAGTACTACTTTCTTCCACGTTTTGATTGCTGAATCTATGTATCCAATACCTATAGCTGCAGCTTCATCAACAACTAAAAGATCTCCTTCATCTTCTAGCGTTGCCTCTGGAATTTCATAATAAACTTTGAAATTTGAACCTTCTATGGATAGTGGGTAACCGTATATTGAGTCTTTACTCTTATAGGGAATTGATAATGCATCTAATCCTTTTTTAAGAAAAAGCATTAGTTGGGAAATACTAGTTGATGATGGGGCAGTTACAACTACTTTAAATTTCTTCTTTTTTTCTATTTTTGAAATTAATCCAGCTAGCCCTAAACCTGTTACTGCACTCTTTCCTCTACCCCTAGCCGATGTTATTACGAAAACTTTCTTTCCCCCACCCCTAATGGTATTAAAACTTTCTAGGACTTTGTTCTGATCTTTACTCATACAAAGTTTATGTAATTCTAAAGGCATAGAGAATTTCTTAGGAATTTGAGGTGAGGGTTTTTCTTTAACCTCTCCATTAAATGGTTTTGCTATATAATCAGAATTAATAATCATAAAAATTCCTTGATGTTCATTAAGTTTTCTTAAAAACCTCTTCTCATATACATCTCGTATATTTCCGTTCTTAATTATAGAATTTCTAAACAATTTATGTTCTATTAAATTATCAGTGTATAATATACCTATTCCTCCACCTCTCACTAAATCAATTAACCTTCCTATATAATTTGGTTCGAAGTTATCGATCAGATCTAGAATTACAACATCGAAAGTTGATCCTAAATATCTATCTGATGATGAATAATCTATATCTAGAACGTCTACTAAATTACGAATTTCATTAAGTCTATCTTTTGCCCCTTTAACCCATGGATGGAATGCATAAGCAATAGAGGGTTTTGAGTTAATTTTGAGGTAAAGCTGTAAAATTTCTTTTACATGATTTAGATAATTCTTATCTTGAATAAACACTAAATTTCTATAGTATCTTTTAATACCATCAACGATACTATTTTCAAGAAGTTTAAAGAATTCTTGTTTGTCCATTACTCATAGTTTGTATTTCTTCCTTAAAGCTTCTTCTACATCAATATTAGCAAGATTTGCTATTGAAAAAGCCCAGGCTATTACATCAGCCAACTCCTCTTCAATCGAATCCTTGTTGTTAGAGAGCAAGGCTTCAGCTAATTCTCCAATTTCTTCGACTAGCCATGTAAATGTTGCATATACTCCTCTTTCTGAGTCTTTCTTAAAATACATTTCTTTTAATTTTTCTTGCACGTATTTAACCTCCAATTCCTAGCTCCCTCTTTAATAATCTAATGTCATCTTTATCAATTTTTATATTCATTTTCATCTTTTGATTAAAATTGGCATCAACAAAATATACTTCTATCTCGCCTTTTTCAGAAATACTTTGTACGAATTTTTTGCTTACGAAATACTCTAAATACAATGGGTTTGACGGATCGTCATAAATTATATTCCTTAACACGACTTCTCCTTCCTCTCTATCGATTTCAAAATCTATATTAACATCTGTCCTCTTTGGCAAATCCTCTGTCATGCATATCACATACTCATCACAACACACTATGCAAGTTCCTTCCTTCAGTTGTGATTTTACATAATCTGGTATTTTCATTATACATGATGATTTATTTATTTCATTAAAAAAGTTATACTGATGAAAGTAGCTTATGGAAAGAAAGTCGTCGCTACGCAAAATTATATAGCAAGTTATGTAGGTGCAAAAGTTTTAGAGAATGGCGGGAATGCTTTTGACGCTGCAATAGCTATAAGCGCAACTTTATCAGTAGTTTTACCATATACAAGCGGATTAGGTGGTGATGGGTTTTTATTAGCAAAGACTCCAGAAGGAATAATAGCCTATAACGGATCTGGATGGGCACCTAAAGGTTTAAATGTAGAAAAAATACCTTCATCTAGACATCCCTCTACAGTAGTCGTACCGGGATTAGTGGATCTATGGAATTTTCTAATTGAAAGATATACCAGTATGAGTACCTATGAGCTATTAAAACCGGCAATAAGCCTAGCTACTAATGGATTTTATGTAAGTAAATCCCTTTACAAAGCTATAAAGAACTCGTCTAATATGCCAGAAAGTTGGATTAAAACTTATGGTAACCTTAACGCTGGCGATAAAGTTAAATTAAATGAAATGGGGCAAGTTTTAAAGATTATTGCTAAAGATCCCAGAGAGTTTTACGAAGGAAAAATTACTGAAGAAATTGTTTCTGGATTAAGGAAACAAGGCGTTAACGTGGATTTTTCAGATTTTGCTAACTTTAAGGGAGAAGAAGTGAAACCCTTAAAAACTACCTATAAAGATTACACATTATACGAACTACCTCCAAATACTCAAGGGATCTCGACACTCCAGGCACTTAAATTAGCAGAATTAAGTAATGTTAATAAGTTACCTTATGATGATGAGAAGAGAATAAATGAACATGTTAAAATATATGGTATAGTATATAGTGACAGAAATAACTATATAGCAGATCCGAGGTTTTATCCATTAGATGTTGATTTACTAGATGAAAGATATCTTAGGAATAGAATGAAAGAATTCAGAGTAATGATAGAAAAAATGAATACACAGGATACAACTTTCTTTGTGGTTTCTGATGGTGAGAATGAAATAGGGTTTATACAAAGTTTATTCTTTGCATTTGGCTCTGGTATAGTTGTTAAGGACATTCCATTTAATAATAGAGGATTTGGATTTACTGAAGGAAGAAATAAACCAGAACCTAGGAAAAGACCTTTGCATACTCTTTCTATTCTGATGGCTGAAAAGGAGGATGAGAATTTGATAATAGGATGTGCTGGAGGCGATTTGAGACCGCAGATTCATTCTCAAGTTTTTGAATATTATGCTGATTATGGGTTAGAAATTGATGAAGCGATAGAGGCTCCAAGGTTTATGTTTCTAGGAAGCAGAATAGTAGCTGAGAAGAGATTAAAGACAAAACATGAACAGCTTGATTACTATTCCCCAGAAGTTGGAGTTGTTCAAGCACTCAAAAGTAACAAAAAATACAATATTGCTGTAGCTGATCCTAGAAGTGAAGGGATTGCTTTAGTCGCTAATTAACTTTTTAATATCACATCCTACTTCCTTATAAGCTAAAATTACGGCACCTATTTCTGGTGATCTCTTTCCTAAATCACTTATTATTCCTTCTTTTTCTAGGTATAATGTAAAAAACTTATGATAAATATTAGATCTGAACATCCCTCCTTTCAAATAAACTTTATTAGTACCAATCTTTTTAGCAAGATATACCGCTTGGCTGGCTAATAATTCTGCGCCTTGTTTTAATATGTCTATCGCAACTGTATCACCTTCATTAGCTGCCTCATCTACAGCTTTAGCAATAGAAGCTATCAAATCTATTTGACAACTACTAGTATAAGACCACATAACAAGCTCATCTAGATCTTTTACATTTATCATTTCAAGTACCTTATTATATAATATGGTCTTATTTTCGAGACCGTCCATCATTTTTAAAACTTTTCTTAATGCCTTTCTTCCAACCCAGTAGGCAGAACCGTCATCTGATAATAACCAACCCCTACCACCAACTCTTAGAAATTCCTTCCCATTATACCCTTCCACTACGCTCCCAGTACCAGCAATTACTACTACTCCGGGCTCTCCTAAGGTCTCTGCGAACAGTGCAATAACACCATCATGCTGAATAATTACTTTAGGGGCTATTAATGAAGCTAGGGGTGTAAAATTTTCCCAATCGAATTTAGAATCAAGACCAGCCACACCCATACCTACTACATCAGCTTCACCTTTTGCAGCTATTTTTACTGCTTCTTTTATATTCTCAATAGCTCTTGTAAGTCCTACATTGTGATAATTTCCAGGCCCAGAAGAACCTTCTCCTATAAAATTACCTTCACAATCGTATGCGACTGCTTTAGTTTTAGTACCTCCTGCATCAACACCAACTATAATCATCATGAAAAAACTTTTTACTTAATAATTATTAAACATTATGATGAGAATTTTAATATTAGGTATCGATGGTTATCTTGGATGGCCTTTAGCGTTACGCTTAGCTAAAAGAGGCCATGAAGTAATTGGAATAGACAATCTTTCTACAAGGAGATTCTCAGAAGAGGTAGGATCGGATTCCGCATTTCCATTACCTAAACCAGAAGATAGAGTGAGAGAAGCAAAAAGACATTTAGATGTTGACATAACTTTTTATATAGGAGATGTGACTGATTACAATTTTTTAACTGAAATTATGAAAAAACATAAGCCAGACGCAATAGTACACTTTGCTGAGCAGAGATCTGCTCCCTATTCTATGAAAGATAGGGACCATGCAGTTTATACAGTTGTTAATAACGAAGTGAGTACTCTTAACGTAATTTATGCTGTTAAGCAAATAGATCCTACAATTCATATACTAAAGATGGGTACAATGGGTGAGTATGGCACACCTAACTTTGACATACCAGAAAGTATTTATGTCGAAGCAATAGTTAACGGTAAAAAAGATAAGATAATAGTTCCTAGAAAAGCTGGTTCTGTATATCATTGGACTAAAGTACATGATACTGATTTCTTACTTTACTTCCATGAACTTTGGGGATTAACAGTAACAGATATAATGCAAGGTCCAGTATACGGAACTAGAACTGAAGAGATTGTTGATGAGAGTTTAAGGACAAGATTTGATTTTGACGAAACTTGGGGAACAGTAGTGAATAGATTTTGCGTACAAGCGATTTTAGGAATTCCTTTAACGGTATACGGAAAGGGTGGACAAACTAGAGGTTTTATATCCCTAGAAGATAGTATGGAAGCTTTAACACTTCTCTTAGAGCATCCACCAAATCAGGGTGAATATAGAGTAGCTAACCAATTTGCTGAGATTTATAGTGTAAGAAAAATTGCTGAAATGGTGAAAAATGCTGGTGAAGAGCTCGGTCTAAAAGTAGAAATAGGACCATTACCGAACCCCAGAGTAGAGGCTGAAGAACATTATTATAACCCAGAAAGAAAAGTATTACCGTCACTTGGGTTTTACCCAAAGAAGAATCTAAAAGATGAGCTAAAGAATATGATAAAAGATTTATTACCATATAGAGAGAGATTAGAAAGATATAAAGACGCTATATTACCAAAAACTAAATGGAGAATGTAGTAGTTAAATTTTTATAAGAATACATTAATGCATCATAATAACTTTGAGGATCACCTACATTTAACCATTTTTCTTTTTCTAGTTTAATGGCATAAACTTCTCCGCCATCCTCAATTATTTTCTGAATACCATATGTTAATTCCAGTTCATTATTTTCTTTAACTGTTATCCTTTTTAAACTTTGAAATATTTTAGGAGAAAACACATATACCGCAGATATTCCTAGATTACTTTTAGGTTCTAAAGGTTTTTCTTCAGCTTGTGTAACAATATATAACTTATGGCCCATATACTCTCCTTTTTCTTTTACCGAAACTATACCGTATCTTTTAGGATTACTAACTTCTCTAACTAGAAGGATAGCATCAGGCTTTATTTCTTCAAACAACGAATTTGCTTCTCTATAACCCCCAGTTAACACACCATCATCAGCATGGACGAAAAAGGGATCATTATTTGAGAAGTCTTCAGCCCTTAATACAGCATCACCAAAGCCTTTAGGTTCTGGTTGGAAAACAAAAGTTACCCCCCTTTCGAAAAGATAATCCATTAAAAGTTTTCCATGTTTTCCCACAACAATACAAAATTTCTTTACTCCTACTTCTTGAAGGGAATCCATTATTAAATCAATCACTGGTCTCATTACAGTCTTTCCTTCTTCATTTCTAAATAAGGGTAGTAATGCTTTGGGCAAGACGGAAGTTATATATCTCATCCTACTTCCTTTACCTGCAGCAGTAATTACAGCTTTATTTACCATATTTCATCACGTTTTTTAAATCTGCCTTCTTTAATGCTTTAAATATTGAGGCAGCAATATAAGTATTTACTAATGGGGCAAAATCAGTAACGTAAAAACTGAAAAGTGTGTGATTACCAAGAAAATATACTGCTACAAATGCTAACCACATTATCCATGCAGACATCGTAAGTGTTATCAATTTTGTATCCTTTAGAATAAAGGCTAATGGAGTAGTTCCTACCCATAACCACATCAAAATTGGATTAGTAGATGCGTAGAAATTATAACCTAGATAAAATGGATGAACATCTAAGAACCAGTCCCATGGGGCGGATATTTGGGTTACAGCAGAGAGAGCAATATGACCGTTTGTTGAATCCCAACCTAACATATATAGGAAGGAATTATGAAACCATCCATCTAAACCACCGAAATAAATCATAATTGGAACAGAAAGTATTGCATAAGTTGCAGCTGGTATCCCTATGCCGTATATAGCCCTTTGAATAGGATTTTTCCTTAAATCTCCGACATAGAAAAGAAATGGTAAGAGTAGAGGAAATGCGCTCTCTTTTGAAGCAAACGCTAAGCCTAAGGCTATTGATGCCCATAAAAGTCTATTATCTGAAAGGAGTAGATAGACTGCCAATAACGAGAAGAAACCAACATAAACATCTAATATTGCTATTCCATGAATTACCCAAATGTTGGGAGATAACATTATTAGAGCTGCTGATACAAGACCTGCTACATTACCCCATAAATCACTACCCACTAATTTTCTAGTTAAGAGATAAGCAACTATTACAGTTAGATCACCCATTATCCAACTCGGTATTCTCCAAGCCAATGGTTTATAACCTAGAAGAAGGATGAAAATATCCATAAAGTATTTTCCTAATGGAGGATGTTCTGGATTAATATAAGTTTGAATGTTCTGTTCGTTTGAATAGGGAAAATACATTGGCGGCGTTACGTGGAATATTAGTTTTAATATATTATATGCTGCTGTAGGATACCATACTTCATCTCCAATATAACCCTGAACTGGACCAAATGTAATTACAGTATAATACGTGTAGATAGCTAAGGCTACAACAAGAATTATAACTGATATAAGAGTAATTTTATTCATTAAAAAAACGTTTATTCCAACATTTTTAAAACTTCTCCAACTTTTTTCCTTTCATGAACTAGTGCTGAGATTGCTCTAGCCATTTTATCTGGTTCTTTTGCTTGCCAAAGATTTCTTCCAACAGTAACACCAGAGGCACCAGCTTCAATAGCATCATTAAGCATTGAAAGAAATTCTTCATCATTTTTAGTCTTAGGACCTCCCCTAATTAAAATAGGGGCAAATGCTACATCAATAACCTTCTTAAAACTCTCCTTATCACCAGTATAATCAACTTTTAAGATATCAGCACCTATTTCTGACGCTAAGCGTGTTACATATTTAACTAATTCTGGATCCTTTATCGAATCTGGATTATCTGGTGAAACATATAACGGTTCAATTATAAATGGTATACCGTAATCATTTGCCTCTCTTCTGAGCATTGCTAACGTATCTAAGTTAACTCCTTCAACTTGGTCTTCACCATAACCTACTACTAAATATGTCACTACTGCATCGGCGCCAGCTTCAATAGCATCTCTTATACTGTATACTGCGGAATAATATCCGCTTTCATACTTTTTGTATTGCTGCCTCCAAACATTTGCAGTATCTAATCTTGCAATTAACATAGGTGAGGATCTCGAGAAAAAGTTTTCTTTAACAAGTTTAACCATAGCTGGTGTCATTTGTAATGCGTCTGGTCCGTTAAACGCTATTTTCTTTACGACGTCTACAACTTTTTCAATTCCTTTTAGTGGACCCATTACAAGTCCGTGATCTAAAGCAACTACAAATGCTTTTCCGTGTTCAAAAAGCCTCCTCATTCTTATTTCTAAACCAACCATCAATGTATAACTTACATTCCTACATAAGAATTTTTCTTAGCTCCTTTATTGCAGATCTTATGAAATTTCTTGCATAAGAGCTAAACAAATAGTTTATACTAATATATAAGATAGAAGCTAATAATCCATATTCTATCATATTAATATAGGAAACAAAGTTTAGCTGTAGGAAAATAAATGAGATTAAACCACCAGAGAGTATAGATACGATAATATCTCGTTTGGGGATTTTGAAGTTGTATTCCTTTTTAGAGATAGAGTAGGAAGTAAGAAGTAACCAAACAGAGTTTATGAGGACTCCCAATGACATTCCAATAGCTATAATGTATGGTGGGAAGCTTCTCAGAATAAAAACAGATATCACAGATGCAACTACACCAATAATACTAAATGTGATATTAGTAACGTTTAATTTTGCAGTAATACCTTTAAACGGGTTTTCTGACTCTTCTAAGCCTAATGCTTTATCTTTCATTACTATAGAGTAATAGAATATTGAATATATTCCTCTCATATAATTAGAAAGAGACAAGACAATCAAAGCGTATATGGCTGTGAGATAATCTCTCCTTATATGGAAAAGTAATGCATGACCTTCACTTACTACTACAACAAGCCATAAAGTTGATATTAAAAAGTATAGTCTCAAAGAAGTAGTTATAATGCTAGGGTCCTTAGTTTCTCCAAGCTTTGCAATTAACCCGTCATAAAGAGCATAAGACCACGAAACTACATTAGCAATTATTAAGGCTGACTCAAAATATGCGATTGGAATATCGTTATGAAGTATAACAATTGTCAACCATACGATTGTTGCCTCTAAAATGAGCTGTAAATAATAAATTATTGTCACTATAGATTTTTTAACAGTTATGATAGCTGTCTTTATGTCAAATTTTAAGTTAGCTTTTATTCTAAAACTACTTAAGAGTGCTTGAGTAATATATCCTGCAAGATATGCGTAAATTACTCCTAGTATAGATAGGTGAAATGCATAGAAAGCTACTAAAACTATTATAAGTCTAACTACCTGGAAGGCAACAGTAATTGTCCCTATTACTAAAGGGGTTTTACCCCTGGCTATGGCATAAACTATTCGATAAACATAAAATGAGACTATCAAGAGAGAAGCCATATAAAAAGCAAAATAATCTGGGTAATTTACAGCTGATACTAAATAAGGAACTAGAAAAATGTAAATTGTAGCACTTATTGCACCAAATAAGAGATTAAAGAAAAGTATTCCTCCTACCGGTTTATTTTCACTTGCATACCTTGAAGTTAATGTGGAGAAAATATCAGCAGGTATTGTAAAATATCCCAAAACTAAAACGTATAATGATTGCCAAGAGGCAAAAACCACTTCGCCATTAGGCAAAGAACTGAGATACTTTGCTACTAAATAAGTAAAGATAAATGAAAGGGGTGAAGTTATAATACGTAAGAATAAATTTCTTACGCCAGTATAAACTAGTCTAACCTCTTGCTGTTTTTCGGTCATTCATGCAAACAGAATAAGTAGTACTTTAAATGTTTTATCAAATCTTTACACTCACACTCTACATTAATGTTTTTATATTTCGTTGGTTCCACATATTGTAGATTTAAACACTCTGAAGAATTATATATTTGGATTACTAAATCATTAAATTTTACTTTCCTATCTTTACTAATTTTCAAAAGAATCTCATACCATTCCTTTGGAATACTAATTTTCATATTAGATAGAATAGTGAAAAAAGTTTAATATTCACCCATTGTTTCAAACATATCATCAATAGCCCTTGTAATATCTCTAATAGATATAATGCCTTTCAAATTACCTTTATCATCAACAACCGGTAAATGCCTTATATTGAATTGCCTCATTAACGCTAAGGCTCCAGTTATTGGTGAATCTTCTCTAATTGTTATTAATGAAGCCGTCATAAACTCTTCAGCTTTAGTTTCTAAACCCTTACCTTTACCTATTGCTTTTACTATGTCTCTTTCAGTAATTATACCAACCGGTTTATTCCCATCCACAACTATAACAGATCCTATATTTTTCTCAGTCATGACTTTAGCTATGTCACTTAACTTAGCATCTTTTGTAACTGATATGACTTGGGTTTTCATATATTCTTTTACTATTTCTTCCTCCATAGTATAATATTTGATAAAGAGATTAAAAAGAATAACTTATGCAAAACCTTAAAGCAAATGGGAAACTTTGGAAAAGTTTTTAAACGCATAATGTAAGTAAAAGTTTGAAATGATTTGGGAAGTAACTAAATTAAGAATAAGTATGATACTCTCAGCAATTGCAATATTAGCTCTAGGTTTCGCATTAATCTACGGCATATTAGGCTACTTCTTTGGCTTCTCTAATGCACCATTACTTATTACTGGAGCTTTAGCGTTTGTAACAATATTTACACTACTCCAATGGTTATTCGGGCCAGCTTTAATAAAATCAATTTATCATCTTACTGAAGTAGACCCTACTGATCCACAATATGGATGGGTTTATAATCTCGTTCAAGAGGTCGCTATGTATAATAGAATGAATACACCAAAAGTTTACATAGCTAATGTACCATTTCCAAACGCTTTTGCCTTCGAAAGCCCTATTTATGGTAAGAACATGGCAATTACATTGCCTTTATTAAGAATGTTAACTCCGGAAGAAGTAAAAGCAGTTATAGGTCATGAGATAGGTCACCTTAGACATAAAGATACAGAATTACTTTTGGCAGTGGGGCTTATCCCAACTCTGCTCTACTGGATAGGTTACGGATTATGGTGGGGAGGACTGCTTGGTGGAGGTGGAGGAGGTAGAAACGATAATTCTGGAATCCTATTCTTAATCGGAATAGCATTAATAGCATTCAGCTTCCTGTTTAATCTATTTGTACTCTTCCTTAACAGAATGAGAGAAGCATACGCTGACGTTAACTCTGCAATAACAGTCCCTAATGGTGCTAAGAATTTGCAAACAGCATTAGCTAAAATCGTATTATCTACAGATCCAGATATAATTGAAAGGTATAAGAAAAAATACGGACAAATAGGAAGTATGCTATTATTCTCTGGTTTTCAAATAAACGAAGATATACCAGCTTATAAAGTTCAAGAATTAGTAGAATATTGGAGAAATATAAAGGTAAGCCCATTTGCAGACATCTTTAGCGATCATCCACACCCAGCAAAAAGAATACAATTATTAGAAAAACTTACTCATACTCAATAGTCGCTGGGGGTTTTGTCGTTATATCATAAACAACTTCCTTGATTTTTTTATCATTAATTTCATGTGCTATTTTTTCAAGGATATTCCAATTTATCTTGGCAAAATCTGCTGTCATAAAATCTTGTGTATTTACAGCTCTAATTCCTATGGTATAAATACCCTCTGGGTTTTTATCCTTTATCTTAACGACCACATGAGTTATATTATAACTTGTAAGTTTTTCCATAATTTCTCTTAAGCTCTCGTAATCTTTCCTGCATTCGATACCAGCTATATTACCATAAGCCCTTACATCACCTTTAACACCAGTAGCTAATGTTTTATATACCTTAACATCACATCCTACCTCATTACTTAACTCTTTATTATACTCTGCAGCAGAGTCAAAAATGACTGCAAAATACTGAGAGAGGTTTAATTCAGATAAGTTCTTTTCCACAGTAGTAGTTACTTTCCTCAAGATTTCAAGTTTTTCTCTAGTTAACCTACCTACAACTCTAACAAGTAGTCCTGGGCCTGGAAAAGGTTGCCTATTATATATATCCCTAGGTAAACCTAAGTATTTTGCTAATGCCCTAACCTCATCTTTATATAAATCAGCTAAAGGCTCAACAACTTTAAATCCCCATTCTTTTTCAGTATCTATACCTAATTGTACTAGAACATTATGCTGTGTTTTTATACCACCTTGTGTTTCTACCCAATCAGCAGCAATTGTTCCTTGTATTAAATATTTTGCATTAAACTCTTTTACGATTCTTGATAAAGTATCATAAAATAATTGCCTGAATTTTTTCCTTTTCTCTTCAGCATCTGACATACCCTCTAATGATGATATGAATTTTTCTCTCTCGTCAATAACTTGTAGAGGCATTAAATCTTTAAGCATATTCTTTACATTCTCAGCTTCGTTTTCTCTTAAAAAACCCGTATCTATCATAACTGGAATTACTTTATCCCCTAGAATCTTATACGATAAAACTGCGGCTGTTGTACTATCAACACCACCACTTACTGCTGCTATAGCTCTACTATCAACAATTTCCTTTAATTGAGGAGAGATCTCATCAACAAATTTTTGTGGGTCAAAACTCATTGATTTAACTGACTAAAAATAAATTAATAAATTCACCTATATATTTATTTGATTAAGTAAATCCACATCAATATAACGTTTAAATATATTAGCTAATCTCTCAGATTGATCCTTTATTTCCTCCTCAAGACTTTTACTATTAACTTTTATACCATATAATTCATATAGAAGTTTTTTACCTCCATCAGAAAATAGAGAGCCATGAATACTATAACCTAATTTATCATCTTTTATAGCGCCATCATAAACATTCACTTCCTTATATCCACGCTTAGTAATTGTTAAGATAGGCTTTTCGTTCAAATATTTTATTTTTCCTCTTCTAATTTCATAACCATTGACTTTTATATCAGACCAGCTTCTAGAAATAATTTTATCTTTATCATATATAACTTCAATATCGAATATTCCTAGGCCTTGATATTCCTTTATAGACCCACTTTCATAACCATAAGCGTCTATAAGCTTTTTACCCATAAGTTGAAAACCACCACATATTCCTAGGACTGGTTTCTTTCTAATATGTTCAATAAAACCCTTCTCCGTTAACCATACTAGGCTTTCAAACGTATTTCTACTACCAGGTATAATAACTAAGTCGACTTTAGATAATTGTGAAGGCTTTTTAATAAATTTAATATGCGCATTTGATTTATTAAATGCATAAAATTCGTTAAAATTACTCATATAAGGGTAAGCTAGTATACCTACTTCGATATCTCCTTCACCGAATTCAAATATGTTCATTGAATCTTCTTGCATTATTGGAGGTTCATCAAAATAAGGAAGATAACCTAAATATTTCATCCCAGTTTTTTCTTCAAGCCATTTTATAGCTGGGTTAAGTAACTTTTCATCTCCTCTAAACTTATTGATTATAAAACCTTTCAAGTTCTTTCTTATACTTTCTGGAAGAGTAAGATATGCACCATAAGCTGAAGTAAATGCTCCTCCTCTATCTATATCTAGAACTAGTATAACGGGAAGATTAAACTCTTTTACTAACCTTACCAGCGTTAAGTCTTTATCTATAAAATTTGGTTCAATTCCTCCAGCAGATTCAATTACAGCATCTCTTCTAATATAATCCTTAATTTTCCACCATAATTTTTCTATTTTATTATAGTACTCTTCAGCTGAATATACTCCGATAGGAGTACCAAAGTAAATAACTTCTATTCCTTTACCTGCAGGCTTTAATAGAATAGGATTCATATATCTTTCTGGTTCAATTCCCTTTGCAAACGCCTGATATGCTTGGATAAAAGCTATTTCTCCATTATCCATAGTAGGAAAGCTATTTAGCGACATATTTTGTATTTTCATAGGAGTTAAACCTAGTAATTTAACGATAGCTGTTGTTACTGTCGATTTCCCAGAATCACTCATAGTAGAAGCTATAATAATTGCCACATGATAGCATAACAAGATGAAAATATTTAAAAAGATTGCCTCACAAATCTCATTCTTTACTATTATTCCCTCGACAAAAGCAACTTTAGAGGAGGTTGCTAGTGCTTCCTTTATCTCACCAATAATTGTTGGAGTAATCACGGCTTTAATCGACTATTCTGTAGTATCTGTAACGTCAAAGGTTTTGGGCAATGTTGCCTTCCTCCTTCTATTACCTACTGTGGAGATTATTAGAGGTTTTCATCATCTAGATGGGTTACTTGATTTTGGAGATGCACTAATGGCTAAAGATTATAACAAGAAAATTAAGGCTTTACATGACGTAGAGGTAGGAGCTGGTGGAATAGGCTTACTATTAGTGTATGTTTCAATTTTTCTTACCGTGTTGCTATCTATCAAAACTTTATCTTTTTATTCTTTGTTAATTGCAGAAGTTGAAAGTAGAGCTTTAGGAATCCTTTTATTAGCTATAATGCCTCCAATAGAAATAAGTTATATGGGGAAGATTTTTCATAATAATCTAAATAATAAATGGAAAATATTGTCAATTATAGTTGAGGTAGTACTTTTCGGAAATCCTTACATATTAATTTCGTTCGCTATTCTATTACTCTTTTTCTACTTTCTAGGATACTCGACTCTAAGGGGGAGTTCTGGAGATTTTATAGGAGCCGTAATAACTTTATCATTTCCCATATTTCTACTTATAGCGGAAAGAAGATGCTACCTATTCTTTACCTCGCTATTCTCTTTGATTTAACCCTAGGAGAGCCTCCAGTCTATATTCATCCAGTCGTTTGGGTTGGCAAAATATCTGAGAAAATGATAGTACCTTATAAGGGCTATTTATACGGAGTCTTTGTATGGGTAATTAGTGTAATACCAGTCCTAATTCTACTTCTAATCCCGCTATATATCCCTAGCGTAATAATACAGACTATACTTCTTACTTTTTTCCTTAAGACTAGTTTTTCTATCAAAATGCTTTATGAACTGGTAAAAAAGTCTATCCCAGTTAATAGAGAAAATAGAAAGTATGCACAACAGTTAGTTAGAAGAAATGTATATGAACTCGATGATCCTCATGTAGCCTCAGCAGTTATTGAATCTTTATTTGAAAGTCTCATTGATGGTATAACTTCACCTATTTTCTGGTTCCTTATTCTTGGCTATCCTGGTGCACTTCTACAAAGATTTTCTAATACAATGGATAGTATGGTTGGTTATAAAACACTAGAGTTACAGAAAGAGGGATGGTTTTCTGCGAAAGTTGACACTATCATGAATTATATACCTTCTAGGCTCACTGGAATCCTAATGATTATAGCTGGATACCTCCTTGGATATAAGCCTAGAGATTTATGTAAGACCCTTAAGAGTAGCGGGATTGAAAGTTTGAATGCCAGATACCCAATATCTTTTGCTTCATCTATACTGCATGTGAAACTTGAAAAACCAGGTTATTATTCAGTAGGCGAAGGTAATTTGCCTAAAGAAGATGACGTAAGAAGAGCATTAAGACTTTTTGTCGCAACCTTAGTACTTTATTTTACCTTAATCTCAATCATATATTATTACCTTTATGGCCTCTCCTTGCTTAGCTACCCTTACGGCCTCATTAAATTCATCTAATGGAAACCTATGGGTTATCAGTTTTTTAACATCAACTTTTCTTTCATAAATTAATTTCAGTGCTTCTTTTGTATCTTCTTCCACTGCAGCATTACTTGATATTATTGAAATTTCATTATTTAAAAGCTCACTAATATCGTAATTCAAGACTGTTCCTTTATACGGAACACCAAATAGTAATACGTATCCCCCTTTTCTCACTGAAAGTAGTCCAGATAATATAGCTGAAGGAGACCCCGAGGCTATTATCGCTACATCAGCTCCTCTACCATCTGTTAATTTCTTAACTTCACTTGGTATATCAGTCTTTCTAGCATTTAACGAGTAGTCTGCTCCTACTTTGGTAGCATATTCAATTCTAAAATCTGATACGTCAGATGTTATAACAGTACTGGCACCATTAGCCTTAGCCATCATTACGTGTAATAAACCCATAGGTCCAGCTCCAACCACTAAGACACTATCTCCCTTATTTATTTTTACCCTTCTCTGCGCTCTCACAACAGTAGCTAATGGTTCTATAAAAGCTCCTTCATCAAAAGATACAGAGTCTGGTAAAATTAAAATTCCTCCCCTTATTACATTCCAGGCCGGTACCCTAAAGTACTCAGCAAATCCGCCAGGGTCAAGATTTGTTTTCCTATAATAAGGACACATTGTAGGACTACCGTGAGTACAATAGTAACACTCATAGCAAGGAACATGGTGGTGAGCAAATACTCTTTGTCCTGATTTTAAGAAATCTACACTAGATTCGTCTATTATTCCAGCTGGCTCATGCCCTAGTATTGGCTGAGATGCTGTGTATTGTCCACAAATTTTTTCTACATCTGTACCACATAATCCGCAAGCTTTCATCTTAACTATAACATCACCTTTATCCTTAATTATAGGCTTAGGTATCTCCTTAATTACAACCTTTCCGTTCTCTAAAAGTACAGCTTTCACAAGTTGTTAGTAATGAGCTTAAAATAAATCTCTTTCTTCTTATGCGAAACTAAAAGAGATATATAGTATTTCCGCGTAATAGTTATTGTGAATTTAATTATTTTCGCCATACTCCCTCTCATATTTATAGGAGATCGTTTACAGCTAAGGAGATTAAAATCTTTATTTACTATACAAGGAATAAGAATATTTCTTGATAATAATGAGAGTGTAAACGCATATATAATAGGTAAAAATTTAGTAATAACTAAAGGCTTTCTAAAACTAGATAAATCCGAACAAAGAGCAATATTAGCCCACGAAATGTCACATATTGTACTTAACCATTACCTAAAGATGAAAATATTCGTAGCTGTAGGGTTATTATTCTCATTATTTCTGTTTCAGTTTAATATTGTTCTTTCACTGATTTCCTTGATTTTGATCTTTTTATTGCAAAAATTTATAAGTAAAAGGCAAGAGATCCAAGCTGATAGGCTTGCATATTCTATAGTTGGAGATGAACTTAAACTAGTCATTAAAAAATATGGAGACGTAGAGTCTAGCATATTCTCTTCTCATCCAACTATAAACACGAGACTTAAGATGTTAAGTTTTTAACAATACTTTTCTCCCGTTTGTCCCTACACTTTCATTTCACTCATTTTATCTTCAATCATGATCGAGTGTAGGGGCTTAACCCTCAACCACCTACTGGTAGATGGGTCATGGGACTCCTTTGAGCCCAACGGCACGGGACTCACATCTCCGTTATCTCCCTCACCCTTTTGGGCATAGCCCACATCGGTGTGAGAGATCATCTTTATCGGAAAAATTTTAACATTATCAAATATAAAAAGATTTTTATTAACGTGAAAAAGGGTTCAGCCCTTGTACAAATATTTATAAAATTCTCGTGTATACTTTAATTCATGTATATCGGTAAGCCGATAAAAAGAATTGAGGATTTAAGGCTTATAACTGGAAAAGGAGCATACGTTGATGATATTGAATTACCTGGAACACTATTTGTAGCATTCGTAAGAAGTAAATATCCTCATGCAAGGATTAAGGTTAAAAAAGAAGAAGGAATATTTACTGGTGAAGATATAAATCCTGGAAAAGATTTCCCTATAGCAACTAAAGAGACTACCTACGTTGGACAGCCAATAGCTATAGTCATTGCTAAAGATAGATATGAGGCTTATGATCTAATTGAATCTGTTGAAGTAGAATATGAGGAATTAGACTACGTTTTAGACCCGGAAAAAGCGTTAGAAGACAAAGTGAAGGTGCATAGTGGTTTATCTTCAAATATTTATTATCATGAAAGATGGAAAGGAGGAGACGTAGAAAAAGCATTTAAAGAAGCTGATTTAACAATTTCTGATACCTTAATCAATCAAAGGGTAATAGCTTCACCGTTAGAGACTAGAGGTGCTTTAGCTTACTTTGATGGAAATAAGCTTACATTTTACTCTTCTACGCAATCAGCTCACTATTTGAGAAGAAATCTTGTTGATTTCCTTGGATTTGAAAACATTAGGGTAATTCAGCCTGACGTTGGAGGTGCATTTGGTAGTAAAATCATTGCCCATCCAGAGGAATACGCTTTAGCTAAACTAGCACTAATATTAAGGAAACCACTAAAATGGGTACCTACAAGAACGGAAGAATTTATATCGGCTGGACATGGTAGGGACAAAAAACTGAAGTTTGAAGTTGCTGTTAGAAAAGATGGAACAATTTTAGGAATAAGAGGTACTCTGATAGCAAACTTAGGAGCTCCTTACCCAGATGCTAATGATGATGAATCTGGAAACGTTAAGAGTACCGTAAGGATGTTACCTGGTATTTATAAGATAATCGGTGCTGATATTGATGCCTATGCAGTTCATACAAATATAACTCCTACACAATCATATAGAGGTGCTGGTAGACCAGAAGGTATATACTTTATAGAGAGAATAGTAAATATTGTAGCAGATGAATTAGGAATAGATCAGTATGAAATAAGGTTGAAGAATGCTATTGACACATTACCGTATACTAACATTTTTGGTGTTACTTATGATTCTGGAAATGTAAAGAAACTTTTAGAAATTGGGAAGAAATATTATGATGAACTAAAGAAAGAGGATGGCTGTGTTGGTGTCTCTTCTTATATTGAAATAACTGCTTTTGGACCTTGGGAAGTTGCCAGAATTTCTGTTAAATATGATGGTAAAATTACATTAGTTACAGGTACTGGTCCTCACGGTCAAGGAGATGCAACTGCATTTGCTCAAATTGCAGCTGACGTACTGGAGTTACCAATTGAAAAGATTGAAGTTAGATGGGGTGATACGGAAATAATTGAAGATGGTATTGGAACATGGGGAAGTAGGACTGTAACTATAGGTGGTTCAGCAGTTTTATTAGCTTCTCAAAAGCTTAAGGATAAATTAATTGAAATCGGTGCTAAAATACTAAATGCTGACAAAGAGGAGGTTGAGTATAAAGAAGGAAATGTCACACATAAGAAGAACGGTAATAAAGTCACTTTTGACGAAATCGTAAAGAATGCTTTTAAGATGGGAGAAAGTCTGGATATAACAGCTATCTATAATGTTAAACAACCTCCCACCACCCCCTATGGTGTGCATTTGGCTCTAGTTAAGGTAGATGAGACAGGAAAAGTATTTGTAAAGAAATATGTTGCAGTTGATGATGTAGGAACTGTTATTAATCCTTTACTTGCTGAAGGACAAGCTATAGGTGGCATTGTACAAGGGATGGCACAAGCGTTATTAGAGGGAGCTTTCTTTGATGAAAATGGACAATTATTAACTACTAATTTTCAAGACTACTCTATACCTACAGCAGTAGAAATACCCGAGAAGATAGATTGGCAATATGAAATTCTAGGAAAATCTCCTCATCCTACGGGGAGCAAAGGAATTGGTGAAGCGGGTGCAATAGCAGCTACACCGACAATAATAAATGCTGTAGAACAATGTATTAAAAAGAGAATAACTAAAATGCCAGTTAGATTTGAGGAGTTGGTTAGTTGATGCAGAGACACTTTTTATCTGAAAAGGATAGTAAAAAACTAATCTCTGAAATAAAAAATAAATACGGAATTGACATTGAAGGAAAAATTGAAATTGGAAAGGAGAAAAAGCAAGTATACTACTTTGTTAATGGTTTACTCTCGTTTTTTTCAGAAGAACTAATTCCTACACTTTGTTTTATAAGAAAATATAATTTACAGTTACCTTCTGTAACAGTTGACGAAGGTGCAGTAAAGCATATTATAAATGGTGCTGATCTTTTTGTACCCGGTATTGTTGAGTATAACTGTAATTGCAAAGAAGGTGACATTGTTTTGGTAAAGACTAAGACAAATATTCCTATAGCAATTATAAAAGTTCTTATGGATAAAGAAAAAGCTTTAAATGAGAAAAAAGGGAAGTTTGGAATAAATTTACATTATCTTAATGACAAAATATGGGAAATGTGTAATGAGAGGGGTTCTAGTTCCAACGTATAATGAGGCGGAAAATATAAAAGAACTCATACCACGAATTAGGCAATATTTACCAGATGCAAAAATCATTATAGTAGACGATGATAGTGAAGATAGTACCGCAGAAATAGCTAGAAAGTTGGATGCTATAGTTTTTGTAAGAAAAGGTGAGAAGGGTCTTGGCAGTGCATTAAGGTTTGGACTACTTAAAGGATTAGAATTAGGATTTGAATACTTAGCAACCATGGATGCTGACTTAAGTCATGATCCTATTTATTTGCCTAAAATGTTTGAAGAAGCAACAAAAGCTGATTTGATTATAGGTTCTAGATATATAGAAGGTGGGAAAATTGAAAACTGGCCCTTAAAGAGAAGAATTATTAGCAAAGGAGCAAATATGTTAGCTAAGACCCTACTTAGAATCGATGTTAAAGATAATACTTCTGGGTATAGGGTTTATTCTAGGAATGCTATCGAAGTAGTTAAAGATTGTAAAAATGCAGATGGATATGAGTTTCAAATATGTGCGGTGTATAAGGTTAAGAGGGCTGGATTAAGGATAGTTGAAGTACCTATAACCTTTAGGGATAGAAGTAAGGGAAAAAGTAAGTTAGGAAGTGAAAAAATTCTTAATTGGTTTGTATATGTTTTAAAACTATCATTAGGATTTACTTCTTGATTTTTTTATTTTAGCTAATTCTTCCTTCAATAATTCTATTTCTTTTTTCAAATTTGTAATTTCGGCTTCATGGGCATCTAATATTTTCTTTAACTCATCACTTGAGACTGGTTGAGAGTTTTTCAGTTTAATATTATCATTATCTAATTCTACAAACCCTAAACGATAGAGTTCTCTGGCATAACCCTTTGCTGTTTTAGGAGAGATCTTTAATTCTAGTGCTAGGTCTTTTATGTTAATTTCTTTCTTTTCTTTTAAAATAGAAATTATATCTTGAAGACGGGGTGTCAGCTCCATATTCTTTAGCTTATGTAAATATTTGCTTTTAAACTCTAGGGCATAAGAGATATTGATAGCATTGGTGCTTCTATTAAGGGAACATGAAGTGCTGAAAATATTAAATTTTAAAGATGCATATGATGCATTAAAAAACTCTTTTATATTACTTTATCAAAAACTAGCCACTAATACAAAAAGAGTAAGAACTTCATTTCATGGAAGTGTTTTGACCTATCAAGCTGGAGGGTTAGATCACTACTTAGGATTTAAAGTATTTATTAAGGGTACTTTTTTCTCAATGCTCTTTGATGATAATGGAGAACCAGTACTTTTAGCTGAGTCAGATCTAATAACGAGAATTAGAACTGGAGCAATTTCAGTATTAGCCTCGGATTTTCTTGCAAAATCTAGCTATTCTGTTGTCGGAATTATAGGTCTTGGAAAACAAGGAAAATATCAGGTGAAAGCTTATTATGAATTGAAACCAGGAGTAAAAATAAAAGTCTTTAGTAAAGAAAAACTAGAAGAAGAAGCTAGGAAAATTATTCAAGAAGGAATAAAAGTGGAAAAAGCAAAAGATTACAAGGATGTTTGCAATGCTGATGTTATAGTAACAGTCACTAACTCAAAAGACCCTTTTATTAAGTACGAATTCTTAAATAAGGGAACACATATAAACGCTTTAGGCTCTAACTTACCTGAAAGAGTTGAGTTATATCCAGAGGTTTTAAAAAATGCATCAATTATTGCTGTTGAAGATTTAGAGCAAGCAAAGGAGGAAGCTGGAGATCTAATAATGGCTGAAAAGATGAATATGTTAGATTGGAATAAAGTAAAACCTATATCTGAAATTATTGCTGGAAAAGTAAGACGGAATAGTGAAGATGAGATAACAGTTTTCAAATCCATGGGAATAGGACTTGAGGATGTAGCAATACTCAAGTTACTTTATGAGAAAGCAAAGAAATATGGGATAGGAAGTGAGATTGATATAGGAGGAAAATGGTCTCTCGGATAGGTAGGGAAATAGAAATTTCTCCAGTAGAATTAGCCTCGCAAATTGCAAAAAAAGTCGAGATAAATCTTGCCAGCGGCACGCCAGATCCTAAAGTTATGCCTATTAAAGAAATAAAAGAGGCTTATAATGAAATTATTGAAGAATATGGTAGCAAAGTATTTTTCTATCCTGGTGCAGGAGGGCAAGAGGAACTTATAAAGGAAATAGAGAACTATATACCTAATCTTAATTTATCTTTGAATGGAAACAGAATTGTAGTAACAAGTGGTGCTCAGCACGCTATTGAGCTTTTATCTAAATATTTTCTAGAAAATGATACTATAGCTGTTGAAAACCCTACATTCATAGAAACTTTTACACCATTAAAGTTAAGAAGTAATGTTGTTCTTCCTATAGGTCTTGATTCAAAAGGAATTATTGTTGATGAATTGGAGAAAGTGCTGAAAATTGTAAAAATTAAATTACTTTATGTAATACCTAATTGTCATAATCCAGCGGGAGTTAACTTATGTGAAGATAGAAGGAAAAGGTTAGTTGAACTTGCAGATAGTTATGATTTCTATATACTAGAAGATGATCCATATAAACCTATAGCTGGAGAGACCCCTAAACCTATAAAATATTTTGATAAAAATGGAAGAGTAATTTACATAAGTTCTTTTAGCAAAATTATTGCACCTGGATTAAGAATAGGCTTTATACTAGCAAATGAAGAAATTGCAGAAAAAATATCTCTTATCGAACAAATGGATTTCTCTACTTCAACTATAAATCAATACGTAGTGGCCAGATTGTTGAAAAAAGGAATAGTAAAAAATAGAATGAATTATCTATATGAGCATTATGCTAATAAGATGAAAATTTTAACAGATTCTCTATTAGATACTGGATTTACTGATTTTAATAGACCATCTTGTGGATTTTTCTTACTTCTTGACTTAAAGAAAGATAGTTGGAAAGTCTTCAATGAGGCTATAAAAATGGGATTAAGCTTTGTTCCAGCTAAGCCTTTCTTTTTAAGGGGAGGGGATACTATGGCTAGGCTAAGTATATCCGTTGCTACCGAGGACGAAATTAAAAAAGGAGTTAAAATATTAAAATCAGCGTGGGATAGGGTTTAATCTCTTTAGAAAAGAAATTTAAAAAAGAGTATCTATTTTTACATAATGTTAGATGAAATAATAGCATTCATAAGTATTTTAGTATCATCTTGGAGTGTTTACAATTCGTTCTTAGCGATTTACGGAATTACATGGAACAAAATTGAAACCAAAGATTTCTCAGATAAGACTTTTTCTATAATTATACCAGCTAAAAACGAAGAAAAAGTATTAGGGAGACTATTAGATAGGATGGTAAACCAAGAATATGATAAATCAAAATATGAAATAATTGTTGTTGAAGATGGTTCAACAGATAACACATATCAAGTTTGCAAGCAATACGAAAACCTTTATGATAATCTAGTTCATTGTGTAAAACTAACTCCATCAAATGTTCCAAACGGTAAAAGTAGGGCTCTAAATTATGCCATGAAAGTAGCTAAGCATGAGATCATTGGAATATTTGACGCAGATACTGTTCCAAGATTAGATGTACTAAGTTATGCTTCTTCAGTGTTTAGTGACCCACAAATAGCTGGAGTACAAGGAAAGTTAATACCTATTAACGTTAGAGAAAATATAATTACTAGATTTGCTAGTCTTGAAGAGTTATATTATGAGTATTCTATAGCTGGAAGAGCAAGATTAGGATTATTTGTACCACTTGAGGGAACATGTACATTTGTAAGAAAATCACTCGTACAAGAAGTAGGAGGATGGAATGAATACAGCTTGACTGAAGATTTAGACTTAAGTATAAGATTAGTATCAAAAGGTTATAAAATAGTTTATGTGCCCTCTATTATGGCATGGAGAGAAGTACCAATAAGTTTAAGATGGCTAATAAAACAGAGATTAAGATGGTACAGAGGACACTTTGAGGTTAATCTAAAATTAAGGGGAAGTAAGATAGATCTGAGAATAATAGATGGTGCTCTTATAGTTTTAACTCCCATTTTCATGGTATTAAACTTAGTTAATTACTCACTAATTCTAATTTATCCGACTTCCTTATTTATAGTTGCAACAGCATTTGTATCTGCTGCCTCATTTGTAAGCTTCATCACTGCTTTAACTATTTCAAAGAAACACTTAATAGAATTTCCCTACTCAATATTATCACTAGTATACATGAATTTCGTAGTTTTACTTAATATAACAGCTTTGCTTTTAGAAATTACTAGAAGACCTAGAATATGGGTTAAAACAGAAAGAAGTGGAAAGGTTTTCACAGAGATAGGGAGATGAAAGACATGCTAGTGGAAAGAATTTTCAAAAAGAAATTGGAAGATTACTTAACGCATACGAAAGATGATAATACACTTTACGTCACAGACTTAATACGATGCCCCTTGAAAATTCAGTATGAAAAAACGTATAAAGAATTAGCAATTTCAGAGGTCTTCACACCCTCTACAATTTTAGGCGATATGGTACATGAGGGATTAGAGAACTTCATTAAAAATAACTTTAGTAATTCTCAAGTTGAGGTTGAGATAGAAAGAGAAATTCCAGTAAACAATAAGCAAGTGAAAATAAAAGGAAGAATTGACGCAATAGCAGAAATTGACGGAGAAAAGGTAGTAATTGAAATAAAAAGTGCTAGAGCTGATAAGGGATTACCACATGAGCATCATAAAGTTCAATTACAAATTTACCTTTGGATGACTGGAATAAAGAAGGGTTTACTAGTGTATATAACTCCAGACAGAGTAACTGAATATGAAGTAAATGAACCAGCAGACGAGGTAGGAGTAATTAGACTAGCCGAAGAGACGCTAAAGAGAACTAAAGTACCTAGATATCCTTGGGAGTGTGGTTATTGCGTCTATTCCTCTGTATGCCCCTACAAGAGAAATAAATAAAAACAAATATTCTTTTATTCTTATTCTTATCTCATGATTAGACCAGTAGCAATGACAATAGCTGGTAGTGATTCGGGTGGTGGTGCAGGGCTTCAAGCAGATCTTAAAACTTTTACTAGTTTAGGTGTCTTTGGAACTGTTATTGTAACAGGGTTAACAGCACAAAATACTTTTTCTGTTACCAATGTTTTAGAAGTTCCACCTGAATTTATTGAGGCACAATTTGATGCGGTAATGGTAGATTTAAAACCAAAATATGCAAAAACTGGAATGTTAGCTTCTAGTAAGGTAATTAATGCTGTCATGAATAAAGTCATACAATATAACATATCTCTAGTGCTAGATCCAGTTATGATAGCTAAGTCTGGTGCACCTCTAGTTACTGAGGATACTATTGATGCATTAAAGAAGCTTATTAAGCACTCACTAATAATTACTCCAAATAAATTTGAAGCTGAAAAATTGTCTGGAATAAAAATAACTGATAAGAAAACACTCATAGAAGCAACTAGGAAACTTTATGAAATGTTCAATGTGAATGTAATAGTAAAAGGAGGAAGTCATGTTGGTGGATTTGATTTTGCAATAGTAGATGGAAAAGAGTTAGAATTAGAGGGAGAATCTATAAACACAAAAAATACACATGGAAGTGGTGATGTATTTTCTGCTTCTTTAACAGCATATTTGGCTAAAGGAGAAAAACTAGAAGATGCGTTGATAAAAGCTAAAGAATATGTTACAATAAGTATAAAATACTCCTTAGATTTAGGCCAAGGTCATGGTCCAGTGGATCCTTTTGCACCAATAGACAGAATATTACAAAGGGAATTCGCAAGAGAAGAACTTGAAAGATTGTTGTGGGAATTTGAGAAAGATCCATCATTACTTTTACAAGTGATTGAAGATAATACTAAAAGCAATGTTGCATTTTTAACCGATTATGGAGATGTCGCTACGTTAGCTGGAGGAATAATAAAATATCTAAATAAGATAAAATTGGATGGGCCTATTTTAATTAATATAGAAAATGATATAAGCACAAAGATAAAAAAGATTAATAAAAGAGTTTGTATTTCTATTGCTTTAACTAGAAAAGTTCTTAATGCTTCAGAAAAAGGATTGTTAAAAATATCTGAGAGTGGCTTAGATAGTGATATTGTAATGCTTGATGGAGGAGTTTATTTAGTAGGTAACTCAATAGATGAGATTTTACAAAAACTTAGGAGGATTAAAGAGTTATGATTACCGTTGTGGGAAGTTATAATGTAGATTTTATTCTTAAAGTAGAAGAATTTCCAAATGAAGGAGAAACTGTGTTTGCAAAAGAAATCTATATAAATCATGGGGGAAAAGGATCAAATCAAGCAGTATCTGCATCAAGGCTTAGGTCAAAAGTTAGAATAATAGCTGCAGTAGGTAATGATGAATTTGGGAAAAATGCAATAAGATTTTGGGAAGATGAAGGAATTGATACAGCATATGTAAAAATAAAAAATAGTGTAACCGGTTCAGCATACATAATTGTGAATTCAAGGGGAGAAAATATGATAGTTGTAAATAGGGGTGCCAATGCCCTTTTAAATGAAGAGGATATAGATAATGCGTTATCTGGAAATATTTTGCTTACCCAACTTGAGATAGAGGAAAGAGTTGTGAAGAAAGCACTTAAGGAATTTAATGGAATAAGAATCTTAAATCCTGCACCAGCAATACTTAAGGATTTCTCGATTTTGGATTATGTTGATATTTTAACTCCTAATGAAATAGAATTTAAGGAGCTCACAAATACTGATGATATTGAATCTGGGATTCAATTATTGCTAAAGAAAGTAAAAAAAGCAGTTATAATTACACTGGGAGAAAGAGGTGCATTAATAGCAACCAAGCATGAAAAAATTTTAGTACCTACTATAAAAGTAAATCCTATTGACACTACTGGTGCAGGAGACGTGTTTAATGCAGCACTTGCTGTGTATCTAGAGAAAAATTATGATCTTAGAACAGCTGTAAGAATAGCAAATAAATTAGCTTCATATTCAACTACAATTATTGGAGCTTTAGGACCTAAATATGAAGAGGTGAAGGATTTAATTGAAGAAGAAAATGAGAATTAATAATAAGGAAGAAAAAGAAGCAGAAGGACACGAGTGTATAGGTCTTTGTTGTGACGACCTAGTTGATATTAATGAGAGGGATGATCTGTGAAGATTATATTTATAGGTACTGGAGCCGGGGCAACTTATGGTTCAAAGAGGGTAAAATCTTCTATATATATTAAAAGTAATGAAGGAACTTCTGTATTACTAGATTTAGGCACTGGAGCGAATTTTAAGATTGAGGATTTGAACCTCTTAGATTTCGAAGCAATATTCATTACACATCTTCATATAGATCATATAAATGGATTATTTGACCATTTAGTTCAAAGAAAAATATTAAGAATGAAAGAAATACAAGTTTATTCGCCACCAGGAATTCTTAAAGTCTTAGATTCATATGTTAAAAGTGGCAATAACATTTCAGCAAATACAATAGAGAATGAACTTCCAAAAGCTAAAATTAGTGATCTAGAGATATATTCCGTTGAAGCATGCCATAGTATTTATGCTGTTTCTTATATAATAACAGATGGTGAAAAGAAGATTATTTACACTGGAGATACTTTGGAACCTTGCGAAACTGTATTAGATGAAGCAAAAGATGCAGACCTTATTATACATGAAGGTAGTTGTATAGATGATTGTAGGCAATATGGACATACTTCAGTGAAGCAACTCATAGAGATGTATGATCGCAATAAATTAATTATAACACATATTCCAGCCCAAATAGAAAATCAAGTTAAAGAAATAGCAAAGGGTTATATTATAGCTCATGATGGTATGATGGTAGATGTGTAGAATTCTTGCTTTTAAAGCAAAAGGAGAGCCAAATTTTGAAGTTTTGAAAGCTTTTCTAAGTGCCAGCAAGAATGACGTATATTTCAAATATGGTTCACATTCAGATGGCTGGGGATTTATAGCACTTATTTCAAAAAATGGTAAGTGGAAAGTACTTTATTACAAGACTAATGAGCCTATTTATGAAGATCCTCTATTTTTTGATTACTTAAGTTTGCTTAAGGGAGATGAGATATATGCTATATTTCATGCTAGGAAAGCAGGGAAAAACTTCCTTTTAGGTGTAAGGCATAATCATCCCTACTATTATAGATTATCCACACATGATTTATATTTCGCTCATAATGGTTCTATAAATAGAAAGGCATTTTCTGAGCCTAACTACCCTTCAACTGATAGTTATTTGTTTTTCCTAGAAATAATAAAAAATTATTCCTTGAAGAATGATTTTAAAACTGCTTATTTGGAGACGTTAAGTACTCTTTCTCAGTACGCCTCTAGTCTTAATTCTGCATTACTAACTTTTAATAACCAAGAAGGTCCTAGAATATTTGTTGGATATTATTATAATAAAAATAGAATGAAAGAAATTGAAGAATATTATAAACTTTATAGATATGAAAACTATATATTTTCATCTACTGTTGGATACTATTTAGGTAAGAATGTTGAAGAATTAAGTTTTAGCTCAATTAATGAAATATCTGGCTAAAACATTTAAATAGATAATCAAATTTATATTTATGAACGAGGAATTAGTTGAAGCTAAAATTATAGATTACGGAACATTGAGGGAATTATACAAGGAAGTCCAATTTATAAGGCAATATTCGAAAATTTTGAAAATGAAAGGACAAGATGTAGGACCACCACCACATAATATACCAAAAGAATTGTACTATTTAGCATTAAATTCTAATGAAGTGAAATATGGACCAATAGAAATAGTAGGTAATAATCCCTATAGATTAAAAGGAATAAATGCAATAGTAAAAAGTGAAAGAGAAGAGATACCACTATACGCGGTTATCGATTTTACAAACAACATTAAGGTTTACTTAGCATATGAAAAACCTCGATCTATTGTGGGGGTAGATATTGGAGTGAGACATTTAATTACAATTGTAGCTTTGAGAAACGGAAAACTATGGAAGACTAGGTTTTGGGGAAAAGAACTGATCACTGATGAAATGATTAAAATATTAGGAAATCCTCAAGGGGTTAGTGAAATAAAAAATATTAGAAATAAGGTTAAAAAGGTAATAAGCGATATAGTAAATTTCATTGATGAGTTAAACCCTAAAATCGTAGCTTTAGAAGATTTAAGAATATTTGAAAATAAGGTTGGAAATACTTTAAGAAATATTGAAATAGAACTAGAACAACAATTATATTCTAGGGGTATAAAGTATAAGTTAGTTGATCCTTATAATACAAGTAAAATTTGCTCAAACTGTGGATTCAAAAAAGGAGAAGTTTTAGGACCTTTATTTGTATGTCCAGCATGTGGATTCAAAGCAGATAGAGACTTTAATGCTGCATACAATTTAGCATTAAAATGCTATTATACCTGTTAAATTTTCCAGAATTCTCTTAATATCCTCTTTTCTTCAGATAGATAATTTCTGAATCTACTCTTAACAGCATCTGATGATGTATTTTTAGGATATACCTTCTTTTCTCCTTGTAATCCGTATATAAATGCCTTAAGTCCTCTTATTAAACCTACACCATAACCACCTTCTAGAACTGCATATTTCCTTTCAAATCTATTTGAGAGTAAACCCATATTATAATATGTCCACTCAGTAGCTCTTACACTAGCAAGCCCATCACCCTCAAAAGCATCGAAACCAGCAGAATAGGCTATTATTTTAGGTTTAAAGTCATCAATTACAGATTGTATGATAGGTATTAACTCTTCATATAAATCATCTCCTCCTAACGGTGGAATTAATAGATTAATCTTTGTGCCTTCAGCATCTTTTCCTCCTATCATATCTGGGAATCCAGTACCAGGATATATAGTTCTTGGATCTTGATGAATATCTATATGTACAACCTCCGGATCGTTCCAGAATATATCTTGAGTTCCGTTACCATAATGCACATCAAAATCGATAATTAACACCTTCGTTAAGGCGTATTTTCTTATGGGAAAAGCGATATTATTGAAAATACAGAAACCTAGTGTTGGGGCACCAAATGCTTTTCCAAACCTACCAGCATGATGACCTGGTGGTCTTAACAAAGCAAACCCATTAGTCTCAAATGCTTTTAATGCCCCACCTAGAGCGTAGAGTGCCACATCAAATGTTTCTTTGCTAGTGTAAGTGTCTGCATCAATCATACTTTCCTTCTTGCTAGATGATTTAACTAGGTTAATGTAATCTTCATCATGAATTAATTTAACTTCTTCTTCAGATACTTTTTGTGGGGAAATTTTGGGATAATCTTTTAACTCTTCCAGAGCACGTTTTATTCTATCTGGATTCTCTGAATGCGTATATTTAGGTCTATGTAATAAATAAACATCTGAATAAATTAGTGGTATTAAAGACACAGAAGTTATATAGGGCTTTTGCTTAAAAAGCTATATGAAGAGGATAACTAGACTCAGAGAACTAATGAAAGAGAGAATGATTGATTATGTAATTCTTGGGCCTGGTAGTAACATGTTTTATTTAACCGGATTTACTGAAGAACAAATGGAAAGACCATTATTTCTTATAATAGATAGTTGGAACGTTTACTTTTTAGCTCCCAAACTTTATGAAGAACAATTATCTCATTTTAACATACCGGTCGTAAGTTATTCTGATGATGAAAATCCTTACAAGAAACTAAATATTGAAAAGGGGAAAAGTATTGCAATTGATGACACTCTTTGGTCCTCATTTACAATAGATATAATAAATAATTTTTCACCTTCACAAATTATTAAGGCAAATGAAATAATGAAGGAATTACGAATAATTAAACAAGATGAAGAAATTGAAATAATGAAGGAAGGAGTTAGAATAGCTGAGAAATCATTTCTCAATACAATAAATCACATAAAGCCAGGTTTGAATGAGAAGAAAATAGCTAAAATGCTAGTGGACGAATTCCTAAATAATGGTGCTGATGGTGCGTCTTTCGAACCAATAGTAACTTCTGGACCTAATACATCTATGCCACACTTAAGATCTACCACTAGAGAAATAAAACAAGGAGATATACTGATTTTTGACTTTGGAATAAAATATAAGGGGTATTCTACTGATACTACTAGGGTAGTTAGTATTGGAAAACCTATTGAAGAAATAGTAAAAATCTTTGAAATAGTTAAGGAAGCACAACAAAAGGCAGAAGATATGATAAAAGAAAATGTACAAGCTTGTGAGATAGATAAAGTTGCAAGACAAGTTATAACAAACTATGGTTTCGGTAAATATTTCATACACAGAACTGGGCATGGAATTGGGATTGATGTTCATGAGGAACCTTATATTGCACCGAATTATAAGAGAAAGATTGAGAAAAATATGGTATTTACAATTGAACCTGGAATTTATCTTCCGGAGAAATTTGGTATTAGAATAGAGGATATGGTTTATGTCAATAGTAAGGCTGTTGTAATGAATAATTTACAGAAAGAAGAGATTTTTATCGTATAATACTCAAATAGTTTTCGACAAGCAAATACCATATTATATTCCCATACTTCTTATATCTAGTAAAACAAAATTTATTTTATATGAAAGAAATTTTAGGTGATTATGAACCAAAAGGAAAAACGTTACAAGCTGTGGGAAAGTTTATAGCTTTTGGACTTGATGATCCCTTCCATCTAACTACAATATCTGGCTTAACATTATATGGGGTAGGAAAATACATGGAAAAGAAAAACACAAATTATGGACTTAGATTAGCATATCAAGATTTAGAAGAATTCAAGAGAAGATTAAGAGAAGCAATATTAGACATTAGTAGCATAAGATTATAATTGTGAAAAGATGAAAGTTACTCCATTAGCATTTGAGAGCCTGGGAGTTAGGTCACAAGCAACCTTAGTTGAAACTAAGGATGTTAGAATTCTAATTGATCCCGCAGTATCTTTAGCTCCAAGAAGATATGGACTTCCTCCTCACCAATTAGAAGTAAACAAGTTGACTGAATTAGCAAAAAAAATCTATGAAATATCTAAGGATGTAGACATTATAGTCATAACACACTATCATTATGATCACCACGATCCAGGTTATGTTATTCCAATTGAGATATACAGTAATAAAATGGTCTTTATTAAAGATCCAACAAACAACATAAATAATAGTCAGAAATATAGAAGAGCACCTAAGTTTCTTAGAGCATTGAAAGATATTCCTAGTAAAATAGAAGTAGCAGATGGAAAAGAATTTATTTTCGGTTCAACAAAATTAATTTTTTCAAAAGCTGTACCTCATGGAGCAGATGAAAGACTTGGTTATGTTATTCAGCTGGGTATAAACGACAAAGATGGTACAGTGCTTTTTACATCTGATATCGAGGGAGCTCCAAAAGAACAACATTTAGATTTTACCAAAAAAATCTCACCTAATTTTATCATAATAGACGGACCACTGAGTTATTTATTAGGTAGAGCTTTGTCAGAAGAAGACTTAGATAAATCAATAAAAAATATGGAGTCTATAGTAAAGAACGGACTTCAATACGCTATAATCGATCATCACGTGTTAAGGGATTTAAATCATGAAAATGTATTAAAACCAGTAAAAGAGGTGGCAAAAGATTTTGGAGTTAAGGTAATCTCAGCGGCTGAATATTTAGGGCTAGAACCAAATCTACTTGAAGCTCATAGAAGGGAACTATTCAAAAAAGAAAATAAACCAGCTAAGATTCCTAGAGGATTAGCTAAATTATTACATGCTGGAGATAATTAAATAGCAACATGAATTGGTAAAAAGTAGCCAATTATTGCACCACCAATATAACTACCAACGAGTGCTAATAATCCAGTTCCTATCTGTTCAAATGCACCTCTAAATTTACTTAATCCAGTATACTTACTAGTCATTGAACCAAATACACCTAGGGTTAATAAAACAAGAAGAATGGAGGAAATTATAGAAAACATAAAGGGAATTTTTACAAATAAGGATAAAATAAATGGAACTAAGGGAATTAACCCACCAATAATTAAATATAAAGCCATAATAAAACCTAATTTCACTGGTTTCTCAAATTCTTCTGGAAATAGTTTTAATTCATGGATCATCATTTCATGAAGAACAATATCCTTATTTTTCATTAGCCTTTCAGCAATTTCTTCAGCCTCCTTTTCAGGTAATCCTTTACTTAAGTAAAATTGCTTAAGTTCTTCTTTCTCTTTTTCAGGATATTTTTCAATTTCATAACGTTCTTTTTGTATTTCATTTTCTATTATTTGATTTCTTACCCTCGTAGATATGTACTCACCAATACCCATAGAAAAAGCTTGTGCTATAGTTGCGATCAATCCAGTAACTAATACAAGCAAGGGATCTTGAGAATACCCAGCTGCACCTAGAGCTATGGCTCCTACACCAATAAGTCCATCCTGGATACCAAATACTCTAGTTCTAAATACATCAGCTTCATGAGTATAATGTAGTACGGGTTCTTCTACTTTTTCATTCTCCATGATTTACAGTTTTTAACAAAACCTTATAAAACATTCTTGGATTACGCCATATCGTAAATTAACTAATTGTTACCTCATATTCATCGTCAACTAATTTTAGGAATCCAGAATATACACCCCATTCTGCTAAAATAACTTGCAAATCATGATATCCTGAAGGACCAGAATAAGCTGTAATTCCTTTTTCTTCCAATTTTCCTAGTAATTCCTCAATATTAAACTTTCCAAGTTCTTTAGCTGTAGCAAAAGGTTCAATTTTATGTAAAGATTCTCTTAACAGTTCTTTTCTTTTTCTTATGTTTCCTTTTAAAAATTCTATCCCTTTATCTGTTATTATTATATCCCCGTCCCCTATTGTTACAAATCCTAGAGTATTAGCAGCATAAACTATGGGCATAAAATCATCTATGTCCACTTCTAATTCTTTCTCTAGTAGGTAAATGTCTGTTTTGCCTTCAAAACTATTATATAATACTGTCAATAAACCTAACAAATCTGCTACTCTAGCTGAAGGTGACAGTATAGGTACTTGAGTCTGCATTACTTTACTTATTAGTCATACTCCTTTTTAACTTTTTTGCAAAAAGTATAATATAAAGAACTGGGAAAAAATAGAAACCTAATAGCATTAATATATCTAAAATAGAAATATATAAAGAAGAACCAAATGCTAATAAAGCTCTATCATGAGTTGTTGAAGTCGCAGAAGCTAATATAGATAAAATGCTAAGAACAAGACCAAGATAATAACCGGATTTATGCTCTTTATAGATAAGAAGAGATGAAGTAAGAAATAATAAAACGGCTATTAAAGTTCCTAGAGATATAATAAAAGGAACCTTATTTATAAGTAAAATTCCGCCTAGTGATAATGCTATAGCACTACCTATCATGGGAATAAATAACTTCATATGGATATTTTTAATACACAGTATATATTCTTATTGCTTCTTCAACTTGGCACAAAATTTATTTGGAACGGAACAGATTAGATGGGTATGGATTCAAGTAAAAATGAGGAAATAAAAAACATTGTTGAAAAAATATTAAAAGAAAGAGAATGGATAACATTTAGCGATTTAATAAAATATGTTAATTTTCCAGCTTCTGAAGTTAATTCAGCACTAGTTCAACTAATGAGAGAGAATAAAGTGATAAGAAAAGGGAGATATTTCTATTATCAAGGCTAGCTTTCATATTCTACTGGATCATTAAGTCCATTAATTTTAAATGCAGTCTTCCTCATATAGCAAGGTCCACATTTTCCACAATGTTTTTGTCCCCCTTCGTAGCAACTCCATGTCAGATGAAGTGGAGCACCTATTTCGACACCAAGTTTCACAATTTCATGCTTTACTAAATTGCCTACTGGCATCAAAACTTCAACTTTTTTATTAGGTCCAGTAGCATAAGGAGATAGTTTAGCAAATAATCTTACAAACTCCATTTCATTATCTGGATAAGCTCCAGCTTCTTCAAGATTTATTCCAGAAGCTATAGCATCATACCCATAAGCCTCAGCTAATGCTAAAGCAACCGAATAGAAGATCAAATTCCTTGCTGGTACCCATTCATGAGCAAATTCTGCACCCTCTTCTCCAAATCTTTCTTTAACAATTTCTCCACCACCCTTAAGTAATGTAGTATGCCCTATAATTTTAAACAAATCAGTGTTAATCTCTATTAATGGTACTTGTAAATATTCTGCAATCTTCTTTACAGCTTCTCTTTCTCTCTCTTCAGCCTTATGATGATAGTTAAAATGTAAAAGAGTGATTTCATATCCTTGCCTTAGTAAGTATGTTGCAGCTACAGTGGAATCTAATCCACCACTTGCAATTACAAGAACCTTTCTAATCTTCTTATCAAGTAATTGAACTTTTCTAATTTCCATTTTGTCATTAACTTCTACTATAGAGTAAGGGTCTAATTTTGTTACTGAATCGAATGGAGAGGCATCAAAGTAATCATCAAGAGATGTAAAGAATATAGCACCTAACTCTCTATCGTACATCATATACGCTGGCTTAAAATTCTGAGCAATGTAGATTCTATCGGGTCTCTTCTTATCACCTATTATAAACGCAAAACTCCCTTTAATGTCATTTAGTATTTTCTTTAATTGTTCTATTTCTCCATTCCAATGTTTATCTAAAATCGGTGGAATTACTGCACTATCTATTTTAGTTCTCCTTATTACATTATATTTTTTCTCTAATTCTAAGTCGTTAGCAATTATTCCATTATGAGTAACTATATATCTTTCTCCCTCAAAGGGTTGAATATCCTCTTCTGTCTTTTGTCTTACATATTCTGTGGTTGGTTCTGCTCTATTATTAGCTATTATTACCTTAGAATTCTCATCTAATATACCATATAACTTCTCCTCTTGAGTTGATGGTCTCCCCAAAGCTTTAACTTTTTTTATACTTCCATCTTTCTCTATAACTATAACACCAAAACTATCCCTTCCTCTATCCTCTGCCTTCTTGAGAATATGAATAAGCTTCTTTTCTATTTTTTCATAATTTTCTGGTTTAATTATTAGTACTCCAGTTACACTACACACACTCGTATAATGGAGGATTTAAAAATAAATTTTCTTATCACAATCTTGTTATTTATGGATATAATTGATGAAGTAAAGAATGCTTTAGACTACTTTAACGTTAAAATTAGACATGTTTACACAGAAACTGCGCTTGATCCCGAATTCGGTGATTCTGTAGATACTCTTAACATTAGTAGTAAAATAAAGGATAGCCTTAAAAAACACGGAATTGAAAAACTTTATAAATACCAGGAAGAGGCGTTGCATAAAATTTTAGATAAAAAGAACGTTATGATAGTATCTGGTACAGGAACCGGTAAAACTGAAGCTTTCTTAATACCAACTCTTGAATTTTCTTTAAGAGGCGAAAGGAGCGTTTTAGTTTATCCCACAAAAGCTCTAGCTAGAGATCAACTTGAAAGAATTCTTAAGTTTACAACAGAATTAGGCGTTACTGTAGGTGTTTTTGATGGAGATACCCCAGAAAAAGAGAGGGAGAGACTATATGAGAATCCGCCTGATATTCTAATAACTAACCCTGATATGATTCATATAGGATTAGCATTAAGCAACAGATTTAGAAGATTATTAAGAACAACAGAACATTTTGTCTTTGATGAGGTTCACGTTTACGAAGGTGTATTAGGTTCACATCTTAGAATGATTAGCGATAGAATTAGGGAATTCGGGGATTACCATGTTATGGCATCTAGTGCAACTATAGGTGCGTCTCAATACTTATTTGAAGAGTTATTTGGTGTAAAAGGAGAAATAATTCAAGGTACTAATAGAAGAAAAGGTGTTGCTTTTCATGTTCTTTTAGATGTAGGTTCTTTAAGTAGATGGACTATTACGGGTTATTTAGCTTCATTACTGATGAAAAAAGGGCTTAAGGTTTTAATCTTTGTTGACTCTCAACAAATGGCGGAAGTTTTAGGAAAAATAATAAAGAGATTCGGATTTGATATCCCAGTGCATAGAGCTGGTATTAACCCAGAAGAGAGGATAAAGGTTGAGGAAGATTTTAAAAGAGGAAGAATAATGGGCGTGGTCGCTACACCTACTTTAGAGCTAGGTATAGATATAGGCGACTTAGATGCTGTTATATTGGCTGAAAACCCCCCTAATTACGTTAAATATTTACAAAGAGCAGGAAGAGCTGGAAGAAGGAATAAGATAGGTTATGTTTTTACCCTTCTTGGAGATGATCCAATTGACGCATACTATAATCGTAAGCCTCAAGAGTTCTTTAATAGGAAGCTCACTCCTTTGCCATTTGACACAACAAATATGGAAGTTATAAAAGTTCATGCAGCAGCATTAGTCGTAGAAAAGGGAAAGGTTAGAATTTCAACGCTCCCTAAACTTTGGGTAAAGGCACTTAGCTCCTTACCAGTGAAAATATCTGGAGATTATGCTTACTCTACACCAGAACTTGTTAAATTTGTTAAATCTACTTCAATAAGATCTACTGGTCCTATGGTGAAAATATACGAGAGTGATAAAAAAGTCGGAGAAAGGGAATTACCAGTTGCGCTTTATGATCTTTATCCGGAGGCTATTTATCTCATATCTAAAAGAACTTATATAGTGGAAAGTGTTGATCTATCGCATTTAACTGTTAAAGTTAGGAAGATTTCAGATGATACAACGTATTATACAAAACCTTTATATAGTACGCATCTTCTTTCGTTCAAAGAAATAGAAAGTAAAGAAGTATTAGGTTTACCAGTAAAATACGGTGAAATTGAGATCATGATTTCGGTTGACGGTTTTGTAGTTTATGACATAATGAGTAAGAAGAATAAACCTAGAGAAGAGAGATATTATAAAGAACCGATAACATTTTCTTATCAAACAAAAGGGATTATAATTAAGCATCCAATTTTGGCAGAATTTAGTGAGTTTGATGCAGTTGAAGCTTTTCATGCTACAGAGCATGTTTTAATTAGTGCAGCCAGAATTACCGCAGGTGCCTCATTAACTGATTTAGCCGGCATAAGTTATCCTAGCGGTCATGTAATTATTTATGATGCTGTTGTAGGTGGAAGTGGTGTTAGTAAACTTTTATTTGATAGACTAGAAGAAAGTTATGATATTTCACTAGATATAACTGGTAAGTGTGACTGTGAGGATGGATGCCCCAAATGTATTTATAGCCCTTACTGTGGTAATAATAATAAATTTTTATCTAGGAAAAAATCCTTTAGACTTATAAAATTTTTAAAAGAAAATAAAGGAACTAGTATTAATAAAGAAGAAGACTTATTTGGAAATCCAATAGTATAAAATTTGTAGAAAAGTTATTATATGCTTATATTAAACCTCTTATGTAGAATGTTAAACTTATTCTACTCAAGACTATCTTTAACTAGAAGGTCCTCAATAATTCCAGAAAAAATAATAACTATACAATCAGAGGAAGATCTGAAGAATATCACTGAGGGTATCGGTAGATATGAATATTCAAGGGGTGTTGAGGGAAAAGTTATAGTAGATTTAACTTCATTAAGGGGAATAGAAGAAAAAGATGATAAACTAAGAATCTTAGCTGGAACACTTTGGAAAGAAGTTATAGGGTTTAAGCCAGAATTATTTGGTAATTTGAATTTTTCCGTTGGAGGATCTGTTGAGTATGGTGATGCAGGCTTTGGGTTTAATGAGTTTAGATTTATCAAAGATAGAGTTGAGGTAGAAGCTTATTTAAACGGAGAGAAGTATACTGGGAGATATAAAGGAGGTATAATCTATGCAGTCTTAGTTAAGAAGGAAAATAAAGAGTTGATAGTGAAAAGTTTAACAAGTCAAGAATTTGACGTTATTTACTATAAGCTAAAATCATGGTTTAGTAGTAGTATACCTCCATTTAGGGATATAACATTAGTTTGGAGAGATGGAAAATTTGAGCTAAGTGCTACTTATCCTAAATTAAGAGAGGAATTATTAAAGAAATTTATTACTGATTTATCTGACGGAAAAATAATTTATGAAGATCTTAGTTTTCCTCATAAATATCGATATTTTGGTACAACAACAATTGATAATTTATATAAAATTAAAGATCAGATTACAAACTCGATAGAGGCATATCTAAGAATTAGTTTTAACAAGGTTTATTTCTCTATTTATTCCAATACTTCTCTTATCTTTCCTCCTAATGTAGAACTGTCAAACTTTTCAGATACTTCTGGTGAAAATAATTTAAATGGCTGTATAATGTGTGGAAAATGCGTAGACGTATGCCCTTACGTTGAATACACAAAATCAAAAATTTACTCCCCCTTAGGGTTTTATGTTTTACAAAGTTTAGGATCGTCAGTTCAAATTAATTGTCATATGTGTGGAAAATGCGTAGACGTATGCCCTGCTAATCTAGATATAATTTCCGATATCTCTAAATCTGCCGTATATGATTTAAGTAATGTTAGAACGGAAAATAAGCTTAAAGAACTGAAGTCAGAAAAAGTAATACTAATTACCCCTATAAGTAGTAGATTTGAAGAGAGAATACTGAAATCATTATTGTATTTATATTCTAAAGGATTAAAGGTGGGATTAAAATATATAGACTTAGATATTCAAAGACTTGTTAAAAATCAGATTGACTGGAAATTACTCTCTAATCAATTTAGCGGAATAAACTTAATAATAACTATAACACCAGAAGAGTATTATTATTTACAACCTTTAAAACGCTATTCAGTTTTAGATATAGACTACATAGAAAATTATGTAATGTCTGATGTTGAAATTGATAAAAGTAAGTTACATATATCTTGTTATTTTAGAGATTTAGAAAAGAAAATAAAACCAAGTAAATGCAGCTTTGCTTTTCTTGATTTGCTAAACAATAAAAATATGCCAAGCAAAATAAATGCTGAAATTACTCTTTGTCCTTTTACTTCGGAGAAGCTTAATATAAAGACACCTTTAGATATTGTAATACCGCAAATTAACCTAAATATTGTTGATCTAATAGCTTCAAAAATTAGGAAATCTCTTGAGAACTCTGCTCAATTATTAGACGATGCTAAATGGTACTACGGTATAGCAGATGATATATATCATGAAGTGACTGATAGTTTATTCTTATACGCTTTGAAGGAAATTCCATTAGAAGAGGCATTAATATTATATTTTTACATAGATAGAATAGATGAATTCTCATCAGAAGAAAAGAAAATCTTAGAGGAAAAAATTGTTCAACTTCTTACTAAATAAACTAAGTGGCCTACTTCTGGTAGTATTAGCTCTTTAAGAGCTAACTTCACAGCGTCTGGTGAGCCAGGTAATAAGTAAACTATTTTTTTATCTATAATTCCTGCTGAAGCTTTTGTTAAGTATGCAGCAGCTTTTACTTCCGGGTCGTTAAAGCTAACTAACCTAAAGACATCAGAAAAACCTTCAATCTCTCTATCGAAAAGCTTTCTGATAGTCTCTACTGTAATATCAGTAGGTGAATAACCAGTACCTCCAGTTGAGATTATGACGTCAACTTCATCTATAGATAAAGCATCAGTAAATGCCTTAAGAATTTTTATTTTATCGTCTGGGACTAAAGAATAGCCGATTATTTTATGTCCATTTTCTATGAGTAATTGCTTTATTATGTCACCGGATTCATCCACTATCGGCTCTTTTTTTAAGAGTTTTTCATATCTTGAGGTACTTATAGTAATAACATAGAAATTGAGTGATTTAGGAGCATTTTCTTTATGCTTCTTATGGGCGTGACTCATAGAGCTTTACCTCTTTAGCAATGTCTAAATCTAAATCTAGGAATTTATCCCTTTTCAACAATGTACCAACAACGTAAAGTGAAATCCCCTCTTTAAGTTCAGCAAATCTTATTCTAAATGAAGTTAAATAATAGCCTAAATCTGTTAGGTAAATAACTGGTAACGAGTAAGGTTTTATTGCCTTGGTAATTTTTATGACACCCTTGAATTCTTCTTTATTCATCACGTAACCAAAATCAACACATTTTACAATCTTAAAAGTGTAGGGTTTACCTTGATACACCCCTTCTAATACCCTTTTCTCTTTAAGTATTCTAAAATCTTCTTCTTCTAGTATTTCTATTTCATCTAAATTTGTTTTATTAAGAGGACTTGTAATTCCCTTTTCTCTTAATTCTTTAAGGGTAATATAATGTGATTCATCAAAGCTTAAAAGATCGATGTCATTATACTCATTTGAATATAATAAACTTCCAGTTACTCCAATTTTTCCTTTAAAATAACTTATAAATCTCCTTGGTAATTCGTCATCTACTTCCTTGCTAAATGGATCAAATACTATAGCATCTTTTAACGGAACTAATGGAACTTCAAAGCCTATTTCTGGGACGTATCTTAACAAGAAAGGGAATTTCTCTTTGACTATTTTTAAAGCTTCACTCATTTTCTTTATTTTTTTACCTTTATAAACTCTAGGAACAGCTACCGCATAACCTTCAGGGTGAAAGCAGCCTTTTACAGCCCATATAATATTGGCATATTTCAACATATATCCTTCAATAATCATTAGTTTTTAATCCTCTTAGCTAGGTTTTAAAAATTGTGAAGATACTAATAATAGGAAGAGGAATAATCGGAAGTTCTTTATATTATATGCTAAAAGATCTTGGTCATTCAGTCATTGTAGTAGAATCTGGATTCAGAAAGTTTTATCCTACGTTAATTCACTCACTTCTACTTAAAGGAAAAGATATAGAGTTAGCAATTGAAAGTAAAAAATTTTATGAAAAGTATAAAATTCCTTTAATTAAATATCCATCATATACCATAGGAAAAATTGATAAGAAAATAATTGATGATTGGATATCCTATGGTTTTAACGTAGAGGAAAAATACATAAATTGGCTAAATTCTTATGCAATCATAGGAAAAAATACCGATAGCCTTGTAGCAATAAAAAAGTTGATCGATAAAGTACCTTATATTGATGGAGTAGCAAAAATAAAAAATAGTGTAGTAGAAGTTGATGGTAAAACAGTAAACGCTGATATTATAATTTTAACTGCTGGTGCCTGGAATAGTTATATAACTGATTTCAAACTCCCTCTAAAATCGTATTATTGCTGGGCATGGGTTACTAGTAATACTAATTCTCTTCTAGATAAAGTATTTATATATGACTATGAATTAGGATATTATTCAAGACCTCTATTTGGATTAGGAATGAAGCTTAATATTGTAGGAGATGGAGATACCATAGTAAGTGATCCTTTTACTAAGAGATTTGGAGATCTATCCCCAGTTAAAAAGGCAACTGAGAGAGTTGGGGAATTGAGACCTTTATTTAGAGGAGAAGGGTATTGTGAAGGTACTCCAGATATGAAACCGGTTTACGGTAGAATAACTGATAAAATTTATATTGCAGGTGGATTGAACGGTTACGGTGCAGAAGTAGGTCCTGGGATTGCTAAATTATTAGTTGACTTTATAACAAAAGGTACAGAAGAGAAAGAATATATAATAGATCGTTTCTCTAACGTCTCAGATTTTGAATTAGGTAAAGAACCTCATGAATTATAAATCTGTAAATGCTTTTCTACTATTTCATCATCAGACATGATTTCTTCATTAACTTCTAAATGGAGCCTTTGTTTTTCTTTACAGTTATCGCAATCGTATATTAACCATCCAATTAGAAATTCGTCTTTATAATAGTATTCCATTGACCTCCATCTAGGATATTTGATTAATCGCTTAATAACTGGTAATCTTCTAGTTGGAAATGCAACAAATTTCCTTAGCTTTATATAATATGGTTTGAGTGTTAGCAAATAATACCCACTAATTAATACTGAAGTGGGTGCATGAAATTCATCAATATCGCTGACTTTTATAATCTCGATATTACCATAAGCATTAAGATATACAGCTACATTACTATACTCTTGAAATACATCATCTAGGTAATGCCAAGGTGGAGGAGGAGAACCTAGTAACCAACTTATCATGTATATTATTTTTAAGCTTGAATGATAAATGATTTTTCAATTAATGATGACACGACGGTTTACAGACTGATGAAGAGCGCTTCCCAGTCTGAGTGATTAAAATGAGAGGAGATCACTCTAAAGATTTACAGATAATGTATGAAAAAGTGACTAATTACTTTGGTAAAAATGTGAATATAGAAGATATTTACAAGAAGTTATTAGGCTTAAGTAAGGTAGGAATTCTAAATATAAACCATTCTATCTTAGAACTTATTTTATCTGGCTTCCTAATTAATCGAGGATTTCGAGTTTATGTAGAAGTAGAGGTAAGTGGAGGAGTAATAGATATTTATGCAATTAAAGGTACAGATATTGGCATTGAAGTGGAAACTGGTTATGTTCCGCCCATTAATGCTATTAATCCAGAAGAATTCTTAATGAGCAGATTAGCTTTAAAAATATCTCGCTATAGTAATATTGCGAATGAATTCTATATTGCTGTTCCTTCATTTTACTTACCTCCAATTCCTAAGGAGTTACTAAAGGATCCAAATGAAAGATCGGAAGATGAAATTAGAAATCTAATGAGACTGATAAGAAAATATTCCAGGACTCCAGATATCACATTAAACGATGTTAAAAATAGTAAAATTAATGGAATTATTACTATAAATTCTAAGATTATGAAAATAAATATTATAGATAATAAAAGTTTTTATAATCTAAAACAATTTTATGACGGAATATAGGAACAAGAAAGAAATAAATGGGATACTTAAATTATCATCAACTAAAGGAAGAGCTTCAACTACAGTAGCTATTATACCAGAAATAGCACCATAAAGACCAAAGAGATAATAACCAAGAGGAATACACACAATAGCCATCCCTACACTTCCCCAAAAACCTTTTACTCTTCGCTTATATACATAATTCCTTATTATACCAGTAACACCATCGCCAAATGACATATAAAGTATGGGAAGTAATGGTATGAAAACATCTTTAGTAGACCAATAATTTCCATCAATAACCCACATTATTAATAGTAATGTACCATATGAGAAAGTATAAAATATCTCTCCATAATTATCTTTTTCTTGGAACCATCCCATAATACCATCTTTGATCCTCCTTACTATAAGGTATGTCATCAATGTATAAGATGCTATAATAGGAACCAGAGGAGACGTAAATACAAATGGGGATACTACTGCAACTACACCACCACCCAGCATATGAATGGCTTTTCTTGCTACGTAAACACTTGTATACTTGCTAATTATCTTAGAAATGTATAAGGTAACAATACCGACCCAAATTGTAAGTATAACTCCCCATAATATGTCAGCTAATGTCAAAAGAGGCATACAATAAGAAAGATCTCTGTTTATTTATAAGTTCACCTATATTCTGTCATGCAAGTATTTTTATACAAAATGAATGGAAATAAATTAGTTCCACATGACAACGGTGATATAATAGTTATTGTAGATAGAATTGGTGTTAAAGTTTTTAATAAAAACGGAAATGAAATAACTAACTATTCTTTTTCTTTTTTAGGTGACGAAAGTTTGTTATTAGAGAAATTGAATGAATTAGAAAAAATTACTGGAGTTAAAGTTGATGCTAATTATGCACTTGCTTATCCAGACATTAGATCTAGAAGATTAAAACTAAACCAGCTAATTGGTTATGTGTTTGAAGAATATGTATTCTCCATTCTTTCGAAATATTATAAAGTAGAGAGAAACAAGAAAATCTATGACTATTTGCACGGCGTAAAAATTCATAATAAACCAGATTTTATTGTGGAAGGAAAAATAGCAATAGAAGCAAAAGTCGGAGATTATAATAATCAACAAATAAGAGAGTATGAAAAGAAATTTCCCGTAGGTGCAATAGTGTTTCCTTGGAGTGGAAATTGTAAAGTGAATAAGTGGTTATGTTTTTACTATTTTGTTAAAGATCCAGAGAGATTACTTAAGTGGATTGATTTTTACATAATTAAGTAAAAAACTAAGAAGAAAAAGATAGATTTATTACACAGTTTAAGTAAATGGATCTCATGGAAATAGGTACCCCTTTATTTGAAGGTGCAAAGAAACTTCTCTGGTTAGGTGGAGGAGAATTAGGAAAAGAAATGGTAATAGAAGCACAAAGAATGGGTATAGAAACCATTGTAGTTGATAGGTATGACATGGCTCCAGCTATGCACGTAGCCCATAGAAAATACGTTGTTAATATGTTAGACGGAAACGCAATAAAGAGTATAATAAAGAAAGAGAACCCAGACGCAATAATTACAGAAATTGAAGCTATAAACACAGATGCGTTATTAGAGTTAGAAAGTGAAGGATACAAAGTAATTCCTAACGCTAAAGCTGTAAAAATCTGCATGAACAGGATTGAATTAAGGAAGTTAGCAGCGGAGAAAGTTAAAGTACCAACAACGCAGTATGGTTTCGCTGAAAACCCAGAAGAAGTAAAGAAAATTTGTAAGGATATTGGATATCCTTGTATGATAAAACCAGAAATGAGTTCTAGTGGACATGGACATGAGGTTATATATAATGAATCCGAAGTAGAACAAAAGTTTAAAGAAGCTATTTCGCACGCAAGAGGAAAAAGCGAACAAGTAATAGTAGAAGAATACGTTAAAATTGACAGAGAATTAACAGTTTTAACCTATAGGTATTTAGATGATAAAGGAGTTGTAACTAAGACAATTACCCCAATTGAACATCAAAGACCTTCAGATGTGTATTATTACGTGGAATCTTGGCACCCCTCAACAGTGGATAAAGATATAATAGAAAGAGCCCAAGAATATGCTACAAGAGTTGTTAATGAATTAGGTGGTTTTGGTATATTTGGTGTAGAAATAATAGTCTCTGGGAATAGGGTATTATTCAGTGAAGTATCCCCAAGGCCTCATGACACTGGTTTGGTTACAATGGCAAGCCTGGATATTAATGAATTTCAAATTCACGTTAGGAGTGCATTAGGTTTACCTACACCTGAGGTGAAGATAGTTTCACCAGCTGCTGCACACGTTATTTTAGCAAACAATGAAGGATGGGCACCTAAATTTTTAAATGTAGAAAAAGCTTTGCAAATTCCTGGTGTTCAAATAAGGCTATTCGGGAAACCATCCACATATTATAAAAGAAGAATGGGAGTGGTATTAGCTACTGGTAATACAGTAGAGGAAGCAAAGGAAAAAGCAAGGAAAGCAGCTTCATTAGTCCTAGTTACTTAGACCATGTATTTTCTTTAATTTATCTACTATTTCTAATACTCTTTTCTTGACAAATTCACTAGAAGCTATTAAACAACAATCCTCTAAAGTTTCAAATTCAGTAAAATCTAATCCAGCTATTTCTGCTATTGATAAAGCCCATATTCTTGCTGTAGCTTCATAATTATATCCTCCACCTCCTGTCATAACTAACTTACCATTAGCAAATTGATGAGCAAGCGAGTGAACAGTTCTTACTACTTCAAGATAACCTTTTGTAGAAAGTTTAAGCTCTACAAGAGGATCTTCATAGTAAGAGTCTCCTCCATTAAGAAGAAAGATTAGATCTGGCTTAAACTCCTTAATCTTTGGGACAACTATTTCATTAAATGCGTAAAGATACATATCATCTCCAGTACCAGGAGGTAACGGAATATTAATAGTCATACCTTTTCCCTCTCCAGAACCTATTTCATACTCATCTCCAGTACCCGGGAAAAACCTAGGATGAAACATATGAAGAGAGACTTTCAGAACGTTTGGGTCATCATAAAGCAAGTATTGAGTTCCATCACCATGATGGCCATCAATATCCACTAATGCAATTTTTTTGAAACTTTTTTCTGCCAACTTTATAGCTAACGCTACATCATTAAATACACAAAAACCGGATGCTTGGGATCTTTTAGCATGATGAAATCCACCCCCAATATTTACAGTATGATCATAAGATTGTAGAAGCTCTACAGCTGTAACAGTACCACTCACTCTAATGAGAGCAGCTTCAAAAATTCCTTTAAACGCTGGAGTATCTCCTTCATCCAGTAAACCAGAACCCTCTTCACTCTTTCTCTTAATAAATTCTATATATTCTTTTGTATGTATAAGAGATAATAATTCTTCGCTAATTATTTTAGGAGGCAGTATATCTATTTCATGAAATGCCCCTCTTTCTTCTAAAAGTTTCTTAGTCATTGCCTCTCTTAGAGATTTAAAAGGATGGTTACCGGGGAAGGAATAGTTTAAGTATCTATCATCCCATACAAACGCTGTCTTGTGCACACATATTATACTCGTTGAAAAACTATATAAATGCACATCTGGATTTTTCCTTAATGATACCAAAAGAGCTTTTGGAAGAGCCTAAGGTAGTTGCATCATATAGTGATAGAGTAAGAGAAGTTATTTCTAAAATGCAAGAAAATAATCAATGGGTTGTTCCAGTAGTTAGAGATAAAGTTGTCATAGGTGTAATAAGTTATAATGAATTACTAAGAAGAAAAGTCAGTCCAGAATCTAAGGTAATAAATTTAATGATACCTTCTAATAATGTCTTAGAAAGTGAGGATGAAGCAAGAGTTGTAGCTAAATTTTATACAACCAAATCTAGAGCATTAATAGTTGTTGATGATAAGAAACGACTAGTGGGGATTATAACTAGGGAAGGATTTTTATCGTATTATCTTAATAAGGGAGAGATACCAGATGCAAAAGTTAGAGAAGTGATGAATAGTCCGGTTATTACAATAGATGCTAATGATTCAGTTGCAAGAGCTAGATGGCTTATGAGTAATAATCATATATCTAAATTACCTGTCTTGGAAAACAAGAAACTTGTAGGAATTGTCACTACTAGAGATATTGTAAACAGACTATATTCAGAGGGAGGTAAAAAGAAGTCATCAATTTTAACTGAAGAAGAAAGATTGATGGCACTCCCAGTTAGAGAAATTATGACATATCCAGTTATTACTACAGATGGAAATCAGAACGTTAAACAAGCCTTAGAGACCTTATTAAAGAGAAAGATATCTGGTATGCCGGTCGTTGAAGGAGACTTGATAGTGGGAATGTTTAGTGGTATTGATGTTGTAAATCTTATTGCAAAGAAATTCGAACTTGAAATGCCAATAGAAGCCAAATTGAGTGGTGAATTAAAGCAAGGAGACGTTAAAGCAATGATTGATGGTATTCTAGAGAGATATTTGGCAAGACTCGAAAAGCTAACAGAAGTGATAAACTTTAAAGTTACCTTCAAAGAAGTTGCTAAAAGTCAGGATAAGAAAGTTTACCAAGTAACTGCAAGAGCAGTGACAAAAATTGGTGATTTCATAAGTAAAGATTCTGATTGGGATCCAGTAACTGCTGTTAGGAAAGCCGTAGAAAAATTGGAGGAAAGAGTAACTAGAGAGTTAAAGAAAATTGAAGAAAAAGGAAGAAAGCCAAAGGCAGAGGAAGGTTGAAGATTGGTATAGTACAACCATTAAACACAAGTAATGCATTATATCTTACTGAGGAGTCTCTAAAATCTGGAGCAGAAATAGTATTATTACCAGAAAAATGGATAAAAACACTAGATGATTTACCATTACATAATTTTCAACAGCTAGCTAAGAAATATACAGCATATATTATACCAGGGGCAGTAGAAGACGGAGTCTCAATTATCTCTCCTTTAATTGACCCTAATGGAGAAATAAAGGCTATAGCTAAGAAAATACATCTCTTCGGTGATGAAAAAAATAGATTGCTTTCAGGTAGTTCAGCTATAATTTTTAAATACAGAGGAATAAAGATAGGAATAGCAATATGTTATGATGTAGACTTCCCAGAAATAATTAGAGAAATGTTTCTCAAAGGAGTAGAAATATTGCTAGTTCCCTCAAAAATTCCTAAAGATGGAATAGATTTATGGAGAGAATACCTAAAAGTAAGAGTATTAGAAAATAGAATAGCACTAGTAAATGCAAATACTTTTTCTCCTCCAGAGTATTTAGGCATGAGTATAGCATATGTACCTTCGCCCAGAGGAAGATTTATTGAGGCAAAACCTATAGGTGAATTAGGAGATAAAGAAGGACAAATTGTTATTGATATTAATCCTCTTTCCTATATGAGTTTTAGAATTGAAAGACTTAAAGAATATAAACATTTTGAAATTAAGGAGTTAGAATGATCAGTCCCGGTGGATCTCTTCATAAATCAGTTAAGGACGCGGTCATCATAAACAAACACTGAAAGAAAGAAAAAATAATTTACTTTATTCATTACCTTTTGGATGAATTATTAATAGTGGTTCTTTCATGACGTTAAGATCTCCCTTAGGATGGTTTAAGACTTGATAAAATATTTTTATATAAACTATATATTTTCCTGCAGTTAAATTAACATTAACTTTGGTTTGATATAAATTAAGTAATAATGTTTTATTTCCTATTTCAATAGTTATATTAAACTCGCTGAATACCTTACTTAATTTCTCTACATGAAGTAGTTGAATAACATAAGTTCCATTACTTGAGAGAATTATAGTAGCATTAGATGTAATATTTCCTTTTTCTCCAGGAGTTATGTTTCCTAAATTAATATATGCCGGGATTATCTGAGATGTAGAATTACTTACTTGCACATGATAAGAGATATATGCTATTGGCCCATATCCGTTCACTCCAGCTACAAAAATCCCTGTAGCTACAGCTACCATTGCTATTAATCCAATTAATAGGGTTTTCATCACTCTTTGATAAAGCGTTTCGTTTTTAAATGTATATCGCTATTTCACTCTGTTTCACTAGTGAAATGCTATAATTAAACTATTTTTTAACTATATAAATTATGGACTATGTCTACCTTTATAGAGAAATAGAGTTTTTAATTAATCCAAAAATCTCTATTTGTGCAATCAGTAGAACTTCTCATGCAAATCAATAGCTTAAAATCAGTAATTAGTGAAGCTTTAGATTTTTCAGAGAAAAACAATTTGGTTCCGCTAATATCATTTTATTTAGAAGATGATTTATTAAAAAAAATGGTAAAAAAGCTAGATTCCAAATTAGGAGATATTTTCAAAAAATATAGTTATAGTAGAGATTTATTTATAAAAGAAGCAATAAAAATATTAAATACTGAATCAGAAGAAATTTTTACCCACTTTATTTATTATGCTATACCAATAAGTGAAAAAACTGAAATTATGATAATTAAAAATAATTGGATTCCTCCTAGAGCTGTAATATTAAATGGAAAAGTGAGATTCACTTTTATGCCTTATTCAAACATAGAAGATATGGAGAAAGCAATAAAAACTCAAAATGATGATGATATAATCGTAGAATTTGAGAATGGAATTGTGAAAAGTTATGATAGAAAAAGGAACATATTCACAGATTTTAGGAGTGTAACACAAGTATTACAATCGCGAAATAAAGTTAGTGTAAATTTATTCACATCACTAAAATCAATATTTCATCTTACAATTTTAAGCAATAATGTGTACCCATATAAAAATAAAATTGAAATTAATATGAGAAATGGAGAATTTTACTTTAACATAATTCAGGGAAAGGCTAAAAGAGATGATGTTATAAATGGTGATACTTTAACAGCAGAAAGCAAAGCAGAGTTATACTATGACTATAAGAAGAATAGTATAAATAAAGAGATTATATTAAATGGTTTAATTTACAAATTACCTAGTTTTTAATTAAAAATACAATACTAATAAATTAAACATCATACTCCGAATTCTAATGTAAATATGTTTTAAAAATATGTAGTGAAATATTAATTATTTTTCAAATTTACTTATATACCTCAAAAAGAATAAGAATATTGACAATTATGAGACTTAGTTGGGTTATAGGAGGAGCACAAGGTACAGGGATTGATACAGCCGCTAATATTTTTGGAAATGCAGTAGCCTCAGCTGGTTATTATATATATGGAAACAGAGAATATTATTCTAATATAAAAGGAAGACATAGCTATTTCTCTTTAACAATCAGTGATAAAAGAGTAAGAAGCAATACTCAAAAGATTAATATTTTAGTATCATTTGACGCAGAAACCATATTCCAACATTTCTATGATGTTAAAGATATTCTAATTTATAATAAGGCAGTTGAAACAACCAAAATTGATGCCGTACAATCAATGGAACCAGAATTAGCTGAAAGAATAAAGGATTTTCTAACTAAACAAGGGTACGAAGCTACAGTTAAGGGAGCTCTTGAATATGCAAGTAAAAATAACGTGACACTTATTCCAGTTAACTATGATGAAATAGCTAAGAAAGTTGCTGATGAAATGAAGGTTCCTTTATCAGTTGCTGAGAGAGTTAAAAATATCGTAGGAATTACAATCTCATATAAGTTACTTGGTCTAGATATAAATTACCTTATTGAAGCTATAAACAGTACTTTTAAGCAGGATCTTTATAGGAAAATGAACTCACTTGCAGTTAAAGATTCTTATGATATAGTTGAGTCAAGATACAATCTAAAACCGATTTCAAAGGAGAGAAGATTCTGGTTAGATGGTAACACTGCTGTAGCCATAGGAAAGATTTATGGAGGAGTAAGATTTCAATCATATTATCCGATAACTCCAGCCTCAGATGAAAGTGTATATATAGAGGCCCATCAGGATGTTTTAATGGAGGATCCAATAACTGGAGATAAAAAGAAGGGTACTATCGTTGTAGTCCAAGCTGAAGATGAATTAGCTGCAATAAATATGGCTATTGGTGCAGCACTAACCGGAGTTAGAGCTGCAACAGCTACTTCTGGTCCAGGTTTCTCTTTAATGGTTGAAGGATTAGGATGGGCTGGAATGAATGAGGTTCCAGTTGTAATTACTTATTATATTAGAGGAGGTCCTTCAACAGGTTTACCTACTAGGACTGCTCAATCCGATTTAATATTCCCCATATTTGCTGGACATGGAGAATTTCCAAAGATTGTTTTAGCATCTGGAGATCATGCCGAAGCATTTAAGGATGCTATCTGGGCATTGAACTTAGCAGAAAAATATCAAACACCAGTTATTCATCTTGTTGAGAAAACTTTGGCAAACTCTTATTCAACAATTCCTTATGAGGAACTTGAATTAGATAAATTGAAAGCGGAAAGAGGGAAGATTGTAGAGTCTGTAGACGCTAACTATAAGAGGTTTAAGTTAACTAATGATGGAATTTCTCCAAGAGCTTTCTTAGGTAAGGCAACAATGTACTATACTGGTGATGAACATAATGAAGAGGGACATATATCAGAGGATGTAGTTAACAGAACTTTGATGTATGAAAAGAGAATGAAGAAACTTGAAGTTGCGGATAAAGAAATACCAGAAGAGAGTAGAGTGAAGATTTATGGTGATTTGAACTCAAGAAACTTAATAATCACCTGGGGTTCACCCACTGGAGTACTAAGGGATATACTTGAAGAATCAACCTTCGATTTTACCCTACTACAAATTAGAATGTTCTCCCCATTCCCCAAGAATTTAGTAAACAAGCTTATGGAGGGAAGAGATAAGATAATTACTGTAGAAGGAAATTATCTTGCTCAAACTTCTCTCTTAGTAAAGATGTACACTGGTAAAGATGTTACTAATTCGATTTTAAAATGGAATGGTAGACCTTTCTTAAGGGATGAATTAGAAGACGCACTAATTAAAGTTATTAAAGATGGGGAAAAGAGGGTGGTGTTAAATGGCGGCATTTAAACCTCAATGGAATGATTGGTGCCCAGGCTGTGGTAATTTCGGAATTTTAAATGCTGAACAACAAGCGATAATTGAGCTTGGAGTAGATACCAAGAATGTAGTAGTAGTATCTGGAATTGGCTGCTCTGGTAAAATACCACATTTCTTTAGAACCCCAATCTCTGGAGTCCATACTCTACACGGAAGAGCAATTGCTTTCGCTACTGGAATAAAGTTATCTAATCCAGATTTAGTAGTTATTGTAAATGGAGGAGATGGTGACCTATTAGGAATCGGTGCGGGACATTTTGTAGCTGCTGGGAGAAGAAATATTGACATGGTTGTTATTCTTCATAATAACGGAGTTTACGGTTTAACGAAAGGACAAGCTGCACCAACATTAAAAAGAGGAGAAAAACCTAAGTCTTTACCTAGACCTAACATAAATGATGCAGTAAATCCAGTAGCTTTAGCCATATCATCTGGTTATACTTTCGTGGCAAGAGGTTATGCTTATGATGTAAAACATCTAAAAGAATTAATAAAGAGTGCTATAAAACATAAAGGATTAGCCCTAATTGATGTGCTTCAACCTTGTCCTACTTATAACGACATTAACACTAAAGAGTGGTACGATAAAAGAATTTATAAATTAGAAACATTGCCAGACTGGGATCCAGTAGTTAAAAAACCAGAAGAAGTAAATGAAAAAATAAAGAAAGCTATTGATAAAAGCTTAGAATGGGGAGATAGAATACCAATTGGAATATTCTATCAGAATGAACTAGTGCCCAGTTATGAAGAACGTATAAAAGCTAATTCACCAGCATATCTTGACTATACACCAGCTAAACAATTAATCGAAAAAGAAGGAAAATTAACCACTATAATTGACCCGTTACTAAAAGAAAGGGAAGTCGACTAATTTTAGTTGATTCAATTTAACTTTTTTACTTTTTTAGAAGAAGAATTAATCAATCATACATACTAGAATTTTATTTTATTCTCATCAAAATATACTTTTTTAAATGATGGAGGAAGCTCATTAATATCCTTTGTCGAGACTATTAGTACGCAACACCAATCCTTAAATTCCCACGGATCCGCATCTTTAAATATATAGTATTTTAATCTATCTGGAGCAGATGAATTTTCGATTATTCTGTAATCTTTTACGTTCTTAACAACCACATATACGTTATCTCCTTCAATTTCCTCATTAACTATATTCCATACTACTTTTCTATTCTTCACTTTTTCCCAAGGCTCGGATAATTCGGCTACCTTAAAGCCTGAAGGGGCTTCACCTATTACTTCAAGGATTTCTTTCATTTCAATATTTCCCTTATCATCTAGTATTACTAAAGTATCTCCTTTTGGATAATAAAGATAGTATTTATTCTCAGCATGACCTATAAGTATAACAAAGATTTTTTCTCCATTAAAATTAAGAAAATACTCGCTCATTAATCCAACCCCGCTATGAGAATATTGTTAGGATCTAATGCTGACTTAATTAATTTAAATGTTGAATATGAAAAACCAAAACATTTTTCATCATCTTGGCAACCTTTTTCTATTATCACTGTATATCCATTGTCTCTTAATTTTAAAGCATTAGGGTCACAAACTCTAACGTAACCTGCACCCACATATGCTATTCCTTTTTGAAATAGCCTTAATACTTCAATTTCTTCCCCCCTAGCAGTTATTATTCCGAGTATTTTTTCACATTCTAAGCCTATTTTTGGTAAGCCTTCACTAAAGTTAATTGAATATTCTTCGCTCACTTTCTTTATAAAATTGGCAAACCCACCAAATATTAAGTAATTTGTAATTTTACCACTATTTACAGTTGATAGTATTCCCCACGGTCTAAGAGAAATATATCTAAAAGGATCTTCTACCTCAGCATATGCTATCATTTCAGGTTTTGGAATTAGACGAAATATTAACTCTAAGTAAATTCCGAGGCTACCTAAAGCTCCAGATAAGACTTTCCATATTTTATATCCGCTAGAAAATTTTGTTGTTTTACTTCCACTTCTTATTATTTCTCCATTGCCAGTTACTATTTTTGCACCTAATATGAAGTCTTTAGGATAAGGGTAAAGCAATGAAAAAATCGATGGTTTATTTGTAGAGGCTAAACCACCTAAAGTACCAGAATAAGTAAATGGAAGAAATAACCCCTCGCTCTTTATAGCTTCTTCTAGCATATCCACAGAGACTCCTGCTTGAGCAACAACATATAAATCTGATTTTGAAATTTCTATTATTTTATTCAATTTAGACATAGAAATACAAACATCTGCAAAAAGCTGTTTACCTATATGATTTGTCCCTAATCCGAAAGGATGTACAGTTAATTTCTGCTCGTTAGCCTTTCTAATCAAATTAACTACTTCTTCATAAGAAGAGGGGTAATATATTTCTTTACAATCAGCATTATGTATAAGCAATTTAAACTACATAAATCAATCACTACTGATGCTAAAAAAGTTAAAAGAAATCGTTGGCGATAGATGGGTGATCACTACTGAGGATAAAAAGTTATATGGATTTGATGGCCTAACTGCAGTTAAAAAAGAACCAGAAGCCGTTATATTACCTGGTAATGAAGAAGAAACAATAGAAGTAATACGTGAACTTATACATAACAAAAAGAAGATTATAATTAGAGGATCGGGTACAAGTTTAAGCGGTGCTACAGTTCCCATAGAAGAGGATGAATATATAGTTTCTCTTTGTAGGCTAAACAAAGTTTATTCCCAAAAGGGGTTTGAAATAGAAGTAGGTCCCGGTATAGTTAACGCAATGGTAACAAAAAATGCACCGTCTCATTTATTTTATGCACCAGATCCCGCTAGTTTTCAAGTATCTAGTATTGGAGGAAATATCTCCCATGATTCTGGTGGTATTCATGTAGTGAAATATGGTCCAACGTTTAATAGCGTAATCTCGCTTAAAGTTATTCTACCAAATGGCGAAGTCGAAGAATTCTATCCAACTCCATATTTGAACCTATCTAGCTTATTCATAGGGGCTGAAGGAACTTTAGGTGCAATATTAAGAGCAAAATTGCGCTTATTTCCAAAGCCATTATCTAAGAAGACTGTGATTGGAATATTTAATAGTATAAAAGATGCGGGTAAAGCGATTATTAGTGTTTTTGAAAATGGTGTAATACCATCTGCATTAGAATTAATGGATAGAAATGCTATAAGGGCTATAGAAAAAAGTAGATATAGAGCTGGGCTTCCAGATGTAGAGGCTATACTTCTCATAGAATTAGATGGTCATAATATTCAGGTAAATGAGGAAGAGAGTAGAGTGAAGAGAGCAATAGAAGAGAATGAGGGAGAAGTAATAATACCAACTGATGACTCTAGATTCTGGAATGCGAGGAAAGGAGCATTTCCAGCTATGGGAACTATTTCTCCAGCTTATATTACATTAGATTGTAATGTTCTACGAAGTGATTTGCCAAATGTTTTAGAGTTTATATCAAGTGTAGCCGAAAGGTATAGAGTCTATATCGCTAACGTATTTCACGCTGGTGATGGAAACTTACATCCCTTAATCTCATATGATCCAGATGATTTTGATAGTTTTATGAGAGCTGTAAGAGCTAGCGATGAGATCGAAAAGTTTGTAATAGAACATGGAGGAGTTCCGTCAGGAGAACACGGAATTGGTATTGAAAAAATTAAATATATGAATATTTACTACAATGAAAAGGAATTGGAAATACTAAAGATGATTAAGAACAAATTTGATCCAAATAATTTGTTCAATCCTTGTAAAATGTTTGGAGGATGCAAAATAAAAAGTAAAGAAGTTAAGGTGCTTTGGGAATGGGATTAGAAGAGGAACTAAAAAAATGCGTACATTGTGGTTTTTGCCTAGAAGCTTGCCCTACTTATGTAGTAACAAGATCTGAAGTTCACTCTCCAAGAGGTAGAATAACTGCTGTAAAACTAAACATTCCTAGTGAGGGTATTGATACATGTATGTATTGTAGAAGATGTGAGCTAGCTTGCCCTAGCGGGGTAATATATTCTGAGATTATAACAAGAGTTAGAAAACCAAATACAGTACAAAAAGTAATGTTGAGACTATTAGAGAGACCTAATCTTCTTCCTTATTTTATACGAGGAGAATATGCTAAAAAGATTCCAGTTAAGGCTGAGAAACCTATAGAGTATAGAGACAATAATGAAGAGATAATTCTCTTCCCCGGATGTATAACCTCAATTTTCTTTAAAGAAACTGTGCAAAAAACACTAAATTATTTGAAGAGTCTAGGCTATAGAGTAAAGATATATAATGGTTGTTGTGGTTTAGCACATAAGAATGCTGGTGAATTAAATAGAAGTAAAGAGCTAATAGAAAAATTAAGGAAAGAGTTTCATGGAAGGACAATTGTTTCCTTATCTTCTAACTGTTCAGCCCATATGAAAGAGAATGGTTTAGAAGTATATGATTTTCCAGAATTTATAATCAAATTTAATCTACCTTTACCGAAAGTAGAAAGAAGGCTAACTATTCATGAACCTTGCCACGCTAATATTCTAGGGTTAAATAAGTATACAAGAGAAGTTCTTAGCAAGATGGGAGTTGAAATTAGTGAATCGGATGAACCTTCCTTCGAGTGCGGAGCTGGTGGTGATTATTTCCTATTTCACGAAGAAATTTCTGAGAAGGTAATGCAAGTAAAGAAAGAGAAGACTCTAAAAAGTGGAGTGAACACAGTAGTGTCTACAAATCCTAGTTGCTCATTAGCTTTTATTAAAATGGGACTTAAACCAATTCATATAGCAGACCTCCTTTAATATTTTTAAGGATTTTTGCTTTTATTACAACCTTTTTTAACTGGTAATTTGCAAACTGACTTAGAAGAGTATTATGTGAAGAATCTAAAATTAAGAGTCCTAACTTAAGACTCTAGACATGATAGTTACAGTTATTAACCAAAAAGGTGGTGTAGGAAAAACTACAACCTCGGTCAACTTAGCTTATACGTTTAGTAAAATAAAAAATAACGTAGCTTTAATGGACTTAGACCCAGAGGGAGGAGCAACAATCTCTTTTGGTATGAAGAGAGATAAGAAAGAACTTAAACTTGGAGAAAAAAGTGTAAATATATTTAACGTCGAGGTTTTCCCTTCTCATATAGGTTTACTTCAACTAGAACTAAATGGTGACATCGAAACTATAGTGAATGATTTAAAGAAATTATCGAATTCTTATGATGTTTTAGTTATAGATACGCCTCCAAATTTAGGTACGCTTTCAGTTTCGGCAATGATAGCAGCTGATAAGATTATTTCCCCAATAACTCCACAACCTTTATCAATAGAAGCTGCTAAGAATTTAGACTCTAGACTTACTACTCTGAAAAAACAAGCCATAGCTTTTACTAATATGTCAAAGAGAGCTGTAAAGATTGAATTCTCTTCTGTGAAGAGTGTAGAAATTTCTATTCCTCCCTCTAAACTCTTCTATGAAGCCTCTAGACTCGGAGTTCCAGCAGTCAGATATGAAGAGTTTAGAGTCAAGAAATTAAAATTCTCACCAATTTTTGAAGAATTAGCGAAACTGGTGTTAGAAAGTTGAGTGAATTAGATCTTATTTTTGGTAGAAAGAAAAAAGAAGAAAAGAAAGAGACTGAAATACAAGTAGAAAAAACCGTAGAAGAGAATAAAAGTATCACAACAAACCCAAATGAAGTTTCGAATAATAATATAGAAGAAATAATGAAAAAATTTATAGATAAAGATCCAAAGATTGGTATATGGAGCTATCCTTCATACCTTGTTCTACAATACCTTTATAACACAGTCCCAGGGTTCAAAATGAGTAGAACTGCTAAGGAAGCCTTAGAAAGAGGCTTAAAAGAAATGTATCCAGACCTCTTTCAGGTTGCAGAAAAAGTGGCTAAAGAAAATGGAAAAATCTAATGTCGTATTACACTACGGATGCTTTCACCATAAAAATTTTTTATTAGAACTATCTCCTCTTTGCCACTTTGTTGTAAAAAAGAAGTAGAGCAGAAATTAGTATCATACCAAAACTTATCAATATAAGTAAATAATCAATTTCTAACAATAAATTGTTTGGAATCACAACTAAACTGATAGGCTTAGTATTATTATTAATGAGAACGGCGGGTCCGCTAATTACACTATACGTGTTTGTCCCCTCAACTAAAGTTCCAGCAATTGATTGAGCACGTATAGGTCCGTTAGCTAAAACTTCCGCTTGGGAAATAGTTGTAGATTGGTACGGTTTTAATACAATCTCATTATAATTTAGAGTAAGCAGATAATCCCCCAATCCTATAGAGAACAATAGTAAGAAAATTCCAATAATTAATATTTTTTTCCATTTCACACTTTATATTTATTTCCTCGCCAAAATATATATTTTTGTCTTAACGCAAAAGGAGTAAGAATAAGAGCATAGAAAATAGCAAATAATGATGCTATTGCAGGAATAATATAATATCCTGTACGATAACCCCTTATAATATTTTTTAGAACCCATAGTATTAAAGGAGTGCTATAGATAGGGGATAAAAAAGATAAAATAAGAAAAACTAGCATGAAAACAGAGAGAAGAATAAATGCATGGAACCCTCTTCTTGAATACATATATACAGTTATCATCTGACGTTCTGACCATTTTATTAAATTTCTTTCATCAAATATATTGAGCGGAACAGCATTAATTATAAATCCTATATTTCCTCTCTCCTTTGCAATTCTTGTTAAGGTGCAATCATCGCACCAGTTCTTACTGAGCTCTTCAATAACATATTTATCGAAGAAATCTCTTCTGAACGCCATACTACCTCCCCAAAGGAATGTACCTCCAACGGCTTGTGACTCAAAACCAAAAGTCCAAAACCCTGCCCTTATGAAATTTCTTAAAGTTAGTTTATATGGTTTAGGCCATGAGAAAACTGTTGTAGCTACAAAATTAGATAAAGGTTTCACAAGCTCCTTAAGCCAATAGCTTGGATACCATGTATCTGAATCAGCGAATACTATGATATTGCCTGAAGCATATCTAAGGCCAGTTAATTGTGCCTTTATTTTTCCGCTACATAAACTACATACATCTTCACTCTTTATTATTTTCACACTATATTTTTTAAGAATAGGTACTGAAGGATCCTCATAATCATCAACTACATATATAACTTCGTAACGGGGATAATCTTGCGCTAAGAGGGATTTTATATTTTCTTCAAGATTAACATCTAATCCTTTGATTGGTATAATTACTGATGCGAACCCATTAAAGTCACCGTTAATTTTCTTTAGCTCAACTTCTTTGTATATTTGATATACTAATAGTATATCTGCTAGAATTGGTAATGGAATCAAAAATTCTATTAGCATCAATATACTCTAATCCTAACTTCTCAATCAGATTTAAAGCTTTTTCAGATATACCGGGAGATACTAGCGCACCTCTTGCCTTTCCATAACTCTCCAAAAAGAACATGTAGTATCTGTGAAGTTGAGAAACCGCTTGAAGTGTTGCCTTACTCCTCTTGAACTCTAATACAAAAGGCGTTCCAAACTTATCATATCCAAAAAGATCAACTATACCATAAGGTATTCTATATTCTCTCTGTATGGGTTTAAATCCTTCTTCTATTAAATTAGGATTTTCCAGTACTAAGTCTACTATATCTTTCTCTGTTCCTTTAATATCGAAATTACCGCTATTTACTTCAGCAGAGGTAAGATAATAGAGTCTTCTAAGAATAATATATAGTCTCTCTTTTGGTCTCTTTCTTATAGACTCTACACTTAATACTCCAGACTCTTTTCTCACGACTATTACACTACCAGGAGGTTGCCAATTTATTGGTTCCCTTTTAGTGTGTTCATGAACAATTACACTGCCATCAACCTTAATTATTATTAGCCTAGAAGCGAGAGAAGCATGAGAATAAGCTCTTCCTTCGTATTGAATTTCGCAATCACCAAACAACGTTATAAGATTGTTATACATGTTTTTAACAAGAAAATGATATGCTTCCTCCAAACTAGGATTTAGTAATACTTGAGTCACAGTAATACTAGGGGAAATTGCTTAAATAACTTTTTTCATGAAATTGACTATTTCATTTATTTCGCTAATTGTTGGATGAAGAGAGTAGAGTAAATTTCTATACATCGAAAAATCTTCAATCCACTCTTTACAGTCTAGAGAGTAGAAATGAGATATATTTCCATCTTCTGGTATGATAACTTTAGCACAACCCTTTTGTGATTGCAATTCCATAGTTATTTTTCTATTAGTAGTAAATCCGGGTTTATCTTTCATAAATTCTTTATTAACATCTATTAATATACTTATAACTTCAAAATCAAGATATTTTCTAGGATCTAGATAAATATCTTGCATTTCATCTAAGAATTTCATGAGAATTGAAAGAGGTAAATTATTTTGAAGAGAAAATTGAGCTATACCTTCCTTCATAATTTCAGAAAATTCTCTAACTATAGGCTTTATTTTTTCCTCTCCTTCAACGCCTTTTTTTACTAGCAAATTGTGCATATCAAAGAATTTTCCTTTCTCAAAGCTAACCCTGAATTTAGGTGAATTAAGTCTAATTATTATGTCATTATTTAACTTGCTATACTCCATACTGTAGAGTTTATAGTTGCAATTGAATAATATAGAGTCTTGATTACACTTAAAATGAAAACTAACTTCACTCATTAGGTACAGAATATAATATGATTGTTAATATTGTTTGAATTTAAAACTTTGAATTCTAATATTAAATTGATGAAATTAAAGATTGTACCGCCCCCCTCACCATATAAAGGAAAGAGGTATGCAGTAGTTTCAAAAAAGAACGCGGAGTATCTAGGAGATTATGCAAGGATTATAACTAAAACCAAGGAGATCGTACTCAAAGTAGGTGTCAGTAATAAAATTGATGATAACGAGATAGGAATTAGTAGACTTTTTATATCAGGGGAAGATGAAGCTGAGGTTGAACCAAAGAAGATAGAAGAGTCTAGAGAAGTAGTTATAAAAACGCCTTTAAGAATAGATGGATTAGAAGATTATATAAGGAAAATTTTATTTCAACAACCTATATATGAAGGGGAGAAAATTTTTATCCCATTTATACATGGTAAAATAGAGATCGAAATAAAAAAGGTAGATAATCAACTTGGTTTTATCGGAAAATCTACACTTATAATTTTAGTCTAGCACCACCATCTACTGGTATAACAACACCATTAACCCATTCAGCCTCTTCAGTTAATAACCAAACGATAACCCTTGCAAAATCTTCGGGAGGAGCTTTAAAATCGCCAAGCTTCCTCAATTTCTTCCAGTCCCTATCTGGTACAAAGTCTCCATCTATAAAACTTGGAGCAATTCCTACAACCCTAATTCCTCTACTCAGCAATTCAGATGCTAAAATTTCAACTTCTTTAGCTAAACCTGCCTTTCCAACAGCATAAGAAAGTTGTGTAGGATAAGCTGTATAAATACCCCTAATTGCTGAGACTAAGACTATAGTTGAACCTTCTTTTAATTTATTTAAGGAAGAATGTATAACATATAAAGGAATTTTAATATGGCTATTTATCATCTCATCTAAACCTTTTAAATCTTCTACAGTGTCTTCTATGTAACCTCCAACAGTTACAACTAAGTCAGTAAAATTACCAGCCTTTTCAACAACTTCCCTAGCCTTTTCCAGCGTTGATACATCTCCGACAACATAAGTTATCTCACCTATACTCTCTAGACTCTTCTTTATTTCTTTTAGTTTCTCTTCATTACGAGAATTAATTATAACACTGGCTCCCTCCTTAAGTAGAAAGTATGCAAGAGCATAGCCTAATCCTTTGCTCACTCCAACAATTAATACGCGTCTTCCTTTTAGTCTCATCTTACCCCACCTAGGTATGTTTTTAATTTATCCCCAGATATTATAGGCATACTACATTTATTTCCTATACATACAAAGGCTCTACTTATCCCTTTATTATAATTTATCATAGAACGCATATATGACGGGAGGTAGTCTTTCTTTGAATCATCTATTAATTCTACAACCTTCATCGGATAATATAAGGTTAAAGCTGTATCATGTAACCCTTCAGCTTTGCCATCCTTTTCATCTACAATAACTATATGGGCTACTCCTTTAAGAAAGCTCATTACACTAAACAAAACACCAGAAGTAAAAGCAGGAGAACTTTCATAAATTTTTACGTCTATTTTTTCCTCCGTTATTTGAGAGAGCTTAATGAGAGCTTTCAGCCTTAATGATTCTGGTGACTCATTAGGGGAATCGAGCACATAACCCTCTTTATCTTTTAGTGTTTGTGAAAGGGATAAAGCCATATCTTTATACTTATCATTTCCAGTTACCTCATAAGCAGCTATTAGTGCTAAAGTAGATGACGCATAGTCTTCCAGTAATCCTTCTTTGCCTCCTTCAAGTCTTCTTGTAATGTTCTTGCTTAACTTACTTACAATTTCTAATGCATCATTTAATCCAGCTTTTAGTATTGGATAAGTATATAGTAAAGCTTCTGCTACCCTAGAATTAGGATAGGTATATAAATTCTCGTCCCTAAAAGGCTTTTTCCTATTCTTCTCTCTATACTCTAGAAGTTTATTCCTTATTTCGTTTAATTTTTCCACAGAATAATATTTTGCAAGATCTCTGGAGTCTATAGTCCTCCTTAAGACTTTTCTTCCTTCTACCTCTTTACCTAGCTTTAAATTAAAGAATTTCAACCAAAAATCAATATCTTCACCTTTTAACGCATCAGAAAATTCTCCTTCAGTCCATGTATAATAATAACCCTCTATACCTTCAGAATCAGCGTCAAGACTGTTTGCAAAACCTCCTTCAATTTTCATATCTCTAACAAGAAAATTATACATAAGTCTCAAACAGTCGTATATGTCTGAATCTTGTGTTAGTTGGTATGCTTGTAAATAGTCTAATAAAAGCTCAGCATTATCTATAAGTAATTTTTCAAAATGAGGAACATACCATTCGTTGTCCACCGTATATCTGTGAAAACCACCACCAACTTGGTCGAATATTCCTCCATAGAACATTTTCTTCAAAGTAAAGAGAGAAAGCTTTCTTTCCGTATCACTACCAGTATAAAAAGAGTAACCTAGTAAAAGCTCATCTACTGTGGGATGCGGAAATTTCATTTCTCCTTGAAGTCCACCATTCTCGAAATCATAAACAGAAACAATACTTGAAATAGAGTTTTCTATTACTTCCCATTCTGGAGTCATAGTATTAAATTGCAGTTTCAAAGATGAAGTAGCCTTAACAACTTCTAATATCTTTTCTCTATCTTCTTTCCATACTCTCAGAATTTCTCTTAAAAGTCTCTTAAAACCAATTCTTCCGTATCTATCTTCTGGAGGGAAATAAGTTCCTCCGAAAAACACTTTCTTATCTGGTGTCATAAATACTGTTAATGGCCAACCAGATTCTCCGGTGATTGCGCTTACTAGATTTTGTAGCTCTCTATCTAAATCTGGAAGTTCATCCCTATCTACTTTTATCGCAACAAAATTTTCATTTATTATTTTCACGACTTCTGGATCGTTATAAGTTTCTTCGTCCATTACATGACACCAGTGACACCAAGAAGCACCAACATCAACCAGTACTGGTTTATCTTCTTTTTTAGCTCTCTCAAAAGCTTCCTCTCCCCAAGGATACCAATCAATAGGACTATTCACAGCTTGTAAAAGAAATGCACTTTTACTTTCTTTTAATCTATTCATTAACATATTTTAATGATGTATTAGAATAAATTTATTTGGATTATTGTTGTCTCTTTTTAAGAAACAAATAGAATGATAAAGCTATTAAACCAAGTCCTATACCAATAAATCCCTGAGAATTAGATACGTTATCCGCACTTGAGCTTTTATCATTAAGGAAAGTTATATTTAACGTTATATTATTATTAAGAGCTAGAATATAAAAATTTGTAGTAATATTGTTAATAAACATAGTTTTTGATGAGTAAATATAAAGAAGAGAATTATTTAAAGCATAAAACTCTGTTGATTTATTCATTATAATCGAAGACCCATTACTAAAAGTTACTCTAATATTTCCAGATCCATTAAGATTTAAAGAAACTTTTACAAATTCTGGTATGGCTGTAATATTAAGTGTTTCAGAACTATTTATAGCTCTAGTGTATTCGATGTACCTTGTCCCATTTATCTCCACATAGTAACCTGGATTTAAAGGAGAAACTGAAATTATTACACTTCTATTAAAAGTTAGGAGAGTAGAATTATGTAGGAAAATCGATGAGTCATTGGTAATTACTAAGACTTCCACGGGTCCTTTAATAATTATCTTTAATACATAACTATTAGTTACCGTGGTAGATAATACTACAAATATTAAAATGATTAATAGTGATAGCAGAAGTTTTCTCACATAATATCTCTAGAGTATTAAAAGAAGAGAGTAGAGTCACAATATTATTTTTCCCTTATCGTATACGGACTCATTAACTTCTTTATAGGGTAAAATTATTGTATCTCTATTTACAAATACACCATCATATATTACTACCTCATCACCCAAAATAACTGAATCTAATCTAACCCATTTTCCTAAATTATCTTTATCACCTAAGATACTATCTCTAATATAACTAAAACTATCGACTTTAACATCTTCCATTAATATACTTTGGTCTATATAAACACCATTACCAATGGACGTATTCTTACCAATAATACTATTAAATATGAATGAGTCCTCACTTATATTTACGCCACTACTTATATAATAAGGTGGAATTAGGTTAACTTTTTCACTTACTTTTGCTTCTTCATTAATATATCCCTTAGGATATTTTAAAGATAAAAGTTGTAAATTTATTCTTATGTAATCTGATGGTACTCCAATATCCATCCATAATCCATCATATTTATAAACAGCTATACAAGTATTATCAGATAGAAGTTTTGGTAAAAAATTCTTAGCTATACTTTGTCCATCTATTTTTTCTAATACTTTTTTCTTAAATACATATATACCAGCATTTATAAGATTAGATACTGGATTCTTTGGTTTTTCTATTATTTGTACTAAGCGTTCTCCCTCCGTTATTAAAACACCATATCTTCTAGGATCTTCTACAGGTTTTCCTACTATAGTTGCATCACAACCTTCTTTTTCGTGAAATCTAAGTAATGATTTTATATCCAATTCATTATAAATATCCCCGTATATTACAAGAACATCATCAGATAGATTATATCTTTGTGAGATCAATTTTAATGGTCCTGCATCTCCTAGTCTCTCTTTCTCTATTACTGGAATTACTTTTCTATTTTCACCTTCAATATGAGACAAAATTTTATCTGCCATAACACGAAGGGATAAATATACCTCATTTATTCCAGCTATTTCTAATGAATCTAAAATATAATCCAAAAGAGGCTTATCCAAAATGGGTAAAAGAGCTTTAGGTTTTGTGAGACTTAAAGGTCTTAATCTAGTTGCATATCCTCCAGCTAATACTATAGCTGAGACCATAAGAAATATAGGATACAAAGATAAAAAAATTACTTATTAAGATATTTCTGCAATTTTTTATCTGCTTCATCCCAATTTACTAAATTCCACCATGCGTTCACATAATCAGCTCTCTTATTCTTATACTGTAAGTAATACGCGTGCTCAAACTCATCTAATATCAATATTATTGGTAATTCAGCTATATGGTTCTGGAAATGGTTCTCGAATGTCATTATTTCTAAATTACCGGACTCCGTGTCATAATACAAGACTGTCCAACCAGTACCTGGTAAGCTATTAGCTGCTTCTGTGAATAACTGCTTGAATTTATCAAAACTACCATACTGTTTATCTATCAAATCTGCTAAAGCACCACCAGGTTTTCCTCCACCCTTACCAGCTGGAGCCATGTTCTGCCAGTACAATGCATGAAGCTTATGTCCATTAATATTGAATACTAGTCCTCTTAATAACCCTTGTATATCATATTGTCCAGAAGTGATTTCACCTCTAATTATCTTCTCTAGCCTCTCTAAAAATGAGTTTGCACCGTTGACATAGCCTTTATGATGTCCATTATAATGAACATCTATAATATCTTTACTTATATATGGTTCTAATGCATCTACCTTATATGGTAGTGGAGGTAATTCGTACTTTTTGAATTGTATTTGTATTGCCATAAAAGAGATTTTGGATAGTAGATTAAATATCTTATTTAGAATAACTACTAAATACTAATTTGATTTTAGTTGTATAAATGACGAGCTAATATATGGACTCTTCAATAGAAATATAGAAAAATGTTATTATTAAGAATTTTCTTCCTTTATTTAATGATGGCTATTATACAATCTTATACACGTAACAAAAGGAAAATACAGTTAATCTGCATTTAAATATTAAAATAAGTTAGGATAATATCACAATAGTTGTTCTTCTTATCTCAGAATCACATAAATTATTGAGAATCCTAAAACAGTTGTTCAAAATTTTTATACTACTTAATCTTCTTCCTCAACACCTCATAGAGGTGAGAGCGTTCAGTAATAAATCTTTCTGTTGAATTTCAAACGTAGTGTCAGCTAAGGTTACCACATGGGCCTATATAGGTTCCTCTATGAAGTGGCTCATTGTTGTCACCATCAATTCGGGGTTATATATCTCTCATTTGGTGGGAAGTCGAGTGGGGCAGAGACCACCCCAAGATTAGAATAGGGGATCCAACACAGAATGCCTCTGATCCCGTGGAAGAGAGGAGAGATAATAGGTGCTCCTCCCACAGTCCCATTAAGCCCTCAATCGATCTGGGAAGAGCGTCACTAACATCACTAAAAAATGTTTCAACAAAGGGGTATATGAATATAAGGGGGCTAACTATTCTCGCCTTAAAAAGGCAAGGCTTCTAGGATGTTGTGAGCTACCCCGCCCTGAAGGGCGGAGCTTCCTGCTTCATAGCCCCACCTTGCCCGTAGCTTTTCGCTACGGGTAGAGGGTAGAGCTCCACAGGCACTAAGGATGGCTCCCACCCCGATCTCTTCAACATGTTTAAGCAAGCGTTATAGTCACGATCAGTAACCCAACCGCACTTAGGACAGCTGAACACACGGTCAGTCAAAGTTAACTCTTTCTTTACGTACCCGCATTTGGCACACATCTTTGAAGTATATGCTGGATTTATTAACAACAGTTTCTTTCCATATTTTTCCAACTGATATTCTAGTATTCTCTTCAACTCATGGAATGCAACATCGTGTAACCTCATCCTCAACTTCCTTTCTGACTCCTCCACCAGTTGTTTAACATCTATATCCTCCATTACTACAACGTCATAATGTTGTGCGAACCACTTACCCAACTTCATGTAAAGATCTTCCCTCAAGTTCTTGAAGTGTTCATAACCCCTAGCCAACTTCACTTTTCCTTTAAACCAATTTTTCGACAAGAACTCTTTCCTCGAGAGAACCTTGTGGAGTTTCCTTATCTTCTCAAGTGCCCTCTCATAAGGTCTCAAGTTAGGGAAATAGAATCCATCACTCGTGGTTAGGAGTTTCTCTATCCCAACATCTATTGCAACTACCTTACCAGTCTTTGGGAGTTGAGAGAATCCAACACCTTCAACCATGAAGGAGATGTACACTCTCTCTGAACGTGTTAGTTTAACTACCACCCTCTTTACTTTGTCAAGCGGGAAGTCCCTATGAACAATGACCTTAAACACGCCGAGATTTGATAACCTCAATAACACCAGCTTCTTCTTATTCTTCCTACTCTTAGTCCTTATTTCCCTGCTCTCAAGTATTTTCCATCCACTTTGTGGGTAAACAAGAGAGTAGTACTTATGGGGTTTCTTCTCCTTAGGAAAGTGTGCTAGACCTTTGAAGAACCTATCCCTAGCATCGTAATAACGATCGGCAATTTGCTGTACTACTTGTGAGTAGAGTTGTTGGTACTCCTTATCTTGCTTTCTTAGATCTAGAGCGAGTTGTCTTAACTCCGTTTGTGTAAGACCCTTTCCGTCCCTTTGGTAGAAATAGATATCTGCCCAGCGTAGGGTGTTGTACATCTCACATGCTAACCTCAACTGGGCTTTTAACGCCCTAATTGTTTGATCGTCAGCATATGCACGAAAGCGGAACCCTACGTTGGGCATTAATAAAATGTTCGAGAGTGGATTAAAAAATATTTCTACAAAGGGGGCTATCCATCCCCGCCTTAAAAGGCGAGGTTTTTCGCCCCCTTTGAACCCCTAAACTTTATAAACGTTATGATTATTTGTCAATAATTATATGAAAAACTGTTCTTTTATGATAGAGTTTAGCAACACTTTTTAGATTTTTTACAGAAGAGAAAACTATAATACGTTAAATTGAACTAATAAAATTTATTTATGTTCTACTATTATATTTATTTTGAAATGAGTATCTTAATTAATGACGCTAAAGAATTAACTAAGAAGATCATAATAATGATAATTAATGGTGTGCTAAGTTTTTATATTGCATTACATTTCACAAACCTAAATTTTGCGTATATTACACTAGGTTTGGTATTTGCAATATCATTTCTAATAGAGAATATTTTACTACCAGTTTTAATAATTTCGTCAATAGTTGTATCTAATCTTAATTTACTTGAAGAAATTATTAATGGTATAATCTCTTTTCCTAACATAGAAAAAATAGCTTTCTTACTAGTTTTTTTATTTATCATTCCTTTAATACATTTAGCGATAAGAAGAAATTCTAGGTCTTTGATAACAGCTGGGAACTTAATTCTTCAGAACTTTAATCCAACCATAGCAGCTATCCTATATTATTCTGGTGTTTCATTCAATGAATCTTATGTAGATGGAATATTTTCCTTTTTACCCTTCATCTATTTACTTACCGTAAATTTTAATAATCATGTAATTCTCGAATCGATCATATTAATTTTAATAGGTTCAATTCTATATTCAATTAACTCAAAATTTTATAGCGTAGTTGGAATTATTCCTATTACTATTTCTGCTTATTACTTTTCTACTCTTTTTAATTCTCCATATTTCTTTTATGGTATTATTTTAAGTTTAGCTATAAATATAATAGATAGAGTAATTAACTTTACTAAAACTATAAATGAAAACAGAGAAGCTACAGCTAATTTAAAAAATAGAATTAATGAAGAGATAAAGAATATACAGGCAGTATTATATTCTTTAAGAAGTGAAATAGGAAAAGAAGGAGGAGATTTAATTAAAATTATAGATGGAACTTTTAGTTCTATATCTGCTATACAAAATAAACTGAATGAATGTAAAAATATAAATTGCCTTAGTGAGGTAAATGACGAGTTACTTAGCCAGAAAAGAATTTTAACGATAGAAATTAACAACTTAATTTTCGACAAAATAAGAGGATATAATGATTTTACATTGAAACTAAAGAAAATTGGGATAAATTTATCAGAAATTGAGTATCCAAAGGAAGAAATAAAATTAGAACAGTTTATAGATTTTTATAGACATCTAAAACAAACAATTGAAACAAACATAATTTTAGCAACTAACTTTCTAAATACATTTGTTGAAAATACAAATAAGACAATCGGAGTAAATTTAGATAAATTGAACATTATTAATATGAATTATATCAGTGAAAGATTAAATAATATGGATATTCAAATTCTAAATAAAAAATTAGACTTATGTGCTAGTAAAGCATTAGAGGTTATCCAGCTTTTCACCGAGGAAGAAAGTTATGAGATAAAGAAATCTTTAGCAGATATCCCATTACAACCATTCACTATAAACAAAGTGGGAAATGCAACTAAATTACTAGAAAAAATAAACAACTTTCTTCTAGTAGAGCTAATAGAATTACAGAATACTTTAAAAACTATATCATCTATTTATAAGAGCACAGAAATAGATAATATGATAAGTCTAATCAACATAGAAATACAGACTCTTCAAACTCCAGAAATGCCTTATTGTGAAAAAATATCCAGGTTATATAGTTCAATTTCTGAATTAAAGGAGGCTATAGAATTGGCTAGCAATAAAGATACTCTAACACAGTTAAGCGAATTAGTAGATACTTTATTGCCACAAATTTTGGAAACTGGTGAAATAAATCTAAGTGATATTGGTATTAATGAAAATTATGCTAACTTTATTATAGCCCTTTTAAATAAAAAAGGATTTAAAGCGGAAATTAACGGAAATAAAATCCGTGTAGGAATTAACACAAAAGAATAAAATTTATTTTAAGTTCTTAGTTTATCTTAATCGTCTTATCGTAATTTCAGCATGGTCACCAACTATATCGCCCTTGAAAAGATATCTAGGGGAATTTCTTAAAAGCTGATGCGTACAAATTATCCTATCTTGGTCTGCTATAACAATTAATACGTCTCCTGCTCTCATAGATACTAGAATTTTTGATATTTCTAAAATATATTCTTCACAAGGCTTACCTCTTAGATCTAGTTTTAATTGTTGTGACATACTTCATATTAGTATTGAGTGTTTAAAAATTTAAGAATCTAACTTGCTCTTTATTTGATTTACGAATTTCTTCTTGTTCTTTAATTACTTTATCCCATAAACTATCGTAATTATTGAATAAATAAATATAAACTTCACTAATGCGTGTTATAATTTCTTTTTCACTAAGAGGATGAATCCTTAAACCAACTCTACCCACTGCACCTCCTCTAACCATAAGCCAATGTGCAAAAACTTCAATAGGATATTTTGACATTACATATTCTTTCTGCAACTTCTTCTCATATAACCAATATAGTTCCCTGATAAAGTTGGATGAAATTACTCTTTTCATTGTATCCTTCCATTTCTCGAAATAAATATCTCCTTCCTTTACAATAACATTCCTAAGATAATTATACATTTCCTCAGCTTCACTTTCACTTATTAGTGCTAACCCAGTTATGGCAAATACAAAATCCTTTTGAGCCATTAGAGCGTCAAAATCTTTATTAACATATAACCAAGCCGTTGCAGCGAATGAATTAATTATCCCAAACATTAGTTTGTCGATAAGTTCTTCTTTATTTATTTTTACACTTACTTTTTCTCCAGATAATATCTTTAGTAACTCATCATAATCAACAACACCAGCAAATATTAACTTTCCATCAACAAATATTGACGGAGTGGAAATTACTCCTCTCTCAAATGCTAAAAATGGGTAAAGTTCTGTATCAATTATCGTTACCTTACTCAAGAGTCCTTTATTTTCTAAAAATTCAATTAGAAAATTACACTCAATACAATTCTTGTGAGTAAATATTTCTACTTTCATAGCCTTATTTTTGTTGAATTAAAGCAATTTAGGTTTTTCTTCCACCATAAGGAATCATATCGTTTATCTAGTAACCAAACTAATGCAGTATCATTTATATTTCTTATAGACCTACCTATAGCTTGTTTTACAGTAATTAAAGCCGGTATCATTATTAGATATTCTTTCTCTTTTCCTCCTAGTTTTTCTGAAATTTTCTTAGAAAGTAATTTCATATAATCATCTTCGGGGGGATAAGGGACACCAACTAAGACTACATCTGAAATTAAACTTCTATCATTATCCGTTATCTCTACACCCTCAGTTATTTTTCCTCTTCCTACGCCAGCTATTATATATTTTTGTCTACTCTCTTTAACTATTTTTATAACATCATCAATTCTTGTTCCTTCATTTTCTAAGATTTTATTTACATTAACATAACTCATTACTTTTTCCATTATCTGATAAGATGGAAATACTGCTAACACATGATTTCTAGCTTGATAATAAATTTTTAGCAAATACGAGGAATATTTTTTCCACATTGCTTCACTTCTTAGATCGTATTTAGAAGTCACATCTATCGCTATTTTACATTGATAACTGCCTGTTACTTTTTTCTTTACTTCTTTCTCTACGTCTATATATAAAATTTTTCTAGAAATTCCTAGTACTTTCTCTAAGTATTCCTTTGGTGGTAAAGTACCGGACATTAATAAAATAGAAAGATTTTCATCATTTAGTAAGTTGTAATATTGGTTTAGCTCTAGTGTTTTTAGGACAATTTTATTAGAAAAAGAAAAAGGTATAAAATTTCCAGTAGAATAAGTAGCGTAAAAACGAATCACAGAGCCCAGATAGATTCTAGATACACTTTTCGATTTTATTGCCTCTTTTCTTAATTCTTCGTACTCATCAACTAACAGTGAGAGTTCCTCATCTGACAACTCAGGCACTTTATCTAATTTTATATATTTTTCATCTTGATAAGTTAGAGTTTTTAACTCTTTTATGAGTCTATCTAATATCCTTCTTACTTCTTCGCTCTTGCTCTGTTTTATTGCCATTGAGAGAATAAATTCACTTAGTGTTCTTTCCTCGATTTCACTTACTCTATCTATATTATGAGCTTCATCTATTACTATGAAATACTCTTCTAAGTTAATATCAAGTAAACTAAGATATTTTTCAATAAAAAAATAAGGGTACGTTATTGTAATGATATCAGCTTCCTTTGCTGATTCCAACAGAGAATAATAGGGACAGAACCCTTCTTTTATAGCATTTTCTTTTAATTCTTTAAGTTTCTCAAAAGGGGATTTATCTATTTTAACTTCTATAGCATTTTTTATCTCACAGTATTTGCAATTAATATCTTCAGTATCTACATCCTTAGTTGCAAAGGGACAAGCACTAGGCTTACCTATAACAAACGAAAATTTTAGAGAAGGATCAATTTTCTTTACATCCCTATATACTGGAAAATATTCATTATGCGTTCTAACTACAAAGATCACTCTACCCTTAGTATTAAGACCAATTAAGAGAGAAAAAAGTGTTTTACCACTCCCCGTAGGGGAGTTTAATGCGACTAAAAAACCTTCTTTGACAGCATTTATTACTTTATCTTTTAATTGCTTTTGCCAATCTCTTAACTCCACTTTTTAAAATTCTTCAAGCTTAGCTAAAACTTCTTCTAACATAATGAATTTAACGTAATCCTTTTCAGCCAAAGTAAGTAAATCTTTAGCTTTTGCCTTTACTTTAACCGTAGAAAGGAATGGCATTATAAGTTCTACTTTTGCAATAGTTGAAATATCATTTACTATTTCGGTTGATGGTTGTTTGTTGGTTATTACTATTGCTCTGACTTCTGCAGATGGTGAAATATTCTTTATTTCTATTATCCTATAGTCAATCTTATTTAGTAGCCTTTCCTCATTTATACTCAACTTATTACACCTCTTCTATCTATCATATAATATGATTTTGACATTATAAATACTTTGCATATGAAAGTTGAAGAAATATTATAAATACTTAGTAACTTAAAAGGGATATTACTACAATTTAGAGAATTAGGGTTAAAGGATTTAAACTATATTCATAATTTGTGAGATTAAAAAAATCTGATTTCAAAGTTGGAGAGAAAAAGAAAATTATTATTAATGGTAAAGATATACTAATAATATATTTAGGTGGAAATAATTTCTATGCATTAGATAGTAGATGTCCGCATCTAGGATGCGACTTATCAAAAGTAGGTGTAGTAATAAGGGAAGAACTTATATGTCAGTGTCATTTCACTCATTTCTCTCTGAAGGACGGAAGAGCTATAAAGGGTGCAACTAAAAATCCTATAAAACTTTATCCAGTTAAAATTGAAGGAGACGAAATAGAGATTGAAGTTAAGTAATCCAGGATTTGCTTAGCAACTTTATAATGAAATTGACCCTTAGCAGTTTCTTCGCCTGCATGTCCATAAATCAGTTTAGATCCCAAAATTGAAAACGCTATTCTCTCTAAAGGATTGACACCAATAGGCATTACAGCTATTTTCTCTAGCTCAAGAAGTTTTGATAAAAGCTCTTTATATCCATCTTTTCCAATTATAGCAACTTTTAATAGAAAACTTTCTTCTATGAAATCTCTTAGTGACTCAAAAACTTCTGAGTAAGAAGGAACCCTATCTAGATAATGTATTGAAACAATTTTATTACTAGTCGGGATATTATATTTTTTAGCGAATTTAGCCTCAACATCATATAGTATATTTCTCTTATTTAATTCTATTAAATATTTCGCTTTTATTTCTGGGTCTATTTTGTTTATTCCTCCTTCATTTACATCTCTTATAGTCACAATTACTCTATCTTTATACTTCTCAATAACTTGTATTTCTGGAAGAGAAGTGGAGTAATCTAATCTTAGCTCAACAAAATCAGCATCTAATAATCGCGGAATTTTATCTAAATCCTTTTCACTACGTACTGGTAGAGATGCTACAACAAAAGTCATCTTATTATTATTCTCCCATTTAAGGAAATTAAATCTTTCCAGAAATTTGGATTGCTCTTATTTACACATTCTGCTTTTTCAATTATGCCACCAGACTTAAAAGATAAAACTGATGCTAACATTGCTATCCTATGATCATTAGGACAAATTACATGCCCAGCTTTAACTTTAGAAGGATAAATAATGATTTTGTCCTCATCATATTCTACCTTTACTCCAAATTTTGATAATGTTTCTGAAATAGTTACAACTCTATTACTTTCCTTTGTCTTAAGTCTCTTTATACCCTTTATAACTGTAGGTGAAGACGAAAAAGGAGCTAATGATGCAATAGAAGGAGCTAAATCGGGATAATCATCAACATTGACCTCAATACCGTTTAACTTTTCACTACTCTTTACAATCCATTTATTATCTTTAACATAAGATTCTGCCCCCATCATCTCATAAAAATTAACTATAGAATGATCTCCATCAAAATTAGGCAACTCATAAACGTCCTCGATTACAATTTCCCCTCCAGAAACTATACTGGAGGAAGCATAAAATGAAGCTAAAGCATAATCTCCTGGAACTTTACCTATATAAGGTTTGAAATCTCCCTTTTCAACGTATATTTTATTTCCTTTCATCTTTACATTTCCGCCTAGACTATTTATTAATTCGATTGTGAGATAAATATAACTCTTAGAGGATATAGGTGGAATTATTTCTATTTCTCCACCACCTACTAATGAAAAAGCATAGATGAATCCAGATATGTATTGACTACTTTCTCCACCTTCTATTCGTACAAAATTCTCCTTAAGCTTTCCACTAATTTTTGTCGGAAGTGATGACGAAGAAAAAGAAACACTACCCTCTAATGCCTTAATAATAGCATTTAATGGTCTTTTTCTCAAAGTTTCATCTCCATCAATTATTGTATCCGCACCTAAAATAGAAAGTATTGGTATACTCATCCTTAATGTCGTTGCAGAACCACCGAAATACAAAAATTTTGGGGTTACAAGCTCTTTTTCCCTCTTAAAGTAAGTGCCCTCAACACTAACTCCTAGCTGTTTAACAACATTAATAGCCACATTAACGTCATCAGAAGATATTAAGTTGTCTAGCTTACTTTCTTTTAATAATGAATATAGCACTAGTCTTATTCCAAAACTTTTTGACTGAGGGGCTTTAACTTTCCCATAAATTTTTGAAGGGTTAATCTCTACTAACATACCCTACAGACCTCGTTACAATTACGTTTCCGAATTTTGATAAAGCGTCTACAATAGGTCCTTCTTCACCTATTTTTGTTACCGCGAATATTGAAGGACCGTTTCCAGTTATTCCAGCTGCTAAAGCACCTTTTTTAAGTGCTACTTCTATTTCATTTATATCATAACCTAAAATATTTGCTACAAGAATTCCATTTAACTTCATGCCTAAAACAATATTTTGTCTAGATACTCTAAATATTTCTTCGAATATTAATCTATATTTTTTAAGATACTGTAAATCTATCTTAATATTTCTACCCCCTCTAGGCAATATAATTGCAGATAATTCTGGAGGATCTTTTATATCTATTATTTTAAATTCTTTATTATAAGTGAAACTAACACCACCATAATATGATGATGTTGCGTCATCTAAAGCCCCAGTGTATGAAACACCAGCTTTTAATGATAAAATAGCTGAATATTTAGGAACATCAATCTCTATTCCGAACTTTTTAGATATTTCACCAATTAATGCAGTTGATACAGCACTACTACTTTTTAAACCACTTTTTTCTGGTATTTGTGACTCTACATTTATATCTAGGCATGGAATTCCATATTTTTCATGAAAGAAATTCAGAATAGTATCTATAAGTATATCATTCTTTTTGCATTTTTCTGCCTCTTTTATGCTTACACTAACTGTTAAATTTACTGCCATTGACGAACCATACCAGCTAGGTAAAGCGTTAACTACTGAGATACCTGCGTAGGTTTGCATAAGCTAATATACTTATTCCATCTTTCCTCTATTATTTTTATTTGATCATCTGAAATCCTTACTGTAGGAATATATCCCGCTCTCATTGCATGATCAGCAATAACTAAAGAGACCATTGCCTCAGCTACGGAAACACCCCTAATGGCTACAGCCGGGTCATGTCTTCCAATCACAGAAATCGTAGTCTCCTCTCCAGTCCTTAAATCTATTGTTTTCTGGGGTTTTCTTATGGAACTAGTAGGTTTAAATGCGCAACGAACCACTATATCCTCTCCAGTAGATAAACCTCCCAAAATACCTCCAGAATTATTAAATTTCCATCTGTATTTATCTCCTTTCTTTATTATTTCATCATTTGCTTCACTTCCTTTCATCTTCGCTGCATTGAATCCTAGTCCATATTCAAATCCCATTACGGCTGGAATAGATAATAGAGCTTTAGCCAAATCAGCTTTAAGTTTATCAAATACTGGTTCTCCGAGGCCTATTGGTGGATTTCTAACTATTATTTCAGCTATTCCTCCCCAACTATCACCCTCTACTGTAGCTTGCTTTACTAATTCTTCATATTTTTGCTCTAACCACTTCTTACTAGCTCTAACTGGACTGTACTTTGAACATAAAACCTCTTCAAAAGTTACCGGTTCATTCAATTCAACATATCCTAGGCTTTTTAAATGCCCGGCAATCCATGTATCAGTTAACATTAATAACTTCTTTGCTATTGCAGACGCAGCTACCCTACCAACTGTTTCTCTTGCACTTGCCCTTCCACCACCTCTATAATCCCAATTTTCAAACCCGTATTTCATAATATAAGGGAGATCAGCGTGACCAGGTCTAGGCTTGTAATGTATTTCTTCATATAAGGATGAGATAACATCAGTATTTTTAACCAAAATAGTAATAGGAGCACCTGTTGTTCTTCCGTTATAAACCCCACTAACAATTTCTGGTTCATCTTTTTCTCTTCTACCAGTAACGAATTGTCTACCAGGTCTCCTAAAGGACAATTCAAATTCTATGTCTTCTTTTTTTATTGGTAATCCTGCTGGTACTCCATCTATCACGACACCAACCATAGGACCATGACTCTCTCCGAAAGTTGTTATTCTAAATAATTCACCAAATGAGTTTCCTGGCATAAAGATAATTCACCACTTCTTCATCTTCTAATGATTTTCCAAACCAAATTTTTTCAGCTTCCATTGCTTGCCTTACAAGGATTTCGATACCGTTTATTGTTTTTATATTCTTATTCTGAGCCCTCTTGATCAATGAAGTTATGACTGGTTTATAGACAAAATCGATTACTAATTTACTATTAACACACTCATCTGGAACAAAATCTGGATTAGGAGTCGAATTAACTATTATATCACTTTTGCAATTATATCTAATTTTTATTTCTATGTTTTTATCCCTCATCTCTTCTATTAATTTTTCAGCTTTCTCTTTACTCCTATTTATAACATTAATTGAGCAACCTAAATCATGTAAAGCAAAAATAGCTGCCCTAGCTGCCCCACCAGCACCGAATATAGTACACGTTTCAAATTTATCTATTCTTTCTTGTACCAAACTCTTAATTGCAATATAATCTGTGTTATATCCTTTGCCATTAAAAATAGTATTTATTGCACCAATTCTTTTTGCTTCACTCTGAGCTTCTACATATTTTATTGCAATTTCCTTATAAGGTATAGTAATATTCAAACCATATGCTATTTTAACTAACCCAGGGAATATTTCTTTAAATTCATCACTTTTTATATCAAATGCTAAATAAACAGCATTAATACCTAATTCTTGAAAAGAATAATTGTGTATCGCTGGTGATAATGTGTATGATATATTTTCGCCAACTACACCTAAAAGTTTCGTATCATAATTTATCTCAAGCATTGCTCTGCAAACCCCTTTAAAGTTTCTATCGGTACATCTACTCTTTTCCAATCACCTATCCTAGTTGGAAAAGGCATCATTACATATCCACCTCTTACTTTTTTATCCTTTGTAATTGCATCAATGGCTTTCTTAACATCAATCTTAGCATTAAGAGAGTCCACGGTAAGAGGTAATTCATATTGAGACAATATCCATGTAACATCCTCTACAACTCCTTCTTCAGCATATCCTACTTCTTCAGCCATTTTAGCTTCGCAAACCATGCCAACAGATATAGCATATCCATGGGGTACAGTAAAGTTACTTCCAGCTTCTATAGCATGACCTATTGTATGACCAAAATTTAATACAATTCTAATACCTTTTGTCTCCCTTTCATCAGCCTTTACTACAGAAAACTTATCTACACTTGATTTATATATAATTTCCTCTAACGCACTTTCGTCTTTAGCAAAAATCTTCTCTTTATTCATAGCCAGATAATCATATAGATCTTTATCTAGAACTAAACCATATTTAATAACTTCAGCTAAGCCCTTCTTTATCTCTTCTAATGGAAGAGTTTCTAAAAAATTTAAATCTGATATTATCATAATTGGCTGATAAAATGTACCTAAAACATTTTTCACGTTTTCAAAATTTACACCGGTCTTTCCACCAATAGCCGCATCTACCATACCTAGAAGAGTAGTTGGAATATTGATTAGATTTATCCCTCTCATATAGATAGACGCAACAAAACCTACCACATCTGTTACTGTACCACCACCTAAAGCAATAACATAATCTCCTCTATCAAAGCCATTTTCAAAAAGAAATTTCACAAGCTTTAATGCATATTGAATATCTTTAGCATCTTCACCGTCAATAATTGGTATTTCGATAAAACTCTTCAGATGACTCTTCACTCTAGAGGGATCAATTTTTTGTGAATAAAAAAGGGCAACCTTCTTATCTTTTAATTCCTCTAATGCAGATAAGGCTCCTTTCCCAATTACTATAGAAATCTCATTATTACATAAATTCTCATTTACTATCCTCATGCAGTTCTACCTATTGCATTAGCTAATGCCCTAATCCTATTCATTAATACTTCAAAGGACTCTGGGGTTAATTGTTGTTCTGAATCACTTAGTGCTTTTTCTGGATGAGGATGAACTTCAATAAGTAACATATCTGCACCAGCAGCTACTGCTGCTAAAGCTAATGAATGAACGAGTTCTCTTTTACCTGCTGGATGACTAGGATCAGCACAAATTGGTAAGTGAGTCTGTAATTTAGCCGCAACCATTCCTCCTATATCTATTGTAAATCTCGTAGCTTTTTCAAAAGTTCTTATACCTCTTTCACATAAAACTACATTTCCATTCCCTTCTAATAATATATATTCAGCTGTAAGTAACCACTCTTCAACAGTATTTGCCATTCCTCTTTTTAGTAGCACAGGTAAACCAGCTTTTCCAACCTCTTTTAGTAGGTCAAAGTTCTGTGCATTTCTTGCCCCTATTTGCATCATATCTACATATTTTTTAAAAATTTCTATATCTCTAGTATCCATAATCTCAGAAACTATAGGTAAACCAGTTTCTTCTGATGCTTTTTTCAATATCTTCAAACCTTCTTCTCCTAGACCTTGAAAAGAATAAGGACTAGTCCTAGGTTTATATGCTCCGCCTCTTAAAATCGATGCTCCAGCCCTCTTTACTGCCTTAGCAACTGTTAAAACTTGTTCTTCGTTTTCAACAGCACAAGGTCCAGCGGCCACTATTACTTTATTATCTCCAATTTCAGCATCTTTCACTTTAACTTTTGTTGGTTCTTTTTTCCATTCATTACTCACTAATTGATAAGGCTTTTTCGGCTTTACTGTTATTTCAATACTTGGATCTATAATATTTGATACATATTCGTCTGGCCATGCTACTACAATTTTTTTACCATAAAGATCTAGAAACTTATAAGAGGCGGATGAATCTTGTAATTTTTCTCTTAATACAGAATAATCTGCTTTTTCTCTTAATATGAAAATCATTTAACCACCCAATTCTTCTTTTATTTTTTGTAATTCGTTTACTCCTATATCTCTAACTTTATAAGCATAAGGGTTTGATTTTTGTATTTCTAAAATTACTGGAAGAATGTTGCTTACTTTTTCTATAATTTTATTTAATTCTTTAAAATTGGTCGTATAAAAATTGGAAAGATTTTCTATGCCTAGCTCCTTTCTTAATTCATCTATGCTCTTGTGTAAACCTAAAATGTAAAAATGAGCTAAAACTTGTACTATAGCCATGGCTTTTTCATGTTCTTCAACTGTGGAAACAGTTGTATTTAGTCCACATTCTCTCCAGAAGTTTACTATTTCATTAACATTTTTGGATGTTTTTGAAGGAATAATCACTATTCTTTCTCCTACTGGATAAGTTATAGGACCAAATAGTGGATGAGTAGAGATATAATTGAAAGAATAAATTTCAGATAATTTTTCTAATTCTTTAAAAATCTCATTTTTAGAAGAAAAAATATCCATTACTACTTTACTTGTGAATTTAGGTGAAATTCTTAGAATGTAATCAAAAGAAGAAGGAGAAAGAGCTAAAATTATGTACTCTCCCCAATTTAAGGCAGAATCTAAGTCCATATAAACTACTTTAAATTCAGAAGCTAGTCTTTCAGCTTTCTCTTTGTTTCTACCAGTTACGACCACATTATGACCAACTAACGAGAACAAAGAAATTAGTGATCTTGCCATTCCACCATATCCAACAACTGTAATGTTTTTCTTTTTTCCAGGGTTGATTTGAACCATCTTTGAATAAGAAAATAAAATAGGTAAAATACTCTCTACCATAGAATCTGGAATTCCTAAATTTCTAGCGTAATTGTACCAATACTCTCTGACTTTCTGCTCTCTTTTCTCATCTGTAACATCTTTGCCTATTCTACTCTTGATCTCTCCTATTTTAGCAGAAATTTTTAATCTTCTTGATAATAATTCTAATATTTGTTTATCTATAGCTTCTATTTCTTTTCGTAATTCATCAATTTCAGCACTCATTCACTTCACTAATTCCATAGCCGCATTTAAGATAGACTTATAATTTATACCATAGAAATCAAGTAAATCTCTCTCACTCCTAGCAGATCTTCCAAAGGTAATAGCACCAATGAATCTCATTGGTACTGGATACTTCTTTACTACAACTTCAGCTACAGCTGAACCTATACCACCGTATATAGAATGCTCTTCTATTGTAATTATTCTCCCGGTTTTTCTCGCATAATATTCTATTAAATCTTCGTCAATAGGCTTTATACTCATTAAATTTATAACGGCAGCACTTATACCCATCTTTTCTAATTCCTCAGCAGCTTTTAAGGCATCAGCTAGAACAACTCCAGCACCCATAATTGCTAAATCTTCTCCATCTCTTAACACGTAAGCTTTGCCCAATTTAAAGTCATAATCTAATCCTTCTGTAATTACTGGCGTATAATCCCTTCCCATTCTATAATATAATGGGCCTCTAAGTTCATTAACTACTACTGGTAAAGACCTTTTTACATCCTCCGAATCAGCCGGAATAATTACTTTCATATTTGGTAACACTCTCATTAAAGCTATATCCTCTAAGGCTTGATGACTGGAACCATCACCACTATCACTATATCCAGAATGAGTAACCATTATTTTTACATCTAAATTCATTCTAGCAATAGAGTTTCTTATTTGCTCCCATGCTCTCATTACAAACATTGCAAAACCAACGACTATTGGTTTAAAACCAGTAACCGATAAGCCCGCAGCAAAATTAACCATATCCTGCTCAGAAATACCTACATTAAAATATCTGTCTGGGAATTTCTCCCTAAAGTACATAGCTCTAGTAGAGTTTCCAACATCTGCAGTAATAACTATCATATCTTTATTTTTCTCTCCCAATTCAGCTAATAATCTACCGAAAGTATCACGCATTGGTAAGGTACTTCTTTGCATCATCTGGACTCGCCCTCTGTTTTTCAGTATTTTCTATCGCCTTGAATCCCATACCTCTTCTTGTCTTAGCAAAAATAACTACCGGAGCCTTTGCCTTTAATGCTTCCTCGATTGTATTTATTAAACTTATAAAATCATGACCATCACAACTTAACGTTTTCCAACCAACAGCCTTCCATACATCTGGTAAGAAATCTTTTGGTTTTACTTCAGATGTTGCAGCATCTAACTGAAAACCGTTCATTTCTATGAATGCAATAATATTATCTAATTTTCTAGTAACTGCATGAGTCATAGCCTCCCAAACTTCACCCTCATCTTGTTCTCCATCTCCCATTATTACAAATACTCTTCCATTTCCTCCTCTCATTTTTATTCCTTGGGCAACACCTATACCGAAACTTAAACCTTGCCCTAAACTTCCGGTAGACATATCAATACCGGGTATATGAATTTCTGGATGTCCTTGTAATAAGCCAGAGATATCCTGGATTTTCCATAATTCATCTTCATTAATATACCCTTTTTCTACCAGAATAGCATATAATGCGGGTGCTGCATGCCCTTTACTTAGTATTAACCAATCCCTATTTATAGGATCCTTTCCTTCCCTTATATATCTAAACAATAATGTAGTTAATATCTCTATACTACTAAGCGATGAACCAACATGGATTGTTTGATCATAAAATAGCATCTTTACTACATTTCTTCTTGCTCTTTCAGCAATATTCTTTAACTTATTTAGCTCCTCTATTGATATTGGAATTCCATCACGTCTCCCTCCTTCCATTGGTGCAAAACCAAGCCCCCGCGGATAATAAACAATTCTTAATTATAAGTTTTTTTGAAGTATAGTATATGGAAAGATATTCAAGGCAGTTATTAGTATTAGGTCTTGAATTACAACAGAAGTTAAAAGAATTGAAAGTTACCGTTGTAGGTTGTGGGGCACTTGGGTCTACTTTAGTAGAACTATTAACTAGGTTAGGTGTTGGATATATAAAAGTCATAGATGCCGATATAGTAGAAATTAGTAATTTACATAGAACTCTCTTATTTACGGAAAAAGATGTTGGAAAACCAAAGGCATTGGTTTGTAAAGAGAGAGCTAAAGAAATTAATAACGAAGTAGAAATAGAAGCTATAACTGATATAATAGATGAAACAAACGTAGAAGAATTAGTGAAGGATTCACATTATGTATTTGATGCTCTAGATAACTTATATTTTAGATTACTTTTAAATGACGCATGTGTAAAGCATTCTATACCGTTAATATATGGGGGTGTTATGGGAGAATACTCTTCCGTGAAACTTGTTTTGCCATATAAAAATGCGTGCCTATCTTGTTTCTTAAATTATGAGGGAGAAGAAGAGAATGTTTGTGAAACTATAGGTACTTTAGATACGATTGTAACTACAACAGCTAGTTTACAAGTTCAACTTATGTTAAATCATCTAAGAGGGGAAGAGGATAACAACTTATATTATTTTGATTTTAGAAATATGAGATTTGATAAGATTAAAATAGAAAGAAATGAAAAGTGTCAAGCTTGCAGTTTGCATGAATTTAGATTTTTGAATAGCAAAGAAAAGAAACCAGCATGTGGAATAGTTAAGGTTGAAAAAGAAGGCTCAAATAATGGCTTCCACATAGAGAAAAATAAAGATGGAATTATTATTTGTTATGGCGATAAATGTTTTAAGAAAGTATCTAGATAATTTGTTGTGGATAAAAAATTAGCACTCTCAGCGATTATACCAATTGTAGTTATACTAATATATTCTATAATTTTTCGTATAAATATAATAAATGCAATAATTGAGATTAATCGTATTTTCGTATTGTTATTTTTTCTTTCTTATATAGGTCAAATTCTTGTAGTTTCTTATAGGGATTCATTAATAACCAATTTAGATTATTATACTGCATTTAAAGCTAGATTACTTGGAAATGCTGTAAGCCTCATAATACCTGGAGCCGCTGGGCCAGATTTAAGTAGAGCTATAAGTTACGTACATAAAAATGTAAAATTAGATAAAGCGTTCACTTTAGCGATTTATGAATCTTTTTATGATGTAAACGTAGGTGCAGTTCTATTCTTATTACTCTTCTGGATCAAATTAACCCCATTAGAGAGTATTCTTATATTGGTGAGTTTAGCAAATATTCTTGGTTGGAGTAGTGGTCTAGGATATGCTTATTTCACTTCAGGCAAACTAAATAAAATAGAGCAAAAATTATTTAATTTTAAGATTTTTAAACCTTTAACTGAAAGTTACTTAAACCTAAAAGATGTATTAAGAGTACAACTCAAAAATAAGAAAACTGTTGCTTATTCGGTTTTTTTAACTGCATTAGGTTATTTTATTCAATCTTTACCATTTTATATTTTGTTTAAGAATTTTCTTTTTGATTACCTAGTCAATCAGACATATTTAGTAGCAACTCTAGTACCTATACCTTCTGCAGCAGGAATAGCAGAGCTGGCTCTTTCTGCAATATTGCCACCTATTTATGTTATTCAAATTAGGATTCTTGAATTAGTTTCATATTCCTTTGGTTTTATCTATATAAAAGAAATTAAACTTGAGGTTTTGAAAAAAGAAGTGAAAGAAATATGGAAAACTTCCTAAAGGAGCCTAATAAAGAAGAACTAAGAGAATTAAATTCAAAAATATTAACTAAAGAATGGACATGTATCAAAGCGTCTTTCAAACCAGAAGATCTAATATTTTCTTTTCTTACATTCAAATACGGAAAAGTTAACGCCATATCGTTCTCTTCTGATGATTGCGAAATACAGCTTATTACGAACAACAGTGGTAAATTTATTAGTATTGAGGGAAAGCATTATTATTTAGGATTAAATTCTTTTGTTTCAATTTTTCCTCTATCAATAGATGATATATTGCCTATTATATCTGGAATTACGGTTTCTACAATTATTGAAAGAAGGAATTACTCAGACTTTGAGATAGATATACTTAATGATCTTATAAAATTAGGAGTTATAGTAGAAGAAAATCTAAAAATACCCAATTATAAATCTCTTCCATTATTTTTTTCTCTAATGTTATCCTTTGATCCGTATATACCAGATATTACAGGAAATAGAGAAAATTCAATAAAAATGCTTAAGGAAATAAATATACAAGAGACAGATAAACTAGAAGATATAGATGAAACTAAATTAAATTCACTTATTTATAAAATAATCTCTAGTGAACTAAAAATAAACCCAAAGTTTAGCAGAGAACAAATAATAACAAAAAGGGCCTATTACCTAGAATATGACTCGCTTGAATTAGCGTTTGCACTCATTTATTTTCTTGATCTAAAAGGTAATGGTGATATATTTCAATTTGTTATCTCCCCAAATTATGCTGAGACGCTAATATATAAATTCAGAGAGGAGTTAAGCAAAGGATTTTACATAAAAGATGTAAATGAAACAGCTAACTATTATATAGTAGAGAGCAACCTCAAGTCACCTACACTTATACAGCTTATCCTTCTTCAAAGTGGGAAAATAAAGAGAAATAAACCAGTAGCTATAAAAAATGAGGAAGGAGTTTTTACAAGTAGATTACAAGTTCCAAGTTTAAAGGAGGGATTGGTTAAAATTGAATATAACGGTTGAGATAACTTATGATACAAATTATGCTAAAGAAATATCAAATAGTATTAATGTCGATAACATAGATATTCCAAAGGGTATGAATATAGATATATCGCATAAAGAAAATAAGATAATTATAAAAATATCCATGGAAATAACGGAACCGAGAAACGTACTAACACTTAGAAACACCGTAGATGAAATATTACAGCATATTTCGACTATAGAGAAAACACTAACGAAATTATCACCCTAAAAAATAATATTAGTTTTTACATTATTATGTAAAATGCGATTTACATGTAATAAAGACTATAAAACAACGAGAAAGCCATACAATTAGAACCTTATTAGTAGTTAAAGTAGATTATGGTAAATTATTTAAAGTTTCTCACATAACTGTATATCATGCCACTTAGACCAGGTAGATGCTATCGCCACTTTTCCGGACCAGCATATACAAGAAAAGAGTATATACCAGGTGTGCCAATGCCCAAAATAACAAAATTCACTATGGGTAATGTTAATGGAGATTATGATTATGAACTTAGGCTAGTTGCTTTAGAAAAAGGTCAAATAAGACATAACGCATTGGAAGCAGCACGTGTGCTTGCATTAAAACAATTAACTAATAAAACTGGATCTGACCAGAATTTTGCCCTAATAGTTTTAAAGTATCCTCATCATGTTATCAGAGAAAATAAAATGATGGCTTTCGCTGGTGCAGATAGATTACAAGATGGTATGAGATTATCTTTTGGTAAGCCAATAGGAACAGCTGCAAGAATTGAGAGATTAGGAGATATAATAATGATCGCAAAAGTAAAGAAAGAACATTTGGAGATAGCAAAGAAAGCATTTGAAGCGGCATCTTCTAAGATTCCATTAAAAACTAGAATAGATATCGTTCCTATTCCTAAAGAGGCAGTTGTACAGTGAGTTATAATTTTCAGGAGGAATATATAGCTGACGAAATCAAAAAAAGAAATGCAAAAAAAGTTATTCTTCAATTTCCTGAAGGATTAAAGATTTTTTCTACCTTAGTAATAGAAAAATTAAAAGAATTTTTACCTGATGTAGAGTTTATAGTTTCTGCAGACCCAAATTGGGGAGCTTGCGATATAGCTGAGGATGAAGCTAAAAACATAGGTGCAGATTTAATTATTCACTTTGGCCATACTCCGTATACTTGGTATTATCCTAAGTTTCCTACATTATTTGTCCCAGTCGAAAGTAATCTAGATATCAGTGATGAACAAATAAATGAAGTTATCAATTTTGGAAAGAAATATGAGGCAAAAACTATCAGTTTAACAGCCACAGTACAGCACATAAAATTAATTAGAAAGATTTCGCTAAAACTATCTGATTATTTTGATGTAAAAATAGGAAAACCTTCCTCTATTTTTATGTTTGATGGACAAATTTTAGGATGTGACTATAAGGCCGCTACCAGTGTAGATGCAGATTTATATATTAACATATCTGGTGGGATATTTCACGCCATTGGAGTAGGTTTAGCTACCGGAAAGCCTATAGTAAAAATAGATCCCTATACTGGTAGGGTAGAAGATCTCTCAAAGGAGGTTTATAAAATATTAAAAATTAGATATGCAAAAATAATGGAAGCTATAGATAAAAGAAATTGGGGAATTATACAAGGAACTATGAACGGACAAAATAGACCACTTATGGTTAAATATTTTGAGAAAAAACTTAAAGAAAAAGGATATAATGTATACGTTTTTCTCAATAGAGTGCTAACGAAAGATGTGCTCAGAAATTTAAGTCCCTCTCTAGATGTATTTTTAGTAACATCATGTCCTAGACTCCCAATAGACGACCTATATGATTTTGAAAAACCAGTTTTGACTCCGGGTGAGGCTAAAATGATAATACTTAACAACTTTGATAAATATATATTTCCCTGGTGAATTAAATGAAAAAGCAAGGAGAATTACTACTACCGGGTGACGAATTAAGTGTTATCGAAGAGTTCATGGCCGGTGAGGGAACTTATGAGTATGAAGGAAGAGTTTATGCTAGCGTAGTCGGTAAAGCGTTTTATGACATGATAAACAGAAAAACTAATTCTATAAGTTTTAAAAAGCCTGGATTATTATCTATAAAGAAAGCTAAATACGTCCTAGGAATAGTTAATGGAATGAAAGAGGATTCTGCACTAGTAAGTATTTATTCGATAGAAGACAAAATTATAAGTGTACCTATTACAGCGTATATTCATATTTCTCAAATTAGTAATAAATATCTTAATAGTATTACTGAAGCATTAAAAGTAGGAGATGTTGTAAGAGCAAAAGCATTAAATTTCAGCATACCTCTTCCTTTAACAATAAAACAGAAGGATTTAGGCGTAGTTTTTGCTAAATGTTCTATTTGTGGTACAAAAATGATTAAAAAAGACGAAGAACATTTAAGGTGTCCAAACTGTGGTAATATTGAGACAAGAAAATTAGCATTGGTTACGGTGAAGAAAGGTGGAAATTAAGATATTACGTTCAGGGGAAAACTACCTAGAATTACAAATAGACGGAGAAGAGCATACTATAGGAAACTTACTAAAAGGTTATTTATTAAAAGTCCCAGGAGTAAAATTTGCTTCATATTCTAAGCCACACCCATTAATTGACAGTATAATACTAAAAATAATGACAGACGGTAGTATATCTCCAAAAGAAGCTCTTGTTAAAGCAATAGACCTTGCTGAAGAAGACACAAACAAGTTCATCGAAGAAGTGAAAAGTATTGAAAAAAGGTAGCAGATTAGCAGTTATTGCAAAATCAGATAAATTATATGCTATATGTGTTTTTAGAGGAAAATTTCTTGAAAAGATATTTTTTGAACTAGAAGAAAAAGCTGTAAGAGAGAAATTCTATAATTCTAGTATAGTTGGAGAGGTTAAAGATATTAGTAGTGATAAAGAGAAAGAAGAATATTGTAAGAGTATATTAGAAAAAATTGAACGAAAACTAAATAAACTATTAATTAGGTAGATATAGCTATTGGTGGTTTAAATGAAATTCTGCCCAAAATGTGGTTCAATAATGGTTCCTAAGAAAGATAACGGGAAAACAGTATATAAATGCCCAAAATGTGGTTATGAAGAGGAAAGCACATCATCTGGATCAATGAAAATTAAAACAGTAGTAAAACACTCAATAAAGGAAAAGACTTTAGTAGTAGACGGAGATGCTCCGCCAGCTGGAGCACAAATAACTAAAGGAGTTACTTGTCCAGCTTGTGGAAATGACGAGGCATACTTTTGGATACTGCAAACTAGAAGAGCAGATGAGCCACCAACAAGATTTTATAAATGTACAAAATGTGGCAAAGTTTGGAGAGAATATGAATAACTATTATGATGTAATTACTATTCTAAGTTGATGACTCCTCGGAAATTCAACCCCAAACAATTCTTTTAAAATACGTTTCAAATCATTCTCCGTTACATTATAGACATTATTATTAAACCCATGTTCTATTATTTTATAATTATTTTCATCAATTTTTACAATCTCAATCCATCTATCCCCCTTAAAACTCTCAACTCTTAGCCTTTTACCAAAAGGTAGTTTAACTATTTGCATATATACTAGCCTATCAGCAGATTTAGCAGATACCCACGGCATTATAAACACCTATTAAAAAGTATAGCGGACCCGCCGGGATTTGAACCCGGGACCACCGGCTCACTTCGGCCTTCACATAGAAGGCCGGCGCTCTATCCTGGCTGAGCTACGGGTCCACAGATTCTAACTCTTATACTGACTTAAAGATTTTTCGCTTTAAAAAGAGTTAATATAAAATCTCATTATGGGATAACTAATCGGCTTCAATATAGAAAATTTATAATATATTCTATAATAAAAATGTTTAAGGTTAATTTAGAATAATAGTTTAAGAAAATTCCATTACCATAAAAATCATAATACTTGTTCATTAATTAATAAATATTTTAATTTAATTTCCTAATTATGTCATTAATAAAAAGAAATTTCCAGTTAGTAAGAGGATCTTTCTTATGCATTTTTAACGCAACGTACAAATGTAACGAGATATTATACTTTCTGAGATTTTAAAGGACAAGGTCTTCTCCTAACATATGCAAGGTTTCTGTGTAATTTATATTCATTCTATCCTTCACGTACTTTACAGCATCATTTATACTCTCTTCCCCTTGCTTCTAGCTAAGCCTTATTCAGCTCATGCGATATTTTGGCATAAGTTATTGATTATTAAAATGCTGTCCTTTAAGGTCTTACCAAAGTACAGAATTAGATAAACTATGAAAGTTATTTCACCCAAAGATATATAAGATTAAATATGTATATTGTCGTACTTAACTATAAACTAAACAATGCTATCTCAATATATAAAGTAATAATAATAAATTTATGTAATACTCATAATACCTTAAGAGCTAGTTGAAAGAGAAAATAAATTAAGAGTATTATAAGATAATGTTTCACTTTATCTATTGATCTTGGCAAAAATTTAAAAGATACGGGTTAAGGTTAAAATATATATGATACACATATGGCTCGTTAACATCACTATAGCAATAATATCTATAATTATTGCTGGTTTAATAGCATTTGAGCTTTTCCAAGTAAGAAAATTCAGTAAGACAAAGTTGACTATTGCTTTGTCTTTTCTAGGTGCAATTCTGGTATTAGAGGAATTAGTTATATTCTCTGCATTTATGATGTGGTCCTCATATGATAATCCTATGTATGCTTATCCGTCAATGGCAATAGCAACTCTTAGTCTTTTGGGTCTTATAATTTTATATTACATTTTAAGAATTTAGATTGGAAGACCGACGATTAAACTTATGAAATAACCTAAAGTAATAAAGGGTATAACTGGAACCCCCCACATAACCCATATATAATCATCTTCTTTTATTAGACCTTTTTCTACATACTCCTTAAATTTTTTCCTCCACTCGGCATCGTCCTCTTCTACGGAAAAAGTAGTTCTTAAAGTAATTACACCATTCTTCTCATCAATTTGAGTTAACGGAAAAAGAAATTTAGAATTCAGAAATTCTCTTACTGTAATTCTCCTTCCAGATAAGGCTAATACAATCCTGGTAGTAAGTGGATAATTATATGTATACTTATAATTTTTTACAAAATTAAATAAACCAGAGAGGAAAATAAAGATTGAAGAATATAACAAAATAGTTAATGGTTCTAAACCTATAATAGATAATTCAGAGTAAAAAAGCGGTCTTACAGAAGCATTGCTAAATGATAAAATAAGTGACAGAAATAAATCTGCACCCCCCATCAAGGATAGCCAATAAAAAATCAATATAAGAAGATTAGTAGTTATTACTGAGTATAAATATAGAAAAAGTGATAAGTTATGATATTCAAAAATGAATAATATAACAAGGGGAGAGTAAATTAACCAAATTTTAAGATCAATCTCTCTAGTTTTTAGATCTAAAAATGATGTATGAATAAGCATTATGCTTGTTAGTAATATTTGAATTATATAAACCAGCTCCAAGGATCTATGCACCCATTACACGGCAGGAAGCCCTCCTCACTCTACCCACTACGGGGTTGTCTGAGGGCTAGATACCCCTTAACTTAAATTTTTAACTTTGACTTAAATTTCTTACTCTCTCGTATTACTACGAACTGCAAAATTTAATATTGCTTATACAATTTATACATGATGTTCTCACTAAGTAAGGAATTAGAAGAATATAGAGCAAAAATTAGAGAATATGCTCAGAAAACTGTAAGAGAATACGCAAAACAAATGGATGAAACAAATGATGGAGGAGATAAGATAGTAAAAGATCTAGGAGAAATGGGATTACTAGGAATGAAGCAACCAACAAAATACGGAGGATTAGGATTAGGCGAAATGGCTTTTGCAATAGCAACAGAAGAATTAGGAGCTGAAAGTGGGGGAGCATCACATTCTTTACATACACAACAAAACGCATTACAGCTATTAGTCTCCGTAGGTGGAGATTCGGCACAAGAATGGATAGAGAAAGGAATAAAAGCAAAAGAAGTTTATGCAGTTGCATTAACAGAGCCACAAGCAGGTTCTGATTTAGGAGCTTTACAAACTACAGCAAAACCAGATGGAAGTGAATTAGTTTTAAATGGTGAGAAAATATTCACTAGCGCAGCATCTTTCTCTACTAAAATGGTTGTCTTAGCAAGAACTAGTGGAAATCCAGGAGATAGACAAGGTATTTCACTCCTACTTATAGACTCTAAATTGCCCGGAATAGAAATACATAAACTTGATTTAATGGGGATTAGAGGTGCAGGAGTATCTTATGTTAAATTTAACAATGTGAGAATCCCAAAGGATAGTATAATAGGTAAAGAAGGTGATGCTTACAGAGGAGCATTAAAAGCTTTAATGGTTAGTAGAAACGGTTATGCTGGAATTGCAGTAGGAATTGCGAGAGGTGCTCTTGAGGAAGCTATTTCGAGAGCACAATCAAGAAAGCAATTTGGTAAAGCATTAATAGAACAAGAATGGATTTCCTTTAACTTAGCTGATGCTTACATAAAAGTTGAAGCAGCTAGATTACTCACATGGAGAGCTGCCCAATTATTTGATAATGGTTACGAAGCGACTACAGAAGCGTCTATGGCTAAATATTATGCTGCTGTAACAGCAACAGAAGTAACTAGACTTGCATTACATATTTTCGGTGGACATGGATTAAACAGAGGTTCTAAAGTTGAAAGACTATATAGAGATGCAAAGATTATGGAAATAGCTGAAGGAACAAATGAAATGCAATTGGTAGCAGTATCTAGATTATTCCAACCAAAGAAATAAAGATGTAGAGGATAGCGAAGTTAACTACTAAAACTGGTATTGAATATTTCATGAATTCAAAGAAACTAAAACTTTTTCCTCCTCTGCTTTCTGAAGCTTCAGATATAATTACATTACTTGCTGCACCAATTAATGTAAAGTTACCCGCTATTGTACTTCCCGCGGCTAATGCAATCCAATCAATAGTAGAAGTTGCCCCTAGGTGTATCATTTCTGGAATATATATTGCTACTAACGGGACATTGCTTAAAATCTGACTTAATAAGATACTAGAGATCATAATAAGAAGAACATTAGTAGGTGGAGGTAAAATTTGATATATTAATTCAATTATACCGCCTTTATAAAGACCTTCAGTAAAGATAAAGAGACCTACAAAAAATAATATTGTTGACCAGTCAATCTTACTCATTATTTCTCTCCTTTCTCTATTTATTAGAAGAAGAATTGATGAAGTTGTAAGAGATGCTAGTAGGATATCAATTCTAATAAAACTTAAAATAAAGAATAATATCACAGTTATAAAAAGAAGAAGCAAAGAAGAATAAGCTAGACGTTTATTTATTTTTACATCTATTTTAATATCATCTATTTTTACACTTTCTAATCTATTCTTAAAGAGAAGTAACATAACATAATATGATAAAAACAAATTAAGAATAGTAGGAATAGCCAAAAATTCTAGGAATGAAACAAAAGGTTCTTTTAAGTTTCCCTCAAGAGCTATAAGAAGATTTTGTGGATTTCCAGTAGGCATCATTACACTTCCTATTGTTACGCCGAAAGCTAGAGAATATAAGTATGGCATTTCATCTACGTTCATATATCTTGAAACCTCCAATATAACTGGAGTCCAACTAGCAGAAACACCATCATTAGTAACCAGATTTGATAAGAACCCAGAATATAGTAGAATATAAAACATTATTTTCTTACTTTCCTTATATTTATTTATAATCAAATAAGCTAAATATCTAAGAAAACCAGATACTTCAAGTGATGATGAGAAAATAAAGAGAGTGATAAGAAAGAGAATTACATCGAGATTAATCGATTCAAGAGCCTGGTTAACATCAATAACACCGAAAATTATCATCAAAACACCACCAAAAAACATAGAAGTCCAAGGAGGTATTTTTGTTAAACCTCTAAAAGCAATCATACCATAAACTATAATTGCAATAATTAAGGCAACCAAATACACAAGATAAGTAACTGTGAAGAACTAAAAAGAGTATCTGAAAATTAAACGCTAAAGAGCAATTTCCCTTATAACCCTTACTTATAAGCTAAATTTTTGTGAAGTATTTCGTAGGACAAACATTTATTATAGCAGGTTTAACGATGCTATCACTACTTTATCCTATTTCTCTATATCAGAATACACATTCTATGGTATTATTAGGGTTAAGCATAACACTAAATAACATAGCTAATGGTATCGGATCTTATATTTGGGGCATCATAATAGACAAAAGCGAAGAAAGATATTCCTTCTTCATATTATTACCTAGTGTTGGAATGATGATATCTTACTTAATACTTAAAACGAGTTTAGGAGTAATAGGATATACAATTTTAGGTTTTTTCTCAGCACTTGATGGACCATTATATTCTGTCTTACTTTTAGAACAATTAGAAGCTGAAAAAACTGTATTAGGAAATGTGAGACTTTCGCAACTCTCCTTAGCGGGGAATATAATAGGAAGTTTGTTAGGAGCGTTAATTTCTGATTTTAGAATAATGTTCATTTTATTTCTAGTCGCTTTAGTACTTAATATTATATTTGTACCGAGATATAAAGGTGAAATTAGAGAGGACAAGAAAGAGAAAAACAAAGCAATAAAAGATCTATATGAAGCTTTGATTTCATTCTCTATGTTTAATTTATCAGCCGAGATATTTTATGTAACATATATACCTACACTCACCTTGTTTAGAATCCCTAAGTATATCTATTTCTTAAGTTATACATTTCTATATATAATAAATGAATTCATGTATAACAAATCAATAAAAATTATAAAAGGAAATGAAATCTACTACAGTTTTCTAGTTATGAGTTTAAGAGGTATTATAATGATATTTATGGGTCTAATAACATTTTTAAAAATTAATATTTCAGATTCTATATTTATGCCTTTTATAACCTTTGGCTCACTATATCCTCTATACAGCACGTCATTCTTCTCACTTATATTTAAAAATCTTCAGAAAAATAGAGGAGCAATTCTAGGCATTTTTAACGCTGGTGAAAGCTTCGCCTCAGCTGGAGGTAGTGCATTAACCGCATTAGTTTCAAATAACAATATTTCACAAGCTTACTTTATGGGGTTCTTTGGCTTCTCCTTATCCTTTTTCTTATGGCTAGACTTCTTAAATAAGAGATTGAATATAAAAATCTAGAATAGTTATTAGCTTTTAATACTTTTGGAAATTTTTATTTACATTTTAACAAAAACGAGATAACGCCATATAAGTATATAAATGACGGTATCATGTCCACTTATATTCCTTCTAATAACTTTGCGTAAAAAAGCCATAGTTTAACATAAATTATTTTTAGTAAGATCGTGTATATCAATTGCACCATACTATTTATTAAATCCATAAATCTTCAAGATACTCGATATCTTATTTAATCCACATATTTTCTAATATAGATACTATGACTTATCAAATTCACAACTAGGCGTTAACATCGCATACACTGTAATTTTGGGTAAAAGTTTAAAAATAGTAAAATATGATGTAATTTTGACCTAAAATGAAGGGAATTTCAAACATAATATTTGCTGTAGTAGTTGTAATACTACTTATAGTTGCAGCAATAGGTTTTTATGAATATTCAACTATATCTGGGAAATACTCAGCACTTCAATCCTCATATTCTTCGCTATCTTCACTTTCCTCTAGTTATATGAACCTCAGCAATCAATACATGTCACTACAATCAAAATATTCCCAATTATCTAAGAACTATACTGCACTAGAAGCAATGTATAATACACTTTTAACATACTTGAAAGGAAACGAATCATTACTTAGCATGTACCAAACGTTATATATGGAGGCTGAACATAATATAAGCGAGTTAGAAGCTCAATTACAATCAGCTAAAACAACTTCTGGAAAAGAAGGTGCAGCATTAGATGTTGTAATGCTGTTTTATGATGGTATCGCAATCGAGAATCCAAATGATGTTACTCCGTTCTTAGCACCAAACTTTACAGCAACAATAGAAGGTGTACCATTCCCTGGAACTTATTCACTCTCATCATTTAACTCTACTTGGTTATCTGACTTCTTCTCTACATATGAAACTGTATACTTCTATACTACCGCATTACCTACAGTTACAGCATTAGGTAATAATACATACGAAATAACTGATGTAGTACAGTATTTTGTAGCGCCAACTAATGATCCCGTATATCTACAAGTGTTTAATGCATCTAATACAATCATAGTACAATACATACATGGAGTTCCATATATTACAAGCCTAATGTGGAAAGGAAACGAAGTCCCGCCATCAACAGTAATAGCAGGCTACCCATCACAACATATGTTACAGTCTAACCAAGTATTAGAAGAATACTTATATGAGATAAACGCTCTAGGTGCAGAATTTCCACCAAACGTTATAGCAACATACTTCTCACCATCAGCAACGCTCATAATTAATGGTACTTTACCACCAGGATTAAAGGCTGGAACTTATCAAGGATTATCAAATATAGAGAACTTCTTTAGTACATGGGATAGTTACTTTATATTTGTTCTAGAATACTTACAAAATCTATTACCAAATGGAACAGCAGTACCGCCCACAGTACAAATTAATTTATCACCATCTGGAGCTAATGCTACATTAACAGTTAATGATACAGTTATATTTGGATTCGTAAATCAAGGTCAACCTGGATTCCCAGCAATCTATGATATGCACGCAATAGTAACTACTTACTTTGTATATAACTCAACTAGTAGCATGTGGCAAATAGTTAAGCAAGTATGGAATGTACAAATGGTCCCAATAGCTTCAGACACAGTTTATTATCCATTAGGACCAGCAACCTTTATAGTAAATAGTGAAAGCACTGTAACAGTTAATGCAACAAAAGGTGCTGTGATAGCTGATGGTAATATAATTGTCACAATAGAACCTGGTACTTATGCTTACAATACAATGACAAATCAGACATTATCATTGTACAATTTCTCTGTAATAACATTTAGTATGGAGGGGGTATACGCACCGCCTAATACGTCTTACACACCATTATACGCTTTTGCATTTGCAATTAATGGGCAAATAACACCAGCGTGGGAATTAGTTACTGCCACGAAGGCACCATCACCTGCAATTACTATAGTATTAGGAGCAACTGATACATGGACCTCATGGACATGGTTTGGAGGAACATTTAATGGAACAGTATATGTTGGTGGAAGCTACAAATTTGCTGACCACTGGATATATGGAGACGGAGTAATTGCAAACATTCAATTCTTTAAACCAGTAATATGGATATTTGAAGCCTCACAAACACCAGTAGGCCAACCACCCATGCCAACAAGTGTATCAGTAAGCCCAGTATACGGTATGAATCCAGTAGTTGCATATACTTATCAGATAAATGGCACTGAAGGAGGAGTAGTATTCGCAGGAAATATTATAACTATAATTAAACCTGGGTCATATATAGTAAACACAACATCTAATGTAACATTAAAGACATATAACTTCTCAATTATCTATTATCAATTAAACAATCTACCCAATGCACCAAATGGCCAAACCCCAATATTAGGTTTTGCTTATGCGATTAATGGGCAAGTAACTACTAAATTATACTCTACACAGCCGTGGATAACAGTTGTAATAACATCAGATTCACAATCAACCACTATGTGGACCTGGTTATCAAGTGGATATGTATTTAAAGATCCAATAATAATCGGAAATGGAATAGTAGTGAACTTAACATTCTTTAGACCAGTACCATGGATACTAACAATGCCTGCTATAACTTCTACTTCGACAACAACATCAACAACAACTTCATCATCAACCACTACCTCTTCTACTATTGGTTATTGGGAATAATAAGAATAAAAACAAAAAATTTATTTTTATTCAATTTTTATTAATATTCTTCCATCTCTATTCTTATTAAATAAATCTTGTAAGGCTTCTTTTCCATCTTCCAGTTTTCTTACTTTCCATACTTTTACTTTCAATTTCTTAGCCATAGAGGCTAATTCTACTAACTCTTTTCTATTACCTCCAGTAGTTCCTATTAGACTGGCATGTTTTCCATAAATTGCTCCTAAATCTAAACTTACATTACTACCCGTTATACCTCCAAAGAACAAGAGCTTTCCATTTAACCCTAGAACTGATAGGCTTTTATCCCAAACGGATGAGCCTACTGAATTTATAACTATATCTGCCATTCTTCCATTAGTCAGTTCTTTCACTTTTTCCTCCACCTTATCATAACTGACTACTTCATCAGCACCAAATTCCTTAATCCAGCTTTTGTTACTTACTGCAATAACATATCCTCCCATCATTTTAGCAAACTGAACTGCAAATTGTCCTGTATTTCCACTAGCACCAAAAACCACTACAGTTTTACTAAATACTTGCACAGTGTTTAACGCATGATAAGCGGTTAATGCGGCTACTGGTAAACTTGCAGATATCTCATCATTAATCCCTTCAACTTTTACAAGATTATGTTCTGAAACAGAAAAATATTCAGAAAAACCACCATTAGTTATTATACTAATTATTCCACCATTTCTACATAACTGTTCCATACCTTGTAAACACATATCACACTTTCCATCAAATACTCTATTATAGACCACAACTTTATCGCCAATATTTACACTTTTTACGTGATCCCCTACTTTAACGACTTCTCCGTATATTTCTGCACCAGGGATATGAGGCATAGGAGTTACTGGTATAAAATTAACTACAAAATAATCAATAGGATTAACACCAGCCATTTTTACTTTTACGAGAACATCATGAGGACCTAAAGTTGGTTCTTTTATATCAGATATTTTTAGGTTTTCAATTCCCGATTTCTCAAAAATTAAGGCTTTCATCATAATCATTTATGTATATATTAGTATAAATCTAACTTAACTTAAGTAAAGCTAATTTTCTTTGATTTATAAATAACAATCTTAATGAAAGTAGATATACCATTAGAAAGTAGGATTAAGATTTAAGAAATTTTTTACGCCTTTCTATTGCTTCTTGGTATACTTGCTTCTCTCTTTCCGTTATCGGAGTATACTCTTTTACTTTAGTTGGCCTTCCAGATTTATCTATTCTTACATAATTAAAATATGCTGTAGTTACATGTTCTTCTACGAAATTTCTAGGATCTAATCTTATCACATTTAGTATCACTTCAAAAGAAGTACTCCCTATATAAGAAATTCCAGCTCTTATTTTAATGATATCTGAGAGCCTTATGGGAGTATAAAAGCTAGTACTATTAATAGAGACTGTAACTACTGCACCTTCTTCTGAGATGTAATTAAGGCATAATGCACCACCAATGTCGTCCATTAATTTAAGTAATTTTCCAGCTGAAATTATTCTTCCGTCATAAGTCATATCTGGAGTTACAAAATACGTTGACTCAGTTCTATATCTTAATCCATATGTAGGATCTGAGGTATCATATCTTTTTCTTATTCTATCCTTAATATTTTCTGCCCTTTCTTGCCTTCTTTTTAACGCTTTATTATACCTTTCTAACTCTTCATTACTTTCTGCATAAACTTTATTCTCTACAATAGTTGGTCTTAGAAATTCATCAACCTTAACATATGTAGCAAAAGCTTCTACTAACACTTCATCTCCCTTAATAGCCCTCATAGATACTTCCATTGAAGTATTGCCTACGTAATCCACTTCAGCCTCTATATCTATTATATCACCTAACATTATGGGTTTTTTAAATACAACATCGTCAATTGAGGCTATTACAGCTAAACCTCTAGCCACTTTCATTGCTGAAATCATTCCAGTATCTACAAGAAAATTTAACATATCTCCACCGTGTAATCTGCCTAAGAAATTGGTATTTTCATAATGAATGAGCCTTTTTGTTGTTACTCTCGTATTAGAGATTCTCAAATAAGACACCATTTATTTCGTCGGCTACTTTTAAATATTTTTTATCTAATTTAGAGTACTCTAATGCATAATCTCTCAATTGATCTAGTATATTTTTCCAGTTAACTTTTATATCTCTCAATACATCATCGGGTATTTTATCTAGCTCTATTCTTTTATGATTAGCTGAGAAAAAAGGTAAAAATTCATCTTCTGACAATGAAATAACTACAACCCCATTCCTATCTAGAACATATTCATGAACTCCTTTTTTTGATAGGGAGATACCAAAATCATCTGAAGGAGGAATTAATTTCATTATCTCCCTTAAGAACTGTAAAACACTTTCTTTATCTCCTTTACTTTTCATTTTTCTTAACGAAACTGCTAATTCACTCATCTTAACCAGCCTTGGATAAATCGTAATGCCCTAATGGAGGTGGTACTGGAACTCTTATTTTAATTTTTCCCTCTCTTAACCATGGAGATAATAAATATGCAACACCATTTTTTTCCCAGCTTAAAATTTTCGCATCACTTCTTGATAATCCTAAATTTTCAGCTACCTCAGGCTTAATTCTAAAAATTACCTTAGTATTTGCTAATTGTACAATTATATCAGAAAGATCATTGGGATTGTGTGTAGAGAAAATAAAACCCACTCTTCTCCTTCTTCCAAGTCTCATCATTGTTGATATTTTTCCTGCTACTCTTTTAACATAGTTTGCATCCTCTTCACTACCCTTACCTGATGGGAAAAATTTATGAGCCTCATCAATAATGAGGACTAGCCTGTCCTTAAGAGCTCCTTTTTTCATATCAAGCTCTCTTAGTTCAAATATCTTATCTAGAAAATAATATGATATTATTTTCTGGGAAAAATCATCTAACTCACTATTATATAAATCTAGAACCAATAGCTTATTAGAATCATATAATATTTTCTTCAAGGGCTCTTTTTTCACGCCTACATCAAATAATCCAGTTTCTTTTAATAAATATAAACCTCGTATGATGTTTTCCTTTGTACTTTTATGTATACTCAGCTTCTCTATATCATCAGTGTTCATAGCTTCTATTAAATCATCTAGCGAGTTGAATTCACTTCCTTTTTTCTTTATCAATATCTTGAGAAACTGAGTTGCTTGCTCAGAAAAATATGGATTTAATCTATGTATTAATTTCTTTACATCGTTAAATCTAAAATAAAAAGGGAAGATATAAGTTTCTGCTTTCCATTCACTATTACTAATAACAATATTTCCAGGATTAACGGATATATAAAAGTTAAAGCCTTTCCTTTTAAGATAATTTATAATTGGCTCTACATACAGCTTATAGTATGAAGAAGTTATAGATAATAAATCCTTTTTTCCATCTGTATATTTCTTTAACCATTTCTTAGAAACAGGATATATGATCCCCAATTTTATACCATTAATTTTAGAATACAGATTCTCAAACATAGAAAGACTTTCATTTACTAACTTATTACTCTTATCTGGAGGCAAAAAGATATGATAATAATCACCAGTTGCATCAAATACAAAAACTTTTGTGTCCTCCGCGACTTTATATATTCCAGCTATTAGATCCTTTACAAAGGATGTTTTTCCAGCACCAGTAGTACCTAAAATTAACATATGGTAATTGAGATCATCCAGGCTAATACTAACTTTGATTTTATTTTCTGGAGAATCAAGAAAGCCTAGCCTAAGAAGACCTCTATTAGTATCTAAAGCTCTTTCTATTATATCTGGGTTAGGTAAAATCACAGGCGATTGTGGTTCAATTATTATATCTGCTGCTTCTGGTTCTGTAGATTCAAGGACGTTTATTTTAGTCAGCATTTCACACTTAATTACAACATTCGATACTAATGAACCTGGTTCTTCATCATTTGTCTCATTTACTGAGAGTAAGGGCGAATCTGAAAATAATAATGATGATACGTCACTTCGCTCATAACCAACTACTCTCAAAAGAATAAAATAAAGGGTTTTAATGTCAATAGCTCCTAAAAGAATTCCTATTCTTCCTAGAAATGGATACTTATAGTATGTCTGAGCATCTAGGATTACATTTACAATATTATTTTCCTCATCAATTCTATTTGGAATATATTTTGCTACTCTACCTATGATAGTTCCTAGCGTTATAGCTAAAGCTTTAGCTTTTTCCATCCTATCTTTTACAGAAGATATAAAGTCCTCAGACAAGATCATACACCTCAAACTTGTTCTTAAAACTTTCTTGGAGCCCTATTCTATCAATAGAATATAGAATATATTTTATTATACCACTAGAAAGCTCTTTAGCCGTTTTATCTGCTATAGATAATATTTTAGGAATTCCATCATTAGAAAATGGTAAAGAGGCAACAATAGCTGGTGCGTTTTTATTTAACGACTCTATTCTTAATATCGAAAATTTAGGTAAATATTTATGATATGGGATTACTAAATAATTTACATAGTATCTTATTTTATCAATTTCCCTTATAAGTGGACCTACTGATATAATTGGATAAGGAGGATTATAATTGAACCTAACCAACTGAAATAGAAAAGCTTCATCAGATAAAAAACTCCTAGGGTTTATTTTATATCTGGATATAAACTCCTCACTATCTTTTAGAGTATTAACTAAGAGATTAGATTTGTCAAGCCTTTTTACTATTCCCACATATTTTTCATCTAAAACTTTTATTCTCTCCTTGACTATATACTCTCTTACTTTTTCTGGCAAGTAAATATGTGAAGGAAATAAAGGACCATCTATTACTGTTAATCCTTTATCCTTAGTAATTTTAAGTCCTTCTGTCTCAAGAATACTTCTCAGTTCTGTTTCTATTCTTTCTGGTTCCTGTATAGATAAAAATGGTTCACCAGTGAGAGAAACTGAAGTAAAAAAGGAATTAGAAGAATACAAGAATGGCTCGATTTTACCCTTTATAGGGTTAGAAGAAGCTAGTCCTATAAAGGGCTTTTTTATAGGTAAAGAAGGCAATCCGAAAAGGGAAGGATAAACTCCTATTATGGGATAGGTTGATGAAGATATTGCCAGAGTATTTATAGAAATTATTCCGCCAGCTGATATTAGACTTCGACTACTTCCATCAACTGCATAAATAACCTCATTTTCCCTTCTTGTTACATCGATTTCCGTAACAATTTCTTTGTCTTTTACACCTAAGATAGCTTTGTCTTTCTCTTGGTTTTCATCATTTTTGACTATAACAGTAAAATAATCTTTAACATATTTTTGAATAATCTCATCAAGTAATACAAATAATCCCTTATTTTCAGTCATCTTTCATATAAAAATATCGAGAGAAATATTTAAATATGGCGTAATACCAATAGGTATTACCTCTTCTTACTCATCTTTCATAAGTTGTCTAATTGCTACAATTACTGGATCCCAAACTCTACTAATTGCTGGTAAGTAACCCATCTCAATGAAGAATGTATCTTCTATGGTAAAGCCTTTCATTATCGCTGCAGCCATCATATCTATTCGTCCTAGTACCTCTTCACCACCAACGATTTGAGCACCTAAAATTCTCTTCGTATTTTCATCAGCTATAATCTTTACATGAATATCTTTAGCATCAGGATAATATCTTGCTCTAGTCTTCCCACTTATAGTTGCTGATATAGGTTTAAATCCGTGAAGCCTTGCCTCATCTTCTTGTAAACCCACTCGTCCTATATAAAATTCTTTATACTTAGTAATTTGGGTATTCACAACTCCTGGGAATCTCATTTCATGACCGCCTATATTACTTCCAGCCACATAACCCATCTTATTAGCTACTGGTGCAAAAGGAACCCATGCGGGTTTTTTAGTTATTATATTTACTGATTCAGTGTTATCACCAGCTGAATAAACTTCCCTATAGTTAGTCTTCATGTGATCATCAACTTTTATAGCTCCAGTCTCTCCTAGTTTTATTTTATCTTTTACAAGTTCAACATTTGGCGAGACTCCTATTGCTATTATAGTACCATCTACCTGGTACTTTCCCTTATCTGTTACTACTAACCTACCTCCTTCCTTTATAGTCTCAACGCTCTCATTGAGCCTAACTTCTGCATCTTTAGAAACTCTTTGAGTTATTATATTTCCCAGTTCAGTGTCTATAGTCTTATTTAGCAAATACTTACTCCTGTGAATCAAAATTACCTTTTTGCCTATATGAGTTAGTGCCTCCGTCATTTCTATACCTAATATTCCACCTCCTACTATTGCGATAGTATTTAAAGACCAAAGTCTCTCTCTTAATTCTACTGCATTAGCCGGATGATGTGCATAAAAAATCCTATCATTTCCGTCTTCAACTGGAATTTTTCTAGGTATAGCTCCCGTACTAATAACTAAATAATCATATTCAGCTTTGATTTTTCCTTCTCTAGATTCCCCATATACTATCCGGGAATCAAAATCAATATCTGTTACTTTCGTATTAGTTTTTACATGAATTTTTCTCTTTTCTTCAAAAAATTGTGGAGTATAAGTCATAAAAAGATTCTCGTCATTAAATAATCCTTCAACGAAATAAGGAATTCCACAAGGTGCATGACTAACCATTTTTGTTGATTCAAATACAACAATTTCCATGTCTGGCTTTAATCTCCTAACTCTTGAAGAAGCACTCATTCCAGCAGCTCCGCCACCTACTACTACTAAAGTTTCCATACATTAAATTAAGAGAAGACCTTTTTATATAGTATTAATAAGATTCTTTTATGGAGACAACAAGAAATCTATTTGAGGATTTAATAAAAAAACTTGAAACTATAAGTGAAGCTGGCTTAAGTTTTAATGAGGCTGAAATATTAAAATTTTTAAAGGCAGAAAGTAAAAAACAGTTAGAAATATTTGATAAACTTGAAAATTCCATAAAGTCACAAAATTGGAATGAAGCTATTTCGAACTTCTTAATTCTTGTAGAGAGAATAAATGTTTCCTTACTATTCTTATTACAACCCACAAATTATTCTACTCTAGTTAACAGTAGAATATCTAGTCTTTTTGAGGAATATTTATCTATAATATCTCTTTATGTTTCCTCTTCTTTGTTGCAATTAAGACCTAATTTAAAGAAAATTGGGATAGAGAGTATAACTGCATCAATTTCTTCTAATCCACCATCGATTAATATATCTATGGTGATTAAAAGTGAATAATCCATATGAGAATTGGATTATTTTTTTTCAAGAGGCCTTAAACACAAATATACCTATTATAGAAAAGATTGAGGAACTCGTTTATTTAGGAATAGGAGGAAGCGGAATACCTGGAAGGATACTAGAAATATTAGAACTGCCAGTTAAATACCAATTATTTAGAGGTTATAAGGTAAAGGTAAATGAAAAGAGTACAGTTATTGCAGTTAGCTATTCTGGAAATACTACAGAAACAATATTTGCATTATTAACTTCTCTAAAAAAAACTAGAAAAGCTATAGTAATAACATCTGGCGGAAAAATTGAAGAAATAGCAATCAAATACAATTTACCGGTAATAAAACTTCCTAAAGGTTTACAAACCAGATTTGTATTCCCCTATATTTTTACTTATCTTATTAGAATAATTAACGAAGGTCTAGGGACGAATTATAATGTAAACGAATTAGTAGAGGGAACTAAAGATTATTCTAAGTTAAATGAAATTTCTGGGATTTTAGCTTCCCAAATTATTGGTAAAATACCGATAATTTATTCATCAACTTTTCTTCCAATAGCCGAAAGATTTAAACAAGAAATTAATGAAAATGCGAAATATCCTGCATTTTATAATGAGTTACCAGAAGCAAATCATAATGAAATAGAATTGTATTCGTATCCTTCTCCCTATACTTTTTATCCGATTGTTATAGTTTCAGACAAACTTGATGAAGAGTCTGCGAATTTAATTAACGCATATAAGATATATCCATTATATCAATCAATTTTAAAGAACATTGCTAGCTTAACACTATTAGCCGGACTTACATCAGTTAAGCTAGCAATGTTATTAGGAGTTAAACCTGAACAACTTAATATAATACCAAAAATAAGGGAAAAAACCTTTAAGTTGTTTGAGGGTGATATTAATGCAAATCAGAATTTATAATACGTTAGGAAGAAAAATTCAACCATTAGAGACCGTAGAACCGCAAACTGTCAAAATGTATGTATGTGGTCCAACAGTATATGATTACCTTCATATAGGACACGGTAGAACATTTGTATCCTTTGACGCAATGGTTAGATATCTAAGATTAAGAGGATATAACGTTATTAGAGTTCAAAATATTACAGATATAGATGATAAGATAATAAAGAAAGCACAAGAAACAGGTAAAGATTGGACAGAAATTGTAGATTTTTACACAAAAGACTACCTTAATGCATTAACTCAATTAAAGATCGAAATAGACCAACACCCTAGAGTAACCTATCACATTAAGGAAATTATAAATTTCATACAAAAATTGATAGATAAAGGACATGCGTATGTAGCAAAGAGCGGTAGCGTATATTTTGATGTTGATTCATTTCCTTCTTATGGATTACTTTCTGGGACTAAAAAAGAAGAATGGAATCAAGGAGAGGAATTTGTTAAAGAAAAGAAAAATCCTTACGATTTTGCGTTATGGAAAGCTTGGAAACCTGGAGAACCCTACTGGGAATCTCCGTGGGGAAAAGGAAGACCAGGTTGGCATATAGAATGTTCAACAATGTCAATGAGATATTTAGGTGAAGAATTTGATATTCATGGTGGAGGAATAGATCTTATTTTTCCCCATCATGAAAATGAAAGAGCACAAAGTGAGGCTTTACTAGGAAAACAATGGGTAAAATATTGGGTTCATGTATCTTATCTTACTATAAAGAAAGAAAAGATGAGTAAGTCTCTAGGAAACATAATTCCACTTAATGAAGCATTAAAGAAATGGGGACCCTCAGTATTACGATATTGGTATCTTTCATCACATTATAGAAGTAGTCTTGATTTTAATGAGGACTCGTTAGATCAAGCGAGAAATGCCCTAACAAGACTAAAAGATGCAATTAGTATAATCAGAGATATTATTAAAGAAGGTCCTAAGTACTATTCAAAAGACGAGGATATACAAATACAAAGAAATATCATAGAATTAATCAAAGGTTTTCATGCTGCCATGAGTGAAGATTTTGACACGGCAAAAGCATTATCATATATTCATGAAATTGTTAGCCTAGTTTTCGGAAAAATACAGTATAGTAGAGACTTTATGTCAGCAATGTTAGCATTCGATGCACTTAGACAATTCAACTACGTGTTCGGTGTAATGGATGAAGAATTTTATCCTACATATGAGATGTTAAGTAAAGTGATAGATGCAGTAGTGGAAATAAGAAATCAGCTCAGAATGAAAAAAATGTACGATTTAAGCGATCAAATAAGAGCTATTTTGGCTAACGCTGGAGTAAAGGTATTAGATAGTAAAGACAAATCTACTTGGAGATTTGAGTAGATCTTTCCGTTATTATAATTGGCGTTTTTTCGCCATCAAAATATCTTTTTAACATTTCTATAGTAGTAGGACTAACCGCTATGTTTATTAATTCATCAAAGGAGAAAAATCTAGCATCTTCTGCATCACTATTTGCCATAAGTTCTCCTTCAATATTTTCACATATAAAATCTAGAATAATATAATGAAAACCTTCCTTAATTATTTCAACTATAGCTAATAACTCCTTTACCTTTACATTTAAGTTTGTCTCTTCTTTAATCTCTCTCTTGACAGCTTCTTCTAATGTTTCACCATATTTTACTTTTCCCCCAGGTATAGCCCAACTACCTTTATTTGGTGGATTTTTTCTTTTAACAAGTAAAACTTTTCTATCTTTATTGAAAATAACCCCTCCTACTGCTACTAAAGGATATTCCATATAAAGTTTACATGGGAAAAAAGTTAATATATAGTTAGTTTACGTAGAAATGAGATGATTAAAAGTATTTTACTCCTATTGTTAATATTACCCTTGCCTTTAATAATAACTAATTCACTGCCAACCATATATAATAACTATAATCATGTTCAAGTAATTAATAACATAACTATTTATAAAAATCTAGAATATAAAATAGTACTAGAAAAGAGTATTACAGTTAACGAAACACAGTCAAGTATAGTTAATAAAACAACTACAACAACAGTAAAACCAACAACAGTACAAAAAGTAATTTCCTCTTATATAATAAACTACACTGTAACCAATATTACTGGGACGAAAATTAATGTCATTATTTCTGGGAATTTCACAAAGAATTTTACTTTTATGCAGCAAGGTAATTATTCTATTAACTTATTTACAGATATAATGAACGTAAAATATCCTTACATATTACCATTCCTATTATTAAACAACACATATGCTCTAGTTACAGGTTCTACATATGTAATGTTTTTCGCAAAAATCCAAAACTACACTATAAATGGAAAAAATATTACAGCGTATAATTACTTTATAGTATATAACTCATCGTATTTCCAAGAATATGAAATACTTTATAATGGGTATTTAGCTAATTATTCTACAACATATAATGGCTCTACGTTAATTATGAGCTTATTAAATTATTATAACGAATTTAACATCACTTTAAACTCTAATACAAATCCATATTTATCTCAGCCTTATCTATATATAGAATATTTATATAGTTCCGCATCAAAGACCTTACAAGCCAGCAACTATGTTGAAGCATATTATCCTTTAATATCTGGTAATTATGTAGGGCAAATAGTTTATTTACTTTATCCACATGAAGGAAAACTTGTTGAACCAGAGACCTTTTATGGATTAAATGTAAATTTTGAACTATACTTTAAACCAATTAATGACCTAGTTCTAACATTTATGCCCTCTAACGATACTATAATTACTTGGAATGGAAAATTATTTGATTATGTAAATACTACCCCTATAAAACTTGTTAATGGAAGCATAGTAAATGCAATGCTCTATAGAAATGTAAGTACTAATACTACTGTGTACTTGTATTTCTCACAACAATCACATATATTATTAGAAGAACTTATCTATAGCAATCTACTTCATAACTATACGATAAAATTAGATTATTTAGGAAATCAATTTGTAAGTTTAAACCAGAATTATATAAATGTTACTTCTCCGACATATAAGACTTTACCCTATTCTTTAGTAAACTTTAATGAAGGATTAATAATTGCGATAGTGTTTACTGTAATAGTCTCTGCAATAATTATTCTTTTTAGACAGAGATAAATTGTAAGTTAAAACAACTAAAGTAAAGTATATAGATAAGTTAAAATTTTTAGATTGAGAATATAGAGAACGAGATCATGAATTCAGCAGTCCAAGAAACCCTTACCTCAAATCTTTATGATCAACAAGTTAAAAAGTTATATCATGTAGGTGAAATCCTAGGCCTAACAGAAGATGTTTTACAAGTTTTATCAACACCAGAAAGAGTAATCCAGGTAAAAATCGAAATAAAAGGAGCTGATGGTAAAGTAAAAACATTTGTAGGATGGAGATCACAACACAACAGTGCATTAGGTCCTTACAAAGGTGGAGTAAGATATCATCCAGATGTTACACAAGACGAAGTTATAGCGTTGTCAATGATGATGACATGGAAAAACTCATTACTTCAACTACCTTATGGCGGTGGAAAAGGAGGTATAAGGGTCGATCCTTCAAAGCTAACGAAAGAAGAGTTAGAAGCATTATCCCGCAGATATGTAGATGCACTATATAAATATATTGGAAGTGATATAGATATACCAGCACCAGATGTAAATACTAATCCACAGATTATGGCCTGGTATTTAGATGAGTACATAAAAATAACTGGAAAAGCAGATTTTGCAGTATTCACTGGTAAACCTATAGAACTGGGAGGATTACCTGCACGAATATACAGTACTGGACTTGGTGTAGCTACAATAGCTAAAGCTTCAGCTAAAAAATTCTTAGGTGGAATTGAAGGTGCTACAGTAATAATCCAAGGATTTGGAAATGTGGGTACTTATACAGCAAAATTCTTGCAAGAAATGGGTGCAAAAATAATTGGGGTAAGCGATTCTAAAGGTGGTGTGATAGATCCTAATGGTATTGATGTTCAAAAAATAATAGAAATAAAAGAAACAACTGGTTCGGTAATTAATTACCCATCTGGTAAGAAAGTCACAAATGACGAATTACTAATATCTGAATGTGATATTCTTATCCCAGCAGCCTTAGAAAATGTAATAAACAAGTTTAATGCACCAAAAGTAAAGACTAAATTAATTGTAGAAGGGGCTAATGGACCTCTTACTGCAGATGCAGATGCTATAATGAAAGAAAGAGGAATACCAGTAGTTCCAGATATTTTAGCTAATGCTGGAGGTGTTGTTGGAAGTTACGTAGAATGGGCTAATAATAAAATGGGAGAAATAATGAGCGAAGAAGAAGCCAGAAAATTAATTATACAAAGGATGGAAAACGCATTTGAAGGAGTATATCAAAAGTATAACAAACTAGGTGATCAAGACCTAAGGACAGCTGCAATGGCAATTTCAATTGAAAGAGTAGTAAATGCTATGAAAGCTAGAGGTATGTTATAACAATAGTAAGTATTAAAAAGATAATAAATATTATTATACCTAAAATTAACATAGTTTTTGCTATTTTTTTATTGCTTCCAAAAACTATAGGAATAGGTCCTATAAATATAACTCCTCCATATTCGCTTCTTTGTTCTCCTTGCCTATTTTCTTCCTCTTCTGCTCTTCTTTTTTCACTCTTCGTAAATTCTAAGAAGAGACCTACCATTACTAATATGAGACCCAAAAATATTGCAGTCAAGCCAATAGCAAATAGTAACTCACTCATAGTTTTATTATATAGATTCTAAAGATTTAATTTTATTTGCAAGTATCTCCATTTCTTTAGGCATCTCAACACCATCATACATAGTTACTAGCTCACCTATACTATTTCTAATCTTATCATAATCAATTCCTCTCTTCTTAAACACATTAACTAACCAACGATAGGTTTCCTCTTTAGTTAAGTCTCTTAACTCTTTTTCATCCGGATAAACACCGAACTTTCTAATAACATCGATCAATCTCCCTTTTGTATAATAATTCTCTATTTCTCTCCCTAATGGTACACAATAGTCCTTTAAATTAATATCAATCTTATCACACAAGCCTAGGAAAATCACATCTAACCCTAACATTTCACGCATTTTTAACCATAATTGCAGTTCTAACTCATTGTTCACCTTATATATTCCTATTCCTAACTCGTCGTTAGAAATCCCTATTCTTCTAAGCCAATTTAAAATAACTGATGGTTCAGCTAATTCACTAGTTAAAACAATAAGCCTATTAAAGAGAACATCTCCTAAGTTAACTCTCAAAATTCCAGTTATAGTTCTTAATTGTTCATCTAATGTGACTTTGATTGCCGAAGAAACTCCATTCTTCTTCTTCATAATAATATAATTATCTACATTAGACGAAATTATGTAAGGAGAATGAGTAGTTATGAAGACTTGAAAAACACTATTATTTGTCCAGTCTTTTATAAGCTTCATTATTCTAGATTGTAATGTTGGATACATATTTACTTCTGGCTCCTCAAGTAATAAGATCTTTCTACCACTAAGCCATAAAATAAATAACATTAGAATAACTCTTTGAAAACCACTAGCTGCTAAATCTATGTAAATAGGTAAGTTTTGAATATTTAAAACTAGTTTGCCAGAATCCCAGAACTCTATTCCTTTAATTTCTGGTATTACTTCTCCTATTAAATTGACGAAATCATACCATTTTCTTCTCATGTTTATTGGGCTTCTATTCATTTCTATCATTTTCTTTAATATTGCATCAAAATATGTCTGATCGAATATTGGAACATATTCTACTGATTGAGAAGCTAAAGAAAATAATGATTTTACTTCTTCGAATTGATCTCTTGTAGGCGGAGAATTATTTACAGAAAAAGATTCTAAACTCCACTCAATAAATCTATTATTGTATCTCAACTTATTAACAACCTCAACCTTAATCTTTTGAGATTTGCCAATTGACCTCTGAACTTCTTCTTCAGAAAATTCTATTATACCACCAATAGTTATAGGTTTCGTGATATCATAGTCTCTCCATAGTAACATATATTCTTGATCCCTATCTTCAATACTTCTCTTCTCTATTCCAGCATTAAGATTCTTTATAAAGAGATATATTGCTGTAAGTAAATTAGTCTTACCGTAACCATTGTAGCCAACTATGACGTTTAACCCACCTAAATCTTCAAGCCTTATATTTGATAAACTTCTAAAGTTGTCGACGTAGAAGTTGATAATCTTCACTTTTCCTCACTCTACGCATATTTCTCCATCCTATAATATAATCGTTAACTAACTATTTTATGTCGTTCTATAATGAGAGAAAAAAAGGAAGTATTATTAGTGCTAATAGTTTTAAAGGGTTGCCTTAATAAGTCCTCCATCTACTGGAATTAATACGCCATTTACGTATGTTGAAAGCTCAGAAGCTAAGAATAGAATAACATTGGCTACCTCTTCAGGTTTTCCAATTCTCTTTAATGGAACATCTCTGGTAATCTCCCTTATTATTTCCTCCTCATTTCTACCTTCCCTTTTAGCCCTATCCTTAACCAGTTGATCTACCCTATCAGTTAATGTCCAGCCTGGCATTACTCCGTTAACCAAAATTCCTTTTTCTCCTAATTCTCTAGCTGAAACTTTAATTAATCCTGCTAAAGATAACCTAACTACGTTAGATAGGTCCAAATTAGGTAAAGGTTCTTTTAATGTCATTGATGTAGATAGAATAATTCTACCACCACTTTTCATTAATTTTCCAGCTTCCCTTACTGCAATAACAGCACTCATTAAAAGAAGATAAAAAGCATTAATCCAATCTTCATTTGTTAACTCAAATAAATTTCCTGGTTTTGGACTTCCAGTGACATAAACTAATACATCCAGCCCGCCTAAAATATTGTAACCAGACTTTATTAGGTTCTCAACATCAGATGGTTTTGTCAAGTCTGCTACTATATAATTTACTTCACCAAGATTCTTTAGTCTTTCGTAAGCTTTCCTTAGATTATTCTCGTCATGAGAAGATATAACAACTTTTGCACCTTCTTCTAAAAATCTTTTCGCTGTTGCAAAACCTATACCTTTACTTGCTGCTGTTACTATCACTTTCTTCCCTTTTATCCCAAGATCTATTCTTACCACCAAGAAAATAATCAATTGTATACCTTTTTGGGGTTATCGCTATCTCTCTTATCTTCTTAAAATCTTCCTCAAGAATTTTCCTTAGATTAGGATTGTAAAGTGCCGCAGCAGGATGATAAGTTGGAAAAACTATAATCTCTTTTCCCTTATATTTCCATACATAGCTTTTACCCCTAACTTTTGTTATGGACGAAAAATTTTCGCCCATTTTATTAAAAATATATTTTGTAGAATGTCTTCCTAAAGTTATTATGATTTTTGGCATGATAATATCAATCTGCCTATCTAGATAAGGAGAACAAGCCGTGATCTCATCTTCCTCTGGATCCCTATTATTTGGTGGTCTACATTTCACTACGTTTGTAATAAATACTTGATCCCTTTCCAATCCTAAAATTTCCTTAATCAACTGAGTAAGTAATTTGCCGGCTGCACCAACAAATGGTCTTCCTTCTTTATCTTCGTTTTCTCCAGGTGCTTCTCCTATAAACATTATTTCGGCTTTTGGATTTCCTTCACCAGGTACTGGATTGGTTCTAAATTGCCATAATTTGCACTTCTTACAAGAAATAACTTCCTCTTTTATTTTTTCTAAACTATCCATCAGTAAATCGACCCCTCCTCATTCTTCAGTCTATGTCGGCATCATCATTTGTCCCCCACTCGGCTGAGGATCCTCATCGCATACACATAGGCTCAGATCCCGGAGGAGAGTGGGGGTATTTAATATTTTAATCCTTGAAGTAAGTATTAACTTTAATGTCTGTAAACAAAAAATATTTTCAGCTACAAGATTTAATTTTAATAAAAACTTCAATAGAAAAAGTGATATTACACATTAATGAAAGAAAAGAAAGAAGTATTTTCTCTTGGATAGATAAAGAATTGTCTGGTTTATGGAATTTCAAAGACGAAGGGCTGAGAAATGATATAGAAGAAGTTAAAAAGTATGTGAAAAATGAAGATTATATAAAAACAAAGGAAAAACTACAATTAATAGAGAAAAAAATCGAAGAAAAAATAAATCAACTATATAGGGAAATGCTAAATTATTGATACAATCGCATAGTAATTCTGATACATTATATAGATGGCTACAGCTATTATTATTATTGCAAAAACTTTTCTCAACATTCCTCTAGGCATGCTAGATGCTATCTTAGCACCAATATATCCACCGGCAATACCGCCAAGTAAATATAAGATGCTAATTACTGGATCAATTTCACCAGCTATTGCATAAGTTAAAGCACCAGTAACGCCAAAAGTTCCTACTGAAATTAAAGAAGTCCCTACAGCTTTTATCATACATATTCCAGTACTAAATAGTAAACCAGGGACAATTAAAAATCCTCCACCTATACCGAAAAAGCCAGACGCGAAACCAACTAAGAATCCTATAGGAATAATTCTCTGCAATTTTACTCTTTGTAAAAGCCCTTTAGTAGGTTCTCCATTAGGATAAGTTTTAGAAATAGCTGGTCTATCTTTTCCTCTAAAAACCATAACAGCTATTACTATCATTAGAATTCCGAACAAAAATAGTAAAAGTCCCCCATGAACTATTAACCCAACTCTGGCACCGACGTAAGTTCCTAAAATTCCTGGCAAAGTGAAAAAAATACCCTCTAAGATTCTAACATTTCCTTTTTTCCAATGGATGAAAGCATTTATGTATGCGTTTAAACCAACAGCTAGAGCAGTAGTTCCTATCACTAAATGATCAATATAGTTTTTACTAACACCAGGTAGGTAAGCTAAACCAACGAAATATAATAAAAGCGGTATAGCTAAAATTGATCCTCCTCCACCTATTAGTCCTAGACTGAAACCAACTAAAAAGCCAGCAATAATTGACAAAACGTATTGTAAAACCGTTAACTCAAGCATGAGTTATATTTTTTATTTTTAGTTTAAAAAGTTTTGTTTAATCAAAATTAACTTGTTAATAGGGAATATTTTCACCGTGTGGACATTTTTCTGGCTTACCAAGATACTCATAAATTCTTTCTATAACTTCGTCCGGTACAGAGTAATCAAACTGCTTAGTATAATTACATGCTTGATCTGGAGATAAACCAATTTTAACTAAGAATGTCTCGATAACTCTATGAGCTCTCAGCAGGGAATCTATTGCTTTTTTCCCCTCATCAGTTATGAATATACCTTTATCAGATTTTTTTAGAAATCCTTTACTCTCTAAATGTGAAATCTCTTCATAAGCACTAGCTACACTTACATTTAGATCTTTTGAAATCCACGATAATTTTGCTGGCTTCCCCTCATCATTATATTTCTTTACTGATAATAAATATGAGAGCTCACGTCTTGAAAGTTTCACAATAAGAATATTTCCCACAAAACTATATAAAACTAGGTGACCAAATGAAAGGAGTTATTCCAGCCATAGTCACACCTTTTAAAGAGAATGAAGAGCTAGACCTAGATTCACTAGAAACATACATACAATTCTTGAAACGAAATGGAATAGAACATTTCTTTGTTCTAGGTAGTACAGGAGAGTTTAACATGTTGTCATTTGAGGAAAAAGCAGCATTTCTAAAGAAGTTAGCAGATATTACAAAGAACGGAATAGTTAACGTGACTGAAAACTCAACTTATAACGCACTAAAATTAGCTAAGATTGTAGTAGATTTAGGCTTTGAAGAACTAGCAAGCTTACCACCATTATATCATAAGCCATCAGAAAAAGGAATAGTAAAGTATTTCGAGGATCTATCTAGGCTAGGAATTCCATTAAACATGTATTATTATCCTCAAAATTCTTATCAGATAGCCGAAAATACAATAGAAAAATTAGTAGAAGAAGGAATAATACAAGGGATGAAATATACTACAAATGATTTAGTAAGTTTTAAGAATCTTATTTCTTTAAAAGAGATAAACAAAGAATTTAGCTTGCTTATCGGAAATGATGAATTATTTTTAGAATCCTATTTAGCTGGTGGAGACGGTTTAGTGTCAGCAGTAGCTAATATAGCACCAGAGTTAGTCGTTAAAGAATACGAGCTTCTTAAGAATGGAAATTTAACCGAGGCCTTAAAAATACAAAAAATGATTGAAAAAATTAATAAAGCTATATTGATTGGAGACTATCCCTCAACACTAAAAAATGGACTAAAATATAGAGGTATATATGTCGGCAAAGTTAGAAGTCCTTTGCAAGAAAGCGTTGATGGAAATTCTTTAATATACGGTATACTAAAAGAATTAGGATTATGATGAAGGTCGATGTAATGATGGATGAGTAGAATATCCCCGGCTGATTATTTAATATTTCTAATTATTTTTTCTTTAACTGAAGGATCTAAATTACTTAATACCTCATTCAATATTTTACTATCTCTCTCAGCTAAATTCTTTGGTAAATTACTTACAGCTTTCATTCTTAGTGTTACTATAGCCTTAATTACCTTATCATCATACATAGAAACTAACCTTAACATGCTATCACACCAATTTTTATACTCTTCATCAGTAGCTTTTGAAGCTAAAACAGTAAGAACATCTGTCAGCGTTTTGACTATAGTATTTTCATCTAATGAGAGCAAAAATTGTAAAGTTGAATTTAATATTTCATTTCTTTTTGTATAGGGAAGTTTTGCTACTTCGATTGGATTAAATTGCTGAGACATAATATTTAATTATTTTTAAAATTAATAAAATTATTCCCCACTCTTTATGGTCCTTTCGAATCTAAGATATCTCTTAATAGCATCTAAAAGAAATACACCACTAGCCATAAAACTAATTAGAGAAGCAAATATTTCCATAGCGAAGGGGTGAGAAAACATAAGAAGAATAAGAAGAATAGTAGAGGTTAAGAAGAATGAGGCAAAGAATATACTTTTGGGTAAAATATTATTGAAAATTACTATATAATCATCGTCTAAGATTATTTTATTAATAGTGTATTTCCCATCTAATGTCTCTTTAACTAAACCGTATTCTAAGAGCTTCTTTATGTGATATCTAACTGCACTTACTGAAGCAAAACCTAGATCTTCTTGGATTTGCCTCAAAGTAGCCTCCTTCTTCTTTAACAAATAATAATAAACTCTTTTAGTTGGCGGTGATAACTCTAATTCCATATATTTATGTCATATTATCCTAAAATAAAATTTTCCTTGATGATTGGAATAGTTATTTAAAGTATTTCAAACATAAAACTAACATATGAATAAATTATTAGTAGCCGCTATAGCCGGCGTACTATTTTCTCTAGTGATAGCATTTATCGTGCTTTATGCTACCTCATATTACTATGGTTATTACGGAACCTCTTCTCCCAATAGAATCATAGTACAAAAGAATAATGGAGAAACTGAAAATAATAAAATACCACCTGTATATGTATTAAGCAATGTTAGTTATTCTAAGTCTATAAGTGCAATGTTAGCTGGATTGAATGGTACAATAACTCGATATAATATTTCTTACGGTAGTACGCAAGCACAAGAATTTATATCACCATTATCACAAGAAAAAAACGTATTCTTTATCCAACCAAATTTCATAGTTGCATCACCTAACTCTACTATATCATTTAAACTCTATTTTAACATATCATATTATAAACTATATAACGATTCAATTTATACAGACCAGATAAGTGGTTATTTATATAACTTTAGCGTAACTCAACTTAACCAATCATTAAATGGGTTTATATTATATAACGTGACAGCACATGTAGGAAACGTTAAATCTGGTACACTTATTTTACTCCCTATTTGGGATACAAAGTTCTTTGAAATACAATATGTTATAGTATTAATTAATTAAACTACCCTCAGTAGCTATCTTCCCTCTTTATACTTAAATGAAAAGAGCCCATTGTAGTTTCATGAAAAGAGTAAAAATTATCAGAAGGAGAATAAAATATAACAAACAAGAAGTACCTAAATACTAAACTGAATCTACTCTCATTAACAAACGAAAATCATAAAAGATAAAATGATTTATATATATGTGCCGCGGTAGCTCAGCTGGCAGAGCGCCGGGCTGTTAACCCGGTGGTCGCAGGTTCGAGTCCTGCCCGCGGCGCCATTTTACGTTCTTCTCCTTTTATATAACATTACGTTAACACAACAGCAAAGGGTAAATATGCAATAATATAATACACACTACTTCAGTATGGGAATCTCTTTTTTCTGAGATAAATAATAACATTAATCAAAATTGAACAAAAACCAGTATCATTCAAATAAAACCACATATATTTTATGATATAGAGTATAATTAAATATATTTTTATTAGGAAAAACAGGAAATATTAAATTAATTTCACATGGTTAAAAAGGGTTGCATAGAGTTAGCTGAAGTTCACGAATAGCATTTATTGGAAAATAGTTGCGCAAGATTTTTCTTACAAATAATTTTCTAATACTTATATCTAATTTTAGTAAATAGGATAAGTTCTATAGTTTTTATAGTAACAGTATTCATTATTTAAGCTGGTGTATTTAAAAATTATCTTATCGTTAGGATTTTACGTAAACTCTACTCCAGAAAGGATTAAGGAATATATGTTGGACCTACAAAGTGAGAATTTAAACTAGGCACTATGCAATGACTCTCAAACTATTTATTAAGGAAATAACCGAAAAATCCCAGAGTAGCAAAAGAATTATATGATTCCTTCAAATTGCCTAAAAGGACGTCTAATTATAAGCCTCCTCCTTTATCATTAGATACACTAAAGAAGATTTTTCAAAAATATCGATGACTTAAGAGCTAAAGCCCGCTTTTTAATTTAGCAGAGACTGGTTTAAGAGTAGGGGAAGCTGTCATAAAGTACAAAGAAGTATAAGGCAGGGTCAGCTCGTAACTGGTTCATTATTAGATCAGTTCTCGCTCCATTTATCACTATTTGACCCCGCCATGTACCATATTGTACTTTCAGATATTTAAATTTTGTGGTACTTTGTGGTACAATAAAGTTTTTATATTAAAGTACAATAAAAAAGTATATTGAGGTAAAAATGCCTAGACCCGGTTACAAATCGATTTACTTCCCCGATGACGAGTTATGGAAGAAGATAGTTGATGAAGCTGAGAAGAGGAAAGTAAGCGTTTATGAAGTATTGAAAGATGCTTTTGAGTGCTACATGAAGGAAAAGGAAGGAAATAAAATGAGCTTGGAGGAGGTGATTAAGGAGGTCCAGGAGTTAAAGAGAAGGGTTGAGGAGTTAGAAAAGAAGGTTAAATAGAATTTTCTCAGTAAATTACGAATTAAACTGAATTTATTTCACGCATCATTTTCCCTATCGGATCCCATATATGCATATTTAATATATTCAATCCAATTTTTCAAAATTCAATGAGAATAATTACCATATCCTTTTTAATGCTTGTAACAAACATATAATTATGAAGAGTGGAAAAGATGGGGAATATTATTACGTAACAATTGAAAGTGATGAGGAGTTAGAGAAGTTAAAGGAGTTAACGCTTAAGAAAGTTAAGGGCTAGAAACGGTAAGCCTTCTTATCCTTCCCAATCTTCCAAATAAAAACTGTACAATCTTTAGAGTCAAAACTATAAATTATTCTTATATCTCCAGTTACTTCTACTGAGAATAAAGGCCTTCCATCCTTATCGGTTTGATTCTTTAATTTCTCCCTAGCATATTTCTTAGTGTCCTGCCTAAGCAAATACAGCTTATCAAAGATCAACATTACTACCTCTTCATGAGGAAATTCCTTAGCTAAAAAACTCTGATAACTCCTCAAGGTGATTTACCCTCTTCCTAAACATGAACTCTAATTCCCACTTATCACAAACCACAATAAGGTAAGAAGAAAATACATCTAAAAATCCTTCTATTTTCGTTTAATATTTCATTAGAAATAATCTGGATAAGTAATATAATATGCAATTAATAGGAGTATGAAACCGGCAAAGATTGCTAAACCATTTACTGCGGGGTTATCATACTTATAGTGGGCTAAGGCAAACCTCCTCCATTTCCCATTTTTTCTTCACATAAACCCCAGCTTCAGTAAACATATCTGAGAGCGTCCAATGCGTAATTAATGTAATTTACTTTATTAATAAAATTTTCATATAAAATACAAGTATTACATAACCTAACTTGCATAATAATACTTAGTGAGATTACATCTAGATTATACAATGTAAGAACTCTTTACTAGAAAAGTTCTCTCTTATCCTTGATTATCGAAAATTAATAGATTATTTGCAGTTATATTTAATAAACTGATTTTATATTATCATACTCTTAGTAATTAAGTGAATTTAATTCTAAGCAAATGCGTTTTATAACTTTTTACTTTATTTAGGTATTCACAATAATTACACATTGAACATTGCCACAGCACTATTAAAATACTTAGTTGTGAAGTCAAAAGAGAAAGGCAAAATTCCTCAAATATATAAAAACTCAAGTTTTTATATAAATAATTTCATAAAAATTCTCTAACACCTTTTCTCTTTGCCTCTTCTTTAGCTCTTTTCGTTATTTCTTCCACATTTCCTGAATAAAACAGCATATTAACATAAATTCCCTCCCTTAAAGAATACATAAAGTTATTTATTTTGCATAATAATTTAGCGCCTAACTTCTCCAATACTTTCTGAGATCTTAAATTCCTCTCATCTACCCAGGCAGTTATAATCTTAATTTCATGCATTTCTTTAAGAGCTTTATATATTAGTGCGTAAATCAATCCCTTACCTCTAAATTCTTTAGCTACAGAATAAGCAATTTCAGCAACATGAGGTTGTTTGTTTAACCCAAAGTATTTTCCCCTTATTAACTGAACCGAACCAATAACTTTCTCCTCCGCAACTGCTAGGAACATTGGATTGTCATTCCATTTTATCTTCTTTACGTTTTCTAACTTTACGTCCTCATATCTTATTATAGTATAGTTGTCGGGGTCATCCTTTAAAATCTGCAAATATTCAAAAAATTTCTCTGCATATTCTTCTCCCGCTTTAATAACTTTTATATTCTTTCCTTCTATCAGCATAAGATTAATTATAGCTTTTAATATTTTATTTTTATATTCCTAAATGATTAATATAAAAATTTCATATAATTTATTACTATTTCAATATAGAAGCGAATCGTAATAACCTTAATAAGCTAAAACGATATGCTAAAATCACATAATATCTATTGCTAGTTAGCCTTAGTAATAATTTTATAATCTTTTTTCTCAGCTTATTTAGTATGCGTAAATATTGGTTCCTTTTATTTATTTTTATTATTCTCTCAATTTATTTAAAAATTGTTGGAGAGTATAATTTTCCCCTAAATGTTTTACTTTTTAAGATAATTAATTACCACCAAATAGCTTTACTGAATTCCTTCTTTGTATTTTTTTCTAAGTATGGAAGAGAATATGTGTGGATTCCTTTAACTGCTATTCTTTTAATATTTAAAAGGACTAGAAGAATTGCTATAACACTTGCTGCCTCCTTTATTTTAGCTATTATCTTAGGTGAAGCTAGCAAAATAATTATGGCTCAATTAAGGCCTTTCTATTATATACATGCTGACCTTTTAGTTCCGCCTCCACATGATTATAGTTATCCTTCTGGTCACGCTTTAATTGTAGGTGATGGTGCTATGGTATTATATAAAACTTCTCCTAGATGGTTATGGATTCCCTTTTTCATTGAAGCTTTGATAGTATCTTATTCTAGGGTTTATGTTGGTGTTCATTGGCCTATTGATATTCTAGGTGGTTGGCTCTTAGGTTCCTGGATAGCTTATTTTACCGTTGATATGGAGAGTAAGGGAATACTTAGGCCTATAGAGAAGCTATTTAAAGTTTCATGAGATGATATAATTAATGATAATTATTGTTAGGCTAGCTGGAGAAATAGGTATAAAATCTCCACGATCAAGGAAAAACTTTGAACACGCACTTATAAATAATATTAAGAATGTTATAGATGTAGAAGAAGTTAGTATTGATCAAGGTTATATTATTTTAAATACTAAGGGAGATTTCAGTAAGTTAAGTAAAGTATTTGGCATAGCATCATTTTCTCCTGCTGATGTAATTTCATTTTCAAAGTTACAAGATATAGTAGATTTTGTAAAGAATAAGTATGCTGAAAAGGTAAAAGGAAAGAAATTTGCTATAAGGGTTAGAAGGGTAGGTAAACATAATTTTACCAGTTTAGATGCAGCAAAAGTTATTGGAAGCAGTCTTTATCCCTATTCTTCTGGAGTTGATCTTGAAAACCCAGAAATAGAAATCCATGTAGATATTAGGCAAGATTATGCTTATGTTTATGATAAAGTGTATGAAGGGGCCAGAGGATTACCCATAGGAACTACTGGTAGAACTATTGTGTTGTTTTCAGGGGGTTTTGATTCTCCAATAGCTACATGGATGATGATGAAAAGGGGTTCATCAGTAACTTTGCTTAATTTTAAACTAGGCGGAGAAGTACACAAGAAGATAGTGTTAGATGAAGTAAAGATCTTGTCTGAGTGGAATAGTGGCCATAAAATTAAGGTTTATTTCGTTAACGGAATTAAGGTTCTTTCTGCATTAGCTGATGTAAAAAGATATATTAGGGTAGTTGTACTAAAGCGCATAATGTATAAGACTGCAGAATTGCTTGCTAAGAAGATAAATGCTTATTCAGTAACTACTGGTGAGTCATTATCACAAGTTTCTTCTCAAACTATGAAAAACTTATTTGTTACAGAGTACGGTATTAATATTCCAATCTTTAGACCGCTTATAGGATTTGATAAAGAAGAAATCATAGAATTATCACGTAAAGTGGGCACTTACGAGTACTCATCAAAGTTACCAGAATATTGTGCAATATCAAGTAAGTCAACAACAAGTGCAAATCTAGAGGAAGTATTAGAGAGTGAAAAACAAGTAAACATTGAATATGAAAAACTTATTGATGAAGCAGAAGTTGTTGAAGTCTAATCAGTTCTCACACGGCTATATCATCGATCTAGCCGGGGTTCAGTCATCATCTTAACAAAATTAAGTAACTCATGTTTAGCTTCTTCTAACGAAGAATAAATTTTTGGCGGTCTCTTGAAGTAGTATCCACAGATCTGTGGTATTGCGCCGCCAATTCCATTATCTTTAGCTATTTTAGCTAATCTTATTAAATCTATTAAAGGTACTACAGCGTTAGGAGCATCTTCTGTTTTAAACGAAATATCTAGTTTAAATGGAACACCAAATGAGTATATCCCTTCAATACTCATGTAACTTACTCTTCTATCTCCTAAAAATTCTACATAATCTGAAGTACCTGCAATTACTTGAGCATCATCAGCATGAGATGAAATAAAATTTGATTTAATTCCTTTTTTCAAATCTTTTCTCCATTCTTCTAGTGTAACATAAGTCTCTGTATTTCCTGAAATATCAATTTGATATGTTCTTATTACTTTCACTCCTCTACTTTTTAAAAACTCTATAATACCAGTATGTAAAATTGTTCCACCTATTTGACTTAACAAATCATCACCAAATATTGGTATTTTCTTCTCAGCAAATTTAGGAGCATATATATTAATTATTTCTGCAGGTGTTGCATTGATGAAAGCTACATTAGCGTTAAGTGATGCACTTGCATAATATTCGTTGGCTTGTTGTGTACCAGCTGGTAATAGACTTATTGAAACATCAACATCTTTTAATTCACTTTCAACATCGACAGGCTTCTCTTCAGATTCTTCGATAATGTTAGATAATGAACCTTCTAGTCCATCTAATGTTGGCCCTCTTTCAACAATAATGTCTAATTTTACATCTACATATTTTTTTACTACATTAGGTTTCATAAAAATAGCTTCAGATATCTTTTTCCCTACTTTTCTTTTATCTATATCGAAAGCCTTTACAATTTCTATCTCCGTAGGCGAAATACTAAGATCTAACAATCCTGGTAAATTTTTTCCTTCCTTTAACCATTCTAGACCTTGTAAAAGAGCACTTGCAACATTTCCTACACCAAAAATTGCAACCTTAATCAAGATATAACACCTACTATCAATGGTGCTACTATACCCAAAGCTATACTTAAAATTGATGCTATAATTGCTGCATCTCTTTCTGTAGAATTTACATTCCTAAAGTCTCCTTCTCTAAAAATTTCTCTAATTGGCGGTATATAGTATCCAGCTGATACAGCACTATTCAAAAACCCAATAACAGTTAACCATGGTTGTGAGAATGATGCTTCTAGAACAAATAATTTAGCCCAAAATCCTAATATTGGCGGTATACCTAATAAGCTTAGGAGTAATATTGAAAGCGCAAATGCTAAGGCTTTATCACTAGAACTCATTCCTCTAAAACCTTCAATATAACTAGTTCCGCTAACTTTCTCTATATGAGATAGAGCAATAAATAAACCGGCCTGAGCTATTGAGTAAGCTAATAAATAAACCATTAATCCACTAGTAGAAACAGTTGGATTATAAGGTAGCATAGTTATTGCAATTAGCATAAACCCCACTTGGGTAATACTACTATATGCTAACATTGACGCAAAATCTTGCCTCGAGAAAGCTACTATATTTCCAAATATTAGGCTCATTACTGTAATCAAAGCAAAAATTACGAATATGGAGAATCCTACTATACCAGATGGTTTTAAGAAATAGATTATATCAAAGAGAGGTGCAATACCTACTATTTTACCTACACTTGATACAAAAGCTACAGATATTCTGTCTGACATAGAGTATACATCTGGAAGCCATGCTTGAAATGGAAAAGCCCCTACTTTAAAGAGGAAAGCTATTGAAAGAAGCATAATCCCTAGTATTACTAAAGTTTGGTAGTTTATAGTAGCATCTAATGATAGAGAACCAATTCCTAAAATGAAGAATGCGAAACCTAAAACCATTAGAGAGCTTGAGAGTAACCCCATAATTAAGTATTTTACTCCAGCAATAGTCGAAGAGTAGTCCTTCCTAATCATTGCAATTACATAAGTTGCGGCAGATGCTATACCCCACGATGCTAGTATGGTAATTACATTATATGCGAAACCTAAATAAATTACGCCTAAATCTGTTAACATCGCTAAGGATAAGAAAGAGGATCTAGTCTTAATAGGCTCTAAGCTTTCCATTCCTCCATAAATAACTATTATTGTAGCTAATATTGCCGATACTGCAATGAAATATCCGAAATTAGATAAGTAAAGAGTAGAAGAAAATAGAGAGTAGCCATAATATCCTAACCCGTAAAAAATTATTAGAGTTAAAAAAGAAACCAGCAGAGTACTAATAGATAAATCGACTGCTATAATATATCTGCTTCTAGTACCATTATCAATATATAGGACAGCTATAGATGAAAATACTATTAAAATTGAAGGAAGAACTATAGGAATATATTGAAGTATCATATTTTACACCCCCATAATGAAAAAGATTATGATAAAAGCAAGAATTACAAGGCCTATTAAATACATAAAAATGTAATCACGCAAAATTCCTGTTTCAGTCTTCTTGAAAATACTATTTCCTGCCCTTATGAGTCCTTGAGGTAATCGCATATTTAATGATAAATCAATAACACCATATTCAAACTTTTCATAAACACCTTTAGCAAACCTATATCCTGCAATCCCAAATTTGTCAAACGCTGGATTAACAAACCAACCATAGTATAAGAAGTCAACTAATGGTCTTAGGCCAGCATATTTCCCTAGATCTAAACCATTTAGATACAAGGCTAATGCTATAATAACACCTAAAATAGCCAGCAGAACTGATGGTAAATCTAGGGATATGAATGAACTACTTAGACCTATACTTGTGAAAAATGGGACAAGAGAGGTCAAAAATACAGCACCAAGTATTATTGATGTAATAACTAATATTGCTGGAGATATAATCATCAGTGGATGAACATGACTCTCTTCTTCCACATCTTCACCATTCTTCCATAAAAATGCTTTAATTACATAACGAATTATATAGACACCACCTAAAAACTCAGTTATTACATATAGTGGGAATAATGACGTGTTAGAAGCTAGAACACCAATTAAGTCGTGTGCCCAGAACCCTATCAATGGTGGTATACTTGCAAGATTAAGTGCAGCTAATAATTGAAGGACAAATACAGTCTTTAATTTTCTATACAAACCTTTGAATACTCCTACATATCTATTTTCGGTAAAATGAATTAAACTACCCGCATTCATGAATAATGAAGCTTTATATGTTCCATGAGCTAACATTTGTATAAAACCAATTAAGATTCCAGCATATAGATAGTTAAGATTAGAAGTTAATGAGGCAAGTAAACCTCCTATTGAAGACGATAAAATCATTAGTGAAATCTGATCGGCTGTGGAATAAGCTAAAATTAATTTTTGTTCATTTGAAGCCAATGCAGATGTACTTGTATAGATTGCAGTAAACATTGAGATTCCTACCATAATACTCATAAATAGTGTTGTTTGAGGATTTGGATAAACTAAGAAGGGGTATACAAAGAATGTTAAAATCGCACCCAGATTAACCATTGTTGCTGCATGTATTAGGGCACTAACAGGTGTGGGACCAGTCATGGCTGTTAATAACCACTGAGTTAATGGGAATTGAGCACTTTTACCTAGACCTCCTAAGAACATTAAGAGTAAAATTACCCAACCATAAGGAAGATTATATATTAAGTGTAAGACTGAAAATAAACCACTATAGATAGTAGTTATACCAGAATAGTCTGACAAAGTAGTCAAATACATTAAGTAACCCAAACCTACTATTAAGCCTACATCTCCAATTCTAGTAAATATCATTGCCCTTATTCCGCTAGTTGTAGGTCTTGATAAGTATTCTATCCCGAACACTTTTCTACCAAAGTCACCTACAACATTCCTCTCATTGTCATCTAGCCAATAGCTAATTAGGCCATAGGATGCAAGACTGGTTCCCTCCCAACCAGCTAGGAATAGTAACACATTATCTGCATATATTACAGCCAACATTGAAGAAACAAAGAAACCGAAAAATCCCCAATATCTCCTTAAAACACTATCCTCTTTCATATAACCTATACTATACATTGAAATGAAGAAAGCTAGTGAGGATACAAAAACACCTAAAAGTGCTTGTAAAAGTGAAGAGCTAAATGTAAAGTAGCTAAATATTGTGGTAATACTTTGTGGAACAAATAATGGTGAATGAACAGAGTTTATTAAGTTAATAATGGCTAAAATCATTGATATACCTATTAACGCTGTAACTATACCTCCTCTAGTATCTTGATTCATTGGAACAATAAGTGCTATTAAAGACCCTATAGCTGGTAGGAATACTATAAGGAAAAGATTTAAAGAATTAGCAGAAAAAGTTTGAATAAAATTACTTAATGAATGAGCCATAAATTCTGGGAAGAAGAAGAATATAACACTAACTATCGCTGTTATTATCATTGGAATTGAGTACTCATAGGCATTGTCTAAACTTTGTTTTCTTTCTTTGATGTTTGAATAAACCTTCTTAAATAAATAAGTAGCATAACCCGAAGACATTCCTATTGCTATCATCAGTAGTGCAACAAGAAGCACAAAGAAACCTTCACCAATTAATGGCACTAATTGCCCCGCAGACATTAATAATAAAACTTCACTAACTAAACCTACTGTTGGCGGTAGTCCTAAAATATTAAGAATACCTATAAATGACAATGTGGTGTGTAATGGAGAAACCAGATAAAGTCCACCTAATCTTTCTATATCCCTCTCTTCCAGTTCAGTTATAGCTGCTCCAGCACTCATGAAGAGTAATGCTTTCCCAAAACCGTGAGATGCATAAATTAAGACTGAAGCTATTATTCCAAGGGGTAATGTCAAAACTGAAGATTTTAACCCTATGAAAAAGGAGATTGAAGCACCCAGTAACATATAACCCATCTGTGACACGCTAGAATATGCTAAAAACCTTTTGAAATCCCTTTGGGCAAGAGCATTGATACCTCCATATATCATAGTTATTATTGCCCAAGCTATGAATATAGGAGCTAAGAATGAAAATGATGGAAACAAGTAATAATAGATTATGACTACAAATATGCCTAATCCTACCATGTTAGGACTTAAGAGTATAGAAATTGGTGTGGGTGCCTCGCCATGTGCATAAGGAAGCCAAATATTAAACCCCGCTTGAGCACCTTTAATAAACATACCTATTACTCCAGCTATAAAAATCAAGGGAGCATAAGCTATAGTGGAATAATTATATAGTTGACCAAAACTACTGTAAATATCCATTTTTCCGCTGACTAAACCTAAAATAACTATTGAGGCTAAGGTTAAAATAGTACCTACATGAGTCCATATAAAGTATAATAAGCTTATCCTTCTTCTATCTCCATATCCATAAAGTAAAATTAAGAGAAATGATGTAATTAGAGATATTTCTAGGAATATATAGAGTTCTAATAAGTTAATCGAAATTACTACATAAAACATTGAGATTGCGAAAAGTGAATATAACGCATAATATAATCCCCAATTGCCATAACCTAGTTCATGAAATCTTTTCTCCATATATCTTTGAGAGTAGTAAACAGTAACTAAAGTGACGACTAAAATTGTGATTATAAGAGGATAGTTTAAGTCATTAACCGTGAACCCAAAATTACCTACATAATTAGTAACATAAAACTCATAAAATAAACCATATCTAAATAAGAAATAGACATTAATTACTATAGACAAGAAAGAGAGTATCCCAGATATTCTTTTATCTTTTATAAAAAATATTATTGATGCAACAATAAAAGATATAACGAAAACAAATAGTGATATCATCTTATTCCACCTCTAGAGAATTTTTATTCCTATAATAAAGAATTATAGCTGCAAAAGCAACTACAACTTCGACTAATCCCATACTAACAGCAAAAATAGAAAAAACAATAGGAAGATAAACTCTACCTAGTATTGCAGAAGCCGAAAAAACAAGTAGTATTGAAGAATTAAATATAATTTCTGATGACAGAAGTATTCTTACTATATTTTTACTATTTAGTAATCCATATACTCCTATACTTCCAAGAATTATACCTATAACCAAACCAAAGTAAGGAAGAATCATATTAATCCCTCCGTGCGAGAGATATAGCCTCAATCATAGTTGTTAAAAGTGCTATTATTAGGATAAGTGCTGGGAACCAATAGTTTTGTAAAATTTCATTAGCTAAAGTTTGTAAACTAAAGATCTCTAATGTTGAAACTGGTGTTATACTAGAGAAAGTAGCAAATATATCAATAAATACGAAAACACCAACAAGCAACGCTATTATAGGAGCCCAACTTATCTTAACCTCTTTAACATTTAACCCTCTAAACATTACTAGAGAAATTGCTAAAAACACTACAGTTGAACCAACATAGAGTAAAATATGAAATGCTGAATAAAACGAGTAAGCAAAATTAATTAACGCTATCATAGCAGCAACGGATATTCCTAAAAATACTAGACCTATCGCTGCATAAAATACATTCTTTTGCCTAGTTATAAACAGTGCAGAAGCAATACTTATTATTCCAAAAAATACAAAAAATGAAACTTGAAAATCACTCATCAGGGACATATTTGATCCCCTTCTTTTCGTCAACAACAGCTCTAACTTTTTTCACTATACCTTGAGAAGGTATCGGTTGATCAAAATCTTGATCAAACCTATCTGGTCTAAATACTAAATCTCTCCTATTGGTAAATACAGCATCATGAACCCTAGTCTCCTTTAAGGCGTCAACTGGACAGACATCAACACAAAAACCACAGAATACACATCTACCATAGTTAATTGAGGGAAACTTCTTTCCTCCCTCAGTTACCATTTTCATTGCGTCTGCTGGGCAAATTAATGCACATAAAGTACACCCTATACAAATATCTTTGTATAACCTTATCATTCCTCTATAACCAGTTGGTAATGTTAGCGATTCTTCTGGATATTTTAATGTTATCCTTTGAGGTTGTATCATGTACTTTATTCCAGTTCCTACTGCATTTAAATGATCTACAAATAATCTAAACGGATTTTTTTCTTTTTTATATTCTTTTACTTTATCCATAACCATCCCACCACCAAACCTAAAACTAAAGAGGCAAAAGCTACGGGAAGTAAATATTTCCAAGAACCCCTTAAGGCTTGATCAATCCTATATCTGCCATAAACACTTCTTAAAAATACAGTAAACCATAAAACAATTATAGCCTTTATTGCATTTATTAGAGCCCCTGGTAAACCATTTAACGGAAGCCATCCGCCCAAGAAGAGATCAGAGAAAACAAATGATAATGCAAAAGTCGAAATATAGCTTCCTCCCATCGCTAAAACGAATAAAAAGCCACTATACTCTGTTGAAGGACCTACAACTAATTCGCTCTCAGCCTCAACAATCTCAAACGGAAATCTTCCAGTTCCCATTAGCATACCGACTAGAAAAACGATAGCAGCTAGAGGATTAGCAACGATGCCAGGTATTCCAGATTCTACAACCTTAGCAATATCTAACGTATGATATTCTATTGCAATTGCAACAACTGACATTACTAAAAGAACATCATATGACACGGACAATAAGGCTTCCCTAACTGCACCTACAATAGCGAATCTGTTATTAGTAGCCCATGCTTGAAGCAATATAAATACTGGAACAACAGAAGATAATCCTAAAATTAAAATCATATTATACGGCAAGAAGTAGCCTACAAAGATTCCACTATTTATGTTAGGGTCATAGAAGAAATGGAAGTATGGTGATAATACTGAACCACCTTGGGGTATTGCAGAAAATGGTATAAGAGCCATTGGTATAAAACTGAATGTTATAGGAAATATTGGAGCTAAAACATAAAGCGTAGGATTTACTCCAGTTGGGATAATTATTTCTGAGAATACCAACCTTATAGCATCAGCTATCAACTGTGTAATACCACCAGTCCTTTTCGATACATATAGAGGGCCATATCTCATCTGAACTCTGGCAGCAGCTTTCCTCTCAAACCATATTGTAAGTAATAATATTATTGTAGTAAATATTAATCCGGGAAATATAATTACTGCAAAAAAAGATGGATAAAAGAAATAGTATCTAATAGCTGAAAGTACATCCACCATTATCTATCAGCCTCCGGAGGGAAATAATCTAAACTACCATATATTGCAACTAGATCAGCATAACGTGCTCCCTTAGCTAATTCCTTAAAAACATATATTAAACGATATGAAGGGGTAATCATTCTTAACCTATATGGATGAGGAGAACCATCACTAACTACATAATAAACTAGTTCTCCTCTAGCAGCCTCAACCCTAGAAATTGCTTCTCCCCTTGGAGGTCTGAATGAGGCATAATAACCTGGAAATACAACTCTTCTTTGTCCTTCCCACCATTTCTTTAATCTAGTCGGAGGAATTTGTTTAAAGAATCTGTCGCTTAATATATTACCCTCTGGAATATTCTTTATTACTTGTTCTAAAATTCTCATACTTTGTTCTATTTCTTCAAATCTAACTAATAATCTAGCATAGGCATCTCCTTCTTTATACACTGGTATCTCAAAATCCACCTTATCATAAGCAGCATAAGGCTCTATTTTTCTAACATCATAATACACCCCAGAGGCTCTTAAGTTAGGTCCTACTGCTCCCCATTTAATTGCATTCTCTCTAGTCATAACACCAACATTTTCTAATCTATCCCTTATATTTGGATTCTTCACAAAAATTTTATACCAATCTTGTACTTTTTTCCTTTGATAAGCAATTGCCTTTTCTATCATTTCTTTAATAGCTGGTGTAAGATCTCTTCTAACTCCGCCTGGAATAATGTAAGAATTTGTAACCCTTGCACCAGTTAGTGCTTGAAGTATTTCCACCCATACTTCTCTATCTCCAAAACCCCACATAAAACCAGTTGAGTGACCTAAAAATATTGCTAATATACCAGTACCATATAAGTGGCTTGCAATTCTATTAATCTCAGCTGCTAATGTGCGTAAGTATTGTGCTCTTTCTGGCACGTCAACTCCTAAAATTTTTTCAACAGCCATAATATATCCTAAGTTCATATGTATAGAATCTAAGATCGCAGGTCTTTCTACTAAAGGTATTAAATGCATATAATTTCTTACTTCACTTAGTTTTTCAACAGACCTATGAACATAACCAACATCTAAGTCGGCATCAACAATAATATCACCATTAAGTTTAACATAAATTCTCATATGTCCAGAGCCAGGATGCTGAGGACCTACATTAAGTTCTCCCTCTACCGGAACAATATCAACTTCCATTCCAGATGGATATAATGCGTCAGCTTGGTTTGTCAACAAATAACCCCTCCGTCTTAATCTTATAGCTCTTTCTCATGGGATAAACACCTTCAAAATCTTCTGGTAAAAATAGCCTTCTTAAATCTGGATGACCCTCAAATATTATTCCATACATTTCATATGTTTCCCTTTCCCCAGTCCAAACACTTTCCCAAATCTTATATAAAGAAGGCAATTTAGGATCATCATATTTTACTCTTGTTCTTAAGGCCACAATAGTTTTAGCTAAATCAATATTTGAATAAGAAGAGATATGATAAACTACTTCAAACTCTTGAGCATCTGGATAGTCAATTGCAGTGACGCTTTTAACATGATCAAAACCAAGACTTTTAAGAAAATCTGCTACTTCAACTATCTGAGATCTATCTACTTGAATAGATGCCCTTTTATCACTCTCTACTTTTCCAGTAACTTTAAATTTGCTTTGAACTTGAGAAAATATAGAATTTAATATAGATTGAACAGTTTGAGCCATAAATTTCACCTTAAAAGCCAATACTCTATTGTGTTCACTTGTTTTACTGCGTAATAAAGTATTGGATATAAAATTACAATGCTTGACAATATAAGTATTAAAAGATCTCTAAATAGGATAAACGAGGTTGTATAAGCAGCTTCCGATATAGCAAAGAACAAAACTACAATAGGCTCAATAGAAGTATATACTAAAACATACCCATAATATTGAAGAGGGAACCAAAGTCTACCTTCACCGTATGGTATATTACCAGCTTCGAATCTACTAACCTTAACTGGATTATATTCGCTAGGCACAACCATGGAAAGTATCTTATAACCACCATATCCAGCTATAAGGAACAAAATAACTGGAAGTCCAAAAGCTAGTAATGCTTGAGTTAATGCCATCAAGTATCAATAACGAGAATGCCTAAAATATTTTTCTACTAATTGTTCGAAAAAGGTAATTTAAAAGCAAAAATCAATTTAGAGCATTTGTATATGTGATATTTAAAAAAATGAATTTACTTTAAATATTCCAAAACATGCTTAGAATTTCTTATACATTTTAAAATTCCATCCCTCATAACCCCTTCAATACAACGTTGAGATATAAACTCTATATTGTCCTTTTGTAGTACATCGTCTAAAGTAATAGGTTCGTTTCTAATGAAGTTTTCATGAATTATACAATTAGGACCTACATAACGGAAGAGTCTGGGATGAACTTTTTTAACTTCTTCCAACATCTTCCATGCAATAGCCCTAATTTCCCATTGAGCCCTTGAACAAAGTCTAAGTGCAAAGAAATTGTATAATTCTCTAGCATTCATTGTGACGACTATGTTAGTATTTACACCATTAGGTAAAACATATCTAGCATCCTCTTCTGGTACACCATCTTGAAGGAGTTTGAAATAGTTTTCATAGGCTTCCTGATATGCTTTTTCTATAATTTCTTTAGCTCTCTTTTCTACTGATGGCGGGGTTATCGGTTTATAGTACTCATCTATAGGCTTAGCAAATCTGTGACTCATTTGAGTGTAAGAGGCTATCCTATGTCTAACTAACTGGTGAGATGCTACCCTGCTAATCCCCTCTATAGAAAAAGTGTAAATACTATGCTCAAGAACACTCCAGTACCCGTGCAGAATTGCATCTCTGATCCAAACCTCAATTTCTTCATCAGTCATTGTTTTTTCGTGATAGTCCCAACCCTTTCTACTTCTACTCATCTTAGAAGCTATTGCTACAACTTTTTCTCCATCACGAGTATAAGAAACAAGTTTAACATTCATTTTAAATATTAAGCTTTCTCAAAAACAAGTAAAAAACTTTTCAGTTAATATTATCCTAAGATAATACTCCACTTAACTTTTCTACTAATCGAGTAAGTTGGGCTGCATTTTTTTCTGCATCTTTTTCTGTTTGATCTAAAACTTTCTTAATATCTTCATTGTCTCCAACTTGATTTAGTCTCTGTTTGTAGATTACAATCTTATTTAATTCATCTTCTAACGAATCTAATACTACTTTTAAAACTTCTGGATTTATTTTACTTGTTTTTGTCGCTCTTTCTCTCAAGCATGTATAGTGCACTACTGCTTTATTTGACAAAAATGTAAATAATTCATCCCAATATATAGGTTTTCCACAAAATCCACATGTCCATTTAGTTTGTGGTCTACTCATCAAACACAGTAAAACATTAATTCATAAATAAATATTGCGGTACTCATGATAAGTGAAAAAATATTTTCAGACGCTAAGTTCTATGATAAATTGATTGGTGTCTTCTTTACTAGTGAAAATTGTAATATCTGTGATGAACTATTCGAGAAAATAAAGAAACTTCAGATATCACAAAAATATTACCTTTTCAAAGTTAATGCGAATGAATATTTACAATATACAGTCAGACTATCTAGAGGTATAATCCCTTCATTAAGTATATTAGATTTAGATGGAAAAACCATAGCAGTTATAGAATCTTTAGATATTGAATATATTCAAGAAAAATTAAGAGAAATTTATACGAAAAAAGAAAAATTAGAGGGAATAGAATTTCCTAGACCACAACAAATAGAAGAAGTTAACGTTGCAGAGTTCCTCGACATAATTAATTTTGCTAGTGAAGGAAATCCAATAGATTTTAGAGGGATAGAATTTTTACTTTTCTATGCTGACGTACATAAAGAATATCAAAAGATAATAAATATTATATCACCTTTAGATACTCTTGGAAAATTCTTACTTACTGGAAAGATTGATACAACTCTAGATGAAACATACACTAATATTCTTGCATTAGAGACCATCTACAATATTACTGATGTAAAAGATAAGTTAATAGAAAGAATAACCGAAAATGGAGAAGTGTTTAGAAGCTCAAGAAAGGAAGTTAAAGGATTACTCGTCGATGAGGCTATTGTTGGAACAGCCTTACTTTCATTATATCAAAGAACCTTTGACAATAAATTTCTTAATCTTTCTCTAAAAATCTATGATTGGATAATAAACAATTTAGAAAGTGATATTGGATTTAGAGACTATCCACCTATAGATCCTATAACTAAACACGAATATTTTGAACCGTTAGCTAATGCTGAAACATCAATATTTTTAGCAAAGTTATGGGCCATAACAGATGATGATAAAGTGAAAGAAAAAGCTGAAAAAGCGCTAAAAATAGCATATACGCTAGGTACAGATATTAGGGTTCTTTCTAGAGTAGCTATAGCTTATATAAAGCTAAAAGAGTTAATAAAGAGTAGAAAAGAAATAAAGAATGATATAAGAGTTGAAATTGTTAAGGATAACGGGTGTAAAGAAGATTTTAAATATAAAAATTCTTGCTATGATTCAATAGATAAAATAGAGTTCAATCTAATTTAGCGTAAATTTTTCTTGTATATGTAGCCAACTTACTAGGATCGCCGCCTTCACATACAATTCTAAATGCCTTTAGTTTATCTATAGCTACTATTTTTCCTATCATATTAAATCCATAATTCTTTAAAGTTTTAGGAGCAAAAACAGAAGATATTCCTTCTAGGACTAAATTGTTCGTAGAAATAGATTTTACTATGGAATCTATTGAACCATTGACCAATGCAGAACCAAATATAACAGCAGAATCACAAACTTCGCCACGAAAAGTTGAAAAAGGTTTAATCACTACTTTCCCTTGGTTTCTCTCCTGAGTAGATAGAAAATCATAGACTATTATAGAGGAGAATTTAGTAGTATCTATTCTAGGAGCATAACCGAAAACACATAATTTTCCACCTTCAAGAAGATCTAAGGGATCTCCCTCTTGAGGATTAGTTATCTCACTAACTGCGTTCAATATTGAGAGAAGTACACCCCTTTCAATTGAATTATTTTTTAATAGACTAATCACATCCTCTAGGTTCATTCCTAATAATTCACCAGCTAAAGAATTAGAACCGTCTGGTATAGTGTGTGCAATCCCTAAACTTCCATCATTTAATAGCGATGCAGTATATGTTATTCCAACACATGTGTTAATAAGTTTCTTTCCTTTAACAGCAAACTTTAATTCCTCGATAATCTCATCTAAAATCATAAGTTAAAAATTAAATTAGAAATTAAAAACGATGATGTTGTTCCACCCCTAATGATTGGTGATTGAACCCGCAATATCTGAGTGATGAAGTGGGAAGAAACAGATAATTGGTGAAGATCGCTCCCTTACTGAATGATGACGTCGAGCACTACTGAGTGGTGATTGTCGGACCACCGCTGACATATTTTGAAACAAGATCTAACATAAAATCAATCTTTCCAGTTAATGTATACCAATAAAGATTAAGGAAAGCACGTTTTGCAGCGTTATATAATTTAGAAGGACCTATTGCTCTACTCTTTTTATAATCCATATAAACAAACAAACCTTCATTATAGCCAGCATATCCAGCACACATTGCTTTTCCATCAAAAGTCTTCTTTTCATAACCTCTTATGTCATTGATAATGTTACTACTAACAGTAATAGCCTGGAAATGAGCAATTGCTCCAGTCTTTGGAGGTAAGGTAATATTTGTAGCGTCACCAACTACGAATACATCTGAATAATCTTTATAATTCAATTTTTCCTTATCAACTGGGATAAACCCACTTTGGTCAGTTAGATTAGAAAATTCATCACTAACTCTAATTGGAGTATCAATTAGTGCTAGATCGTAAGAGAATACTTGTCCATCATCAGCATATATCATCTTTTTCTCCTTGTCTACCTCCTTTATTTTTACTCCCCTTATAACTTCTATATTCAATTCTTTTGCTCTCTTACCTAATTTTTCAGCCATTGGTTTTTGTAGTTCTGGAGGTTGAGAAACTGGATTTATGAGCGTTATATCAGCCTTAGGAAATCTCTGCCTTAATAAAAATGCAAATTCGAAAGGTGCCATAGGACATTTTATAATCCCAAAATAGCCAACAACTATTTTCTTTCCAGTGAAAGAATTTACTTGTTCTCTTAGTTTAATAGCTCCATCCAAATTATGCCAGTGCGGTAATCCAATATCTTTGTTTATAACACCTGGAGCAAGGACCAGGTATTCATATTCTATTTCTTTACCTTTTTGTGTTATAACTTTTCTATTTTCTATGTCAACTTTTATTACTCTATCCTGAATTAGCCTAGCCCTAGGATTTAATATTTCACTAACTTTTCTCATTATCTTATCTTCTTTTTCAAAACTCATAACAACATCTACAATTCCAGGTTGATAATAATGATACTCCGAAGGCTCAACTACTGTTACATTTACTTCATTATATTTAGCTAAGTTATTAGCTACAACTGTTCCTCCATTTCCAGCTCCCACTACAACTACTTTTTTCATAGGAGCTTTTTATCTTTAATTACATAAAAACTTATTTTATAAAGTTTAGGATTACCCTAAAATTATGATTTAAAAAAGGTGTTAAACTATTTTTAAAGCCTAAAGTTAATGTATTTTTGATGAGAAAAATTTCACTTGATAGAATAAAACGAGGTGCACTTAAATCTTTAGTCATCTCCTCTCTCGCTGAAAAACCTATGTATGTTTATGAAATAATAAAAAGCATTCAATCTAAGACCGGGGGGTTTTATAAACCTAGCCCAGGATCTATATATCCAGTTTTAAGATCATTATTAAATGAGGGTCTTATAGAAGCATTTGAGGAAAACGGAAAGAAAATGTATAAATTAACAAGTAAAGGAATAGAAGAATTCAACCGATTAAAAAGAGAAAGGGAGGATTTCTTTTCACCCAATAGTCCTATTAAGAGAGAAATAATTGATACTCTATTTGAGATAGGCTATGTAATATATGTTAATAGAGAAAAAGTTGACAATAAGAAACTACAACAAATTAGCAATATACTACAGAATTGTAAAAAAGATATCCTTGAATTATTCGAGAAATCTGAGTAAATCAAGAGCCTTTCTAACTACAATAAGAGGGTCTTCCTCTAGTATAAATATTGTAGGTTCTTTTCCATAACCACCTAAGTCAACAACGTAAGTTGGTATCTTATTTAACTCCTCATAAGCCTTTTTCATCATAAAATTCATTGTATGACCCTCGGCTTTCCTACTCTCTTCAGGTTCTTCCTCGCGATTAAATATAAACGTATCTTCTCTAGGAAGTTTCTCCACGATCTCTTTATAATATTTTAAGTTAATTGAACTTCTTTTTTTCTTATCAAAACTCATAGCAGTGAGTATAACTCTTGCCACATGATCAGAAGCACCAAAAGCGGGTGGTAAACAATAAATTACTCTATTGAAAGCTACAGTCAATCTTCCAGGGATAGCTGCAACGTCATTAGCGCTCTTTGCATCACTTATTGCATAACCGATATTTGTTCTTATTTCTGGTATTAGTAAATATGCTCTATCTTCACTAACAAAATTATCAACAGCTTGCTTTAATTTTATTAAAACCTCTTCTCTTTCATTCATATATACAGATAAGGATAAAAAAATAAAAAGATGATGAAAAGACCACAAACTGACCTTTGATGTGTCCTAGTCCATCTGATTATTGTTTAGTCGATGTGATTACATTTTTAAGTGTAGAGAGGGTAGCATAAAATTCTTGTCCAGCTGGAACTACTATTACCATATTACCCCTTTGAGAAATATCACTTAACATTTCTAAGAACCTTAATTGAAGTGCAACTGGATTATTTTGATAAGATAGCGAAGCTTCAGCTAATATATTGGCTGCTTGTCTCTCTCCTTCACTTAATATAATTTTAGCTCTTCTTAATCGTTCAGCTTTAGCTTGCTCTGCCATTGCAGATAAAAGCTCTGGAGATAATCTAATATCTCTAACTGTAACTTGAGTAACTTTTATTCCCCAACCTTCAGTAACAGTGTCAAGAATCTCTTGTAAACGCCTATTTATCTCTTCTCTTTTCGTCAGTATTTCATCTAACTCCATTTGACCAACAATATCTCTTAGAGAAGTCTGAGCATAATTTAAAACCGCAGCCGGATAGTTACTTACGCTGACAACAGCCTTTAAAGGATCAACTACTTTGTAATATACTACGGCATCTATAGTAACTGTAACATTATCTTTTGTTACTATAGTCTGTGGTGGAACTTCAACAGTAACTATTCTTAAATCAACTAGTAAAGGTCTATCAACGAAAGGTATAAGAAATATTATCCCAGGACCTTTTACGCCTAGAACCCTACCAAGTCTTAAGACAACAGCCCTTTGCCATTCAGTTACTATCCTAAAAGACATTGCTAAAAAGATAAGGATTATAATAACCAGAAATACTAGTCCTAATATTTCTCCAACTGATATCATAAATATAATATGTTTTTAGAGTTTAAATCTTATCAACAAGGCTGAAATTACAATCCCGACACTAAAGCCGAGAATATAGATTAAAATTAGATAATTTACACTTGTGGATTCACTATATGTTGCACTGTGAATGTTAGTAAAGAATGACGATATTGACTTCTTGAAATTATAACTTTTTAGAAAACTAACCATACTATCATAAATACTCTTTACATGAGTTAAAATAGAGTTAATAATAGGTGAAGAAACTATATAGTCTGAAGACAAAGTAAAATTACCAGGGTAATAAACGACATATAGTGGTGAGGAAATATTACTGAAAACCACATAGCCAGAATCATTAGTATAGTTTACGCTTATAGGAACTAAACCCGTAAGGCCTAAATCCTCGATTACAATTTTTTGGTTTGAAAGTGGTTTACCATTGAAACTTATGTTTACATATACTGTACTATTCCTTTGAAGAGTAGAAATCTCAGGTTTTACTGGCCATAAAACTATTGCATCATCTGAACCAGACGATAATATAGTATTCGGCTTCCAAAGATTTGTAAGGTTTGCAGAGGATCTTATACCAACAACTGATTCAGCAGTATCAAAACCAATTGAGTAAGCATATGGTACTAGAGATAATTTCCCACTCTGCATAAAATAGATATTCATTGTACCTTCTACTTGCATATCTACTACACTACCACCTCCTGGTCCACCAAATACAAACTCTACATCATTTGGAATTCCAGCAATAGATAAACTACCTATCTCAAACTCCCCGCTTAATGGTATTTCATAAAATATTCCAGATTTATCGCCAATGCTATAACCAAAATACAAAGTAGAATTATCAATCATAAACAAGACAATTGAAGTAGGTAGTGTAACAATAAAGCTGGGGCCTTGATAACAAATAACGCCTAGGCCTTGATATGTGGTAACGCTACCGTTAACGGGAATTGTAAAAGGACCAGTTAAATTCCAAAGATTTAAAACTAAAGTAGCTTTAAATTCATTGTTAGATATTTGATGAAATAAAATAACATCTTGAGCCCAATATAAGCCATCAATCATTGCATTTAATTGCAATGACGCATTTCCAGTAGTTAAATATTGACCGTTAGGCAAATAGGAAGAGCCTATATTCATTGATGTTATATTAATGACTCCCATTACCTCAGTTGTAAAATAAGTTGAAAATAGAGAGTAAAATGACATTCCCATAGGATATGATACAGTAAATGCTGAGCTTGAAAGGGATAATGTAATAAGTGGTGTGATAGCAAGAAATATTATTAGGAATATCGCTAAAATTTTCATAAAAATATTTTTCTATCGTCTCCTATTAAATATTATGGTAAGTCATATTGTTATTCCAATTATAATTATAGCCATTGTAATTGCTGCTTTAGTATTAACTGGGGAATATGCTAACCCTATAGTTGCAATACCATCAATGGCAATTGTTGGCTTCATCTCTTATAGAATAAGTTATGTTATATATAAAACAAGAAAAAGAAACCTTTACACTTATGTGGGAAAAATAGGAAAGGCTGTAGAGGATATACCACTAAATGGAGAAGGATATGTTATTATTGAAGGTGAAATGTGGAAAGCAATAGCCGAAGAACCTATTGTAGAGGGTGATAGAGTAATTGTAACGGGAATGGAAGGTTTAAAATTAAGAGTTAAAAAGCTTACAAGTGATGGTAAAAATTAAACTTTCAGTTATTGAGAAATTGAAAAATTACGGTTACTCTATAATTAGAAACGAAAATACAGTTATAATTCATTACACTCCTCCATCGATTAAAGAGGCAATGAGTTCAGATGAAGATATGGAAAGTGAAAATAGAGTAATAGAAATTGAAGGAGAAATAAATGGGGATGAAGTTATAATAAAGAATGCATATATAATAGAAGGGAATACTAAAAAGAGAAAAATGGATGTAAGTGAGTTAGAGCTATGGGCAGAGTATATAGGTGAAGAATAAATGCCGTATCTTTTCGTATACGGTTCATTGAGATACGGTTTTGAATTACATCATTTACTAGAGAATTCAAGATTTGTAGGTTTAGCATATACTGAAGGTTATAAAATGTATGATCTTGGTAGCTTTCCGGGTGTAGTAAAAGGGGATGGTATAATTTATGGAGAAGTTTATGAAGTAGATGAAAATACTATACTACTTTTAGATAAAGTAGAAGATTATAGAGGTAGACCAGATGATCTCTATGTAAGAGAAAAGACTAAAGTGTATTTTGATAATAAAAGAAAATATTCCCTTTCAGATGTATATATTTATGTTTATAACCAAGATATAGCTGGAAGAGATCTAATAGAAGAAGGAGATTACTCAAAATATGTTAGAATGCCAGTTATTCTTAATTATTTCGCATATGCTGAAAACACGAACGAAGAGATTCTTAAACAAAGAGGAGTAAAGAGAATATTCAGAAAAATTAATGCAATTGCAACTGGATATAGAATGATATTTAATATACCATGCAGGTGGGGATATTGCGCAAACTTGATAGAAGATAAGGAAGGGAGAATCTGTGGATACATTTATATAATGATAGAAGATGAATTAAATGCCTTAGATAAAGCAGAACAACATCTAGTAAAATATATGAGAGACGTTATAAAAGTGGTTGATGAATTTGGAAAAGAATACTATGCATATGCTTATGTCTCACCAGATAAAGAAAATCCTAAAGAACCATCAAAAGAATATTTAAATCTAATTTTACAAGGACTTAATACCGGTTGGGGAAATAGATGTATGAGTACTGGACTTTTATGATGAAGCCCGCCCTTTGCGGAACTATGAAGATAGAACCCGAGGCTGACTCTATCCTTTTATCTCGAAAATTCAAGTAGGATTAAATCTTTTGTTAGCTTTTCGACATAGCATCATCATTAAACTATTTATATTTCTATAAATTTTTAGTACATAGAATATGTTAATTCGATATTTATACTCTTTATAAAGAGATGTCATTTAATAAATTTATATACAAATGACGACACTATTGCTTTTCGATTCCAAGGTATCTAAATAATCTTCACTTAGGAAACTGAAAGAAAAGTGAAATAAGATATTATGTGTGTATCTCATACCGTTTCAAAATTAAGCGATATAAGAGTACTTATATATATTTTTATTGAAAATGATGAAAGAACCCCTCACTGAATATGATGAACTTGGCCGACGCTGATAACAAGAGTTTTTAATGAAATTTTTATTACTAAAATTACTATATATTTTCTTTTGTTACCTAGAATCAATGAGTTTTTTAATGTAAAATAACTGCCAGTATTACTCCTACTCCTAAAACGACAGAAGAATATATATTATAGTAAAATGCTCTTCCGAAATCACCCTTATTAGCTAAATAGTAAGCGTAAGCCATTATTAATCCATGTAAGACAGTAGCTGAATACCCTATATATCCGAGCTGATAAAAGTAATCACCAGCAAAAGCAAGTACTACTGAAAGTATTTGATTTACACCAGCAAATTTTAGAGCCTTATTTCCTAAAAGAACAGCAAAACTATGTAGCCCCATTTGTCTATCAAACTCAGAGTCCGGTATATGGTTATATAAATCAAACCCTACAGCCCAAAATATTGTTGAAATTACAAATAACCATGGAATACCAATTATAAGCTGAGAGAACGATGACGCATATAATCCCAATGAAGCTACAGCCCCACTAAATACAGCTAATCCTTGAACTGTGGCAATCTGATAATTTGCGAATGCTGTATACCTTTTCATATAAGGATATGACATTACAACTAACGCAACTAGTGGTGATAGAATTAAAGCATAGAAATTGACAAAATATGCTGATACAAAGAAGCCGATAAGCGATAAGATGATCATAATCTTAGCTTCCTTAACACTTATTTTTCCAGTAACCAAAGGCCTACTCCTTGTCCTAGGATTTTTAGCATCTATCTCCCTATCAGCAAGATTATCATTAGTCATTCCAGCAGTTCTTAAAAAGAACAAGGAGAAGAAAATTAGAACTAATATATAAATAGGAGGAATTTTCTTTATGGCTACGAAAGCACCCATATAAGCCATGGGTAAACTAAAGAAAGTTTGCTCAATTCTGAGAAACCTTAAATAAATGTAAAATTTACTTTTGCTTTCAGTCGCTCCTCCCGGATCCCACTGCATAGAATTAATTATTTTTAAGGGTTTTTAACTTCTTGTACTGAAGATAATAATCTAAACCATCAATTAACGCTAATATACTAGCTTCAATCACACTACTAGAAACACCAACAGTTTTCCATGTTATGATATCATCAGTAAACTCTATTGTAACCCTCACTACACTTTCTGTATTCTTTATTTCACCAGGCAAAATGACCCTATAGTCAGTTAATTTAACATTAGAAATTTCTGGATATACTTTTTGTAATGCTTTCCTAAGAGCCAAGTCTACAGCATGTACTGGACCAACTCCTTCTGAAACCTCTAATTGCCCGTTAACTTTAACTACGGCAATTGATAAATTACTACTTTCGTTTATAACTTTCCAATATTCAACATTAATTTTCTTTTCATATATCCCTAACTCTTTCAGAGCAACTAATATTGCTGATGAAGGAGCCAAATCGAAACTATAACCCTTATTTTCAAGCTCCTTTATCTTCTTTAAAGCACTCTTTAATCTTTCATCCTTCTTATCTACTTTTAATCCTAGATTCTCTAAATATGTCACTAAATTAGAAGTTCCAGACAACTCTGATATAACGAACCTTCTAGTATTTCCAACTAGAGATGGGTCTATATGCTCATAAGCCCTACTAACCTTCATTACAGCATCAGCGTGGACACCAGCTTTGTGTGTAAATGCGAAATCACCTACATAAGGTTGATAAGGATTTGGATGCAATCCAGCTAACTCATAAACTAACCTAGATACTTCTCTTAGCTTCTTTAAACTCTCTTTTCCTTTCAGTACATCGAATCTCATCTTCAATGCAAGGTTTGGAATAATCTGAATTAAATCTGCATTTCCAGTTCTTTCTCCAATACCATTTATAGTACCTTGAACATGCCTTGCTCCCGCTAAAATACCCATTAAAGAGTTTGCAACAGCACAACCTGAATCATTATGCATATGTAGACCAATCTTAGTTCTAACCTCACCCACAACAACCTTAGTTATTTCATAAACCTCATGAGGTAAAGTACCACCGTTAGTATCTGCTAATGCAATAACATCAACTTTTGCTTCTTCAGCAGTCTTCAGAACTTTTAACGCATATTCTCTATTATCCTTAAAACCTTGATAAAAGTGCTCGGCATCAAATATTACCTTAAGACCGTGAGATTTCAGATAGTTTATACTATCATATACAATTTCCAAGTTGTCTTCGGGCTTTATTCTTAATACATCAGTTACATGAAGTAACCACGATTTACCGAATAATACCGCAACATCAACATCGGACTTTATTATAGCATTTAAATTTGGGTCTTCTTTAACATTAAACTCCTTCCTCCTAGTACTTCCAAATGCAGCTATTTTAGCGTGTGTTAAGGAGTATTTCTTAATCTCTTTGAAAAATTCCTCATCTTTAGGATTTGATCCAGGCCATCCAGCCTCTATATAATCAACTCCTAATTCATCTAGCGCTAATGCAATCCTTATTTTATCGTTTAGAGTAAAGGAAACATTTGCAGACTGAGAACCATCTCTTAAAGTAGTATCTAATACCTCAACAGATTTCGTAAACACCGGACATAGGTAGAGTGTATTTGAACAAACTTAAAAGCTTTTAGTTAACAGTTAAATTGAAATGAATAAAAACTCTTTATTTATTATAGTTGGTACAGTATTAATTATTATATTTCTTGCCCTATATCTTTTATCACCTCTTTATTTACCATATTATAAAACTGTTGATCAAACTCTCAAGAATAATTATAAAATTGCAAATGTTGATCCTAACTCAAATATAAAAATTTTAGAACTAACAACTACTAATGTAAACAATACTATATATCTTTTATCAAATACGTCAACTGTTTATTTACAAATAATTAACTCTTCCGGATTAGTTGCTAATAATTCAGAAGTTCTTATATCAAAAGTTTACCCAGGTAAATACTTTATAACAATAGATAATCCTACTAATGTTTCACAGAAAGTCCTAGTCAGATATGCTGTATTTCCTTACACACAAGTGAGCAGTTTATACTCAACCCTAGGAATAATAACAACAGTAAGCGAGTTTTTCATAGTACTAGGAATAGTAGCACTAGGTTACGGTGTAATATCGTCAATATTTAACAAAAAAAGGTTCAAGCGAAAGAAATAACCATTTAACGCCCTCTGTTATAAAACTAGGTCCTTGATGTGCTAAAAAATCACCTTTTGTAACTAAAATTGGCTTATTTAAAAGTGCGGAAAGACCTCTTTCCTCTAAGCTCTTTTTAAACCTCTCAATTTCATAATCTCTGTAAAGCTTAGGCTCATAAATTATTACGTCCGGTTCGCGTGAAATAATATCGTTTGGAGAAGGAGTAAAATAAGCGTCTTCAACATTATCGAAAATATTCTTTCCTCCTACATGATAAATTGCATCACTAACATGGGTAGGAAAACCTGCAGTTATAGGTCCACCAAGATCAAACTCCAAATAAACTTTAGGCCTTTTCTCACTTTTTCTAAGGAAGGAATATAAAGCATTAATTAAAGATGAGTAAAGTATTCTACCTTCTTCTAATCTTCCTACAACGTTGGCAATGATAATAATGTTATTTAGAATCCTTGAGATAGACGTAGCAACACCGATAGGATAAACTATATATCCCATGTTTATTAACTTCTTCGTTAAATCCTTTTGAGCACCAGTAGTAGAGAAAATTATATCAGGCTTATTTTTCTCTAAAAATTCTATGTTTACATGAGTATAGCTGCCAATCTTTGGTATTTTTTTAGCTTCAACTGGTCTATAACTGAAAGCGTCAGTAGCAATAATCCGATCACCTATACCTAACATAAATAAAGTTTCAGTAGTAGCTGGATCTAGACTGACAATTTTCTTTATAGGTCTAGGAACTTCAACATACTCGTCTAATACTTCATTATAAATTTTCACAAAGAATTAATTAATTGAGTTTTAAAAAACGTTACTATATATGTATTAATAATATTATCGATTAGCTAAGATTTTCGATAACTAGTAACAGTGTGGACAATAATTTCATTCATTTGTAATTTATTCAAAATTACCTTAAATCCCTCTTTCTTTCGAACACTTTAGTTATACAATAAAAATTCAAGTAGAGATTAAAATTGTAACATCCTCCATTAGCAGTTGATAGATCTAATCATTTATTGAAACTAAATTTACACTATGTATAATTCATATCAGATAATGAAAATGTTGTCCACGCTCGCTAGTAATGTATAAAATACCTTATATTAATGCAGACTCTTTTTAAGTTATAGAGAACAACGCTAAATCAGATATAGAGAACTTTTCTAAGATCTTAACCTATGAGCTAAATAATACTTGACCATTAGAATCTAAAAAGTGTAATAAAATTTCTATCTAACGCTAGCATTGAATCTCTGTGCTTTTAAATTCTAGCTACATAATATTTCTTATGAGCAAGAGATATACCACTATTCCCGTATCAGAAGAAGTCAAAGAGAAATTAGAAAGCATAAAAGGAGAAAAAAGTTGGGATGAATTCCTTTTGTTATTAGTGGATGAATATAATAGAAGAATAAATGGAATCAAAAGATTAAGGGAGATAATTACTGATGAGGAATTAAGAAAAATAGAAGATAGCCATAGAAAGATGCATGAGGAGTTCAGAGTTTGACTTTAATTGATACTTCTATTCTAATAGATATTTTGAGAGGAAAGAGAGACCAAATAGGAGATTCGCTTTCTATTATATCCGAAATTGAGGTTATTAGGGTACTAGATAAAAGTGAGCTACCCCGCCCTGAAGGGCGGAGCTTCCTGCTTCATAGCCCCACCTTGCCCGTAGCTTTTCGCTACGGGTAGAGGGTAGAGCTCCACAGGCACTAAGGATGGCTCCCACCCCGATCTCTTCAATATGTTTAAGCAAGCGTTATAGTCACGATCAGTAACCCAACCGCACTTAGGACAGCTGAACACACGGTCAGTCAAAGTTAACTCTTTCTTTACGTACCCGCATTTAGCACACATCTTTGAAGTATATGCTGGATTTATTAACAACAGTTTCTTTCCATATTTTTCCAACTGATATTCTAGTATTCTCTTCAACTCATGGAATGCAACATCGTGCAACCTCATCCTCAACTTCCTTTCTGACTCCTCCACCAGTTGTTTAACATCTATATCCTCCATTACTACAACGTCATAATGTTGTGCAAACCACTTACCCAACTTCATATAGAGGTCTTGTCTCAAGTTCTTCAAGTGTTCATAACCCCTAGCTAACTTCACTTTTGCTTTAAACCAATTTTTCGACAAGAACTCTTTCCTCGAGAGAACCTTGTGGAGTTTCCTTATCTTCTCAAGTGCCCTCTCATAAGGTCTCAAGTTAGGGAAATAGAATCCATCACTCGTGGTTAAGAGTTTCTCTATCCCAACATCTATTGCAACTACCTTACCAGTCTTTGGGAGTTGAGGGAATCCAACACCTTCAACTATGAAGGAGACATATACTCTCTCTGAACGTGTTAGTTTAACTACCACCCTCTTTACTTTGTCAAGCGGGAAGTCCCTATGAACAATGACCTTAAACACGCCGAGATTTGATAACCTCAATAACACCAGCTTCTTCTTACTCTTCCTACTCTTAGTCCTTATTTCCCTGCTCTCAAGTATTTTCCATCCACTTTGTGGGTAAACAAGAGAGTAGTACTTATGGGGTTTCTTCTCCTTAGGAAAGTGTGCTAGACCTTTGAAGAACCTATCCCTAGCATCGTAATAACGGTCTGCAATTTGCTGTACTACTTGTGAGTAGAGTTGTTGGTACTCCTTATCTTGCTTTCTTAGATCTAGAGCGAGCTGTCTTAACTCCGTTTGTGTAAGACCCTTTCCATCCCTTTGGTAGAAATAGATATCTGCCCAGCGTAGGGTGTTGTACATCTCACATGCTAACCTCAACTGGGCTTTTAACGCCCTAATTGTTTGATCGTCAACATATGCACGAAAGCGGAACCCTACGTTGGGCATTAATAAAATGTTCGAGAGTGGATTAAAAAATATTTCTACAAAGGGGGCTATCCATCCCCGCCTTAAAAGGCGAGGTTTTTCGCCCCCTTTGAACCCCTAAACTTTATAAAAGGTTAAAAGTATTCGAAGAACTAAAGAATGCTTATACAATTTATCCTCTAGATGAAAATGTAGCATTTGAATATGCTAACATATATTATGAATTAAAGAATAAGGGAAAATTAATTTCTGATCTCGACTTAATTATAGCATCAACAGCTAAAGCATGTCATGAAAAATTGATAACCAAAGATAGGGATTTCTTGTTAGTAAAAGATTACATTCATGTAGAAATTATATCATAAATTAGTCGTATATAATTTGGTTTGAATAATCATTTGCTAATATTCCTTATTTTAGATAATTTAAAGATCTATACTCTTTTAAATAAATATGGTTAACCTCTAATAGCACTTCATTTAAAATTTTAGGAATAGATGGTTTTCAAAAATATCATGTTTTAAATTACAAATCTTCTATTAATAATTTTAGGAAAATCATTGTCTTTTTACGTTAAACTTATATAAGATATATTATCTTATTATCGAAAAATTTCTTATAATAAACGAAATAAGTAAGGGAGTAAATTCAAAGTATTTACTAATTACTAATTCATGAGTCAATATTATTATTTTTTATGGTAAGTGAATTTCCTTAAACTATTACTTGATATTAGAACTATCACTAATATATGCATCTTTATCAAAAAGTAATCTATGATTTTCATAGATATAATCCAGCTAGGCAAGATATAACTCCATAAGCCCTATTTACTTCTTTAAGTAAAATTCTACCACCATAACTATATAACATTTCTTCACAGGTATCAGCATTGATTACCATATGTTCAGCATTTAATAATCTACTTAGTTCCTTAGCATTTCTATCGTTTACTGGAGTTAAGATAACGTCAACTCTATTTTCATTTACATATAAGCTTTTCATAGTAAGTTTCACAGAATATAATAAGACCTCAAAGGGAATTTTTTCAATATAGTATAGGCCTACGACCATTTTTATAGGCTTTAATAAAACACCATTACATTTACCTTCACCTATAATTATATCAGCTTCACAAGGAGTCTGAACCCTTATATACCCTTCTGGTAACATTAGACTAACTCCGTCTGAATAAACATACAATTTTTTCTTATCTAATAACTTTTTATTGGCTTTCTTGACTTCCTCTTTATTTCTAGTATAAAGAGCATTAATCCACGAAAATTCTTCAACACTATATAAACCCAATTGGGAGAACTTTGAGGTTGAAATCAAATTAGCGTTTAATAAATCAGATATTATAGAAGCAACAAAAGAGACTCCTTTGCTTTCCCTCTTCAAGGGTATTACATATTCTCCATCTTCTGATACAAAAATTAAACCAGCTTTTTTATTAACAAACTTCAAAGCTCTCTCCATTTCACCTACAATAATATATAAATTAGGTTTACTAGACGATAATTCGTAACCTAAACTGGATAATAATGAAGAAATATTCTTTGCTATTTCACCCTCTCCTATTACCCTAATTCGAGTAAAATACAACCCATAATACTATTCTACTTCATATTATAAAAATCTAAAATTAAAAAGAATCTAGAGCTTACCTCTTGCTGAAATTACAGTAAACTTCTCCTTTAGTAACTCAGTATAGTCTTTACCCATATCGGAACTATACTCTCTCATGACGGGATATAACTCCTTAAACTCCTCTTCAGTTAATTCCCTATATTCAACTCTCGGAATTCCTACTTTTTCTTCAAATAATCTCTTAGCATACTCCTTAGCTTTACCTTCAAGTTTGTCCATAATCTCAATATATTCTTTATCCCTTAATTCATCGTAAAAACTTTCATCTATTAAACCCTCAAGAAGTAATGCCTTCAGAAACCTCACTATTTCTATTTTTGGAGGTTGCAAACCAATTTTAGACATTGAAACCTTTCCCCTTATATAAATTCTTCCACCAACCATACCAGAACCTACGAAATTACCTACGGGTTCATGGTTAACTGTAGTACCTAAAACAACAATAACACCACCAGCCATATATTCGCCTAAATAATCATCAACCATTCCACCTATCACAAGATAAGGTCTCCTATCCTTATACTCTCTCATCTGTATACCAACTCTATTTCCAGCGTTACCCTTAACAAATATCTTACCATTCTGAAAAGTCTGAGCTAAAACATCCCTAGCATCACCATAAATAACGACTTTACCCCCATGCATTGTATCACAACAGTCATCAGCGACATTACCATAAACATAAAAATAGTTGTCCTCATTTAAATTAGCCATTGCATTACCAACAACACCGTATAAATTAACTCTAATATTACTAACTCCAAAACGCTTAAAGTTAATACCTATATAACGATGACCCATGACATTAGCAACAGTTACTTCTCTCTTCCCCCTCTTCACTTCATGTGCAATTAACTCATTTAACTCCTTATAACCAACATTTCTGGCGTCTATATCATATACTTTAGGAGCGAAAATTGGTGGTGGCGAAAAACTCTTTAATTCAACTTCATCCCTACCGTAACTTATCACACCCTTATTTAATGATGCTATAAAATATGAACCAGGCTTTAAAGTCCATACTCTAGCACTAGGACTGATCTCCCTAATTTCATTCTCTTCACTTGCAACGTAATAGAAATTCTCATCCTCACCAATAATTGCTGGTCTAAACTTCGATCTATCTGCTAAAGCAATTAAATAAAGATCATCACCAGAATCATAACCAATTACAGCAGTAAATGGACCATCAAGCCTAGCATTTCTATAGTAATAATCTAATTCTCTAGAAAAAGCTGAAAAACGCCTTGACGGATTAACTAGAATCTTTACAGCTTCTTCTACACTAAAACCTTCAGAGATCAGTTCCTCAAAGAGAAAAGCAATAACCTCACTATCAGTCCCTACAAACCCCTCCCAATTCCTCTCCATTAGATACTCTAGATTAGCACCAAATGAACTAACATCACCATTATGAACAATAGCAATATTAAATGTTGAGAAAGGATGAGACCAGTAAGGATAATGTCCCGGCGAATTTGTCGGTTGTCTCGTATGAGCCAACCATAAATCACCTTCATATTCCTCAACCTTATATAACTGTGCTACATCCTTGGGATAACCAACGCCTTTAAAAACCTGAAGAGAAGTACCAAAACTATATAGCCTTCCCTTCTTCTGAGACCAGATAATCTCATTAATATTCCTAAAAGCCTTCTTACCAAGAGGCAAATTATCAAGAGTAATATAAAACTTACAATCACAGATATCAGAATCTATGTATTCTAACTCATATTTATCAACCCTAATACCGTGGGATTCCATAATGTTTTTTACTGTAGTGGGATCGCCTTCATAAAAGACCTTAATGACATATCTATTCCCCTTATCTTTATCAAAAACGGCAAACCCAGCACCTCTATCACTTCCCCTATACCTTACTCTTTCAATTCCCCTAACTACCATCTCACCGGAAATCTTACTAGCACTCTTTTTTCTTAATATACCTAAAACACCACAACCAGATGGGTGAATCATAGAGAACCAGCCACCTTAACCCTAAGCTTTTGTAAAAGGTAGGAATTCAAATTAATTGCTCTTAAAAGTTCTCTATTTCCGGTTAAAGTAGATTGAACAGAGTAAACGCCAGCAGCACCAGCTAACAAAGCGATCTCTTTCTTAAAACCAGAAATTAAATTAAATGCCTTACTCTTTAAGTCACTCCTACTTCCCTCTCCTAAGGCTACCTCAAACACTTTGTAAGACATTATCACGGAATCTGCACCTAAAGCAACTAATTTAAAAACATCCCCAGAATCCCTTATCCTAGAGGACTTTGCAATCAAATCAAACTTCTTTCTTATTCCCATTCTCTTTAACTTAGTATCTATCTCTGAAATGACAACTTCAAGATCTTCATTTCCTAAATCCTCATCGATAATAAAACCTGGTATACCCTTCAATTCTACAACTTCCTCAACAGCCTCTTCACTACTTGGCAATAAGATATAACTGCCAGCCTCATAGTTTTTACTCCACTTAATTACGCCTTTACCGTCATGACTTATAGAAATATCTTCATAATACCTTGAAGTAACATCAGTAAATACTGCAGAACTTAAAGCTAAAGAAGCCCATTGTAAAGCGTTTCTTTCATCTTCTGGCGCGTCAATAATATCAAAAATTACTGGTAAAGAAAGATAAATCCTACCACCAGCTAAGTAAAAGCTCGTATCAATATCCTCTCTATAGGGATCAATTGAGGGCCTAGTAACCTGAGCACCATCACTTCTTAACCAATCAACAATCCTTGCTGGTTTCTCGACATCTGGTGGTGCAGTACTACCCATACTCGTAATCACGGGGTCACCCTTATTAATTAACTCATGTAAATATACTTTTCTCCTTCTAGACCATAACTCACCAAGTTTAGGTGGTAATTCCTCCTCTTCCCCCTCAATACCTAAAACTGACAGAGTCTCTCTAGATAAACCCTTACCTACTAACAGATCCCTCCTTCCCTTAAGTTCATCTATGCTTGAGAGACCTAAATTATCCAGAATATTAGCCAACTCAAGAGAAAAGCCATGAATATAATTAACTAAGACTTTAAGCCCAAAATCTGTGTCAATCATCCTACTACCGTCAATCTTATTAGTTAGAGCTGTCGGACAAGAACCAATATGGCACTTATGAACCATAACACAGCCCATTGCGATCAAAGCTCCAGTACCTACACTAACAACATCCGCACCTAAAGCAATTAACTTAGCTGCATCAGTAGCATCAGCAACCCTACCAGCGGCAATAATATGAAAGTTATTCCTCATCCCTTGTTCCCTCAAAACCCTATCAGCTGAAGCTACTGCTAATTCAATCGGAATACCAACATTATCTCTTATTACGATAGGAGTAGCACCAGTACCAGCACCATGACCATCAATAATGACACCATCAGCTCCCATCCTGGCAATACCAGATACTATATAAGGAATGTAGTTAGTAGCAGCAACTTTAACAAAGACAGGCTTACCAGTAGCTTCTTTTAAAGCCTCAATCCTCTGACCTAAATCCTCAATAGAGTAAATATCATGATGAGGAGCCGGAGAAATAGCATCAATACCTACTGGTATTCGCCTAGTAAGAGAAATAGGCTCAGTAACCTTACTCCCGGGTAAATGACCACCAATACCCGGCTTAGCGCCTTGTCCAATCTTGATAACAATCCCAGCCCCATGCATTAGAACATCAAAATCAACACCAAAACGGGCTGAAGCCCATTGGACAAAAATCCTCTTAGATTTAGCAACTTCTGGATGTAAACCCCCCTCACCAGTACCAGCTAAAGTTCCTGTTAGATCTGCAGCTCTAGCGATTATTATATTAGGATTACCACTTAAAGCACCATAAGACATATCCCCCAAATATAGGGGAGCAGACATTTCGATACCAGCTAATTTAGTAAAAGTCCTAGCTTTCGGTGTCTCGCTAATTCTAGCATCTTCATTTTTAAAACGAACTCTATCAAGAATCCTTAAAGAGCTCCATTTAGGAAAAATTTTACTTGGCTTACCGGTTAAAGCCAACTGACGAATGTGTTCAATCCTCTCTACAGTCCAAAATTCATTATCTGTTTGCTTCGGTATCGGTAAATATTGCTTAATTATAAGCAAAGGTGGTCAGAATCTAAATATAATAAAACACTATATATTTGTTTATAGGAATATTTAGCTAATTATGGGTTTAAGATTATGTAATAAACGGTAAAATATTGGAACTTAACTTTTACTAAAAAGCAACTAATGGCTGCAATGATTTAAACAACACACGCTAAGTTATGATTGAAAATATAAACAGTTCATATATCAAAAGAATATATTAAAAAGCTTACATATTGAGAATGTGGCCGTTAAACAAAAGAACAAGAGGAAAAATTTTTAACTTGCAATAACGTAGATTGGAGTATTTGAGAAGAAAATTAGATATTTTAATAACTATAAAAGAGGAAAAACATTATTTAAATTGATATAGAAGAAAATATTATTCTTGCTAAACATCAGAAACTATTTTGACAAATAACGATTTTTTAGCCTTTTTAGATAAATTTTTTCTCTGTTAGAGTTAGAGATCAATATACTCTTTTTATACAACTTAGAGAGACTATTATACTTTAAATTATGAGCTAGTACAAATTCTATATGGGTCATAAACTCAGTTGCCAATCTAGTATAATTATCATCTTAAAACTAATTAGAAAGCAAGCAGTATTATTACATTTCCACTTTTCCCTTTATTATTCCTACTGACTACAAATGGAAGATTAAAAAGATAAAAACAAGCTCTCACTAGTTTAAAAATTAATAAGACCAAGTGCGGCCGCCGGGATTTGAACCCGGGATTACTGGCTTGGAAGGCCAGCGTCCTAATCCAGACTAGACGACGGCCGCATTATAAAATACTAAAAGAGGTAATTTAAAGTTTTCCTAAAACGATGTTTGTCTATAATGACCTAAATATCTTAAATAAGTTCTCTTTATGTATAAGCTAAATCAGGATGAGAGTGTGTTCATTTGATTTCAATCTTAATATGAGAATCGTCTACAATGTAAAATAATAAATCCAGGATCTCGTTATCATGCTCTTTGTAAATCAATATAAACATCATCAATATTACTCAGAATTTACCTGATTTGCTTATCGATCAAAGCTTTCAATGTATTATAGTAGCTTATTAAATTGCATATTATTTGTATTAATTTCTTCATTATTATAATAATAATCTTATTTAAATAAAAATCAGATTTCATAATAATTTATTATATATCATCCCTAATCTTTAGGTCTTAGGCCCTTTATTGATTCATTAGTAAAATAACATTATTCAATATTGTTCTCTGTTAGAGTTAGAGATCAATATACTCTTCTTATACAACTTAGAGAGACTATTATACTTTAAATTATGAGCTAGTATAATGTTGTTTAGGAAAATCATGAATTTATCATAACGTTATCATTTAGATAGCAATCTATCTAATTGTACCCTATATATTATTTAACTAAATAGTTTATTTGAACATTTAATGATACCACAAGTTAATCTTAGCTTAATAAAAAAGAAATATTATGTTCAAGATATAAAAAAGAAACAAATTTTATTTAAATAATATTAAAAAAAAAGAAATGTTTAACTTATCTTTCTATATACTAGGACAATAGCAACAATAGCAACAATTAGACCTATTATTCCAGCTATTAATCCTCCATATACTAATGGTGTAATACTTGATACTTCGCTGTTCAATTTGTTTACTTGGCTGGATAAGTTTGATACTGTGGAAGATAAGCTACTTACTGTACCATTCAATGAGCTTACAGAAGATTCTAGTGTTTTTATATCATTTTCTAGTGTAGTAATCTCAGTAGTCGTTGACGATAATGTAGCTGATAGTTGTGATATTGATGCGTTTAAAGACTTAATTTCACCCATTAATGTATAGACAGTTTGATTTACACTTTGAATTTCCTGAGTTAATATTTTTACGTAGTTAGTAAATATAGTTGTATAGTTTACTTCAGCTTGTATTGGTACATTAAGTGTTCCAGAAATACCATTATAGGTTGCATTTACATCGATAAAGGCTAAATAAGTTGTATTCAATGCTGGTAACATAAACGTTACATTATAGTAACCAGCATAAGGACCAGAAGTTATTGGTGTAGCTGTCATAGTAGTTACTCCAGATGGAGTTGCAACAGATGCTGTTACAGTTGCATTTGTTACTTTCATTCCAGCAAATTCTACTGCAAACAATACAGTTATTTCATCTCCCTCAGTACCAGTTAATGAAGTATATCCAAATGGATTTAATGCAGCAGTTGCTATACCGTTTTGTAACTCTCCAACAGCAAGTACTGTAACAATAGCTGGATATAACTTAAATGTTAGTGATATTGTTTGGTTACCAACAACACTTATAGTTTGACTAGCATTAACATAGCCCGGATAGCTTGCTACTACTTCTAAGTTTTCAGTGAAATTGAATGCTATAACTTGAATTGTTGCAATACCATTAGAACCTGTTGTAGCTGTAGCTATTAACTCATGCAAACCACTTGTAACATTATATACACTTACCGTAGCTCCTTGTAATGGAATACCTTGTTCATTTTCTACTAAAGCCTTAATTGTAGCAGTATATGGCTTATAATAAACAGTTACTGATGTAGCAGCTTGGCCACCATTTACTTCAATCTCGATTGTATAAGCTCCTACTTGACTATTCTCACTAGAACTTCCCCATACCCATATTTCTTGACTGAAATATCCGCTAGAGTTAGTAGCACCAGAAGCTACTGGTATATTAGCACCAGAGGGAGTTAAAACATATATTGCTACCGTAGCACCAGGGGCATACTTAAACGTCACTACTAATGGTTGGCCAAAATGAAAAACTTCCCCTTGAGTTGGTGATATCACTACTAAGCTAGTGCTCGCTGTAGCTAAAGGTACACTAAAACCTAATACTATTATTGACAAAATTAAACCTATAACAAAACGCATGTTCATAAATCTTCACCCCAACAGTTTAAAAATAAAAAAGATAAAATACCTTTAAACCTTTTCATAAGTTTTACTTCTCCACAGTTACGTTAGTAAATACTAAGTTAACTGGATATTCTGATATTGCTGGACCTACTGCAAACGGTACTGCATACATTGTAACTGTGTAAGATCCTGGTGGTAATGATAATATTCCCTGCATCTGTACAGCTACTAGTATATATGGTACTGCTGATGTTCCTAATGCTGGTTTAGCAACCACTGCTTGATATGAGTAGTATACTACTGGAGATGTTACAGAGGCATTTACACCTTGTCTTACTACTGCTAAGATGAAGAACTCATATGGATATGGTAATACGCTAGTTGCATAGATGTTAATTACTGGGCTTGTTGGTGTAATTACTACTGGAGATGTGTAGTAGTATGTTGATAATGGTGCATGAGATATTGGTGGAATAGTTGGAACTGGTGCTAATCTAATTGGAGTTATATTAGCTGGCATAATGTATGTGGATACTGTTACAGTACTTACACTATCAGTTACTGTTACACTTACATTAGCATCATAACCTATCGTAGTACCGTTAATTGTTACGAATGGTAATACGAATAATCCAGCTGGTCCTAATGGTACATTAGTACCATTGCTAAGTGTTATTGCTAAGGTACCATTTGTAAATACACTAATCTTATTGAATGTTAAAGTGGTTAAAGTATTATTTGGCAATACAGCAAATGACAGAGTTCCAGTGAATATTCCAGAACCAGCTGCAGTCTCCGCTATCTGTGGTATTAGGTTACCAGAGGCATTCAAGACAACTTGTCCATATACGTTCTTTGCTATAGTTCTTCCAGACGTTGCATTGTAATATATCATAGCTACTTGTCCGTTATGATATACTGTTATGTTTGTTACCATTAGATGTAATAAGCTGGTTGGGTTTGTATGAGCAAACTGATAGTCAGTGAAGTTTAGTAATGGTTCTATATACATCTTCTGAGCTATAAACCATGGAGTAGATGCTGTCAATGATACGCCAGAAGCTTTGAATGTTAGGAAGTAGAATAATTGTCCAGGTTGGGCTGCTACTAATTGTAATTCTTTTAATGCAACTAGCTTAGTAGTAGCTACTAATGTTTCATGAGTTACATAATCGTACATGCTAACTGTTAATATGCTGTTATTTAATTGTTGTAATGTTAAGTGTAATATGCTCTCTAACCCTGGAATACTTATCTGGTACTCATATGTTCCGTTACAGTATTGTAATTGTTGTGCATTTAAGGATACGAACAATGTTGTTAAGTTCTTAGTTGTCAAGGCTATTGTGTATGTAACACCAGATGGTAAAGTTACATTTACATACATCATCTTTGATAATAATAGCGGTGTTGCTGATATTCCTAATAACTGATATAATGGTGCATTCCACTGTTGCCATCCACCAGTTCCAATTGCTAAGTAAGCTGGTAAGTTTGCGCCATAGTAGCTCTCATTTAAGTATAATAAAGCTATAGATGAGTACAATGGTGTTACTGGACTGCTGAAGTATAATGTTGCAGTTATATTAGGTACTGTTACAGAAGTTTCAACTTTGTACTGCTTTGAAGATGCAAAGTAATGGAATACTGCATAGTCAGTGCTTATATACTTGTATATATCAGATGCGCCTACAAACGAAGCATTAGGTGCTACAGTTAAGAATGTATTAGAGTTTACAGGATATAAGTTTGGCGCATTACTTGCTAATATCTTAAATGTTATATAGTTTGTAATTACGTAGTTAGCACCAGTAGGTGTGATTTCTTCATAACCTACTTGATTTTGTGGTGATAATAGCACGTTTCCATAGCTTACGTTTAATCCAGCTATATATGCTAACTCAATATCCATGTTATTATTGACAAATAATGATTGCTCAAAGTACATATTAACAGTTGGGTTATTATCAGCATAATATGCTAATTGTATAGCACTGGTCTCACCATTAGGTCCTATTACAGATATCGTGTTACCATTTAATGTTAATTGATAAGCTGTTAAGGATGATACTATAGTTTCTTCAGTATATGTAAATACATTGGATGAAATTACAGTTAGTTTATTATATGGATATTTACCAAATGTACCAGAAATATTATAGACTGTTGAACCATAGAAGATTATTGCTGAATTAGGTACAGTTGTGGCACTGTAATTCAAAGATGCGATAGCATAAGTAAAGCTTCCAGATGGATTTCCTGGTACTAATATTGCATCTGGATCATATAACATTACATCCGGTGCATTATAGCATTCAAAGCTCTGTGGAGTAATTGGTGTTGTCATTATTTGTGGTGGAATCACAGTAGCATAGAAGTAACCGTGATTAGCTGTAGTTACTCCTCCAGTAGTACTATATGCTGTAACCACAACTGAAGTTTCATTGCTCCATAATCCAAAATCAACTAGAGTTATGTAAGTATATTGTGGAATTGTTGAAAACGCAACAAATAATGGGCCCGTTCCAGTTTCTGTAGCTGGAACTGTTGGCACTGTTAATGTTAATGAGAATGGTTTCGATAAGTATTGTGGCTCAGAGATTACGAAGTTTTGTAATCCCATAAACTGAGAAATAGCCATTGGTAATTCAGAACCTAAAATTGCTAACTCATATTCACCGTTTGACATAAAGTACTGAGCAGTACTCATATACTGCATTGCTATTGTACCATTAATTATTGGATATTCTGGTGTTACAACTATTCCGTTAAATGAGAAACCTGGTAATTTTACATTATTAAATTGTAATGTTGCATTAGTTAATAAGGTAACTGTTGCTGTGGCTTGAGATGATGTAAATTGTGCTTGAGCTTGGAACTGAGTTTGACCAGATATTGCTATTTGTGTTGGTGGTGTTGACATAATTGGAGATGTTGTATAGAAACCACTTACGGTTGCTTTTATGCCCTCATAAGCTGTAGCAACCAAAGATGTTGTTGCCACATATGGTATTAGCGTTGGTGAACTACCAACTACTATATTTACTGTATATTTAGTACCGTTAAAGTAACCAGTTATAGAGATTGTGGAACCGGCTGGTGCCGAATATACATAAACTGGAAGTGTATAGGAGGTTGGTGGTGCATTTGGATTAACCAGCATAGTATGGTGAATTTGATTATTATATAAGTAGTAAATTGTTAGGTTGCTGAAATACTCTAATTTGCTTCCATTAGTTAATCCCATAGATGTAGCTGTACTTAAAGGCAATATTGCAAGTAATGTTGCATTATATTGTTCTGGGTCTGGTATAGTAAATGTACCACTTACTGGAGCTTTTACTGCTACACCATTAATTGTTATACTTAGGTTATCATCAGATATAAATCCTAAGAAGCTCCAATATCCACTTGCAAATTGATAAGATAAATAAGTGAACTTAGATGGGAAGTCTGGTAATGCCGCTATTTGGGCTAATTGTGCTAAGTTAATTTGTAATGGTCCGGGAGTAGAATAGTTTAACTGGAATGTTAAGTTATCATAACCTGGACTTGCTGATATAAATGGGTCTACAATGCTTGTGTTAATTAGTGCTCTACCCCAAATATATGCTTTTGTACTAGCTAAAGATTGTAATCCTGGACCTAAATTACCATTTATTTGTAGTGGATTAAAGAATCCAGTAGCTTCTGGTGTTGGTATAAAGTTTGGTGGAACAAATGAGAATGGTGCAAACACTAAGAGCTGATTAGTTGTTTGGGCTGGTATAGTCAGAGTAGCTACAGTAAAGGATTGAGTAACTTGACCATATACATATTCATAGAAGAAGTTTGGACTTGTGGTTGAAGGAGTTAATAAGTCATTAGCTATAACTGGATATTCTTGCTTTAAAGTACTAGTAGTTCCATAAACGTACAAACTATTATATAAGCCTACTTGGGTTAAGGTGGTTTGAGCTGTGCCATACTCATTAACTACTACTCCTAGATTGCCAGTAAACTGCTCTAAGTAAGTAATCGGTACTTGCGGTTCTTGATTCATATAACTACCTACCACACCTACTAAGAATATTAATACCTTAGCTCCTTCTGCATAATAAATATCTGTGAAATATGTTGAAGGAATGGTAAATTGTATTGTCTGTGTGACAGTAGAATTCTTAAAAACAATAACTGGTGAGAAGTAAGTTCCAAAGTAGGTTATTAGGTTTTGTAGGTTACTATTTGCTGATACATTAATATTAGATACGTTAAATATATATGCTACACCATCATATTGTGGCAAATAAATAGCTATCCCATGTCCTTCTGGTATTGATGGTAGTGCTGCTTGTGTTGTTAATGGTATTCCAAATAGGAATATTTCAAATATGAATAGTATAGATAGAATTAAACCTAGGGTTTTATTCATAGCACTTCTGTCAATAAAGAAGTATGATCCATTTATAAAGTTTTGTATACATAAGTATACAAATCGATAATACCATCAATATGGTACTATTGCCAAAGGATTTAATAACCTTTTTGCATGTAAGGAAAATAACATGAGTACTAAAAGAAGTCTCGAAATATTTCTGGTATTAATTTTATTTCTATCAATACTAGGATTTATTAACCTAAAAGTTTTTTCACTAACTACAAGCGCAATTGTAAATGTAGCACCAACTCCTTATAATTCTGGTTATTATCCTCAAGGTTATATAGTAGTGACTACTACTGGCTCGTCTACTACCTTTAACCTATATTTATTTAACCCTACATTTGTTGAAGAAAGTGTACCGGTGTACGTTAATTCAAGTGCTTATACTACTGTTACATTACAACCATTTTCGTATACAACAGTCCCAATATCCTTATCTACTGGTCTTTATAATATATCTGTGGAAGGACAAACATTATATGTAGAAGTTGTTCACTCTTCTTATCAACCTATAATAACTTATATTAATGGTACTGCTAATGTGTATAAGCTAAATGCACAACCAGGGAAGACTTATAGTTTCCAAATAAGTTATTCCTCAACACCTTCTAATGCTACTGAGGAAAGTGAGGTTTATTCTGACATAGGATTTTATATTTCGCCAAATGATCAGGAGGGTGTAACACCTTATTTGACACCTTCTAATACTTTCTTATTACAAATACCAGAAGGAATAGCTCAAGGAGTTTATTATGCCTATGTTTATACGTCATTCTCAAACGCAACTACTGGACAAGTAGTAGATTACTCGCTAGGCCTAGTAATTATTAACGTAAGTTATGGTTTACCAACTTCTCTTTCTTCTCCAGTAACAGTTACCGAAAATGGCGTAATGCTTGAAATGGAGAATGTTAGTGGTTCTACATTATTATACATTCATTATCCCTTCTCTTACGAGGATATATTTACACTGTCTCTACCGAGTGGTACGTACACTGTAAAGAATTATACAGTATCTAATAATGTATATCCACCCCTCTATACAAAACCTAACATTTTATTCTACGGATCTACTATCCCAATGGAAATTAGTCCAAACGGTATTATCATAGAAGCTAAAGCATTCGGTACTGGTAGTATAGAGATCTCATCACCTACTGGAAGTGTAACTTTAACTATACCACCAAAAGTAACTATGGGAACTCTTAATGTTGAAGTTATTTCATCAACTACTGGTATGCCGATTCCTAATGCTAAAGTAAGCGTTTACTATTCATCTAACAGCTCACTTATATCCTCATCTTTGACCTCTTCCTCTGGGACTGCGAGTTTCACTCTACCCGTAGGTGAAGAAGTTAAGGTTAACGTATCGGCTTTTGGTTATTATCCCAATTCAACTGTTGTTACAGTATCATCTTCGTCCACAGTGAAAATATATTTAACTCCTATACAGATTACAGTTACACCAACGACCTTTACTATAAATGGGAGTAAGATAACACCGGAACAAGTTAGTGTAGGCAGTTATAAGATAAACACCACTGTAGGTAATGAATTAACACTTACTTTCTCAGTGTCTATAAACAGTAATGTCACACCCTCAGTAATAGCTATGTTAAATGGTACTTCAATACCAGTTACATATGAGGGTAATGGTGTTTATGAGGTAACACACACATTCTCATCACCTGGTACTTACGAAATTACAATAAATACGTCTTATGATGGTGTTTGGAAGAATTTTACAGTAACAGTATATGTGTATAAGCCAAGTATTATCACGACGTCAACTACAACAACAAGCAGTACCACAACAACTACAACAAGTACAACTCATACTACAGTTACGCCAGTAACTAGTAGTTCAACAACAAGCAGCACCACAACAACAGTACCACCGCCACCAACATCGTCAACTACCTCTTCAATTCCATTAACTGATATAGCAATAATTGTAGTAGTCATAGTGATTGCAGCAGTAGTGGCAATAGTTGTCTTAAGAAGATAATATCGTTTTTTATTATATAATTTAATTTTTAAAATATATTTAAACTTAATTAGAAATTTTAGATTAAAAATGAGTACTTTTCTAAACTTAACTAGATAAAAAACATCCTAATTAGCCCATTCTTCTTTTCATACGGATCATATATCATTGTAGGACAAATACCTTAAGCTTGATGGCAAATTTTTAATTCCCTTAGTTAAGCTACTCCATTAATGGTTGAAATTTCGATAATAATTACAGCATATAATAGAAAGCAGTATTATAAAGATGCAGTAAAAAGTGTACTTAACCAAACACTGGATAACGATAAATATGAGGTGATATTTGTAGCTAATTTTGATGCTAGCGAATATGCTAAAGAAGAAGGGATAAGGTTTGTATATAGTGATAAGAGTGATTCAGGAAAGCAAGTATTTGATGGCATAAAGGTAGCTAAAGGTAGAATAATTTCATTCTTAGACGACGATGACATGTTCACTAAAGAAAAACTGGAAAATGTTTATGAAGCGTTCAAAAGTTACCAAAATCTAGGAGTTTATAGGGATAGAGTACTATTTTTCTATGGGGAAAAAATTATACAGAAGGAAGTAGAAAAAATAGACCCTCTTTTACTTAAAAATAGAGATAAAGATGACTATATTAAAATGGCTAACTATAGAAAATATGGTTTTCATAGTAGTTCTACTTTCTCAATTTTAAGAGAATTACTTCTACAAAAAGCTGACATTTTAATGCAAATGAAAAGGGCTATTGATTGGTTTTATGAGAGGATATTCTATGTGTCAAAATATGATATGCTTTGGGATAGTAGTGCAACCACACTTTATAGGCTTTCATTTTCATCATCTATGAGAACATTAGATAGTCTGGAGAACTACATTAAGAGCTCTGCAGAAAGATCATATATATACTGTTTAGATATGTTAACTGTTGACTCTATGTTACCTCAAAATTTAAGGAAAATCCATAGCTACGAAGTATCACTATCAAAAGTGAGGTACAAGTTCATTTCTAAAGAAACAGCTAAAGAATGTGTTCCTTCTTTAAGTGACTATATTAGAGTTTTTAAGAAGTCATATTTAGGGTCTCATAAAGCTTTAGTATTAGCCTCTCTACTTCCTTATTCTTTAAGAAAACCTCTAATTAGAAAGAGTTACGAGAGGGAGAAAGCACGATTATTGAAGATGATACAATAAGGTATTTGTTAAATTCGAGAAGATTTACTTTAGTTTGATTTCTTGTAAAAAAGAATTTATAATCTATAAGTTAATAATTGCATCTATACATTAGTTTTTAAAAAAGCAAGAGAAAGTTAACTTGTGTTCCTAAGTAAAGTTATTAAAGATTTTCCCTTAAAAATTTTCCAGTAAATATAGTATCTACCTAGTTTAAATAAAAATTTCTTCTATGCTAAAAAAGCTTTATAATATTATTATCCCGTCTAATTTCTTATTAGTATTTTTAATTAGTTTCAATTTTTATTAACTAGAATAGAAAAATTACTTACCTATTCAACATTACTCTAGCTGGTAATATTTCTTAAGATAATACTAAAATAAATATTAATTACTAAAAATTTTCATTATAGTATATTCTTTTTATGAAATAAATTGAACTATACAATAGAGCACATACGACATAAAATTGATCATATGGTTATAAACTAAGTTCTTTTTTGAAGACATAGCACATGATGCCTCTTATCTTATTCTTCGGTAACATTTACTAAACAACGCTACTTATCGGAATCAAGTACTTTATTTTTAACTTTCTCTTTTTAATTATTCTACAATAGGTCTTAAATTCTCATTTACTCATTAGAAAGAGAAACTCTACACTTTTTTCCAAGACCGTAATAGCAGAACTATACCATCAACATAAAGATTATCAGTAAAACTTAGATAATGACTATAATTTTAATTAGATTACATAGAAATAATAACAGAATATGGATATTTAAAAGCTATGCTAAGATGTTATACTTAATTACCCAAGAGATAATAATCTAGACGTTATAATATATGCCAGCATTTTATAAGCTTTAATAGAGTTTAATTTCCTAAGAACTATAAAGATAGGAAAAACGTGAAGATTTTAAGAAAAATTATTTTTATTTCTGATAAAGAATTGGATTATACAATATTAAATTAGTTAAAAATCTTGTAATAATGAACTGTTACGAATAAAAATAATTACACCTTGAAAATGATCTAAAAGAATTCATATACTTTTCCCTAGTAAATGCTAGGGGACATAACATCTTGTGAGCTACCCCCGCCCTGAAGGGCGGAGCTTCCTGCTTCATAGCCCCACCTTGCCCGTAGCTTTTCGCTACGGGTAGAGGGTAGAGCTCCACAGGCACTAAGGATGGCTCCCACCCCGATCTCTTCAATATGTTTAAGGAAGCGTTATAGTCACGATCAGTAACCCAACCGCACTTAGGACAGCTGAACACACGGTCAGTCAAAGTTAACTCTTTCTTTACGTACCCGCATTTGGCACACATCTTTGAAGTATATGCTGGGTTTATTAACAACAGTTTCTTTCCATATTTTTCCAACTGATATTCTAGTATTCTCTTCAACTCATGGAATGCAACATCATGCAACCTCATCCTCAACTTCCTTTCTGACTCCTCCACCAGTTGTTTAACATCTATATCCTCCATTACTACAACGTCATAATGTTGTGCGAACCACTTACCCAACTTCATATAGAGGTCTTGTCTCAAGTTCTTCAAGTGTTCATAACCCCTAGCTAACTTCACTTTTGCTTTAAACCAATTTTTCGACAAGAACTCTTTCCTCGAGAGAACCTTGTGGAGTTTCCTTATCTTCTCAAGTGCCTTCTCATAAGGTCTCAAGTTAGGGAAATAGAATCCATCACTCGTGGTTAGGAGTTTCTCTACCCCAACATCTATTGCAACTACCTTACCAGTCTTTGGGAGTTGAGAGAATCCAACACCTTCAACCATGAAGGAGATGTACACTCTCTCTGAACGTGTTAGTTTAACTACCACCCTCTTTACTTTGTCAAGCGGGAAGTCCCTATGAACAATGACCTTAAACACGCCGAGATTTGATAACCTCAATAACACCAGCTTCTTCTTATTCTTCCTACTCTTAGTCCTTATTTCCCTGCTCTCAAGTATTTTCCACCCACTTTGTGGGTAAACAAGAGAGTAGTACTTATGGGGTTTCTTCTCCTTAGGAAAGTGTGCTAGACCTTTGAAGAACCTATCCCTAGCATCGTAATAACGATCGGCAATTTGCTGTACTACTTGTGAGTAGAGTTGTTGGTACTCCTTATCTTGCTTTCTTAGATCTAGAGCGAGCTGTCTTAACTCCGTTTGTGTAAGACCCTTTCCGTCCCTTTGGTAGAAATAGATATCTGCCCAACGTAGGGTGTTGTACATCTCACATGCTAACCTCAACTGGGCTTTTAACGCCCTAATTGTTTGATCGTCAGCATATGCACGAAAGCGGAACCCTACGTTGGGCATTAATAAAATGTTCGAGAGTGGATTAAAAAATATTTCTACAAAGGGGGCTATCCATCCCCACTGGCGAGGTTTTTCGCCCCCTTTGAACCCCTAAACTTTATAATACAGAATATCTTGTTAATTCCATTATCTACTTAGCTTTCAATATCTTAAGCTAAATAATTCATTTTACTCCTTTGTATATTATGAAAAAGACTATATAACTCATTAATTTTATACATTAACATGAATTTAGGAATAATTTATGATAATTTGCTTTCTCCTACCTTTGCAGGCGGAGGTGCTGTTCACTCTTTTGAGGTAATAACTAGGTTAAAGAAGTATTACAAAATCATATATTACCCTTCAACATTAGTCTTCAGATGGAAAATCGAGGATATAGAAAGAAAAGCTAAGGAACTGGAAATTATGGGAATCAAGATTGCTGATGAATTTTATACTTTTCTTGAAAATAGAAGAAAGCCTAAGGAGCTGCTACGTTACTACGACGTAAATAACATAGATTTGCTTTATGAGCCAGACCACAGATCTCCAGAAATTTTCTACCTAGGTAAAAGAACAAAAAAATTTGGGCTAACACTTCATGAACCGTTATTTTATGATGACTCGTTAACATATCTTAAAAGATTGATAAAGTTCTACGGAATAAACCCGTATACTGGAAAAGGTTTTCATACGAGGTTTTTGTATAATGAGTTGTATGCAAAACCATTATATAAGAGACTAATAAAGAAGACAAACCCCACTTTTATCGCAGCTGTGAGTGAGGGGACTTTAGAGATATCTGGCTTAAAGGGTGAGGTAATAAAACCTGGAAATGCATTTGATAAAGAACTTTTGGATCATAGAAATAAAGGAAAAGAGGATTACATAGTATTTTGGAGCAGATTGAATCAAGATAAAGGAATAGCAGAACTATTAGACGTAGTCCACATGATAAATAAGATGTCTGGAAAAAACTTCAAATTAGTTGTTATGGGGAAGTTTTTTGATAAATTTAACGAGAGAAGATTCTGGAGAAAAGTGAAAAAATACAGTTTAAACGTTGATTATTTAGGCTTTGTTGAGAGGAGAAAACTCTATGAGATTGTTTCTAGAGCTAAATTGTTTATATATCCTTCTCATGTTGACGGATTTTCCTTGGTAGTTCTCGAGTCTTTAGCTTTAGGTACACCAGTAGTGGCTTATGATATTCCAGCAATAAGAACAGTATATAAAGGGTTAAATGCAGTAAGAATAGTAAGGGAGTTTGATAAAGAAAGCATGGCAAAAGAATCTCTATCAATACTTTCTATGAGCGAAGGAGAAATAGAAGGTATTATGAATGAGGAGAATCTTTTAAACTTTCTCAATCTTCACTCCAGCTGGGATAATGTAGCTGAGTCTGTAAGGAGGATCATAGATAAGTATACTAAAGAGTAGAATGGGTAGAGCAAGATTTAAACAGATTTAGTTAAAGTAAACACTCTTCAGCTCATTAGCCAGGTGTGCTAACATTTAGTTTCTACTATTAAAGATACCTTTAAATTCTTTATTTTAATCTAAAGAGATCATTATTACTTCAACTTCTTTAGTTTTTTCTATATCTTCATCTGTAGTAATAATTTTACCTCCAATTTCTTTCACTGTAGCTATAAGAAATACATCAGCTAAAGAAAGATAATGATATTTGCTCTTTAATATTGCTGTACTTTGGGTTATATTTTCATTTGGAGCTAAGATCTTAATTGGAGAATTTCTAAAAATATATCTATGTCTAGCAATTGCGATTTCCTTTCCCATTTTTAGAATATATAGGTAGAGAAATTCAGCTAAATTTACTTCACTCATATAAATTTCTATTCTTCCACTATACATTTTTTTCAAAATATTGCTTGATTTCTTTATTTCCAGCGAATAATAAAGATAGAGGCCCTGTATCAAGAACGTATTTCTCTTTCAACTTCTTACCTCCTTTCCTTAATAACCTCTTTAGCAACTTCTACAGCTACTTTTCCGTCAACCCCAAAGAGATCTAAGAGTGTCATGGGTTTCCCTATATCTATCTTATTTCCGTTGACTTTTAACTCTAATATATCTCCTTCCTTTATTCCTATTTTTTCCCTTATTTCTTTTGGGATGACTATTATCCCTTTTTATAAACCTTTACCCTATACTTTTCCATATTATTACTTATAAAATTCTACTAATATAAATGTTTAACTCTACGTAAGTTAATAGTTTAACCACTTAAACTTGATAGACTAGAAGAAAGTCACTATTATGCACTAACCTAACTCCTTAAGGTTAGCAAGAAGATTAAGAATGAGGGAAAGAGATTATTTCCTTTGTCTTACGGTTACAAGGTCAGCTAGTGATATAGAAGTAGTGCCTCTTAACCGCAGTTTTGTGGCATAAATGAAGTTTTATCAATACTAAGAGTGGACCGGCCGGGATTTGAACCCGGGACCTCTCGGTTGCGAGCCTCGAAAGAGGGGAAACCCCTCTTTCAAACTCCCCTTATGATCACGGATATTGCCCCTTCCTACGCTGAGGTGTGGAATGGCAAATGCTTAGAAATTACTCCACTGCTAATAGAATTATTCAAAATAGACCTTTCGAAAGAGGGCGTGAAGGATAGTACGTTAAAAGGGTGGCTTTACTATCTTCATAAAGCAGTAGGTAAGAAGTTATGCACTGCTGAAGACGTTAGAAGGCTTTGGGCTAACGGCTCACAGAGAATGTGGAAGGAATCATTATCACGGTTCTTCTCGTGGTATGCTAAGAAGTATGAGGCTGAGGAGTTGATCACAAAGCTTAGGAAAGGCTTACCAGAGAAAGTGAAAAGGGGCGTGGATACTTATGTACCCACAGACGCTGAGGTTATGAAGTTACGCGATTCGTTACCTTCACAATATACAGATGTCTATAACGTCTTAGTCTGCACGGGCTTACGAATGACTGAGGTACTCTATTTACTAAATAATAAAGATAAATTAAGAGTAGTAGACTTAGGCGAATTCGTTAGGATTCACCTGGACTTAATGAGAAAGTCCAAAAACGCCCTGGTCTGTTATTTGCCGAAAGAGGTCTTCCAGAGCCTTAAGCCTTTGCACGTGCATGAGGACACAGTGCAGAAGGTATTTTGTGATTCGGGGCTTTGTGAGAAGTACTTACGGAAGTGGTTTAATCAGAAGGTAAGGCAAACGGTGAAAGATAGGGATTTGGCTGAGTTTTTGGAAGGGCGTATATCCGGGTTGTCAGTGGGTGCCGTGCATTATACCGATTTAATTGCTTTGGCTGACAAAGAGTACCCACGCGTGTTTGAGCAAATTAAGCAGTTTCTGAAATGAATATACATTAAGAGGTTAATTCTTATTAAATCACGTTCATATCCCCATATGACAAAGCTTAAATACTTAGAAATCACATGTTCATATGGGGATATGAATGGTTTGTGAATTCTTGCCTCAACAGTATAAGAAACGTTTATTGGAAATCGCAAATATTGAGGACTTAGAAAGAGTAGGCTATACAAGGCGTGCTGCATATAACGCAAAAAGGTTACGAGTTATTAGTGATGATAGGTGTGAGAAACTCGTTCAAACCCTGGGCGAAAAAGCATGGCCCATTATTGAAGAGGCTCTACGTGAATTCGAGAGAGAGGTTAAGGAATTAAAGCGTTCACATGGGGATATGAATGAGTAAAAAAGAGAAGTTAGTTAAAACCCTGGAAAAGAGGCGTATAATCAGTTATGAAGAGATTGTTAATACCCTGGGCTCAATAAACACGGCTAAGCATTACATTATGGAATTGAAGAAATTCGGCGTGCTAAAGTACCGTGACTCCATTAAAGCCCAGGGTAAAAGAATAGTAGTATATTTTGTTTCGAAAAAGGGTTTAGAGGAGTATAAGAGAGAGTTACAGAGAAGAAAGGAGAAAAAAGCTGAAATTTTAAAGAAGATTAAGCGGTAACTGGGGAGTTTACTCGTTAGTGCAAATTTCAACATACGACTTCTTCATAAACCCCGTGCTTACCTCTTTAGTCGCTAGATGGAAACCGTAAGGCTTAAGCTTTTCACAATACTCGACCGGCACTTCAACACGCCCGTGAGTTAGTATATCCAATATTTCCTTCAGTTTCGTTAACTCCCCGGTTAACGCATTTAACGAGTTCTCCTTTTCCCTAAGCCTTTGCTTAGTCTCCTCAAGTTCATTCGAAACCCTGGACAGTTCACCCTTCAATTTATTATATTCATTTAGCAAATTCTCGTAATCACGCGTGGTATCCTCATACTCTCCCTTTAACTGCTTATACTTCTCAACTAATGTGTTATATTTCTCAACAAGAGAATTATACTTTGCAGTTAGGTCATTAATTTGCGAGTCCTTCTCTGCCATAGTCTTCTTCAACTCCTCATTCTCTTTCAAGAGCCGTGGTGCAATACTTACAAAGAATTCGCGGTAACTAATCCTATTCGAATCACAGAACTGCTTAATTATGTTATACTCTTCTTCACGCATTATAATCGACATTCGTTTCTTTCCCTTCAACCACCTATCTATATACCTCTCCTTCTTCTTACTCTTAGCCTTCTGCATATTACCATAATATTACCTTAATATTATTATAAATATTTACGGTAATATTACTGAAACGAATTAACAAAAAATTCGTACACCACGCCGTGGGTTCATTTATACATACAAATACACCCCAATTAAAGCCTAAAGGCTTATACATTTTAGCCCCCGCCCCCGCTTTGCACTACCGTGCAAATTATTCCCCTTAATTCCCTTCAAAACCAATATAACTGCTTAGACTCTATTCCGACACATTTTTTCTTAAAACCTCTGTACATAACTGCTTATACCATGGTTTGTTTTCTATCTTTAGTCTGTCCATATCCTTAACATAACTGCTTATACCCTGACTCTCTATCAACAGTCTATAAGGGCTACCGCCCTTAACCCCACCTAACCAAACTGTCTGTCCATCTGTTTTGTTTTTCGACCGATTCTGTGCCCCCCGCCCCCCCAAAGCCCGGTGAAGAGGAAAAAAGCGGGCGTGGTGATGGTGAAAGAGAAAAATCACGTGCTTTTCTTTACCCTCTTATAGCATAATATAATTTCGCCGTCTTTAGTTTCCACACTTAATATAAATTCATCACCTTTAGATAAGCCTAAGGACTTTACAATTTCACGTGGTACATTCAAATAATAAGTCTCTTCTCCACGACCGCCTTTTTTAGCAGATAGTTTTACCATAGCATTATTTCCGTTCACTCTTTATATAAACATTCCGTTCACCAGAAGATTTATATAGTACGGAAAGTATGTAAACTTAGTGAACGGAAAGTGAACGGAAAAATCCAATTCGGGGATAATTGGGTTAAGGTAAGGGAATCTGTTTTTTACTTAACTCCTTCAGCCTTAGCCGTGCTTAAGGAGTGGTATACCAAGTGTGTTGAGTTTTGGGGTAAGGATTTTGAGGAGTATTTGGTTAAAGACCTGGAATATTATGTTAAGGCTTTCGAAATGCTAAATCCTAAAGACAAAGATGAGGCTAAACATTTCTTCAAAATTTTAGAGGAAATAATGAGCCACGTGGACTATAAGGCTAAGGAAATCATAGATAGGATTTACGATAACTTTGTTTTTAAAAAATTTGAATAAACTCCCCAGTTTACTGCAAAAAATTCAAAAAGCACGTGTCGGGGTATTTAAAGATTTTCATGTATTTTAGTGGGTGAGTGAGTGAAGAAGGGGTTTAGTAAAAAATTCAGAATTTATGGCATAAATTCCTACAATATATTAAAACATAGAAAAAATAACAGATATAGTATAGAATATTCGGAAAGGGGGTTTTTAAAAAGCCCAATTATTGGGGTGGCTAAAAAGTGGGTGAGTTAAAGGTAAACGATCCGGATCTAGAAAAAGCAATTGAACTATTGAAACAAAAGGGAAAAGTCTCAAGAATAGATTTAGAAATGCAATATAATTGGTCGTGGTGGAGATCAAGAAGGGCTTACGAAAAGCTTAGGTGGTTATGCGAAACGGGAATGCTAGAATGTGAGGCACTGTTTGGCTATGTTGAAATGAAAAAATAAGGAAGAAGGGGGGCGTGGCAATGGCTAATAATATCTCTGATAATGAAATAAAAAAACCTAATTCCAGGGTAGAATGGGCAAAATGGCTCATTGATCACGGTATTTCAATATTCCCAATAGACCCGGAAACTAAGAAACCCGTGATTAAGGAATGGCAAAAGTATAGCACGACCCCGCTGACTGATGAAGAGAAGAAACAATACTTAGAAATGATCGAGAAAGGTTATAATTATGCAGTACCGGGCGGTCAGCGTGGTTTGGTAATCCTGGACTTTGAAGATAAGGAACTACTAAAGGCGTGGGTCGGTGAAGATGAGCTTAACAAACTATGTAAAAACACGCTCTGCGTTGATACTCCTCACGGGGGATTACACGTTTACTTGATCGCTGATGATATTCCAGAGCATAAGTTCAACCCCGTGTTTGTTAGAGAGGGTAAAGGTATTGCTGACCTACAGAGCTTTAACAGTTATGTTGTAGGCCCGGAATCGTGCATCAACCACAAACACTGCAATACTGACAAATGTCCATGGAGAGGACAAGACTACACCACGTGCTATATACCATTAAATAATAATGAAATATCCAGGGTTGACCTCAAAGGACTACTGAAGTTCTTAGCCGAGAAGGGTAAGAAGTTAGGGATTGAATTAAGCAGTTCAGCACGGGCGTGGATAGAGGGGGAGAAGGAAGAAGTTACGCATGAGTTAAAGGAGTTTGAAGAATTGAAGAAAGAGTTGATAAAGCACGATAACGGTAAAACTATTGAAAAAGTCAAAGAGGAGATTTGTAATAAGACCCCACCTGAGATGATAAAAGAGGTGATCTGTGAAGGCAAAAGTTACGCTGATATAGGCATTGATAGGAGTAGAGGGGATTGGCGTATAATCTTCTACCTACTAACTCACGGTGTGGCTGATCCAGATAAAATACTCCAATTATTACCATCAGATTCGAAAGCTAAAGAAAACGAAAAATGGAATGCGGAAAAATACTTTTATATCACATTAAAGAAAGCGTGGGAACGTGCAAAGGAGTACATACGACTTAAGAAGAATTTAGTTAGAGCAGAAAAGGTTTCAGAAATAAAGGCTGAAGTTCAAGAAACCGTATCTGAAATCATTCTAAAGAAATATAAGATAAAGACGTTCTACCAGATCAGTGGAGACAGTGATTCGATAATCGGGATATTCAAATGGAACAAAAAGCACGGGGTTTATGAGCCGTATGAAACCAGGTTGAGAAAGTTAGTAAGAAGAGAGATCGAATTATTGCAGTCAATGATAGTTTCCGATTCCGAAAAAGAGAAAAAGAAGGTAAAGATGGTTAAGGTACTTTCATCAGTTGTTGATTCAATAGTTGATGAAATTAGGGATATAACCCTCACGCTTTTGCCTAAAGCACCGCTGAGGATAGCGTTTCCTAATGTTACGTTAGAGTGGGTAGATAGCAAACCAAATCTAATATTTGACCGTGATGAGAGCAAATTTGCTTTTCATTACATACCCCACAAAATTAAGGTTGAGGAATTAATCAAGGCTAATGAAATTGCACGAGGGAAAGGAGAGATAAGCATAGAAGATATTGAGAATTTAGCACGTAATGTTTGTCCGAAAAGTTTAGAGGCCTTCAAGCAATGGGTAGGGGACAAATGGATAACATTATTCGAAATAATTGGTTATACATTATATCCAGATATCAAGTTTAAGAAAGCTTTTATGTTATTAGGAGACACAGACGCGGGAAAGACTACATTCATAAAACTCATGGAAGATATCTTAGGTGATGATAATAATTATTCTGCAGTACCAACACGAGAGCTGTTTGATCCGAACAACAGATTTTCAACATTTAATCTGTTTCGCAAGTTAGCTAATGTAACTAGTGAAACTAAAAAGTATAGTATTGATGATATTGATAGGTTTAAACGAATCACGGGTGGGGATCCGGTAACTGCTGATGTTAAGTTTAAAAAACCAGTCACTTTCACGCCGTATGCCAAACTAATCATTGCGTCAAATAAGTTACCGAGAGTTAGAGATACAAACGATAAGGCGTTTTGGAGAAGATGGCTGATAGTTGAATTCCCTAATAAATTTCCTAATGATGATGAGTGGTATAAGAAGACTTTTACAGAAGAGGAGTTAGAGGGGATCCTAACAGTATCAATAATGGCAATCACACGTGTGTTTATGCAAAAACATTTCGATTATGAGCAAACACCAGAACAGATAATGGGATTATGGTTAGCAAATATTGACACTGTGTATAAATTCATTAAAACCTATACTGAGAAAGGAATACTCACGGTTGACCCTAGAAACGGGGACTTATGGGTGAAGAGGACTGACTTATACAATTTATATAAGGAATTTTGCTTAGACCAGGGCTTTAGAGGAGTAGGAAAGAAATCGTTTGCACGAAGGCTTAGGGAATATTTTGGAATAACGACAGATAAGAAAAACATTGATGGACAAAGGGTTAGAGCATTTGTGGGGATTGCAATAGATGAGTTAGAAAAAGCACGTGCTGAACAGAAATATGAGAACTTACTTGATGAGTTCATCAATTATGTCAAAAACAATAACGGCGTAATTAAGGAGTTTTGGGAAATAGTTCAAGACTTTGGTGACCAGGGTAAAGCTAACCGTTTCGTTACCTGGTGCTTACAAAAGAACTTCTGTTCTCAGAGAGGGATTAACGCATACGAAATTCACGCGTGAACCGAAAGAAATTGAATTTTTTGAAATTCAATTTTTCAACCGTCATGTACAAATTAGGGAACATAATCCCAATTTTAAAGTATTTTTACCCCTATTAAAACACGGGTTTTTTATAGGTATAAAATATTTGAAATTGGGATTATGTTCCTTTATGACACCGAACCGTGATATTATTACTAAACTCTCGATAAAATTGAATGCAAAAAATTGAATTTGTCTCACGTCATTCTCTCCATCAGACCGTGCTTTTGAATTTTTCCCAGTAAACTGGGGAGTTTATCCAATTTTTTGCAAAGTAACGGATTCTTTGCCATCTTCTTTCAACTCCACGGCTGAATATGGCAATAGCCCCGTGCTTTAAAGCTTTTATTAGCAAAAAGGGGCATAGTTTAAATATGGGTTATAGGGTTTTCTCAGCCGGGCAATATAAGATTCGTCAAAGAGGTAAGAAGTATTATGTTTACAAGATAGAGAAGGACTCAAAGGGTAACGTGATTGAGCGTTACATTGGTCCCTTAGATAAGATCGTGGAGTTTTACCTTAGCATTGGGGGTGTGGGGGTATCCCCCACAGTGGACCGGCCGGGATTTGAACCCGGGACCTCTCGGTTGCGAGCCGAGCACTCTTCCAGGCTGAGCTACCGGCCCATGGGCCCGCCGGGATTTGAACCCGGGACCACAGCGGCCCGAGCGCTGCGTCCTAGTCCAGGCTAGACCACGGGCCCATAAATATTTTTGTTTTGTTTTTTATAGCTTTTTCTGTGGATTACTTAATTGAAACATTAGCTAAGAGAATTTTAGGAGATATTGGTTGGAGTTCTTCTCCTGGCTCAGTTATGAAGAAGTGGAGGGAAGCTTTTCAAATTAGTCAGGGTGAGTTAGCTAGGTATTTGGGAATTACTCAATCTGTTATTGCAGATTATGAAAGGGGGAGAAGAAATCCTGGTGTTGAGTTTTTACGTAAATATGTTAGAGCCCTTATTGAGATAGATGCTTCAAGGGGTTATAAAGTGATAAATGAGCTTTTAAAGGGATATACATTAATGTTACCATACATAGATGATCTAGGAGATTTTTCAGTTCCGGTAGGTGTTGATGAAATTGTTACTGCTGTTAATGGTTTTATACCTAACTCTTTCATTCCAGAAGTTAAAATTTACGGTTGGATGGTTACGGATAGTGTTAAGGCTATAACTAGTTTGAAGGGGATGGAGTTTTATCAATTACTTAATTTTATGATTGGAAGGGCTGTAGTTTTCACTAATGTCTCTTCCGGTAGGTCCCCAATGATTGCTTTAAAAATTGCCCCCATTAAGCCCCCATTAGTGGTTTTTCATAGACCGGTTAGGTTAGACCCTCTTGCCCTACTGTTAGCCGAAAAAGATAATATTGTGATAATAGTCTCAACTTTTACTAAAGCTGAGGATATAACAAAAAGGATTAGGTCTCTTGCCCAGTCAGTAAAAGTATAGCTTTAGCGATATCTCCATTAGCCTTTTGAAGTGCTTCTCTAACTTCTTGTTCCCCCTTACCTGTTTGTTCCATTACAAACTTTACATCCTCGTCCTTAATCTCAACTTTAGGCTCTTCTTTTTGCGCTTCTTTCGCTTCTCCCATGACTGAATAGATTTCTTGTCCTTGTGCTATCATTTTTATTACTGTGGGGTTTTCAATAATCAGAATTTTATCCTTTAGTTCTATAGTTACTTTAACAGCATCAAGCTGTTCTGTTTTTAACCCTAACATTCTTTCAAGATTTTTAAACTGACTAGGTTTCGGTTTCACAAGAATATATTATAAAACAAACTTAATAATTTGTTGTTTGATTTTTAAAGCATAATGGAATATTCTATTAAGATTTTAGGCGGAGGAAAAGAGGTAGGTAGGGCAGCTATTGAGGTTTCTACTTCATCAGAGAGCATTATCCTTGATTACGGGGTTAACTTTGATGCTAATGATAATCCTAATTTACCATTACAAGAAGTTCCAAGCAAGGTTAAAGGTTTTATAGTCTCACATTCCCATCTGGACCACGTTGGTGCTTTACCACTTTATCAGATTTCTGGCAATTTCCCTATATTTGGTACAAGGCTTACTAGATTAATTACCGAATTGATGTTGAAGGATTTTCTAAAACTTTCGGGGGCTAAAGTACCCTTTGAGTGGACTGAAGTTAGAAAAGTGATGGATAATTTTAGGTCTGTAAAATATCATGAAGAGTTTGAAGTTGGTACTTTTAAGACTGAGTTAGGTGATGCCGGTCATATCCCAGGTAGTTCTATGATAAAAATAAAGACTGAAAAAGGTAATATCGTCTATACGGGAGATACAAATGTAATTAATACTCATTTAGTAAAGCCTGCTGAACTCGAATTTTTGCGTGATGCAAATGTTCTAATTATAGAAAGTACTTATGGCAGATTTAATCATCCAGAGAGGAAAGTCGTTGAGGAGGAGTTCTTTGAAAGTGTTAAAGAGGTTGTTGAGGGAGGAGGAACCGTTTTAGTTCCAGCGTTTAGTTTGTCTAGGAGTCAAGAAATTCTCTCAGTTCTTTCAAGTAGGAATTTTGATTACCCAGTATATTATGACGGAATGGTTAAGGAGATTACTGAATTAATGATTCAAAATCCAGAGTTCATTAATGATTATGAATCCTTAAAGAAGGCTTACAACTATTTTAAGTACGTTAATGGGTGGAATGATAGAAATAAGGCTACTAGGAATGAAGGTGTTATTGTGAGTAGTGCTGGAATGCTAAAAGGAGGCCCAGCTGTTTACTATTTTAAGAAGATTGCTGATAATCCCAAGAACGCTGTGTTTCTAGTTAGTTATCAAGCCGAAAATACTCCAGGTAGGAGGCTTTTAGAAACGGGTAAGTTTGATGAGTATTCGCCTATGTTAAAGGCTAGGTTCCAAATTTTTGATTTCTCAAGTCATGCTGGTAAGAACCAGTTGAAAGATATGATTAAGTCTGCTAAGAATTTAGAAAAGGTAATACTCGTTCACGGTTCACCAGACAGTTCTTCTGTTCTTGCTGAAGAATTAAAGAGAGAACTAGGAGTTGAAGTTATAGTTGCCGAAAATGGACAAGAGATAAAGGTGTTCTGATTGATTTTGCTTTTTATCCATGCATCTGACTTTTCTTTCTCTATTAAAGAGAAAGCAATCAAAAATCCTGAAGAACCTAAATTACAGAGCTTAAAAAAGGAAAACGTGCTAGTAGTATTCACAACTGTAGAAAAGGGGGATGATGAAGAGATTGTAAAAAAAGCTGTTGACGAGATTTTAGAGGTATATAGTAAAGTTAAAGCTTCTTCAGTAGTTATATATCCTTATGCCCATCTTTCTGATAATCTTGAATCACCGTCAATAGCTATTCCTATTTTACAAAAGCTTGAAGAAGGTGTAAAAGAGAGAGACATAGAAGTATATAGAACTCCTTTCGGATGGTATAAGCAGTTTATGATAAACTGTTATGGTCATCCATTAAGTGAGTTAAGTAAAAGGATAAGACATGAGATTGAGTACGAAAAAAGTGATGAACTCTCTATTTGCGAAAAATTTGGCTTTCCAAATTCACCTTATGCATACTTTTTGCGTAATGCTGTAGTTGAGTATGTAAAGTGGTTAAGTAAGGCTACTTCTATAACTGAAGACGAAGATGTGGAAGAAGGAGAAATTACTATAAAATATTTGGAACCGCATGGCAGAAGATTGCCATGTATTAATGAGTCTCCTCACATAAAAGTTAAGGTAAAAGGTAAGATTGACATAGTTTCACAATTTTCGGATTCAAAAAACAGTTATAAGATAGTTGAAGAGAAAGAAGAATATAGTGAGGTAGATGTCAATTTATTAACTTATTATTACTTACTTTCCGCACAGAAGGAATCTCCTCCTACACTTCCTATTTGGTTATCTCCAATACAAGTTAGAATTTTACCAGTTAAGCAAGATTTTATAAAAAACGCAATTGAGATTGCAAGTAAAATTAATGGAAGAGTTGATGTAGACGATTTGCCAGATGGGTTAGGTGCTAAAATTGCCAGAGCTGGTAAAGATTGGATACCCTATGTGATAATTCTGGGTGAGAGAGAGATTAAGACTCTTTCTTTGACAGTAAAAATTAGGAAAAGGAATGAGCAAAGAAGTTATACTATTGAGGAACTTAATGAGGAACTTAATAGAGAAGACCCTTTAAAAATGAAGAGTAATTTTCCTTTACTCTTATCTCAAAGAAGTAAAAAGTATATTGTGAGCAAATAGCGAGATTTAAGTTAGTCATTCTACGGTAACTGTTTTAGCTAAGTTTCTTGGTTTATCTGGGTCATATCCTTTGGTTACTGCAGCATAATAGGCTATTAGTTGAATTACTGGAGCTATGGATAATGCCGGTATCTCGGATTGAAGTTCTATTTCGACATCTGCGTCCTTCATCTTTTTATTCACGCTTATAGCGTAAATCTTTGCTCCTCTAGCCTTCATTTCCATTAAATTATTTTGTAAGAGTTCTGTTAATTCACCATCATTTATTATAACTACTGGGAATCCTTTTTCTACTAGAGATATTGGCCCATGCTTACTTTCACCAGCAGGATATGCTTCGGCATGCACATAAGCTATTTCTTTTATTTTTAATGCACCTTCCATTGCTAATGGTAATGATAGTCCCCTACCCAGGTAGTATATATTACTTTTTTTAGCTAATTCTTCTCCAATTTTCTTTGTTAATCCCTCTACTTGTGATATTGTATCTCTCACTATATCTGGAGCTTTTTCCATTTTCTTTAGATTCTCCTTCTTTAAAACGGATAGGATAAAGAGAATTGAAGCTAATTGTGTTGTAAAAGTTTTTGTTGCGGCTACACCAATTTCTGGTCCAGCCCTCATGTAAATTTTATAATCACTTTCTCTAGCTATAGCACTTTCTATAACGTTAGTTAAAGAGATAATTTTCGCACCACTATTTCGCATCATTCTTATCCCTTGAAGTACATCTATTGTTTCACCGCTTTGACTTATTGCAAAAACTAAGTCCCCTTTTTTACTTCTCACATTATAGTACTCAGAAGCTATTATGGGTAGAGAGTTTATACCAAGCCTATTAAGTTCTATTGAAAAATATAGACCCGCATGATAACTTGTTCCAGCCCCTATAACTATAACTCTCTCAGCATTTTTTATTTCTTCTATGACTTTCTCTACTAAGTCTATGTCACTCATTAGGCTGTCTATTGTATCTTTTACTGCCCTTGGTGATTCATGAATTTCCTTAATCATAAAATGAGGGTATCCTTCTTTACTAGCAGTTTCTATATCCCAATCTACAATTCTTATCCTTTCTTTTATATTGACGACATTACCGTCTTTATCTTCTAAATAAACAGTTTCTGGTGTTACAAAACCTAACTCGTCATCTCTGATAACTAGTATTCTTTTAGTATAAGGTAAGAAAGCTGGAATATCGCTTGCAATAAAGTTTTGCCCTTCACCTAATCCTATTATTAAGGGATTATCTTTTTTAGCAAAGAATATTCTTCTTTCACCGTTTATAACAGCCAAGACGGCATAGCTACCTTCAAGGCTTTTTATCGCTGACTTAAAAGCTTGAAAAGGATCCATTCCTCGTTTCATAAATTCCTCAATTAAATGGGGGATGACTTCAGTATCAGTTTCACTCTTGAATTTATGACCTAAACTCTCAAGTTCCTCTCTTAATTCTTTATAATTCTTTATAGTCCCATTATGTACTATAGCTATATTACCATTACAGTCAGTGTGAGGATGAGCGTTATAATCAGTAGGAGGACCATGAGTAGCCCATCTAGTATGGCCTAAGAAAACATATCCTTCCATCTCCTCAATCTTCTTCTGAAGAACAACCTCTTCTACTTTTCCTTTTGCCTTTCTAATTTCTAAACCATTAGAGCTTATTGAGGCAACACCAACACTATCATAACCTCTATATTCAAGTCTTTTCAAAGCTGAAACTGTCATTTCAGCAAGTTTTTTACTTTCCCTTAATGATACTATACCAATTATTCCGCACACAAAAGACATATTATATTTGCATAAAAATTAATTTTTTCCTAAGTATTTCTTTGACCATAAACTCCTTAGAAGCTTATCACGTCCTCCTTATTACCTGAACACCTAAAAAAGATGGTGTGGCATTAATTACTTTTCCTCCCATAGCAGTTAATAATAGCTCAGCTCTTTCATCTTTCGTACATACTACAGCACCACCAGCTCCTCCACCACTGATTTTACAGCCTTTTACATTAGCCATTCTTGATGTAGATATAAACTCATCTATTTGCGGTACTGTTATCCCAAGGGAAAAGAGTAAGCCATGATTAATATACATTAATTCTCCTATACTGTCTTCATCGTTATCTTGTAATGCTTTTTTAGCTTCTATGGTAATCTTGGCTATTGTATCTAGAATTGAATCAAATAGTTCTCTTTTCTTTTCTTTTATCTGCTTTACTCTCTTAAGCATCTCAGCTGTTGTCGTCACTCTCCTAAAGTAACCCGCAGAAAATGTTAAGTTACTTGAGAGTTTTTCAAACTTGTCTTTCTCTATATATACAAATCCACCAAAAGTTTCTGTGTATGTATCCATTCTACTACCTAATCCTTGGACTTTTAACTCAATCGAGTGAGAGATTTTGGCAATTTCTTCTTTGCTAAGTTCTATTCCTAGATATGATGAATAACCGGCAACTGTTCCTACTACTACACCTGCACTTGTACCTAAGCCTACTGATGGTTCTACTGGTGATTCAATTTCAATTTCCACTGGTTTTTTTGCTTCGAAATAGTTTATTCCCTCTATTATGTACGATAATACTCTTTTTATATTCTCGTTTTCAATTTTAAATTCATCTATATTAACTCTTACTCCCTTTATCTGCAAATTATCGGATTTAATATAAAATTTATCACTTTCTTTAAAACGTAACATAAGAAATTCTGAAATTGTGTATGCTATAGCTGGTCTTTCATAAACTACTGCATGTTCTCCAAAAAGAGTTAGCTTTAACGGAACTTTTACCTCTATCACATTAATAGGAGTAAAGTTGCAAATTATATGTGCAAGCTATCATTTTAGCGGGAGGAAAAGGAGAAGGTTTACTTCCTTACACTGAAAAGTATCAAAAGGAGACGATAAGTATTCTGGGTAATTTAATAATTTCTTACAGTATTAAGGGCTTAAAGAGGGCCGGAATTAATGATTTTATTATTGTTACATCTGAGAAAGGGAAAAGTAAAATAGAGGAAGAAATAGAGAAGTTGAACGTATCTTTTGAAATTATAATACAGAAAAGAGAGGGGATTAATGGTGCTATTAAAGATGGTCTTGAAAAGGCTTCAGGAAATAACGTAGTTTTAGCTTTTGGCGATATAATAGCCCCAGAAGATTTTTACGTTAGTCTGGTAAATACTCATTTAACTACTGGAGCTGATTATGTAATTCCTTTAGTTCCAGTAAGTGAAGGGGTAAACACTTACGGATTAGCAAAAATTGAGAAAGATAAGATAGAGATTGTAAAAACTGGCTCTACTTTAGCCTTAGCTGGAGCTTATATTATCAGAAATGAAATGTTTGATGATTTTCTTGAATACTTAAATACTAGAAAGGAAATGCTGAAATACTTCGTTTGGAGTGAAAAGTGGATTGATATTGGTTATCCTGAGGATTTAATAAATGCTATTGAAATGTTACTAGATGAAAAGAAGAGCATAATCTCTGAGAAGGCTGAAATCTCTAAAACAGCCATAATTGGTAAAGGAGTTATAATTGATGATTACGCTGTAATCGATGATTACGCTGTAATTAAAGGTCCAGCTTATATAGGGAAAGAAGTATTTGTGGGGAATTTTTCCTTGATAAGAGATGCTACTTCTATAGAAAGAGGTGCTAAAATAGGCGCTTATTGTGAATTAACGCACACATTAGTTGAACCAGAAGCTGAAATAGGTTCAAAGTCATACTTAAGTTATACTGTTGTAGGAGAAAAAGCAAAAATAGGGGCAAGCGTTATTTCCTCGAGTTTCCCAGCAAGAGTAGTTAGGGGCAAGGTAAATAAGTTAGGAGCACTTATTTCTCCAGAAGCTGAGATAAGGCACGGAGAAATTTTAAAACCTGGAACTAAAATTTGATATCTTTAGATTGGTAAGCAAAACACCGAAAAGTACTAGAAATGATCCTATCATTTCTATTAATGTAGGCATATCACCTAAGATTATATAAGAGAAAAAGTAAGAAAGTGCTGGGACCAATAACGATATGCTACTTGCTTTAAAAGCACCAAGACTTTTCACTGACGAAAACCAGAATATGAAACCTAAGGCTTGTGCTGTTATACCTATAATTATAGCTACTACTATTCCTTCTAAAGATACTTTAAAATAGAACTGAAATGGAATGAGTGGTACTAGTACGGGAACTGATGAGAGAGCAAAAAATGAGTTAAGTCTTATTACATCTTCGTTAATTAGATATTTTCTGTAATAAATAGTTCCTACTGCCCATGTTATACCTCCTAATAAGGAAATTAAAGCACCAATATTTACTTCTAAATTACCGGAAGCTATAATCGCCCCAGAAATTGCTATAATAATACCAAATATCTTCAAAATCCCTATTTTTTCTTTGAAAATAAAATAACTAAATATCGCAACGAAAACTGGTTGAGTATAAATTAATGTTGCAGATAATGCTGGATTAGGCGAGAGAAGAACACCTAAATTAAGCAATATCATAAATATTGCAACGTTTAATAGGCTACCAATAAATTCCTTTAAACCATATATTATACCTTTCCCATAAATTAACAGAATGAGCCCTCCAACTAAAAGCCTAATTATTGCTAAAATTATTGGCGACATATATTGAAGAGCAATTTTAATTAGAGGATAAGCTGAACTCCAGACTAGCACTACACCAAGTATTGGTAAATATTGTCTCATTGCGAAACCTATATTACTTGCATATTATTTAAAAACTACTAATGTGGTATACTGGAACTGGAGATAAGGGAAAGACTAAGGTACCTTCAGTTGGTGAGGTTTGGAAGGATAGTGAAATTGTTAAAGCTTTAGGAGATTTAGATGAGTTGAATTCAGTTTTGGGAGTCGTATCGTCTCTTTATCCAGAACTTTCAGAAGTTATTCAAAAACTTCAGAATGATATTTTTTCTATCTCATCAGAAATTGCTGGATTTGAAATGAATTTTTCTGATGAAAAAGTTAAGGGAATCGAAGAATTCATTACAAATTATAGTAAAGAATTGGAACCACTAAGAAACTTTGTTCTACCAGGTGGGCATATTGCCTCATCCTTTCTTCATTTAGCTAGAGCAGTGTGCAGAAGAGCTGAAAGAAGTGTTGTGACTTTACTAAAGGAAAGTAAGGCAAAAGAAGTTCATGCAAAATACTTAAATAGGTTATCGTCTTTACTTTTTGTCTTAGCTTTAGTTGTAAATAAAAGAACGAATAATCCTAACGTTATCTGGAGGGGAAAGGATTAGATTTTTATTCCTATACCTCTCTTTAATGCTTCCTCATATGCTATATATGCAGTTATATTATCTTGAGCTGCAATACCTACGGTCTTAAAGATTGAGGGCCTTTGAATTTTTATATTTTTGTTTATAATTTCTCCTATTTCATAAACTTGAGGCATTATTCCTTTTCTTTTAGGCTCAATGAAATCTCCAGTTTCATTGGATACAGCTTCTAACGAATCTACAAAATACGTTTTTGATTTCATTATGGTATCATCATCAATTTCTCTAGCAGTTGGAGTATGAGCACCTATACTAGAAACATGAAAATCGTTAGACAAGAGTTTACCTAAAACTACCGGCTTGTCTGAAGAAGTTGTGGCATAAATTACTTGTGATTCCTTTAAAAGCCTCTCTAACTCTACAGCTTCTCCACCGTATTCTTTTGCTAACTCATAATGGCTTTTTCTTGCAGAGACTAAAACCCTAGAAACTGAAAAGAATTTGAGAGCAATTTTTAAATGATATTTAGCTTCCATTCCAGCTCCAATAATTCCAAGAGTATCTATATGTCTTGACCTTAACGCTAATTCTGTTGATAAAACACTTGCAGAAGCAGTTCTTATTGCTGTTAAAATTGATCCTTCTAAAATAGCCAATGTTTCTCCAGTATCTGGAGACATTAGTATAACAACTCCTTGTACTGAGGGTAAACCCTTTTCCTTGTTTTTAGGTATAACATTCACGATCTTTGTAGAGAATGAAAAATCTGTAAAAGAAGGCATTATTCCCCACCAATTACCTTTTATTGTTATCACTTGTCTTTGAGGCTGAATAACTTTTCCAGAGGAGAAAAGGGAAAAAGCTTCTCTTACAGCATTTACAGCTATCTCTGGCTTTAATACCTCTTCTAGATCCTTCCCTGTTAAAATAATCATTGTATTAAAATATGAATTAACTCTGTTAAAGATTTTGCCATTACTTTTTTGTAAAATAAAATAATATAGGAGTTGAAAGAACAATAATGCATGAAAACTTATATAGTAGAAGAGAGGATAAATAGTCATCTTAATTTTATCGAGTCACTAACTAAAAATTCAGAATTTATACTTTCCTATATCCCTTACCAAGTTGAAAGAGGAAAAAATGAGGTAACATTGCGATTCACTAGATATCTTCTATTCTCATTTAAAGATAAGTTTAGAATGGAAGGAATTGTAAACCTTAAAGGAATGAGTACTATTATTTTAAAATCTGAAAAAGGCAATAAATTCGAAATTTTTATCTCAGAAAAAGAAGATAAAGAAGGGAAAATAAGTGTTAATGTAGCAATTAAATATGAGGGGGAGAAAGAGTGGATAGTCTCAAAATATTTACATGAAATAGCAGAAAGTTTAATTGACGGAATAAAAAAAGAGAGTGAGAAAGCTTATGAAATCACAACAACAGCAAATTTTTCTCAAAATTTATCAAAATTAAGTTTTATTACAAAACTTTTAATGAAATCAAGGTTAATTAAAGCTGACGAGCTAGATATAGCTAAAGGACAAATAGTACCTATTATCACAGATTTAATTCAACAATACCTGAGGTATCAACTAATATATATTTCTGGAGTATCAACTTATGAAAGCTTTAGATTATTATTCGTTAACGGTGAGTTAAAAGGTACTTATGTAAACATTGAAGGACAAGAGGGATTTAAAGAAGAAGATTTAAATAAAATTTCTGGTCATTTTAAGATAAACATATATGTTGCACTAGAACCAAAAGCAATTCTAGAGGGAACAGAAAATGAAAGTTCATGAACCAAATATAATATTTGAAGATGATAAACACAAATTTATTTGGTTAGGTTTAGATGAAAGCGAAAATGAAAAAGGTATACTAACTAATCAATATTTAATTGTTCATGAAGGTAAGGGATATCTTCTTGATCCTGGTGGATATTTTGTCTTCGAAAGAGTATACCAAAATGTCACAAGATTTGTGAAGCCAGAAAATATAGTAGCAATACTTTATAGTCATCAAGATCCTGATGTAATTGGAAGTTTAAACCTTTGGGTTGACTTAGCACCAAATGCTACTTTCTATGCATCTGCATTATGGGAAAGATTCTTGCCACATTTAGGTGCTGAATTAAAAGGAAGAATAGTTGATATACCGGATGAGGGCATGACTATAGATTTTATAAGAGCTATACCAGCTCACTTTATGCATTCACCAGGTAACTTCCATTACTACGATACTTATGCAAAAATATATTTCTCGGGAGATTTAGGTGCTGCAATATTTAAAGACAAGTGGTATTTATTCGTAGAAGATTTTGAGTCTCACGTTAAATTAATGGAATCATTTCATAGAAGATATATAGCATCAAAAAAGGCTATAGATATCTGGTTAAAGAAAATTGAAGGACTTGAGATAAATGTTATAGCCCCACAACATGGTGCTATATTTGAAGGAGAAAACGCTAAGAAGTTCATTCAATGGTTAAGAAATTTAGATAGAGTTGGATTAGATTTAATGGAATAACTACTCTTCTTTGTTTTTATATTTTTCCTATTTTTATAAGAATTACTACACCAATCACAATAAATGCTACTATTATGCCCAGTATAATATAACCACCATAATTAACTGACTGAGACAAAGTGTATTCTGAACTTAACGAAATACTGACCGAATACCCGTCTCCGCTGCCATTTAAAAAGTATAGTATGTTATTTACGAAATACGCTGTCGAAGGTATTTTGGTAGTATTGATTATAAAATAACCTTTGTATACCGTGGCATTTTGATTATGATATTCGGTATACCCACTAAAGGTGAAATTTTCACCGTTAAAAACAACACCATTTATCGGTAGAACTTTCAAATTCAAGATAGGATAAACGTAAGTATTATTTAAGATAACACTACCATTATTTAAATTAGTTATAATTAAAGTAAAATTGACAAAATTATTGTTTAAGGAATTTATGATAAACGTGTAGTTATACAAACTGATTTGATTTTCATGAATTATTTCAACCTGATATATTAAAACCTCGTTTGATGTAATTGGAAATTCTGAAGCTAATAGAAGGATTAAAATTAAGGCTAACTCTTTAGTCATCAATTTTATTTAGGTTTAATCCTAAAAGAGTTTAATGGAAGAATATTGGCTTAAGATATTTGAATCTGACCTTTACATTAATGAAATGCTAAAAATATGGGAAGAGGGAGAGAAGTGGGCTAATTGGATTAATGAGGTTATAAAGAAATATGGTATAAAAGGTAAGAGAATACTTGATGTGCCATGTGGTATCGGTAGAGTTTCCTACTTTCTCAGTAAACTAGGTTATAGTATTACTGGAGTAGATATTTCAGAAAAGATGATAAAAAAAGCTAAAGAAAATGTAAAAGAAGGAGAATTTGTAAGGGGTGACATGCGCAAGTTAAGCGAAGTAATAAAGGAGAAATACGATGTTGTTATTAACATTTTTAATAGTCTTGGTTATTATGAAGAAGAGGATGATTTAAAAATTTTGAGAGAGTTAAGGGAAGTTACCTCTCAAGAAGGAATAGTAGTGGTTAACCTTGAAAATAGAGATTTTGTGATATATAACAAGCCTGAGATCCTTCATTCCTTTGTACCCCCCTACCTGATAATTGATCAAAACAAGTTTGACCCATTCACTTCAAGACTACATGTACTAAGAACTTATATAAAAGATGGAAAAGAGGTCGAAAAAATAGAGTTCTCTCAAAGATATTATAGTCTCCACGAAATAGTAAGCTTAATGAAGAAGGCAGGATTTAAAATAATCGATGTTTTTAGCGGTTATTCGTGGGAAAAATTCGAAATAAACGATCCGCAAATGACAATCTTAGCTAAGCCTAGCTAAGTAAATTTCATCCTTATTTCTACTTATTTTGACTTTTAATGAGATACCCTTAGGAACATCACTAACACCAACTACTGTAATAACTCTTCCTCTAGCAGTTATTATTACCTCATTCTTCATCCAACCATCCAGCACAACTTCTCCTACTACTTTCTCACCGACATCCATTACTGGGCCTAGCCTAACATCTGGAAATACCTTGAACTGAGAAGGAGAGAGAAAGAGATTGACATCTAACATTTCACCAATTTTTGATAAAAATTCTTTGAACTCTTTCCAACTAACCTCTTTAGCAACCTTTCTTCCTCTAGGATGAGCAACATATTTTTGAATTCCGAAAGATAGTCCTTTCTCTTTTCCAAACTTCACAAGATTAATTATATCTTCATCATTCATTCCTTTAATCCACACTGGAGTTAACATAATCTTTAACCCTTCATTTAATGCTAGATCTATCATCTTCAATATTTTAGAAACACTATAACCTTTATGACCACTAAGATATTTAGCCTTATTCTCATCTAAGGAATCTAACGAAAGATTAATCCTATCTAGTCCAGCATTAGCTAGTCCTTTTATTAGTCTCTCATTTAATGGTAAACCATGAGTTTCAATTGCTACCTCAAATACTTTCCTATTTTCCTTTATTCCTTTTACAATTTTCACGATATCTGGATGTAATATAGGTTCACCCACACCATCAATTAAAATTGAAACTTGGTGAATTTTTCTATCAACAATATAATTAACCCAATTAATTAAATGGTCCGCATCTACAATATACTCAGTCACTCTTGATCTAGAATTAGGACCAGCATCTACTGAACAAAATATACAAGACATTGGGCAATTGCTAAATGGACGAACTTGAAGAACGTTAGTACCACGGTCTATTATGCCAAAAGCTATATGCCCAATAAGAGGAATTGGTTCTTTAACTCTCTCTAATTTCACAGAATAAAAATACGGATTCAAAAATTTATTTCTCATTTAATTCAATAAGTTTTAGCTTTCCTTTATACTTAGGATCTACATTGTTATATATTACTTCTCCATTTTTGAGTATAATCTTAAAGGATTTATCTTTAATAATAACTGTAGCCTCTAATTCCTTATCTTTACTTTCCTCTTTTAGTCTCTGAATAAGATCATCTAACGATTCATATTCTTCTTCATAAATCTCTTCTTCCCTTAGAAGTTTTACAAATCCTGAATATGTTAATAAACGTGTAAGAAAATCATTGTAATTTTCTCCTTCAACTTTTTCTAACTTTCCATCTTTGAAAGTTAACGTGTATTCCTTTGAATCTAATTCTATTATAGCTATTATACTTTTTCCCTTACTATCATCACTCAATTTTTTAAATAATTCTTGTACTGTAAATGCTTCTTGCTTTTTCTCGTAATAAGCAATTACTTTATCTCTGAAATTTTCTAGGAATTTCTTCATTGGTGATTTTGCTAAGAATTCTAGAGGACCTTGATATTCTCCTTTAACTGCTATAACTATTTCTTTTCTCCCTTCTAATACATTAACTGTAAACCTAAACATAGCTCTGGGAAAATCCATTACTCCTTCATGGATTATTTGATTCGGGTTTATAACTCTTCTCATTTTAAAATTAAAATTCATAAATACTTTAAATTTTGCTATATATTCGTTTTCATTTAAAATTCTTATCTCTTTTAAGAACATCCAAAATTGTGTAAGATTTAAAGGACTCGATATAAGTGTCATAAAATCCTGTTTTTTAACGTTAAGCTTGAACACTATCTCTTTTTCTATCATCAAAATATTAGTAGTTATTTTTTCTATTAAAATTTTTTCATATTTTATTTCAAATTAAATAAACAATAAGCCTATAATTAAAGTAAAGATATTACCAATTATGCTAAAGTACACAGAGAAATTGTGTAAGTATAAAAATTGGAGTATAATTCTTTTCTGAGGAATAGACGCTAAGTAATCTTTTAATATGTTTAAACTGTATAAACTCTGATATGAATCCCGACAAGAAAAAAAGGTCAAATCTAATTTATGGAGGTTACGAAAAAGCCCCTAATAGAGCATTTCTTAAAGCTATGGGTTTAACGGATGATGATATTGCAAAACCAATAGTTGGAGTTGCGGTAGCTTGGAATGAAGCAGGACCTTGTAATATTCATTTGCTTGGTCTCTCAAATGTTGTTAAAGAAGGAGTAAGAAGTGGAGGAGGTACTCCTAGAGTTTTTACAGCCCCAGTGGTTATAGACGGAATTGCAATGGGAAGTGAAGGTATGAAATATTCCCTCGTAAGTAGGGAAATTGTTGCTAACACTGTAGAATTGGTAGTTAACGCACACGGATATGATGGTTTTGTTGCTTTAGCTGGCTGTGATAAAACTCCACCAGGCATGATGATGGCTATGGCTAGACTAAATATACCATCTATTATAATGTACGGGGGAACTACATTACCAGGTAATTTTAAGGGAAAACCAATAACAATACAAGATGTTTATGAAGCAGTTGGTGCTTATTCTAAAGGTAAGATAACAGCAGAAGATTTGAGATTAATGGAGGACAATGCGATCCCTGGACCGGGTACTTGTGGAGGATTATATACTGCGAATACTATGGGTTTAATGACTGAAGCATTAGGTCTAGCTTTACCCGGTAGTGCTTCTCCACCAGCAGTAGATTCAGCAAGAGTGAAGTATGCTTACGAAACTGGTAAAGCACTGATGAGTTTAATTGAAATAGGACTAAAACCAAGAGATATACTTACTTTCGAAGCTTTTGAAAACGCAATAACAGTACTGATGGCTAGTGGAGGTTCGACAAATGCAGTTCTTCATTTATTAGCAATAGCTTATGAGGCTGGAGTAAAGCTTACACTAGACGATTTTGATAGGATTAGCCAGAGGACACCAGAAATAGTGAATATGAAACCTGGTGGAGAATATGCAATGTATGATTTACATAGGGTTGGAGGCGCGCCACTAATTATGAAAAAACTATTAGAAGCTGGTTTACTTCATGGTGATGTAATAACTGTTACTGGTAAAACAGTAAAACAAAACTTAGAAGAATATAAATTACCAAATGTTCCGCACGAACATATAGTAAGACCGATCTCAAACCCATTTAATCCTACTGGCGGAATAAGAATACTTAAAGGCTCTTTAGCTCCTGAAGGTGCTGTAATTAAAGTTTCAGCTACTAAAGTTAGGTATCATAAGGGACCAGCTAGAGTTTTCAATTCAGAGGAAGAAGCTTTTAAAGCAGTTCTAGAAGGAAAAATCCAAGAAAATGATGTTGTAGTTATTAGATATGAGGGGCCTAAAGGAGGTCCAGGAATGAGAGAAATGCTAGCAGTTACCAGTGCTATTGTAGGTCAAGGTTTGGGAGAAAAAGTAGCCTTAATAACTGATGGTAGATTCTCTGGAGCAACTAGAGGAATTATGGTAGGACACGTCGCACCAGAAGCTGCAGTAGGAGGACCTATTGCATTACTAAGAGATGGTGACACGATAATTATCGATGCAAACAATGGAAGATTGGATGTAGATCTACCACAAGAAGAGTTAAAGAAAAGAGCAGATGAATTTACTCCACCACCACCTAAGTATAAAAGTGGTCTTCTAGCTCAATACGCTAGACTTGTATCGTCTTCGTCACTAGGAGCCGTTCTTTTAACTTAATTGTATTTTACTAAATTGTAAAGCTTATATTTTTAAAGTAAGCTTATATTTTTGAAATTCATAATATTAGGTGATACTCATGAGGAGAACATTAAAAGCCGCAATATTAGGTGCTACTGGTTTAGTAGGAATCGAATACGTAAGAATGCTATCAAACCATCCTTATATTAAACCAGCATATTTAGCTGGAAAAGGTTCAGTGGGTAAACCGTATGGTGAGGTAGTAAGATGGCAAACAGTAGGACAAGTTCCTAAGGAAATAGCTGATATGGAAGTAAAACCAACTGATCCTAAGTTAATGGATGATGTAGACATAATATTTTCTCCATTACCTCAAGGTGCTGCTGGCCCAGTAGAAGAACAATTTGCAAAAGAAGGATTTCCTGTGATTAGCAATTCACCAGATCATAGATTTGATCCTGATGTTCCCTTATTGATTCCTGAACTAAATCCTCACACTATTAGCTTAATTGATGAGCAAAGAAAAAGAAGAGAATGGAAAGGATTCATAGTTACTACACCATTGTGCACAGCTCAGGGTGCAGCAATACCATTAGGTGCTATATTTAAAGATTATAAGATGGATGGAGCATTTATAACTACTATTCAATCGCTATCTGGTGCCGGTTATCCAGGGATACCATCATTAGATGTAGTAGATAATATCTTGCCTTTAGGTGATGGATATGATGCCAAGACGATAAAAGAGATCTTTAGAATTTTAAGCGAAGTTAAGAGAAATGTAGATGAACCTAAATTAGAAGATGTAAGCTTAGCAGCAACAACTCATAGAATAGCTACTATACATGGTCATTATGAAGTATTATATGTATCGTTCAAAGAAGAAACTGCTGCTGAAAAAGTTAAGGAGACTTTAGAAAACTTTAGAGGGGAACCACAAGATCTAAAATTACCAACTGCACCTTCAAAGCCAATTATCGTTATGAATGAGGATACAAGACCTCAGGTCTATTTTGATAGATGGGCTGGGGATATTCCAGGAATGAGTGTAGTTGTAGGTAGAATAAAGCAAGTGAATAAGAGAATGATAAGGTTAGTATCATTAATTCATAACACAGTTAGAGGAGCTGCAGGAGGAGGTATATTAGCAGCTGAATTACTTGTCGAAAAAGGATATATTGAAAAGTAAATTTTTTATTTTTTACTCTCCCTCTTTTTACTGATGAACTCACCCTTTTACGAATTGATGAAGAAAGTGGCAGGGCTGATAATTTTTGGATTATATAAAAGTAGCTGAAAATTTAGGCTTTAGTAAAGACCTCATAGTGAATATATACAAAAAAATATCCGGCGGCTATTATATTTCTTTATATTACGCTAAATCCCCAATACTTTATGCTCTAGATCAATGGCCTAAAAAATATCTTGGAAAAAAATTCTTATTATGGTATAATTCCTCATTCGATTCCGAAATAGATAAAATAATAAGTTTATTTGTAACATTAGATGTGAAAATACTTCATAGAGTTGCTTCGATTTTAATTAAACAAGAAAATCAAGATAGAAAAGAGGAGGATGATATCAACGATGTATTTGAGGAAATGAAAAAAACAGCAGAAAAGTATGGATTTACATACTACCCACAAAGAATTGAAATTGTAGTGAAGAATTCATTAATAAACGAGTTAGTAAATGATATCTTCCACATAAGAGAAAGAGAGATAAAAAATGATTTGTATACTATACTTGGAGAAATAGCTTACGAAAGTGAATATCTGACTAAAATAAAAGAAGAAAAGAACTGGATTAGAGCTATTGATAGAAAAAATATTTTAAAGGCATTATACTTAGAAGGAAAATTAGAAGAATTTCTTAGTCAAGAAAAAATAAAAATAAGATACTTAATAGCATCAAGAACATTAATATTTGATAAATTGCTTCTAACTAAAGGAATTAAAGAAACGTTAAACGATATCAAAGATTTAAAAAATGAGGAACTGAAAAATGAAGTAGAAAAATTAACAACAGAAATAAATAAACGAGTAAGTTATTTTTAATTAAATTATCTAAAAAAGTAATGAATAAATTTTACTTTAAATAAATAATAAAAATTTTTATTCATCATAGAAGATCCTAAATTAATTAGAAATGTAGTAACTAGTAATTTCCTATGAATTATAAAATTTATATTATTTAATATTATTTATAATTTCAATTCTATCTAATACCAAAATTTTTATTATTGTATAATGATCAGAGGGCTCTACTATGAACTCTTCAGAGTAATATAATAGGGCAAAGAAGAAAACTTAATGAAGGTTACTGTTACTTCATAAGTAGTCCCTAAGGTATCACAGTAATATGAAAATAAGAATTGTATCACGCCTCATGAAATCCTTTAAAAGATTAACTTTTCTTAAATAGAAATAACTTTTATCTCTCTAAGAATTAATCTCAATTAATTAGATATTATTTTTTCTTCATAACTTTAGAGTAGTTTTATTTAACTCTTAAGTTTTAAAGTGAAGTTTTATTCTATATATTAAGAATTACCAAACCTACTGCTAAAAATAATACATACGATAATAAAAACACATATATTTTTCTCAACTTATTTTGTAGTGTGGATAGTGTATATTTACCACTTGCTGTAGATAACTCTTATCAACCTTTACCAGTAGAAAAGCAATTAGCAGTAGCATTAGTAAAAGCAGCCCCTAAAAATGTAAAAATAAAGAAGGCCACCTTGATTGGATGGCCATTATTATTAGTTAAACATGAAAAAAGTGGTGGATATATAATTTTTGATGAAACTTTAAATATTGAAACAAAACTAGAATTCATAATCTTACAAGATTATAAAAGAATTTTAGATGGCATAGAAAATAATAAAAATGATTCTGAAATTTTGGCGATTTTAAAGTCTTTTAGATGGAAAGATATTAAAGGAAAAGAAGAAGAAATTTTTAAAGGAGTTATTATTGATGATATTTCACCCATTCTTTCATATGGTAGTCCAGAGTTACCCCTCAGAATATTAGATAAAATTTTAACCAAGGTAGATATAGATTCTATTATTACTGATATAAATCAGAGAGAATCTTTAATAAAGGAAAATATAAACAAAATAAACGATGTAGAGAGTAAAATAAATACTATATTAACAATAATTAAAGGAAAGAGAGCAGAAGAACGAAAGCAGATTGAAGACAAATATAATTCAATACTTCAAGAGAAGAACGAACTACTTAAGAAAACTCTAACAACAGCAAAGAAAAACTTGGAAAGTGAATTGCTTAATGAAGCTACTAAACTATATTCCAAAATGGCAGATATTGAAGTATTAATAGGAAAAGCAGAGTTAGATTATGAGACAAATCCGTCTTTTCAAAAGGATTTAGAAAACATTACAACTTTAAGGTCAAGATACCTTTCTGAAATACAGAGTAAACTTTCTGAAATAAAGAATAAATATAGAATCGAAGTAAGAAATATGGTCCATGAAATAGAATCATTAACCGCACAAAAGCAAAAGGAATTAGAAAGTATAGACGTGAAAATAAGGGAATTAGATGAATTACAGAAAAATATATTAAATCAATTAGAAAATATTAAATCAATATGTAATAATGAACTAGAAAGAATTAGAATGTTTACAAAAAGAGCTCCTTTCGATAAGGATAGTGTTGAGGTAATTTTACCATTTCTTCTAGTTGTCGATATAAACAATAATACTTATATAATTCCTCCACAAATATATAACAATAATAAAAAATCCACTTTCTTCGGCTTTTTTAAGAGAGACCCTTCGGAAATATCAGACAACATGAAAATAAATCTAACATCATTTATGAATATTATAGCTAGTAAATATGCAATATTAGAAGATAATGTGAAAGATACGCATATAAAATCTTTGATAGAAAAAGGTTTGGAAGAATTATATGATGATGGATGGGGAATTAGACGAAGTATTAGTGAGTACTACGTTTAACACAATTCTTTTTAAAGCATTATTTCACATCTTTTATTTGTGGAAAAGCATAAACCAAAGCAAAAAGTACGCAAAAGAACATCAGAAAGTATCGTTACTTTAAAGAAAGAGTTGAAAGCTTTAACTTTCGAACCAATTTACGGAGAATCATTAAAGGAGATAGTTGCAAAACTAACCACTAAGATTCAAGAAATAATTGAAAGTTATGGATATGAGGTAGAATTTCCTGAAAGAGCTAAAAAAGAAGTAGAAGGAGATGTTTACTATTTTATTTACCCATTAAAAATAAAGACAAAACACTCAACAAAAAAAGTTTACTTGGAAGTAGAATATTTAATTTATGATGAAAACGCTTGGATGGGAATTATAACAGATGTAAAATAAATGTTAACTATCTTTTATTTCTATCAGTAATAACGAATAATGTAATCACAATGGCATTAATTACAATAGCTATAATAAATTCTATAATGAATGCGTAACCATAATTCAGTAGACTAACAGTAGTATTACTTTCAGTTGAGGTAATTATTGGACTAGTAATATTAGTAGAGTTTACGACTTCTACATTTTGTACATTAGCTGAGATCTTTGTTATATTCTCTAGTTTAGAATTAATTAAAGTGGCATGATATATTTGAGTATTATAAGAATATATTACAGAATTTATTGCAGTTAAATTTTCTATTATAGAATCGATTAATATCACAGTCTTATTTTCAATTATTGCTTTGGGTGTATAAATATGATATGCATAATTCCCATTAAATTGCGGAACATAATTATATGGCAAAACTAAGAATGATAAGCCAGTAAATGTTGGCTCTATATTTAGTGTATTATAATTCAAACTTGAATTAAAAGGTAATGGAATTCCATTTGATGATATACCGACAAGATATACATTCCATACTCCGGCTAGTTCGTCTATAGTTAACCCAGAATTGTCATAACTCCCCTCTGGGATTGTGAAATTACCTATCCATTCACCATTCTTATAACTTAAACTTACTGAGTATGAAATCTCTAAATTGTCTAGCTGACCCATAAGATAACTAGGAACAAATATAGCGCTAAATATACCAAACTCTACAGGAGTTCCATTAGGATAATATATTTTGGCTTTTACGATTACACTGCTATTTTCAAAAGCTACAGAGCTTATTGACGCATTCAAAATCAGTTTTTGACTACTAACATAAATTTGTGTATATCCAGTACCATAAGTCATATAAGACCCATTACTATAGTCAGCGTATGCCTCAATAGTATAATATCCCGGAGGCAAATTCGGTACAGATATTTGCGCAATATAATATGGAGCGCCATTATAAAGGATGGAATTAATTTGCGTGCTGTAATAAACTTTTCCATCTTTAATAAATGATACAGTTATGTTAGGCAATCCTAAACTTTCAACTAATACTTCAATCGTTATATTTTCTCCGGTATAAATAGAAGTAGGTTCTGTAAAGGAATTAGGAATAACTGCTGGTACAACGTACATCCCTAGGACTATTTCATCTAGTCCTATGGTATTGTTAACAGATAAAACATAAACTCCTCCGAACTTACTACTCGTTAAGTTTACATAACCTTCTAATATTCCAGATTTAAATTTAATTGATATGCCTAACTGAGAAATATTTATTACTGGTAAATTATTTAAACGGGCACTAGTTACCTGAGATAATGAACCATCTATTTGATTCTCCTTATAGACTAGTAAAGTAGTAGAGTTATATGAAGAGACTAAAGTACCATTAGGATAAGTTATCATAACTAATACTGGTATGCTAGTCGGTACAGGATAGATTGCAACTATCGGAAATATAAAAACTGCTTGATAACCTACAATAATATATGTAAAACCGTAAGTATTATCATAACTTGCATAGATTTCATATACACCAGATTTGCTTATGCTAATCTTTCCAACATAAGCAGAACCGTTATAAATAAGAGGAAAGGAAGATACTATTGATGTCCCGTTATACACATATGCGGTTATACTCGACGGATATGATGAAATTCCTTTAAGATAAGCTACAACTTGAATTTCTTGGTTTGGTAAATATGTAGTATTTTGAACAGCTAATGATAATGAAATCGAAGGTTTCTTCAATAGGTTAACGAAGTAACCTGCATTAATATATCCTAATCCAGTGACAGGATTTAGACTTTCATTAGCTTCATATGGAGTATTATATCCTACATTAATTGGAACAATAGCTTTAGTTCCATTTAAAGCGTAAATTAAAGGATTAATAAAACCAAGCCTTCCATGAACTTGATTAGCTAAAGCTATAATTCCAGCCACTATAGGAGTAGCTAAAGAAGTTCCTCCAACAAGGTATGTAGTATTATAGTAGTAAACTATAGGTACTCCAGAATATGGATTTGCATCAGCAACTATATCTGGGGTAATCCTATATCCTTTAAGTCCTTGATATGGAGGAGCAGGAAATATAGCACTATAACCACCAGTTGTAGACCCAAATATACTTTCTCCACTCCAAGCTGTCTGATAACTTTCGTTACCAGCTATATACAATGTTGAACCACCTACAGATAAAACATAAGGAATAGAAGAAGGTACTATTGTCGATCCTAGAGGACTTAAGAAGAAATTATATCCATTACCTCCAGCATCTCCAGAAGCTGCAATAAAAGTTATTCCTTCAGCTTCTCCTAGCCAATATTCATAGATCATTGCTTGTAAATAAGACATTGGTAACAGACCTAATAAGAAATAAATTTCTGGAATACCCCAGCTTTGGGAAACCACATTTACTTCATCTTGCTGATCAATATATGCTATAGCTTGAGGTATTGAAATTGAAGGATTAGCCACGTAAAGTATTATTCCAGCATCTGGTGCAGCAGCGTGAGCATATTCAACATCTAAAGAAATTTCTAATGCCCAGCCACTTGCAATACCGTCATTAGGATTGTATGGACCAATAGGTACTATCTTAAATAAAGGTGGATTAGGTAATCCATAAATAGAATCAAAATCTTGAAGTTGTTGATAAATATAAGGATCCCCATCGAAATCAAGGATTCCAATATTAACTCCACTACCATTTATTCCTTTATTTAATAAGTAAGTTATGTTATAAGCTTTCTGAATTTCTGTAGGAGTAACCATATTGTAAGCTACTGCTTGAGTTATATTTATTAAGTTATTAGGCTTCGATAAAAATAATGACGTTAAATTAGTAGCTAAAACGATTCCTGGAAAAGAGTAAGAACCTTCACTTACAAAATAGTAAATCTTTTTGCCTAGGATAGTAGTTGTAACAAATTCACCATTAAACAATTTTTCTATTACCCCAGCCTTAGCTTGAAAAGAAATAACATTTAATGTGACTTGTGGATTTATTCCATTATACTTTAGTATACTAACTATTTTATTTATTGTAGCATTAGGAATAAATAGAGAAATGAGTTGCGATTGATTTACAATTTTATGCTGCTGCACATAAATTTGAAGTAATCCTAGATTTTTAGGAGGCAAAACAATTGCTACATTAACTAGCTGATTGCTAGGTATTTGTGACGATACTTGCGGTTGAAGATAAAGAGGAAGTGCTAGTGAGGATGAGATTATTAAAATTAAAAATAATAATGACCACATCAGTAGTAATACTCGATATTAACATTTTATAATTTTTCCACACAAGACCTTAGCATATTTATCAAAATTTTTGAAAAATACAAATAGGATTAGTTTTATAGTATAATAAGGGGTTTTTTATTTAATTTAAAGTTGAGTAATATTTTATTTTAAGAGCTAGTTGTTAAAGTAAGATATAAATAATCTATTTGACTACGTAAATCATAAATGTTATACAAAGAACCCGAGGATGGAGAAAAAATCAGATTCGATAAGGGAAAATGGATAGTACCAAACAAACCCGTGATTTTATATATAGAAGGAGATGGCATAGGTCCAGAGATAACTAACGCTGCAATAAAGGTGATTAATAAAGCTGTAGAAAGAGCTTATGGTAGCTCTAGAGAGATAAAATGGTTAGAAGTTTATGCTGGTGAAAAAGCTGAAAAATTAGTTAATGATAGATTTCCAAAAGAAACTCAAGATATGCTACTTAAATATAGAGTAGTTCTTAAAGGTCCATTAGAAACTCCAATAGGAAAAGGATGGAAATCTGTTAATGTAGCTATTAGATTAATGCTTGACTTATACGCAAATATAAGACCAGTAAAGTATATTGAGGGACTAGAAAGCCCCCTAAAACATCCTGAAAAAGTAGATATGATAATTTTTAGAGAAAATACTGATGATCTATATAGAGGAATAGAATATCCGTTTAATAGCGAGGAGGCTAAAAAAATTAGAGATTTTCTAAGAAAAGAACTAAAAGTAGAAATAGAGGATGATACCGGAATAGGGATAAAGGTAATGAGCAAATATAAAACTCAAAGAATTACTAGGTTAGCAATACAATACGCAATAGAACATAAGAGGAAAAAAGTAACTGTTATGCATAAAGGTAATGTAATGAAATATACGGAAGGAGCTTTTAGAGAATGGGCGTATGAAGTTGCTCTAAAAGAATATCGTGATTTTATAGTTACTGAAGAAGAAATCAGCCAGGGTAAACCAGCTGAAGGTAAAATAATTCTAAATGATAGAATTGCTGATAATATGTTCCAACAAATAATAATAAGACCAGAAGAATATGATATAATTTTAGCACCAAACGTAAACGGTGACTATATTTCTGATGCGGCCGGTGCATTAATCGGTAATATTGGAATGCTAGGAGGAGCTAATATTGGTGACGAGGGGGGAATGTTTGAAGCTATTCATGGTACAGCACCAAAATATGCTGGTAAAAATATAGCTAACCCAACAGGAATTATAAAAGCTGGAGAATTAATGCTGAGATGGATGGGTTGGAATGAAGCTGCTGACTTAATAGAAAAAGCTATTAATATGGCAATAAGAGACAAGAAAGTTACACAGGATATTGCTAGATTTATGGGAGTAAAAGCATTAGGTACCAAAGAGTATGCAGATGAATTAATAAAAATAATTGATACGATTTAACTCCCCAGTTTTACAGTAAATTTCATACGTTTCTACCATCTAACGTACCCTAATGTAAAAATACAGACTCAGGTTTTCAAACGTTTTTATTTTTTATTTTCATTATATACTTTGCTTATTATACAAACCATATAAAGTAGTCAGTAGTTCATTTTAATATAAAACAGTTGAAATTCACAGTCTCTCTAAGATATTATTATATAAACCATAAAAGTTAGTATTTTCAAAGTATTGTATTAAAACACTTCTATCTGAAAATATTTTTTGGCTGAATATAATTCAAAAATAGGGAATATAGCATATATGAAACGTATGAAATTTACTGTAAAACTGGGGAGTCAAACGACAAGTAATTCTTATCGTGTAAAAGAATTTGGTAACACCATAAGAAATAATTGATAACTAAAATAACGTATGAAACAATTGAAATATTGTGTCAATTAGGGATACCTTGAAAGGCGGTAAAGGAGAAGTTATTAAGGATCCAAGGGTTTTCATAGATCCTTTAACTGTATTTAAGGACATACCATTCAGAGAAGATATACTAAAAGAAGTTGCTGTTGCTGTTAGATATTTTGTGAAATCTGATGTTAAATTTTCTACATTATTTTTAGGTCTTACTGGAACTGGTAAAACGTTTGTAGCCAGATATATGCTAAATGAGATAGAAGAGGTTAAACAAGAGGATTCTGATTATAGTAAAGTAAAACAAGCATATGTAAATTGTAGAGAGGTCGGTGGTACGCCTCAAGCTGTACTATCCGCTTTAACTGAGAGGCTAACTACTGATGAAGTTCCAAAGCATGGCATAAACCTAGGAGAATATATAGAGAAGATTAAAGAAGAACTAAATGGAAAAAAAGCCTTAGTATACTTAGACGAAGTAGATACTCTTATAAAGAGACGTGGTGGTGATATTGTGCTTTATCAACTTTTAAGGGCTGATGCAGATATATCGGTAATAATGGTAAGTAATGATATAAATATAAGAGATTATATGGAACCAAGAGTCTTATCCTCTTTAGGGCCTACTGTATTTTTTAAACCATATGATGCTGAGCAACTTAAACACATATTGTCAATTTATGCTGAATACGGGCTTTATAGGGGTACTTATGATGATAATATACTCTCATATATAGCTGCAATTTCAGCGAAAGAGCACGGGGATGCAAGAAAAGCAGTTAATTTATTATTTAGAGCAGCTCAATTGGCTTCTGGCGAAGGTTTTATTAGGAAAGATCATGTTGATAGGGCAATCATAGAATATGAACAAGAAAGACTAATTGAGGCCATTAAGGCTCTTCCATTCCATTATAAGTTAGCATTAATGGCAACTATGGATGCAGAGGATGTTGTGACTGCCCATAAAATTTATTCTGATTTATGTAATCAGTATAAACAAAAACCTCTTTCCTATAGAAGATTTTCCGATATAATTTCTGAATTAGATATGTTTGGAATAATAAAAGTGAAAATAGTTAATAAGGGTAGGGCTGGTGGTATAAGGAAATACATTGAAATTACTGATAAGGACAAGATTAGAAAGGCGTTAGAGGATACTATGAATTTAGGGTTTGAAGAACAATGGTAACATTGAGTTTATACTGTAAGTGTGATTAAGATGATATGGGAGAAAATCAAAGAGCTAGAGGAGAAGCAACAACAGCTTGAGTCTCAAATTCAAAAATTAGAAGAGATGTTAAAGACTCTTCCTAATGGTCACCTGGAAATTAAAGAGATTAATGGAAGAAAATATTACTACTTACGATATTGGGAAGAGGGTAGGCTTAAGAGTAAATATATAGGTAAAAATGCAAGCGAGATTGAAAGTAAATTAAAACAAGCTTTTGAATTAAGAAATCAATTATCTTTATTAAAACAAGAAAAAGAGAAAATAGATCGAATTTTGAATAGAATTTATAAAATTATAGATGAAAATATTAATGGTTAAATTTATATATCTATAGAGAGAAATAATCATAGCTATGTTAATAATAGATGAAACAATTTCTCAAGCATTAACATCATTAGCTACTGAAATAATTGACGCTATTCCATCTATAATTCTTTTCCTAATAATTGTTTTTATTGGGTATGTGGTTGCTGAAATAGTAAGCACTGTTATTCACAGAATTTTAGTGAGATTATTTTCACATTCTACAATACAGATTAGTGCAGGCTTAGTTGCTGGTACTGTTAAGGCATTAATAATCCTTATTTCACTATCAATTGGTTTGACAGTAGTTAGCCTTGGTCCAGCGAGTGTTTACGTTAGTGCAGTGGCTAGATATTTACCTTATTTAGCTGGTGCAATATTATTACTTACCTTAGGCATCACACTAGTAAATATTCTCATAGACTATATGGGCAGGCAAATGGCAGTTAATGACCCATTTATGTCAACTATATTTAACGTTTTAAAATTCGGTTTGTATGCAATAATAATAACGCTTGCAGCTACGCTAGCAATATTCTATTGGGTTCCTTTTATAAGTCCGTATCTTTTCTATGATATCATAATAGGTTCTATAGTTCTTCTATTTAGCTTTACAATAATTGATAAAGCCATTGATAGTATATCTAAAAGTGATCCTAATGCTACCTATATAACAACTTATGGAAGATTTTTACTTTACACTATTTTCTTAGTTATTGCAATAGCCATAATTGTGCAACCATTTAGTTCAGTTCTTTCAATTCTTCAGACTTTAGCATGGGGATTAGCAATAGCGTTTGCAATTTTATTAATCCCATTAATATATTCACTTATAAAGAGGATGGCAACAGAACTAAAATGAGGATGAGAACTCCCCAGACTGAAGTGTGAGGAGTCCTTTAAGTGCTGATATTTTTTATATTTTTATGTCTTTATGTTAAACTATGAAAAAGTTAACAGAAAAAGAGATAAGCGAAGAACTTAACAAAATGAAAGGCTGGAGTTTAAAGGGAAATGTGATAGAAAAAACTTTTTTATTTCATGATTTTAAAGAAGCAGTTAATTTTCTAAATAAAGTACAGCCAATTGCAGATAGCATGAATCATCATCCTGATGTATGTATCTACTATAACAAAGTTATAGTTCAATTAACTACCCACGATGCTGGTGGTATTACTGATCTCGATGTAGAGTTAGCTAAAAAAATAGATGAACTTCTCACATAACAAATTTTATTTTTTCATTTCCACTTATTCTGGTTCCTTTTTTGACTTTCAAAAAGAGAATATTGTTCTTAGTTTTTACTTTTCCTGAAATAGAATAAGAGACAATCTTTCCTGGTAAGATCCAAATAGCTTCATATGGGTATTCGACAATTTCTTCTTCATATAAATCTTCATAAATATTTTCCCCTTTATGTAAGTTCCCTTTAAATCTGATTATAAATTCTATATATGGAATATTAATTTTAAGCAAACCTAGTCTTACAAATAAAACCTTTGCTTTGACTCTTTTACCATTAATCTTTATTATTTCCTGGTCTAAGAAGTATTGCATGTTATTTTTTAGCTTATGAAGTTCTTTTTTCAATTCTTCTTTATTTAGAGAGGCATAGTAATGTTCATTATCTTCATAGTAAAAAATTGTTAGTTGAGTAGTTTCTCCTAAATAATTCATATTAAAAAATCCTCTAGCATAGATAGGTTTTACATTTTCACTCATTTTTTCTCCTTTTCCTCTTCCCAGATTCTTGTTGTAAGAATGGCGTTAATGCTTCTACTAACCCATTACATTCCTTTAGTTTTTGAAGAATTATATTAACAAAACAACACAAGCTATTTAACCTTTCAAATGAATTAAATTTTATTGAATTTTGCGGTCTCTCAGTAGATATTGTTATAAATTTTCCCTGGCCAGCTAACGCTTTCAAATATAATCTATCTGTATAAGCAAGTTCAGTTGTAGTCCATTTTCCTTCAACTTGTTCTGGTAATTTTAATTCATTCCACTCTACCTTACTACAATCTGGGCTTATTTCAATTTCGATTGTTTTTTCCTCTAAATCAACTACTTCGGATTCATACTCTCTTTGTCCTCCTAGAAATTGTAATGCTAATTCTTTTAGCTTATCATTTTGGTAAGCGCAACAGCTTAATGTTGCTAGTTCTTCAAGGGCAGAAAAATCTCTTAGATTAATATTATTTACTCCTCTAGCTGTGGCGATTGATAATAAAGTAACTGAGTTAGGCACCATTATGATTTCAAATCTATAATAGTTACTATCAGCTAGCCTTATTATATAAGTTTTGCCCGTTTCATTTGCAAGTTTTCTGAATTCTTGAAACTTATTAGCTAAATATTCTTTATCACAATTATCTAAAAGAAAGTTAAATCCTCTTATATCCCTATTACTTTCAGTAGAGCATTTCATAGTTTAATGTTTGAAAAAGAGTATTTAAAAATATTAAGTACTATCCCTCTTCTTTGTCTCTTCTTCATAGTTATCTAAGAGTATTTTGGCATTTTTAGTTAACTCATAATAATATTTTTTACCTTTCTTTACATTTACTAGTCCAAATTTCTGCAAAAGATCTAAATGATACCTGACTGTTGAATAATTTAGGTTTAGTAATTTAGCTATTTCGTATGCGTTTTTCTGTCCACTCTCTAGTATCTCTAATATTCTTCTCCTTGTATCCCAACCAGGCAACTCAAAAAGTTCTTCAATTTTTATTATACTCATGAGTTATACATTGGGTTTATATTCATTAAATCTAAGGGCTTTTTCTTTTATATTTCTCTCTTTCCTTTGCATTAAAATTATTTTTATTGCAGGAAAAGTGAGATTAAATAAGAAGATATTTGAAATAGTAAGCGTGAAAATTATATTTATCATAACTAATAGAAGTAGTACTCTATTCATAGGTGAACTTTTTGATTTCAAATATAATAGTTTATCCTTATCTAAATGGGTAATATTTAATCTTATCACTTATTATCATGAATAGGAGAAAGGCGAGAATAGTCATTATAGCTATAGAGTAATAGTCTCCTCTTAATCCTAGTATTAACAATAGTATTAATGATAGTGGTATAGGTAAAAATCCTTTATTATATCCTACCTGAAGCATAGATAATCCTATTGCTGGGAATAGTAGTAATGGATTGAATAGTGAGGCGAGCAAAAGTAATATAAGTAGTATGAGGAGTAACATCTCAATGATGTTCACTTTCTGAGATATCATAACTAAAATATAGTTTTATAAAAGAGGAAATAAATTTAGAGGCTCCTTAATACATCGTGAAAATCTCTATTATGCTCTCTGAAACTACTGAAAAATCTATTTTTCCTAACTTCATCGAGATTTATTTCAGTAATTATTATATCTTCTTCAAATAATTTGGCCCTATTTATTACCTCTCCATTAGGAGATACAACCATAGATCCTCCCCAAAAGAATTCCTCCTCCTGACTTCCTACATTATTTACGAAAATTGTCCAAATACCATTAATTATAGAATGAGCCTTTAGTAAGGCTTCCCAATTATCTTGTATACCTAGCCTAGTACTTAGTCTTCTCATTGGTGATGCTGCTGGAATAAATATGCTATCAGCACCTAGTAAAGCGAGTGCCTCTATTGGTTCATAATGCCATGCATCTTCACAGATAATTACTCCAAATTTTACTCCTTTGTACTCAAATATTTTTAGATCTCTTTTTGGATCTCCAGGTTGAAAATATCTTCTTTCTTCAAATAAACCATATGTAGGTAAATAGAATTTATATATATAATTAATTTGATGATTAATTATTATAGCAGCCGTATTTCTAAGTATGCCAGGCCTTATTTCTTTAACTAGTCCAGCTACTATACATTTATTTTCTTCTGATAATTTTTCTATTGCTTTCTCACTTTCATTATACACTTCGTACACTAAATCCCTTAATATATATCCAGTTAAGGAAAGCTCTGGGAAAATTATACAATCTGCAGAAGATGAAGATATTATTTCTTGATGTTTCTCTAAATTATATTTTACATCTCCAAGTTTTGGTCTTATTTGAGCTAATTCTACTTTTAACCCCATTGCCTTGGATACCTCCAGTCAGAGTTAATTGCCCTTCCGCTTAATCTGAAAATCTCTGGTGGGAGTCTTTTATGTTGTGATGTTTTCACCATATTTATAATTTTTATTACTTTATCATAACTAGTCTTAGTCATTTCGGCTATTTCTTCTGGTTCTCTCATTTCCTCAAACTTAAGGTAAAGTATCGAATCTATAGTTTCATAATCTAAACCAATTTCCCCTTCAGCAGTTTGTCCCTCCCATAATGCTGGAGAAGGTGGTTTTTTAACTATTTCTTCTGGTACTCCTAAATAATTACCTAGCATTCTAACTTGTGTTTTATATAAGTCTCCAATTGGTAATACATCTACTCCTCCATCACCATATTTAGTAAAATAACCAAGCATTATTTCACTTTTATCTCCCGTTCCTATTACTAGATAGTTCATTTTTTGAGCAAACGCATATAATAGTGTCATTCTAACCCTAGCTTTTATATTTCCTATTACTATTTTATCGGATGTATTGACAATAGAGGAGAACTCATTAATAATCTCATCAATGTTTATATAACTATATTTATTTTCACCATTCACTATTTTAATTATTTTCATGGCATCTTCAATGTCTTTTTGAGGTGTAGACGAAGTAGGCATTAATAGGATGTAGAAGTTATTGGTAGCTCTTGATAAGAGTATTGTTGTTACTGAAGAATCAATTCCACCACTTAAGCCTATTATCCCTCCTTCTTTTTTACTCTCTTCTATGTATTCTCTTATTCTTCTAACTATGTAATCAGTAACTTGGCCAAAGTCTAAGGTAAGTTTTTTTCTTACATATTCTGGCATCATCTAAGAAATATTACTTACATTTACCTTATATGTTGCAAAGTAATAATATGAGTAAACTTCTACTGTAAATACTGTTGAATTTATTGTCTCATTATAGTATGGTGCATAGGCAAAAAGTATTGATGAAGAATTTGGTGGAATTAAAGTATATGTGAAATTCCATACCATATTAAGATTGTTAGGCAAGGATACTCTTACGAGGGTGATATTTAATGGTTTATTACCTAAATTTTTAACTTCAACTAGAATAGCAGAATATGGTTGTTTGCCTAATGGTTGAACGTTTAATATTTTAAGAGGGTTTGTTGATATGTAGGTTTCATGTGCATATACTCCAACGGATAATAAGAGCGTTAAAAGAATAAATAAAGGAACTCCTATATCTTTTCTTATATTTATCTTAATACTAGGTAATTTATAATCCATCTTATAGATTGTTACAAATAATAATGGAATCCATAAAAAGAAATATTCGGTAAGGGTTCTCCACATGAACCAACTAATAATCATAGGGTATATCCAGATACTTTGTTTCAATATTTCGAAAAATCTGTAATATATATATATAAGAAAAATAGATACTACACTTTCAGAGAATGTAAAAAACCATGGTTCTAATTGGTATACTCCTGCATAATTAATTACAGTTAATCCTAATGCACCCACGGGAATAGTATTAATATCAGTTGTAAATATGTTATATAAAAACGCTTTATAGTTTAATATAACAAATGGAAGATTTATGATTATAATCGTTAGTATAAAATATAATAAGTAATTCTTAATTTTGCTTATTTTACTATTTTTAAGTTTATATATTAAAATGAACGGTAATGCTAACCAACTAAGTTGAATAAAAGATGAGGCAATACCTAAGCTAACTCCCCCCCACTTATCATCTCTCAGATATGAAATAAGTAAGAATGTTGCTGGAATTACACTGTTCACACCATAAAAAGGTGGTATTGCTATTGCTGTGAGTAGATATAAAAATATAACAGATAGAACGGCTAGTGGATCTTGTTTTTTTCTTCCCTCAAGATAGATTAGTATTATAAGTATGATATCAAATATCACATTTACTATATTTATATAATAGCCTGGTGCACTAGTTAATCTGATTAAAAGATAAAATGGAATATAAACTAGAAAAGAAAATGGAGGATATACAAAAGTGGAGGCAATCTTACCATTAATTAAATAAGTAGGGCCGACTGAGTAGGGGTAATAATTTGCTAAATAAGGATTCTTCCCACTGAATAAATAGTTTAAAGCTTGAAAAATATATTCCATATCATCAGTACCATAGCTTGAGATTAATGATATACTAACTATAAGAAATGTTGACGTAGCTATGAAAACTACATAATCATCAATTTTAGATAAGTTCCTATTAGGGTCTAATAATTCTGGATAAAGAGAAATTATTATTATAGTAATTACTGAAAAGAAAGAGAACGAGGTTATTGCAGCTGAAATAGGGTGTGTTAGAATATTATTTCTAAAGTTAATCAAGTAAAGCGTATATAACATTATAGACGCTAAAATAATGTATAGTATCTTATGCCTTAATTGAATATCCACAAAATAATAGTTGGAGTATGCTATATATAATTAATCAAGAGAATTTTATTTTATTAACATCTCCTTAAGCTAGTCACAACGAAGAATTTACCTGAGCTTTATGATGCTAGTTGCTTCTAAATAGATTGATAATTTGTTGAAATTTTCTAAGTATTTTTTATTAACATATTTCTAGCATTTAATACTTCATAGTTATTGTATCAAGGATATTATATAGTTAAATATTTCATTGTCTAGTCTACTTCTATTTTCATAAGTAACTATAAATGTTTTTCCATCTTTAAATGAAATCTTCCTATGGACTACTGCTACGACTATAGGTTTTTCCTTCAATACGTAGTCTATTATCTCTTTAAGCTTAGGTACCGAAAGCTCCATTGGGCCTATTTCATCAATTCCTATTATTTCAGATTTAGAAATTTTTTCCTTAATTTTATTTATTATATTTTCATTTATAGTAATATAATATTTACCAATTTTAATACTACTTCTTGCATAAATACTAGCTAACCAATCTTCTACTTCATTATCTAGGCTTTTTATTTTGAAACCTATTCTTTGTCCTTTTTCTCTCACTTCTGGACAATAAAAGCCTGAGATAGAGTATCCTTGTAATTTGAGTTTATCAATTACTTTAAGAAAAATTGTCGTTTTTCCTACTCCGGGCTCACCTGTTATGTATACTCTTAACCGCGTTTGCAATTTCTTTCACTCTTTCTACCCTTATTTTACCATCAGTGTCCTTTAAATATGTCCCAATTATAAAACAGTCCACTTTGTAATCTCTAATATTATTTGGGGTTATTCCACTTCCTACACATACTGGCAGTGGAGAGATATTCTTTATCATTTTTACAACTTCTGGGTTTGGTTCTTTGCCTGTTCTTTCCCCAGTTACGATTATATAGTCAGCAAATCCTCTTTCTTTACAATCCAATAGTAAGCTTTCTAAGTTCATTTGATGTAAAGGGCTAGCATGTTTTACATTTATGTCAGCTAAGATAGAGATTTTCCTCTTTGTATAGTAGAGTGCCTCTTGAACTTCTACTGACGCTGGTTCAATTATCCCTTCAGGGGAAGATATTGTTTCGCATAATGCATTAACTCTTATAAAATCTCCAGTTAAACTCGCAATACTTGCTGCTTCATAAGCGGAATTGCGTAAAAGATTTATACCCACGAGTAAACTGGTAGATTTTTTTACCTCTCTAGCTATTATACTCATAGCGATTGCTGTCTCAACTCTTACTTTTTTTCTAAATGGTTTATCATTAAAATTTTCTAATATTACTGCATCAAATCCCCCTACTTCAAGTTTCTTTGACTCATTTATTGCAAAGTCTACTATTTCCTCAAATTCGCCTTTGTAGAAAAACGATCCAGGTAATGGTGGTAAATGAACAACTCCTATTAGCTTCATTAGGTTTATTTATTTTGGTGAAAATATATACCTTTGTGAACAAGTTGTCAAACTATGTTTATATGACCGTTAGCATGTTTAAGTTTTCTAAAGAATGGTGGAAATCTGGCAGAGAAGAAAGAAAACAAATACTATCTAGATTGAATGAAGTGGAAAAAGAGTTCTCAAATAAATTAGTTTCACTGAAGAGATTTATTTCTCTTAGATATGATGGAGATATAATTTATTGGACATGTGACTATAATACTACTCCACTAAACGATTTTAGATATTCGCTTCTTTCAGTTTCAAACTCATACTTAGAAGAAAAAGTATCTTTCTTCTCTGTTTTTAAACCTTCTCCTTATACTATGGGTGGAAATAAGGATTTATCCTCATTCCTAAAGATTCCACCTTTAAAATATTTTGTAGCTTATCCCATGAAGAAATCTCCGGAATGGTATTTATTGCCTTTTGAGGAAAGACGTGATATTATGGCTGAACACATTAATATTGCAAAAAATCATCCAGATAATGAAGGCATTAGATCATATACTACTTATTCCTTCGGTATAGGAGATTATGAATTTGTAGTAATTTATGAAATCCCTGATCTTTATAAGTGGACAAATGTCGTTGAAAAATTGAGAGAGGCAAAAGCTAGGAAGTGGATTACATTAGAGGAACCTATATTAGTTGGTGAGTTAGGAGATCTTGATATTTTTGTGAAATAAGAAGTAATGATAACATTGTTTTTCCATCCTCGATTTTTCCATCCAATACCATTTTTACTGCATCATCAAATTTTATTTCGAAGGGTTCGATAACTTCATATTCTTCTAGTTTCTGAGAAGTTTTTACTAAATCTCTAGCTATATAAACATGCATAATTTCTGTAGTTACTCCAGGTGATACATAGAAGGAAAATATCTTAGTCATAAAATTGGGTTTGTAACCAATTTCTTCTTCTAATTCTCTCCTTGCTGTTTCTTCTTCATTTTCTTTTTCCTCAACTGTTCCCGCTGGTAATTCTATTAACCATTTTCCTATAATTGGTCTGTATTGCTTAATCATTATAATTTTTTCTTTATCAATAAATGGTACTATGACTACTGATCCCCTATGTTTAACATATGCTTTTTCTATTTCTTTTCCATTGGGTAATTGGAATTTATCTATAATGACATCAAACTTTTGGGAGGAGAAAATTCTCATGGATACTACTATATTCTTTTATTTAAATATTTTTCACTAATTTTCTCATATAAAGAGTTCCAGTCTATTTTTATGAGTAAGAATCCTATTATAAAGAAAATTATTGTAAGTAAAATAGATAAAAACAAAGGATTTAAATTAAATAAATCACTTATTTTTAATATTCCAAATAATTCTAGGGGAATTTCTATTGAACTTTTTAGAATTTTAGATGGAATTGTTATTATTAACATTTTTTTAAGCGATTCTTTCACTATCCCACCTCCTATATAAAGATAATCATCGAGTGGCAAACCCGGTAAAATAGCTGTAATAAAGAGTGCTAATGGAAAATATTTACTTTTAATGAATTTATTAATTAAAGGTATATTTTTGTTTTTTCTTAATGGTTTTTTCAATGCTATACCAAGGACATAGGTAATAGTTTTAGCCAGAGCTGCTCCAGTGCCGGATAAAAATATAACAATTAGAATATTTTCAATATTCTCGCCATAAGCTAGAAGGAAATTGGTGGCTATTAAAGTATAAGGGGCTCCAGCAAAGGGTAATATATTAGTAATAAAGCTTATCAAAAATATAAGTATTAGTATTTGTAACGGTATATCCATTAACTAAAAATTCATAAACAGAATGTTATATAATTATTCAATATGTGTACGTTTTGTAGCATTATAAATAGAGAATTGGAAGGTTACTTTGTTTATGAAGATGACAAATTTGCAGCAATATTAGATAAATATCCAGTATCCTTGGGACATACTCTTGTGATTCCTAAAAAGCATTTTGAGAACTATTTAGAGGCAGATGAGGATACGTTAGCGGAACTAGCTAAGGTTGTAAAACTTGTCTCACTTGGTATAAAGGATGCTGTCAAGGCTGATGGGTTAAGATTATTAACTAATATAGGTAAAAGTGCGGGTCAAGTTATTTTTCACCTTCATGTCCATATAATCCCAACTTGGGAAGGAGATTATCCAGATATTTTTAAAAGTTTTAAGCCAAGAAAGGAGCAAGAAAAAGAATATTATGAATTATTACAAAAAATTATTAGGGAGTCTATTGAAAATTTAAAAAGAAAAATTGGTGATTATAAGTGGGGTTAAGAGAAGAATTAGAAGCTAGATTTGGAAATAACTTTTCTGATAGTTTAGTTGAAAGACTTTCTCATTCAGCAGATATGGGCTTTGTACCACAATTGGTCTGGGCTGGTATAAAGATAAATATTATCCCAGATTATGTGATTTATCCAACTTCAGTCGAGGATGTAATAGATGCTGTTAAGATAGCTTTGAAATATAAAGTTCCTATTACTCCTTATGGCAGGGGCACTAATAGATATGGTAATGCACTAACTACGGAAGGCGGAATATTACTTGATTTCTCTAAAATGGATAAGGTTGAAATTGATGAATCAAATATGGTTGCTATAACTGAGCCTGGTGCCACATGGAAGCTTGTTGATTTAGCGGCTCAAAATAAAGGTTTACAGCTGAGGACTTTCCCATCGTCATACGATTCTACAGTAGGAGGAGGAATTGCTGGTGATGCGTTAGGTATTGGTTCTTATGAGTACGGTTTTATTTCAGATAACATAAGCTTTGTCGATATGATTAACCCTAAGGGGGAATTAGTCCATCTAGAAGGGGGTAATTTAGCTCTTGTTGCTGGTGCTGAAGGAACTACTGGAATTATTGTAAAAGCTGGAATTAGATTAAGAAAGTACTCTCCTACCGAGGCTTTAGTGCTTTCCTTTAATTCATTTGATGATGCTATAAAAGCAATTGGTGAGTTTTACAGAGAAGTTATTCCAGCATGGCATGTGCAAGTAAGAGGTCCAACAATCTCATCTTATATAGCTCAGAAATTTAATGCAAAACTTTCGCCAGGAAAATGGAATATGATTATATTATATCCATCCTTACGTTCTTCCCTTGTAGAACCTAAATTATATAGGATAGCTCAAGCTTTTAGTGCAGAAGTGTATGAGGGGGAATGGACTGGTTGGTGGTCTTTTAACCACGGTGTAGTTGCTGCGTTAAGAACTAAAGGATTACTAATTCATCAGCACGGTCTTATTCATTATACTAAAATAAACGATTTGGTTAAAGAATTAGAAGGTACTTTAGGTAGGTTAGGAGAATTGTCTCCTAATTCTGGGTTTGATCTGGATATAGATTTAGAAAAGAGAGAGGTATTACTAGTTAACGCATTCACTGAAGTTTCTCTTAAACCTAATGATAAGAAGTTAATTTATGATTTAGCAAAGAATACGTTGATGATGGATTCTTTCGTAAAAGTCGGAGGTTCTTTATTATCAATAGGAATGTTTGGACATAAATATTCTAGAAATAGACTTTCAGCTATGGGTAAGACGTTCCAACAATTAGGTATTGATAGATATGAAGTTATTAAGAAATACAAAGAAGAGATGGATCCTGAAGAATTATTTAACCCAGGAAAAGTATTTGATCCTAAGAAAAGAGGTAAAGTAGTTTTTGAAATAGTAAGAAGACAACAAGAAGCGTTACAATTTAGGTTTGGAATTGGTTTTGTAAAGGCTGTAGTTCCAGGAGGGGAAGTGAGTGGGTATTCTGCTGTAAAGAGGTTTTTAGATATTTTCACTGATTACTCTTTAGAATGTATTGACTGTGCTATGTGTGTAACGGTATGCCCACAATTTAGACTAATTCCTCAAGTTCCTTATGCTCCTAAAGGAATGTTTGATTTCGTAAAAGGTGCAATCTCATATCATCATCTTTATGGTAGTGTCGATATTCCAGATTCAGCTATAGCTGAAATTTCTGGATGTCATAAATGTGGTCTATGTGATGGTGTATGCCCAGCTAAGATCCCAATCTCTTCATTATTAGTCAAATTAAATAGTATCGTAGCTAAAAAAGTACCAGAAGAACCACCAGTTAAAATTCCATTAACGCAAGATCCAGAAGTAGCTAGTATCGTAGATAACAATAGTGATATTGCAATATGGGTAGGGAAATATTTAGTAGATAATCCTACAGTAGCAATCGCTGCTTTAAAAATACTGAAAGCTCTTGGTTTAAAAGTAAAATTAGTTGGTACAGAATACGATAGTGGATTTATGAGCTATATAAGTGGTGGTGAAAAACTTCAGCAGAAAATAAAAAGTAATGAAGAAATATTAAGTAACTCATTAGAGGTCATAACAATAGCTCCAGAAGATTACAAAGTGCTGTCAGAAGTTTATAGGGATTATGCAAATATGTTAGGATTAAAAGTTACTTACGAGGTATCACCAATTGACATCAGAGTATTAAAGTCTATTCAGATAGACGGAAAAGGTGAAGAAATATACTTACATGTCGCATGTTTCTCGTCTTCATACGCTAATGATGTTATAAGAAGGCTTAGCGATATGGGGTTTAGAGTTAGAAAAGTTGAAGGCTGTTCCGGAGCAGTTTTAGAGAAAAACATTGGTAAAAGAGCAGATATGATGGCAAGGGCTTTAGGTTCTAAGTACCCAACGCTAATAACTCTTTGCCCCTTAGCAGCAGCTAAATTCAGAGAAAGTGGAGTTAATGCTAAAACTTTAATAGAATTCATCGCAGAAAAATTAAGGATAAATATACCTACTGAGGTTAAGGTTAGTAAGATTGAGTTATCTTCAGCTGAGAGAAATTCGCTTCAAGCGACAGTATTGAACTCTATAGTTAATGCTCTAACTAAACGTGTTAATTTAATTGCAGATACAGTCACTTTTACAACAAGTGGTGTTGATGAATATAAGAAAATCATAGAACCATTAGTTAAGGAGGCATTAGAAGATGCATCTAACTCTATTAACAATTATGTTTCTTCCATAGTCGAGGAGAAAAAGAAGAATGGAATGAAATACGAAGATTTAATTGCATATTTAAGTAGTTTAACTAAAGAACTAAATGCAGTTATATCATCGATTCAATTTGATTCTATAGCAGATGGAATAGTTGAACAAGTAAAAAGGCAGAGTACAGAAGAGTTTGATGCCTCAGTATTAAAATCCTCGTTAGTATTCTTAATAAGAGATAATGAGCAGTTACTAAAGGAAAAAAGTATAAAGATGTTAAATGTTTCTTAAACTAAAATATTTTGTTACATGAACTACTAAAACTTGGTAATATTTTGTTTATAAAAAAATTTAATGATCTTAGTATTATATTTATTTTAGAAATATAAACAACAAAACTTTTACTTTATAAATACTAAGCTCCTTGCTTTATATGGTAAAATCTTTAATAAACTTTACAACAAATCTAACAATTGTGCCTAAGATTTATCTAGGTCCAGCCGGAGTTCCTCATTCAGCTAAAAAGAGGAATACTATTGAGGGTATTAAGACAGTAAAAGAATTAGGTCTTAATGCTATGGAAGTCGAATTTGTTCAAGGAGTAAAAATGAGTCCAGAGAGTGCTGAAGAAGCTGGTAAAGTAGCATTGGAACTAGGTGTGAGGCTTTCTGTGCATGCTCCTTATTTTATAAATTTATGTTCTGAAGATAAAGAAAAAGTTGAAGCCTCGAAAAAAAGGATTCTTGATACTGCAGATAGAGCAGAAAGAATGAATGCTGATGCGATTGCTATTCATATTGCTTTTTATGGTAAAAAGAGCCCAGATGAATGTTATCAAATAGTAAAAGCTGAGTTGGGTGAGGTCGTCGATACTGCTAGGTCAATGGGAATTAAAAATGTTAAATTCGGTGTAGAAACTATGGCTAAAGAAACTGCCTTTGGTACGTTAGATGAGGTAATTTCAATTTCTAAGGAGATCAAAGGTGTTATACCATATATTGATTGGGCTCATACGTTTGCAAGACAAGGTGGCCAAATAGATTACGGGGAAATAATTGATAGACTTGTAAGAGAGCTAAATTTATCCCATATAAATTCTCACTTTGAATCTTTAGTATTTCGAAACGGCAAATATATAGATGAGCACTTACCAATAGATAATAATACACCGCCTTTTGAACCACTAGCAAAAGAAATTATGAAGAGAGATATATCAATAACTCTCATTTGTGAGAGCCCAGAATTAGAAAGAGATGCCTTAAAAATGAAGAAAGTATTAGAAGATCTGGGGTATAAATTTTGAACATAATGGTTCTATCGGATTTTGATAGAACTTTATCAGATGAAAAAGATAATTTTATAATTAAACAAGAAGTGGTAGAAGTTGTTAATAAATTCTCAGCAAAATTTCTCTTTTTTGTAGTTACTGGCAGGGAGAGAAAATATATGGATATTTTAGCTAAAGGATTATTTCCAACTGGTTGGATAATAGAAAATGGTGGCATTATAATACTTAGGGATAAAGAAATCAAATTAGCAGATGAAAAATGGTATGAAATAAGAAAAAATCTAGCTAAAATACTAGATAAAAATGGTATAAAATACTCTTTAGGAGAGGTTATAATATATGTAAATTCTGCAATTGATTATAAAGATAAATTAGATAAAATAAATGAGGCAAAAATAGAGTGGAATAGGAGTGATGCAATGATTATGCCTAAAAGTGTAAGTAAAGGAGAAGCTGTAAAAATTCTAAAAAGTATATTAAATTTTGAGGGAGTTACGATAGCAATAGGAGATAGTCAAAATGATATTTCATTATTTAGTGTTGCAGATATTAAAGTAGCCGTAGCTAATGCTTTGCCAGAAATAAAGGCAATATCTGATATTGTTCTAGATAAAGAGGATGGAATAGGAGTAATGCGTTTTTTGGAAAAAATATTAAATGATGGCTCATATTTAGAAAAATTAATTGGATTTAGAAAATAAATATATATCAACTAGAAATTGATGAATTCTTTTCTTATGCCATGGATAATACGCGTTCATTTTGAACTTTTGCGTTAAGATGGTAACATTAAATCCTTTCTCATTCCCTAATCTATATATAAGTTCTCTTGATTTTTCATTAAATTTATGTATGCTATATACTGTTTTGGAAATATCTAATGCTTTAGATAGAAATAATAAGTCAGCTCCTTTATTTACTACTCCAAAGGGAGGGTTCTGTATAACTGTATCTGCTTTAATTTGCAAGTAGTTTATATCGGCGTTTATTACGTCCACGTTAAGCTCCTTCTCTTCAAAGAATTCTTTTGCTATCTTTAGGCTTTCTATATCAATGTCTATACATAAACAATAACCACCCAAAATAGAAATACCATAACATAATTTACCGGTACCACATCCCAGATCTGCAACTACTTTATTTTCTATATCTCCTCGTAAATATGCTGCCCAAATTATCTCAGAGGCTAAATAAGAAGGTGTCATATATTGTTCTAGATCATACTTTGGGTTAGGATGAGGAGGAACTTCTTCAAGTAAGATCTCTAATGATTTTTTATTAATCCTAGAAGTTGAAATAGATTTTTCACCTTATTAACTTTTAGATCTTCATAAAAATTAAACCTATCTAAAAGTACAGGGGATATACCAGCCCTTATGGCTCCTAAATAATCAATTTCATAGACATCCCCTACATGTAGTATCGGTTTTCCATGTTTTTCTATAGCTATTCTAAAAATTCTAGGATGTGGTTTCATTATACCATAATCACATGAAGCTATGATATCATCGAGATATTTATCTAATCCTAAATCGGATACAATTCTATAAACAGATCTAGTAGAATTAGTTATCATAATTACTTTAAAATTCTCATCTTTTAATTTCTTGAGAAAGGGTTCAGAGTCCTCGAATAATTCCCATTTATCTGACAATAGTGGAATATTTTTTAATTCTTCTAATAAGCATTTCTTTGGAGTAATATTCAGTTCTGATAAAAGTTCTTTATAATCTAATACACTTAGACCACCTAAAATAGGATCGGGAAAGTGGTCTTTTCCAAGTAACTTATATACTGTTCTGAATACCTTTTTCTCTGATACATTATATCCTTTTTTAACTAGAAAATAATATATGGGCTGATGAAATTTTGGTGAGAAGCTTACTAAGGTTTCTCCCATGTCAACAAATATGATTTTTCTCATTTTTTATCCCTGATTAGAAACTTAGGTGGTTCTATATTTTCACTTTTACATCTTGGGCATTTACTTGGTTTTTTAGGAATTTCTAAGTTAAAAATGTATCCGCAATCTCTGCAATAGGGTAAATATACGATTAGTTGATAGTCTTTATGTTTAGAGGACTTTGCAATGTGATATAAGTGTTCATATACTTCTTTCTCCTTTTGAATTCCTAAATTCTTTTTAATCTCCTTTGCGGTCAAAGGTCTTTCGGAATATTTAAGGAGCAATACTATTTTTTCTCTTATTGACAAAAAATCAAATTCAGTCTGCATTACATTAAATTAGTAGTTATTCTTTGATATATTTCTTCTACTTTCCCTAATATTTGTTCATTTGTAACACCCCTTTTCATAGCATAAATAGACGCTCCTCCAGCACCCACTCCTTCTTTGACAAAGCCTTTTTCATAAACTTTTAGCCCCTCGAACTTGGAATTAGTAAAATCCAGCCATGCAGCTAAAATTGGAATTCCTACTGCCTTAGCTAAGCCTATTATATCAGAACTTCTATCGTTAATTATCCATTTAGTAGTTCCAATTGCAATGTCTTTAAGCTTATTTTTATTAAATTCTTTTATTATAGCAGCTGCTGCTGTCATCTGAGTACCTCCAGCTAGTAATATTTTTCCTTTAAATCCTAATGCTATACCAGAAACTCCTAAGAGCATAGGGTCAGAAAGTTTAGCTAATTTTCCCATTAAATCACTGGGAAGATCTTTTATTGCTTCATAAACTATTTTTTTCTTAAGTTCTTTTGGATTTTCCGGTGATGCTGAGCTAACTTTATCAAGAGCATCATAACCTAAACCGACTAACACAGCCATGGCAGTTGTTGTTCCAGCGGGTATTGATTCACCTATAATAAGGAAGTCGAAAGAATTTGAGAATTCTTCACCAAGGCTTACACCATTATTTAATATTCTTTCTGCAACTTCCTTTCTTAAACTACCCTTTCTAATGTCACCTCCTGGTTCTCCTCCTAAATCGATTAATGGTAAATTTGGTTTAATTCTACTTCCGGCATTTACCACTAATCTAGGTATTTTTACAAATTCTAATGAAGCCCTAGTTATGATAGCTGGTGTAGGAATTCCATTTGGCGTAACTGGAACAGTATTTATAACTGAGCATTTACCCTTAATTAAAAATTCAGCATCTGCAGCAGGTGTAAAATGTGTTAATTCCGGTGTGGTACCAGCTACTGTTAATCCGGGGATTAAGCTTATGTCTGTAGTTGCTATGACTAAAATATATAAAGACCTTGAATTTTCTGGAATATCAAATTCCCCGTTAAAAATTTTAACTGACATGTCAACAAACTTTTCTTTTAAAAATTTTTAATACTTTATCGTGTTTTGGGATAACTATAGACTTGTTGAGTTAGGAACAAAAGTAAGCCTAGAAGAATTCATAAATAACAAGGAATTAAAGGAAAAAGTTAAGAGAGGGATAAGAGGTTTATATGAAGACGTAATTAATGAAGTAGAAAGGTGCATAGGTAAAAGAGATGAGGAAGCAATTTGGGATCTAGCAAAATCTGGTAAAATAAGTCCTAATAATATCCAAGAATTTTTAGATATAATTTCTATGGCTAAAAACATTGATAAGATAGATGATATAATACTTTATGGAATGCTAGTTAGGATTATGGAAGATTTAGAAGAATTATATATTAACTTAAAATGCTAGTTTTCTAATTTCATCTATGGCAATTTTCACTTCATCCTCTAGATTATAGAAATGAGTAGAAATTCTTACCCCATTACCTCTAGGTGATACTACAATTTTCTTCTCTAGTAATCTTCTTGATAATTCTTTTGGATTATTTGTTTTTATTATAACTATTCCAGCTTTTTTATTTTTCGGGGTTATAACTTCTAATCCTTGCTCTTCTGCGTACTTTATTACAAAATCCGTTAGATTTTGAATTCTTGAGTATATTTCATCCTTATGCTGTGATACGATTTCACATGACTTCGCTAAGGCTATATTAGCTGCTACATCTATTGTACCAATCTCAAATCTTCTAGGTCCTTTTTCCAACATAAAATTCTCCGAGTTAAAATCAAGATAATTAGAAGATGATCTCCATCCATAAAATGGCGGATCTTCTATCAAACCCTTTTTTACATACATAAACCCAGAACCTTGAGGACCCATTAACCATTTATATCCACCGGCAACTGCAAAATCTATGTCAAAATCTTTTACGTTTACTTCTGTTGCTCCTGCGCTTTGAATAATATCAACTAATGTGTATGCACCTACGGACTTAGCTTCTTTAGAAATTTTCTTTATGTCTAATTTTACTCCAGTATTAAAACTAACATGACTTATAGCTATTAATCTAGTTTTTTTACTTATACTAGAAAGTAAATCATCTTCAAAATTTTCTAGTCTGGGTTTTACTATTACTATCTTTATATTTTTCTTTTTAAGTTTAAAAAATGGATACGTAACTGCAGGAAATTCTAGACTATCAGTAACTATTTCGTCACCTTCATTAAGATCTAAACCGTGAGCTATAATATTTATTCCAAAACTAGTATTTGGTATAAAAGATATTGTATCTGGTTCTGCATTTATTAATTTCCCAACCTTTTCTCTAAGGTGATAAAAGTCATCATTTTCCTCATCATTTACAGGTAAGGAACCGTATCTTGAAATATCTAACAAATATCTCAAGCTTTCATATAATATAGGTAAAGGTATAGGAGATATTGCAGCATGATTTAAATAAACGTATTCTTTTGTCACTGGTACTAAATTTCTAAAGTCTTCATGAAATTTCATCCTTAATCTCCTTTACGACTTCTGGGTCTTCAAGTATTGAAGCATCAATTTCCTTATTTAAAAGTATATCTCTTAAAATTCTTCTTACAGTCTTACCACTTCTAGATTTAGGTAACTTTTCTACGACATAAACATCATGAATAACATAAATTGGTCCTAACGCATCAAGAACTTTTCTTTTAATTTCCTCTTTATCTACTTTTCCAACTATAAAGATTGCCAGCTTTTCACCTCTAATTTCGTCTGGAATACCTACTACTGCTACATCTTTCACTCCATCAATACTAGCTATTATACTTTCAACTTCTCCACTTGTAATTCTATGCCCTGCAACTTTAATCATATCGTCTGCTCTTCCTACTATCTTTATATAAGTTCCATCAAATATTGCTAAATCTCCGGTATCATGGAAACCAAATTTCTCAAAATATTCTGTAAATTTCTTTTCATTATTTAATATTCCTATAAATTGAGTCGGAAAAGGAGTTTTTGCAACTAGATAGCCAGGTTTGTTTCTCACTGTCTTCCCCTCATCATCCAATGTATCTAAGACTATACCAGGAAAAGGTACACCTGCATATCCTATCTTCGGTTTTATGCTCTCTAGTGAATAAGGTATTCCTACTACATAGCCCAATTCGCTTTGTCCATATACATCAGTAACTTTATCTGCAATTTTTAATGCATAATTCCAGTTTTTTTCATCAAATATCTCTCCTGCAGTAGCAATATATTCTACTCTTGGAAGTTTTATATCATATTTCATCAACAATCTTATTAAAGTGGGAGAAGTGAATAGTACTTTGGGTTGCTCTTCTTCAATTATTTTAACTAATCTATCTTTAGGATAATCTGGAGCTCCTTCCATAAATATAAAAGTAGAGCCATGAAGTAAAGTACCATACATTATTCTAGAGAAAGTTATCCAGCCGACATCTGTAGTAGTTAGGACCTTATCACCAGGTTTTAGTCCAAAAAGTAAATCAAATACTGTATAATCTCCTACCATCCACGCACCATGAGGCAAAATTACTCCTTTAGGCTTACCCGTAGTACCAGAAGTGTACATCACTTTTAATGGTTCATTAGCTTCTATTTCTTCCACTTTTACTTCGTCGCTATCTAAAAGTTTGCGGATTTCATCTTCATCATTTCTTTCAAAATTAATATCCCCTTCTATTAATAGGGGTATTTCTTTTCCTCTCCTAAAGGTCTTTCTTGATGATATGACAAGGTCTGGATTAAAATCATTAAGCCTAGATTTTATAGCCTCAATACCTAGTCCAGCAAAGATAAGGGTATAAATAGCACCAATTTTAGCTGTTCCTAAAATTGAGGCCAATGTTAGTATAGAATTGGGTGAATAAATAGCAATCCTCATACCTTTTTTAATTCCCCTCTTTTTAAGTAAGTTTGCAATAGAGTTACTTAGCCTATTTAGTTCATCATATGTTATTTCTATTCTTTTTCCCTCTTCTCCATACCAAATTAATGCCTTGCCTTGATGTGTATTAACGGAATTATAGGCTATATTAGTTTTACCATTAACAAACCATTTTGCAATGTATTTGTCCCTTATTATAACACTATTCCACTTAGAAAACCATTCTAATTTATTAGCAAAAGAACTCCAATATTTTTCTGGGTGTTCTATTGAATATTGATAAAGAGTGAAATAATCCATATCTATTCTACTACTAGTTTTGGCATAACCCATTTATTAGATTTAAATATTTCATAAGGAATACTGAAACCATGGGCAAATGTTAGTTCTGCAGTTGAGATTATAATGTCTTGGTCTTTCAATTCAGTCGTTAGTTTAGTTAATGCGTTTTTATTAACGTGATATTGAGATATATAAGTGCCATTATCAAGTTCTACAACCCATAATAAGTAAGGAGAATCATAAAAATAGTCACCTTTTGTAGTTACTAAATAATTTGTGTCTCCAAGAGTATACATGAATCCTTTAATAAATTTCTTAATGTGCTTAAAATGAACTAAGTCATGATAAAAATGGAAAGTATAGGGATTCGTTTGAATATTTACAATTAACTCCACATCTTTTTTATCAAGATTCAGTAAAGATTCTGAAGCATAAGAGATATATACTTCTTTTTCATTACATTTCCAGATATTATTGTTAAAATCGTAACATTCTTCATTATTTATAAACCTATAATATTTGCGAATATAAGAAATTTCACAGATAGAAGAGGTTTCTTCTAGAACAGTTATGAGTTTACTCCTATAATTTAAATAATTTTCATAATTTGTGTAAAACATTAGAAGAAATTTATTATCTTCAAGGTCTCCTCTAAACAAACTTGTCAAAGGCCCCATTAGTTGTTTTGCTGTATCGTATTTTAAAGAAGTTTTGTTACACCATATTGCCCCTTTATTTAATCCCATCTTTTCAGTTTCTATTAAGGGGAAAATTGATAATTTATCTTGTAAAAGTAATTTTTTATATATTTTAGTAATAATGGGGAAAGGAACATTTGATAAGCTTGATAGAATTCTTAAATTTCCGCCTATTCTCTTTATAAACCGTATAAGATGGATTTTTAAATTATTCTCATCCATATGTTAATGATTTCTTAATATAGGTATATTAATTTTAATAGAAATTATCAAAATCTATCTATATAATTTCTAAAATCCAAAATTAAAATAGAAAAATATCATTCATTATAACTAACTACTATTATTGTATTTCCACAATATGGGCACGAAGAATAGGATCTACTGAATGTTTTTCCGCACGCTTTGCATATAAATTTGTATTTCTTTCTATTTCTAATTCTAATATTTAATTTTACAGATTTGAATTCTATACCAAGATTTAATAATAAATTTTGTAGTGTTAAATCATCTGTGAAAACTATACTAGGTCTTAGTTCATATGCAAGTGCCGCTATGCTTAAATCTGTTTTTGAGAGAGTATAAGCAGAAATCTTTTCTGCAATTTTCTTCGTCTTTTTCAAGGTATTCTCTTCTGGTTCCATAATAATTATTTTTCCGGCCATAATTGCAAGGTCTAATAATTCTCTAGATTTTTTATCTTTTATCTCATTTATAACAAGACTATTGGTGTATATTTTTTCATAGTAGTTTTGCAGACCAGCTAAAAATGCCCCAGTATCAAAAACAATTTTATGTGAATAGTCCATCAAATTCAATTAAGTTAAAAAACCTTAATATTTTTGCTTTTCTTTTAGAGAGAGTTATAGTTAATTCCTCGTCTTCTTTACTTATTAAATTTCCTACAATTTCTCCGTCACTAATAACTCTGACATTTTGTGTTCTTCCTTTATCTTCCAATTTTACAAGTATTGTCTCTGTCTGAGGGATTATTAGAGCTTTTATGTTTGGAATAATAGGATTTATGAACGTTATTTCAATTCCATTAATATCTTTATGGAGTAAGACTCTAGTTGCTGAATAGCTCCATGCCCAACTACCTTGTGGCGTAGCTATAAGTACACCATCTCCTTCAAAGAGAATTTTTCTTTCTTTTATATTAACACTACCATATACTGTCTCCGGGTTGTTGAATAAAATAGCTATTTCATTAAAAGCAATTGTGTTTATATTTTTGCTTTTAGCCTCAAGCATAGGATATTCTTCTATTGTATATTTATTTTTCTGTAATAGTTCAAGAGCTTCTTTAATGTTTTCGGGTCTTATATCTAGTAAGGCTGAGCGACGTCCAAATTTCACTCCTAAGATTGGTATGCCATCTTTTACTGCTCTTAATAAGGTTCCATCGCCACCTATTACTAAAACCACATCTGGGTCATTTTCAGTTATCTTAAAACCCAAGTTTTCAGCCAAATTTTTAACGTATTTACTAAACTCAATTGCGTCAGGGGAGTTTTTAGTAAATATTTTCAATTTCATTAAATTATTCTCCTCTATTCTGTTAAAATAGTTACAGATAAGGTAAATATTTTACTTTCATTAATTAGTTCTATTTCCCCAATATAGTTCAATAATCTTATTTTATATATCTTCTGTTTTATACCATTATATTTTATAGTTAACCAAGGGTTAACTCCAGATACTATAATAGTTGCTTTGCCATGAAGTTTAATCTTAAGTTTTTCATTGGGCTTTAGAATTATGTTTTCTTGCTTAGCGTCATTCCCAACATATTCTATTCCTACTCTTATGATTTTTCTATAGTATCTAAACCACATATTTATTAATAAAATAAAACCAAGGAAATAAATTGTAATGATAAATACATCAATACTCATTTTTTGTCCTATATAAACATAAACATTAAGGTTTAAATAGTATAAGCAAAAGGAGATTATTGGGGATTATTTTGACAGAATACGATATGGTAGTGATAGGAGGAGGTCCAGTAGGTCTGTATGCAACTTTTTATGCAGGATTAAGAGATATGAAAGCATTACTTATTGATGCACAAGATGAGTTGGGAGGACAACTCGTTACATTGTATCCAGAAAAAATGGTATATGATGTAGGTGGCTTCCCTGGAATTTTAGCATATGAGTTAGCACAACAGTTGGTCGAGCAAGCAAAAATGTTCTCACCAGATATTAGAATTAAAGAATGGGCAGATATGATTGAAAGAACGCAAGATAACATGTGGGTTGTTAAAACAGACAAAGGTAATTCTTTCAAGACTAAAACAATTCTTATAGCTGCCGGTATAGGTAAAATGACTCCATCAAGATTAGGAGCTAAAGGCGAAGTAGAATATGAAAATAAGGGAGTATACTACACTGTAAGAAGAAAGAAAGATTTTGAAGGAAAAAGAGTTTTAATTGTAGGAGGGGGAGATTCAGCTGTAGATTGGGCATTGACTTTAGCCCCTGTAGCCAAATCAGTAACATTGATTCATAGAAGAGACCAGTTTAGGGCTCATGAAAGAAGTGTAAAGCAGCTATATCAAGTAGCAACAGTTTATACGTGGCATGAATTGAAAGAAGTTAGAGGAGACGGAAATAGAGTAACGCAAGCTGTAATATTTGATAATAGGACCAAGGACGAGAAAATATTAGATGTAGATGCTGTAATAATCAGTATTGGTTTCAAAGGAGATTTAGGAAATATGCCAAAGTGGGGTGTAAATATGAAGGGAAGGGATATTATAGTTAATGCTAAAATGGAAACTAACTTACCTGGAGTTTATGCTGCTGGTGATATTGCTTCACAAGAAGGTGCACCAAAATTAGCATTAATAGCAGTCGGATTTGGGCAAGCTGCCATTGCTGTAAGTGTCGCAAAGAAATATATTGATCCAAATGCTTCATTATTTGCTGGCCATAGTTCTGAAATGGATAAGTTCAAAAAATGATATGCATAAAGGTAGAAAAAAATAGGGCAATAGATGTTATAAGTAATTTTATATCAGATATTTTTTCAATTTTTACAGATGGAAAATATATCTACATAGAAGTAAATTCCAATAAAAAAATAGAAAAATATGAAGTTGTAGATTGTTCAAAAATTAAAAAGAGAACACCCAGATTAAGTGATTTAATACCGGGAGTTAGAAGTTTTTATCTTATTGGTGATATTTTATTAATTTCGCCTAAAAAAGAGGTAGATACAAATCTATTAAGTCAAATAATACTTAAAATAAATCCTAAAGTAAAAACGATATTTATAAGAAAAAAAGTAGAAGGAGAGCTAAGAATAAATGAGCTGAAGTTTATTGGGGGCGAATATAAAACAACTACTATATATAGAGAAAATAATATAAATTTCTTTATTGATATTGCTAAAGTTTATGTAAATCCTAGTTTAGCGAATGAGAGATTAGAATTATCTAAAGAAATAGAGTGTAATAAATATATTTTAGACGCATTTTGTGGATATGGTGCATTTACCCTTTATTTACTTTTAAAATGTTATTACATTGTAGCTGGAGATTTAAATATTGACGGTCTTTATATGCTAAAGAAATCTTTAAGGCTTAATAAGTTACGTGGTTATGTTGATATTGTACAATATGATGCATCCTTTCTTCCTTTTAGAGATAAAGCTTTCAATGTTATAGTTGCTGATAATCCTACTATGATTGTTAATTTCAAAGAAGAGTTATGTAGAATTGGAGATGAGATAATATTCTATGTTTTAGCAAAAAATGAAAAAGAAGCAAAAGAGAAACTAGGTGGGGATAGATGGGTTCCAGTTAACGACTATTCTAAGGATCTGAGAATCTTCAAGGGGAAGGTCAGATGCTAAAATATAAGTCACTAATTCAGCTTTATTTTCTTTAAGTTCTTTGATTATTTCCCTTTTTATATCCTTAGCTGATTTATCCGCTTTAATCATAATTGTTGAGTTATCTGCTGTATAATTAGATTTTCTAATAATTATTTTGTTTGGATTTTCTAGAGTTAAATTTTCATTACCATAACCATGTATAATGTCAATCATATCGTTTACCTTTATAATCACATATACATATCCACCCTTCTTTATCAATTGTTTTACTTCTGGGGAAAGATCATATGCTCCTTTATTAGCATTTATTCCAATAATACAATCTCCTTTAGGAGTCAGATAATTATCTTTTGTAATTTCTAGTGTACTTCTATGGGTAGCTTTTACGTTATTATGTCCATATGCTTTAACAATATCAATTGCTATCATTTTCTTTCGCTAAAATAAATGTAAATCCCCTTACTTCAATAAGTTTTGCCTCAGTAAGTTCAGCAATTTTTCTTGCAAACTCTTTTCTATTTTCTACTTCTATTCCTATTTTTATCTTAACTACTTTATGTTCCTTTAGCCGTCTTTTTATTTCATTTATAATTTCTTCTGTTACTCCTTTTTTACCTATTCTTACATCTGCATGACTAGCTTTTGCTTTTTTTATTAGTTGTTTTATACTGTAATTTGTATCTTCTTGTCCATCCACAATATAAACATGTTCTTACTAAGACTTTATTTTTTATTCTTCTTCTTTCAGTGATTCCAATGATAAGGGGAGTAAAACATTTTCTACAAAATAATCTTTTGTACTCTATTGGTATTTTAAACTTTAATTTCCTTGAATAAAGTAGTGCAAGCTTTATATACATTCTTGCGAGCTCTATATTATTATTTTTAGCAAGCTCAATTGCGAGTCTTATGAGCTGTAATGATCTCTTTTTATACATCTTCACATTTTTTACTCTGACCATTATTGACTAGTAGTGTGAAAATCAACCTTATATTACTTGACTCATCCCTAGAGCTAGTTCCAAAAGAAATAGCTTCTCATCCAGCTGTAATTAGAAATGCAAGGAAAAGGAATAAAAAGCCAGAACATACAATTTTAGACATTTCGTTACATTATCATGCAATGAAAAACCTTCCAAATTGGCGGAAGAGAGGCAGACCAGACATTGTACATTTAGCGCTTTTAATGTTTCTCACAGAGAAAGTTCCAATAAAGGGAGAAGTTTATATTCATACGATAGATGGTAAAATTATATACGTAAATAGTAATATGAGACCTCCTAAGAATTACAATAGATTTATTGGACTAGCTGAACAGCTTTTGTTGCATGGTCAAGTTCCAATAAATGATGTAAATCCTTTAATGAAAATATTAAACATTAAACTAACTGATCTAAAGAGTAAGTATAAAATAGGTGTATTAAGTGAAGATGGTAAAAAAGTAAAACCAGAGGAGTTATGCAATTTAGGAGAAAATTGGTTACTTGGTGTTGGTGCTTTTCCTCATGGTGATTTTTCAGAGGAAATTAAAGGTGTTGCAGATGAGTATTTTTCTATAAGTAATTATAAACTGGAAACTCACCAAGTTATATGCAGGATTATTTCTGCCTGTCTTCAACAGTTAGGTTGGCCTTAGCTTTGACTAGTATAATTCCTCCTGGTAAAGGTGTCATTGATAAAATATTAAATCCATATTCTTCTAAAATTTTTTTAAGTATATGAGCTGCACATGTTGTGGATTCTAATCCAAATCCAGTACCAGTAATTCTAAAATCTATTGTATCACCATTTTGTTTTACTGAAATGTCTTTAATGGGTAACATCTCTTTAATTTTATCATAAATATCTAGTAGCTCACTTATAGTTGATGCTTTAGTTTTTAAATATGAAGCTACTTGCATTCCTGTAGTTTCACAAATTTCTATGGCCTTCTTTTGATCACTATCATAAGCCATTTTTATTAAATTTTCTAAGTACCATACAGTAACAGGAACAATCTCTAAGTCTCTAATTATTCTATAATATTCTACGAGGGATATTAAAGTTTCAGAATCGCCACCTTCTTTTAATATTTCTGCAACGGCTTTTAGTGCCAAATTAGTTATTGCATATAACGTATAACCTTTTTTCTTAGCTTCTTGTTCCAGTTCGTCTAATATATCTGAGTCAGCTGCTATATTAACTCTTGGCAAATTTACACCACAAAATACTATTAAAAAATGAATGTTAAATAGCTTATCTTTCCTACTTTATAAAAATTAGTGATGTGGTGAGAAGGCTATTATATCAAATATTACGAAAAGGATCAATAGGATAACAAATACTCCAAGATACCAATTATCATACTTAAATAAGGCTTTAATAAGATCGCCGAAAGAATTTATTTCATATTCTTCACTCTTCTTTTCAGCCATAATTTCACCTTAAAAATACTTAATTTTATCATTAATAAATTTATTGTCCAATATCTTATAAAAACTTCATTAAAGTATGTGATATAATGAAATTTATAATTCTCAAGGTAATATAAATCTGTGGACTTTGCTGAGATAGTAAGATTACTTAGAGTAATAGGGCCTAATATAAGATTATTATCAAAATTATCTAAAATAGAAGAGAGTGTATTATACGATTTTCTTAGTAAGATTCAAAGTCTTAAGTTTACTCCCATCACTAAGATCTCAACTTTATCTATATGTGAAAAAGGAATAATCAGAAGAAGTATAAAAAATAATAAAGGCTTAGCATTAGAGGGAGACTTCGAAGTAAAGGAAATTAGAAATTATTCTGGAATACCTACTATGTATAATTTTTTACTCGATGAATGGGATCTTTCACTAGAAGTTAAGTCTGATTATGTTTCAGTTTATCCTCACGAGTTTGATAAGGTAGAAAGAATTTCGTCGCTAAAATCCTTATCACTCAAAGAGCCATTATTGAGTATGATAAGAGCTTCTTCAATTAAAGGTTTTATAGTAGACTATGGAAAAAGAGATTTTTATATTGATGTTCTAACTTTTGATACTGATATAGTAGATTCACTTCAATACATTCCTTTTATCAGAATAGGGTTTTTGTTAAAGGATTCTGAAGATTTACCACTTTATTTAATTGAATTATTTGTTCCAGAGAAATATCTTACGTTTACTATTAAGATCATAAGATATATTTGTGAGACAAAAAAGTGTCAAATACTAATAGCAACTGATAACTTCTGGTCTTCAAAAAAGATTATATGATATCAATTTTCTTTACTTTAGGTAATATTCCTCTCTCTGCTGTTAAATTATAGAATATTTCCATACCTCTTTTTACATCTTCTAATGGTACATTATATTCCTGTATATCAGCCCAGATAGTTTTTCTTATAATTTCCTCATCGATGTTCTCTTTATGTGCTTCTTTCATTATCTCAGCATCTTTTCTTATAATTTCATCAATATGTTTCTCAGCATACTTCTTACTTTTTTCATAAACCTCCTTGAATTTAAGAGCAATATCCTTTCCTAAGTCTTTATTAATCACAACTGTTCCTAAAGGCATAGGAACGTTTCCTGCCAAGTTCTTCCATAAGTCCCACATACTAGTTACTCTATTAACTTTTATTCCAAGTTTTTCTAAAGCATACATCATTTTTATCTCATGTACTGCAACTAATGCATCCCCTTCTTTTCCTAAGGCTTTTATCTCATCTAACACTTTCTTTACAATGACTAGTTTATTATACTTCCCTATCAAGAGTTTGTAAAGTGTAAATGCTGTAGTATTATGACCATGTACAATAATTCTTGACTTCTTTAAATCTTCAATTGATAGAGGAGTAAGTGATATTACAGGCATTCCAGTTATACCATCTATGGCAGAAGCAATTGCATTTCCTAGAATATAATAATCGTCTTGTATATATGGATACATAGCTGCTGAAGGTACTGCTACATCAACTTCCTTCTTTAATACCTTTTCATTAGTATCCTGGACCGTTGTAATTATCTCAAATTCTAAATTAAAACCTTCAGGTTTTATTATTCCCTCAATTAATGGTATAAATGGATATAGATCTCCAGAATCAGCTAATGGGCCAACTTTTATTGTTACCATATTCCTTTCTTATATGTGGATAATAAAAATGTTTGTCGCAATAGGTTCCACAAACAAAGCTAAAGTTGAGGCTGTAAAGGAAGCTTTAAAAATTATAGGCCTTAATGCTGACGTAATAAGCGTAAATGTAGAATCTGGAGTTTCTTCTCAACCTTTTTGCCATGAGACTTTTGTCGGTGCTAGAAATAGGGCTTATAATGCTTTAAACGCAACAAATGCAGATATAGGAATAGGAATCGAAGGAGGTATTTGTTATTATGAAAATAAATACTTAGCATTTGCTGTGGTTTATGCTGCGAATAAAGAAGGATTAGAAAATTTTTCTTTTTCAATGGCATTTTCTCTTCCGTCTACAATGGTTAAACATATTCTTGAAGGTAAAGAATTAGGAGAAGCTACAGATTTAATTTTTTCAACTAAGGATAGCAAACAACATGAAGGTGCAATAGGATATTTAACTAAAGTGATTACAAGAAAAGAACTTTATATTCAACCAGTAATAGCTGCACTTTACCCATTCTATAATAAAATAGAATAGCTTCAATCTTGCGCAAAGAAAGTTTCGTTTCTAATAAAAGTTACTTTATGTTTATAATCATTATAAATATCTTTAATAATGTCATTTAGTAAAGCTTCTCTTTACTTAGGAGTACTATGAAAGTACTTAGTAATATGTTCTTTAATAGGATTAACAGCAATTCAAGGAATTATGAATCATATTTTAAATGGAAATTTACTGATTACTAAATTTGTGAAATGATAATATATTGAAAATAAATACTCATTCTTTATGTATTATCTTCCTACTAATCCTAAGAATAATTTCCCTATCTCAGGCAATTTTACAGTATCATGCTCATTCGGTCTTGGTACTGAAGCTAGATATATTCCGTATTGTTCTCTAATACCATTTTCTTTTGGTTCACCATAAGGGGAGAAAAGTATGAAATCCTCTACTTTATTAATTACTTCTTTAACGAATCCGTCTATAACCTTATATATTTCACATTTACTTTCCTTTCCATCATTAAGTAATATTCTATCTATTGCATTTACACTAACAATAACTGGATAATCATCAATATACTCAAAGATAGCCTTCTTTACTTTTTCTATTTCTTCGCTAGTAGATAATGAATTATTATAAGGTAAATTTACTTCTCCATAAGTAGGATTAGTTATCGGTATATTAATTAAAACTGAATTGGTTAACTTAGCTAATTTTAATTCTGGTACATTAGTGAGAAATTGGTCAGTTTTTACGTACTCCATTTGAAGTATTGATAGCCACGCTGGAGTAGGATGATAATTTAACTCTTTATTAACTACAACTCCTCTAAATGTACTACTAAAGAGCATCATTAAAAATCTAGGATTACATTTCATAAAACTAGAATAACTTAGTCCTGGAATACCAAGAAGAATTGGTTTCAATTTTATTCACCTAATAAATTCTTAATTCTTATCTCTATTTCTTCTCTTGGAACGGCACCTATAATTTCGTCTACGGGTTCACCATCTTTAAAGAAGATAACTGTCGGTAGACTCATGACACCATATCTTGCGGCAATGTCTGGATTTTCGTCGCTGTTTAGCTTTCCAAATCCAACTTGTGGATAATCTTCTGCTAATTCCTCAATTATTGGTGCAAGGATTAAACATGGTGCACACCATTCTGCCCAAAAATCAACTACTGCGATTTTATGCGAAGCTAAGAAAGAGTCAAAGTTTTTACTATCTAAATGAATTACTTCTCCTTTAGGCTTTTGGCTCATAAGTTCTTTAGCTTTCTTCTCTAGCAATTTTTCTAATTCAGGGTCTTTCTCAGTTGTCATACTAATTTTATCTTTACTCGTCATTTAAAAAGTTTATTTTATCTTATCTTTTATAAATAATTTATGGCTGATTTAACTATAATCGGTTCTGGAATCACGGGACTACTTATATCAAAGCTTTTTAATGGAGAAAGTGAGATATATGAAGACGTAAGAGGGATAGAAAAACTTAATTCTAATGCAAGTTTATGGACAATTATACCTCCTTTATGTGGGAAATATAAACAAATTTGTGAAAATTCCATAAATTTTTATGAAGAAATGGGTAATAAATACAATATCTTTCATAAAAGAGTATATACTTTAACAGATAAAGAACTTAGTAATAACGTAATAAGTGAAGATGAATTAGCAAATTTAGAACCAAATCTAAGGATAAATAGTACGCTTAGAAAAATAGAAAATAGTTTCTTTATTGAAGGTGAGGAATTAATTAAAAAACTAGCTCTTGAGAGTAATATTAAATTCGGGAAAAAAGTTGTTGCTATAGATGTAAAAAATGATGAAATTAAATATATAAAATTAAGTTCTGGTGAAAAAATAGCGATTAAAAGATTAATAATTGCGGGAGGATATGGAATTAAGGAACTATATCCAATTGATCTTATTCCTTATAAAGGACATCTTGTGATCACAAAATCTCCCTATAGTTTAACTGGAATTATTCATTATAAAGGGAAAATAATGGTAAAAGGAGAAAATAATCTTTATATAAATGGAGACTCTATTAATGATTCTTCTCTTTCTTTTGACTATGAAATAATTAAAGACCATATTTACACGTTATCTCAAATTTTTCCCTTAGATATAGATTTGAAGATAAGAGTGGGAATTAGAAGCGTATCTAGTGACGGTGAACCAATAGTTAAAAAAATATATAAAAATGCTGTAATAGTTACCGGTTTCAGATTTGGTTTTGCCTTAGCACCTTATTTAGCTAAAGAAGCTTTAAGAATAATCGAGGAGATGTAGAATGGATATCAGAATTATTTACTCAATGCAAGATGCTGTAGGTAAAACAATAAAAGAACTTGGATACAAGTTTGAAGAAATTAATGAAGACATTATAGACTTTAGATACCAAAAGGGAGACGTTATAGTAGTTTTTTCAAGACATGAGAGCTCTTCTAAAATACCATCCTTAACTGTGCATTATCCTGGTAATCCTACTGATAAGACAATGGGTGGAGAGCCAAAGAAATTAGGTATAGCTTTTCCTTCACTGTTGACTTCAATTTATAGGGAAATAAGAAAAATTAATACGGATATAGAAAAAGCCATAGAAGCTACACATCACGGACCCACATATCAACATGTACCAATCATCTTTGTAGAGATAGGTAGTTCTAAGGAATATTGGGAAAACAAAGAACTTGTAAAAACTTTAATAGAAGCCGCATTAAGAGGTATAGATAAATATAAGGAAATAGAATGTGAAAATAAAATAGTAGGTTTCGGAGGGACACATTATACCCCATATTTTTCTCTATTAGCCGAAAAGAGTTGTGTAGGGCATATAATCTCTAAATACTATCTCGCAGAACTTTCTAACGAAGTTATATTACAAACAGTTAATAATACAATAGAAAAGATTGACACGGTTATGTTTGATAATGTAAACTCGAAGATCAGAGAAAAGATAGTTAATTTGCTAGCTACTTATAAATTAAACTTCAAGTTTAGATAATAATTCATTAGTAATTATTGGTGCACCAACAGATAAAATTCTACAATTATTAATACTCTCACATCTAACAATAGTTATGCTGGCATTAGGAATATGTAGTCCCCACGCTGAAATATCATCAAGATCTAAAACATAGGCTAAAAAAGCTCTAATAGGATCAAAATGGCTAACTGCAATTACTGTTTCTTTTTCTTTTATTACGCTTTCTACAAAGTTAACCATTCTTCTCTTTAATGAATCCCACGGTTCTACTCCTTTTACATTAAGCTCTTTTCTTGCTACTCTTAATTTCCAATGGTCAAATTGGTCTATTTTAGTATTATTTAATTCTCCTAGTTCTCTTTCTCGTAACCTATCATCTATAATAGGTATGATATTTAAAACCTCGCCTATTATCATAGCTGTTTGGTAAGCCCTTAAAACTGGACTACTGTATATTTTTTTAGGTGATATTTTTTTAAGTTCATTTGCGGTATTGTAAACTTGCCTTCTTCCTTCATCAGTTAAAGGATAACTATTTATATCGTCTGATAAAATCCTATTTACGTTCGAAATAGATTGACCGTGTCTAATGAATACAATTAATGTCATCAAATCTTTTTTACGTTTAATCTTAATATTATTATCGTAAGAAAGATTTTTCAACTGTAAATACAGTATAAATAATATGGACACTACTATTGGTGTTATAGGAAATAAAGTTGTTCATGTCATAAAAGAAAATGATAGTGTAAAAACCGCGGCCGAAGAAATGAAAAAGCATAATCTAGGAGCACTAGTTGTGATTGATGACAATGATAAGGTTGTTGGTATAATAACTGAAAGAGATATAGTAAAAGTTGTAGCTGAAGGTAAATTAGATGCTAAAGTTAAAGACTATATGACGAGAAATGTAATAGGAGTTACTGAGGATACACCAATTACAGATGCATTAGAAATTATGTTAGATCATGGATTCAGACATTTACCTATAATAGGTAAAGACGGAAAGGTTATAGGTATAGTATCTATTAGAGATTTATCAAAGGCTATATTAGATCCTCATTTCTTTCAATTTAAAAAAGAAGCTGCCGATGTAAAAGGTTCTGGTTATGTTTGTCCAGTATGTGGTATGGAAATTGATGAATACGGGTACTGTGGTTGTGGTGCAGGATCTGGATAATGTAGAATGATTATATAATTTGCAATATATTTTCTTGTCTCTTATATAATAAATTAGGTTACAAAATTGAAATTTTAATTCGTTAAATCACACTAAAGGGATTAGTACATATTATAGTTGGTTGATAATCTTATTTTTGAGAAAAATGATAGCATTAAAAGATAAGTACAAGTTCTTATTAAACGAGAAACATTGTGCTCATATTTTGTAAATAGATTTAAGTACTTAGAATTCGTTTTTTAGATTAATGATAATATTCTATGCAATAGGTGAAAGAGATAGGGCAAAAGAGTTAGTAAGAATAATTACGAAAACTAGATGGAAAACAGTATCTAAACATGCAATAAAAATTTCTAGTTCTTCTATTGGTGCTTCAGTTGTGATATTCAAACCAACTAAAGCAAGTCTAGCTGTTGCTCTATGGTTAAAACAAAAGGCTGAAGAGTTAGGAATGGTTGCCTTAGTTGGTTGGTTTACTGAAATAACTAATATTCCACCAGATGTTGAAGAAGCCGTAAAAACTGATTTAAATAAATTGCTCATGAAACAACTTGATGTGCCATGGTCGCCGGAATTATCTCATTAGTTAGCTGTACCATTTCATCGCTCTTCGTTATGATTATATAATCTACAACTCCATTTAGATATTTTACTAGTTTTTCAAATCTTTTTTGATCAAAAGTCATAAATGATTCATCAACGATGAAGTATGGAGTTTTGAAGTATTCTTTTAGGGCAACTAATACTAAGATTAATGCTAATGTTGTTCTTTCAGATGATGAAAGCTTTCTAATTTCTAGCTGAGCCCCCATTCTTTTTACTATAAGTCTATAATTATTATCAATTTCAGCAGTGAAATCAAATTCCAGTTCTTTAAGTAATGATGTTGCCATCTCAGTAAATCTCTCTCTAATTACAGTTAATCTTCTAATATATTCTCTTTGTAAATCATCTATTTGTTTTGTTATTTCTTCTATCTGGTTCTGCACAGTAGTAATTTCCTCAAGAATCTTGCTTGAAACTCCTAGAGTTTGCAACTGATATTCTAAGTCTCCCCTCTTTTTCTTTAATTCTTCTAACTTCTTATCAATCTCACTTTCTCCTTCTCCCATAGAATAAATTTCATTTATTTCATTTATTTTTTCCTCTAATTCCTTTATCTGTCTCTCATACTCGGCTATTTGATGTTTAATAGTTTCTATTTTTATCGCTAAGTTTTCTCTTTGAATTTGCTTCTCAGCTAACATTTTTTCTGCTTTTTCTATTTCTTTGATTTTTGCTTCTAGTTCATTTTTCCTAGCTATAGTAGAATTTAGTTCGGTTAAGAGCTCATTTTTGCTTCTATTAGCATTTTCTAATTCCTTTGATATAATGTCCATTCTTGTTTTCCATATAGATGGGTCTACCTTACTTCCACATACATGGCATACTGATGCATGCTCTTTTTCTGATTCTTTAATTTCATCAAGAACTCTATTAAGTACTCCAATTTCTATATCTATACTGTTCTTTTTAGAACTTAATTCTTGTAGTTTTTTATCTAACTCAGTTAATTCACTTCTAATTTTTTCTTTTAAAGTTTGATCTGCTTTTTGCTTAAGCTCCTCAATTTCCTTATCAAGTTTTTCTAATCTAGCTTGGTTATCTCTAAGCTCTTTTTGCCTAGTTTCTACTCTACTCTTTAACTCAGTTAACCTATTTTGTCTTGTAAGAATTATGGTCTGTGCAGCATTTTTCTGTAAATTTTTTCTTTCTCTTTCTAGTCTATCTATTTCCTCATATATTCTTTCTAATTCTCTGCTGATATCTTTAATTTCTTGGTATTTTTTTGTTAATTCTTCTTGTCTTGTTTTAAGTTCAGTTAGTTTTCTTTCTAATTCTTCTTTTTTTGCTTTTAATTCTTGTACTTTAGATGTTTTTGAAATAAACCATTCAACATTTTCATCTCCAGTAATAATTCTAGCTAATAACTGATTCTCTGGAGAGAAATAAGAAAGTAATAGTGCTCTATCATCATCCATTATTAAATTCTTTTCTTCTTCTATTTTGTTCTTTATTCTATGAAATCTTCTATAATATAGTTTGTTATCAAGTTCCACCTCTACATAACCTTCATCACTAAAAACATTTAACAGGTCTGCAGCCGTTATTGAAGAAGTTAAGAGAGAAACTAATGCCTTTGTTAAAGATGTTTTTCCATATGCATTTGGCGCTTTATATAGTGTTAGTCCTTTTTCTACTGATATAGTAAGTTCCCTAGTTATTCCTCCTATATTTGATACTCTAACCTTCATTATGTGCTTTTTCTTTTTATACCTTAAAAATGTTATGCCATATTTCTAATATACTATATATAAATTTATCATATTTTTCTAGCAAATTTATAATAATTTTGATTAGTCTAATATGGCTTGTATTAAAATCTTAGTATCTTGAATAAATAATTTAACCGATTAATCCTTATCAAAATATTGTGAGAAAAGCTATATTTGATACAGATACTGCTAGTGATGATGCAATAGCACTTATGTTAGCTTTAGATTACTTTGAAGTACTAGGAGTTACAATAGTTGCAGGAAATGTAAAATTTGAGAATGAGGTGAGTAACGCTTTATTTACACTAGAGTACTTAAATAAGCCTGATATTCCAGTGTATTTAGGTGCACAAAGACCGTTACTTGGTCAATGGAGAACAGTTGAAGAAGTTCATGGTAAAAACGGTTTCGGAGATTGGGAGTATCCAAGTCCATTGAAGAAACCTGAGAACGAGTTTGCAGCAGATGCAATAATTAGATTATCTAAGGAATACGAAGGAGAATTAGAGATTTTAGCTGTATCTCCTTTAACTAATATAGCGTTAGCATATCTAAAAGATTCAAGAATTATTAATAGAATAAGAAAAATATGGATAATGGGCGGTGCATTTACTAGAGGAAATACAACAGAAATAGCTGAATTCAATTTCTGGGTAGATCCTGAAGCTGCACAAATAGTACTAAATGCTGGATTTGATATAACCATAGTTCCTTGGGAAATAGCAGAAGAGAGCGCTACTATAACAGATGAAGAATGGAATAAAATAGAAGATATTAATACTAAAAGATCTGAATTTTTCCTTAAAGTTAATAGAGTTCTAAGAGAGTACTCTAAATCAGTAGGTTCCAGAGGAAGCGTTCATCCAGATTCGCTAACTGTAACGATAGCCTATGATAATTCTGTTGCTATTGAAAAGGTAAGTAAGTATGTTAATGTTGAGTTATGTTCTAGATCTCGTGGTGCAATGTTAATAGATTGGTATGGTTTAAATAAAAGAAGACCCAATGCTGAAGTAGTAATTAAGGCAGATTCTCAAAAATTTAAGAAGTACCTCTTTGATTCTCTCTCAAAAGCTTAGAGCATTCAGCAATAGCAACGATATTTAATGTTTTTGTATAAATACCCATTTTTTCTAATTCTTCGTATAAAAATTTAAGATCTATGTTAGTTATATCTATTATCTGATTCGTATCTTGACAATAAACATTAATATGTAGATCTCTTTTTATTTCATACCATGTAATTCCATTTATCTCAAATGCATTTAATATGCCAGCCTCAGTTAGTGAATTTAGAGTATTATATACGGTAGATAGACTAATACTAGGTTCGCTTTTCTTTAACTCATTATATATTTGTTCACCGCTAAAATGCCCACCTTTGTATAGTATTCTGAGAATAGATAGCCTTTGAGGAGTAACCTTAAGTCCATGACTTCTTAATATATTAGCTAATTCTACTTCCATCAAGTAGTTACTATTATAACAAAGCCATTTAAAATTTCCTTTATACTCTTTGTTTTTTGGTAACAAAAAAGATAAAAAATAATAATATAAATTAAGTATATGAAAGTTTTAGTCGATATAGCGGTTGAACCCTTAGGTACTTCATCTACGAGTATTTCGAAATATGTAAAAAAGGTATTTGAAATATTAGATAGAAGAGGTATTAGATACTACCCAGCCCCTTCTATGACAACAATAGAACTAGACGATATTACACAATTAGGCTACTTATTAAAGGAAATAAACGATGAACTTGAAAAAATGGGGGTTAAACGAGTTGTAACTTTACTTAAAATAGATGATAGAAGAGATAAAGAAAATAGTATTGATCATAAACTAGAAGTAATTAAAAAGTAGAAGTATATAATTTTAACTCCAGTAAATATTTTCTTACTTTTTCATCGGTAAGAGCTCTAACAATATCAGTAGTTGTAACAATTCCTTTCAATTCTCCATTAGCGCTTACTATAGGTATTCCCTTCACTTTTCTATTAGCCATTAATTTTGCAGCATAGTTCAAATCTTCATTTTCATCCATTACTACAATAGTTGGTGTCATGACTTCTTTTACCTTTATCTTAAGGTCTTTAAATTTTAATACTGGAGCCAGATATAACAAGTCAGTTGTAGTAATAGTTCCGAGTATTTTTCCGTTATCTTCAACAATTAGTCTTCCTATATTTTTTTCTAGTATTATTTTTATTGCCTCATCTAAAGTTGAATCCTTATTTACTGTTATTGGGTTCTTACTCATATACTCACTTACTTTATGAATACCCCTAATTAATGTAGCATAATATTGAGCTAAGTCACTTTTGATAATCATGCCCAGTATTTTTCCTGTATCTGATATCACTATTAATAATGGCGCTTTTTTCTCTATCATTATTTGTGATGCTTCTAAGGGTTCAATTGAACTATTGACTGTTATTATATCTTTTTTCATTGCCTCTGAGACATAAACACTATCTAATTCTCTATCACCCATTTTGTAAATAAAATTAAGGACATCTTTCTGTGATATTGAGCCTAAAGGAATTTCATTCTCATCTGCGACTATTAGCTTAGGTACATACTCCATAGTCATAATTTTTACTGTGTGTAATAAACTATCGTGTGGTCTTACTATTACGGGTTCTCTAATTATGCTCATCAAATTAGTATACAAAATTTAAGTACATAAAAGCTTAGTTTATTATTTGATGGAAAAGTTTAGAGAAATTTTAATTGATATCACTTTATCTTCTCACATACCTAATTATAAGGATCTCTTTTATGAGGGTAAAAAGAAAAGAGATTTGTGTGCTTATTATGATGGTACTTATTGTAAAAGATTTAGAATAACTAACACTAATATCCCTGCAAATTGGATAAGTGGTAATAAAATGAATCCTCATCCTATTATATGTTTTGTATGTCCTCATTTTTCTATTAGATATGAGGAAAAGGAAGTAGCTTTAGACCTTTTTGATATTTTATTATATTATGAAGAATTAAGAGAGACTATAGAAAGAGAAATAAACTTTATTGAAAATAAAATGATGGGGATTAATTATCCTTTATCTTTAAAAAGACGAAGAGACGATCTAATAGCCTTACTTAATGATGTCACAATAAAAATAAAGGTATTAAAGGAATTATTGAGGGTATTTAAATAATGGAAATTTTTACTGACCCAGAAGGGTATAAAAGATGGTATGAAATTCATAATAAGATTTACGAATCTGAGAAGAGACTAGTATCTGAATTTAAACCTAAAAATTGCTTAGATATAGGTGCAGGTCCAGCTATTTTCCATGAAATATTTTCTGGTAATACAATCTCTCTAGATATATCAATTTTTATGCTTAAAGAAATAGGAGAGAAAGAAGATAAAATTCTAGCTGATGCAAATTTTCTTCCTTTTAGAGATAACTCGATTCCTTGTATATTTATCTCTGTAACGATTTGTTTTTTAAATGATATTTCTCTATTCTATAAAGAAGTAGAAAGAGTTACAAAAGAAAGAGTAGTAACTTGTTTTATACCACGTAATTCTACATGGGGTGAATATTATTATGAACTTGGATTAAAAGGGCATAAATATTATTCTCATGCAAATTTCATCAAGAAAGAAGATTTATACAATATACTTAAGAAATTCTTTGAAATATCTACAATTAAGTCTACTTTATTTTTCTCACCAGACGAGCCTGAAAAAATGGATAGAATAGAAGATGGTGATAAAGGGTCTTTTGTTTGTGTTGAAGCTAAAAAGAGGTCGTCGGCCCCTCACTCATCGGTGCTTAACAGCCTCTCATGAGGGTGAATCCTACCAGACCCAATATTTTTATTTTACAATAAGATAATAAATTATGATGAAACGTGCCGTTATAATATATTGGATAATCTTTGTTGCATTTCTTATACCATTTATCCTTGGTAAAAATGTGATTGCGCTAGCCGAAAGTTTTCATGACCTTATTGATGCGCTCACTATTACATTCTCCTATTACGTTACGAGAATAGTAAATAATTCCTCTTCAGTATATACCTATGGATTACATAGACTAGAGGTTCTTTCGGCCGTAATAAATTTGATGATAATAATATTTGGTTCGATTTTTACATTATATCTTTCATTAATTTTTTCTAGTGGTGAATACTCTTTATTAACTATAATACTCTCTATGATAGTAATTCCACTACTACTTTCAATAGAAAATGAAGATGAAAAAGATTTTAACAAAAAATCTGTAGTATTACACTCTCTATTTGATGTCTTATCCTATATAATAGGAGTTTTTGTTCTTATAATATATCAAATAACTTCTATAAATATAGTTATTTTACTGGGAGTAATTTCTATAGTGATTCTTAGCATTTTCATGTCTATAAATCCTTTAAAGCAATCTTTTTTGATTATGCTAGAAGGTTCTCCAATAAATACTAATGAACTAGAAAAGGATCTTAAAGGTATAAATCCAGGGGTTCATCATATACATGTTTGGGCTATATGTGGGCATATCAAGGTAGCAACTATTCATGTTGAAGTTAATGAGAATATGACTGTTAAAGAGATTGATGTAGAAAGGGAAAAAATACAGAGATTTTTAAAAGAAAAATATGATATAGATCACGTCACAATTCAATTTGAGTCTAAAAAAGTTGACTAGGCCACCATTCAATATCTTTCTTTTTTATGTTAAGTAATTGTTGTATTCTCTCTCTATCTTGTCTAGATACTTTAACATCAGTATGAACTTTTAATAATGGGTAGGGATATCCCTTAATGCTTATAGGAGATAATATAGAAATAATATTCTCAATTTCATTGTTAAACATCTCAATTTTCAATATTTTTTCTCCTTCTTTTAATCTGGTGTAAAATGAATAAAATGATACATTTGATAATATGGTAGAAGCCTTTGGCGAAATAATATTTTCACTACTTATCTTTTTTTCAACGCCAATAGTATAACCACAATTCTTAGTAAATAATTCTAATAAGGAGACATCACTTATATTCTCTTGAAATAACTCTGTAGATTTACTATTCTTGGATATCCAAACAAGTTTGCCTTTATATTTACTAATTAACGCAGACATAACTAATTGATTTTCTGCAACTAAATACTTATGCATAAGTTCTTCATCATTTTCCTCTAATGAGTAAATTTTATCGTCCATCACATTAATATCATCTAATAATGATATTTTTGTTGAAAATTTATGCTTACCAATTTTCTTAACTATACTTCCATCAAAGAGAATATATTCAGCTTTATCTCCGTGCTTTAATCCTAATTTTAACTCTAGCAGTTGCATTAAAAGTGATACTCTCTCTTTAGCCATATTACCAGGTCTTAAAACGCCAATCAAAGCTTTAGAATCTATAGGAGTAACATTAAATCCTTCTGCTTTCACAATTTCAGCGTTTACTATATAAACTATTCCAGAACGTAATTCTTTGATCCACATTCCACCGTCTATTGCTAATACGGTAGAAAGCTTGCCTTGAATTTGGCAGTATTCCTTCCACTTTTCTTTTATTTTTTCTTTTAACAAATTATTGGAGGTCTCATCTAACAAACTAATCTGTTTTTCAATTTCATTTTTTCTAGATAATAATAGCTCGTAGACATCCTTAATCATTGTTTATCACCTCAACTTTACTAGAATCTCCTCTCTTTTCTAACCTTATAATATAATCTCCAGCTTGTAATAACTCTTCATCATGGGTCACTACAATAATTTGGGGTACTACTTCAACTGTTGATCTAATTATGTCTATTAACTCTTTCTTTCTATACTCATCAAGATTTACTGTGGGTTCATCTAAAATTAGAAATCCTACTTCGTTCATAAGAGATTTCGCAATAGCTAACCTTAATGCTAGGGCTATTGAAACTCTTTCTCCTCCGCTTAATAGATTAACAGGGAGTCTTTGACCAGAAGTAGTATATGCATAAATTCCATTCTTATCATTAAAATCAACCTCAACTCTGGTAAATGATAATTCAAATCTAGATAAAATACTATTTAAAGAATCTTCTACCAAGCTTTTTACAGTATTCATTAAATAAGCCTGTAATTTATCCTCTGCTAAATGCTCTCTTAACTTTTTGAGTTTATCGTAAGCGGTAATTAATTTTTGTTTATTTTTTAATTTTTCTTCATAATCTTTTATTTGCTCTTCTAATCTTTTAATATCATTTTCCAGCACCTCTTTTTTACCTAATAATTCACCTTTTTTACTGTTAATCTCGCCAAGTATTTTTTCCAGCACCTCTTTTTCTCTTTTTATTTGCTGAAACCTATTAGGATCAAAATTCAAAAGTTGAAGTTCATCAGTTAGCTTCTTAATTTCTTCTTCGTTTTGCTTAATTTTTTGTTTTGCTGTTTCGATTTTAGCTAATAATGTATCTAATTCACGCAGCTTATTTTCCTTTCCTTTTATTTCTTGTATTCTCTTTTCAATATCTCTAATTTTCTGGGTTAAGTCAGTATTATAATATTCTCTTACCTTATTCATAATTTCTTCTATTTCATTTTCTAATTCTACTTTCTGTCTTTCTAACTCTCTAATCTTCTCTTCAGTTACATCGTAATACTTCAAGTACTCCTCATATTTTGGTTTAAGAGTTTTTTCTTCATCTTTTAATTTTATATATTTTTCATGATATGTACTTAGTTGTTCTATTTCATTTTCTATTTCTTCTATTTCTTTTTTTAGTTCTTGTTGTTGGGTTAACAAATTATTATAATCTGCTAAGTTCCTAATCGCTATATCCTTTTCTTTTGACTTTTTATTTATGATCTGATTTAATTCTGAAATTAGCCCATTTATCTTGTTTATTTCTAATTTAAGTTTTTTATTTAATTCATCTAATTCTTTCAACTTTTCTGTGATTTCGTTTTGTATTTTCCTTTTATGATCATCAGAAAGTTCTCTGCCACATACTGGGCATACATTTCCCTTAACTTGATTTAAATTTCCTAGAAGTTTATTTAACTCTTCAATTCTACCTTTTATTTCACCTAGTTGGCTAGCTAATTTTTCTCTTTCCTGGTTTTTATTATTTAAATCCTCATTTAATTTTTGTAATTCCTTGTCTAATTCTTCTATATTTATGCTAATTTTTTTATTTAAAATTTTATTCTCAATTTCACTAAGTTTTATCTTTAAAGACTTTAATCTATCAGAAAGAGAATTAAATTTTTGTTCTTTTTCTTCTAACTCTTCTAGTTCTCTTTTAATCTCAATATATTTTTTATAATCTTCTTCTAGTTCTCTTTTTCTCTTTAATTTCTCTTCTAGTTCAGCTAAGTTTATCTTAATCGTTTTTAATGATTTCTCTTTTTCTTGGGCTAATTTAATTTTGTTCTGAGCTTCAATTATTTTTTCTCTCTCCTCTATTAATTTATCTTTTTCCAGTACATCTTTCTCTATTTTTTCTCTCTCCTCTATTAATTTATTTTCATCTTTAATTTCCTCTCTCAATTTGGAAATATCGTCTTTAAGTTTACTTAGGAGTGATACAAGTTCTACATATCTTTTCTCTTTTTTTTCTTCTTCTTCGTTTAATTTTACTATTTCTTCATACCTCTTCTTTTTTTCTTCTTCTTTTATATTTAAATCCTCTAGTTCTCTCTTTATATTTTCTAGTTCTTTCTCTTTTTGAATTTTTTGATTTTCACTTTCGTTTTTGTATTTTTCTAAGCTCTGAAGCTCAATAATTTTATTATTTATTTTATCCATTACTTCTTTTATAGGTCCGTTAGAATCTCTAAGCTTTTCAATTTTGTCAATCTTTAATATTTTTTTGGTTACATCTGGTAGATTTTCGAACACAGACTCAATTTTACCTTGACCTACTATTATAGTAGATTTTAATACTTCTTCATCTAGATTAAGTAACTCTTTTATTTTTTGAGATACTGTAGTAGCACCTCTTGCAACCGTTCTCCTTGTTTCATTAACTAATTCAGAGATCGTATCTTCCGATGTATATTGATTTGGAGCATTTCTTTTTATAACATAAATTTTACCTTTAGTTTCTAGGTATAAAGTTACAGTAGCTCTACCTGCTCCTCGTTTTATTAGATCTTCTTGTTTCTTTGCATCTCTTAATGATTTCCTAAATAAACTAAAACTTATTGCATCAATTATCGAGCTTTTGCCTGCACCATTATGTCCTATTATAACGTTAACAGTTCCCTTAAATTCTATTGATGATCTTTCATGACTTAAAAAATTTTCAATGTCAATCCTTCTTATTATCATTTTCAACACCAATCATTTTCATTAATTCTTCCTTAACATATTCTCTTTCATCAGCTCGGTTAATTATATCAATTATTATTCTGGCCTCAGTCTCTGAAAAATTAGCAATTTTAACTAGATAATTATATATTAGATTTTCTATTGTAGTATCTGTAGGTAAATCAATTTTAACATCTTTTTCATCTTTCTCTTTTGTATTATCTTTATATATTCTCCAATAAGGAGCAAAATTATTAATTTCTTGTAGCTCTTTCATTAAGACATTTTTAGGAATAGACTTTCCTTCAAGTATAATATGAAATATGGGTTTTTTCTCATTTTTTGTATCATATTTTTCTCTTAACTTTCTTATCTCCTCCTTTAGATTATTAGTGTTTAAAATTACTACATATTGCTTTCGAACATCTATGTTAATTTTCTGGATCGAAGGTATATCACCAGAGAAATCTATGAGCGTTGCACCCTTTCCCTCTTTTTCATATCCTTCTATTTCTTCTTCTCTCAATATATCTGGTGAACCAGCTATCTCAATAATTCTTCCGCCATCAAGCTGAAACACCCTTCTTGTATGAAAGTGACCTAAAGCATAATAGGAAAAAGTTTTAGGTAAATCGTCTATTTGTATCTGCCAAGCTCCCTCATAGGGTAATACCTCCTTTAGACCTTGATGTAAGAGTAATATACTTCTCTTATTTTCCGGTTTTAATCTAGAAAGTAATTCTTTTAATCTCTCCTTGGCAACATTTGGAACATGTGAAATACCATAAATAGTAATGTCACCTAATTTATACGGTGTGTCTGGTTTAGACAAGAATTTAATTAAATCAAATTCTTCTAATATTTTCTGAGGATAGATAGCTGTAAACTTTTTTGGACTATCATGGTCTCCCGCAATAACTATAAATGGAATTCCAAATTCTTTTAACCTTTTAAGTTCTCTTATAGCTACTATTTCTGCCTTATTTGGCGGATCATTTATATCGAATAAATCACCAGTATGTATTATGCCATCTACATGCTCTTTAATAGCGATATCAACAAGTTGTGAAAAAGTATCATACACATCTTGTTCTCTAAAGTCAAGATTGTACTGTCTCTTACCCAAATGCGTATCAGAAATATGTAGAATTTGCATTTTTACTCACCCCAATTTAATACATCTGAGTGTTCCTCAATTTCTTCTTTAGCTCTCTTCCATTCTTCTATTAAGTTGGGGTCGCTTCCAGCTAATTTTCCCTCAAACTTATCAATTTTTACTATAGCTGGCATCCTTACTATATTACCTACTATCACTGCTTCTCCGGTGTCTAAGGCTGAAAGACCTTCTACTATATCTTCACTAAGGTTGTCACTAGTTTCAAGCACGTATTTCTTATCAGAAGGCTCAACCATCTTAAGGATTATCTTGTTAGTCATTTGGCTTAAAATATTCTCGTCAATTCCTTTAGGTCTCTGGCTAACGATTATTAGACCAACACCGAATTTTCTCCCTTCTCTAGCAATTCTCCCAGCCCAATGTTTTGTTAGAGTATTACTATCTTTAGATAATAACACATGAGCTTCTTCAATAACTACTAATACTGGAAATCTTAAACCTATTTTTCTTTTCATCTTATTTTCTTTCCTAGAAGTTAATATTTTTCTTAAATAGTGAGAAACAATCGCATCAATTGCATCTTCATCTAGAGAACTTAAGTTTATTACATTTACTTTACCTATTTTTATTTTATCTACAACATCACCAGCAGTGAAGTCAATAATCTCGGAGTATCTATCTAGAAAGTCTTCTATTTTGTTAATAACCTCATCTTTACTATCTTTTCGTTTCTCGTTTTTACTTACTTCATCAACCTTTTTAAGTATTAAATTCCTAAAATTAATGTTAAGCTCATTATAATTTACATTACCATTTTTTAATTTTTCTCTAGTTTCTTCAAGAAAACTTTTGAATGCTCTCCTTAATATCCTATATTGAATTGTAGCATTTTCTCTAATTTCAAGTAATGTCGCAAATTCATCTGGAGTCAAATTTAGAGGATTTATTTTTGGTTCTATATCATTTAAATTCTTAATATCACTCTCATAATATTCTCCGTGATAATCAAAAATTAGCACTGATCCAAATACCTCAGATAACCTAGAGGAAAGAACAGCTACTGTATTAGATTTTCCAGACCCTGTTGCAGCTAGAATAGCTAAGTGTCTTGTTAATGCGTTTACTCTGATCCTAACCTCAACATCGCTTCCAATTAATTTACCAATCCTTATAGTCCCCTCAGAAAATATAGTACTTAGTTCTTCGTTAGTTGCTAATCTTACAGGTGTTCCAGCTACTGGAGGTAAGTCAGGCTGAGAGAGTTTTCCGTCCAACTTACAAAGTAACTTAACTTTAGCTTTCATGTAAATAGGAATTTTATTCCCCATTTGTTTTATTCGCTGTATAAGTTCAATATCATTGAGACTATCATCAACTAAAGGACTTCCGGTAGTAATTAACGTTACTAAGCCTAATACTTTTTCATCATCATATTCTAAGGTAACGTAGTAACCCGATCTTACTTTTTTCTCTAATAACACGTTTGCTTCTTGAGTAGTTGCTGAACCAACTACATAACCAATTATCATATAAAAATAGATTAAATAGAAGAGCTTAAATAATTTCGATGAGGAAAAAGGTAATACCAAAAAATAGCTTTAAAGTGCACCAGCAACTTTTCTTGCTGTTCTTGCAATATCTTCTTCTTGCTCAGCATATGCGCATAACATTGCTTCTATATCACTATAACCTTCAGCCTTAGCTGTTAGGGCTACTTTGTTATATTCTGCAACATGTTCAGCATTTTCTTTTTCTGCAAATTTACTTAATACTTCTTTTACTGATAATAATTCAAGAACTTTTCTTGCTGTTTCAGCAATGTTTTTCTCTTCTTCTGCATATGCGCATAACATTGCTTCTATATCACTATAACCTTCAGCCTTAGCTGTTAATGCAACATTATTGTATGTGCTTACGTGTTCTTCACTTTCTTTTTCTACGAATTTATTTAATATTTCTTTTACTTCTACGAGGGCCATTTTGGGAAACCCCCTTATATCTATCTTCTCTTTGAATATATAAAGATTTGTTTATCTATTTACGTTTATATTTTAAAATAGTATTCCTTACATTAAATCTGAGCCAGATTTAAGTAATTCTTCAAACCATTGCTTAGCTTCATTGTATTTTTCGTTAGCTTTTGCTAATAATTCTTCTTTAGATTTTTCATCTGTAACTTTGTCGGAAAGGATTTTGCTAAGCATATATTGTGTAGCTGTATATGCAAACTTCTCTTTAATCTCTTTGGTTTCAGTTTTTTCTAGTTCATTGAGCCAATTTCTCAGATATTCTGTTCCTAAATATTTATTCATTTTTTCAAAAATTCCTTTAGCATGTCCTAACTCTACTAATGCTTTTTCTCTTAGCATCTTAGCTTCTTCTTTTTTATTCAATTCCTCAAGTTTTTCTGATAAAAAATATAGAAATAAGTGATCTTCACTATTAGCTAGGAATAATTCTTTTAATCCCATTTCGGTTTTTGTTCCCTTCATGAGTAAAGGATAATAGTTTAAGTATAAAAATATTTAAAAGAAAGTGTGATGAATGACTTCAATTCTGATCGGTGAAGAAGTAACCCGAAACTGAGATAAATCCCTACTCAACATTTTATATTAATGATAGACACAAAAAGAATGCGTGCTATTGAAATAAATAGCGAGGCTTTAGGAATTCCAACTCTTCTATTGATGGAAAATGCTGGAAGAAGTGTAAAAGATGAGATCTTAGCAAGGATTAAACCGAATAATGCAGTAATATTTGTTGGACATGGAGGAAAAGGAGGGGATGGGTTAGTAACTGCAAGGCACTTAGCTGGCGAAGGTGTTAAGGTAAAAGTTATTATTTTAGGAGAAAATAAGCACAGAGACGCGGTTTTTAACTATAATGCTATTCTTGACATGGACTATTCTATTGAGATTAATGAAATAAAGGATCTTGAAGAGTTGAAACCAGTTGAAGCTGATGTGTTAGTAGATGCAATGTTAGGTACAGGATTTAGGGGAAAACCAAGGGAACCATTTGCTACGGCAATAAGAGTATTTAACGAGAGTAAAGGTTTCAAAGTCTCAATAGATCTACCTTCTGGGATAGACGCTGATACTGGTGAAGCTCCAGGAGAATATGTTAAGCCTGATTTAGTAGTGACTTTTCACGATATGAAGAAAGGGTTATTGAGATATAATTTTAATGTAATTGTAAAGAAAATTGGAATACCACCAGAAGCTGAAATTTACGTTGGTCCAGGTGATGTAGTAGTTAGCATAAAGAAAAGGGATTATAAATCTAAGAAAGGTGACAATGGTAGAGTATTGGTAATAGGTGGTAGTTATACTTTTACCGGAGCGCCTACTTTGTCAGCATTAGCGGCATTAAGAACTGGAGCCGATTTGGTTTACGTTGCTTCTTCTGAAGATACCGCTAAAATTATAGCTGGATACTCTCCAGATTTAATTACTATAAAACTTTCTGGTAAAAACATCTCACCTAATAATTTAGAGGAATTAAAACCCTGGATAGATAGGGCTGATAGTGTAATCATAGGACCTGGAATGGGTTTAAGTGAAGAAACTATAGAAGCATCAAAAATGATTGTGAACTACTTAATGGAAAAGAACAAGCCTGCGGTAATTGATGCCGATGCTTTAAAGGCAATTTCTGGGTACAAGCTCTATCCGAATGCCGTAATAACTCCTCATGCTGGAGAATTTAAGATATTTTTCAAGGAAGAGACTGAAAAAGATATAAGAAAAAGAATTACTCAAGTTGTAGCTAAGGCTAAGGAGTGTAATTGTGTCGTTTTACTAAAAGGCTATGTAGATATAATAAGTGATGGTATGGAGTTCAGACTAAATAAAACCGGTAATCCTGGAATGACTGTGGGAGGGACTGGTGATACCTTGACTGGTATTGTAGGGACGTTTCTTGCTCAAAAATTATCTCCTTTCGATGCTGCTGCAATAGGTGTGTTTGTGAATAGTTTATCGGGGACTTTAGCTTACTCTGAATTAGGGCCTCATATTACTCCTTCTGATATTTTAAATAAAATTCCGATTGTATTAAATGATCCCATAGAATCATTTAAGAAAAAAATATATAAGAGAATTATTAATTCATGATTTCTTATTTTTTATTATATCAAGAGCTTTGTCCGCATGTTCTTCGGCTTTCTTTAAATTTCTGAGTATTTCGATAATTTTTCCTTCTGGATCGATAATAAAGGTGACTCTTTGGGCACTAGTTCCTTTTTCATTTAATACTCCGTAAGTTTCAATTATCTTTTTTTCCTTATCTGCGACAACTGGGAACTTAGCATTATATTTCTCAGCGAACCTTTTTTGCGTAGTTATACTATCAGCACTTACTCCTATTACTTCAGCATTTAATTTTTTAAACTCTTCATAGAGTTCTGAAAATCTTTGTATTTCTCTAGTACATCCTGGCGTAAATGACTTAGGATAGAAGTATAGGACTACGAATTTACCTTTATAATCTGAAAGCCTAATTTTACCTAATGTAGATTCTGCTTCAAAATCTGGTGCTGGGTCACCAATATTTGGTGGCATAAAATATCAAAACTCGAACCAACTTTTATAGTTTAGTTTAAAAAGGGATAACTCGAGTTATTAAGGAAATGAGAAAGATACCTAGGACTATGTCAACTCAACATCCAGATAATGCGAGAGTACCAGAGTGGAGTAGAAGTGAAGTTATTAGTGGTGAAAGTGAAGTTATTGAGGCTTATTTAGCTTATGAGCATTATGGTGTAGATGAGGTTATGTGGGATGCTGAAGGAAAAGATGTTGACACTCATGTAGTGAGAAAACTTCTAACACAGTATCCTGAATTTTTTAAAGAGAAGATCTTAGGTAGGGACATATTCCTTACCTACAGGATACCTAATCCAAAAATTGAAGGAGCAGAAAAGAAAGTATTTGCTGAGACAATGGAAAGTATTCCAATTACTTATGATCTGGCCGAAAAATTCTTTAATACTAAACCTACACCACCAGTGTTTGAGGTAATTTTACCTTTTACAACAGATTATAAAGAATTAATTGCAATTGTGAAATATTATGAAGTTGCTATAGTGAATAAAGAGAATGTAAAATTAGTTGATGACATCTATGTAAAAGATCTAATTGGCGAGATAAATCCTAAAAGTATTGAAATTATTCCTTTGATAGAAGATAGAGATTCTATGTTTAGGATAGATGAAATAGTAGGTGAATACATTAAAGCGATGAAACCTCCTTATATGAGAGTATTCTTAGCTAGATCTGATCCTGCAATGAATTATGGTCTTATTTCAGCTGTGTTATCTGTAAAATATGCTTTGAACAGACTGGGTAAGATAGAGAAAAATTATGGCATTAAAATATTCCCTTTAATAGGGGTAGGTTCATTGCCGTTTAGAGGACATTTTAATCCTATGAACTTTGAAAAAGTAATAGATGAGTATAGGGGAGTCTATACTTTTACAGTGCAATCTGCTTTTAAATACGACTATGAGGATAATGAAGTTATTAATGCTATTAGAAAGATTAATGAGAGAGAAATATCTGAATTTGAATTATTAGATGAGGAAGAAGAAAAGATATTACATAGAATAGCTAGCGTTTATACTTCTTCGTATCAACCAATAATAGAAAGTTTAGCAGATGTAATAAATAAAGTAGCACTACTCTTACCTAGAAGAAGAGCTAGAAAATTACATATAGGCTTGTTCGGTTATTCTAGGAGTACAGGTAAAGTCACTTTACCAAGGGCAATAGCTTTCACTGGTGCATTATATTCAGTTGGTATACCCCCAGAACTTATAGGCATATCTTCACTGTCTACTCTTACTGAAAAAGAATGGTATATATTAGAGAAAAATTATAGATATATTAAACATGATCTTCAAGCCGCTGCTAGGTTTGTAAGTTATGAATCATTGAACTTAATGAAAGAGATCTGGAATGTGAGTAAAGAGACTATAAAGAAAATTATGGAGGATTTATCATATGCAGAAAATACTCTTAACATTAAAATAGGTGACTCAAACTCTGTGGGTAGGAAACATGCATTAATATCCAGTTTAGCACTAATAGCATTAAAAGAGGGTAACATCGATGAAGCTAAGAGTTACCTTTTAGAAATGGCAAAAATAAGAAAATCATTAGGATGAGGATATTAATAAATGGATTATTGCAATTTGATTCTGGTAAGACTACTTTTTCCTTGCATTTATTGAGAGAACTGAGGAATATCGGTTACGATTTTAGACCATTAAAGCCGGTAGCTGGGCATAATGTGTGGTATAGTTTTTCTACATTACTAAGAAGTAGAGAACTAAAAATTCTAGCAGGTAATGATGCATTAAAATATTATGACGAGACTGGTATACCAGTAGAAGAGATAAATCCATTTGCAATTTTGTTTTCACCACCAGATATAGAAAAAGTTCAAATGAATATCAGATTATATAATGAATTAATTAATGCTGGTGTACCAGTCATGATTAGATATTATGATTGTAATAAAGTTTATCATTTGTATTCTTCTGTATTTTACTCAATTATACCGGACTCAATAAGGAATCCTTTAGAGGAATTCTTAGAAGAAGTTCATGCTATGGAAACGCAGCCAGAAAAAATAAGGGAACTCATAGACTCTTCTCCAATATTAGCAGATAATTGCGTATCAAAATTTATAAATTCAAATGTTATAATTGAATCTTACAATGATGCATTGGCACCTACAACGTTATCCACAAAAGTGGATTTAGTCTTTGCAGTATTCCCTGGAAAGGTATTTCTTTTGCAAGATTTTAATAAAGTTATTCAGCTTTTTTCTTCTCCTCCATGGAACATTAAGGTTTCGACATTTATAAAATATTCAAAAGTGTTAAGTTGGAAAATATATCCAGCAGTTAATGTAATTGATAAGAGTTTGATAGATTTCATTTCTAATAAGATTGAGGAAGAAGAAAAGTATAAAAGCTAGTATTTGAAAATGAATCTTTAACCAGATAACAAATTTTTTAGTCTTAAAAATTAACTATTCATTCATGAAAGATAACTTTGTTAACGTAAAAGGGGCTAAAATTCATTTTATCGAAGAAGGGGAAGGAAAACCATTCTTATTATTTCACGGAGCTAGATTTAATGCGTATACTTGGGTAGAAACTGGAACAGTAAGTGCTATCTCATCAGCAGGATTTAAGGCAATTTCAGTAGATTTCCCTGGTTTTGGTAAATCGCAAAATGGTGATTTTGATTCTCTTTCAAGTTTCATTAAAGATTTTATGGACACAATGAATATACAAAAAGCATATCTTCTAGGAGCGTCTATGGGTGGTGAAGCAGTTTTAGGTTTTGCAGTTGATAACCCTAAGATGGTAGAGGGTTTAGTACTAGTAGGTGCAGTAGGAGTTCCTTCCTATGAAAGTAGACTCAAAAATCTGGACGGAAAACCAATACTTTTAATCTGGGGAGAAAAAGATAGTGTTTCTCCAAGAAGAAATGCCGAAATAGTTTTAAACCATGTAAAATCAGCTAAATTTATAATCGTTGGAAAACAGCATGCATGTTATCTTGATGATGCTAAGAAGTTTAATGAGGAAATAATAAAATTCTTGAAGGGAGAGTGAAGGATGGATGAAGAACTAAAGCAAAAATTACTAGAAATTTTAAAAGATAAAAGAATGTTAGAAATACTAAAACATTTAAAGAAAGCTAACGTAGACTATGGAAAATCAATAATGTTAAACACTAAAATTCCAATACAAGAAGTAGTAGATTTATTAGATAAACTTGAAAAAATAGGACTAATTGAGAGAGTTCATGGAGCTACGTTAAAAAACACTGAAGCTAAGTTTAAGTTAAGTAAAGAAGTCCATAAGCATCATACATATTATAAACTTACAAGGGAAGGAGATCATCTTTTAAGACAATTAGACGAGAAAGAGTTGATCGATGCATATATAGATCTAGTCAAAAATGATCAAATGGCTGTTGACATACTTAAAATTGCTGATGAAGTAAATGCGGATCATGCTTTAACTTATGCAAAATTACTTCATAAACCTTTAGAGGAAGTTACTCCTAAACTAGAAGAATTAGAAAGAACAGGATTACTTGAGGAGAAAAATGCTAAAATAATAAAATTTATAGATAGAAGATCTAAACCAAAAAAAGAAACACGTACTCATCATAAATATTACGGCTTATCAAGGATCGGAGAATTAGTTGTAAGAGAAATGAAAAGAAAGGGAATAATACCAAGATAACTACAACTTCTCCTTTACTTTATTATAAACTTCATTAATTAAATTTAACAAATTATGTTTCTCATTTATTTGCTCCGATATATAATCAGAATTCTCTTTTACAATCATAGTAATAACTTCATCTACTTTTCTCCTCAACATTAATTCTATCATTTTCATTCTTCTCTCTCTAATTCTTTTTTCAAATAAGCCCCTTTCCTTAATGAAAGATAAGTGTTCTTCAAATACGTCTACTAACTCTTTAATTCCTACACCTTTTATCGCTATAGTCTTAATTATTTTAGGTGTCCAACCATCTCTAAAATTTACTTCTGCGGTATCTAAAGCAAATCTTATAGCATCATATAGCATCTCAGCTTCAACCTTATCAGCCTTATTAACAATATACACATCTCCAATTTCCATTATACCAGCTTTTAAAGCTTGGATCTCATCTCCAGTACCTGGTACTGAAACAACTGCTATAGTATGAACACCATTTACTACATCAGTATCTGTCTGTCCTGCCCCTACTGTTTCAACAATTATTCTGTCAAATCCCAAACCGTCCAACGCTTCAATTAGCATTAAAGCTTCAGAAGATATTCCTCCTAAATTTCCCCTAGATGCTATACTCCTAATAAAAACGTTACCGCTGACCTCCTTACCAACCATTCTAATTCTATTTCCCATAAAAGAGCCCATACTAAATGGACTAGAAGGATCAATTAAAATTACACCAACTCTATGACCTCTCCTTACATATTCTGAAATTAATTCTGAGATCAAAGTACTTTTACCAGCACCTGGTGACCCGGTAATTCCTATAACGTGGGCTTTACCAGACCTTTTAATTAACTCTTGTAAGCTTTCGAGTCCCTCTTGAGTAAAATACTCTATTTTTGTTAAAAGTCTGGAGATTGCTAATTCCTCACCAGCTAAAGCTTTTTCAAGAAGCAACCTTTATGCCCCTTTTAGCCTCTACAGCCTTTGTTATTTTCTCGACTACCTCTTTTAGGCTAGAACCAGGTAAAAAGACTTCATCAACACCCATCTCCTTAAGTTTTGGTATATCTTGAGGTGGTATAACTCCACCTACAACTAATACAACGTCATTTAATCCTTTTTCGCGCATAAGGTTTACAACATAGGGTACTAATTCCAGGTGAGCACCACTTAAGATACTAATGCCAATAACATCTACGTCCTCTTGTATTGCAGATTTTACTATCTGCTCTGGGGTTTGCCTTAAACCGGTATAAACGACTTCCATTCCCGCATCCTTTAATGCTCTTGCTATTACTTTAGCACCTCTATCATGGCCATCTAGACCTAATTTTGCAACTAAAACCTTAATCCTTTTCTGGCTCATCAGTATATAGTAAGTTTAAATTGCTTAAATTTTAGTATGATACTAATTATGAATATAAATATAGATCAATATCATTGCAAATTTTATATAATGGTCCTTAAACTAAATAGTGTAATAATCAGAATAGGGACACTACTTGAGAGAAAAGGTCGATATTATGTCTATAACTTGGAAACGATAAACGGTGAGATAAAGGAAACTTACGTGTGTCCTTTAGTTAACGTTGTAGAGACTTACATTAAATTGAAAGATAATAGCATTGGAGGTAATAAGGAATATTCTCCTACAATGGGGCCGGCGGGATTTGAACCCGCGACCACAAGGGCCCAAGCCTTGCGTCCTAGTCCAGGCTAGACTACGGCCCCAGCAATATTATTTTTTAGATTATCTTTATTTAAGTCTTTCCCTTAATTATTCAAGTATATTTTCGGATTTTTACTCAATTGAGAATATTGAGAATGATATAATCCAAATGCTATTAACTAGTGTTTCAGGAAGTTAAAAGTGACAAAACGACAAATATAGTCTCTTTCATATATGGTGATGTCAAACTAATAATGAAAAATTTACATTCATTAGTTTATTATTTCTCTATCTATAGAGTGAAATGTTTCTGGATAATTCTTAGTAAGAGAATTTTGATTATACAAACTAATTATTGTACATTGGCTATATTAAAATTCAAAACCTTGAATCCAATAAATTATCTAAGAGAATACCATAAGTAATCCTTAAGTTAACACCGTAAGGTTTATTTATCTGAGTATCGTAAGATAACTTGAGGAAATATGGTAACAGTAAAGTTCAAGTATAAGGGAGAAGAAAAGGAAGTAGACATTTCAAAGATAAAGAAAGTTTGGAGAGTCGGAAAAATGATATCATTCACATATGACGACAATGGTAAGACTGGTAGAGGTGCTGTAAGCGAAAAAGATGCACCAAAAGAATTACTACAAATGTTAGAAAAATCTGGAAAGAAATAAAGAGCTAAAAAGCTAAAAATTTTATTTTTAAGTTACTTTTTCTTTCTTTGATCTAAGAATACTTGAAGTTTATACCCTGTCCATACGGTTTGTCCAGGTTTTACCCATTCTATTTCTACATCATCTGGATTGATTCCTAATCTACTTCCCAAAATCTCTTTAGCTTGTTTTTCATACTGAGGATCTACAAATTCTCTTCTGGTCTCTATCCTAATCTTTAATTTATCCATCTCATTATCATAGACAATTATGTTATACATTCCAGTAGTATCTGGTATCTCATTTACCGCATCTTCTACATAAATTGGGAATAATAATTTTCCTTTTACTCTAAACATCCATTCTACTCTTCCAGGTATTGGTTCTGCGAATCTCATATGAGTAATTCCATATTTAGGGTCTGGATCAACAATAAATTCGTTTTTAACATAATCACCTAAACTATAACGTATTAGTGGCATAGTAAAATGGTTTAATAATGTTGCGATTAATTCTCCCCTCTCACCTTCACTTACTGGTTCATCAGTCTTCGGGTCTACTATATCAAAGATTTCCATATCTTCCCATACTACTAATTGTCCCTCAGATCCAGGAACTTCAATAGCCATATGCCCATCTGTTGTTCCCCATACATTAATAGCTAATTCAGCATTTGGGTGAACGCTAAATAATTTTTTCTTAGTATTTTCAGCAGCTGCTCCTCCATGTAACAATAGTACTTTAAATGGTGTATCCCAACCCTCTAGTTTAGCTTCTTCTCCAATAAGTCTATGTAGCCATGGAGTTGTAGCAAAGACATCAACTTTCCATAGTTTGAAGATTAGCATATGCCTATTTTTCCAGCTAAAGAACGTTTCTCCTCCACCAGCAATTGCTGTTGCACCACATCTCCACATTGCAGTTTCAACTACTGGTGGTCCCCAACTATAGAAACCACTCATATTTAAATAATTAGCATAAACTACAGTTGGTTTAACTCCAGCAAAAGTCCATAAATACCTTGCTTGTCCTTCCTGGAAGTAGTCCATTTCTAGGGCTCCCCATCCTTGAAAAGTAGGTAATCCAGTAGAACCAGAAGTAGCGCCAACAAACCTAATTCTTTTTGCTAATTCTGGATGAAAAATAGTTCCGAATGGAGGATTCTGTTGTAAATCTTTTCTTAATTCATCTTTTCTTAATATAGGTATCTTTACTACATCTTTCCAGTCCTTTATCATTTCCGGCTCAAATCCCTTTTCCTTCCAAAATCTTCTATAGAATGGTATATTCTCCCATGCCCATTTTACTATCCTTTTTAGCCTAAATGTCTTAATTTTGTCCAGTTCCTCTCTTGATAGTGCCATAATTTTCTTATTCCATAAAACTTCAGAAGGATTTGGAGGATAGTCTGGTCTAATAAAACCTTGATCTCTCAATTCCTTATGGATTGCCTCATATTCAGCTAAAACACTAGACATATGCTTAAATTGTATAAACAGTTTAAAAAATATTAATACTTGTAAAACCCTTCTCCAGACTTCTTGCCTAGTTTGCCTTCTTTTATCATTTTTTCTAAAAGATTAGTTGGTCTATACGCATCATATCCTTTAGCATAAATATCCTTTAGATATGCATACACGTTATCTAATCCGAGTTCGTCAGCCATTTCAAGAAGTCCTTTAGGGAAATTGAATCCATAGATCATTACAGTATCTATATCCTTAGCACTAACTATTTCATTTTCTATCATCCAGCTAGCTTCATTAACTGCTAAGGAAATTAGTTTTGCAGGGTCTACCTTGCTTTCGTTAGGTAGTTGCACTTTCATATACTTACCCGGTGCTGGATATGTGTAAAATCCTTTACCACTTTTTACTCCTAAACTTCTTTCTGCCACTTTATTCTTATATATACTACATTTTACGTCTGGGGTTCCTCTGGTAACTAAAACGTTCCAAATGTCTACTACTACATCTAAGCCTACATAATCGGCTAATTCAAACAATCCCATAGGTAATTTTAATTTATTTCTTGCTGCACTATCTACTTCCTCAATACTTCCTTCTCCATTTTCTACCTCTCTACATGCTTCTTGGAGGAGTCTAATGAATATTCTATTGCTTACAAATCCTGGTATTTCATACTTTAGCTTAACTGGTATTTTATTCATCTTTTTTGCTAGTTCTATTGTGAGATTAGTTACTTCGTCTGATGTATATTTACTTGGTATGACTTCAACTAATTTCATTATAACTGGAGGGTTAAAGAAGTGCATTCCTATTACTTTATCTTTCCTTTTAGTTGCTTCAGCAATGTCTGATATTGGTATAGAAGATGTATTCGTAGCTAATATAGTATGAGAAGGTGTGATATCATCTAATGATTTAAATACATTTTTCTTTAATTCTAAATTTTCTGGTACTGCTTCAATTGCAAAATCTGCGTCTTTCGCAATATCATAAGAAGTATTAAACTCCATTCTTCCTAGTATATCTTCTACTTTTTCTTTAATTTGTCCTTTTTCATATAATCTTGTTACTGATTCTGTTATCCTATCTTTAGCTCTATTAAGAAAATCCCATGATATATCTATTAAACCTACTTTAAAACCACTCAGTGCTGCAACTTCTGCTATACCATGTCCCATAGTTCCGGCTCCTACAACTACAATCTTTTTTATCATCAAGAGTAAAATAACCTATTAATTATTAAATATCACGGTTTGTTTGCTAGTAATTAAATAGTAGTAAATGTTTTTAAACTAGTTTTGTAAGATATAAGTATGAGCTTGAGTGTAAGTATAGTCTACAGGAAAGCGAGACCAGATGATTGGAAAGGGATATTAGAATTATATAATTCTCTTTCGGATGATGATTTGTACTTAAGGTTCTTCACATTTCATAAACTTACAGAAGAAGAAGCCAAAAAAATTGCGGATACAAAAGAGCATTATACTGTAATAGCAGAAATAGATGGTAAAATCGTAGGCGAAGCATCGATTTATTTTGATGGTGAGTTTGCTGTTGTGGTTCACCCAGATTATAGGAGACTAGGAATAGGAACAGAGTTAGTAAAAAAACTTATTGAATTCGCTAAAAAGACTGGTATAAAAAGAGTTAGATTCTATACGTTACCTGAAAATTATCCTATGATAAAAATTGGTAAAAAATTAGGTTTTAAGATTATAGAAAGAGAAGATGAGGTTTATGCATATCTAGATTTGGCCAATGAAAATGTTATTTTAGAAAAAACATAGTAACATACTATAAAAGTAATTTTATTAAATGTTGTTGTATAGTGTTAAAGTGAGAATCTTGCCAAAAAAGATAATAGTACCTTGTGAAGTTGCTGTTAAAGATGTCATACCAGCTATTAAAGCATTATTAGCTATTAAACTTTCTGAAAGAGGGTATAGTCAGAAAGAAATAGCAGAAATCCTTGATATTTCTATAGCAGAAGTGAATTATTTATTAAAGGGAAAGAGGGGAGATGAGGAGTTAAAGAAAATACTAAGCAAAGATAGCGATTTCATGGATCTTTTAGAATCATTTTCTAGAAAAATTGTGAATAATGAAAAAAGTACAGATCCTTTATCATTATGCGTTTTATGTAGTTATGCAAGGAGAAAAGTATTAAAACAAGAGCAAGCATGTCCATATGATATAACGTGATGAGCTTCCGGGCTCTGGATAAGATGAAGAGGACTGCAAGCGCTGATTCTTTAAAAAATTTTAGTATAAGCTATAAATTACTAGTTTATAGGAAAGATAAAAAGATCTTTATTTATTATAAGTAATATTATATGTCAAATAATATATATATTTGTTTATCATATATTGATAATTTGTAGTTTTGTTGAAGATTTAGTAAAACAATTCTAAATATATATTATTAATTTGTCAAATGAAGTTTATAATTCTAAATTTAGATATAAATCTAATAATATATATATATTTACATAGACTAAATAAAACGATATCATATTTTGAAGATTGTAATAGTTTTGTGAGTCTAAAGAATTTTTACATCAGAATATATAGTGTAAAATAACATATAAAAAAGAGGTTTACTTTCTTCTAAGTAGGATTATAACTATAGCTATTATTATAACGACTACTATTGCTATAATAATGTAATTTGTTATATTAGAAGACGTAGTTGTGGTTGGATGAGTAACGGTTAAGATACTTGAGGACGTTGTTAATGTACTTACACTACTTGTTGTTGTAGTAGTTATAGAAGGCGTTGTTGTAGTAGCTACTGTACTTGTTGTCGTAGTTGAGCTTATTGTAGTAGTTACTGGTACTGGTTCTACTGTAATTGTTTCTGCTTTGCTCATTGATGTGTTTCCGAATATATTTGACGCCGTTACAGTGATTAAATAAGTCCCATTCTTAGTAATATTAAATGAAACCACTTTTATGTTAGGCGGATAAGTTCCTATCAGTGTTGAGTTAAGGTATATTGAAATACTATTCACGCCTAGCAATGTAGCATTTGGTTCATTTATATATAAGAATACTTCCGTAATACCTGGTTCTTGCTGTATTTCCATTTTAAATTCTGGCTTGGTAGGTTTTGAAAGAGGAACCGTATAGTAATAATAAGAGATGGTAGTTTGTTGTGTTGACGTATTGATTGCTTGCTGAAAGATAATTAGTTTGAACTGTGTTGGATAAGCTTCAACACCAATAGGTACATTTATCTGTTCAATTGACGTTGATGTAAATGATATATTGTCATATTTTAACCACTTTCCGTTCATATAAACGTAAGTATTCACAGTAAATGTGACACCACCTAATGAGATTGAAGTTAAACTGATTGTTATCAGCAAATCATTGTAATACATGTAAGAGAGAGAAACACCTGATGTAGGTGTGCTTATGTTAGTTAATATATATCCAGACGCATTTATTAAGCTCGTAGTGTTATTAGTAGTTATTATAAAGAGTGAATTGTTAGAGTTATATACTGTACTAGGTGGAGATACAATATTCGTAAAAGTCTTAGTTATAGACTTATTTTGTAGATCGTAAACTTCAATGTTGTATAGGGTTTCATTTACACCTACTTGAGGACTTCCAAAATAGTTAATTGCAATAACTACATAATTGGAGCTGAAAGCCAGTAAAGAAACTTGGATTGCTTGAGTTATGTTAAGTATATATTTATTAATCACCGTAGTTCCGTTTATTTCTACTAGAGTGTAATAACTTTCGTTTTTAATTATTGCAAAGGCCATATATCCGTTAGTTATCACTGAAGTTATATTAGTGTTCTTTATTATTGGGATATAAGATAAAGATGTACCGTTAAAGTAAACATAATATAATGTAACGTTAGGAACTAGAGATAGAAGTGAAGTTATTTGTGAAGAGGTACCAGAAAATGTTACATTGCCCTTATGTGCTAGAACATAGTATATTATACTGTTATTAACTGTTACACCACTAGCTTGTGTGACTCCAAAAGGTAACTCAAATGTCTTATTATTATATAGTATTGAAGAGTTTAGATATAATGTAGTCTTTGTCAACGTACTATATGTTGAAAGATTTATTGTATTGTTAATCTTCATTTCGATGGCGTCAGTAATAATAGCATAATTTCCCTTATAAAATACTAAAGATTCTGGGAGAGGTAATTGTCCTTCCGTTATACTTACTACACTTTCACTCTGCACTAATATAGGTGTAGAAAACTCTATTAAAAAGAGAGTTAGTAACAGAATTGTTACAACAAATTTAACTCTCTTCATTACTTTTTATTACTAAACTTGATTTTAAAAATTATTCGTTATAAGTCCAATTGAATTGTTCTTCAGCCTCCAATTTAACGAAGATATTATATAACTTCTCATCGATATCTATTTCATCCCTCTTTAACATTTCGTCACTATGTTCACCAGGTAGATATTCCACAAATTGCTTTAGTACTGATAAACCGTGACAATCACCTTGAAGCTTAGGTAAAATAATCATGAACTCTCCCTTGTTTGGGCTCTTAGTTGTATCAAGAACACCTTGAACTTCAGTAGCTAATGCACTTCCTGTCAGAAAAGATACTAGTAATTCTAAGGTAATCATTAGGAAGAACCCTTTCATACCCCCTATGGGCAATAGTCCGCCTTGCAAAGCCTCATCCGGATCTGTAGTTATTTTACCGTCCTTATTTACTGCAACACCATAAGGTATCTTCTCTCCCTTTCTTTTAGCCTCAATAATTTTTCCTCTTGCGATAGGAGATAAAGACATGTCTAAAACTACAATCTTTTCACAAGGTATTGCAATACTTATAGGAGTAGTTGATATGACTTTTTTCGCAGTTCCAGGCTTTACTACTGCAGGTTCAGCATTTCCTATCATAATTGCAGGTTTTCCGAGTCTCATTGCTATCCTCCTAGTATAGTAGCCTAAAAAACCTATATGAGAGGAGTTTCTAACTGCGATTAGCGTTTCTTTTGGACTTTCTGTTAGATAGTGCCAAACTAGAATTCCTATGCTATAATTTGCATCATAAAGGACTGCATTATCCTCCCTTTTAATTTCTGTTAGCTTCACTGTTTTTCTTATTGTTCCTAAGTCTATCCCCTTAACGAGAGGGATAACTCTCTGGAGACCATGAGACGAATGACCCCTAAGCTCAGCCTCTACAAAATGCTTTGCAATAATTGATGGATTCTCAACTCCCCTCTTTTTTAGTATAGACTCGACTAGGTTCTCAGCCTCTTTAACTTTGATTTTCACGATATAAAAAAAGGATATATTAGATTATCAATCTTACTAATAATGTGAGTTTCGTCAAATTAAATAAACTTTGTAAATCAATACGATTCATGTTGTATTCCACTTTATTATATGATATAAATTTTAACTGAATAGTCTACAAAAAGAAACTAATGTAAGATAATTTTCTTCTAGGTTTGTCAGTAAGGGGCTAAATTTATAGCTTAGTCGGTATATTATGAAATGACTTAAGACTAAAAATCATGTTTTTATGTCATAATTTCTCCTATGAAATTTAAGTACTTCTCTGTAAATATCTATAATCTTCTCTCAACTTCTCTTTTAGAAGATCTTCTTTATTATCTTTATAGTGTAATCAGCGGAATGAACCAACTTCTATTTATCGTAACCCTTAAAGTTCGCTTTTATCACGTTAGCCAACGTTCATTTATGGAAGTTTATGCTAACGCACTATCCATTACTCTTTGAGTATTGCAGTTATATCCTTAATATGTACATTATTGAAAAACCATCTTAGGTTTAACCCAAGTTCTTACCATATATGTCAATTATAGATTTACTTATATTCTCAATATTAGCTATTAACAAATAATATCTTTACAAGGTTTTGATTGTTTTAATGAATCTTCAGACCAAGTAAAGTATTTAATTTTATTGGTAAATCTCTTAGCTTCCTCAAGTGTCTTTCATGAAGTTTTAAGTAATAATTGGTATCTTATATACTACTGCAGATACTACAAAAAGGTTTTTATTGCAAAAATTACTAACTTCATTAACTATAACATGGAGAACGTTTTAAATATCGTAAAGGGCTGAATCCTTTTTCACGTTAATAAAAATCTTTTTATATTTGATAATGTTAAAATTTTTTCGATAAAGATGATCTCTCACACCGATGTGGGCTATGCCCAAAAGGGTGAGGGAGATAACGGAGATGTGAGTCCCGTGCCGTTGGGCTCAAAGGAGTCCCATGACCCACAGTGGTTGAGGACTAAGTCCCTACACTCTCTCATTGAAGATAAAATGAGTGAAATGAAAGTGTAGGGACAAACGGTAAAATACTATTGGGAGTTCATGAGGTTATTTATCCTATAAACCTTAGTGATGAAAAATGTTTATGAAAATAATTTCTGGCTTTATAGGAGGTTTAGTGGAGTTACTCCTTTATTTAAACGATTTAAGGGTCTTTTCATGTATATCTCAGCATATCTTTCATGTGAACTCAGTGGTTCTGGGGCTTGCATTACATCTCATAGCTTCACTCATACTATTCGTAATAGGCTGCGAAATAGTTGAGAAGAGTGGAGTCTACGCTACCTCTTTAGTTTCTGCAACGATTTTGGGTATAATGTTTGGGTCTTCAGTCTTGGTACTCTTCAGTCTTCCAGTACATCTACTTTTTATACCATTTAAGGCAACGCTAAACTACTTATTTGCACACATATTTTATGGCCTTGTGTCATGCGTAGTCTACTATTTTATGAAGAGAATCAATTTTTCTTAATTTTAATGTAAATTTGAACTTTAGGTTTATAAAATGATTAAAATATTTAAATATTTAAACTAAAGAGCTCTTGATGAGCGATAAAGTTAAATCAACTAAGCCAGATGTGACACTTGATCTAAGAGGCGAACCCTGTCCAGAGCCTCAAATTGAAATAGTTAAAATGCTTAACCACATGAAAGAAGGACAAGTACTTGAAATACTCAGTGATGATGAACCAGCAGAACTTTCGATTCCAATTATATGTGAATCACGAGGTTATCCTTGTGAGATAGAAAGGCAAGGAAATAGTTTTAGAATAAGAATTTTGAAAACCAAATAAGAAATATTATTAATAAATAATAATTTTCTAGAGCGATAATATTATTCAAAAGATATTCATTTGTTTTAAGATCTTCCTATCTTTATTGAACATTATATAGATATTACTCAAATTAATCACTGTTGGGATTAAGCTTAAATAAATACTTTTTAACTATTTATCTATGAAAAGGTTCTATGTATTTGCTATAATAGGAATTGTTATTATATCATTACTTACCTCTATGCTATATATTAATTATATCTATCATAATAATTCAAAAACAACAGAAAAAGTTAAAAATGATTTCGACGTTAAAGGCTTTACATCTTTCTCTTAAGCTAAACACTACGAAAATCTACGCTGGGCAAGGTATTGGTATTGTGGTAGAGTTGTACTACAGTGGAAATAATCCTCTTTACATTAATGTAAGTTTTCCTATTGTATTCTCTTCATCAACTCCATGCGGAACTCAAAAGCTCGTAGGGTTTAAAGTTTTCAAGGGATATTACACTATAGAAAACATTTCTATGGCTAAGCCGTTATACTTTTATAAGCCGAGCGAATATTATTACTGTCCAGTAATATTTGCAGTAACTCAATATAAGTTGTTACCCATGAGTGATGAAATACAGCTTATATATAATGGGAGGCTTCAAGCTACAATGCATGATGTACTCATGGCATCCCTTAATGGTTACTGGATAGGGTCTAACTTTACTTACTTTCAGCCTGGAATATATACTGTCGAGGCAGTAGACTATTTTAACCAAACTGTTTTAGCTTATTTCACAGTACTGTGAGAAGTACGAGTTTTATTCTGTGTGAAAACATATAATCTGTTTCTCTTAATAATCAAATGCAAAGAAGATACTAGCTTATAATAGCATATGTATTTACATTTATTATTAGTACTTATCAAAAAACATTGTTTTCATTTAAAGTTCTTAATTAACTAGGAGTATAAACACCCAAACTCAGAAAAACATGTTAAGTAAGGTTTTAAAGTAAAGAGTCTTTATGCAAATATGTTAAATACTACTTATGTAAAATATATTACTCAGATCTAAGTAAATATAGACCTAGCTAGGAGTAAAACCCTTACCCTCATATGAGTAAGTATACATTATAATCTTGCTATATGATCTTTAACAAAATCATTAATCTTTCTATGTAAATTATAATAAAACACGCAGTAAATCTAGGCTATGTAAATCTGATTATAACTCACTAGCTTAATTGTATATAAAACTTTACACATCATTTAAGTATTTCTTTAAACCTTAAGGCATCATTAAACGAGTAAATATTATTAAATAAGACATAGTCGCCATCTCTAACCATTGACTTCAGCTTCTTTAAGTCATCGTCAGTGTATTTGTAAGAATAGTTAACTTCTCCTTTTCCTATACCGTGAAGTCTAAAATACCTTTCAGAGGTTAATGATTCATGCTTGAACGGATCAACAACGTGAATTATGTTAACTGCGTCTAACACTTTTTTCAGTAAATCTGTTTTATAGTACCACTCTCCTCTTGGTTCCCAAGCATATTTAAAGCTCTTGTTAAGTGTGGAAAAATAGTCTATAACTGCTTTTGTATTTTCTTCTGTGGGTTTAAAAGAAGCTGGAGATTGGAAAATTATGATCTTGGCATTAAGTAATTTAGCTTCCTTTAACGTTATCTCAGTAGCTTCTTCGACTTCTTTAGTATTTTTAAAGAAGCCATAATTATCCACATTACCTAACTTATTCTTCATTCTTTTATATGTTGTAGTGTTATATTCATGGGTAATTACTTGCAAAGCCTTTATTGTAAGTTCGACGTTATTCTCTTCAGCCATTTTTCTCCATTTTTGAAGCTTAGATTCACTGACTATATCGTAAAATGTTTGCTGGACTTCTAAAACGTCAAAATATTTAAAATGCTTATAAGTAAATCCACAAGTTCCTACTTTTATCATATTATTAAAGTTGTTTTAAAATATTTTTAGCATTTAACTCCTAGTTCTGTTTTAATCTCCTCTAATTCCTCCATCTCTAAATCACAAAGCCATTTATAATATTGAACAAGTTCCTCTTTCTTAACTAATCCTATCTCTATTAAAGGAATTAATGTTACATACCAACTTAAAGCTCTAACAGTAATATTATCATCTTTTAGCATTTCAAAGAAATACTCTATTAACTCTCTGACTTCATTAAGTGTTAGTAAACCGTCTTTTATGAGAACTGGAACCTCATTCCAGGCCCTATATCTTGTTCCAGTATCTGGAAATTGCAATAGGTAGAGAAGATATTTCTTATCTAAACTCTTTAAGTTTCTTAAAACGTAATTCCAAGCCTCATGCTTTATATCCTTATCTTTACTTATTAAATAGTTATTAAGTTCATCTAACGGAATATGTTCTGCGGAGTTAAGCCTTTTTAATATGTAATCTTTATCCATCATTACATACTACTCTTTTTAACTATAAAATTCTCATCTTTATTATCAAAATTTGATATTATTGCCATAATATCGTCATTAGGAGGGTATATATTTATTAATTAATGAAGATCTTTACAAAGAGTAAATGTCAATACAAGGTTTTGTATATTTTAATTTAAATGTAGAAATATAAATACTCTAATGACAATACTATGAGCATTGTTTACTAACACGGGAATAAAAAATAATAATGGGCCCACGGGGACTTGAACCCCGGACCACCGGGTCTCTCCTCTCCAGCTTTAACTCATCCCCTTATATAGGGTCGTAAGACCCGATGAAAGCTGGAGCCCGGCACTCTACCTAGCTGAGCTATGGGCCCTTTATCGATCACTTCTAAGATATGATTAGTGGTTTTACAAAATAAACTTAACTCATATTTGTGCGGAAATATTTTAAGTTCTCTTTAATTCCCTTATATTGATTAAGTTGAAATGGGATGAAAGAAGAGTAAAGATCGTTGAAGAATTAAGAAAACAAGGAATTAACCCATATCCACAAAAATACGAAATTACACATACTATAGTAGAAATAAAGAAAATAGCTTCAGAAAGAAATGATAAGCCACAAGACCCTTTCATGTTTGACATTTCCACTGCTGGAAGAGTAGCAAACATAAGAAGACACGGGAAAATTTCATTTGTAGATATTTTCGATGAAGGAGAAAAATTACAATTACAGCTAAGAGTAAACGAACTAGGCGAAAAATATGATAAATTTTTTGAGATTGTTGATAGAGGTGATATAATTGGTGTAAAAGGAGATCTTCTATATACTATAAAGGGCGAATTAACACTTAGGATAAAAGATTATGCAATGCTTGCAAAATCATTAATAGAGCCTCCAGATTGGAGTAAATTGTCTCCTGAGTTTAGGTATGCTCATAGATATGTTGATTTTCTATATAATGATAATGCCAGGAAAGCCATGGAGACTAGGTTTTTAATAATTAGACTAATAAGGGAGTACCTCTATTCAAAAGGATTCATAGAAGTTGAAACACCGATTTTACAGCCAGTTTATGGAGGTGCATTAGCAAAACCTTTTAAGAGTCATGTAAACTATCTCGATGAAGATTGGTATTTGAGAATTTCTCTCGAACTATATCTTAAGAGATTTATAGTAGGTGGTTTCAATAAAGTTTTTGAAATAGGGAAAGTCTTTAGAAATGAAGATATTGATGTAACTCACAACCCTGAATTTACTCTAATGGAGTTATACTGGGCTTATGCAGATTACAACGATATTATGAGATTAACAGAAGATATGCTACAATATGTGGTTAAAAGTGTTTTTCACGATACTAAAATTAAGTATACCATAAGCGGTAAAGATTATGAAATAGATTTCTCACAATTTAAAAAAGTAACAATTTATGATGCTCTTTCAGAAGCTTTAGGCAAAAATGTTGAAAACGTAAGTGATGAGGAGTTAAAGAATTTGATGGATAAATATGGTCTGAAACCTAGGGGTAACATGTATATTAGGGGTTTAATGATAGAGAAACTATTTGATAAATTAGTAGAGCCTAACTTAATACAACCAACGTTCATTTTAGATTATCCCATAGAGACTACACCATTATGTAAACCACATAGGAGTAAACCAGGTTTAGTTGAAAGATTTGAGTTATTTATAGCTGGAATGGAGCTTGCAAATGCCTATACTGAGTTAAACGACCCTATTCTTCAAGACAAATTATTCAAACAGGAACAAGAGATGTTTAGAAGAGGGGATGAAGAGGCTCATCCTTATGATGTGGATTTTGTTAGAGCTTTAAGCTATGGCATGCCTCCTACTGGAGGACTAGGTATTGGTATTGACAGACTTGTAATGTTGCTCACAAACAATTATAGTATAAAAGAAGTTATACCTTTCCCAATGCTTAGTAGTAAAATTATTGAAGAGGATTGATAGAAAGTAAGATTGCAGATATAAAGAGCATTGTAATTATGCCTTGAATAAGATATGATGTTTTTTCATTGACTCCTAATTTTTTAAGTAACTCGTTAAACACCTTTCCTCCATCTGTTATTATTAATGGTGCTCCATTAAATAGTGCTAAGCTGAAGTTGATTGTAAACATCCAGATTATAAAATCTAATAGCGAGTAGATAAAGGGAGGGAAATAATACGTAAGGTAAACTCCCAATAAATGTTGAGGATCTGAAATATTAACGCTTACATTTCCAATACTTCCATTAGGAAATAACAATGTAAGTGTTTGTATTCCACCTCGATGTAAATAAATTTCAAGTTGTGTTGAAGTATGAATTGAATGTCCATCAATGCCAAGGATAATACTATTAACTGGAATTGATGAATTATATGCTGGATAATTCTTAAGCTCTCCTACAATTTGTAATCCTTGTGACAACATTGGTGGCAAATATATTGCCAAGGGGAAGAACATTGCAGCAAGAATTAGATTAACAGCTAATCCTGCTGAAAGTATCTTAAGTCTCACTGAATAATTTGATGAGTTATATTCTTCTTCATCAGGCTCTACAAATGCTCCAGGGAAAAAGATAAGGAATAAAAATCCACCACTTCGTACTTTCACATTATTAGAAGTAGCTGATACTGCATGAGCAAGTTCATGTAGTGTAACTGAAATACCTATAGCTAAAAGAATATATGGTAATTGATTAATACCTATAGTTACACCGGGTATTACAGGTTCTAAACGTAATTGTGCTGACTGCGGTGCTTTAGGTGATATAAATTCACTGATTACATAGAAGATTAGGGCTATTCCAGATATTAATGATATTACTCCAAGTCCTACTCCAATTTTTTCAAAGACCTTATACCAATTACTTCTGGCTATTTTAGGGAACCATTCACTTCTTGTATTTTTTCTCCATAGTAGTAAAAATGGGTATATTTGAAATCCTTTCCCTTCAAGTTTTTTCCTCAATAGATACATTAAACCCCAAAAAACAATTAGTGAGATACCAAATACTTCTGCTGTATTCACAAAATATAAGGAGTAATCTTAACTATTAAATAGTTATGGAAATAGAGTATAGTCGGGAGCATTGGGAAATATTAAAGAACAAGAGAGAAAGAGCAATAGAAATATTAAGGCAAATTAAAAGCCTTGGCATGGAAGGATACATATATGGCTCAGTAGCCAGAGGCGACGTTAAAAAAGATAGTGATATAGATATTATAATTTTCAATCCAGATATGTTAAAGATAGAGCTTATTCCTCATCATCATAAATTCATAGTTCAAGCGACACCGAGTTCAACTCCTAAAGCTTATATTTCCCTAGATGAAGAAGAGAAGGAAGTAATTTCATTTCCTTTAAATAAATTGAAGAGAAAGGAAATAGAATTTTACTATTTCGGTGGAATCATTTCACTGGAAGATCTTCTTAAAGGCAAGAGAGTACCTGGAGTTAATAAAGACTTAGAAATAATTATTCCAACCGAAAAAGGACATATACAAATTCCTCTTATAGGAAATGAGGATTATGCTGTTAAACTATTAAAAATATCTCATGATACTATACTAGAAAGGGAGAATTTATTAGAAAAGAGAGAGGAAAGAGGTCATACTGGTGTCTTCCTAAAATACGAGTTAGGTGACGATGAAAACTTTGAATTTGCTATTAGAAACCTAAGTAAAAATAATAAATTTTTCAGGAGGATGATAAATGCTTAACGGAAAGATAGGTAAACTTACTATTGAAAGTAAGGATATAGCACAAACTCACATTAAAGAATTAAAGAGATTCACGGTTTATGTAAATAACAGAGAAGTTGGATTAGCATTTTATTTTGAAGGAAGGGGTTATTATTTACCTTGGCTAGAAATTGATTACTCTCCATGGCTTAGAAAAGAAGGTATTGAAGATGAATTCTTTAAATTTATATATAACTTCTTACCAGCTGGTGGGAAATTATTTGTAACTTATGTAAGAGATAAAGAGACTAGAGAAATGTTACTTAAGGGTTATTCACCAGTAGATACACCTTTAGGGTTTTCCTTACTTAAGGCTGGGTTTACCTGGTTTAAGGATTGGTATTATCCAGAAGGTGGTAATGAGGGTTCGCCTAAATTACAGGCTAACAAACCATTAAGTAAGGATGAAGAGATAAGACAATTAAGACAACTTTTAGATGAAGTTAAAAGGGAGTATGTTAGAAAGTTTATTGAGAATAAGCTTGCTCAAGGGTAATCCAGATATAGGTCTTTATAATTTATTTTTACCCAAAGGCTGTGAATTATGTAGACTAGGTGGTAAACTTGTTGTTTATATAACCGGAGAATGCGGAGATTCATGCTATTATTGTCCAGTTAGTTATGAAAGATTTGGAAAAGATGTTATGTTTGCAAATGAGACTCATGTTTCTTCACTCCTAGACTATATTTATGAAGCATATAGGATGAATGCCTTAGGTGCTGGGATTACTGGTGGTGATCCTATTCTTGCTATTGATAGGGTAGTAAGTCTCATTAGGTTATTAAAAGATGAATTTGGAGAGGAGTTTCATATTCATCTATACACAAGCGGAAGATATGTAACTAATGATGTACTACGTGAACTGGACAAAGTAGGATTAGATGAAATAAGATTTCATCCAGTAAAGGATGAGTATCTTAAAGCTATAGAAAAAGCACTTAAATACAGTTTTGATGTAGGCCTAGAGATTCCTGCAATACCTGGAGAAGAAGAATATGCTGAAAAAATAATAAAATGGGCTATTGAAAAAGGTGTGAAATTTGTTAATATTAATGAATTAGAGCTTACAGAGAGAAACTATCAGCTTCTTAATGCTAGAGGTTTTAAGATATCGCATGGTGTGGCTGGTGTAAAAGGAAGTTTTGAGTCTGCTTTACGTATTCTACAAAAATTTGAAGATTCTAAAATAGCCTTGCACTATTGTAGTTCAGTTTATAAAGATATCGTAGAGACTAGAACTAGGTTTTTAAGGATTATAAAATATTCAGCAAAGCCTTATGAAAATTATACTGGTGAAGGTACAATAGTTAGGGCAATAGTAAAAAGTAAAGAAGACTTATCAGATTACGGGGAAAAAGAGAGAGAATTCTGGAGCATCTCTCCAGAATTTGTTAACGTAATTAATGCTGATGAAATTTGGCTTGTCGAAGAGCATCCAGACTCGAGAAGACTAAGGATTTCTGAAAAGTTAGTTTATTCTAAATCTAAGTAAAGCTACCAGTCCAGTGAGATTTCTTACTTCATAATAGATAGGAGAATCTTTAGGAACTATCAAAACTCTCCCGTTTTTATTTTCTACTTCTTCCATTATCTTCTCAATTTCCATTCTTTCTTCTTCATCTGAAGATAAAAGATCCTCAATTACTAGCAATTTATCTACAGCACCGTATTCTGCACTTTTCTTAACTTCCTCCTTTCCATATGCCACTAATCCAGTGTTTTTAGCTAAATTTTCCATTATTTTTTCCATTATCTTGGTTTCTTCTGAAATTTCGTAATCTCTGCTAATCTGATCTATTATATCTCTTTTCAAAATTTCATTTAGTCCACTTCTTGTAGCTGAGGATACACTATCTACGTAAAGTTTTATATTCTTTAAAAAATTGGATACTATTTCCTTAAAAGGTCCTGGCCCTGCAAGTAATACGACTTCTATACCTAGGGATTTTGCATAGGAAAGTACTTCATTAGCAACTTCTTTCGCATTCTCTTCTATGATATTTTCTTCTTCCTTATTTGGGGTTCTTAATGATTTTTCCGCTAGTATTCTTATACCTTGCTTCATTGGAAGTGCAATAAGATATTCATCAAAATCAACGAGAACTATTAGCATCTTTAGATGTTTTTCCTCTTGCCTTTTTATCTTCTCGATCTCAAATTTATTCCAATGATCTTTCTCTATTACAATTTCATCTCCAATATCAAGGTTTATTGTATGATGAGAACCTTTTATTCCGAATCTCTCTGGTGCATCTAATATTATCCCATGAATTCTGAGCCTGCTTGTAAATGATTGAAATTCAGTATATTCTACTTGTAACTTGATAATCATTGGTATTCTTCTGCTTTCTCTTCCCATACTAACGTCTCTAGTAGTTTTTGCAACTACTCTATCACCTTTTTTTAGTATAATATGTAATATCCATAAATCATCCTCATTCTCTATATGTAATTTCATTATCCCCTTTTTATCATCAAACTCTAAAATCTTCATAATACATAATTTATACGAGAGATAGTGATAATTATAACTAATGTAGATGAAAACGACCTACCAAAAGTGTATGAAGTAGAGATTGAGAGTTTTGAGGACCCTTATCCTTATTCTTTGCTAAAGGCTTATTATTATTTGTCACGAGAACTATTTTTAGTAGCTAAACAAGGAGATGTTGTAGTGGGATATAGTCTAGGAATAATTCAATTTGGTTATCGTGGTCATGTAGTATCGATAGCAGTAAAGAAAGACTACAGAGAAAAAGGAATAGGTTCTCTTCTTTTAAAGGAGCTAGAAAAGAGATTTAAGGAATATAAATGTACTCATTCATATCTAGAGGTTAACCTCAAAAATAAGACAGCGATTGAATTCTATCACAAACTTGGTTACATCATAGTAAAACTTCAGAAAAACTATTATGGAAGAGGTAAACATGCATTTATAATGGTTAAAAGCTTTTCTAAGGATAAGAGCTTCGAATAATTAAAAATAAATCTTATCTTATATACTAATTATTTATGATTGATAATTTCTTTATACTTGACTTCTCATATGATGTAGTTGAAAATAAACCCGTTATTTATATTTGGGTTATTGATAAAGAGGGTAATAGGGTTGTATTATTAGAGAAAAAATTCCGTCCATATTTCTATGCGTTGGTAGATGATAGCTATAACATTGATGAAATCAGAAAGGAAATATTAAAACTTAGTAAACCATACTCGCCGATTACTTCAATAGACGTAGAAGAAAAGAAATACTTTGGCTCACCTGTAAAGGTTTTAAAAATAGAAACAGTAATTCCAGCTTATGTAAGAGTGTATAGAGATGAGGTAGCGAAAATAAAAGGAGTAAAGAGTGTTTTAGAGGCAGATATTCGCTTTTATATGAGATATTCGATAGACAATAATCTAAAGCCTTTTTATTGGATTGAGGCTGAAGTAGAAGAAATAAAAGAGAATAATTTTAGAGTCAAGAAAGTTTATGAATTAAAGAAAATAAATAAGCTCTATGAAGATAAAATACCAGAGCTTAAAGTTTTGGCTTTTGATATTGAGGTTTATAATAAATACGGTTCTCCTAATCCAAGGAGAGATCCTGTTATAATAATTGGAGTGTGGACAAAAGAAGGAGGTAAGCAATTTTTAGCTGATAAGTATGATGATTTAAGGGCTATACGTGAATTTATTAATTTTGTACAAACCTATGATCCTGACATTATTGTAGGATATAATATAAACAATTTTGATTGGCCCTATTTACTAGAAAGGGCAAATATAAGAGGAATTAGATTAGATGTAGGAAGGAGAGTTAACGGTGAACCATCTCAAGGAGTTTATGGGCATTACTCAATAACTGGGAGGTTAAATGTTGATCTATATGGTTTTGCCCAATCTATACAAGAAGTAAAAGTTAAAACTCTTGAAAATATAGCAGACTATTTAGGTGTATTACCTAAGGAGAAAAGAACAATTGTGGAATGGTATGATATTCCGAAGTATTGGGATGATGAGAAGAAACGAGATATTCTACTTAAATATAACTTAGATGATGCAAAATCCGCGTATCTTTTAGGAGAAGTATTCATACCCTTTGGGATTGAACTAACCAGAATTAGCGGATTACCATTAGATCAACTTTCCATGGCTAGTGTTGGTCATAGAGTTGAGTGGCTATTAATGAGAGAGGCGTATAAATATAATGAACTTATCCCAAATAAAGAGGAGAGAGAATATGAAAGTTATGAAGGAGGTCTAGTAATTTCACCATTACCAGGAATTCATGAAGAGGTTTACGTATTGGATTTCTCTTCAATGTATCCCTCAATTATGATAAAATATAACATTGGTCCTGATACTCTAGTAAAGGGAGAATGTGAAAATTGCTGGGTCTCTCCAGTAGGACATAAATTTAGAAAAGAACCTCCTGGGTTATATAAAAATGTACTTGAAAAACTAATACAAGAGAGGAAGGAAGTAAAGAAGTTAATGGAGAAAACAATAGATGAATATGACAAGAGAGTATTGGATGCGAGGCAAAGAGCTCTAAAAGTAATGGCAAATGCCTTTTATGGTTATATGGGTTGGTTAGGTGCAAGATGGTACAGTAAAGAGGGTGCGGAAGCTGTTACGGCCTGGGGAAGACAAATAATATCTGACTCAGCAAAAATTGCTAAAGAAAAAGGTTTTACAGTAATATATGGCGATACTGATTCTATTTTTGTTAAGGGAGGAGGGGATATTAATTCATTAATAACAGAAATATCTTCCAAATTCGGATTAGAAATTAAAATAGATAAAATATATAAAAGGGTATTCTTTACTGAGAATAAGAAACGCTATGCTGGATTAACTGAAGATGGTAAGATAGATATTGTCGGGTTTGAGGCTGTTAGAGGAGACTGGTGTGATTTAGCTAAGCAAGTTCAAACTAATGTAATTGAGCTAATTCTTAAATCTGGAAAGGTTGAGGATGCAATAAAATATGTTAAATCAGTCATATTTGATTTAAGAAGGTATAACTTTAGAATAGAGGATTTAATAATATGGAAGACAATCGATAAAAACTTAGATGAATATGATGTTACAGCCCCTCATGTAGTTGCAGCTAAAAAAGCGGCAAAGGCTGGATATTTAGTGTCTAAAGGTGTTAAGATAGGTTACGTTATTGTAAAGGGATCTGGAAAAATTTCTGATAAAGCTGAGCCATACTTTTTGGTTAAAGAGAAAAACAAGATTGACGTAGAATATTATATAGATAAACAAATAATACCAGTTGCATTAAGAATTTTGGAAGGGTTTGGAGTAAAAGAAAGTTCACTTAAAACTGGTGGCGTAGATATTTTGAGTTTCTTTAAGAAGTAAATAAGTCTGCCATAGTTAAGATTTCTACGTTTTTAGGTCTTTTCGATATTCCTCCTATTCTTGCTCCTACTAAGAGTTTAATATTCTTTGCTGAAGCTAAATCTAATAAACGCTGAGTTATAACACCATCAAATATTATATAACTAATATTTTGATTATCAGTTAAATTCTCAAGTCTTTGTACAATATCTCTTACTTGGATCCTCTCTATGGGATTCCAATTTTCATCAAACATTATTCCTTCTAATGTTCCAGGTAATTTTTTAATCTCTTCAATAATATTTTGCGGTATCTTAATTGTTATCTCTTTTATTTGCTCGGGAGTAGTTGGTTTTGAAACAACTATTGGAGGTTGGCTTTCAGGTGCTAATGCTTCTTTTAATGCTTGTTGAGCTTCTTGCTGTTTCTTCATATATTGTGCTACAGTCATCATATTTGCTAATGATTTGTTTATCTCCTTTCCAGTTAATTCTTCGACTTCTTTACCTGTAGGAGCTCTAGCAACATAATCAATTTTTACATTATTTGCCAAAAGTTCCTTAAGTATTAAATCTCCGCCATGATCTCCATCAAGAAACGCTATAACAGTCTTCTTTTGCTTAGCAAGATCTATTATAGTTTGGGGTATCTTTCCAGTGGCTCCTTCTATTGCTATTACATTCTTGTATCCATATCTTAATAGATTAATGACATCAGCTCTTCCTTCTACGATTATTAACTCTGGATCCTTATCTACATCTGGTCCTGCAGGTAATCTGTCTGGACCATATTCTATTATCTCTCCTGCCTTAACAGCTGATGATATTTCGTAAATTACCTCTTTAATATCTAATGTCTTTTCTTTCGTCCATGTACCTAAAATCTCTTTAGCTCTATCAATAATTTTCTTTATTTTTTCTTCTCTTATATCCTGGATTTCGACGAGCTTAAATCTTGCATTATATGGACCTACTTTATCTACATTTTCTACCATTGCTGCTATTAATGCTGTTTCTATTCGGTCTAAGTTAGATGGTATTATTATCTCTCCTTCTGTCTTGTTTTTACTAGTATTTATGTTAACGTAAATTCTTCCAAGTCTTCCCTTATCTTGTAATTCTCTTAAGTCAAATTCTTCTCCAAATAAGTTTTCTGTTTGTCCGAATATTGCTCCTATTACATCCGGTTTGTCTACTATTCCTTCTACTTCAAATTTTAAGACTATATTATATTTCATTTTTTCACCTTGTTACTCCTTTTTCAAGTTCTTCTACGAGAAGCGTGAATTCGGTTTTTGATTCTAATTTTTTCCTTATTGGGTCTAATATTTCATTTAATTTTCTCGCTGTAGCAAGCTTTAAGTCTAATGGGTGTAATTTTCCTTCTGAATATATTTTTTCAAGTTCTTCATACGATTTAAATTCTATATCTCCACCATATTTAATATCCCTTTCTACTTTTAATGTAGCATTATCTTTAGCGAATATTATATACTTGTTTATTTGTAGAACTGGATTATCAATTACAACTCCTTTTGGGCAATAAGCACTTCTTAATTTTGCTTCAACGACTTCTGGTGGATCATGTACAAATATAGCAGTCTCTGGTTTGGATTTACTCATCTTTACACTAGCTAAGTAATCGTCTTCTTCAACGCCTTCCATCCTCTGCCCCCCTTGTAATCCTATAAGTAGGGGTGTATGTATTGCAATTACTTTCTTTTTGCCTAATTTGTCAGACACATCTCTAGCTAACATATGAGCCTTTCTTTGATCAGTTCCACCTAATGCTATATCGAGATCTTGATATAAGATATCAGCAACTTGCATTGCCGGATAAATTAGTTTTGAAGTATCCAGTTCAGCTTCTTCAGCTTTTCTTCCCATTATGGTTAAAGCTCTTTTCATTCTAGCTAAACTAGTATTTTTTGCAATTCTTATTACTAAAGCCCAGTAATTACTATCTTTAACTAAGTCTTCAGCATAAACAACTTTAACTTTAGACATATCAACGCCGTAAGCATTAAGAACTTCAATAGCATATTGCCCAGCAAGTTTAATCTTATCTAGATTCCCGCCAAGTTTATCATTTATCCAAGCATGCCATGTAGCTACTAATATAGACATATCTACTCCAACATCAACTAAGTCCTTTAACTTCTGTGCCCAAATTAACCAGCCTATATGAAATAACCCACTAGGCTCAAAGCCTATATATCCCTTTAATTTTTGATTCTCCTCAAGCTTTTTTCTCAACTCATCTATAGTTACTATCTCTGCTGTGTTTTTTGATATAATTTTAATTTTTTCCTCTACATTCAAAGTAAGTATCCCCAAAGTTAAAGAGGCAAAAGCAATAAAAAATTCTATTCCTCAATTAGGAACTGTTTTAAAAGAACAACAATTGGATGAGTCTTACCAAGTTTTCCTTCAAGATCATTTATAATAATCGAGAGATCAATGTCATTTTCAATAGCTTTTTCTAGTAATGCCTCACTAAATTTATAATAATTAAAGAATTCATTTTCTGTTACGGAATCATCATCGTTAAATAGCTTTATATTATTACTACTACCACTTTCTTTTATTAGTGAAAAGAGATATTCATTAACTACTTTTTCTATGCATTCAGAAGTATAACAATACTGAATCTTATCAAGTATAGAGAAAAACCCAGGTGGCATGGAATATCAGAGATAATTAATAAAAAAGTGGTAAAAAAGCTATTATTCTCCCATACTTTTCACTAATACTGTCCTAGTTCTAGGTCCATCAAATTCGAGTAAAATTATTCTTTGCCAAGTCCCTAGATCTAATTTTCCTTCTATAATAGGCACTACTCTAGAATTTCCAATTATTGCTGAAATTACATGAGCATGTCCATTATTATCTATAATATTATGTTCAAATTCACCATCTGGTGGAACTAATTTCTTAGCCCAGTTCAAGAAATCTTTCATTAACCCGCTTTCAGCTTCATTAATTATTATAGCACAAGTAGTATGTTTAACTATTACATGAGCAATCCCATTATTTATTCCCTTTATAGCTTCACTTACTTGTTCAGTTATGTCTATGCTATCAAATCTACTTCTCGTTTTTACAGTGAATTCTTTTGAAATTATCTTCATAAGCTAATATTTAACTAACTAGAATATATGGATTTAGAAGGAATAGCAAGAAAACTTTACCCAGATAAGGATGAAATTAGACGTAAACTCATAGAGGAAATAGAATTTTATAAAGGCAAAAATTATCCTTTGAAAGAAAAAATTGTTGAGGCTATAATTAAAGAAGTAGAAAAATCAATAAATATAAAGGGAGAATTTTTTGAATTTCCAAGAACAAATATTAAGGCTGGTGAAGCTGGATTAGGTTCCAGAGGAATAGGAGATCATATTATACACAATAAAATTTTAGAAATTGCAAATTTAGAAGGATATGAAGATGCTAGAATAAATAAGGGAATAATAGCATCAGTAGATGGTATTCACTCTAGGTTAGCTTATTTTCCATTCTTAGCCGCTTTTCATGCTACAAAAGCTGCATTAAGGGATATAATGGTAAAGGGCGCAGAACCAGCAGGAGTAATAGTAGATATTCATTTGTCAGATGATAGTGATGTAGGAATGTTATTAGATTTTGAGGCCGGTGTTGCTACAGTAACCGAAGCCTTAAACATACCAATTCTTTCTGGCAGTACTCTAAGGATTGGGGGAGATATGGTGATTGGGGAAAGAATAAGTGGAGGAGTTGGTGCAATAGGGATTGTGAAAAATAAATATTTTTCAAGAAAAAATATAGCAGAAGGACAATATATTATTATGACAGAGGGTAACGGTGGAGGTACAATAACGACTACTGCAATATATAATGGTTTTTATGACGTAATATATGAAACCCTAAATATAAAAGATCTAGTGAGCTGTAAAATCGCTAGTAATGAATTATCTGAATTTATTCATTCTATGACGGATGTAACTAATGGAGGTATTAGAGCTTCAGCTTTAGAAATTTCAGAAAATAACGTGACATTACAAATTGATAAAAATAAATTTTTATCACTTATTAATCAGAAAGTCTTATCTATGTTACAGAATTTAAGAGTTGATCCCTTCGGTATATCTATAGATTCTATCTTGATATTTACTGATAATCCTGAATTGGTTAAGAATAAATTAAATTCTTCAGGAATAAGAGCTGAAATTATTGGGAAAGTGACAAAATATAAAGATTATCCAATAATTGATGAAACTGATTCCCCGTTAAAACCTATGTTTAGAGAATCTCCTTATACTCCAATAAAGCAAGTTATTGGTAACTACTCTCCTTATACTGAAGATTATATAGAGAAAAGCTTAGAATTAGCTACTCAGATTGCAAAAGCCAAAAAGGAAAAAGTGTTGAAAACTTTAAAAGGGAGTTAAATATTAGGTGTATCAGTTGATATTTAATGTCTCAGCAACAGCAGTTTAAATACATAGTCAGGCTTTTTGGTCAGGATGTAGACGGAACTATGAAAGTGCCTTATGCTTTAGCAATGGTTAAAGGCATAGGATATAATACAGCTAGGGCGATAGTTTTTAAACTTGGTTTAGATAAAGATAGAAGGTTAGGAGAACTAAGTGATGAGGATATAAAGAAAATTGAAAACTATCTAACAGATAAGAAAATACTTGAAGTGCCAAATTGGATGTATAATAGAAGAAAGGATTATGAAAGTGGTATTGACATGCATTTAGTAACTTCAGATCTTATATTTTACGTTAGGAATGATATAGAAAGAGAAAAGAAAATAAAGAGCTGGAGAGGTGTTAGACACTCGTTAGGGTTAAAGGTTAGAGGACAGAGGACAAGGACTACTGGAAGAACTGGAGTTACAGTAGGTGTGAGAAGATCTAAAGCTGCTCAACCTGCACAACAACAGCAAAAGGCTCAAGCTTCTTCTGGTGGTGAAAAGAAACAAGGGTGATTTAAATGGGTGATCCTAAGAAAAGCAGAAGAAAGTGGGAAGGCCCAGGTCATCCTTGGATAAGAATTAACTTAGAAAAAGAGCAAGTTCTTATTGGTAAATACGGGCTAAGAAACAAAAGAGAATTATGGTTAGCCCAGACAATAATAAGAAAGTTTAGGCACCAAGCAAGGTCATTGTTAGCTTTACCCCCAGCAGAGAGATCTACAAGAGAAAAACAGTTAATTCAAAAATTATATAGAATGGGAATAATAGAGAAAGATAATGCTACCCTAGATGATATTCTTGGATTAAATGAAGAAAATTATCTTGAAAGAAGACTACAGACAATAGTCTATAAGAAAGGTCTTGCCAGAACAATATACCAAGCCAGACAACTTATAGTACATGGGCACATAGCAATAGGTGGTAGAAGAGTCACTTCTCCAGGTTATATTGTTATGAGAGGAGAGGAAGATTTAATAGACTTCTATCCAACTTCTCCATTCAAACAACATCCTCCAACTCAACAAGGTGAAGAAAATGTCCAGCAGGCGTGAAATTAGGTGGGGTATAGCTAGAGTTTATGCATCTCAGAACAATACATTAATAACTATAACAGATATTACTGGTGCTGAAATAATCTCTAGAGCTTCTGGTGGTATGGTAGTTAAAGCGGACAGAGAAAAACCATCACCTTACGCTGCTATGTTAGCTGCAAATAAAGCCGCTACGGAAGCATTTGATAAGGGAATATCTGCAATACATATAAAAGTTAGAGCACAAGGTGGTTACGGTTCTAAAACACCTGGTCCTGGTGCGCAACCAGCTATAAGAGCTTTAGCAAGAGCTGGTTTTATTATTGGTAGGATTGAAGATGTTACACCAATACCTCATGACAGTATTAGGAGGCCAGGAGGCAGAAGAGGAAGAAGAGTCTGACGTACTATGCCTATTTCTTTATTAAGTAAAGAAAATAATTCTCTTAAGCTTATCGTTGAGAATTATCCTTTAGAATTAGTTAATTCAATAAGAAGAGCCTCAATTTTGTATGTACCAATAATGGCTGTAGATGAAGTGTATTTTATAGAAAATAATAGTCCTCTTTATGATGAAATTCTGGCACATAGATTAGCGATGATACCGTTTTCCTCTGATGAGGCATTAGATCATTATAGACCACCAGAAGAATGTGCTGAATGTAAGGAAAATTGTGATGGTTGTTATGCTAGAGTATATTTAGATGTAGGAGCAAATGAAGGAGAGACAGTGATGGTTTATTCTAGAGATTTAAAGACTGATGATCCAGCTATAGTACCTATTTCTGGGAATATACCCATTGTCTTATTAGGTCCTAAGCAAAAAGTTACGTTAGAAGCAAGATTACGTCTTGGATATGGAAAGGAACATATAAAATTTAGTCCAGTAAGTATAGCTGTAGTAAGACACTATCCTCATGTAGAAGTTAAGGGAAATTGTGAAAAGGCTTTTGAAGTTTGTCCAGAAGGGGTTTTTGGAATGGAAAATGGAAAATTATTTGTAAAAAATGAAGTTGCTTGTACTCTTTGCGAGGAGTGTATAAAGTATTGTGAAAATAATATCTTTATCTCAGCGATAGAGAATAAGTACATTTTAGAGATTGAATCTGTAGGAAGTTTAAAGCCAGAGAGAATTTTAATAGAGGCTGGGAAAAGTTTATTACGTAAACTTAATCAATTAAAAAAGCTGGTAGAGGGTCTATAAGATGGTCGCAAGGACTGGAAGTACAAACATAATGGTTAGAAAGCTCATTGATTTACTAAGCAAGCAGAAAAAGCCTTTATGGAAAAGGGTGGCAGAAGAACTACAAAAACCAAGTAGACAACGTCCTTATATTAACATTTATAAAATAAATAAGTATACTAAACCAAATGATGTAGTAGTTGTTCCAGGGAAAGTATTAGGGATTGGAAATTTAGATCATCCAGTTACAGTAGTAGCTTTATCTTTTTCTAAGTCTGCTAAAGAAAAAATAGAAAAAAGTGGAGGAAAAGTTATAAGTTTATACAAAGCACTTGAAGAGGTAAAAGATTTTAAGAATGTGAGGTTGATGAAAGGATGAGTGAACAATTAATTGTTGTCAATGCTGAAAATCAAATATTAGGAAGAATGGCTACACATATTGCAAAACTCTTAATTCAAGGAAAGAGGGTTGTTGTTGTTAATGCTGAAAAAGCCATAATTAGTGGGCCTAGGGCTAGAGTTGTAAGAGGTTATAGTTTAGTATTTAGTGTAAGAAAATTCCAAAATCCAGAAAAAAATACAATTAAAAGACCAAGAACTCCCATAAATATAGTAAAAAGAACCGTAAGAGGTATGTTACCTAAGAACAAATCTGGAAAAATGATGTTTAAGAATTTGATAGTCTTTATAGGTATTCCAGCTGAATATAAGGATAAACAAATGATAAGATTTGAGGATGCTGATGTGAAAAGATTGAAAGGTAAATATATAACTGTTGGTGAATTATCGAAATTATTAGGAGGTTTTAGTCAATGAGTCAGCAGTCACAAGTTATAATTACTTATGCTAGAAGAAAAATGGCTAGAGCTAGATGTTATCTTACTCCAGGTAAGGGAAGAGTATTTGTAAATGATATACCATTAGAAATAATTCCTATGGAAGTAGTAAGGATGAAAATTATGGAACCATTATTATTAGCTGGTGAGAAGATATCATCTTCTATAGATGCAAAAATTTATGTTGAAGGAGGAGGAGTGATGGGTCAAGCTGATGCTGCTAGAATGGCCTTAGCTAGAGCACTAGTGAAATTCACTGGAAGTAAGGAATTAGAAGAAATATACAAGGTATATGATAGGACAATGTTAGCTGGTGATCCAAGGCAAACAGAATCAGAAAAATGGATGAGATATAGTGCAAGAAGATGGAGGCAGAAGGCATATAGGTGAATTTTTATGATTATTCCAATTAGATGTTTTACTTGTGGTTCCCTTATTGGTGATAAATGGGAACCATTCATAACTAGAGTTTCTAATGGAGAAGATCCCGGAAAAGTATTAGATGATTTAGGTGTTAAAAGGTATTGTTGTAGGAGAATGCTTTTATCTCACGTAGATATTATAAAGGAGGTAATTCATTACACTAGACCAATTTGAGGTGTAATTTATGAGTGAGAAAGAAAAAGAAGGTCAATTAAGTGAAGAAGAGAAGGCAGAACTTCAAAAGTCAGAAAAAGGGGCTGTAATAGAACTATTAGTACCATTGGACACGTACTTATCTGCTGGAGTACATATAGGTACACATACATGCACTAAGTATATGGAGAAATTTGTTTATAGAGTTAGGCCAGAAGGTCTTTATGTTCTGGATGTAAGAAAAATTGACGAAAGATTAAGAATAGCAGCAAGGTTCTTATCTCGCTTTACTCCAGAAAATATTTTGGCAGTCACTTCAAGACCATATGCTTTTACTCCAGTAACTAAGTTTGCTGAAGTTATTAGAGGAAGGGCTATTGTAGGTAGATTTCCACCAGGAATACTTACAAATCCTCAATTACCTAATCATATAGAACCGGAAGTTATAGTAGCTACAGATCCTAGAACTGATTTACAAGCTATAAAAGAAGCATCAAAAGTTGGTATACCAGTAGTAGCTTTTGCAGATACTGATGCTAAGGTTGATTTTGTCGATTTCATAATACCAGCTAATAATAAAGGAAGAAAATCGCTTGCATTACTTTATTGGGTCTTAGCAAGACAGATTTTGAGAGAGAGAAGGGAAATACCACCAGAAGGAGAAATTCCTCAGAGAGTTGAAGACTTTGAGACGAGGCTAGTAGAATGATAAGATTACCAGCTGTTGCTGGTGCATTTTATGAAGGAGAAGAAGATAAGTTAAAAAAACAAATAGAATGGAGTTTTTTACACCCTTTAGGACCTGGGAAAATCCCTCAAGTACCTCCTCAAAGAAGTAAAAGAAATAATCTTTTCTTTATAGTCCCTCATGCTGGTTATATGTATAGTGGTCCAGTTGCTGCTCATGCTTATTATTATTTAGCTTCTGAAGGCATACCAGACACTGTAATAATATTAGGTCCTAATCATACTGGTTTGGGTTCTTATGTTTCCTTATGGCCTAAAGGAAAATGGAAAACACCTTTAGGAGAAATTGAGATTGATGAACAAATAGCTATGGATCTAGTTAGAGAATCCGAAGTAATAGATATAGATGAAAAAGCTCACCTTTATGAACATTCGATAGAAGTGCAAGTTCCTTTCTTACAATATTTCTTTGATTCAAAAACAAAAATCGTACCAATAGTAATTATGATGCAAACACCGGAAATTTCTGAGTATTTAGCTGAGGGAATTGCTAAGATTATGCAGAAGTATAAAGATAGAGACATCGTAGTTATAGCAAGTAGTGATATGAATCATTATGAACCTCATGAAAAGACAATAGAAAAAGACAATATGGCAATAGAAAAAATACTAAGCCTAGATTATAAGGGTTTATTTAATGTTGTTGAAGAAAAAGATGTAACGGCATGTGGTTTTGGTCCAATGATGACAGTATTAATACTAGCTAAGAAATTCAATAAGAAGCCATATGTGCTAAAGCATGCAACATCTGGAGATACTTCTGGAGATAAAAGTTCTGTGGTAGGATATCTTTCAGTGAGGTTCGGTGATTAGTTTACCAATAGCACTATTTGGAATACCACTTAAAGGTGTGAATAATCCAATTCTTGTAACATTTGCTAGTGCTAATGTAGAAATAATTACTGAGCCCTCTGAATTACCAGATCAATTTTTCACTTATTTTAAGGAAGCTACTGGTTTCGAATGTAATGTTAATTTGAACTTAAGAGGGAAGATACCTTATGCCACTAAATATGTTTACTTATCCCAGCTATATTTTCAAGAGGCAATAAAAAAATGCAGTCTTCCAATTTCCAATGAAGAAATGAACGATATACTTAGTATGATTGACGATGCAATTTATAATTCTGAATTAATAAGAGGATTAAGAAGAGCCTTGATATTAGGAAAAGACATCTTATATCGTGATGAAGAAGATCCCGTTCCTATAAACTTAAAGAAATTTAAAATTGAGTTACTTTATAGTTACCCTCTTCCTGATAACTATAACTATATTGATAATTCATTAATTCATTTACTAGGAATTTTACCGGTGGAATTTGCTGAAACACAAGATGTAAATTTAATAAGAGTTGAAAACGGACTATGGTTTTCCTTATACTCTATCCCATCTCCCGTCAGATTAGATTGGAAAATAATTTGGGATTTAAATTATGCTAGTGTTATTGAATTAAGGGGTGAAGAACATTTCAATAACTAATCGTAAGATAGAACATGTAGAGATCTGTTTATATGAAAATGTAGAATTTGGAAGTACATTATTTGAGGATGTTACTCTTATTCATCAATCCTTGCCAGGTTTCTCATTAGCTGATGTTAGCACAACTACTAATTTCTTAGGTAAAAAGATGTCAGCCCCTATCATAATTACTGGAATGACGGGCGGTTTACCAGAATTAGGTAAAATAAATGAAACAATAGCCGAAGTAATAGAAGAGTTAGGTTTAGGTATGGGGGTAGGAAGTCAGAGAATTGCTATAGAGAAAAAAGAAACAAAAGAAACTTTTTCCATAGTTAGGAAAAAAGCACCAAATTCTCCAATAATAGCAAATTTAGGTGCTCCTCAGTTTGTTAAAGGTTATAGTCTTGAACAAGTAGAAGAAGCTATTCAAATGATTGAAGCAGATGCAATAGCTATTCATTTTAACTCTGCTCAAGAAGTATTCCAACCAGAAGGAGAACCAAATTATTCTATTGAAATTCTCTATAAACTTATTGATATCTCAAAATCCCTTAAAGTTCCGATTATAATTAAGGAATCTGGATCTGGATTATCAATGGAAGTTACTAAAATGTTTTATGAGAATGGAATAAAATACTTTGATACTTCTGGAACAGGAGGAACAAGTTGGGTTTCAGTTGAAATGTATAGAGGGTTAAGGAGAAATAATTGGAAGGCTGAAAGTGCTAAATTATTTTTAGATTGGGGTATCCCAACTGCTGCCTCAATTGTAGAAGTAAGAAGCATTGCGCAAGATGGGACTATAATTGGTAGCGGTGGAGTAAGGAACGGATTAGAAGTGGCTAAAGCAATAGCATTAGGAGCAGATATTGGTGGATTTGCATTACCGGCATTAAAGGCTGCGGTTAAAGGAAAAGAATCTTTAATGAACTTTTTAAAGAAGGTTATATTCGAGCTAAAGGTTGCTATGTTCTTAAGTGGTAATAAAACTATAGGCGAACTTAAAAAAACGCCTATAGTTATTAGAAAAGAATTAAGAAACTGGCTTGATTCTAGAGGGATAAATTTATCTTATTATGATAGTGTTAGAAAGAGAAGAGTATGAGTTTTGAAGATTATTTTAATAGGATAGTCGAAAACGTTAACATAAATATAGAAAAATACTTAAAAGGAGATATAAAAGAGTTATATGAAGCTTCTTTTTATTTATTTAAAGCTGGAGGTAAAAGATTAAGGCCATTAATTCTAGTTTCATCAGCTGACCTTTTAGGAGGAGATTTAAATAGAGCTTACTTAGCTGGTGCATCTGTAGAAGTTCTTCATACTTTTACTTTGATTCATGATGATATAATGGATGAAGATACAACAAGAAGAGGAATGCCTACAGTTCATGTAAAATGGGGTATACCAATGGCAATTTTGGCTGGTGATTTACTACATGCCAAAGCTTTTGAAATTTTGAACGACGCTTTTAGGGGTATGAATAGTAATAAAATAACTAGAGCGTTTGAAATTTTTACGAAAGCAATAATAATTATTTCTGAAGGTCAAGCTTTAGATATGCAGTTTGAGGATAAAGTCACGGTAAGTGAGGAAGAGTATTTAGATATGATAAAAAGAAAAACAGCAATGTTATTTTCTTCATCTGCAGCCTTAGGTGGTTTAATCGCTACTGATAACGAAAAAGAAATTCAAGCATTAGCAGATTATGGCTTGAATTTAGGTATTTCTTTTCAAATAGTTGATGATATTTTAGGCCTCATAGCAGACGAGAAAGAATTGGGAAAGCCTATTTATAGTGATATTAGGGAAGGCAAGAAAACAATACTAGTAATTAAGACTATGAAAGAAGCTAATGAAGATGAAAAGAAAATACTTCTAAAAACTCTAGGAAATAAAAATGCTAGCAAAGATGAGCTTATAGCTGCGGCTGAAATTATAAGGAAATATTCTCTAGAATATGCTTACAATAATGCTGAAGAATATGCAAGAAAAGCAATAGAAGCATTAGAGTCTATTGATTGGAAAAATGATGAGGCTGGAAAGGCTTTAAAATATTTAGCAGAGTTTACGGTAAAAAGGAGAAAATGAATCTGGCAACAATCATTATCTCAGCAATAATAGGGTATCTTGTTACTTATATATCAACTAAATGGGTTATTAATATAGCAAAAAGTAGAGGGTTCGTAGGAAAAGATATAAACAAGCCAGATAAACCAGAGATTCCAGTTTTAGGAGGAGTAAGTATAGTTGCTGGTTTTATTGCTGGAGCATTCACTTTTCTATTATTTTCTAATGATTCCCCAAGATCAGAAATAATAGAAAAAGTAATTGTTTCAGTCTTATTATCTTCACTTTTAATAGGTTATTTAGGTATTCTAGATGATATATTTAACTTAAGGCAATCAATAAGAGCTTTTCTACCTATATTTGCTTCTGTTCCACTCATATTGTATAGTTCTGGGCATTCTATTATCTCTATACCATTCTTAGGTCAAATAGACTTTGGAATATTTTTTTACATAATTATCTTACCTGCTGTATTAACGATAACAGCCAATGCATTTAACATGCTAGAGGGACTTAACGGTTTAGGTGCCGGTATGGGGTTAATTATGGCTTCGGCTTTAGCTTACATAGGGTTAAGATCAAACGGTCCTACATTTTATGCTGGCGTAATGGCTTTAATTTTAGCATTTGTTCTCTTTTCTTTCCTATTATTTAATAAGTACCCTGCAAAAATATTTCCGGGGAATATAGGAACATATTTTATAGGTTCTGTTATAGGCTCGATTGGTATAGCTGGTTATATGTATACTGCGTTATTCTTCCTTTACATTCCATATGCCGTAGAATTCTTCTTAAAAGCTAGAACAAAATTTAAGGGAGTATCATTTGGTAAGATATCTCCTGATGGTTATCTTTATTGGGATGGTAAACCTAACTCATTAACTCATGTGGTTATGAAACTAGGAAAATTTAAAGAATATCAAATAGTTGCAATATTATGGGGAATTGAATTAATATTTGCAATATTAGCAATAATCTTCCAAGAGATAGTCATAAAGATATAAATTTTTTATACTGTATAAATAAAAGGAATATGAATGAGAGCAGCAATATTATTTAACTATAAGGAACCATTAAAAATTGAGGAAGTAGAAATAGAAGATCCTAAAGAAAACGAGGTTATGGTACAAGTAGCTGCGACTGGATTATGTCATTCAGATGTTAATGTGTTTGTTGGAGCAACGCCTGTACCACCACCAGTAGTTGCTGGGCATGAAATAGCCGGAATTGTAAAGAAAGTAGGTCCTGGTGTAACTAGAGTAAAACCTGGAGATAGAGTGATTTCAGCGTTTATTCATCCTTGTGGGAAATGCAGAAACTGTATATCTGGACATGAAAATCTTTGCGAAACATTTTCTTCTGTAAGATTAAAAGGTACAATGTTCGATGGTACTACCAGGTTAAGATTAAAAAATGGCACAGCAGTTAGGACATTTCTTGGAGGAGGATTTGCTGAATATGCAATAGTTCATGAAAACGCATTAACAGTTGTTCCTCAAGACATGGATTTACAAAAGGTTGCAGTATTAGGTTGTGCAGGAATTACTGGATATGGTGCGGTAGACTCGGCTAAAATTGAACCAGGTGAAACAGTAGCAGTTGTTGGAGTAGGTGGCGTTGGTCTTTCAGTTATACAATTACTCAAAGCAAGTGGAGCTGGAAGGATAATTGCCTTAGGAACAAAGAAATGGAAACTTGAAAAAGCCATGGAGTTGGGTGCAACTGATGTTATAAATACAAAAGAAACAGATCCCATTAAAACACTAAAAGAAATAACTAACGGAGGGCCAGATGTAGTTATAGAAGCTGGTGGGACACAAGAAACAGTGCAAATGGCAATAGAAAGTGTGAGAATTGGTGGAAGAGTTGTCTTAGTAGGATTACCACCAGTTTCAGCGCAAATTCCATTAAGAATAGCAATGATTGTAAGAAATGGAATAACTATAATTGGAAATTATGGAGGTAGACCTAGGATTGATATGCCCAGATTGTTAGAGTTAGTAAGATCTGGAAAATATGATCCAAGTAAGTTAGTTACTGGTAAATATAGATTAGAGGAGATAAATGAGGCAGTAAAATTATTAGAAGAAGGAGAAGCTATAAGAAGTTTGATAGTTCCATGAATAAAGGTATAATTTTTGATCTAGATGGTACCCTAGCTAATACGGCTTTTATTCATAAAGAAGCTTGGGAAATAGCACTATCTAAACTCGGTATAAACACAGATATACAAATAGAGACTTTGTTGGGAAGAAAAACTGCTGAAATAGCAAAAATTTTAGCTAAAGACAAATGGAAGGAGTTAATGAATATAAAAAATAATGTGTATCTGGATTTGGTTAAGAGAAAAGCTAAAGGAACAAGGTGTTCGAAAGAAATACTACAAAAGGCTAAAGAACTCGGATATAAGACAGCTATAGTTACCTCGTCTAACACTATATCAGCGATAGAAGTTCTAAACACTATTGGAATTTCAGTTGATTTACTTATAACGTCTGATGATGTTATAAATGGTAAACCAGACCCAGAAGGGATACTATTGGCAATAGATAAACTAAACCTTAATCCAGCATTATCAATAGGAATAGGAGACACTGAAGTTGATGCAATAGCCTTTAAAAAAGCAAGATTAGGCAAAATATATCTAGTAAGATCAGAAGTACCTATTGATGTTGAGAAGTTAACAAGTCTAGGAATAAAAATAGTGAACTCTTTATGCCAAATTATGAATGAGTTAAACTCTTAAAGAACTTTTATAATTTATATTTGGGTCGGGTAGGGTGGGGAGTCTCGCCAGCTCCTGTAACCCCGTGGCGTAATGGGGCACCAGTAACCCTTATGCCATGATACCTACCTCTCTAGATCCCAGCTGAACGATGAGCACCGCCCGGTGGGGCGAGACGGACGCGAATCTCCTCTCTGGAGGGAGAGGGGATATCGCGTCAACCGGAGGAATCGGCCAGGTCCGGAAGGGAGCAACCGTGTCCGGCCGTCCGCGTTCACCGGTCACCGGTGTGAGAAAGGCTGGGGGTAAATCTAGAGAGGAAAGGATCATGGCATAAGGGGGCCGACCCATCTTATAATTTAGGAATTATGACCAAAACTCTTACTCGAAAAAATTTATATAGTTGTTGTAATAATATTAGTATGCCGGGGTCGCCTAGCCCGGTTAGGGCGGCGGCCTGCTAAGCCGCTGGGGTCCGTCCCCGCGCGGGTTCAAATCCCGCCCCCGGCGCCATTATAATATATTTGCAGCTTCTAACATTTATGAATGTACACTATTTATCAACGTTTCTAATTAACAGCAATATGATAGTATATTTCTCTTTTTATAACTATATATAATATAAATTATTATATAGATATTTTCATTTGTATTTTGTTATATGAGTTTGTTAAAAAGTATATTAAAACATTTTAAGCATCTAATTATAGGTACTTGTTAGAGAAAATAAACATCTCCGTTAATTAGTCTATTATTTAGAAAAGACTTTGATCAAATGATAAAATATATTCAATAATTATGCATTTTAGTTTTTTTAAACCATTATATAATATTAAACTCAGTTAATCATAAAAAACGTAACTTTTATAAAAATAAGATTTAAAAAAGGGATAGCGAAATTAAAAATGGTGAATCATAGTGGGACTTAAGGATATTATAGTTGCATTATTCCAATTAGATAAAGATTGGACTACTAGAATTGTTATGGGAATGTTGGTATTAGGTGTTATATGGGGATTATTAGGTGTTATTGATTCACTAATGGTTAGAATACAAGAAACGATGTGGAGTACATATGGTGTTTTACCGTTTACACCACAAGAGTATTATGCAGGAATAACATTACATGCTGAAAGAGATCTATTTGGTTTTGCGCAACAAGTAATTTATGCAATAATAATTTACTTTACTATAAAATTACTTAATCTTCAACCAAGAGCTAAATGGTTATTAAATCTTGCTTTTGTGTTGTTAAATATTTCTATGATGTTCATGGAAGGACCAATACTAATTGTAACTGCTCAGGGTTTTGATAATTACTTCTCAGCAACTTCTTGGTATTATCTTTCACCAATTGGTATTCCAAACTATTCATTATACGTAGTTAGCCCCTTATTCTTCATAGGTTGGATATTAAATGATGCGTTTGTCTATTTAGCAGGTATTTGGATAGTGTATCATTACTACTTAGCATCAAAACAAATTAAAGAAAAATTACCAGTACCATTAGTCTTCTTCTTAATGATTATCTTACTTTTCATGATTGGATATTCTGGTGTTACTGTCGCTGATGTTTGGGATATATTAGCTTTTGCTGGTGTTGTCGGATTAAATGTAATTGCTAACCAGATTGCATTCTGGATATTTGGTCACGCAGTAGTCTATATGGCGTGGTTACCAGCTGTTGCTGCAATGTATTTATTAATTCCAACTTTAGCAAACAAACCACTTTATAGTGATAAAATGGGTAGAGTTGCGGCTGTACTTTACTTAATCTTCTCCAATAATATACCAATTCATCACTTATACATGGTTAACTTACCAGTTGCTCTAAAGGTATTACAAGAGATATTAACCTATGCTGTAACTGTACCAACATTTATGACATTCCTTAACTTATGGGCTACTGCTAAGGGAGCTAATGTTTCATGGAATGTAATTACAGCTTTTACTGCTACTGGCTTTGCTGGTTCAATATTAGCTGGTGTTACTGGGATTTCAAATGCAACAATTTCCTTTGATGCAGTAGTTCATAATACTATGTGGGTAGTTGGACACTTCCATGCTATGATCTTATTAGGTATTGTTCCAGAAGCTATGGCAGTATTATACTTCATGTTACCAATGATGACTGGTAGGAGCTGGTATTCGATAAAGGCTGCATGGATTCACTTCTGGGGCTATTTGATAGGATCTGTATTTTTAGTTATAGGTTTTGAATTACTAGGTCTAGATGGAATATTAAGAAGGGCTGAAATAGTTCCTAGAGTTCCATATATTATAGATGCTGAGAATTTGGCTACTGTTGGAGCAATTATTGCTGAATTAGCTACATTAGTTTGGTTCTTAAACTTAGTAATGTCACTAGTAAAAGGTAGAGTATTAAAGGCTGAAGGTTTATCATTAGGCCAATTAATTAATACTGTAGCAATGCAATTAGATTGGTCTAACTCTGGCTTTAGCTTAAGAGATATAGAAATAAAGTTAAATCATTCAAGGCTAAGTAAAAAGGCTATTGCTGGATGGTGGGGAATTGCAATATTTGGTGCTATCCTAATAATCATAAGTGCTATTCCACTAGTTCTAGTTGGTGATGCCTCTAATCCAGCTGATCCATTAGAATGGGCATGGATCTCCTTACTTACTTTAGGTATAATTTTATCTGCTATAGGTGCATTAAAAGGGGCTAAGACAGTTTAAGTTAGTTAATTTTTTATTATATGAAGTTTATTTTAAAACTTGTAAATTTGGTGGGGAAATATGAAGAAAGAAACTTGGGAATGGATTTGGACTGGATTTGCAATTTTACTTTTAGCAATAGTTGTAGTTACAACTTTACCTCAAGTATTTACTGTTGGAGGTACGTCTACTGTTTTTTCTGCTGATATTCCATCAAACACTCCTACTTCAATGGTGATACAAACTACTGTATACGCTGAAGAGTACGTATTTATGGTTCAAGAACATGGAGGAGGAATAGATTCAGAATTAGTGTTACCAAATGGTACAGTTTTGCCATACTACTATAATCTAATGGTAGTTCATCCCGGTCAGTATCTGAATATGACGATGTATGCTGTTATGGGCAAGACTGCAACTGAGAACATGTATATACCAGTATATAATTCCAAGTATGTTGTAGATACTCAAATTGTACCTGGACTAACTCAATATGCTGTATGGTATGCTGCTACTTCAAGTGGTACACCAATCGCTGAAGGTGCATACGCATTCTTAGATGGTGAATATAACGGTCCATGGTTCTCTTATGATGTAGGTGAAATATTAGTTATTCCAACAAGTGGTTATTTCTCACCTAATGATATAAGCAGTTACATTAGCTCTTCAAACGCCGCGCACTCTAGTGGCCTAGTCGGTGACCCCTATAATCCACCAATAATAGTAGTCTCAGGTTCCTCACCAGTGTTATATGCAGTCTCCGATAAATACGCTGCATTTAATGATTCAATACCCGGTCCGACATTTATAATAAATGCTAACTCAACTGCTACATTAAAACTATACATACCGACTCCAGATAATGATCATAATTGGCTGGACAATTATACTGCTAGTGGGACTCCAGAACCAATGACTGGTCTGTATGTTGGTGTCTATGCAGTTTGGTGGAATGGTACAATAACTCCAGTAGCATATCAAATGCTTAATGCATCAACATATAATACTTATATGACATTTACATTTAGGGCAAATGCACCAGCATATGTTTATGGAATTATTTATCCAGCATACTATGTATATAACTTAGATGGAATGTCTAATCCGCTAACTGGTGAACAAGCAGGTTATTTAATGTCTTTATGGGGAACAATTTTGGTTGAAGGGTGATAAAAATGGTTAGCTTCTTTAAGCTATTAGGAATTGGATATGTATTAGCAATAGCTGGGTTAGTTTGGGAAATCTCAGAAATAACACTTCATCAAGCTGCAGTACCATACGTACTGCCATTTACTATTGCAGCATTTATCGGCTTTCTAGCGTACTTCTTGTTCGTATATTTTGCACCAACAGAAGAGGAAGAAAGTCATAAGTAAAGTAATTTTTTAAAGTTATTTTCTATTTTTTTCTCTACTTCTTGAATATCAATGTTTTTTAATTCTGCAATCTTCTCTATTGTTAATTGTACATTACATGGTTCGTTTCTAATCATCTTCTCATGAGCCATAAAAGGTGAATCAGTTTCAGTTAAAATATATTCTAAGTCCACATTTTTTATGATCTCTTGTCTTGTTTTATCTCTCAAAAGTATTGGAGGCATAGAGATTAATCCACCTAATTCAATAACTCTTTTTGCATTTTTTATACTTCCTTCAAATGCATGAATAACAAACTTAACCTTATATGATGATAAAATGGTAACAAGGTCATTAAATCCTCCTCTAACGTGTATAATTAATGGTTTTTGCTCTTTTTCACCTATCTCTAAAAACCTAGATAAGATCTCTATTTCTTTCTTTCTTAGTTCATCTTCTTTTACCCAAAAATAATCTAATCCTACTTCACTAATTATTCTTGCCTTTTCAACAAGTTCTAAACATTTATCTAATTCATTTATTTTATCTTTGACAAATTCTGGGTGAAATCCTACTGCTGCGATAACATTACTATATTTTTTTTCTAATTCAAGCGATTTTAAGTTACTTTCTAAATCTACTCCTGCATTTACTACTATTATGTTACATTTTTTTAGTATTTGATCTCTGTCTTTATCAAAATCCTTAACATCTATATGAGCGTGCGCATCTACTAGCATTTAATAAAAGAAGAGAAAAAAGAAAATTTATGTTTATTTCCATGGTTCTCTTAGTACTTGTATTTTAATTACGTTTTCATTCTCATCGAAAACTACCTTTACAAGATCTCCTTCTTTTATTTGAAACTTTTGCCTTATTTTAGCTGGTATGGTAACTTGATAGTTTCTTGATACTTTAACTATTTCTTCGACAGCCATCTATCTCACAAGTTAATGTATATTGATACTTATATTTAAAACTTTACTATAGTAGGGAAAAGTCAGATTTAAATAGATAAAGCGAAAATAGTAGTAAATGTGATTATTCTTCATTTATACAAACTAGAAGTTTCAATTCCTTATGCAATAAATATTGATATGTAAGTTTAACTGATTAGTAAAGGTCTCTTTAATTATAACGAAAAAATATAAATAGGAGTAATAATAGAATCTTTATTTGTGATATAAATGTCTCAAACTCAGATTAGTGGGACAAGAATAAAATTACCCTCTGGAAAGGATGCTGGATTAGTGGATATTCTGTCATTTTGTTATGGTCTATCAGAGACGGATGTACAAGTATTAATAGCTTTAGCAAAATCTGAGGCAAGGGGAACTGAAGATTTAGAATCTGATTTAAAGTTATCTAAAGCATCAATCAATAGGAGCCTAAATAAGCTCTTGGAAATGGGTTTAGTGATGAGGATAAAAGAACCTGGTAACAAGGCTGGAAGGCCAAGATATCTTTATAAAACAAAGGATTATAATGAATTGAAACAGAAAATTCTAAGTGATATTAAAGATTGTGCTGAAAAGATGGCACAGTTAGTAGATCAAGAATTTAGTAGTTCATAGATCTGTGTGATTTTTTCTAATAGAAGACTTTCTAGTTCTTTTCTCCATCTTAATACTCCGTTTATTATTATGCCTTTAACAAGATTCCCAGTGGCGTAATATACTAAGTGTGATAATAGTCTATCTCTAAAAAGAGGGTATATTTTGTTTTTATCCAATAAGACAAGATCAGCTATATTTCCTTCTTTTATATATCCACCCGGTAAATCTAAGAGTTTGTATCCATTTAAGGTAGCTATTTTAAATAAATGCCATGCTTTAACGTCAGTATTCCAATACATTTGTCTTTGAAGTAAAACTCCATATTTCATTTCTATGAATAGATCTAAAGAATTATTGCTTGCAGGTCCGTCAGTTCCCAAAGTTATATTTACTCCCTTATTAAACATATCAAACAGGGGGAACGAACCACCTGTTGCTAATTTCATGTTAGATGTAGGGCAATATGTTACTGTGGCATTTTTAAGAAGGTCAATCTCCCAACTAGCTATCCAACCAACATGAACTAATTGAATTTTTCTGTTTAACAGTCCTAGGTGGTTTAAATACTCTATTGGGAATACGCCATATTTCTTTTTTATCTCATAAATTTCTTTTCTGGTTTCAGATACATGAATATGAACCCATTCATTTAATTCTTCTTGCAATTGTATTGCTAACTTTAATGTATTTTCACTTACGGTATATACACTATGTACATTTATTATAGGTTTAAAATATGTTGTAGGAGTTAAATTTCTTTGAAGTTTATCAATAAAGTAAGGATCATTTAATGAGTCAAGAAATGTGAATCCAGCAAAAGCTCTTATTTTGTATATTTCTGCTAATTCTTTAACGTCCAGCGGATTAAAATACATGTCTACAAACGCTGTAATTCCATTAATTAGCATCTCAAGTATGGAGATTTCAGAACCTAATCTCATTAGTTTTTTGTCAAAATTTTTCTCAAACTCCCATATCTTATTTAACCATTCACTTAATTCTGCATCATCATAATACCCTCTTAATATGCTCATTGGCGTATGAGTATGTGCATTTACTAGACCGGGTATAACTATAAAGTCACTACAATCTATTTCATCTCCTTCAACTTCTTTCCCTATATTTTTAATGATTCCATTCTCAATTACAATGTTGTTGTTTTCTATGATAGAATCGTAATTTACAATAAAGCTGCAATTTTTTAATGTATATGTGTTATTATAAATCTCCACTCGTATTCACTTATTTTCTTTTTATAACCTTCAATCTTTAATTCTCTTTTGAACAATGGTGCGTAAACCACAAAAGTTTCAGCTTCTCCTCCTTCAAATGCCGGGTTAAATCCAAATTTTCTGGCTCTTTCAATAATGATCTCAACATCTTTTTCAGTTATAATTTTTCCTAGCAACTCAAAGGGAAAACCGTATGCTGTTGCTGAGGTTATTATAAATTTAAATCCCTCCTCAATAAGTTCTCTAAGGTATTCATCTTGCTTTTTCCTCCATAAAGGTGAATATGTTTTTAATCCTACTTCTTCTGCTATTATGTTAATATTTAGCCTTTGGTAATCTGAAAGTAGTGCACCAGTTACAATTCCACGAGCACCAAGCTCCTTTGCTTTTTTAAATGCTATTTTTAAATCTTCTAGTTCTTTATCTTTTTCTCCAGAAGTAGGAATTTGTAAAAGGGGGATTCCAAGAACTTCTGCCTGATATTTCGTAAGTTCAACGTTAGGAACTTGAAACATCCATGAATATTCTTTCTTTGGAAGAAGAGTAATAAGGCACAAGATTTCAAAACCTTTGAACATAGCCCAATGTAAGGAATACGTACTATCTTTACCTCCAGAGAATAAGGTGCAAATTTTCATAGTTTGTAACAGTAGATTATATGTTCAGTTTCTCCTAATATTCCCATTGCCTTTACTCTTTTTGTATCATAAAGTGTAAGATGATCATATCGGAAATCATGAGATATTACTCTCAATCCTTTCTTACCATAATTTAATATATAAGGCTCTAAGAGTTCATTAGTTCTTGTAGATAAATAGGAAAGCAATATATCTGCTTTAGGGAGTAAAATAGGAGCCATAGTAAGCATATCGCCACAAATTATTTCTATTGATTTATCCTCATAAGCTTCTTTGCATAATCTCTTATCTATTTCTACACCTATTGCTAATTTTACATTAAATTGCTTTTTCGCTATTATCAAGGGCCTAGCATTACCCGCACCTAGATCAAGTACTATATCGCCTTTCTTAGCATTAGCACATTTTAGCATTTCTATCGCAACTTCATCTGGTGTAGGTACGAACGGTACTAACACTTTTGGTTACCTTGTATAATGTATTTGCTAAGCGTGTATTTATCTGGTATTTTAAAAAAATCCATCCAAGAGTTAATATTTTTGAGTTGAAATAATGAAAAACCGTGAAGTTGAAGTTCATAGGTACCTATAAAATAAATCGTATTAGCAAAATTAAGGAGATGTTGTAAAGAAGAGACACTTTTAATATTTTTTCTCAGAAGTTTCACTGAATAACATGCTAGTAACGGTTGTTCTTCTTCTTCTAAAATAATACTTATTTCACTGTCTTTACTACAAATAAAATCTGCTAAATCGTATGTTATGAAAGGAAAATCGCAACCGGTTATAAAGACTTTATTATTAGTAAGATAAGGTAAAGCTAATTCTATTGCTTTTACTGGACCTTTTCTTTCTGTATCTATTATTTGGATGCCATGAAAGATATTTCTCTTTTTATGGGTAACTATAATAGGATTTTGAAAATTATCCGCTATTCTTTCTAGAAATGTTTTCCCGTCAAGTTCATATGAGCATTTATCAGATCCAAATCTTTTTGATTCTCCTCCAGCTAAAATAATTACATCAAAGGAATTTTTGAATTTCAATCTCTTCTCCTCTTTTATGGATCTTTCCCCTTGAAAGGTAACCAAAACCATCAGCTTTAATTAGTTCACTGTACAACCCTGTACCCCATCTTAAAGGAAAAGCTTCCCCATTTTCAATTCTAAACAAATAAGTTGAGTCCATTTTATGCTCTACATACATATCTTTGCCTAACTTAACCTTTACAAATTTTCTTATCTCACTATCTAACATTCTAGATATAATATGAAGTCCATGTTCATGAAAAACAGTTACTGCTGACACAACTTGTCCTGGCAAGCTTACAATTGGTGTTTCTTCTAGCAATCCTACACCACCCCTTTTTATAATGTTTACACTTACCCCTTCAAACAAAAGTTTTCCTAGCTCTGCAACAAGTTTTTTAACATAATCTTTTTCTCCTACTGAAGAACCCCCTATAAAGAAAATAATATCACAAGATTCTTTCATTTCAATTAATTTCTGTTTTATGCTTTCTTTTTCATCTCTAACTACACCATAATAGGTTGCTTTTCCAATTTTTTCGAGTATTGATAGAATAATTGGCGATATTGAATCTGGTATAAGCTCTGGTAAGGGATCATTAAACGGAGATATTTCATCCCCAGATGCTATAACACAACTCTTTATATTCCCTATTTTCACTTTCCTTATACCCTGATAAGTTAATATTCCAAGATGATAAGGAGTTAATACATCTCCTTTCTTAACTATTAACTCTCCTTCTTTTACATCCTCACCTGCATATTTTATATCCTTTCCTTCAAAAACCTCTTCTCCTACAATTAATTCATTATTTATAACCTTTGAAGCTTCTATTCTAACTACTGCATCAGCGCCCTTTGGTATCGGTGCACCTGTGGCTACATAATATGCCTCGCCTTCCTTAAGTTCTGGGATTTCCTTAGACGAGGGAAATAATTTTCCAACTATTTTTAGTTTTCCATGTTTTTTATAGTCAGACACCTTAAACGCAAACCCGTCCATAGCGGATAAATTGACCTCTGGAATACTTTTTATTGCGTAGATATCTTCTAGGATAATTTTTCCTACTGAATTATAAATGCTTTCATATCTATAATAATTATACTTTGAAGAGATGTTAATATCAATTATTTTTCTAGCTTCTTCTAAGCTTATTAGCACATTATAAAATATTACTAACTGGTATAAATTAGCATATGGGTTGCATTATACAAGTAGTAGGCAAAAAGGATACGGGAAAGACTTCGGCGATTGAAAGAGCTGTTAAGATTCTGAAGGAAAAAGGCTATAAGGTGGCTGTAGTTAAGCATTCTCATCACGAGATTGACATACAAGGTAAAGATACATATCGTTTTTGGGAAGCTGGTTCGGATATTGTAATTTTTAATGATTCAAAATGTGTTATGTTTTATAGATGTAATTTAAATCTTCTTTATCTTCTTCCAGTCGATATTATTCTTGTTGAAGGCTATAAAGATTTAGAATTAGGAAAGAAAATTGAGATACATAATCTTACTGAGGTAGACGAAATTAGTAGAAGAATAGTTAGTGAGGCCGAAAATTGTAAGAAAGAGTGTAATCTCATAATTAACGGTAAAAAAGTTGAATGTAATGATCCATTAACAGTACTATTATATAATTTGTTGAATTATCTTAAGATTAGGGAATTAAAGATTGAGAGTTGAAGGAAGAGAAATAATAAGTGTTGATCCAGACGCTTATGTTATAGATGCGCTCTTCTTTATGAAGAGAAACAATATAAGAAGAATAGTTGTTAGTAGAAGTAACAATATTTTAGGAATTTTTAGTGTTGATGAAGCACTATATCATATAATTAATAATGATGTTGAATCTAAACTAAAAGATGCTAAATTGAAATTTCCAGTCATAGTGAAAAGCAATGAGTTAAAGGAAATAACGAGAAGTATGATTATTAACGATACAGATTCAGTAATTTATGACAATAAGATAATAACGTACAAAGATGTTATATCACAGATAGATTGGTCAAAGAGTAATGCACTTATAGGCGAATTATCTAAAGAAGCTATATTTGTTGAACCATATACAAAGATAAAAACTGTTGGTGAACTTATGTTAAAGAATAAGATTAGACATATGCCCGTTTATGATAAGTTTTTATATGGTATAGTTTCATCAAGAGATATTGTTTATAATTACGATATAGATCTCAATTTAAGTATTAGTAAAATAATGATAGTGGAAGTTTATAGTGTAAGTAAAGAAGAGAGTTTACACACAGTAGTTAGTACGATGATTAAAAGAAATATAGGTAGTGTAATTGTAACTGATTCTAAAAATATAGAGATAGTAACTTTAAAAGATTTGGTTGCTTTTGCTTTATCAAATTTAATATATTAGATATAGTATAGGTATTTTAATGAGCGATATATTTAGATGCCCTATTGACGGTTCTAAGTTTGTTAAGAAATGGGTATGTGAAAAAGGTCATACATTTTCTGAAGTTGATGGAATAATAGATTTATTAACAGAAAACATAAAAAGTGAAAAGATTCTTGATCTAATTGCTCCCGTTTATGAACCTGTTTGGGCCCCTTTAGGTCTTTTGATTACTTCTGGTAAAAGTTATAGTTATATAATGAGAAAAGCAGGAGAAATGATTAGCGGTACTATAGTTTTAGATATAGGTACTGGAACAGGGAAGATCTTTGATTATGTTAAATGTGAAATCTGTATGGGTCTTGATATCTCGTATAAGTTTTTAAAAATATTAAAGGATAAAAGACCAAATGTGATCGCAGTAAGAGGGAATGCATTAAAGCTCCCATTTGCTGATGAATCTATAGATGGTATTTCTGCAATGTTTGTTCTTCATATGTTTCCTTCAGTGTTAGTTGCAGTAAGAGAGATAAATAGGGTACTAAAACATGGTAAGAGATGTGTTGCAACAATTTTAACAAAAAATAACATGATAAGTCAATTTTTAGCTGCAATTTGGGGATTAAGAATACATCCTGTGGATTATTATATAAAGATATTTGAAGAGGTCGGACTTAAAGTAGATTATGAAAAAATTGGTGCTTGGACATTTTTCACATGTGCCAAGCCTTAAATATACTTAAAGAGAAAAGCAAATAACTAATCCCATTAATTACATTTAACATCTGTAATATTATTTGCGTATAAGCTATTGTATAAATTATTACATATAATCCAAAACTTAAGAAGAATATAAATAAGGCCAAAGTACTTAGTGAGGAATATTCTCCCCCACCCATAATTAATGAAAGAAGTTTTGAACTACCCGTAACTCCGTAAAATATTCTTTCAACTCCAAATATTAACCCTATGAAGTAAAATGGATAAGGATTAAACGTGAATAATATCTCTGACAGATTAACATGAACTTTAGTAATCAGCAGTACTGATGTTAAAAACATAACAACTCCTAATAAAATACTTAAACCCCTTTTAGTTAACTGGTTAATTGGATTGGCCAATTCATTAACCCCACTAAAGTTTGACCATATGATATATCGAATAACTCACCTAAAAATATTCCTCCTAATGTCCCTAATATAAGTCCAGCAATACCTCCAAACTGATAACCTAATAGAGCTCCTAAACCTCCTCCTGCTAGTTTTCCAATGTATTTATCCTCAACCTTATATATCTTAGCAAAATCATATCCTCCATTCTTACCTTGCCTAGAAATCAAATAGGCAAAATCAATAATCGCTTCTTTAACTTCATTAATATCATTAGAATTGTAAAGAGTAGTATATTCCTCAACTCCATTATCTCTTCTAAAGTATATTGGAATGAAACCAGCCTTTCTCAATTCCTTAAGGGAATTAGTAAAAGAACCATTGCTAATTACCTTAAAAATAACTTTGTACATATATGATATGATATTACTCCATTTATATTAAGCTTTTCTAGTTCGAAATTAAAACCTTAAATTTTAATTTGATGAAAAGAAGTTTTATTTTAGATACACATGAGAGCTTCGGAAGAAATAAAAAAATATTATGCGATAACTGAATTAGATCTAGATGTTCCACAAATTGCTTCTAAAATGCATGAGCATATTTCATCAGCTATTGATGAGGCCCTTGATAGAGTTAGAGAATATCTTAAAACTCATGGTTATGAAGGTAAATTTCAGGCTAATGTAAATGTATTTGTAAAAGAAGAAGGAGAAACACCCAGGCTTATTCAAACAGTAAAAACTAAAATTATCGTTAAGTAATTTTTTGTATGGAACTATCTGAACCATTAGAAAATTACTTAAAAGAGATTTATGAAATTGAGTTACTTAAAGGATATGCCAGGGTTTCTGATCTTATTCTTGCTTTTAATGTATCACCTGGCACAGTTAGTAAAGCTCTTGAAAAATTAGAGAAAATTGGATTGATTGAAAGAGATAATAAGAAAATTAAATTAACAACTGAAGGTAAGAAGATTGCTGAGAAGCTAATTAGGGCTCATAGGCTTTCTGAAAGGTTATTAACTGATATAATAGGACTTGATTGGATTAGAGCTCATCAACTTGCTCATAGACTTGAGCACATCTGGCCAGAAGATGTGGTAGATAAAATTGATGAACTTCTTGGTAAACCTTTAACTTGTCCTCATGGTCATCCTATTCCGGGAAGAGAAGTTAAAATAAATGGAATAAAATTGTCTGAAGCAGAATGTAATAAAAAATATAAAGTTATAATGATTATAAGAGAAGAAGAATGGATTTTATCTATGGCCGATGAGCTAAATATTAAACCTGGGGTCGAGATAAAATTAATTAAAAAGAGTGACAATGATTTTGTAATAGAAATTGATAGTAAAAAAGAATCTATTCCTAAAGCACTAGCTGAAGAGGTGCTAGTTAGTGAGTGAACTTTCAGATTTAGAGAAAAAAATACTTATTCATATTTACAAATATGGTCCCGATAATCCATGGTATATGGCTAGGAGGTTGTTAGGTGAAAGTGGTTGGGCGCCTAAATATAGTGAAGACGAAATTGAAAAAGCTTGCAAGAAATTAGAAGAAGAGGGTCTGTTGCAAAGATTTCAAGGTGCCTTAAAAAGAAGTGTTACATCTTCAGTCAAGCCATGGCTAAAAGTTAAGGCCAAGGAATTGGATCATAAGCCTAAGGGAATATATTATGATCTAACGAAAAAAGGTAAAAAAATTGCGTCAGAACTATATAAGGAGACTAAATAACATGGATAAAATAATAGAGAAAATATTAACATTTTCAGACCCTTATATAGCCTTAGATGAAAGAGTAGTAATCAAGAAGAATGAAATAATAGTTGAGGGCAATCATTTTCCTTATACAAAACCGGCACTTATTGCTGTTGGAAAAGCTTCATATAAAATGGCTAAATTTTTTGTAGATAAACTTGAAGATGTTAAAGGTTTAATTATACTTCCAAAAGGTTCTTATGTTTCTCTTCCGAAGGTAAAGGTAATCGAATCTACTCACCCAGATATCTCTGAATTAAGTTTTAAGGCAGGAACGGAAGTTATTAAGTTCCTAAAAAATGAAGATTACGACCTACTAGTTTTTCTTCTTTCTGGTGGAGCTTCAGCATTAATGGAATATTCTAATGTACCTTTTGAGATATTAAGAGATATTAATGAGAAATTAGTTAAATCTGGACTAAGTATTAATGAAATAAATATAGTAAGAAAACACTTATCATTAATTAAAGGTGGAAAATTAACTGAGTTCTCCAAGGCTCCTATTTTAACTTTAATAGTTAGTGATGTTCCAGGAGGGGATTTAAGTGCTGTAGGTAGTGGTCCAACTTTGCCAGATAGTAGTACCGTAGATGACGCTAAACTTATTTTAAATAAAATAGGTTTAGGAGAATATTCCAAATATCTTATTGAGACGAAGAAAGAGATTCATAATTCATTCAATTTTTTAATTCTTGATATAAATATTGTTTTAAGAAAATTAAAAGATATAGTCCAAAATCCTATTATTTTATCTAGTGAGATAAGAGGCGATGCATATTCTTTTGGCCAGAATTTAGCTGGGATTGTTAATACTTCTTTTAGTAACCTAGGCTTAAAACCTCCCTACACTCTTTTAGCTGGAGGAGAACCTGATGTAAAAATTGAAGGCAAAGCAGGTAAGGGAGGAAGAAATGGTGAAGTTTGTTTAGGTTTCTTAAAATGGGTTAAGAGGGATTACCGTCACAAATTTAAACTTTATGCTATAGCTACCGATGGAATAGATGGAAATAGTGAGTATGCTGGTTGTATTGTTGATGAAGATACAATAGTTGATAATATTGAGTATTATATTTATTCTCACTCCTCTTATGAGGCTTTAGAAAAAGTTGGAAGAGTTGTTAAAACCGGTTACACATTTTCAAATGTCAATAACGTTTACGTTTTAGAAGTTACTTGATTTTTAAATCGATTTTAAGCTTCCATTCTCCATCATATATGTTTTCTCAGCTAGCTTTGTATCTTCGATGTCTTGTGTAACATATATTATATCTATCCCATAAATTCTAGCTAAATTAATATAATTTCTTATGAAATTTCTCTTATTATTTATATTACTAAAGCCTTCATCCACTAGTATAACTCTGGGTCTAGCTATAATAGCAGTTGCAAGTGAAACTTTTTCTTTATTACCAAGACTCAATTGTCCAACTTTTTTATTTTCATTAATTGGTACGTCTAACATCTTAGCAATTTCAATAATCTCTTTCTCATCAACTTTTATTTTTCTAATCTTTGCACCCCAAACGAGATGTTTCCTAACATTAAAATTAGGTATGTATGTTTCTTGGTTCACTAGGACAATATTTCTTTTGTTTATAGGTAAATTAGTAATATCTCTACCGTCAAGTTTTACATATCCTCTATCTGGTTGTATTATTCCAGATAAAATTTTAAGAAAAGTAGTCTTTCCACTTCCATTTTTTCCTATTATTGAAATTATACCTTTATCCTTAAACTGTATATTGAGAGCAAAACCAGAATAACGTTTTTCTACTTCAGCCTCAAGCATTGATTACTATTAATTATCTAAAAGTTTTAAAAATTTTGACTATATAAATATAATCTTCTAATATAGGGACTGATGAAAATATTTAAATATAGGAATATTTCTAATTAAATACAAATGTCGAGGCACAAGGTATATAAGGCAATCTCTTCTTATGTCATTATAGCAATAGTTATAATAGCAATAGTAGCAGTAGCTGCTGTGTTGTTGCTAACTCACCATCCATCATCGTCTTCAGTTACAAGTACTACCACACCAACAACTACATCATCTTCTGTTTCTCCTTCATCAAGTGGTCCGGTCATTGTCTATGTTGCTGGTGCCTATAAGGCTATATTTGACTATTTAGCTAAGCAGTTTGAGAACCAGACTGGAATTACTGTAGACGTAGTACCAGGAGGCTCATTCGGATTAGCAGCTCAGATTGCAAAAGGACAACCTGTTAGCGTTTTTGTACCAGTGGCTTATATTCAAGCTGTTGAATTAGAAGGTAATAGAGACCCAGGTTGGGCAATAGCTTTTATCTCTGACCAAATGGCTATAATTTACAGTAACTATACTACTCAAAGTCCTTACTGGAATCAGTTATATTCAAACTATACGATGGCTATGAAAACTAATGAAAGCCAATACTGGTATAACTTCTTCTATTTATTAACAACAAAGTTTAGTCTAGGTATTTCAAACCCAAGTAGTGATCCTGAAGGCTTATATGCTTATTTGATTTTAAAGATGGCGGGTTATCTGTATGCTAATCATAGTTTTGATTACTTTATTAACTTAGTTAATCACAATCCAAATGTTGTATCAGCACCTACTACAGCAGACTTTGTCCCAGATCTAGCAACAGGTAAACTTGATTTTACGTTCTCTTATGTATCTTATGCAATTTCTCAGCACTTACAATATTTAAAACTTCCTCCATGGTTAAGCTTTGGATATTATCCTAATGAAACTAGTTGGGATAGTTTCTTCTTCTATAAAATAACAGTTAATGGCCAAACGTTGAAGATTTATGGAAATCCTGTTTATCTATATATAACTATTCCAGTAAATGCCTCAAATGAACAAGGAGCTATAGAGTTTGTTGAGTTTATAGTAGATCATGTTCAAGAACTATCAATGTTTGGTGTAACACCGATAACTCACCCATTATTATTCTATCAAAACAAGAGCGATGTTCCATCACAAATTCTTAATCTGTTAAATCAAGGTGTACTACAGTATGGCGGGAACTTCAGTGCAGTTTAATCTTTTTAAGGCATTAGTATTTTTTCTAGCTTTTCTCCTCATTTTCCCAATTCTTGCAGTTCTTTATTATGGTTATGGTCCTTATTTTTCTATGAAATATGCCTTCGGGAGTGCCATAGTAAGATCAATAGAGTTAACGTTTTTTGCTTCCTCCATTAGCATTATGTTAATCATAATTCTATTTACTCCTTTAGCCTATTACTTAGCTAGACATAGAAATCCGATCATAGAGGCTATTGTTGACATTCCTGCTTCAGTTCCTCATCCAGTAGTTGGTATAGCTTTACTTTTTATAGATAGTCCATTAAATCCTCTAGGAAGATTTTTAGAAACCCATGGAATAAATTTCTTCTTTACATATTTAGGTTTAATACTTGCCTTAATGATAGTTTCTTCACCTATTTATGTAAGAGCAATGCAGAACTTTTATGAAGCTCTTCCAAGAAGCCATGAATATTATGCATTAAGTCTAGGAGCTTCAGAACTAAGAACTTATTTTAGAGTGATTTTACCATCCTCAGTAAGAGGTATAATATCTGCTGGTTTAACTTCAATGGCTAGAGCTATAAGTGAGTTTGGTTCAGTTGTTATTGTTGCACCTTATGTTTCTGGATGGATATTTAATGGTGTTCCGGTAGCCTCAGTATGTGTCTACAATACATTTTTAACATACTTTAATGCATCAGTAACTGAAGCTTCAACATTAATTCTCTTCTCTCTAATTCTAGTAGCAATTACAAGAGTGTTTATTTACTTTAGTTTTAAGAGAGAAGGATTGTAATGTTTTATCGTTATTTTCAATAATTTCTAATTTTTTGATCCAGCTCATTTAGTCCCTAAAGTTTTATGTCAAAAATCTTTTATCAATACCTCTTTTTTCAGATTATAAACACTATCTGAAGATAATTACTCTTAACTTAATTAACGAAAAGTTTAATCTCAAGTAAATACTTAAAAATGATTAATAAGAAAATGTAATTAATGAGGAAACCAACCTTAACTGAAAAAGTGATGATGGGTTGTTCACCTGATGATAAACTGTAAAGATTTAGATTGTATAACTAAAATAGCTAATGATATACTGCTTAAGGAAGGTATATCAAATGAGAACTTTAACGTTATTATAATAGACTTACCCTATAATGTAATTTCCCTAGTAGAGGATAAAACAGTTAAGATAAATTCAGTTAGATTTGAGAGTTTTTCTGTTCAAAGTAGCGGAGAGTATGAGATTACTTCTTCTTATCTTCTAATAGCTATACTTTACGCTTTTATAAAAAACATAGATAAAATAAAGGAGATTATAAGAAAATACTTCGGTGAAAATTCTGTTGTATTTAAACTTATCGATATTGTGCTATAATATACCAGAAGAACTTAAGAATATAGAAATAGAACTATTCTCAGGTTTTAGACCTTATTACGTTGAGAGACGAAGGATAAAAATAAATATCTCAGTAATAGAATTTTTATCAAGATTTTATTCTTTTTGTGATTTAATTATAGCAATCTCTTTATACCTTATCCAGTATATCGAATCAAGAAATAGAAAAGAAATACTGATTAAAATTTTTGAAAAATATAGAAATTATTTTGATATAGTTATTGATTTTATTTCTTTTTATCAATAGCTTTCAAAGCATTTATAACGAAATCTTCTACTATTTTTTCTGGTGTTGATGATTTCATTACTGCACTAGCAACACCAATACCATCAGCTCCTAATTCGATTGCTTTATATACATCTTCGCCTGTCGTAATCCCAGCTCCAGCAATTAAGTAAACTCCTTCTACCTTTTTTATCTCGTTAACTGCTCTTGTTATAACTTCTGGTTTTTCTTTAGATACTGCTCTTCCACTTCCAATTAATTCCGGAGGTTCTATAAGTATAGCGTTGGGTCTAAGTAATGCTAGAGGATGAACTAGTTCATAAGAGTCGGCACAAACAACACTCTCTAATCCTAAATCTCTTATCCTTGTAACTGCCTCGTGTATTTCGTCTAATCTAATTTTTCTTTCACTGTGATTAAGTAATGATCCCTTAGCTCCAGCATCTTTTATCATCTCTGGTAAGATTGCACCTGTATGTGCTCCATGTCTTAATGCATCAACATGCTGTGCATATACTGGTATTTCCAAAATTTGAGAGAGTTTATATATCATTGTTGCTGGAACTGATATAATAATGGGTACTCCGTAATCCTTACTGACTTTCTCTATCTTTTTAGATATCTCTACTCCTTTTTCTCCATAGGAATTCTCATATGCCTTGTAGTTGATCAATATTATAGGGGGTTTCACAATATTTTCTCTGGTAGGAAATATTGAAATTTTGTGGTATTGATTTGGCTGTTAAAAGACCTTCAGCTGTTGGAATATTAGAAAATAACATTGTATGTGTTAAAGAGCTTATGGATAATATAGAGATTTATGAAGAATGTAAGGATGCTTTAGTTATTTCAATAGATGCGCCTTTATCTACTTCTAATGGATTTAGGGAAGTTGACAAAGAGATGCTAAGAAAAGGTTATAAAGTTTTACCTCCTTCATGGATGAGAGAATTAGTTAATAAGGCTATAGCTCTAAAGGAAATGTTTGTTAATAAAATCGTGATAGAAACTCATCCTACTTCTTCCATTAAGAATCTTAATTTAAATTGGAGAGAGTTTAGTAGTAAAAAAGATATTATAGATGCAGTTATATGTGCTCTAACTTCATATTATTATTTCATAAGAAAAACAATGGAGATTTCGTCCGTTGATGGAATTATATATATTTTACCTCAAGAAAAGATTGAAATAAACAAAATTAGTGATAAATGTTTTAGAATAATTTCTCAATATCTTCAAGGAGTTTCTTAATTCTTGAGAAAGATAAGATAGTGATTATACTGCCTATGACTATCGAAAGTATAAAAGCTATTATGTTAAATGAGATTAGTTTTAGGAAGAATATTTCAAATTCAAAAACATTTATTATAAAAACTATTACAAAGAATAATTCTACTATAAATTCAGCCTCCCCATACTTTCCTCTAATGTTATTTGTTGTGGTTACAAGGAGAATAAAAAGCATAGCTGGGATTACTACGATTAATATGTAAGAAACATAAATCAAGAAAGGGCTTATTGTGTATAGTAAATAAATCAGATAAGCCCCAGAAAAAGTTATAGTTACACTTATAATTATGTACCTTACCATTACTATCACTATTTCTGGGATTTTAAATTGGTGAGATGAAGCTCTTCTTACAATATTATCTACTTTGTTTAGGCTTAATTTATAGTAAATTTTATTTAGAATAGAGATTATTGCCTTGTTCCTAGTTGTTACTATACTTGCGATTGTAGATGATATTGCTACTACAATGCTAGAAATATTGTACGCTGATAGTACTGGTAATCCTTCTTGTAAAGCTGTTAATGAAATTACGATTCCAAATTCACTAAGAGAGCTCATGAAAAGTCCAGTTCTAAATGCTCTAATAAACTCTATGCCAGATATCCAATACGCAGTACTAAATGCTATATATTTTGTAAGTACTAGAACTATAGAAATAGGTAGAGCATAAAATAAGTAAGTTGAAAGTTTAATATAACTTCCTGCGACAAAGAAGAATAGGATTAGCGTAAAATCTGTTAAAGGCTTAATGCTTTTCACAATTTTTTCACTATCTGAAGAAGCATAAGAAGTTCCTATCCCTAGAAGAAAAGAAGCTAAAGTAGAAGGTATATTAAGTAACTGACTTAAAATATTAAAAAGAAATACGGAAGCCACACCAGATAAAATTATTGAGTCATCAGAGAAGTTTATGGTAGGATTTATTAATAATTTGGATATTAAGTATCCTAAAGTAATAGAAATAAGTGCTGAAACTATTATTTCTATAAGGTTAAAGGAATTAGATGAGATTACACCCAGAACCACAAAAGCTACTGTGTCTTCTAAAGATGAAACTGAGAGTACTATTTTTAAATCATTCTGATCAAGTGTTTTCTCAGCTAATTTGTACGCAATTGAAGTACTGGTATTAAATCCTATTACTACAAGAAGGATTGTACTTATGAAATTAAGTCTTATGAAAAGGGAAATTAGCATAACTACTGTAGTAACAACTAGAAATTCAGTTAGAACTATGAATAAAGCTCTCCTAAATATTTTCTTTAAATCAATTAAATTAACAGATACGCCCATTTCAAATGAAAGCAAATTTACTGCAAGAAAAGTTAGAAACTGAAATATTGAACTACTATAATTTAATCCTAATTCTACTCCTATTATTCCAGATACAAGATAAGCAATAACTGGAGAAACGTTTATTCTTCTGAGCAAAAGCCCTAAGAAGCTAGCAATAACAAGTACTTCAGCTAAGCTAGTAAATTCACTCACAAAAATTAATTATTTCCTTGTCAATATAACTATTTTTGTAGATGTTAATCAAAAGCTTTACAATCGAGAGCAATATATTAAAAGATAATCCTTTAAAAGATCCCAGTGTTAGAAAACTCTATTCCATAGAGGTTGGAGATGTAACTCAAGCTCCAATAGTAATTTATTTGAGTGGATTTTTCTCTTCTTCTATCACACTCTTAAACTATGATCCCTTATCAGAATCTATAAATGAAAAACTAGAAAGACTACATAAGGAGGGAAAAGTTAAGAACTTAATCTTCATACTTCCAGATCTTTTTACAAAATTGGGTGGGAATCAATACATAAATTCGTCAGCAGTAGGGATGTACGAGGATTTTATTATAAAAGAATTAATCCCTTACCTTTTTGATGTATACGGAAAGAGGGATGTAATATTAATGGGAAAATCTTCTGGGGGTTATGGTTCTATAGTTTTAGCTATGAAATACCCAGAAGTAATAAGTGGTCTAATAGATCATTCTGGAGATTCATATTTTGAATATGTTTACTTACCTTATTTTCCTCATGCTATTAGGCATATAAGGAGAGAAGGTAGCCTTAATAAGTGGTTAGAAAAATATTGGAGTAAGGAAAATAAGAAGGATAAAGATGATCTTAACACACTAAATATTATTGCCATGGCCGCATTTTATTCGCCAGAAGGTACAGAGATTGTTTTGCCATTCGATCTTGATACCGGAGAAATAATTGAAGATGTTTGGAAAAAATGGTTAGAAAAAGATCCAGTAAGATTGGTAGAAAAATATGCTGATAATTTGAAAAAATTAAGGCTGATTTATCTTGATGTGGGTAATAAAGATGAGTTTAGGTTAAATTTTGGTATGAGGATACTACACAAGAAAATGCTAAGGTATAATGTTAAGCATGAATTTGAAGAATATGAGGGAGGTCATTTTAATACTTCTTATAGATACGATATATCCATTTCGTTAATAAGTAAGGTGTTTAATGGTGACAATAGTTAAGATTAAGGAAAAGTTTTTTCTTTTGAACGAAGACGGAGTAATGGAGTTAAACGAGGATATAAAAAAGATAGATGTGCTAGTTGTCCACACAGTTAATGAAGAAGAAATCATAAAAGCTAAGGAGAACGGGTATAAGCTTTTCGAGTGCAAGGATGATGTTAAAGACTGCCTTAATAAAATATACAATATTTTATTTACTAGAAAAAAATCATGTAAGTTCGCATAAATTACAATATCCTCCCTTAAATTCTTGCCAGTTCTTATCAAATTTAAATTCACAGCAAATTTTCTTTCCTTCTAGTACAAGAGGTAACCATACTTTATCGTCTTCCCACATTTCTTCATAAGGTATATAATTTAGCCAAATAGGTATTGCTTCATCAGTTTCTTCCGGTTTTCCTTCGTATTTATCTGTAACAAACACATATGTTGTTTCCGCTTCATAATCATCTAGGTAAAACTTTATTTTTCCTACAAGCTTAGGTTCAAAAATAGTAATGTTAACTTCTTCTTTAACTTCTCTTATTGCACATTCTTCAATCTTCTCTTTATCTTCAACCTTACCTCCAGGGAATGTAATTAGACCTTTCCCTAATCCTCTCTTTTTCCTTATAAATAATAAAAAATTATTATTAGCCTTTATAATTACTAAACAAGTAATCATTTTGCAGGAAAACCTGGCTTAACTAATTTTGATAAATCTAGTATCCTATCTATTTCATCATCCTTAAACCCTAACTCTTTTAATGCTTCTCTTATAGACATTCCTTTACTTAATCTCTTTCCTATTTCGCTAGCCTTATCATAACCAATTATAGGTGATATTACAGTAATTAACGAAGGACTGCTTTCAGCATATCTTTTCATTTTTTCTATATTAGGAATCATACCATTAATTACCAAATCTCCAAATTTATTTAATGCCTCTGTAAGTAAGTTTATTTGAGTAACCACATTATATCCAATCAAAGGAACGCCCATGGCTAACTCAAACTCGCCTAACATTGATGCAAATTGATTGGCATGATCTAATCCTACTACTTGAGCTGAGACTAATAATGTTGCCTCCGCAGTAACTGGGTTTGTTTTACCCGGCATAATACTACTTCCAGCTATTTCTTCTTGAGTAGGTAGATCTATTTCATTGAAACCAGTCATTGGTCCAGAAAACATTAATCTAATATCTTGTCCAAGTCTGTAAAGATCTACCGCAATTGTTCTCATAATACCGCTTAGACTAAGTAAGTCCGTTAAAAGCCTTAATCCTCTAAACTTATTAGCTGGTTTGAAGCCTAATCCAGTTTCATTATTAACCTCTTGAATAACTCTCAGTTGAAATTCTGGATGTGAGTTTAATCCAGTACCTACTGCAGTGCCACCAATAGGAAGCTCCTTAACATATTCTAGTACTTGTTGTAAATTGGTCATATCGTGGTAGAAAGCGTCTGCATATGCTGAAAGCTCTTGACCTAAGGTAACTGGTAACGCGTCCCTTAAATGAGTCCTTCCAGATTTCACAATATCCTTAAATTCTTCACTTTTTCTATTAAGAATAGAAACAAATTTACTAAGTGCTGGTATAAGTTGTTCTTCAACTGCTGAAGTTGCTGCTATTCTTATTGCGGTAGGAACAGTATCGTTAGATGATTGCCCTAAATTTACGTGATCATTTGGGTGAACTTTTTTTCCAATCATTTCAGTTGCCCTTTCTGCTATCACTTCATTAATATTCATATTTAGTCCAGTACCAGAGCCTGTTTGAAATACATCTAAAACTATTTTATCATCATGTTTTCCTTCCATAACTTCTTTTGCTGCTTGCATAATACCTTTAGCTATTTCTTTTTCCAACTGGTTAAGATCAGAATTAACTTTTGCTGCTGCGTATTTTATAAGTCCCATAGCCCAGATTATTTTTCTAGGAAATCTAGTTCCTGTGTTCATAAAAAGTTTTGGTGCAGTCTCAGTGTATTTCATCATATAACTAAAGTATTAATCATTAATTACTTTTACGTTAACTTATTTAGGATATCAGAAAGATTTTTTATGATGATAGTTAAACGTTTTATCTTAGGCGAGTATTCTACCAATACTTACTTAGTTATTTCTGGAGATGAAGGAATATTAATAGACGTCGCAGAAAATCCATCTGAGGTTATAGATTATATCTTAACAAATAACATAAAACTTAAGTCAATTTATGCCACGCATGGGCATTTTGATCATGTATTGGGTGTTACTGAAGTAAAGAAATATTTTAATGTTCCATTCTTCTTACATAGAAGTGATTTACATTTATTAAGACGAGATGAAAGGACTAAAGGAATAGTACCAGATGGTTTCATAGATGAAAAATCTATAATAAAAATAGGGAATGAAGAACTAAAAGTGATAGAGACACCAGGACATACAATGGGTAGTGTCTGTTATATTTTTGATGACGGAATTTTTACGGGAGACACATTATTTAACGGAAGTATTGGAAGGTATGATTTAGGAGGAGACAAAAATTTACTAAAAAAGAGTCTAAATAAGTTAATGGAATTAAATGACGGATTAACAGTTTATCCTGGTCATGGTTTCTTTACAACTCTGGGATACGAAAAGTTAACTAACCCCTTTTTGAACGGAGAATTCGAATGGTGAATTAGGAAAAATCGTTATATATTTCGATATCGAGCATTATAGTGGTAATTATGTTTCACTTATTTCACGGAATTTCATATTTCATTTATTCTCTTTCATTCACAATTATAACTATTCTTTATTTCTTTTTAAATTCATTTTTTGCAGTAATAAGTAATAATAGAAAAACTCAACGCTCAAGTTTTTATAACCTCTCTGATCTTACAGTTGTGATACCAGTTTACAAGGAGGAAATAGATATTTTTGAAAAAGTTATAAGGACTTTATATGACACAAGGTTAGAATTTATTGTTGTAGGGGATAGTGTTCTAGAACCATACAAATCAATTACGGAAAGATATGGTGGTAAATTTATTTATATGCGTGAACATAAGGGGAAAAGATACGCGTTAGCCGAGGGAGTTAAGTATGTAAGATCTCCTCTAGTGATGTTTCTAGATAGTGATACGATTATTTACAAAGACTCTATACTAAAGATGTTAAGTGTTTTTGATGAGTCAGTAGGTGGAGTAGGGCCAAATATTAGAATTATGTATGACGAGAAAAATAAATATGCATATTATTATGGCGAGTTCTTTGAGAGATTAAGTGAGATAGTAAACAGGGCGGTAAACTATTTTGGAAGTGCTATAATATTAAGTGGACAGTGTGTAATATATAGGACCGAACTCGTAAAGCCATATATATTATCTAAAGAGTTTTTAGAGCCTAAAATGTTTGGAAGACCAATTAAAATTTCCGATGATAGAGATTTAACCGATTTTGTTATAAAAAAAGGGTATAGGGCTGTAAAAGTCTTTGATGCAGTGGCATATACAAAACCCCCTAGAGACATAAAAATGTTTACGAAACAAGTAACTAGATGGACAAGAGCAAATTATCTTAATTTTATAAGGGAGATAGCTGACGGTAGTATAAGTAAAAGGGGTTCATTATACGTTTTTAATATGATATACACTAATCTGTTACCATTATTTACGCTCTTGTTCCTTTATATGAGTTTCACTAGAATTCTTAAGATCTATTCCTCAATTAATGTAATTACTACTAAGCTCTTATTACTATTGTATCTGCCAACCCGTTACCATTCCGACTTCTTTATCTTTTATTTATTCTTGCATTACGGAGGATTTATAGCTATAATACCCTTTGTAATGACCATGATTTATTTAATTCCAGAAGATAAATTGAAAACTCTAATATACGGTTCTATCGCACTAGCAGTACAATATATTGCTTCCCTATATGCTATGATAACTTTCTGGTGGCAAGATTGGTTAACTAGATAACTCTTTTCTCTTTCTAAAAAAGGCCATTTCAAGCTTAACCGCATGAGGGCACAATTTTTCCCCACATTCACAAGAAGAATCAATTAGCCTAAATCCCTTTACAGTTACCTTTACATGATAGTAACCTAAAGCACATCTAGCTGGGACTAAACCCTCTATTTCTTCAAAATCTCCTTTCTTCTCAGCTTTTATAATTTTTATATCCATAAAAAATAATTTATGATATCTCCTTCTTTAATTCTTCGTATGCCTTTTTAACTTCTTCTACCGAAGCTTCATCTTCAAGAGTTGTGATATCGCCTACTGGCTGATTAGTAATAACAGCCTTTACTACTCTTCTCATAATTTTACCACTTCTTGTCTTTGGAAGTTTAGATACAAAGTAAATACTACTTAATGACGCTATAGGTCCTACTTGCTCTCTTACCCACTCATTTAAGCTCTTTTTCAACTCCTCATTTGCTTTTTGTCCTACTTTCAATACTACAAATGCAACTGGTACTTCACCTTTTAATGGATCTGGGACTCCTACAACTGCTGCTTCAGCAACGGCTGGGTGATGTATTAAAGCAGACTCTAACTCATATGTTCCTAGCCTATGTCCTGCTACTTTAATTACCTCATCAGCCCTACCTAATATCCAGAAGTATCCATCAGAATCTTTAACAGCGAAATCGCCGGGATAAAATATACCCGGGAATTTAGACCAGTATACTTTAACATATCTATCTGGATCTCCCCAAATAGTTAATGGCATTCCGGGCCATGGTTTTCTAATCACTAAGTATCCTCTTTCCTCAGGTTTTGTAGGATTACTGTTTTCACTAACAACATCTACATCAATTCCCGGTAACGGCATTCCATTAGTTCCTGGTTTCAAAGGAATTAAATAAAGGCCGGGTAAATGACTAATCATAATACCACCGGTCTCAGTCATCCACCAAGTACTACCAAACGGTATGCTTTCTTTTCCTACCAATCTGAAGAACCATCTAAATGCCTCTGGGTTTATTGGCTCTCCTACAGAATGCATTAATCTTACAGAAGAGAAATCTCTACTTTTGTATACATCCTCTCCTAATTTCATGAAAGACCTTATTGCTGTAGGTGAAGTATAAAGTATCGTAACACCGTATCTCTCAATTATAGATGCCCACCTATCTGGGTTTGGATAATCTAAAGCTCCTTCATACATTACTGTTGTTGCTCCTTCTAATAGAGGACCAAATACTATATATGAATGACCAGTAATCCAACCAATATCAGCAGTAGTCCACATTATATCATTATCTTTAATATCGAATACCCAATTCATTGTAGCGCGAAGAATAGTTAAATACCCACCAGTATCATGAACTATTCCCTTTGGCTTGCCAGTGGTTCCGGAGGTATAGAGAATGAATAGAGGATCTTCACTCTTTGTTCTCTCTGGCTCTACATATGCATTCAAAGGAACTTGCTTATATACATTATCGAGATATTCGTCTCTACCTTCTTTCATAGTTATATTATTATTCGTTCTTTTTACAACCAAGACTTTCTCTACAGTAGATGTATTTTCTAATGCCTTATCTGCTATATCTTTTAGTGGAACTATTTTACCTCTTCTCCAACCTCCATCAGCCGTTACTAATAATTTAGCTTTAGCATCATTAATCCTATCCGCTAACGCTTGAGCACTAAATCCAGAAAACACTACACTAAATATTATCCCCAATCTAGCAGCGGCTAACATAAATATAGGTAATTCGGGTATCATTGGTAAATATAATGATATAGCATCACCCTTCTTTAACCCATAAACTTCCTTAAGAATATAAGCCACTCTATTTACTTCTCTATATAATTCACCATATGTAATATATCTTACCTCTTTTGGCTTATCACCTTCTGCCGGTTCTCCTTCCCAAATTATTGCTACCTTATTTTTTCTCCAACTCTTTGCATGTCTATCCACAGCTAAATAGGAAGCATTTATTTCGCCACCAACAAACCACTTATAAAATGGCGGATTAGAATCATCAAGTACCTTTTCCCAAGGCTTAAACCACTCTAATTGAGAGGCAATTGATGCCCAAAAATCTTTATAATTTTCAGTAGCTATTTTATGTAACTCCTTATATATTGATGGTGAAATTACTTTACTCTGGTACTTACTTGGTATTATTTTCTCTTCAAATGGAAGAGACCAGTTTACTGACATAAATTAAAATAGGAAAAAACCAATATAAAGTTTTTAAGTATGATTATACCTTAACGAAAATCTGAATTAGACTATTTTTAAGATTTATGAAATAAAACTAAGGTCAATAAGTTGATAATTCGGAGGGTAGATTAAGTTTATATCATTAGTTAAATTTTTATATTCCGATATCGAATTAGATATTGGAATGAAAGTAGCAATACCCGTAACAAATGGATATGTAGAAGGACCTGGAGAAGCACTAAAAGTTCAAATATATGAAATAGAAGGGCAAGAATACAAGTTAATAGAAGAATACGAAAATCCAGCTTTAAAAGCTATGGCTGTCAGGGGAGCACATATGCTAAAATCGGCAATAGATAGAGGTGTAAACGCTGTAATTGTTGCTGAAATGGGGCCACCAGGATTAAGATTACTTCAAAACTATAAGATAAAAGCATATTTAGCTGAAGGGTTAGACGTAAAAACAGCAATAGAGAAGTTTATAAAAGGAGAATTACCGGAAATCATAAAACCTACACATGAGGAACATCATCATCACTATTATTAACAAAATGTTTTTTCTTTAACTTAATAACTTTATATCATGGTTAGATATGTTATACTGGGAAATGGATCACTAACATTATTAGCTGATTCTAAATTAAATTATAGAGAATTATATTATCCACTTCCTATTGATAATCATCTTCATGAAAGTAAGATCGGCCTATGGGTAGATGGGAAATTTTCATGGTTTTCTGATTTACCAATAAAATTAAATTACGAAGAAGATACTCTTTCTGTAACAGCATCAGCCGAATTTAACGGAGTAAAAGTCAAAGTAAAAGATGCTGTAGATATGGCTTATAATATTTTAGTTAGAGAAATTAGCTTAACTACTAATAAGGAGACCAGAGTATTTTTCCATTGGGATTTTCATATAAATGGAAATGATATAGGTGATACAGCTTTATATGACCCATTCACATCTTCTATTATTCATTATAAAAGAGATAAATGGTTTATGTTTAAGTGTGATATTCCGTTCTATCAATATGCTACTGGCTATAAGGAAACCGCAGGATATTTAGGTACATGGAAAGATGCAGAAGATGGAGAACTTTCCGGAAATCCAATAGCACAAGGAGCAGTAGATTCCGTTACAAGTATAAGGGTATCCTCAAATACAGTATTCTATTGCTGGCTAGTATGTGGAAGAAATTATAATGAAGTGTTTCAAAAGAATAACTATGCTTTGAGAAAAACTCCTAGAGAATTATTAAGAAGAACAGAAAATTATTGGAAGGCATGGCTAGTTAAAGCCAGAGATTATGATAGCCTAGTCAGACGAAGTTTACTAATCATTGCAGCTCATTGGCAAAATAATGGCGCACTTCCAGCAGCCTTAGACACTGATATTATGAGATTTAACAAAGATACATACAATTATGTTTGGCATAGAGACGCGGCTTTTGCAGCAATAGCGTTAACACTTTATGGCTATCAAGATCCTATAAGAAATCTTTTTAATTTTACTAAACCCTTGATTTTTAATGGTTTTCTCTTCCAGAAGTATACTTGCGATGGCAATTGGGGTTCTACCTGGCATCCGTGGAATCCAAGAAGCATACCAATACAAGAAGACGAAACAGCATTAATGCTTTATGCCTTATGGGTTCATTTTAGTAGATTTACTGACATAGATTTTGTAAAGCCGCTTTATGCTCCCTTCGTAAAGAAGATTGCCGAATTTTTAGTCTCTTATAGAGATGAAGAGACCGGTTTACCTTTACCATCATATGATTTATGGGAAGAAAGGCTTGGGACACACTTCTTTACATCTTTGGCCGTATATGCTGGATTAATGTCAGCTTATAAGTTTGCTGAATTCTTTGGTGATGAAAACTTAAAGGATAAATATCTCACAGCGGCTAACGAAGTGAAAAAAGGATTAGAAAGATTTTATGTTGGTGATCATTTTGCTAGGACTATTTATGAAGATAACAGTATTGATAAAACTGTAGATGCGAGCACATTATTTGCCTCAATTTTAGGACCTTTTGATCCTAAAGACCCAAGAGTTATAAGTAATAGGAAAGCCGTAGAAGAGAAGCTTAATATAAATGGCGGAATTGCTAGATATGAAAATGATTGGTATTTAAAACAAGACGAAAAATCTAATGCTTGGTTTATTACAACACTATGGCTAGCTCAACAATACATTCTTGAAGGTAATAAAGAAAAAGCTAAAAAATATATAGACTGGGTTATATCTCATATGCTACCAACGGGGATTATTCCAGAACAAGTAAGTCCTAAAAATACGTATCCGTCGGTTGCTCCATTAGTTTGGAGTCATGCAGAATTCGTTAAAACCATTTATTATTTTAAGCAGTTAGGATAAATGAATTTTATTCATGAGCAGTATTTTAAGTATCTAGGTATTGACAAAAAATAGAATGAGTTAAGTTTCCTTTGAGAATTGCAATATTCTCATAGAATTAGAATAATTGCATGAAGAAATAATTGATTATATGTTACTATCCCCATTAAGTCTGCGATATAAACTCCTTGGTCTCCTAAATTGTCGCTGCATAATCAATTTTTTAATCTCAAAATGAGAAAATAAAGTGAATTTGCAAAAGAGCCATGAATTTCCCAAAAAATTCCTTCATCGAATGAATCTCTTTGACTTAAGACTTGATTTTTATTAATTATAACTGAAATATCCCTAAGCCAATAAAGGAATATCTTTAACAAAACTTTAGTGTAACGTAAAAACGTAACTATATTCTGATAAGTGCTACGTAGCTAAAATATAGGATTAAATTGCTGGCAGAATATAATCAGACTATGGCAGTTTTGCATAGCTTTTGATTACTTTTAATCATCTCTCAATATGATCTTTATTATGTTTATAAACCCAGCATATACTTCAAAGATGTGTGCCAAATGCGGGTACGTAAAGAAAGAGTTAACTTTGACTGACCGTGTGTTCAGCTGTCCTAAGTGCGGTTGGGTTACTGATCGTGACTATAACGCTTCCTTAAACATATTGAAGAGATCGGGGTGGGAGCCATCCTTAGTGCCTGTGGAGCTCCACCCTCTACCCGTAGCGAAAAGCTACGGGCAAGGTGGGGCTATGAAGCAGGAAGCTCCGCCCTTCAGGGCGGGGTAGCTCACATAGATGTGCCATGGCGGAATCAGAAATAGTCAAAAATAAGCATAAGTTACGCCAAGGGTAAACACTGCGTTAGCATTTTACGTCTTTTTCCTTCTCTTAAAAAGTTTCTTAATCCCGCCCAAAGATTGATAAATACTTTTTATCACCCTTGCTATCCTCTTGGCACCCAAATACAAACCAAGGGAATACTTAAACAAGAGTACCAAGAGTAAGGAGAGAGCCTTAAGGGTTATAAACCCCTTATTCCTAACCCAAGTGAGGAAAGAACCTTTCTCCAATCCCAAGGCTTTAAGCTCCCTAATCAAAACCTCAATATCCCAACGATTCTCCCATGTAGTTATTATTTCCTCAGCAGTATCATTAACGTTTGTGGAGAAGAAGTACCTCCTTCCAAAACCCTTATAATCATCTATTACAAGTAATTTTATGGGAATACCTAAATACTCAACTAGGTATTCCCCCTCGGGGAACTCGCCAACTGGCACGAGCCTACCACCCTCGGTGACCCGCGAGTTGGCCTTGAGTTCCCCGACGGTATTAGATAAAAGAGTCCTAGAATTAACATACCAAGAATCAAAAACCTTGCACACAACATTAAACTCCTTCTCGAGAATTGGCAATGTTTCCAAGTATTCTTGTATCTTTGTCTTGAACTCAACCTCCTCTCCCCTCTCCCTTAATATCTCAACAACCTTTTGTGGTATGTAGGGTATTATTGTTACTATGTAGGTTTCGTTTGTTTTCAAGTCTTTTATTGCTATTATGAGTAGTTGTATTGTTGGTTCGTATCTTTTGTGTTCTCTGCAGTAGAAGACTTGTGCTCCGTTTCTTGATACTGGTAGTGCTCTTGCGTGTTGTTTGTGATCATGTGTGTCATCTATTATTAGTTGTACTGGGTGGTCTTGTACTATCTCTTTTACTATTTTGATCAGGTTTGTGTTTGCTAGTTTGTTAAGGTTTTTTAGTACTGTCTCGTAGTCCATGCCCGTTGCTTGGGCTATTTCTGTTGCTGTTCCACCCATTACTCCTCCAAGTACTAGTTTTGCTAGTGTGTCTTTTCTCAAGCTAGTCAAGGCGATGAATATTTGTTGGAGTGCTTCTTGAAGTGCATTGTAATACGCTTGGAGTAATGAGTTTGTATTCATCCAATACTTTTGTCAGTTAATTTTTAAAAAGTTTTCAAGGTGCCCTTAAACTGCAAGGATTTTCCTATAAATGCTAACTGCGTAATTTAAACTAGTTGCGTAGGTCTAACTACTTTTTATATTTTCATAGTTTAAAGGAGTATTTAATTAGTCCAACGTTTAAGAAATATATTTTGATTTTACAATATATATAATTGATGTGTGATTATAAGCTGAGTAAATATGATAGACCGTTGAAAAAAACTGAAAAGATATTGTTAGTGAGTAGAGAAATATTTAATAAGATATTTGATGAAAAATATTTTAGGGTTCTCATTTCCCAAGATAGAGACGGGCTTAGTAAAAGCTATTATTACTACATTTTAGATTTCTATAAAAATGTCGGACTAATAGAAGATAATGCTTTAGTTTCTGCCACTGTGATTCCTTTTGTTGTTGAAAATGATAAAATAGTCCTCGATAAAGCATTATTATCTGTTACTAAAAATGGATTAGTCCTAATTGATCTAAATTCTGATAAATACAAGTGCGATTCTTGCCCATTAAAGGCAGAATGCAAATACGGCTTAAAGAATGTTGCGTCTCAGCTGAAAATAAAACCAAAAGGTAGATCACTAAATGAAATTTGGGATAACTTAATTTCTCAGTTAACAAAAAAAGTTATAAACAAGGTAGTCATGTTACCAATTCCTTAACATTATTTTAGTTTAGATATGCATCTAACTACATCTCTAAATACATAATATAGATCTCATATGTTTCGTCTCTAGCAAACCTGAGTGTGTAACCTTAGGAGGTCTATTAGCCCTTACTTCAGCTCTTTTGAAGATATTGTAATACTACATAACGTGCAGAGGATTTTACTAATTTATAAGTTTAGTCCATTTTACTTGTTACGAGATGAAAATAGCTTATCCTTAATCGTTTCAAAAATTTTATATTAATTAAAGAATTCGGAAATATAAATTTAACTTAGCTAAATCTAAAATATGCTTGATAATACTCTAAATCTGACTTCCATATAACCACTAAGTGTTAGCTATATTTTCTATGCAGAATACGAATAAAATTATCTACATGTGATTAGATCACAAACCTGTTAATAATGTTTTAATAGCACAGAATATTATAACTGATCCCCTCATCGTCCTGAATGGCGAGGCTTTCTTCTCAATTTGTCATTCTCCAAAACTTGAATAGCGAACAAATAAATGACTATTATGTTATACTACAAACCATGACTTTTTACTAAAATTTATTAGAGTTAGAGGGATATTATAGAATGATGTCTAGTATTAACATTCTTTCTGCAGCAGATCTATTACTTAGGGAGGCTGATGAGTTGTTGGAGAGGGGTGATGTTGTTCAAGCTTCGGAAAAGTATTATAAGGCTGCTGAGGAGGCAGTTAAGTTGATGGTAAAGGAGTTAAATTTGACAGAAATACTAGAAAAAGTTAAAGAAGAAGGTTATTGGAGTTTAGGAATTTTACATGATGCAGTTATTCAACTGTCTAAACTATTAGGTAATGATAAGATTGTAGAACTTTGGAAATCCGCAGTGATAATACTTACTGCTAACTTAACAAAAGATATTTTAGTTATAGAAGCGGAAAAAGTGAAGGAACTTGTCGAGCTCTCAGATAAGATCGCTGATTTTAAATTGGGTTAAAGAAGCTGATGAGTTGTTGGAGAGGGGTGATGTTGTTCAAGCTTCGGAAAAGTATTATAAGGCTGCTGAGGAGGCAGTTAAGTTGATGGTAAAGGAGTTAAATTTGACAGAAATACTAGAAAAAGTTAAAAAAGCTGGTAGATGGTCTTCCTCTTTACTTTTTGAAGGAGCTAGAGCTATCTCACCTGAAATGTATTCTATATGGGCTGATTCTTGGTATCTTCATATTTACGGTTTTCATGAGATGAGGATTAATTATGATGAGGCAAAAAAGATCTCTCAGAATATTCACAAAATATTAGATATCATAAATAATTATAATAAGCAAACCTGAATGAGTTCACTAACTATGGAAACTCTAAGAATCCTTCTAGTGTGTAATAGTTTGTTATAGATTTTATTCTTTTTTAAAAATAATTTCAAAACGTATTTGTAGGTTGAATCTCATAATTCTTATAAACAATTTCGTAAACATTTATTCCATGTATAGCGATAAAATAAAAGATTTAACCTATTTTAGATGCAATTTTAATGATTTAGATAATAGATTTTTAAAAACTATTAAATCCTAGAGTTTTTCGAAAATGATATTAAGTTAATGGCTACACTAGAAAAGTTCTTACAATTTTATTTAAATTTTTAACGGTCTATGTTTAACCCTTTTCCTTTCCTTTTAATTCCGCCATGATCAAACTCTTTTAGCTCTAAGCATGTATTACCTTAAACTAACTAACTTTTGCATCGCCCTAAGGGCGGTTGTTAACCTCATCGGTTCGGGTCTACATCCCTCATTTGAGGGGCAGACGAGAGGGTCAGAGACCCCCTCCTATTCAAATTAACTACAGCAATAACATCCCTATCATTCTCATAACCACAACCACACTTAAACCAACGATATGAAACCTCCCTCATCTTATTACCACACTTAGGACATAAAACAGAAGAATAACTAGGATTAACATATTGAACCAACAAGCCGTGCTTCTTAGCTTGCCACTCAACCCAATATTGAATTCTACGATACTGAATCAAATACAACCTATCCCTAAACTCAGAAGGTAATCCTTTCACGCGCTTAATCATATTCCTCAAATTTTCCAGTTTAATAACATCAACAACAAAATCCTTAGCAACCTTAACAACCCACTTCCCAACCTTTCTAGCAAAGTCCTCCATAATTCTCTTAGCCTTAGCGTAAAAATGCCTAATCCTAGCCATAATACGCTTATTCTCCCTCCACCTGTAGAAGGAGAGATTCCTAGGATAACCCAAGATGGGTAATCACCAATACTTGTTATCCTAACAGTCATCTTGTTAAAGTTTATTGTGTAACTGGCTCTTGGTGTTAACTACACCATGGGTTTATATACTCTAGGAAGATATCGAAGACTGTATGGAGGACTTTACACCGTGTGTTGAGGTATAAGGCTCCCCTTTACGGTTCTTTTGTAAAGGAGGTGAACCCATACCTCACATCTAGGTCCTGTCCCAGATGTGGATGGGTTTCCCGAAAGGTTGGCAGAACTTTTTCGTTGCGAGAGGTGTGGGTTCGCCCTTGATAGGCAGTTGAATGCATCTCTAAATATCTACCTTAAGATGTGCGGGTTTCCTCACATCCGTGATATTCCACGGGTGTGGGTTAGGGCTAATAAAACCTATATAGGTTATCCCGCTAAAGGGACGGAGAGGGATGAATGGGGCAATGCCCCGTGACAAGGAGAAAACTGCTGAGATGAGTGAGGAGGAAAGGTTGACAACGTTGAGGAGATTTGGGCAAGAGTTGAAGGAAGACTTGGAAAAGACTGCAAAATTCGTTAGGGAATGAGCTGGGGAGGAAGAGTAAACTAACACCACAAGAAAAAGCATACATACTAATAAAAGGAATACTTGTTAACAAATAGGGAAACAGCAGAACTAGCATCACTACTTAACTTGACAAGTGTAGAAATAAGTTATAAGACTGTGGAAAGACTATGACCCAGATGTTTTCGTTGTACTCTACAACCTACTATCACAAATAGCATTTATTGGAAAATCGTTGCACAAGATTAATTCTTACAAAGAATTTTCTAATACTTATATCTAATTTTAGTAAATAGGATAAGTTCTATCGTTTTTATAGTAAGAATATTCGCCAACGAGAATGGTTTATTTAAAAACTATCTTATCGTTAGGATTTTACGTAAACCGCTATTGGTATCATAAAATATATGTGGTTTTATTTGAATGATACTGGTTTTATTCAATTTTGATTAATGTTATTATTTATCTCAGAAAAAAGAGATTCCCATACTGATGTACTCAGTTATTTTGGTTTATCTCCGTTCAAAATAAATATTAAAGTGAGTGCGGAGTATATGACTATGGAAGATGAAATTGCAAAGTGGTTCAGTGAGAGTATTTTGAAGATAGTTGAGAAACTGAAGAGTGGACAAGAGTTAACAAATACTGAGATTTATATTGCCCTAACGTATATCTATTCACAATCTTTTGAGAAGAAGATAGAGGAGTTGGAGAGGAGTTTAAGGGATGAAATAAGAAAAACTAGAGAAGAACTATTAACTAATGATGAAAGAATAAAGAAAGAAATAATAGAATATGTCGATAAGTCTAAGAAGGAATTATTGGAGAACGATGAAAGAGTGAAGAAAGAAATAATAGAATATGTTAATGGTGTTAAGAAGGAGCTACTAGAGAATGATGAAAGAATAAAGAAAGAACTACTAGAGAATGATGGGAGGATGAAGAGTGAGCTTGAGGCTAAGATTAATGAGGTGAAGGGTGAGGTTTCAGCTCTTAGGAGTGATTTGGGTGTTCTTACTGAGTCGTTTTTTGTTAGTAATTTTTTGGGTAGTATTAAAGAAGGGGGCGAAAAAAGTGGTTAGTGTTTATAGGCATTATGAGACTTCTGTTGTTGAGGTTGATGCTCTTGTTGAGACTGATAGGGCTGTTTATGTTATTGAGGTTAAGTTTAGGGCTGAGATTAAGGATGTTGATGATTTATTAACTAAAGTTAAGGAAGTTGAGAAGGAGTATCAAGCCAAAAGGATTATCCCGGTACTTGCTGGTACAAAGATTAGTAAAGCTGTAAGGGGTTACGCAAAAGGCTTAAACGTTATAATATATCAGTAATGGTTAATCAACGAGCTGTTATACTCATTCATAATTTAAAGTACAACACTCTCTCTAAGTTCATATAATTAAGGATATTGTCTTGCATTATAAGCTCTGATAGAGTACAAAACATCACGTAACATAGTAAGTAAGAAAAATAATAAATAACTAAAATCTCAGTTAAGCATAATGAAAGATGAGAAGATAAACATCGTGCTAAGAATCCTTTGGAAAGGAGGAGTTACTAGAGTTGCGGTTGAAGAAGCCAGGAATATGAAAAGTACACTAATAGTTTACAGACATGCCGGGACACAATATGATCTTTCTAACATAGATGTGAAAGTCCTTTTTGACGGTAAATCTAAGTGGATTTTTAAAGTGTTAACATCTATTTATGCAGGTCAGAGGGGAGATGAAGCTACAGTAGACTTAGACAGAATCATAAAAGCCAGTGATATAATTAAAGGACCCGCATTATTTCACGACCAATTTGCCGGGTTAACGGGGTATTTAAGGAAAATAAAACACGGAGAAGATTACGCAATTTACATTCATGAAACCTCTTTTGATAACAAAGGAATAAAATGGGCTTTACCCAAATTTATGGAGAAAAAAATTTTAGAGAAGAGCAAATTAATAATCACGAACAGTAAATGGAACAAAGAGATCTTAGCTAGTAAGGGCTTTAACGCTGAAGTAGTATATCCCGGTTGTTATCCCAGAGAGAAAATAAATCTTGAGAGAGAAAAGATTGTCTTGGCAGTTTCAGTATGGGATTCTGGAAGAAGGCCTGAGATTTACGGGGAGATTAGTAAAAAAATTAAGGGAAAACTGGTAATGGCGGGATACTGGACTAGACAAGACACATTAAACGAATTCATGAGCAAATATAAGGAGGTAATAATAACCGGGCCTATTTCAGAGAGCAAACTGCAAGAACTTTATGATAAAGCATCAGTGCTAATACGATTCGGTTTTAATGAAAAAGGGCCTGGTATGGGAGTTTTAGAAGCTATGGGAGCTGGGATGCCCGTAATAGTGAATGAGGGTTTGGGTAGTAAGGAACTAATAAAAGATAACGGATATGTGGTAAGAGATTGGGATGAAGCTGTGGATAGAATAAATGAGATATTGGAAGATGAAAATTTAAGGAAGAAAATGAGCATTAACTCTTGGGAAATTGCTAAAAGCTTGAGTTGGACTAACCATGCTAGAAAATTATACGAATTATTATCTAAAATATATGGGTAAACGAAAGTGAAATACACTAGTTTAGATAATAATTTGACCATGCTTCGTGGAATTCAATTTTCTAGGTTTTATCTATAAATTTTTATTAAATCAAGCATTAATTCAAAAGCAAAGTCTAACGTTATCTCTGATAAAAATTCAGCCCAATACATAAAGCAATTTTGACATGAACTTTATATGCAAAGTCATAAAGGGAAACAATAAGCCTTCAAATTACGCGGAAACCCTGTTTCGAGAATACCATGTCCTTTAGTTTTTCTTAGCCTACAGACAGAGTCGTTATTAAATTATAAATTTATTAAATAGAGAAACTCTCCATATAAAGTCAGAGGAGCTCAGAATTTCAGAAAAGGTATTATAGCTTAATGACGACACTATCATTGCCATCTAATAATTTTCTCATTTCCATATTTTGACAATCTATCCTAGAAATTGTATTATATCCTATTTTTTCGTATTTTGAAAACAAGTCATTATCACTAGAATTATTATTAATAAGTACATTATATCTTTCAATAAATTTCTTCTTAATTACACTACCTTCAAGTACTGCAGTTAGTATCTCTTTCCTCCTATTGTGAGCGATATTAAATCCTAAACTAATCTTATCCACTTTTCCCATAACTATTAAATCCTCTTCTAAGATATTGTCTATAATATTATCTGGTACCAAAATCGGGGATACTACAAGATAATAATCTCCAGACAAGTTTGTAGCTACCACACTGTCCTCATCCTCTACTTCTAGCTTAGCAATTCTTCCTTCCCCACCAAAATTAACTACAGTCTCTTTTAGTTCCAGGTTACCCTCCACGAATATTACATATCTTATCTCCTTCTTGAAAGATAAGTATCTTGCAGTATATAGATAATGCTCCTTAGCTGTCTTCTTTTGCCTATCTAAACCTATTCCAATCCTATCTTGAAAATCAATTAATTCAAAAAGTTTATTCTTCTCTCCATAAAAAATATCGTAAATTTCTTTTTCCCACTTTTCGTACCTTTCACTTATACTTTCAAAAATTTTTGGCAAAGGACATAAGGCTTCTCTATTAACGAGAGCAAACAGATTCCCCATTCTTAATGGGTAAAAATAGTTTTCATCATCACTCTCTATTAAAGTTCCGTAAATCTTTACATCATCTCCTAATTGGTGAATTAAGGTATCAAGCCAATCTTCCGTTACATTTCCATTAAATTTAAGGTATCCTAAAAGTCCGGCTATCGTTGAAGGTCTGGGAATTACCAATGATTGTGCAGAAGTGTGAGAACCAGTAACTAATGGTTCAAACTCTCCTTGAGTCCTCAGCATTAACGGCTCTAAAGGCCTTATCCTAATCTTCTTCATCATGCACCACCATAAATTATCCTTAAAGCGTAAACTACATTAGATACTAGATCCTCCTTAAAATGATAACCTCTTGACTTCATTTTAGTTGTAAAGTACTCCGGTTTAAATAGACTCATTAGCTCATCTACATCTTTAAGAGATGCAGAATTTCTTCTTATCCAATATTTTAGCAAAAATTCTATAAGAGATGAACCGTTCTCTGAACTTATCAAATCTCTGTAATTATCGTAATCATAAAGTAATGAAGTTGAAATTTCCCCTTCATCAATCTTCTTCTTTAACGTTAAAATTAGATCTATGATACTTGCAATATCATTAAAATCCCTCACTGAAGATACTATAGGCCTATTTAAAGACAGTGGAATCACAGATAATAACTTATGATATTCAAAGATTGCAATATCCTTCTTCATTCTTTTATCTCCATTATATATACTCACCATTTCCTTTCCCTCTTCCAGTAAGTAATAGGACTCATTAACTACCATTGATAAGGGGTCTGCATAATGAGAAATTATTACGGAATAACTCCTCCCTACTGTTGGTAAGGATGGGTAATACGCATTATTAAACTCTACAAAACCGTTTTCTAAATATAAATTACCTATTCTGCCTCCATATCCTGCAAATGCTTTCCTACTTTCCTTAATAAAATCTAAAACTTCGCTTACAGGGAGTAAAGCGAGTAAATCATCCCCACCAGCATATATGACGAATCCTTTATGTTTATTAATCAAATTTATCTCAGCAATAAGCCCTCTGTTAAGTGCAGAAGAAATTGAAACGTGCCAAGCCGGAGTAACTATTATCCTTCCTTCTCTGAGTATTTCTTTAAAATAATTAATCGAGTTTTCGACACTCTTTTCAACATTTATGCTATTTTTATATCTAGATCTCGCAATTTCATCGGAGTAAATTTTTACTGCACAAGGACACCTAGACGTATCTTCTCTAGCACTTATACAATATATAACATTTTTTACATATTCTACTATTCTCCCGCTACCGGCGTTTAATAAGTAATCCTCTAAAAACTTAACAATCTCTTCCTTCTTTTCAGCAATATTAGCATAATCTCCAGAATCAATAATTCCCGCTAAATAAGGTGTTAGTTTACCCTCTAATAAATCACCTAAATAGTCGCTATCAGCCCTAATCAAAGCGTAATAAGGTGAAGGAAAAGTTATTCCATATCTTCTAAAGATAGAGAAATAATATCTTCTACGTTCTTCACTAAACCAATATTCTTCCGGGTCTATGGTAAGATTTATCCCTTTTGACTTGTTTTCATTAAACCATTTCCACATGGAAAGCCTTTCTGGCACTTGCTTGCATATTTCATTATCTAACTCCTTACATAGCTCGTCCTTCTTCTCAATCATCTCCTCAAAGGTCTTAATTGATGCAATATCGCTAGTAGATGGTATCTCTATCTTCTTATTATTTCCATTATTCTTTGTTTCCTCATTTATAATCTCGTCAACTATATCTTCAACACTATAAAGATCACCCAGAAGTAAAATCCTTAAAAGCCTAGGTTCAGCTCCTAAAGCCCTTTTAACCAAACACCATGGGCAAAGCCTCTCACCTGGTGATATCATGTTCTTGATCGACTTAACGTCATTCTCATTGCTGGCTATTCCAGAGTCAATTAATTTTTTCTCGAAGTCTTCCTCTTTAGGCATAATAACTACTGCAGGCAAAACTCCGCATGATGTACAGAACTCATAACCCCTCTTAGACTTCTCACCGATTTGAGGTAACTTATCAAATTTAGTTAATTCGAATAATTTTAAGCGTGATTCTGGAGTAACTTTAACTAACTTACTCCTTTTAAATTCACTAACCAACTTGCGATACTTATTGTCGTAAACCTTCCATGCATCTGAGCGTAAACTACCATTTTTATCAAATATTTCGTCCTTAGTTACACTCACTTGTTTCACACGAATGTTTAAGGGAGTTATTTGAAGGAGATCTTCAGTCAAAGTTAGCACTCTACACACTAAATTCCAAAAACCGTCTTCTCTCCTTCTTTCAGAATAAAGCTTTAATCCCTCAATTAGTTTACGCCAACCCTCGTTATACCTATCCTTTGCCTTAGAGATAAAGTAATCGTCGTCCGAAAGATTCTTATATTCTTCACCTTCCCTTATTAACCCCGGTAAAATTAACGTAACCCTACCTGGAATTATTGGATAAGGTGGTATTTTCAAATCCTCAAACAGATCGTCACCATTAAATATGTACTTAGTTATTAACTCCTTTACTTCATCTATAACATCCTCTGATACCCCTTCTTTTCTTAATTTTTCTAAAAGATAAAACGCATAAAATTGATTAAACCTTAACGAGGGGAATAGTACAACGTCTAGACCGTATTCCTCAATGAACCAGGTAATTACGTACCAGAGCAGTGCAGAGACTAAATAGCTGGAAATCCATAAGTCCCTAGTCTTCCTTCCCTTACTTATGAAGTCAGCAACGCCTATAGTATCTATTCCTAGCAAGTAACCTTTCCCTTTATTTCCTCCCCTTTCTTTATCTTTAAATGTTAATATCCAGTTCATCATTGCAGCAGTTGCGTATAAATGGTCAAAAATTGTATGAGTAGGATTTCTAGTATCTGAAGGACTATTTTCATACCCAGATTCTATCCATACTAATTCGTATATTAAGTAAAACAGCTGATATTTCGAAACATTGAGATTAGTGGATCTTATAGCATTTAATAGATTATTATATCTTGATATTAAATTATCTAATTTAGATTTATCTTCAGGAAATAAATTATTTACAACTCTTTGAATGTCGGGTGAAAGTATATTCTTTAAGAATATTTCTCTATTTCTAAAAAAGCTATGTTCTTTATATACAATACTACCTAAATATCTATCTACGGAACTAGCTATATTATCTGCTTTGCCAACTTTGTTACTATAGTAGCTATAATTTATACTAAATAATTGATTGAGTATATACTTAGCGACTTCTTCATGCTTTTTCTTAGTGTTAACTTTATTTAATTGTGATGTTAATGTTGTTGCACGGCCTGTTATTACCCATGCCTTATTTGGAGGATCATGAAGTAATGCCGTAATTTTATAATTTAAGAATTCTCCTCTAGAAATATTATTTTCACTCATCTTATCACCTCTATCTTACTCAATTCAAATAAGGAATATCCTACCGAGGATCTAGCCCCTAAACCTCTCGTAATTACTAAGGGCAGTACGTCACATAGAGGTTTTCCAACATCTTCCCTTTTGTAGTAAATTAAAAAGCGAAAAGTCACCTTAGGGGCAATTGTTAAATATATAATCGGCTTAGGCTCTACATCAGCCTCAGACTTCTTCCCATTATAATGCGGTGTAATTATATCCGGAACAAAAACGAAACTCTCAGCTCTCACGGGGTAAGCGTCTGTAAAGTTTACACTCCCTTCTCTTTCCTCGTCTCCAAAAATTTCCTTAGCTTCTTGCTTACCTAATTTATCTTCAATGTAACTTCTCACAATACCTTTAATTTCAGAAGCAGGTATGTAAGGCAAATTCATGTAGGGATCAAAAGAGATCCCAGAATCGAAAATTAGCTTGCCCAAAGATGTTGAAACTCCAACTAGAGCTCTTGTCCTAGTAGTTATTTCAACATCTACTACTGTGTACTTTAACGACTTTAGTATTCCTTTAAGGTTATTAAAGAATTCCCTTACTTCTTCGCCCTTTAATTTAAAGTTCTTTGAGATAAGTTCAGCTATCTCCTTCTTAAATAGGTTTTTCTTCTCTTTCTCGTCTAGGTTTAATATTTTATATTTTATTAGGAGATTATTTTCACTATATGTTTGGCTGTTTGAATGAGATTTTTCAGAAATAAATTCTTCTAAGTTATTGTATACTATGCTAGTTAAACTTAATGCTGAGAATAAGTTAATATTACATTTTTCTTCATTAATTATTTTTAAGATATTAACTAAAAAATCAATTGTCATTTTGAATCACACAAGAAGTTAATTCTCGTAGTATATCACTAATTAATTTAATATCAATTTTTTTGAAGTAGGATGAGTAAAGAATATAATTAATAAGATAAGAGTTATCTTTTTTATCACTAATTAGTTTAAACCTTAGTAATGAGCTCCTATGTTTATGGTAAAGTACGTACTTGCTCATGAATGAGTCTTCATTAGCTGAAACTGGAAAATCTACTATATTAAATGACGGAACAGTCTCAGAAGTCTCGCAAAGAAAGTTTTTGATCCATCTTATATCTCTTTTAAGTTCCCTATACCCTCCAAAGGCTACTAGGAAAGATTTTCTTGCATATTTATCTTGAATTTGAGTAATAGATTTGATACAATCTCCATTTGATAATACAGCCTTAGGAATATTAGTTAATACTTTCTCTTTACTTTTTATCTTTCTGATCTCTAATAAGTCAGTATTTATGAAATATACAACATTTTTCTTAGGATCTATTTCCAATAGTGAATTATTTCCAAAGTATTGTGTATTAACATACAACTTTTTAGCGCCATCTAAAATAGAATATATTTTGCCTCTTAATTCGTTTTCATTACAAATTAAGAGAAAACTTTTAGCTAAATTTTCTATTTCTTCACACATATTATCATAACACTTAACATCTACTATTGACAAACTACCAAATCCCCTATTAGCTTTTCTACCAATCCCTCCAAGCAGTATAAAAATTAATAAGCTGTATAATGCAAACTTAAGCTTATCATTAAAGCCAAAATTTTGCTTAACCTTTTGGTTACTCTCGTATACTTTCTCACGATTCTTATCTAAATAAATGTTAAGAGTAAATGTGACTTCTTGCTTAATGTTAAAGTACTCTAAATAATTCGTAATTAAATCGCGTAAAATTTCCCTGAGGATCTCTTTATTAGAAATTTTAGTAGTGTCTATATAGATACTCTTAAAACCTAAGAGATCAAAGTTAAGAAGTTTATTATTGTACACTAGATCCTTGATTTTACTTACATCTAAATTAGATTTAAAAACTATAGGAATTGAGGAATTTTCTGTTTTGATTACTATTTCGTTATCTTTTAAGTCTACAGTCACTTTCCCCTTATAGTTCTTTAAGCAATCTATTGCCTTATCTAACTCTACATCAAATAACTCAAATCGATTATTGTTATCCTCATCACTTATTACCTCTAACCTCACTGCAGACTTCATGTTCTCTCCTCCAAAAACGTCCTCGAAAAGTCTATCTATAGAATCATAAGTATAGAGCTTACCTCCATTAGCATGACTTACAGTATTAAATAAAACCCTATTCCACCACCTCCACAATCCCTTAATCTCTGTAGGCCTAACACTCTCTTCATAAAACTGGTTTATGCTATGCCTATTATATCCTCCGGTTAACGGATAAAGAGCCTTCAGCTTAAAAGACATTAACAACTCTTCCATTTACCTCCCCTCTATTACAGCCTCAGCTAACCTCTTAATTGCCATTAAATACCTCTTTATCCTAGCGGAAATTATAGGAGATAACTCATATAATTTGTCTATGAGTTCTATCCTATTACACCTAAGCTTATCAATTAGAAACTTTTTGTCTATGATATTCCTCTCAGTTAAATAGTACAGAATAACAAACAAATAGGCCATGTAAGAAGCCTCTTCTTCACTACCTAAATTAGCGCTTGCTGAAGCTGGAGAATCCAACAGTGTGACTAACTTATCTATCTTATCATTAGTTTCCAGCCCGGCTTTAGATATTATATAAAAGAAAGTAGGAATAAAGCCAGAAGTATAAATTTCCTCAACCATATCCCTGGCCCTACTCCTAAATTTACTCCTAGCATCTCCTTTTAGAGAATTCAATACCTTATTAAACGCTTCTATAGCCAATTTATAATCATCATAAGACATCTCTTTCCCACCTCAACTCAACTATTCCTTTTCCTATGGTCTCCTTACCGCCTAGGATAATGTATTTTAAACTCCTTAAGATACAACTGACAAACAATGCAGTCTCCTTACTCTCCTTGCCTAAAAATGCTGAAAAGAAAATAGTCTTCATAGGAACGTATTCCTCAGACCACAAACCCCCAGTCTGTACAGTCCTCCTATCCTTGTCTATCCTTATCCTCCTAACTCTAATTAAAGACCTATTGATTACTTCTCTCCCTATAGAATCTTCTAACACCAGCAATGGGATTTTGTCATCAGTTATCTTGGGAATATCACCAGTATAATCCTCTAACTCAACATAGAAGTCCTCATTTAAAATAACACTTTTCGAGTTACTGTTTAATATAATATTCTTTCCTTTGTTAGAAAGTATACTATCAATTATACTTTTCAAATTAAAAGAAACTTTAGATAATTGGGAAATTGATTCCAAATATAGTTTAACCTTCTTTAGGAGCTCGTACGTAGTGACGTAAACCCAAACGTTAGATGAACCACTGTTAATCTCGATAATCCTCGAAGGTATCGCGAAAAGTATCGCGTCTAAAAAAGTACCTAATGAAGCCTCTTCTGGGTTTTCATCCTCGCCCAACACCTTATAAATTACGTCTCTCCTACTTGGAAATTCCTTTAAAAGAAATGACTTTATCGCCCCTTTCAAACTTGAAGCGTAAATTGTTGGATAACCCAACTCATCTCTTTGAAACGGTAAATCTATTTCCTCCTCTATAGACGAGCCATAACCAACGTGAAGGTGAGTAATGGCATGAATAAAAAATGGTTCAGAAAAAGCGTAGTAAGGCATAAAGGTTCCATCCCGTTTACATAGAATAATAACTAATTATATCACTTAGTTTCTTTTTAGATCATCAATAGCATTCATATCGCTAATTCCATAGAGGTTCACTATCCCCATTATTTTATCATCCTCAATTTTTAAAGAATTATACTTGGTTTTGCCTACTTTAACTGTTTTAACCATTATACTGATCTCTATGTCGTTTTGAAAATTAACTTCAGATTTCCTTATAAAATACAATTTATTCATGACTTCATCTTTAGATAGTGTAATTGTAAATAGCTGTTGTTGAGGTTGCTGTTGTATCTCACCATTTATGAGGATTCCTCTAACGTAATCACAAGGGTCTAATGTAGTAACTAAACTTAAACTATTTTCGTCTATAGCGTATCCGGTAAGAACTAAAATATTATGAATTTCTACATACTTTTTATCGTTTCTGCTCTTTTCATCTATTGTAGAGATATGTTTACCCTTATTTAAATTATTAATTGTAAGTATAGTATCATCTTTGCTTACAGCAAAGGAGGAGTTGCTATACTCATACTTTATATTATTCACTAAGGGAACAAAGACGTACGTATCCGGGCTGGCACTTTCTCTCTCCATAATTTAAAATACACACTATAAATATAAAAATAATAGATTCCATAATACAGTATAATAATAAGAGATTGTATCAAGTGCAAATATTTCAACAAATATAATGTGATAGAAAAAACAATATTACGACTAATTAAGAATAGAAGCCAATTATATCTTTTAACATAAGAGAAGATTAATATTTTATTATAAGAAAAATAACTTATAGTTGAGAAAAAACAGAATTTTAAACATGCACTACACTTATATAAAACATATTAGTCAGAGCTGTATAACACATAGCCCACTGTGGTGAAGGCTGTACTAGTGTGAAACTTAACGGGCACCTAACCTAGGCTAGGGCTAACTAGAGAATAAAACAAATTCTTGTCGTGGAACTTTTCTAACATGAAATAGCAGTTTACATAAAATCCTACGCTTGGAAGGTTTTTAAATAAACCATTCTCAGTAGTGAATATTATTACTATAAAAACGATAGAACTTATCCTATTTACTGAAATTAGATATAAGTATTAGAAAATTCTTTGTAAGAAAAATCTTGTGCAACGATTTTCCAATAAATGCTAATCAGTATTAGATCTTGTAAAGATATTCAGCATAATCTCGTATACGTGAAATTTTTAGATTAATTGAAAGGCTAAATAGCTTTGATAAATTCAATTAATTAACCGCAAAATATAAGATATAAACTTAAGTTTAGACGACAAAAACGATTCAACCAATTTTACGTCTTCCTTTTCTATTACTTTAAACGCTTTAAAAATTAAGATAACTAAAAGGAGAAGTATTAAATCTAGGAACGGAGGATCAACAAACACTTCGTAAACCCCTATTAAAGGCATAGCTAGTAGTAGCATGATCTCTTTCCTTGAAGGTATAAAAGTTGAAGTCCTTAAAGCGTAGAACACTATGAAGGACGAAGAGATTATAGAGACTATTATCTGGGAAATAGCTCCGCCTACAATACCTAGCCTAGGTATCAGGAGAAAAGAGGTTAACAGTGTCAAACCTCCGTTAAGAATTGAGAGAACTAGAAACGGCCTTAAATCCTTCTTAGACGCTACAATAAAATTGACTAAGGATCCTATCGGAAAAGGAAGTGTCGTAGCTAAAAGTAAAAGTATTAAAGCCTCTATTCCACCCTCATAAGCTGGGAAGAATTTATCAACAACGACGATGGCGACGGGTATAGAAATTATTACTGCTAAAAAGGAAATTAAAGAGAGCAAACGAAAGGAAATTGAAGACATTCTCCTCTCGTCCTTACCCAATGCTTTATAAAATGAAGCTGTAGGCAAAAGAACTCCACCCAATGCACCTAAAACCATTGAAGGTACTCCGGCAACTAATGCAGAAAATTGGTAAATGCCTAAGTAGTAGGAACCTAACAAGTAAGCAGTAGTTACTCTATCACCTTGCGAGGAGAAAAAGCCTGCTAATGAGGATAAATAGAGCGGAAGGCCTTCCCTAAAATGCTTAAATAAGAAGGGAAGGTATAGAAGGGGGTAAACAAAACCTATTTTTTTTATTATAAAGAAATAACCTAGAGAGTCTGAAATTATCCCTCCTAAAGTCCATATTTCTACGAATAGGTATATATTGTGCTGAAGAACGGCAAGTATTGAGATTCCCCATCTAATTATTAAGAATAAATTGCCGGCAATGGCAGTCTCTGTGAACATATCCATTCCTATCATGATTGAATTAAGCACTCCGCCCAGTAAGTATAGGAAAAGGTAAGGTATTGCTAACTTAACGTAAGTAGGAAAGAGTAACAAGACTAGAAAAACTGGAAAAGATAGAAAAGGTAAGGAAATAAACTTACCTATTACGTCCTTATTTACCTCTTTCCTAGCGTAAAGGTAGGAAATTTCCCTCGTAATAATCTGCCCAGGTATGAAGTAAAAGAAAGCCGAAGTTATAACTTCTAAAAGCTGAATAATTGCAACTTTCCCGAAGAAGGCTGGGTTTGAAATCTTTGCGGTAATGATAAAGAAGATTAAAGCCACTATGACGTTTGTTGTTGTCACGCTAAGGCTCTTTAACGCGTTCTTTATTGGATTCATTCATATTGACTTAAGAGAGGGGTAAATATAAATTTTTCAACAAAGATTAAGAAACCTAGAATCGTATACTATGAATTTCAAAAATACGTAAGCTAATTTCCTCATAAGAAAAATCTACAAAAGATCAATTATTCAAAAAATGTCCATATTCACCTATAACAATCGTTGACATTCTTTAGATCTAAAGTGACATAACTAAAGTTTTTAGGAAAAACTTAAAAAAGATATTCAGTTATTGGCAAAGAGGAATTAAGATTCTTTAAGAATACTAATTCCTTAAATTAATTATGTAACATTGATAGGGACGGAATAAAATTTCTCAAGAAGGCTCCTTCTTACTAAAGACTTTTGTAGAAAGACTTTAAAAAAGTTTTTAGGACAATGATAGTCATAAAACTTTAGAAAATAATTATTAAATATTCTTAATATAGATTTTATTATTATTAGTCATAAGAATTATCCAAAAAGATTTCCCATTGAATTTCTATTTAATTAGTTTTATGATTACAAACATAGGGTTAATTAAGTTAAGTTCTACTCCATATAAAATAAAATTTTGACATAAAGTTAATATAATCAATAAGTGGTTTATAATGAGTTTTTTCTCCAAATGGAAACGCTAGCTTATATATTCCATATGGTAATCTTTTCACTCTCCTTGAAATGCCTACATTAAGATTTAATCCTCTTATATGTATATATGATGTGTAAATGATATCCTCAGTTTCCGGCTTTATAACTCTTACATATTTAAGCCCTCCTTCATTTATCATCTCTAAAAAGTCCTTTACGTTAGACCCTTCAGAATTTTCAACTAGTATCACGTTTGCCTTATCATTTAAGAACTTGCGAATATTTAAATAAAACCTCCTATGTAAATTCCATCCAGAATCATAAGATTTTAATAAATCAATTTGATCGCACGTAGCCCTTCTACAATAATTTTCTAGTGTACTTTCATTGAAATGAGGAGGATTACCTACCACTAAATCAAATTTTTCACCTTCTGGAATTCCATCAAGTACATCAGAAATATAATATCTTACTTTATCTTCTAATTTATTCTCGTTAACAGTTAATTTGACATAATTAATGGCCTCAGGATTTATATCAGCTACTACCAACTCCTCACATAAGCCGTGAGCTAATAAAGAGAAACCTATAAATGCCGGACCGGAAAAAGCCTCAAAACATGTTTTAGATTTTCCTATAAGCCTTCTTATAATTGGTACATAGAGTTGCCCAAAACTAGTCCCTCCACCGTCCAGCTTCTCATCATAAAATATTTTTATTCCCTTAACTTTGAATACCTTCATTTTTTCACCTCTTGTATATTATCCAGCCTTGCATGTACATTGCATCAAATCCTTTAACCGCAAAGCTCCTCAAAGCATCTTGAGGAGTCTCAACTAAGGGCTCTCCGGCAAGGTTAAAGGAAGTATTCATAATTAACCCCTCACCCTTTATATCCTTAAAAGTCTTGATCAAATCATACCAAGTCCTATTCTGATCCCTAGTAACAGTTTGTGGCCTTGCAGTCAAATCAACGTGGCAAGTTACTGGAACTCTTTTACAAACCTCCTCATCCTTATAACGTAACATCAAAATCATGAACTCATGAGATGTTGGGTCTTTAAAATAAACATCCTTATCCTCATCAAGCAAAGAAGGTGCTAAAGGCCTCCACCATTCCCTACCCTTAATATCATTCACAAGTCTCCAATAATCCTTCCTAGTCGGATCAGCAACAATTGAACGATTACCCAAAGCCCTAGGGCCTAACTCAGCCCTACCTTGATACTAAGTAACAATACCACCCTTGGCAACAATATCGGCAACAGCATTAACATCATCACCAATATACTCGGCCCTAAACTTACTATCTTGAACAACCTTCTTAATTACCTCTTCATCATATTCTGGCCCTAAATAAACGTTCTTAAGCCTACCGTGAACCATCTTACCACCTAAAACATGCTCATAAACGTAAGCAGCAGCACCAATAGGCCCACCAGCATCATTAGCAGCCGGGAAAATGAAAACTTCGTTGAACATGCGGGAGTAATAAAGCTCCATATTAGCCTTAGCATTCAAAGCAACACCACCAGCCAAAGCAACCCTATCCTCATCAGTATGAGACTTAGCCCACTTGCCTATGTGAATAAGTAAGTTGTCAGTAAATCTCTGTAGTTCATATGCTATATCCGCTGCACGTTGATCAATTTGACCCCTAGGGTTCCAATCAATCTTGCCACCAGTGATATAGTCCGCAATAACCTGGTACTGTTTCTCTAAATCAATGAAAACTTCACTATATTTTGAAGATAAGACATACGGGTATTTATCATCGCTAATCTCCAATAATTCATCAAATTTCCTCTTATATAATAAATTCTCGTGACCATATGGTGCTAACCCCATAACTTTGCCTGGCCCTTCAAGAATCCCAAAGTTTAGATTTTGAGATACGAAATCCCATAAAGCACCAATTGAGCCATAATATGCAGGTATGCTTGATATTTTTTCGAATTCGCCGCTTTTAACTTTCCAGATTACTGTAGAATCTATTTCACCCCAACCATCAATTGTTAAAACTGTTGCAGAATTAAATCCAGAAAAATAGTATGCAGATGCAGCATGAGTCAAATGGTGTTCAACTGGATAGATTTTTATTTGATTTTCAGAAATATTAAATCCAGCTTCTCTAATACTGTGAATTATAATTCTTTTAGCAAATTCCATATATGTTGGAATTCTAAATAAATAAGATAATATGTATTCCTTTATTGCCTCTAAAATATATGGTTTAAAACCGAACTTCACAGATAATAAATACATATTCTTATAAAAGTGATCTCTCGTTCTTTTAGGATAAAATTTAGGATTAAAATTTACAGCATAAGCATCAATATCGCTGGGCTTAATACCTTGCTTAGCTAAAAACTTAAATCCCTGAATTAATGCGTTAATAGGTGGTTCGGCAATAGAGTGTTTATGTCTAGTAAATCTTTCCTCTTCTGTTGCAAAAATCAATTTGCCATCTTGTATAATAGCTATTGCATTATCATGTATCACTGGGAAATTAAAGCCTACTACTATTGTCATTCTTGTATAAATTATAAGAATATAATAATAAGCTTTACTAGTCAGTGATGTTCCATAGTATTGACGCTAGGATATTTATATTTCTAAAAATTTTCGGCGTATAGTAATGACATTACTTTAATATTTTTACTTGATGTAAACAAAGGTCATTTAATAAATTTATTATGCAGTGGTGTTTCACTAAATTATTTCCTATGAAAGATATAATATTAAGTCTTTCAACAAGAGATTGATATAAAGAAAGTTAATATAGCATTTATAAAACATAACATATTCGGATAATTTGAATCAAACATAGCGTGTATAACTAGAAGAAAATGAAGAATTTTGAATTTTTATAACGTGATAAAAAAGACGTGCATAGAGTATACACTCAACAAAAAGGAGTTAAAGAAGCCTAACGAAAGAATCAAAAGGTAATGGTTTTCTACCGGGATAAACAAAATTGAAGAACAAGTGATTCACGAGATTCCACGCAGAATCTAGGACAGTATAATAAAGAAAAAGAAAGACCTTGTTCCCCAACTTCCTAACGTACCTTATCCTAGCCTTCCTGACCTTGAAGCCCTCCTCAGCCAACTCATAAGGATCGCCAAGAAAATTCGAAACAAAAGTAAAAATCAGGTTTCCCCTTAACGTAAACAACGTCATAATAATAAAGACCATCAATCTTAATAATCCTATAAGCAACGTAAACCCTATCTTCAACCTTAAAGATCTTCTCGACAAGAGGAAGAATAGAGAGTTCCTTAAAAACCTTCAAGCTGGACTTACCCATTATTATTGTCTTGATGAGCATTTCCCTCATCACGTTTAAACTCAAGAATCCCGCGTCAGCATGTAATCAATTTGAACGTACTGTGAGACCTCTTTCACGCTTTGGAGTAGGAATTGCGATGGGCTTTCATTCAAGTCAGCTATCTCTACGAGGAGGGTTAACCTCACTGGATATACTAGGTCTAGTGATCTTGCCTTTACTCCTTTTCTCTTCCGGTTATACAAGTTGAGGTTCTTGACCTTTTCTTGTTCTTTTATAGTTGTTCCTGTCTCGTCCACAGCTAGTACGCTTGGCTCTCTTTTCGTTTTCCCGTAGAGTGAGTAGAATTTGAAGGTTTTCTTTTCTTGTAGTGCTTTTTGTCCTTGTCTTGTCAAGTATAAGTATTCTTTTCCTCTGTTTTCTGTTGGTGGGGGTATTTTTGCGTTTGTGGGGATTCAGGGGAGATAACGTTAAGTCCTTCTAATACAGATTGTATTGCGAGGGACTCCAACCCCGTTAAGGATGAAGATGTTATCATAATGGGGAAATGGAGTCCCTCGTTTTATCCGTTTCTTGTTCTTCTCGTTCTTCTACCTTTCTTCTCCTCTTGATAATACTAAGCATATAGTATTACCTTTGATATACAAACATTGTTTTCCTCTTATTCTTTTGGTTAATCTTCAAATTTTTTAATAATAGTATTGAAATATGCCTAATTTTTCTATCTATCTTAATATTTTTCTCTTCCATAGAAATTGTATCATTTTTAGTAAAATTGATGAAACTTCACTGTTTATTATGTCAATACTTGCACTATGAGTTACCTCTACAAAATATCGTAATGAATGGAAATCTTAGCAATCATGCAATATTACAAAGCGTTAAACGATGACCTATACTACATAGGTCTGACTAATATGTTTTATATAAGAGGCTATAATACCTTTTAACTACGATATGCAGGCTATAAAAAATTAATTTATAAGCCATGATATAAAATAGACACATGATGGAAACTGCTGTAATAATAACAGCATATAAGAGATATGTATATGTTCAAGATGCCTTGAATTCTGTACTAAGACAAACCTTATTACCAAATCAGATAATAATAGTAGCAGATGATATAGAAGCTATAAAGGAAACTTTAAAGATAGATAAAAATATTTCTATAACACTACTCGAGGCAAATTACTCACGGTATGGAAAACAGGTGTCTGAGGCAATAAAAAACCTAGATAAAAATGTCGAAATAGTCTTTTTTCTTGATGACGATGATTTATTTGATAAACATAAAATTGAGCATATTAGTAAAATATTCGATAAATATAACGATATAGTTTTAGTTCATAATTTGCAAACGTATATTGATAGTAGAGGGAGAGAGATTAATGATAAAAAGTTATTTGAAGCCTATGAGAAAAATCAACCTCATAAAGAAGTACTAATTTCCAAACAAAATTTTCCGTTAATTTATAAGGAATTTCCCTTTATTCATCATAATCATAGCTCAATCACAATTAAAAGAAAATTATTAGAAAAATATAAAGATTATATTGAACAATTCGATTTAATGCTAGACTTGCCTTTATTTATGATTTCCGTAATGGAAGGAAATATTTTACATATTCCAGAAAGATTAACCTATTATAGAATAGGATCTGGAAAAACTTCTATCGCTAATTCATCTAGCTATGAGGATTTTTTAGCAAATGAAAGGAAGATAGTATGTACCATGAATAGACATTTAAATGATTATAGAACATTATCTTTTGTTATTAAAGAATTTGAATATAAAAAGATTATTATGAATAGAATATTAGATTGTGAATTTTGGCTCTATATTTTAAACAAGTATTTTGAATGCGAGTATAAGGCCAAGTTGCCACCATGGAACTCGATATTAATTAGACTAATAAAGCAAGCTATAGAAGGTAATATATCATGGACTTCGCTAGTAAAAAGAATATTTGCTATCCTATTATTTCTAACGATTAGAAATAAGGCTACCGAAATAATTCTTAATAATTTTTACAGTAATAAAACCTTATAATATTAATGTGTAGATATGCTCTTTTTCTATATATACACTATTGCCTAAGTCAAGTAATTCAGATCTCCATTGTGAATTGTAATTTTCTCTTTGAATTAGTACAATTCTATAAAGAAATAATCCAAATATATACTGAGTAAAGATAAAAAATAAGGACAACTATAATATTATTACAGTTATAAGACAATTAATGAATAGGTTATACGCAATAGCCCGCACTATTTGTAAAATCCTCCATGGGGAATGGGACTTGCCGAAACGCCTCCTCACCATAAGGGAATTAAAAGACTCGACAAGGTTGTTACTCTTTAGCCATTTCCACACCTCCCTTGGTGTATTAAGGTAGTTAGGCACACTGTACTTGCTAACCACAGTTTCTCCTTCTTCAGCCAATTTGACGAGTTTGTCCAACTCTTCTCTTTCACCCTTGCTCATGTTACGTTTCATGCGTACAATGCAGTATTGTCTCTTTATTTTCATTTGTGAAGCGTTATTAGTACTATCTAGTGCCTTAGCACAATTAGCAACAATTATCCCAACATTATACTTATTCCATAGTTGTACTAAGAGTTCCCAATAGCTCCTCTTGTCCTCTCCCTTGGCAAGGGTGATGTCGAGACGATGTACAAGATGTAAATAATTGAATAAATTTATATTTGAGTATAGAGATAATTACTTATAAAAATGTAAATTCTTGAGATATTTTGAATTAAAATTACCGTAAACTATGAAATGAAGCAAAAATTGAAAAACTATCACATCCATATAAAATATAATTGTATATTAAATTATGATAAAAAGAACTATATGGAAAGTGTAATAATATAATTAGAAATAATTGTACAGATTTAAAACAAAACATCAAACCCCACAACTAAACAAGACTCATCACACCAACCAAATACAAGTTCAAGAGAGAACAATCAACACCTTCGTCCTTATCCTTGTTGAAAGCATCACAAGATCATGATAAAAGTTGAGAAAAAAACACTTACACTACTACACTCCTTATAGTAGTTGCCGAAGCCCCAGCCTCCCTAATCACAAGACCACTACCCTCAACACGAAACCTAGCAGCAACAACAACCCTAACCAAAACATCTCTCCTAGAAGCCCAAGCCCCCATAACCTTAAAACCATCAAAACAAAAGGCAAGATCACTCAAATTAGCCAACCCAATCTTAAAATACAAAATTAGTCCTCCTCCTACAGGGAATCCACGCAAAACAAGAGAACGAATAAAACCAAGTATTACAAGAGAAAAACAAATAAGCTAGGAAGGAGAGAAACAACATAAGCCCAAACCCTCTAAGGGACAAAACCTCATTCAAGGGGGCTGGCTGTGAAGCCCCTAGAAAACAAGAGGGGATCAAACCCCGAGTAGGAGGTTGCAATCAAATTACTCAAGGGGTTGAACGTAGTTAACATTATGCAAAGAAAACAAGGTATTATGATAGCAAAAAAATATCTTGAAAAAACGAAAATATTCAACCATGGAATTAAAGGTTATCAACAAGGCCTTAGCAATTCTCAAAGCAAACTAACAGTAACAAAGGGAGAACTGGTTAGCATTTATAGGAAAATCCTTGCAGTTTAAGGTCACCTTGAAAACTTTTTAAAAATTAACCAAACAAAATATCCCCTAGACCCCAAATTCATTTTACAAAAATAATTTCAAAGAGTAATTATCTATTATCTTGAAAATTTTGTAATAAAAGTTAAGGTGGACGGAGTGGTATTACTTTAGGGGGAGAAATACTTGATAATACCAGGCTCCGTCCACCCAAAAACACTTGCACAAATCAAGGAAAAATTATTTTCCATCATAAAGGGAAGAAAGGCAGAAGAAGTCAAGAAAACACTTGTAACAGCAGCACTAACAAAAGATTCAGTAGAAAACAAGGCAAAAGAGTTTGGTATCTCACCACAAACAGTAAGAAACTACGTGCAAGAACAACCACAAATAATAGAACAAATACTAAACATGATCAAAACAATCTCCATCAAGGAACTAGGCGGAAGAAAACGTGTAAAAATATCAATAGACTAACGTCAATAAAATACAATGGAAAACCAATAGAAGGACTAAGCGACTCAGAAAAAGATTACGCATAGAATTACGCAACAGCAACAACAAGAATAAAGAAAAAAACACTAATACTAGCATTCACACGCATAGAATGACAAGACTAGAGATAGTTGAAAACCTAATACAACAAATACTAGCATTGGGCCTAGAAATAGAACTAGTAACACTAGATGCCGGATTCTATTCAGTAGACGTGATCAACTACTTATCAAGGTTTAACTTCATCATTGGAGTACCAGTGGAAAAGGTTGGAATACATAGAAATTTTGACGGGGATTATACTGCAAAGTCAAATGGTAAGAAGGCAACCTTTAGGCTAATAGTACATCACGGTAGGGAAAAGGAGTACTTGGCAAAGGGGACAAACCTAGACGTAAATAGGAGTATTGTTGTAAAATGGTATAACAAGGTTAGGACACCAATAGAAACATCATACAAGTTAATCAAATCTTTCCTAATCTTTACCTCATCAAGGAGTTGGCTATTCCGATTATTCATCTTCCTCCTAGCAATGTTAACCTATACACTATACTTGCTCCTCAAGGGGACAACGAGCAAGGAAGACTTCCGCTTACTCCTAACCATCTTGCTCTTGCAAGATAATATTACTATTTTGCAAGAATATTTAGTTAAATTATTTTATCCACTTTTTAACTCTCTTGAATTATTTTCGGGGTGATGAAATTGGGGTCTAGGGTAAAATGCTAATGGGTAATAAGTATTTGCGTAGGGTTCTCTTCTTGGTTGCTAGGAAGTCTGAGCCTTTCAAGGAGTATTATGAGAGGCTTGTTGCTAGGGGAAGAGTGCTACTAAGGCTACTTGTGCTCTTGCGGGAAAACTTGCCAGTATTTGTTATCACGTTATAAAGGATAGTGTTTACAAGGGTATTGTTAAAAAGAGTTTTAGAGTACCTAGGGTAAGGAAGCTAACGTCAGGGACTTTGACGAGGGAGACGCACTGGACTCGTTATCCCCATAGGTTTGTTAGAGGCTAAGCATGTGGAGCTTCTCAACTGTATAAGTATACTTCTTGCTCGCAATATGATTATCAAGGGCTTGATAAACAGAGTAATCGTCAGTATAATTAACCTTACTCTTAGGTAGAGAACTCAATAGAAAGCGAAAAGTCTCATAATCCCTATCACCAGAAGTAAAGAAGGGCGTACCATCAGCTAGGGCATTCCAAATCCATAAGTTCTCCCTCTTGGGACCATGTCTAACCCTAAGGTAAGTCCAGATCTCGTCAATTATTGTAGATTTCGCGGTAAAGCTCTTTAATTGTTCTTGTAGGACTAATAGATTAACGTCAGTATGGGAATCTCGTTTATTGCAAGATAAATTAAAACTTAGAATAAATTGAATTTAATTTAATTAATTTACGATAAAATATCACATATTTCGGCCTATTGTAGCTAATAAATAATACTTTTCTTGAATATACTAGAGATATACAATTTATTTAACGTGAATAATAAGAGAAGCATAGAATCAACTTGACTTGAGGGGAAACCCCTTCCGTGATAACACCCTTACCCTACCCTTCTGATTCCTTGAGTTACGCGATACCTCAAGCCCTTCCAAGAGAGATTCACAAAACTCCCACAACCTCACTCTCCTCCAAGAACGTATCAAAAAACAAACATTCAAAAGAAAATAGGAAAGAAGGACAAGAACCAACTCCTTCCTAACATCACAAGTCCTAATCCTAAACTCCTCTTAGTAACGAAAAGCAGTCTCAACACCCCACCTCCTATACATCTCAGCCAAAACAACAGCCCCTTGAACATCCCTTTCACCCCTAACCAAAAAACCCTATAACCTTACCATCCTCCCTCTTTAGTATAACTAGATAAACACCAGAATCATGCCTCACACACAAGAAACCAATATACCTCACCCCGGCATAATCACCATCAACTTTCTTAAGCCTCTTTTCATACTTCATATACGTTTGAACCTTGGCAACTATGACAAAGTCCAAACCCATATCCAAGAGAAACTTGATCACATCATTTACCGCAAACTCCCTATCTGCAAAGACCATGACGAGTTTAAGTCTCTCGTTATCCAACTCTTCCTTAAGAACTTGCATTACCTTCTTGAAGTCCTCGGCTATTCTTTTTATTGTTATTGGTAAAGCGTCTAAGAAGGCTCTTTTTCTTCCTAATAGAAAGATTACTGCTTGGACTAGTCCCTAGCCCCCTTAGTTGGCTTACTTAATAATGTTTTATTCTTGTGGTATTGCGTGGAGGTCTATTGCTACTCTTCTATCCCTCGCCTCTCTTAATGCTTTCTTTCCAATTCCTTGATTGCTTTTCTCACGTGACGTTGTCTAAGATGATAAAAATGGAAATTGATGAGTAATATTAATAAGAATTGGGATGAGATAATATTATGAAGACACTTTCAACTGAGAAAGACCTTTTGCTCAAGGTTGATAAAGTATTTCCATGGGAAACGTTTAGGAGTAAACTTGAATTACTCCAAGAAACCCAAGTGGGACGTTATATTACTCCTCAAAACACTCTTAATCAATTTCGTCTACGATATCTCTTGGAATAACTTAGAGGGAGAAATTAGGGATAGTAAAATGTTCATGAAATTCTTGGGTGGGAAAGTCCCACCAAAGGGTACAATATTCTTCTTCTATAAGAGATTACAAGAAACAGTTGTCGATGAGGGAGAAACAATGTGGACAACCCTAATGGATAAACAAGGCCTTAGACAAGGTGATCAAAGAGTATAGAGAAAGAACTTGAGGTAGGGAGAGAAAAAACGACAAATTCGAGGACTACCACATAATCGATTCTTCCGTGAGGGGAAGAGGAGTTTTCAAACTGGTCTAGAGAAGATCTCACTTGATCTTGATGAGATTGACGACGATTTTCTCCTCATGGGTTATACTGTTTCTAAGCTCAAGTATTTTACAAGATTTAGGAAGTATAAGGGTGGTTGGGGTAGGAAGCATGGTAAGTCCTACTTTGGCTTTAAGGTTTGTTGAAAGGAGGACTAATTTTGTTAGGGGTTTTAAGGTTGGCTAATTTGAGTGATTTGGCCTTTTCCTTTGATGGCGTTAAGTTAATGGCTGATAGGGCCTGGTGTTAGTTCTGCTAGGCTTCAGGTTGAGGGGTTAAGATTAGGGAAGGTAAGGCTTCTGTAACGACTTTGAGGGGTGTTGTGATAGAGGTCTTCTTCCTTAACCTCTATCGTAATCTTGAAGTACTCTTAACGAGGATTAGGACAAGGGTACTAGTTAATTAACAAGGCTTGCTTACTAGTTTTAGTTGTGAGTATAACGAATTTTATTGCAAAACTGTACAATTATTTGTATTATATTTATTAATACATATTATATAATCTTTTCTAGTTAAATATTATGAATAATTTTATAGAAAGAAATATTATAGTCAGGATAATTTTTCAATTTTGCTCAAGTTGGACAACGTCACGTCTTTAACATTGATGTGGTTCAAGGCTCTCAAGGCTCTTCTATCCCTCGTTTCCTAGTCTGCTCAAGTAGTTTTCCTTAGCCTTAAGTAAGGCCTTGAGGAGTTCTTTGGGAAAAGTATTATAGGGAGAATTGAGTAGATTAACTTGAGGGCGGATCTGGTGAAGTCTCTATTTGGCTTCACCCGTTTCGTTTGGTTCTCATGCTTCATATGTTAAGGTCCGCCCTCTAATATACAAACTTTTCTCAAAAAATTAGTGTTTACTAGTCTTTTTTTTGTATTTCGTTCATCTCATTTTTTACGCGAAAAAAGAGATTCCCATACTGAAGTGTTTAAGTAGAGCGATTAAAAGCATAATAGATGAGAACAGTGGCAAGAATATTGAAATGTTTATACATGATAGTAACCATACTTATAGATGGCAGAGTTTTGAGTATGAATTAGTATATCCTTTACTTAGTGAAAATGGAGTACTTATAAGTGACGATATTGATTTTTCATACGCATTCCTAGATTTTATAAAAAATCATAATTGCAGAGCATTAGGATTATTTGATAGATATAAAATATTAGGAGTTTTAAGCAAAAAAAAAAAAACTTGTAAGCATTAATTTATAGCCGATCTTAATCCTTAAGTTATGTAACAGCCTCTATCGTACTAATAAATGTTCCTTTCTCTTCGTATTATCTCTTAATATTACTAATGTACTAATTAGTCTACATTCTCCAATAGTAATAAAGTCGTTTTAATTAACTTAACCTGCTCATTAGGTTTATTGTAATGAAATAACTTAAATTTCTTTATCTATAAAGGGTATAGTGGTCTAAAATGATTGGTACAGTCATTCCATTCAGAATATATGCAACATTCGTAGGTGGAGGTGGTCTTCATGTAAAAGAGGTTTTAGAGCGATTATCTAAAAAGACTGAGATATTAGCCTTACCACAACTTAATGAAATTAACCTTCTTAAACACTACAATATCTGTGATAAACTAGATAATTTACCTTTTATGCTTCCTAAAGTGATCAAGAGAGCATGTAATGGCGAAAAATTTTCTTATGAGGAAATTTTACAAGAGTATAAGAAGGAAACAAAAGACGTTAAAATACTATACGAACCATTAGCAGATTTTTACATGAATACGTCTTCTCGATTACTAAAGTTTAAACTTTTTTTGAGTTCTTTTAAACCAACCATCCCATGTAATGAAGATCTTTCAGTTGACGCTTACTGTATCTCAAAGATTTCTGGTAAAAAGTTAGTAACTGTGATTCAAACTGATTATTTTAGATCGTATTATAGTGCATTTAGATTCTTGTATGGAAGTCTAAAATACCGCATAGGAGATCCTCTCTTTTCTCTTAAATATAGATATGCATTTTTTAATATAGCTAAGTTTAAACGGATTATGAGAGAGCCTTTAGTTAAATATATTCTTTTAGTTAGTAAAGGGACTTTAGATTCTGTAAACTTAAAAAGTGATAAGATTAAAGTTCTTGATCCAGGAAATGCCTTTAATCCAGAGATACTAAAATATAGGACTAAGCAAAAGGAAGACTATCTAGTCTTCTGGGCTAGGTTAAATTACCTAAAAGGTATATTTGAAATTCCCTATATATTAAGAGAGGTAATCAAGGTTAAGAATAATGCTAAATTAATTATATTTGGAAAATTCCCAAATAATAACGAAAAAGAGAAACTTTTTGAGATAATAAAAAAATTAGGTTTAGAAAAAAATATAATTTATCTAGGTTTCATATCAGATGACGAAAAATATAAAATAGTTAGTAAAGCAAGGGCATTAATATATCCTACTCATGAAGATGTGTTCCCTTTAGTAATTTTAGAGTCGTTAGCGGTAGGAACACCAGTAGTTTCGTATGACTTACCTGGACCTATGAGCGTCTACGGAAGTCTAGATGCTGTAAAGTTTGTAAAGGAATTTGACGTAAAAGCTATGGCTAAGGAAGTATTAAAAATCCTATCTATGAAGGAAGAAGATTATTTCAATCTAATATATAATGAAAAACTTGATAAATTTCTGGAAAAACATAATAACTGGGATAAAGTTGCAGATGAAATATTTAAATATCTTTCTGATTAATTTAAAGCGACTAAAGGTTTTATTAGCGTTTATGTTTTCTAGTACATCTGACGATATATGTTAATTTGCCTTTAGTCGCTTCACATTCAAAATCTTTACTTAATCGCTTTAATACTTCCTGGATCTTTTTAGGAAAATGGAATTCGAAAATTATTTTATGAAACTTCTTCACATTCTCGTAATCATACATTATAACTTCGTACTCACATCCTTCACAGTCTATCTTCAGGAGGTAAGGATTATTTACCAATTTTAATATATCGCTAAGTGTTATCTTATCAATCTCTACATCTCCCTTATTATCTGTTTTATAAGAAAATGAATAGTAAATGTTAAAGTTGTTTGGGACTTTAGTTTTCCCATTAGACGAGCTTAAGGCAGCATTAATTACTATCACTTTATCTTCAACACCATTTAATTTAAGATTTTCTTGAATTTCATTAATTAGTATCGGTAGCGGTTCCACAACAACTACTTTAGATGCTCCTATTTTTGTGAAGTAAACTGCAGTATCTCCTACTCCACCACCTATATCTATGACTTCTTTACCTTTAATTTCGGGGTCATAATATTCTTGCTCGTTAAACGTTTCATACACCGTGAATATCATATGTTTAAATTTAACGTCTTTATAAACCCAAACTCCATCTCTGTATCTCCAACCACGAACGTAAGCACCAATCCCCCACATCTCATTTATAGGAATTTTATCAGAGTTAATTATAATACACTTTTCTCTTGTATCCACAGATATTTTATCTATTCTTTCCTTTTCTGCATATAATAAAAATTCCCTTATTGCTGCTACAGGCAAGCTTAACGCTACGTTATTAATTCTTATCTTTACTAATTTTTCGCTATATTTTCCGCTAAACATATCCAGAAAAAGATAAATAAGCGGAACGATATCTTTAAAAAATCTAAAATAGATGAAAGCGTACTTAGCTTTACTTATCATAGTTATTCTTAAATTATTCTTACTTATTTTTAAGTTTCGCGTTGAACATCAAAGTGTTATGATCTAACTTTTTAGTAAAAATACATCATCACTTAGTTTCATTTATGCTAAATTATTTTGTGATCTCATTATACACCTTTAATAAATTTTCTAAGGAATTTCTCCAAGAAAAATTTCTAGCGAATTTTTTCAACTTCTCTTCATCAAAATTTTTGTCTGGAATGCTAAAATCATCTTCTTTTAATCTTATACAATATTTACAAACTTCTTCTGGTATCCTAGCGTCTTCAAACACTATTATTGGGACTCCTCTAGCATTAGCTTCAACAATGGGAAATCCAAAGCCTTCCTCTTTAGTTGGAAAGAGGAAATAGTCAAATGCGTCATAGGTCTCTACCAGTCTATCTTCTGGAGTTGGTCCCATTATCCTTATTCTAGGATCTTCTTTTGCTTCCTTCAAAATTTCCTTAAATATTTCACTATTAGGATTATAACTTCCCCATAATTCAAAAACTACGTTCTTCTCTTTTAATTTCTTAAAGGCTCTTATCCCCCTAACTACGTTTTTCCTTTCTGAGTCTATCATTCCTATATAACCTAATTTTACTATATCTCTTCTCCTCTTCTTTACTATAGGTTTATTAAAGAACCTTTCATCTATTCCTGGGCTAACTACGAAAACCTTTTTCTTATAACCCAGTCTTTCTACGTCTTCTTTCACTAAACTTGAGACTGTTATAATTGTATCGGAACTTAATATACTCTTAACGTAAAATCTTTTCATTAAAGGCATTGGTTCTGATTCCTTGTATTTAAGAAAAAATAAATCGTGTACGGTAGTTATTAACTTTGCCTTGCCTTTCCTTATCGGAATAAGAGGCTTAGGAGATAGAATATGTATAATATCATAGCCGGAGTAATTGTGAAATATTCCTTTGACTGTAGTTAAAATGGAAGATGGGAGTGAAGAGTAATCGTAAAGGGGTAAAATAGTAACGTTAATCCCTGCATTGCTTAAGCCATTATAGACTTCTCTGGAATACCTCCCTATACCAGTTACTTTGCTCATATCTTCCTTGAAGTCCCCTTTACTAGCCACTAGAAGTACTTTCATCAAATTTAATATCTGCCTATAGGAATAAAGCTAACTGTGAAAATAACAATTATAACAAGTTTAACTTCAAATTACTCCGGCGGATCTACTCACGTAAACAATGTCGTTTACAGATTAACGAGACATTTTGAAGTGGAATTTATTCCTTCAATAAACTTCTTTGTTAATAATCCTAAAGCTGAAGAAGAATTGGAAAATATACAAAAGAAGGGAGTTAAAATTCCAGAATTTGTTTATTCTTTATCTTTAACTAACCTTAAGCCTTCTTTTCTTCCGTACTCTCCTTCAGTATACAAGACTTTTGCTGAAAAAGTTAAACTTGACTCCGACTTTATATACGATCCAGACTATACTACGCCAGAGAGTGTATTCATCTCAAATATAAATAAAATACCATTAGGTCTAACTCTTCATGAACCTTTATACTCTTTCTCACAAAGCGTATTTTACACTTACTACTCATTAAAGCCTTTTTTCTTTAATTCAATGGATTATTTCGTGAAGAGGTCTATCGCACTTTATTTGCTTACTAGGAGAAAAAGAGAGTATATTAAGCAAGCTAAATACTTAAACTTCATAGCAGGAGTAAGCAAAGGCACTTTAGATTCTGTAAAAGTTAATAAAGTAAAAAAGTACCTCCTTCAACCTGGTAATGGAGTCGATAGAGAGCTTTTAAATTATAGAACTAGAGATAAGGAAGACTACGTAGTATTCTGGACTACATTAATTCCGCCCAAGGGTATACTGAACTTCGTTTACGTACTTAAGCTTTTGAAGAATAGAGGGATTAAAGTCAAAGCTAAGGTTGCTGGAAAATTTCTTTATGAGAAGTTCAAAAACTTCTTCTTTAAGTATGTGAAAGATAACTCTCTAGATATAGAATATTTGGGTTTTATTGAGAAAAAGAAACTTTATGAAGTAGCATCAAAAGCAAGACTTCTAATATATCCCTCTTTGGCTGATGGTTTCTCCCTAACTATATTAGAAGCCTTAGCATTGGGAACTCCTGTTATAGCGTATTCAATACCTACAGTGCATTCTGTGTATAAAGATATTCCTGCTGTAAGATTTGTTAAGGAAGGTAATGTAAATAAAATGGCAGAAGAAGTTAAAAAAGAGCTTAACAAAGGAGAGCTATTGAATGCAGTTTTTAGTGATAAAGTAAGGTCATTCATAGAGTTCCATAATTGGGATAACGTTACCGAAAGCATAGCAAAGATATTAAAAGAAGAGATCGAGCAAAGAAAGAGGAAAGATAATTCATTCTCATAGAATATAGTCCTTTTTAGTCTGTTTCTATTCTAAGTAACTATTGACAAAGCGCACAGTAAGTTTTTACATAAGCAAAGAAGTATTTAAGTATTAAAATATAAGTTAAGGCGTGAAAGTCTTAATTTCACCACCAATGAGGTTTGGGAAAGAATTTCTAGGCGGAATGAGGAGAACTCTTGAGGTCTATAGTAGGATAAATGAGGAGGTTTACTTATGCGTAGACGAGAAAACTTTCAATGAAATAGACCCTGAGATTTCGCCTTTACTTTCAAAATTTCATGTCGTAAAGTCGTCAAGTACTGATAAAAAAGCGTATTTAAAAGGTTTCATAAACTGTCTTAAAGAGGCTAGGAAAGTCGACGTAATTATAAGTTATAGCGAATACTCATTAAGCGTCTATTATACTTGGCTCCTCTCAATATTTTCAAGAAAGCCTTTCATAGTTGTAGTCCATCACGTTACTGAGCAAATACGTGAAAGCAAGTTTCTACGCTTTGCCATAAATAGAAGTAAAGGGATTATTTGCCTTGATAACCCCGAAGTTTTTGATGAGCTTAAAAAGCTCTTTCCTAAGAAAATTATTTTGACTTCGACCAACGGCGTTAACGTGGACGATTATTACACGGAAGACGATAAAGTATGTGACGGAATATTTATAGGAAATTACGGTGAGAGGAAAGGTGTAAAATATTTGTTTCAGATCTGGGATAAAGTGAACGAGAAAGTTAACGCTAAACTTTGCATTTTAGGTAAAGGTTGGAAAGAGACGCCTAAAAATTCCGTTTATTACGGCTTTGTTAGCGAGAAGGAAAAGAGGGAGTTATTAGCTAAGTCTAAAGTCTTCGTTTTCCCATCACTTTATGAAGGTTTCTCTTTGGCAGTAGCCGAGGCTTTATCTTCGTATTTACCAGTAGTGACGTGGGATTTACCGTGGAGTAAGAGATACCCAGTTGCTATAAAAGTAAAGTTCGATGACGTCAACTCTTTCGCTGAGGAAATAATTAAGCTGTTAAGAGACGATAGCCTTAGGAAAGAAGTAGGTAAGAGAAGTAGGGAATTTGCGAAGACTTTAACTTGGGATAAGGCCGCAATCATGGAGAGAGAAGCTATTTATAAAATAATTGATTATGAATTAATTAATTAAATATGTCGCTTCTCGATCAAATCAAAAAAGTGATATCGCAGAGGAGATGCATAGATAATTGGATATCCATTAGTCTCAAGCTCTTAAAGGTTGAATACTTTCATTCACCCATAAGGTTTAAGATAAAGAAGAACAGAAAATACATAAATGTAAGTCACAGTTATTATTTTTTGCTTGAGAAATGTTATGAAGGCAATATAAAGAGTTTTAATATATATGATAATTCTATTGAAATGAATGGTAAAATAGCTAAAATTGATAAAAGTGAGCTAGTTGATGATTATCTTTTAGCATTATTATATAATTGGGAAATTAAGGAAGGATATTTTGAGAAAAATGGAGTAAAATTTACGAGACTTCCTTTTACAGTTATTGAAATATTTGAAAATAAAGATTATGAAATCGAAGTCAAGGGTAGAGAAGTCGTGGATATTGGTGCAAATATAGGGGATAGTTCAATTTATTTTGCAGTTAATGGAGCAAAGAAAGTAATTGCTGTAGAACCTTTACCGTCTGTTTATTCAGAGTTGCTTAAAAATATTGAATTAAACAACCTTCAGAATATAATTATACCTATAAATGCAGCTGTTGGTTCTAAAGAAGGTGAGATGGAAGTACCTTGTAACTATGAAATAAGCGATTCTGTAATGTATTCTACTCTTTCGACGCAAGGAAATAAAAATGAAACATGTAAAGCACCCAAGATTACGCTTAAGAAAATATTAGATTATGTTAATGATCCATATCTTTTGAAGATGGACTGTGAAGGTTGTGAATTTGATTTAATTTTAAATGAGTATAGCGACGTCTCGGTTTTTGAAAACATAATCTTAGAATATCATTCTAATATTATTGGAATCCCGTATTACTTACTTTTAAATAAACTGTCTAACGATTATGATTGTAAAGTAGTAGGATCTAAGAAAGTGGGGAAAATGTATTGTAAAAAGAGGACAGAGTAATTTCAAGAATTGCTAAATTCTCTAATCATCTTATCTATAGCATTAGCTACATTATCCCAACTGGAGTGAAGCTTTAAGAATTCTTGAAGTTTCTCATCTTCAAACATCTCCTCTAACTTCTCTTTTCTAACCTCCATCATCCTTTTAACCTCTTGTGTTAACGAGCTCGTATCAAACTCCTTAACGAATTTCACTGCCTCGAACTGATAAATCGACTTTAAGGAAGGTAAATCGTAAGTCACTACCGGAGTTCCAACAGCTAAAGCTTCAAGAATTGTTATTGAAAAACTCTCTTGATGAGAAGGTAACACTAAAACTTTAGCTCTAGAAAGTATTTCAAACTTCTCCTCTTCTGATACGTTTTCTATTACTACAATTCCATTCTCTCTTGCTTTCCTAACTATAAAATCCTGTTCTGGTTTACCAATCATTTTGAGCTTTACACTCTTCCTAATTTCTATTACTTCGTGAGCTCCTTTTGCAGTATTCATTCTGCCTAAAAATACTGCATACTCTTCCTTATCAAAAGTCCTATATTTCAATGCTATAGGATTGAAAGCATGAGGAGGAGTTAAAACTCTTACGTTAAAATACTTAGATAACGCTGTATAGTCTAGAGTGCCCTTGTTCATTACTGCAATGAACTTTAAGTTTCCCCTCTTTCTTAGGAAGAGAAAATCTTGTATTCTCTGTGCTAAACAAAACTCGAGTGCGGGTTTATAAGAGAACCATAGTCTATGCCAAATTCTTATGCACTCAATGAGTGATTTCTTTTCCAATATAGAATTGTGGGGGTCGGTCATTAATAACATTCCATATCCGTTCTGGGAAAGGGAGGATAGGAGGATTGAAGACATTAATTGTATCCTATAATTATGGGGGATATACACGAATTCCACGCTATCCACTTCCTTTTTGTACTCATTATAGAGTTCTTTAGCTAATCTGGAGAATGAAAATAACTCTTCTCTTAATGACGTAGTCTTTCCACTCTCTAGAAAAGAATAAAATGATGACGGAATTTTTACAATCTTCTCTAGTTCTTTGGCATTTTTTATAATGTTTTCCCTCTTGCCTTCAAGAAATACATGGGTTGTCGGTAAATAATAGATTTTATACTTTTTAACTAACCTCTTTAACACTTCCCTTACGTGAGTTTCGCTACCAGCAGATGAGTTACTTACTGCTCTTGAATCCACTATTCCTAATAGCACTTAAAAGCACCCTAGTAATCCCGGAACTTTTTAACCCCTTATATATAATAAAGTACGCGAACATGAGATAGAAAAATATGTCTACTGCTGTCATCAAGACGTTAGTGAAAAAGCCCAATTTTATAGATAACGTCACGGTATTTGAGTTTGATGAGAATACAGTCTGCCCGAAAACGTTCTGTCCTAGAATCTTTCCTCCATTTGCTATTACTCCCCCATTAGGTAAAGGTAAGGAAGTTTCTATTATATAGCCTGGCTTTACGTTAACTGTAAATGATGCAGTAAGTTGATTGAATGAAAAGTTTAGAGGATATGAGATTAGCTTACTTAAATTAATATTTGAAGGTATTATGAGTGTGTTTGGGTTAACGTGAATTATTCCGCTCAGATATTTTTCTGTTGTTGTACCGTTAAGTATAATGTACTTACCTGGCGATATACTTACGTTAGTACTTTCGTTAAAGAAAGCCATATAGCTAGAAGTGACCTGAGTGGGATTTACTAGCACTTTTATTCCTCCTTGAGGAGAAATTATTGCCGGCGTGTAGTTAAGTAATGGATAAAGTAAATCCTCTACTTCAAATGCTATATTTTCGTTAGTAGTATTAATTGATAATGCTTCTTCTGCATATCTAAATACTGAGGCGTTTGGTTGTTCTAATAAATAGACGTCTCCCTTAGCATAGATTACTTTTAACCCGGAATAGTTAAGGTAAGAGTAAATAAATGAATTGCTGAGCGGTGTGTAAGATGTGTTATCTATAAACAAATATTTTGTACCGCTTATGTCATATGCTACTGGTGTTTGATTAACGTACTTAACTGGAGGAGGCGAAATAGTAGCATAGCCAGGCATTAAGAAAGGTGTGTGAGAAATGAACTGGTAATGGGCCCATTTTTCTGAAAATCCAATCTCACCGGCATATGCGACTCCCGCATTTGAAGTTGATAAAATATTCATTACGTGAACCCATTGAGGTGGAGGATAAAGCGGAGCATAATATCCTTGTAATGATATACTATTACCGGGAAAAGACCCGGTAACTTGTGATGGGTAAAGGGTTCCATTAAAATACTGCCAACTCGCAAACACGGCTAATACTACAACAACTGTAATGGCGATTGATCTATATGAGGGTTTATGTAACCTGGTTAAAATATAATTTATACCTATAACTGTTAAAAGGGATGCTAATATTGGCGCTATTTCTGCAGCAACAAAGGGTATAGCAAAGGTTGTTCCAAATATTCCTCCGATTATTGGTATATGAGAAGGATCAATTTCAAACATGTATACAAATTGTTTTATGGGTACGTTAGTCCCCGCAGATATACTTAATATAATGAAAAGCGGAACAAATAGGAGTAGAGCTGGTAACTTTTTACTTTTATCAAATAATCCTATTAGAGCTATTATAATGAAAATGTATAAGGATCCTAGCCAAATATATGTTATTATGCCATGAGGTAATAATATTAGAGCCGGGCTACCAAAATAGGGTAGATACCACCATTCGCTTCTTGGGTAAAACAATATTGATGGCGGTGAAAAAACTATTGACGACCAACCAAAGTTTGCGAATGTAAATACATTAAATAGGTGAGAATTACCTGACCAAGTAGCTATATATGAGTAAGTATCTGGCCTATATGATGGCACTGATATTGCTTTACTGATAGAATGAGTAGTTATTATGGATGGATAAGCAAAGAGGTAGTAAATATAGGCAACAATTGGTAATGATGAAAATAATCCCAGTACTCCATATTTAAAACTTTTTATTGCAGATCTTCGATTTGTTATGACAAGTATAATTACCATTGAAGAAATTATATATAATCCAAGCACAAATATTCTTGGATCCATCATTCCTGCAAAACCTAATGAAAGACCCGCTTTTATGTAGTCCATCTTTTTAGGGTTGTAATTATTAACACTTATATCAATAATTTTTATTATTACATAGGAAAAAGCTATTATACCAAAAATAAAATTATAGAAATCGTACCCTAATATTTCTAAGTATTCTGGATTTAAAAAGAAAAATAGAATTGATACTCCTCTTATTATATTTCTATACCTAGTTATATGAAGTATGTTCATAAATTTCGTTATAATTATATATATGGAAAAATATATTATACTAAACGTTATGAAAAGAAAAAATTTGGCTATAGTAATTACATTATAAATATGGATAATATTTGTAAAAAATAACAGGAATAAATAATATATTCCTATATTTACTTGAAGTCCAACCTCTGGGACATATACTGAAGGATAAAATAGCCAACTCATTTCAGTGCCAGAAAAAAATGGAATATTATAATTGTAATAATTATAATATCCATTGCTGAATAGAAATATGTATATTGGTGCTAATGATATAGCGTATAAAAGTATAAATGAAATAACATCAGAAATCTTTACTTGACTTACTCTCTTCATTTTATTCATTAACACTCAGAATAGTATTTAAAGACTTTGCTAATATTCTTCTTGAACTGTTAACAAATTATATATAAATTACTATTCGTGAGAACAGTGTAGTGATAGTGCCATTACAAATTCTGTCACAATCCGTTATAAGATATAACGTTACTTATGCCTTTATAAGTATGTTTACTCATTTGTAGCTAAATAACGATATTACACTCGAAGAACAAAGGTTAAAAGTTATAACATTAGCTAAATGATTCAGTCATGTTAAACTACTAGTATATTATCTATTTTATAATTCTTTATATAATCAATTTATTCATAAATTTTTTAAATATACTGAATATTAATAGAATAAGATCTCCACTATCAAGGATCTTGAAATAGTAAAATTAAATCATTTAGTATCTTATCCTTACTAAACCTCTCCTCAATCTTCTTTTTTATCTGTAATTTCATATTATAAAATTCTTCTGGAGATTCTTTCCAAAATTTATAGAGTATTATTAACGCGTTCACGAATTGTAACGTATCAAAGGGTTTTACTAAATATCCTTGTGATGTGTCTGAAATTATATATTTATTAGTAGGAATATCAAATGCAATTACAGGTAAACCGTGTTCTTGAGCCTCAAGGAGTACTATTCCAAAAGTTTCAAACCTTGAAGGAAAGAGAAATACTGATGCTTTTTCGTATTCTTCTTTTAGAGTATCGTCATCTACTCTGCCTAAGAATTTCACATTCTCATAGTCCCCTAATTTCTCCTTTATCAACCCCTCGCCATCTCCTTCTCCTATAATATGAAATTCTATTTCTTTAGGGGAATTTGAAATTATATCTACTAATAAATCAATCCCTTTTTGGTACTCTAGTCTGCCTACAAACAATGCTATGAATTTTTCAGTGTTATTTTTAATTTTTTCTGTTCTTCTATGAATGAAATTTGGGATCAGATAGATGTTTTTTATTCCTTGTTTCATTAATAACTCCATATCATACGGATTTAATACATGCACAACTTCACGTTTTAAGATATTTTTAAAAATTTTAGCACTAAGGGACTCCTCTCTCTGAAGAAATCCATGAAGCCCAAAGATCATTCTTTTTCTACATATCTTTAGAATAAAATAAATTGGTAAGAATATTGGTAAGAAAGGAACGTCGACAAAATATATTTTTCTACATGAAAAGAGGGATATAAACGACTTTAATGAGGACGTGGTAATAACGGGTAAATAATAATTTTTTATTTTAATAGTATCAAAGGGATATAATTCCGATTTACCAATATGATTATTGTGCGTTATACCTAAAGGCTTAAAGTAAAATACTTTGGATTCTACTTCTTTACTAATCTCGTTCATCCATCTAGCTGTACCAGTGGTGGAAATGAAAGGATCAGCCTTTACTACGAAACAAATTTCATTTTTAGTCATTGGGTATTTTTACATATCTGTATAAAATTAAAAACTTCTTTTTCCACTTCGTAAGAGAGTCTGGGAGACCAAAAATTAACGCTTAAGCCCTAACATAAGAGTTCAAAAGAAGTGGAAGAATATACTAATTTTACACTAGAATAAAGTCTTGATAAATCATCATCACGTATATTTTCTAATCCTCCTTCTCCCCATATTAATACCTCGTCTACTTCTCTCAGTACTTTAAGGTCAGATTCTAGGTTTCTAACATGAAAATCAGGTTTGTGTCCTTTAAAAACTAAAATTCCTTTTCTTGTACCTACTTTAGTAAGATGTAAATCGACACCTACAGGTGGGTAAACTACACCAGAACTGCTTATTCCGAATAATGATGATAGGTAATGTGTTGTAGTAAGTGAATTTCCTATTATAACGTCTGCGTTTCTAAGGAGTCTAACGTAATTTCTAATTACTAATTTCCACGGTAAGTACGACGCTAACCTAAGTTTTATATTCTGTTTATTCGATAAATCATTCATAATACTTATGCCAGTAATATGTTGCACATAAATTACCTTATGTTTACTCTTTATTTTCTTAAAAATTTTTAATCTATATATAAAATCGTCAGAAATTACTATTTCTATATTTTTCTTCTCTATGAACTTATTAATTTTATCCATACTATCAAATATATACGCTTGTAATTGTGGAAACTTATTTTTAACGTCGCTATATGAAGCAGAGCGAAAGAAGAGTAAATAAGGATTATAACCCTTTTTAGCGAGGCCTAATGAAATATCAACAAATGGCTTTGTGCCCGCATTGTAATATTTATCACTTAACATAATAAGAAAGGCTAAGTTTTTCACGCGGATTATTAAATTATTAAGATTTATAAATCTAGCGTAAACCTTTAAGAATTACATCATTGTGTTACTACCTAGAAAAAGTTAATATACGGTTATAAATAGTTATAAACATTATGATAGTAATCGGTTTTCAATGGCCAGTTGAACATGATCACGCAACAGCAGTAATTTTAGATGGAAAATTAGTATTTGCCGCAGAAGAGGAGAGGTTCACTAGGCATAAGCATTCAGAAGGCGAGCCTCCATTAAATTCCCTTAAAGAGGCTTTTAAATTCCTGAAAAAACAAGGGATTAAACCTAAGGATGTTGATGCTTATGCAGTAAATTGGGATCCTTCACTCTTTTCAGTTAAAGATCGCAGATTTAGAGCCTATTTAGGCTCAGTAATCGGAATGTTCTCTTATGGGGCACTAGATTTTGAGGAAGGTTTAACGTCGTATGCTCTGGATTTAGTTAAAGGAGATTATATGAAATTGGCGGAACAATTAATCAAGAAAGCTATTATTGATATAGGAGAAGAAATTCCTTCAGAGATTAAGATATACCCGGTTAGACATCATTTAGCTCACGCAGCCTCGGCATATTACTTCTCCGGTTTTAACTCCGCTACTGTCTTAACGATTGACGGAGCGGGTGAATACGAGTCTACTGTTATTTGGAAAGTTAAGGACGGGAATTTTGAGCCAATACTTTCCATGTATGCATCTTACGCTTCCTTAGGATTTCTTTATGAGAAACTAATGCAAGGAATAAAGCTGGGTAGACTTGAAGGCCCAGGAAAGGGTATGGGTTTAGCACCTTACGGTAAACCTTCACGTTATTACGATAAGCTTAAGGAATTTGTCAAGATTAACCCAGATGGTGATGAACCTTATACTATTTATAGTAACGGGAAAGTTGTAAAGAGCAAGGATCTAATAAAGATCCTTTCAGTCTATTACGACATAGCAGAGAAGGTAATACGCACTAAGGTTCTTAACTGGAATCCCAGAGGGGAACTAAACGAAGACGCTGTCAATATAGCTTGGGCAGTACAGAAGATAACTGAAGAAGCAGTTCTTGCTACGGCAAAGTGGGCTAAGTCTCATACTGATGAGGATAGGGTTGCTTTGGCTGGTGGTGTTGCTTTGAATGCTAAGGCTAATATGGAGCTTTATTACTCCCGCATGTTCAACGAAGTTTTCATTTTCCCGGCTGCTAATGATGCTGGTGGGCCTATTGGTGCTGCTGCTTACGTTTATGAGCATGTTTTGGGAGGTAAGATGGTTCACGGTAGGCTTAAGAACGTTTATTTAGGGCCAGAATATGATGAAGAGGTAATTAAGAAGGTTGTTCAAGATAGTAAGTTTAGGGCCGAGTATGTTGGTGATGATGTTAATGCTATTGCTGATATTATTACTAAGGGTGGTATTGTTACTTGGTATCAAGGTAGGGCTGAGTTGGGCCCTAGGGCTTTGGGTAATCGTTCAATTGTTGCTGATCCGACTAGGAAGGATTATTGGAGACTTGTGAATGATATTAAGGGTAGGGAATGGTGGAGGCCTTTAGCACCTTCTTTGCTTGATGAGGATAAGGATGTTTATTTTAAAGACCCAACATCTCATGAGTTCATGATTTTGATGTTACGTTATAAGGATGAGGAGGTTTGTAAAAGAGTTCCAGTAACTTGCCACGTTGATTTGACTGCAAGGCCACAAACTGTTACTAGGGATCAGAATAGGACTTGGTATGATTTGATCAAGACTTTTAAGGATATAAAGGGTGAGGGGTTAATTATGAATACTTCCTTTAACCTTGCCGGAGAGCCCTTAGTTGAGACTCCTCAAGATGCTTTGAGGAGCTTTGCGGTTAAAGGATTTGATGCAATGTACATGCAAGGCTGGATAATATACAAGAGATAAAGGAAATGATTATTTGTGTTTATAGTACAGCTTTTAATAATGTTAGCTCTGTTGACACTAGTGTCATGTCTTTTTGGAGGTCGAATTATCATATTATTATTGCCGATAATTATTCCACAGACGGTAGTTGGGAGAAGTTACAAGAACTGAGGAAGGAATATAATTTAACTTTACTAAGGTTAAAGAGTAGTAGAGCTAAGGGTAGGGCTTATATATTAGAACACTGCCCAGAAAACTTAATAACAGCATACTTCGACCTAGACACAGATTATAACGAAAACTTTAACAAAGTGTTAGATTACGCCTCATTAGATAAAATATATGCTTGTTTTTCCCTCAGCACCTTACTTTCTAATTTCAAAAAGAGAGAATAATTAGTCATGGTAATTGGTACGATTTAAATAATGGTGAAGATACCGGATTAATATCGAGAGTAGGTTTTGATATATACGTTCCAAGCATAATTAATAAGAATCTAAGAGTCGCTCCTACTATAGTTCGTGAACTTCATTATGGTAAACTTAGATTGATTAGAGTCGCTATAGATTCTATTCACAGTAGAGGAATTTATTTTTATGATTTGTTAAAAATTTACAGGGATTATCTTCTTTATTTTAAGCTTGGAATGATAGACCCATATTCAATTGTGAGAATCAAGGGAATTTATAGGTACGATTTATCATTAAATAACGTCTTATATATTTTATTGAATGCCGTAAACAAAGTAGTCAATTTAAAAAGAGATCGAAATGAGTTGTGATTACTTTGTTATGAGAATACCAAATTATGAATCTTTTATTTCCGAATTTGAAGATAAGTTAAGGGGTAAATTTCCAAGTATTAAAAAGTTCAAATGCACTGATGGTACAATGAAATATGCCCTTACCGAAAAAGTAATAATTAATGCATTTATTGCAGTAGATCTGAAAATGAAGTGTAAAGAAGTAAAACTGATTAGATTTGAAGAAAGCTTTTATGTTTACAAGGTGTTGATATGATATGAAATATACAGAGTATCTTAAAGTACGCCCTGTCAATTATACTCAAATCTTCAGCTTTTACTCAATGTACTTTAGAACTTTTCTGGATTATTTTATTCTTCACAGAGAGTTAAAGCATGAAGAGCAGATAAAAGACTTGATAAAAGTTAAAATTGACGGGATTATTTTCAACGTGAGGAAAAATAATTTCATTCAGATATTCAGCACTATCTATTAAGGCAAGAGATTAATGTTAGAAAATGGTTCAACTTTAAGAATATTAAAATATTCGTTGACGTAGGCGCATACATAGGTGCTTATACTTTAAGGGCTGCCAAGCACGGAGCAAAAGTTTATTCCTTTGAGCCTAATCCTTATTCTTTTAATTTACTTTTGTTAAACGTAAAAGATAATGGCTTTGAAGATAGAGTTATCCTCTATAACGTTGCACTAGGAGATAGGGATGGAGAGATTTCATTAGCTTTAAATTTAGACGAGTCTCACGTATCAATAGAAGGATATAAGGTTAAAATGAGGACATTAGACTCGTTTAATATTAGAAATGTAGACTTGCTGAAAATAGATGTTGAAGGTTTTGAAAAAGAAGTGCTTTTAGGCAGTGAAGTTACGTTAGGTAATACAAGATCTGTAATAATTGAAGTTAGTAAGGACAAGAAGAAATTCGTTGAGGATTTGATGATCGAACACGGGTTGAAGAAGGTAAGAGAAGAGTTAACTTATCCTAATGCATCAGTCTATTACTTAATGTTTGAGCGGAGAAAGTAAGAAGTTAAACGTGAAGATTCTTCCCTCTCTTTCGCCTACAGATAATACCCGATTGCGAAAGGTATCCCCTTAACTAGTGTGGGAATTATGAGCTTAATTTTTTCTCTCGCAGTGAGTCCCGGTCTCATCTTTCTTTGATAAATTATCTTTTCGTATTCTGTACCTCTGAGGAGTTTTGCATTCCTCCCGTATCTGTACCATTTCCTAATAAATGAAAGGAACGGGTCATCCTCAATATGGTAAACTGCGTTTGGAATAAATTGCACTTCTCCCTTATAAATTTTCAAAACCTCATAATATATTACGCTATCCTCAAACGCATTAAGTTTATCTTTAATCCATGAAGGGATGTTTTCGTAAGCCTTGATCAATATCTGCCTATCGTACATTCTAGGGATTATTCCGCCTCCTAAAGAAAGGTTTTCCCTCCACTTATTATGGGTTATTTCCCTATCTAACTTCATTATCTCGTAGACTATTCCTTTTCCTACAGTTATTTCCCCTAACGCTATGACTTTACTTTTTAACTCTCTAGGCGGGAAGTTATCTGAAAAGTACATGTCAGAATCTAGGTTTACAATGTAATCTCCTTTGGCAATCTTAGTCCCCTCAATCCTCGCGATTAACATACTTCCCTTAACTTGAAGGACTTTTGCCCCCTCTTTTTCCGCAATTTCCACAGTTTTGTCAGTTGAAAATGAGTCCACTACTATTACTTCCTCAGCTTTCTCCATTGCAGACTTTACTGCAGTTCTTATAGTCCTTTCGCTGTTGAGCGTGGGAATTACTACACTTATCACGGGAAAGTGTAAGAGGAGGAGTTAATTAGTTTTTCTTCCCTAGAAACTCTTCGAAAAATAATCCTTTCACTTTCATCCTTTTATAAAACATGTAGGAGAAGAATAGTAGTGGGTGATTTTGATTATAAACTTTGCTTTTTACTGAACAATGATATATATCCAATTAAAGTAAATTCAAGAAGGGATTTGTCCAAAAATAAACTAGAAAGAATTATGAAAAGTACCGAAGAAATTGTTAACATAACGTACTATGGTTTTCTCACTTCATAATACTTATATAAAGTATTTCTGAAGTTATGTATACCTATGTAAGCCGGGTTATGATTATGCTTTCGGTCACCTCACTACAGCTTTATTTATTACCAATCGATGAGTATAATATGATTACCCAAAAAGAAGCTGTCTCAGCAATTTATAACTGTGTTAAGGAACATGAGAAATCTCTTATCGACGAAAAAGCCTTCCTAATTTCCCTCTCCGTAGGAATCCCGATAGACGACTTTTATGAAGTAGATGGGCGTCTTACTTATCGCGGTTTAGTAAACGGTTATGTTGCGGATTGTGAAAAATACCTATCTGTAATAGATAAGTACGACGGTAAGACAATACTTAACGCTTCCCTTTACATGTTCAACCTAATAAGGAGGGGGATAACTGGGAAACTAGACGAGAAAGCATTAAAATTACTCTCGGAACTCAATCTATTCCAAGGTTACTCTTAATTTCTTTTATAATCTCTTCTTTATTTAGCTTACTGCAAATCCCAATGATAAGTTTACTTTTTACTAGGTTCTTAAGGGTTAGATAAATGGGAGAGGAGGTTAGTGTAGTTATTTCTCCCCTTTTATTGACAATGTAAATTTCGCTCTCCCCCATAGGGTGAATATTTACTACAGACCCTACGACCTCACCATTATTGCTTAATGACGTTATAAAGTTTTGACTCAAGCAGTCTAGTTACATCTATTTTATCCATTCCTCTTTCTTCAGCATATCTGAGCGGTATCTCGTTAAATATGTATTTCCTTCTGTTAAAAATGGCCTCTTTTAAGCATTCATTTATGTTTGAACTCTTAATGGTTGACAATAACCAATAGTCGGTGAGATTAAGGAAGATATCGAGGTTAAACTCACTCTCTTGGAAAAATATTATTTTGGAAACTGAAGAGTTTTGTTGTGAACTAGTAGAGATTATCAATTGTGAAATTGCCGTAGCCATGATAGCGTTGAATCCCTCTACTACTCTATGATGGTATATTTGATCATACATGTAGTACCTAGCCAATAGAAAGTGCTCTAAATCTGAGATTCCCTTTTCCAAAAAGGCTGATTTAATTTTACCAGTATCCTTGACTAGTGTCATAATACTTAACATTCTTTCTAAGCTGAAATTTCCGTAAGGTGTTCCGGAATAATAAGAGTCTCTTAATAGGTAATCCATCCTATCAACATCAATATTATTATTGAGTAGCTCTGAATACAAATTATCTTTACTGTTGTAAATTTTATCGAAATCATCAGCATATTTAGGGAATAAACTCCTTACAACAAATAACCCTACTTTTTCATGGTACTTTGAAAGTCCTTGTAACTCCTTCATATCTACTGATGCAATCTTTATGCCCATTTCAAAAGTATGAGAGAAAGGGTAATGTCCTATATCGTGTAGTAAGGCTAAAGCTTGGAGTCCTTCAGAGTTATTAATTATTAAATCTTTAATATCCTTATCCTCAACTTTCTCCGCAAGTATACTTATAGCCTTTTTCATAACGTTATAAGTACCTAATGAATGTTCAAACCTAGTATGCCTCATGTTAGGATAAACTTCAAATGCCATACCATTCTGTATGACGAACCTCAGCCTTTGAAAAGTAGGACTATCAACAATATTATTTATAATTGTATCTGGAACTTCAATATACTCATGGATAACATCTCTTATTCTCTTACTCATGATCATTAATTCCTTTTAATACCAAATAAAGGTTTAGGAAACTGAGAGTCTGGGACAAATTAGTTTTATTATCCCCGAGTATATATAGTATTTTGAAATTTTTAATCTAACGCTTTAGACCAATACAGATCATGGATTATAACCCTTGCAAGTACTGTTAAATGTATCCTCTCTTCCCTAACCTTGTTTATAACCCAACCTGTTTTCCTCTTAATCCAAGAGATCAATGATTCAGCCTTCTCACGCTTAAAATACTCCTCCAAGTACTCTAGTGGATTCCTCATGAACCTAAGTATCATTTCTCTCCACCTCTTCCCTCCCTTGATTAACGCGTTTAATTTTGGTATCAAGTATATCGTCGAGTTTGGGAATTCCTTCAGTGTTGACTTACCATAATACTTGTCAGCCCTCAAGGACTCAACGTGTACGCCCAAATCTTTCAGAACCTTGAGGGCCATCTCATAAGCCTCCCTCTCACCCCTTAACCGTAGGCAACAATTAGGTTACTAGCTAAGTCAAAGATGAAGAAGGAGTATACGAAACCTTTCCCCTCCTTCACCCCATCTCCAGACCCCTCCCTCTCACTCCTATAATGCCTTGTAATCACTACCGAATAACCCGTACCGTCCATTGCTGCTGATAATCCCTCAACAATTTGTGATAGTAGGTTGTAGAGTACAACGAAGACGTCTGAGTATAGTCTTTCCACGGTCTTGTAACTTATTTCCACACTTGTTAAGTTGAGTAGTGATGCTAGTTCTGCTGTCTCCTATTTGTTAACAAGTATTCCTTGATTATTAGTATGCTTTTTCTTGTGGTGTTATTTTACTCTTCCTCCCAGGTCCTTCCCTAACTTTCACGAATTTTGCAGCCCTTTCCATTCCTTCAACTCTTGACCAAATCTCCTCAACGTTGCCAACCTTTCCTCCTCACTCATCCCAGCTCCTTGTCAAGCTTGCTCTCCTTTTGATTAAATCTTCTATTGATGCCTTGAAATTATCAAAGTCCCTTTGGTAACTTCTTATTCATATGCTATTATATACAAAATGGAGGGTATGTAAAGTTTTTGTCCCAGACTCATGAAGGATAATCTCACACATCGATTTGCGTGAGATAAATTACGTAAATATGGCTCTTGTGTCGTTGAAGTTCCATGATTCACCTACAAGGGCTAAGTCCATACACTCGATCGTGATTGAAGATAAAATGAGAGTGAAAGTGGAGGACAAAAGGTTAACAAAAAGTGCCGCAGATAAAAAGGGAGCAATTAAAAATTCAAGTCATGAAGGTGATCATAAATATTTACTCGCTTCTTCTATCATCTCTTTCACTGCATTTATGTAAGACACTATATCTTTGGTTCCAAGTTTTGCCTCATGAAATCCCCAAACGTGTAATAAATAAGCACTACTCCAACCTTTGATTATTTTATCTCCTAACATTGAGGAAAGTGTGTTAGCAGCTTTACTAAGTAGGTAAGTATACCATCTACCCTCTTTTAATGCTTGTTGGTGTTCTTGAATGTTATATTTCTCAGCTAACGCCTTTATTACCTCTTCTGCAGCTTTGTAAGCCTTCTCGGAAGCTTGAACAGCATCACCCTTCTTTAAATACTCCTCCACTTCGTTAATGTACTTCTTAGCCAGCTCCATCCTTATTTTTATGCCCTCAGAAGGATCTTTTTTGGATAACGCTGAAATTATTAGGTCTTCAACGTCTATTCCTTTTTCCTCAGCTTTCTTTATTAATTCCTCCACGAATTTACATTGAGAACTAAAGATTAAAAACTTTTGATGATACTTAAACACGTGATGTTGTCTAAGATGATAAAAATGGAAATTGATGAGTAATATTAATAAGAATTGAGATGAGATAATATTATGAAGTCACTTTCAACTGAGAAAGACCTTTTGCTCAAGGTTGATAAAGTATTTCCATGGGAAACGTTTAGGAGTAAACTTGAATTACTCCAAGAAACCCAAGTGGGACGTTATATTACTCCTCAAAACACTCTTAATCAATTTCGTCTACGATATCTCTTGGAATAACTTAGAGGGAGAAATTAGGGATAGTAAAATGTTCATGAAATTCTTGGGTGGGAAAGTCCCACCAAAGGGTACAATATTCTTCTTCTATAAGAGATTACAAGAAACAGTTGTCGATGAGGGAGAAACAATGTGGACAACCCTAATGGATAAACAAGGCCTTAGACAAGGTGATCAAAGAGTATAGAGAAAGAACTTGAGGTAGGGAGAGAAAAAACGACAAATTCGAGGACTACCACATAATCGATTCTTCCGTGAGGGGAAGAGGAGTTTTCAAACTGGTCTAGAGAAGATCTCACTTGATCTTGATGAGATTGACGACGATTTTCTCCTCATGGGTTATACTGTTTCTAAGCTCAAGTATTTTACAAGATTTAGGAAGTATAAGGGTGGTTGGGGTAGGAAGCATGGTAAGTCCTACTTTGGCTTTAAGGTTTGTTGAAAGGAGGACTAATTTTGTTAGGGGTTTTAAGGTTGGCTAATTTGAGTGATTTGGCCTTTTCCTTTGATGGCGTTAAGTTAATGGCTGATAGGGCCTGGTGTTAGTTCTGCTAGGCTTCAGGTTGAGGGGTTAAGATTAGGGAAGGTAAGGCTTCTGTAACGACTTTGAGGGGTGTTGTGATAGAGGTCTTCTTCCTTAACCTCTATCGTAATCTTGAAGTACTCTTAACGAGGATTAGGACAAGGGTACTAGTTAATTAACAAGGCTTGCTTACTAGTTTTAGTTGTGAGTATAACGAATTTTATTGCAAAACTGTACAATTATTTGTATTATATTTATTAATACATATTATATAATCTTTTCTAGTTAAATATTATGAATAATTTTATAGAAAGAAATATTATAGTCAGGATAATTTTTCAATTTTGCTCAAGTTAGACAACGTCAAGTGCAAAACGTGTGAAAGAACATTCTACCAAACATCTAATCACAAGATGAGTAGAGAACAAAAGGAGAAGATCTTGAAGGAGTACTTGAATAGGGCGAGCATAAGGGGAATAGCAAAGGTTGAAGGAAAGCCTTTAACCACAGTCTGATAAAGAGAAAGGGAATAGAGGCATATGTTAATCTATTAGTCCTACAAGAACAACTAAAGAGCTTTACCGCAAAAGTCACGGTAATTGACGAGAGTCGGACTTATCTTAGGCATGGTCCCAAGAGGGTGTGGATTTGGAATGCTTTAGCTGATGGTGCTCCCTTCTTCACTACGGGTAATAGGGATTATAAGACTTTCAGCTTTCTATTGAATTCTCTGCCTAAGAGTTAATTATACTGATGATTACTCTGTTTATCAAGTTCTTGATAATCACGTTGCAAGTAAGAAATACACTTACATGGTTGAAAGTTATAACTCTTACTGTAGGGCTCATTTGGCTAGGTTAGCTAGGGACACTAGGGCTGTTAATAGGAGTGAGAGAATGGTTGATTATAGTCTTGCCTTACTTAATGTCATGTATCCCCATGTGTTTTTCAAGGGAGAAGACTCCCTTGAACGAGGCTTACTTGAGGGGAGTATTGAATATTAGAGAAAATCTGATATAATTTTGCAATAAGTTATCGAATAAGATGACTGTTTGAGAACACCCCCTAACTTGAAGAGCGTGGAGGAGTTTCTCCGGTTCGTTGAAATTCGTTTAGGGGGCACTAGGTTTGATGAAAATCTTTAAGCTGCGTTAAAGTAGCACAACTGCTATTTAAAAGATTTATTAATCTTCACAACTATTATAATATAAATTTATTCAACTATATAAATTATTTAGAGTCTTTCGTATTAATCGTAAAAATATATTATTAACTAAGATAATATCTTTTTACTTTCTTCTAGCATTCTTTTAATGTCTTGTAATAAGTTTTTTACACTATCCATATCTAACTTAGCTTCATGAAATCCCCATACGTGAAGTGTATAAGCTGAATTCCACCCAGTTTTAATCCAATCACCTAATCTTGAGGAAAGTTTTGCTGCAGCATTTGCTAAAGTGTAAGTATGCCATCTATCTTCCTTTACTGCCTGCTGATATTCAGCTAAATTAAACTTCTCAACAAAGGCCTTGACTATCTCCTCAGCTACCTTATAAGCTTTTTCTGAAGATTGAACTACGTCACCTTTAGTTAGGTATTCTTCAGCCTCTTTCATGTACTTTTCAGCTAAAGTCAATCTAAGTTTTATTCCTTCTTGAGGGTCTTCTCTAGATAAAGCTGAAATTATTAAATCCTCAACGTTTATCCCTTTCTCCTCAGCCTTCTTTATTAGCTCCTCCATCATGATATATTTTGAATCCTTCCTAATATTATTATCTACGTAACTCACTTTTAATAGCGTTAACGACGTAATTTAATTATGAATGTCTAGATTGAATTTATAGCTCAGCAGTCCTCCTTTACAGCTAGATAACTCCTTAACCCTTTACCGAAACGTATAATTTTTTATTATCTAAAATATTAATCATATGAAGCTAATAATTAGTTACAGAATAGCGGGCTCAAAGTATAACGTTACAATTAGCGGTGATGAGCCAAAGATATATGAGGAACTTAATAAAGCACTTCTTGATGCTATCTGCAATAAGTTCGGCGACCTCGTAAGTGAGTACTCAATAAGTAAGGTTGTTGAGGAAGTCCCTATAGGTAAGCTCATAACGCTTATAGTCGTTAATATTACCCTTCACTCCTCGGATATTAGGTTTTCTGAAAATGAAAAGACGGACTTTGTAGCGAAGACTGTTATAGGAACAATAGCGGGGCTATCTGTCGACCGTATAATGGATTCGGTAGTAATCAGAGAGGAGAAAATAGTAGAAGTAAAGAACCCTTGCGAAAGGGGCGAAAAGAAGGAGGAAATATTCAGCCTTATTAAAGAGTGGAATAATAATTTTAGATACGTCATTTCATCATAAGAGGAAAAGTATGATATTGCAGTAATAGTGGAGGAATATTATAGTGTTTACCCGTGGCGTAACTTATCCTTACTTTTAATTACTTCTAATTCCGCCAAGGGCACCCCTCTTAAGGGATCATACACAGTCACCCTTAACTCATTGGGACTAGTCGAGGGAAACACCAATACCCTCCCATCCACCTTTTTCATCAAGTTAAGGGGAGCAATGGAATCCCTTTCTAACAATATTTCCCCACCATCTAAATACCTAGCAGTAACTTTGATTACTTTAATACCCCTACCCTCGTGAGCAGAGCCCGTCATCAGGTAGGGATTAAAAACCTTGATAACCTTCTCCACTACTTGCTTACTCTTCCCCAACCTATATGAGGGGGTTTTATCCCCTTGGTGTGACTGGGCTTATGTTGTTTTTCTCCTTACTTGTTTATTTATTTTACTCTCGTAATACTTGGTTTTATTCGTTCACTTGATTTACGAGAATCCCCCGTGGGAGGTGTGACAAAGAGGTAGGGGTAATTGGAATAGACGTATCAAAAGATTATCTAATTACAAGTAGGGGGAGGGAAAGAAAATACAAGAACAACTTGAAGGGTTACGAAGAAATCCTCAAGATGAAACCCTGTATAATAGTCCTTGAACCTACGGGAGTATACGCAATAAGACCAAGCCAATACTTCAAGGAGAAGGGTGTAAAAGTACTACAAGTAAGCCCAAACGTATTATCAAGAGAAAAGGAGTTTAGAGGAAAGAAAACAGATTTTTATGACGCTGAAAAATTAGAAAACATGGTTGACAAGGCCAAGGAGTATGAATACAACCCTATATAGGTTCTTTGCGATTTCATTTTAATATTTTGAGATTAAATAATTCATTGTACATTGATAATTGGAGAGACCAAGAAGTTATGCCACTGATTTAATGGAGATAATGGCATACAATCAATTATTTCTTCATAGAATTATTCTAATCTGGAGAATATTACAATTCGCAAAAATACTTGAATCGCCCAAAATCAGTTTATTAAATTGCAATTGGAAATAATATCATAATTCTCGATAATCAAGGCTAAGAGAGAACTTTTCTGAATTAGAATTTAGTGCGTAATATAATATATGTGTAATCTGGAATACTACTGTGATGCAGAATAGATAATTATCACTATTTAATCAAGGACGTTTTAAATGATTTTTATTCTCTCCAAAAAGTCTCTTTCACGTTTTAAAACTTTAATACTTAACAGTGGAATAATCAGATGATGGAAGAGCTAATAAGAAAAGCTGAGGAAAAAGGGATAGACGTTGAAGAGGTTTTAATTCAGCTAATATACAAAGACGATCCTGAAGGGGAGGTAAAGTTTAGGTTAGAGATGGCGAAGAAGTATATGGCTGAGGCTGAAGATTATATTAAGAAAGGTGATCCAGTCCAAGCCTCTGAGAAAGCTTATAAAGTTACAGAAGAGCTGGTGAAAGCCCTTGCTGAGAAGTTTAACCTACCGGAATATCAAAAAGCTAGAAATGAGGGGAGGTGGTATGCGTACTTACTCGGCTCCGCAGCAGGGAAGCTTTCCTCATATCTGGGAGCGTGGGTAATGAATGGGTGGAGTGCGGGATACACTTTGCACGTCTGGGGTTTTCACGAAGCTAAGTGGAGCATTCAAGATATTCTGCCTTGGGTTAATACTGTTAGAAAGATGCTGGAAGAGGGAGAAAAAGTTCTACAATGATGTGGTTACTATATATTGTTCTCCGTCTTGTGCTTTGTGGATAGTTAAACTTTTATCAAATCTAGTTAAACTTACTAAATCGATAGAATTTAATAACATGAGAGGCTCAGGGTCTTCTATGACTCCTTTGCGAATACGTTTTATTTTCTCATTTTGAAATCAAAAAATTGATTGTACATTGACAACTGAAGAGACCAGGCCTTTATACTACAGGCTTAACGGAGATAATGGCATACAATCAATTATTTCTTCATAGAATTATTCTAATCTGGAGAAAATATTATAATTCACAAAAGAGTCGTGAGAGACCCTATCTTGTTTTCTTCTTTCATAGTAAATGCTAAGGGAAAAGAATACTGACCAGTTTTCTCGTCATCAAGCTCAAAACTGCTTATATCCCAATCAGATCTATGTGTTTACCCGTGGCGTAATTTATCCTTACTTTTAATTTAGCCACGGCATTTTATATAAACATAAAGATTGAGAAATGATTAAAAATTATGTAAAGATACTATAGTCTGTAATATATTTACGTAACTTTTAATTACTTTTAATCAATTCTAATCCCTTTAAAGCTATCAAATAAGCCGAAGCCATATGCCTATCAAAACCCCTCTCCTTCATTATCCACTCATGTTCATCAGAACTAGTAGTACCCCTATCGATAATTTTCTTTATATTCATGGCGAATTTATGGTAACGTAAGAATGTTAAATGTATAATTAACGTAATTTACTTTATTAATAAAATTTTCATACTAAAACAGGTATTACAGACTCAACTAGTATGATAATATTTAAATTACATCTAGATTATATCATACATCGACCTCTACACCAGAAAAAGTTCTCTTAGCCTTGATTATCTAAAATTGTGAGATTATTTGCTACTATATTCAATAAACTGATTTTATATTACCTCACTTCTCGTAATTAAGTGAGTTTAATTCTGAACAAACGTGTTTTATAACTTTTACTTTATTAAGATATTCTCATTAATTATACATTGGATGCTCTCCCGTAATAGTATAATTCTTGATGGCGGAAAGGTAATTATAGTAGATATTTACGATGAGAAGCATAAGATGAGGAATTGAACTAACTAAGTAAGATACTTTTACGAGATTTTATTAACGCTTGCGTTTTGTGGTTACGCTTTATTACATAGATAATACGTGTTTTCATATATGTGCATTTCTTTACAATCTAATATTTTCTTGAAGTCCGAATCCTTAGTAAGGATGTAATAAGAGTGCGTATATGCAAATGATGCAATAAAAAGGTCTATCCTCCAGTTTTCGCCCTTAAATCTTAATCCTTCTTCTCTAACCTTCGCTTCAAGTTCAGCCGCTACTTCTGTCTCTTTTTCTGTAATATTAAGTATTTTAAAGGAATAGAAGATAAAATTCTCTATCTCCTCTTTATTTCCAATACTACCTACTAATATTTCCTCCAAATTTAGCAAAGTAGTAGCTTTATTCCTACAGTTATTTATTATATACGATAAAATTTCTAACCTATGATTTTTATTTCTGCTTGAGAGCCTTATATAATCTAAAATTATACTTGTATCAAAAATAACGTATGTTTGATCGCACTTCTGCAATACTTCATCAACGTGCATTAACTGCGTCCTCTAACTTCTTAATATCAATATACTTATGTAGGTCTGACAGCTGTCTTGGTCTGATACAAGGATACTTCTTACTGTAAATTTCTTTTACTATGAGATTATCTATAATATGCCCTATTAAGGCACCAGTGATTGTGCTAAGTATATTAGTTGTAACGCTATTATCTTCTGAAATTGAATGCCCTATAGTGGCACCAGTGATTGTACCAACAATTTTACTTATGATCACTTCTTCTATATCTCTTTCTCCTAACTTTTCGCAAACGGAGTTTGCTAGCTTAATACTCTCATCGTCATTCTCTGCAGTGTACTTTACAATAACCTCTCTATCCCGCAAGACATATCTTGCAATATAATCTACCATAATAAATATTTTAAGTAAGAACTCTAATAAGCATTGTTAATTGTTGGCCATGTTTAAAATTGCTTCCATCATCTAAAGTAGATGTGTTCAGATAAAAACTGTGATTCAAGATTTTGCACAATTTTTATACTGCTCATAGTTCAAAGAGCAACGATCTCTCTAAGTTAATATAAGACCTTAAGAAGAACATCCTGATCCTATAAAAGCTGACAGAGCATATACTTTTTTAATCACTTCTAATTAGTACCTTTATTATGGATGTGTTTATATAGAATTACACCAGATTTTTATAAAGTTTAGGGGTTCAAAGGGGGCGAAAAACCTCGCCAGTGGGGATGGATAGCCCCCTTTGTAGAAATATTTTTTAATCCACTCTCGAACATTTTATTAATGCCCAACGTAGGGTTCCGCTTTCGTGCATATGCTGACGATCAAACAATTAGGGCGTTAAAAGCCCAGTTGAGGTTAGCATGTGAGATGTACAACACCCTACGCTGGGCAGATATCTATTTCTACCAAAGGGACGGAAAGGGTCTTACACAAACGGAGTTAAGACAGCTCGCTCTAGATCTAAGAAAGCAAGATAAGGAGTACCAACAACTCTACTCACAAGTAGTACAGCAAATTGCCGATCGTTATTACGATGCTAGGGATAGGTTCTTCAAAGGTCTAGCACACTTTCCTAAGGAGAAGAAACCCCATAAGTACTACTCTCTTGTTTACCCACAAAGTGGATGGAAAATACTTGAGAGCAGGGAAATAAGGACTAAGAGTAGGAAGAATAAGAAGAAGCTGGTGTTATTGAGGTTATCAAATCTCGGCGTGTTTAAGGTCATTGTTCATAGGGACTTCCCGCTTGACAAAGTAAAGAGGGTGGTAGTTAAACTAACACGTTCAGAGAGAGTATATGTCTCCTTCATGGTTGAAGGTGTTGAATTCTCTCAACTCCCAAAGACTGGTAAGGTAGTTGCAATAGATGTTGGGGTAGAGAAACTCCTAACCACGAGTGATGGATTCTATTTCCCTAACTTGAGACCTTATGAGAAGGCACTTGAGAAGATAAGGAAACTCCACAAGGTTCTCTCGAGGAAAGAGTTCTTGTCGAAAAATTGGTTTAAAGCAAAAGTGAAGTTAGCTAGGGGTTATGAACACTTCAAGAACTTGAGACAAGACCTCTATATGAAGTTGGGTAAGTGGTTCGCACAACATTATGACGTTGTAGTAATGGAGGATATAGATGTTAAACAATTGGTGGAGGAGTCAGAAAGGAAGTTGAGGATGAGGTTACACGATGTTGCATTCCATGAGTTGAAGAGAATACTAGAATATCAGTTGGAAAAATATGGAAAGAAACTGTTGTTAATAAACCCAGCATATACTTCAAAGATGTGTGCTAAATGCGGGTACGTAAAGAAGGAGTTAACTTTGACTGACCGTGTGTTCAGCTGTCCTAAGTGCGGTTGGGTTACTGATCGTGACTATAATGCTTCTTTAAACATATTGAAGAGATCGGGGTGGGAGCCATCCTTAGTGCCTGTGGAGCTCCACCCTCTACCCGTAGCGAAAAGCTACGGGCAAGGTGGGGCTATGAAGCAGGAAGCTCCGCCCTTCAGGGCGGGGTAGCTCACATATAATAAAATCCCAGCTGACAAGTTAAATGTAATAGTATTAAAGGACAAAAGAGCTAAAGCTTATAGTGAACCCGAAGACGTAAAAGCTATAATGGAAATGGAGCATTCTTTAAGCTAGATTAAGTATGCTTAACTGCTCACGCTATGTAGTAGAAGGAAAGTTTGATGAGATAATTCTTAACAAGTATAACGTAGATTTAGATAATGGTAAGGAGAACGTTATATAGCAATTTAGAATCGCAAGCAACGGCTGTTTTCTAGTGGATGGTAATGATGAGGGCTTTGATGGAATTACAAATAGATTTGCTAACTTAGATGTTTTATTAAATCCTCCAATAATTTCTATGGGAAATAAAAAACTTATAGTCGTGGGTGACCCAGAAAATGGATATAAAGGGAGTATGGAAAGCATATTGTTCAAGATGATTGAAATTAGTGAAGAAGAAACTAATGTGATAAGACAATTTCTGCAGAAGGTAAGTTTAACTAATGCTCAGAGAGATAAGGTATCGTTTATAATGGCAACTTTTCTTAAAACTCAAGATTATAAGATATTCTTTTCAATAGATAGTTTGCCTCATGTATTATAGAATTCATAGGTAAAGATAAAATAAGGAAAAGCTCGAAGAATTACGAATAATTTAGTATAATTAGATTAACCTTTATAGGAAAATTGTTATATTTTTACGTTAGTTAAACATATGTAAGAAATATTGTCTTATTTACTAAAAAATTCCTTGTAATAAACGAAATAAAGCAAGGGAGTAAATTTAAATCAGAGTATTTATTAGTTCATTATGATATGATAAGATAATTTCCTTTACGTGAAATCAGCTACCTTTTACTCCTCCACTATATAATCCTCTTAATACGTAATCTTGCGCTACATAGGATATTATTATAACTGGTAGTGCAGCTATCAGTGCAGAAGATGCTAATAGAGCCCAATTTACTGATCCTTGTGTTATTGAATTCAGTGCAAAGATAGTTATTGTTTCACTCCCACTAGGTGGGAAGTTCATATTATATGGTGTTTCGCTTAATACTAGCGGGTAAAATAGTAGATGCCAGGCAAATATGAAAGAGATTATAAAACTGGCAATTAAGAAAGGTCTGGATAGTGGTAATATTAATCTAAGCATCTTATTTTTCATTCCATCAATTTCCGCAGCTTCTTCATATACTTTAGGGAAATCAATATAGAAATTGAACATAGTCCAGAAAGCAAAAGTAGCTGTAAATATTGCTGAAGGTAGTGCTAAACCTATCCATGTGTTAATTAAATTAACGTCAGCCTCCATTAGATATATTGGTATTATGTAAGACGTTGATGGTAAAGCATATAAATATATTGATAATATTAAGAGCCAGAACCAGAATTTTCTAGCACTCCCATAGGCACTTATACTTGACAGTAGAATTGTAATTACGCCTACAATTAATGCTATAACTATTGAACTTATCATGTACGGTATTGAGGAATAAAATGATGATATTAAATAAGACAAATTAATGGATTTGGGAAGTAAAATTGGCGGTTTTACGAAATCTAAATTATTAGGTCTCGTAGCGACTAATATCATCCAATAGACTGGAAAATCTAAAAATAATATAATTATCACGGTAAGAGCTAGAATTATCGGTTTGAATAACTTATCTGGGATTTTGATTGCGGGTAAACTAACTCTAAAACCTCCTTTCTTTACTAATAAGGCAACACCTATTGCTGGAAGTGTTGCTATAAGAGAAAGTATTGCCGCAAATAATGCACCACCAGAAAAGTTATCGTATTCAAACATCATGAAATATACGATTAACGAAAGTGTTGTTGTAGAAAACCCTGGTCCCCCTTGAGTCATAACATATGGTAGGTCAAAGTTACCCATGGATAGTACGAAATTAATAAGGAAGGAAAGTAATATTCCTTTTAATGCATAGGGAAAGGCTACATTAAGGTAATATTGGGATAGAGTTAAACCGTCTATCTGTGCCGATTCCTTAACTTCAACTGGGACACTCCTTAAAGAGGCTAATATTAGTAAAAACGCTAAAGGAGTAGAACTCCATGCACTGACAAGGCTTACTGCAGTTAACGCTGTTTTAGAGAAGTATAAAGGATCATAATTAATTCCAAGTAAGTAGGTGAACCATCCGTAGCCTCCATAAAAACTTATTACCCAGATAAGTGCTGATGACGTAAAAGGTATTGTAAAGGGTAATAGGGCTAATAAGATCAAGACTTTTTTAGGGAACATATCAACTCCTATAGCGAGAATAAAGCCCAAAATAGTTGAAACTATTGCAGTAAATAATGAGAAGTAAAAAGTATTATATATTATTTCACCAACATTTGTTATTGAAAAAGCTGATTTCGCAAGATTAAAGTTTAAACCAACTATTACAAACGTTAGAATTAATGGTAAAATTCCGAAAATAGTAATATATACTAAGTAAGGTATGGAATATCTAATCATGATTGAACACCTTATAATTAGTTAATTCGAACTTTATTTTTGAGCCTTCTTTTATTCTATTTTTGCTCATAGCCCTTATCTCATTTCCGTTATAGTCAATATAAATTAAATAATACGAACCCCAAAATTCGGAATTTGTAACTGTCCCTTCATATTGCCCCTCACCTAATATAACATCCTCTGGTCTAACCCCAATAGTTTTTCCATCCACTCGTATAAAGCTCATAGACGTTAATAGTGAGGCGACTGTGATATTTGAGGGAGAACTATAAATTTCCTCAGGTTTTCCCACCTGTAAAACCTTTCCCTTATCTATTACACATATTCTATCTGCAATAGCTAAAGCCTCATTAGAATCATGGGTAACGTAAAGTGTAGTGATATTAAATTCTCTTTGTATTTTTTTGATTAATTTTCTGGCAGAATACCTAAGTTGAACGTCTAGGTTTGATAGAGGTTCGTCCATTAGCATTACCTTAGGTCTTCTGACTAAAGCCTTTGCTATTGCTACTCTTTGTTGCTGACCTCCAGAAAGTTGACCAGGATATTTATCCAGTAAATTATATATATCTAATTCCTTCGAAATTTCAACTATCCTCTTTTCTTTTTCCGATTTACTAATCTTAATATTTTCAAGAGCTATAGCCATATTTTCATAAACAGTTTTATTAGGATATAATGCATAATTCTGAAAAACCATTCCCACATCTCTTTTTGAAGGAGGAAGATCTGTAACATCTTCATTATCTATTATTATTCTCCCAGAAGTCACTTTTTCCAATCCAGCTATAAGTCTGAGAAGTGTAGTTTTCCCAGAACCTGATCTGCCTAAAATTATGAAGAACTCTCCCTTTTCTATTTCGAGGCTTACATTGTCTAAAGCTTTAAAGTTACCGAAAAGTTTAGTTACGTTTTTAAGTGTAATCAACAATTATCAAAAAAATTATGAAGGTAAAAATATTAACTTTTATGATTACGATAGGGCTGAAACCCATTCATTTGCAGCTTGTTGCAATATTTCCATGGCATAGGTTTCATTGTATTGAGGAGATGTTAAAAACTGAAAGACTAAGTTATTAAAACTCGGTATAAGTTTTGGATAAGTAGGTGGAATATTAGGCGGATTAGCAGAAGCATTAAGGGCTGCCCTATAAGTTTCTTGTAACCATTCCCTTTGATAATAAGGTATTGAGGAGTTACTTATTAAATTGTTAAATGCCTCCTTAGATACTGGGAACTTACCAAATTTTAAGAAAGCTATTTCTTGAACCTTAGGTGATACTAAGAATTGTAGGAATTCCAACGCCAATTGAGGATGAGCAGAGTATTTACTAATGCCTAAGAAGTCAGTTCCAGTTTCTGCATACCCACCAGGAAGTGGCGCTAATAGTACATCTTGTGAGTCATTAATATAACTTAGCTGTGAAGTGAACAAAAACGCACCTGCAGCTTGTGAGAAGAATTCTGGTAAATTATCATATGATATTTGAATTTGAGAGGGATTTGGTTCGTAATTTACTAATTCTCTATATGTCATAAGGGCTTCTACTCCAGAAGTACTGTTAAATGACGGTAAAGGATAATTATATCCTGGAAGTATCTTCCCTTCAAACATTATGTTATAATTTGGTATTCCAGACGGGTTTCCTAAATTGATTGAACTATCTCTGAAATAATACCAACCAAACACAGCAGGAAAGGCATCAATTATACCATGTGCTACATGGTCATCAATTAGAAATCCATATTTAGTTATATGGTGAGAAGTTAGGAACTCATCTACATCTAAAACTACAGTCCAATTTTTATATGTTATTGGAGAGAAGTTCATATGATATTCTTGCTCAAATTCTTCTGCTAAGGTTTGGTTATTAAATACTGTCATGTTGTAAGCCATTAAATATACAGCAGTCTCATAAGCTATCCCTATAATTTCCGTTTTCCCCGTACTTGTATTATAATAAAGTCCTCCAAAATCCTCTTGTGGATATATTATATCAGAGAAATTGAAATCACTCTGATTTAATGGTAACAAATAAGGCGCTACAGATAAAGCGGAAGTTGAAGTAAAGCCTATAATGTCGTATTGAGATGAATGTGCCTCTAACGCTGTTAATTCCTTACTTATATACTCACTAAACGGATACTGAACTACTTGAACTTCAACATTGGGATGGAGTTGATGGAAAAGCTCTCCCGCATATTGAATAAAGTTTGCGGAAGTACCACTAAACGTAACTACTGTAAGTGTAATTGGTGTAGTACTAGTAGTTGTTGTTGTTTGTGTATGATGGCTTGATATAATAAAATATGCTGCTGTGGCTATTATAGCTATTACTACAATTACTATAATTGCTATTGCTATTGTTGAAATGGCCTTCATAGGGTATATGGTTAACTTGAGTTAAAAATATTTTATCTATATAGACTATAAAGAGGTACAAGGCCTTTACACAATAGATGTGCGGATCACTATTTCAAATGAACGGTATTTGATTATTATACTTTATAAGATTTTTAGGGATGAATTCCCCAATATAAAAAGGCTCTTGTGTGCTTAAAGATGCTCTCATAGCGTAAACCCAAGGCATGGCATGTATACTCCTAAAAGTCTCGAAATTATAATAACTGAAATGTTATAATTTTTATGACTAACATTTTTAATTCTTAAGGAGAATTTAGCGTTATGAAAGCTTATTTAATTTTATGGCTAATTCTTCTAGTTATTTTAGCACCTTTCGCTTTGAATATACAACATTTATTCGTTTACTCTGATTCACCTTTTCTAAATTCGCATTTTGCTAGCGTTAAAGTAAAAGATATTCTTGTGAAATATTTTAATTTTTCGACGAATGATGATATATATGTAATAACTAAAGGAAATTATAGTACATCGCTGAAAATTATAAATGAGACGGCGAGTAAGTATCTTCAGAACTACAAACTTTTAACTCCCTACTCTATACTTAATGAAAGCAATAGCTCATATTTCTCCGTCATACTTCCGATAATTAAGAAGGTCTATGAAGAGATTTTACCATTTCATGAAATTTATAAAAATTTAACAACGTTACAACTTCTGCTATTAAATAACCTTACATCTTTTTATTTTCAACTGAACGTAACCTACGGATTACCCTTAGGAAAGTTCAAAAGTAATTCTAGTCTAGCATTAAAGTTTTTGGCAGTTTATAATACCTTAAAAAATGGTACCGATGTTGAGAAAGCTAGGAATGCGAGTTATATAGTGTTTAAGGATCCGTATGTTTTTCTTTTCTCTTTTAATAACTACAGTGATATGAATTTAGTTGCCAATACCTTGAAGGAGTTTAAGGATTATACATATTTGATTAGGATTATAACTGGAAAGAATGTATCTACAGCAGAGATTGAGGATCCGTATAATTATTCTTTAACTTTGGTTGAAAAGGAATTTCCTCCCCCACCTTTAAGTATTAACCAGTTTCATAAAGGAGATGAGTGGCTATTTATAGTTCAAGTGCCTTCTAACGAAAGTTTAATCGATGTAGAGACATTTATGAGAGCTTTACCAAATGCTACAATAACTGGGCATTTACCAATATATGCTGAGTCTGCTGTAGTTACTGAACAAGATTTAAGGATTATTGATATTTTTACAATATTAATTTTAACTATACTTTTAGTTGTACTTGTAAGATCTTTGCTTCCTATTATAATATTAATTGTTAGTGCAATGATAGGGTTAGTAGTAGCATATTCTTTGTTATATCTTCTTACTTTCTTCGGTTATTCTATTTATTATATTTCTGGATTAGTTATTCCTCCGATAGTTTTTGGTATAACAGTTGACTACTCAATTCTATTTTTATATAGGTATTTTGAAGAGGTTAGAAAAGGCGAGAAAGAACCTTTGAAGGTTGCATTTAGAACTGCAGGAAGGGCAGTTCTATTTAGTGGGTTAAGTATAACCTTAGGTTTTTCATCATTTCTTTTTTCTTCTTCGCCTTTGTTAAGAAACATAGGAATAGCGTTAGTAATATCTTCAATCTCGTCACTAGTTCCAGCTATACTCTTTATAAGAACAGCACTGTCTTCAATCAAAGTAAGATGGTTAAGTTTTCCAAGAAGAGAAATTCCAAATCCCCAAGATGTTAGGCAAAGATATTTAGAAAAAATATCTAGAGTATCAATTAATCATAAGTATTTGGTCCTTCTTTTTATGATAATATTAGCTGTAGCTTCGTACTCTGTATTCATAACACATCATACAAATGTGGCTATTGATGAGATAGTTCCCTCTTCTTCAGAAGTAGTTAGAGGAGAACAACTGTTAGGTCAACTATATAATTATAGTGTAGATTATGTTATAATTAAGGGAAATCCAAATACTACGTATTCGGAAATATACAATCTAAGTAAAGAATTAATAAATAAAAGTGCGTTGGTTTATGGTCCAGCATCAATTGGTAAGGCACTTTTTGCTAATAAGACTTATGTTACAAATCTTTATTATTCCGATAATTACTCGTCACTGGAAATTTATATTCCATATCCTGTATTCAGTCATGGTGCAATAAGCTTAACAAAGCAACTTATTAATGAGGGGTATCTTGTTGGTGGAAGTAATGCTGAAAGAATAGATATTGTAGATAATACTGTAAATTTGTATTACACAGAAGTTTTACCGCTAACGATAGTTACAATTACTGTATACTTAATAATTAGTTTAGGTTCTATTTTAGTACCTATAAGGCTAAGTCTTACTCTTTTATTAAGTTCTTTGTTTGGTGTCTCAATTCTTTATCTAGTATATGGCTCTCTATACTGGCTTACACCTCTAATAGTTTTCGCAATTATGTATAGCCTTGGGATCGATTATGATATGTTTATCATTATTAGAATTTTAGAAGAAAAAGGAAATGATGAGGAAAGAATTGTGAATGCTGTTAAAAAAACTGGATTAGTAGTTACAGCTGCTGGTTTAATACTAGCTGGTGCATTTCTTTCCCTAATGTCTTCAGATATGAGGTTTCTACAAGAAATAGGATTTGGGGTTGGTATCACTATTTTATTCGATACATTTGTAGTAAGACCTATATTTGTTCCTGCAATATTAGCAATATTGAAGAAATATAATTGGTGGCCTAGAATGATGAACCTTACAAGGGATGATCGGTGAATGAATGGATCCTTACTGAGATAGCTTTATTAATTTCGATATATCTATTTCCCATATGAAATTTATGGCAATGAATAAAAAGACCCTAGGGCTCCTCTTTGTATTAGCCTTTATCTTACCAACGTTAATTGTTTTTTCTCAAATTCAAGGTACATCAGTTAATATTTCAGCAATTTCCCACGTTTCTCAAATTTTAGCTCCAGGCATGGGACCAGTACCAATAACATTTACGTTAATAAATTTAGGTTCACCAATCTATAATGTAAATGTTACACCACTATCAATATATCCTTTCAGTTTATATCAATACTATAATAATACTGAAAATATTACAATCCCTGAAATACAAACTGCTAGTCAAGTAAATGTCACATTCCTTTACAAGATATCTCCTTCTGCATCTGACGGAATTTATAAAATTTATCTCAAAATTACTGGAGAACTGCCTAATGGAGATATAGTATCGAAGAATGTATCCGCAATAGTTCCTATACTTGGTTATGTATCAATAACAGCACAATCTGTTTGGGGGTCATTAACTTCTCCATTAGTTGTGAGTGGTGGAGAAAATAACTTACCATTAACGATAGTTCTGGTTAATTCTGGTAATGCTATAGCATCTAATGTTTCAGTAATTCTTAAATCTCATTATCCGGTAAAATTTGAAGAAAATAAAATAAATGTTGGTTATTTACCGGTTGGTCAGCCAGTAGAAATAGCTACATATGCAAGTATTTATCCTAACGCTACTCAGGGAGTTTATCAAGTTCCTATTGTTGTAAGTTACTTTAATGGTGTTAATCTAACGACTAACATGACTGTGGATATAAATGGATATGTTAATTTTTCTGTTACTGCAATTTGGGGATCTATTAATTCACCAATAACTGTATCTTCTGGGCAGTCCCAAGTTCCTCTAACTTTTGTTATTAGAAATCTTGGAGATGTAAATGCTTTAAATGTGACATTAGATTTAGACTCAGAATATCCATTATATTTCACTCAAAAGAACGTATATGTTGGTATAGTACCAGCTGGTGAATATAATTATGCTTCTGTAACTGTAAATGTTTATCCAAATGCAACACCTGGAGTATATTATATTCCGGTAACTATTCAATACTTTAACACTAAGACTGTTGTTTATACTCCAGTAGTCATATACTCACCAAATATTACAATAAACGCCTTTACAATTCCACCACAAGTATTTCCGGGATATTATGACGTTGAAATTAAAGCAATTCTAGTAAATTATGGCGAAGCAATAGCCAATAACGTTTCAGTTTCAATATCTTCTCCTTTCCCATTAATTTCTTCAAGTGAGTTTACTGTTGGGGCATTACCTCAAGGAGTCCCAGCTAATTTAACCTTTTTAATTAACATACCTAATGATACAAAAGCTGGGTATTACTACATTAATTTCACAGTTAAATATGATGGTGGGAAATATGTAAAATCGTTTAAGATAGAAGTATATCCCAAAGCGAACCTAGAAGTGGTTGGAGTCTATTACCCAACTTTATCCTCAGGTGCTTCTCAAGTTCCTATAACTATAACAATAAAGAATGTTGGTAATGCTACTGCAAAAAACGTTAAAGCTATTCTAGGCTCTAATGACGTAATTTATCCATATGTTAGTAGTTCAAATCCACTGATGGCATTAACAGCATCTGAAGCTTATTTAGGTGATATTAAGCCTGGAGAAGAGGTTAATGTAACATATGTTGTTGATGTCAGTGGTGGTGCACAAGCTGGAAATTATACTATGGCAATAACTTTATTGTGGAATCAAACTGGTGCGTTATTCCCGTTTGTGCAAAACGATAAGTTTACTGTACAAGTATCTCCATCAGCGTTTAGCAATTTAATATCTCAAGGAATAATAGTAGAAGTAAATAACACAAAGTATACAATAAGTTGGCTTATTATAATAGTAGTGATAATCATGATAATTTTAATAGTTGTTGGGGTAGCATTAAGAAGTAGGAGGAAACACTAAAAGATGAGAGAAGAGTTTCAAAAAGCCTTAGATTTTTATTACAGGCACTTACTTTTCGTAGAAGGGAATAATTTTCTGAATTCTACTTTAGGTTTTTTAAATTCTTTTCTTGAAATTAATAAAAAACCTAGAATAGCTTACGCTTTCCATCCTTGGGTTGATAAAGCAAAGGAAAGATTTGATTTTTTTAAACAAATTGGATTACCAATGACAGATATTGATTATTCATCTTCAGAAAAATTTCTTGGGGAGACATTTGACCTAGTAATAATGGATGCTGTAGATGATTTTCGTCCTAATTATATTTCTCGTTTAACTGATATGGCTAGAGGTGGAGGACTAATTGTTATCTATACTAACGATATATACAAAGACAAGTTGTACAGAAACAGTCTAATAAGAGATGGAGTTGTTGATAACTTCTTTGAAGATAGGTTTATGAGGAAAATAAGATCATATCAAGGGATAATTTATGTAAAAGATGAAAAATTAGTAAATTTTAAGAGCGTAAATGTAAATGAATTAAAAAAATCTTCACTTAAAATCCCGTCTAATCCTTCCATTCCGGTTAAGTTACATAACCTTTGCCTAAGTGAAGATCAAAATAAGGCATTGGAAGAGTCATTATTTATCCTTCATGATGATAGAAAACGAATTTTAGCTGTGACTGCACCAAGAGGTAGGGGGAAGAGTGCTGCAATAGGGCTTTTCTTATCATATGTTATTTCTCTAAAACATAAAGAACCAACGGTAATAGTCATAACTTCTCCTTCTTATTATTCTTCTTCAGAAATCTTTAGATTTTTAATTACGGGTCTTAAAAGCCTGGGCATAAAATACACCGTTACTAGATCGAGGGATGGAAAAATTATGAGGATTTCAGCTGGAGAAGTGATAGTCAGATGGTTAGCTCCAGATTTAGCCAAAGATTATGATGGTTATTTAATTGTAGTTGATGAAGCAGCAGCTTTAGGAATAGAAACGCTAGAGTATATTATTAGAAAGTGGAACAAGACGATCCTTATAACTACTATTCACGGGTACGAAGGTTCTGGAAAGGCATTTCTTAAGTATCTTCTATTAATAAAGCAAAAATATCTTTTTAAACACGTTACTTTAGACTTTCCTATAAGATATTCAAAGGGGGATCCGATAGAGAGATTTATTTATGACGTTATGCTCTTGGATGCAGAACCAAAGATAAAGCAATTAAATAATAGCATAGAAGAAGTTAACAGAGAAGAGTTATTTAAAAATGATGGCAGATTAAGACAAATTTACGGTATCCTTGTTTCAGCTCATTATCGTAATTCTCCAGACGATTTAATGTTGTTAGGCGATTTACATTTTCAGAAGTTGTATTCGTTAAGTGATGTTTCCCTAGCACAAGTTATATTTGAAGGGGGATTATCGGAAGAGAGAATAAGTAGCATTTTAAAGGGAGAGAGCAATTTAGGACATTTAATACCTCACAGAATTATAAAGTATGAGAGGTTGAAGGAATTTGGTAAATTGAAAGGTTGGAGAATAATAAGGATTGCTGTATTACCGGAATTACAAGGCAAGGGGCTAGGCTCTAAGTTACTTTCTCATATTAGGGGTGATGCAATATCTAATAATTTGGATTGGCTAGGTTCTTCTTTCATCTTAGATACAAGAGTCCTTAATTTTTGGGTAAAAAATGGTTTTACTCCAATCTATTTAGCATCTAGAAAAAATGAAGGTCTAAATGGTTACTCTGTTATAGTTGTTTATCCTATTTCTGATAAGGCGAAAGAGCTTGCAAATGTATTATCTTTTAATTTAAAAAGAAAGATAATCAATACTGCTCATCAAGTATATTTTAACGTATCGCCTTTATCATTAGCTAAGCTTTTAGATAGTATTAACGCTTTTAAGAAAATAGATGATCTAAGATCACAAGATATAGATAAGATAAATGCATATTTAGAGGGTATTCTCCCTTATAATTCAGTAGCCGATTCTATTGGTTTGTTAACTGAAAAATATTTTTGGGAAATGCCGATAAAACTAGATTTATTAGAAGAAGCTGTACTAGTTGGTCGAGTACTTCAAGGGAAAAGTTGGTCACATATAAGTTACAATATAGAAAAATCCCCAAGGGAAACAGAAGAGATACTCAGAAATGCCGTTAATAAACTTATGAAAGCTTTTATTTAATGGAGTTAAAATTAAGTATTATGAGACCCATAAGTAAACTAATACTAATGTTCTTTGTAGCTGAGATAATTATATTCTTAATCTCTTCAGCAATACCAATAAACTCTCCATCATTAGTTCAACAATATAATGGTATAGAGAGTTCTATACGAAATGAGCCTTACATATTAATAGCATTAAGCATATTTTCAAACAATGTCAGAGTTGCATTGCTTGATTTTATTCCAGCTATTGGAATATTATTCTTAGCTTATTCCATAGTTAATACGGGGATGATTCTTAGTGCTGTAATGACCGCTAATCATATTCCTGGCATTATAGCAGCAATATCCTTACTAACACTTCCTCACTCTTTTGTAGAATTACCATCTTATGCAATAGCGACTGCCTCTGGTACATACATTCTTTTAAGGAGAAATGAGTGGATAAGAGGAATTCTAACACTCATAATAGTCCCAATAGAACTTTTCCTTGCTGCATTAATAGAAGCAAGTTTATTCTTTGTATCTAATCCCTATATAATGTGGATTGCTTCAGCACCAGTTCTAGCTGGGCTATATTTCTTTTATCAATATCTTCAGAAAGTGGCTGATAGGCATATTTCGGTTAACTCTTCTACTTCTCAACCTATATCAACACAGCAATTCTATTCCTTAGATTCACAGTATTTTAACCAATATAGAGACAATTGGGCTAAAGCCTTGTTATATGAATCTCAAGGTGATTTAAGTAATGCTATGAACTTTCTATGGGTATCTATAATTAACCTAATTGCTGCAATAGCAATAAAGATGAATATGCCTTATTATACTAAAGAAGATTTAGATAGAGTTATCCAAACACTTTCCTATCAATATCCTCAACTTAATTTGCTATATCAACAAGCTTTCTCCCATAAGATACAAAATGATTACCAGAATTTTAAAGTGTCAATAACACAATTAGCTGCTATTTTACAAAATATATATCAGACTTCTATTTCAAGAAGAATAGGATAGTGATCAGAGCCAGATACATTTAATATTTTGCAATCCCTAATTTTATCCTTTAATTCTTCAGAAACTAAACAATAATCTATTCTCATAGCTTTCCATTTAAATCTATAGCTCCTCCAACTATATTCAATTTTTGTAGGGTTAATAAACCTATAAGCATCAATATATCCTTTTTTCAAGATGTGGTTCATCCATTCTCTTTCTTTAGGCGAAAGACCCGGTTCATTTTCATCCCAAAAAGAAGAATCCCTTCTTTCCACCACAGCATTAAAATCACCGCAAATAATAACTGGTTTTGTTCTTCTTAGCTGGTCCATAAATTCTTCAATTTTATTATCAAAAGATATTTTAAAATCTAATCTACTAAGCCCATCTCCTGCTCTAGGAAAATAAGCATTGATTAAATAAAATTTTTCCAACTCAACTGTAACAGTTCTTCCTTCTTCATCAAATTCCTTAACGTTTAAGCCTTTTATTATACTTTTAGGTTTTTCTCTCGTTAATGTCATAACACCGCTATACCCCTTCTTCTTAGCTGGAAAAGAAGCAATGTTAAATCCGCTCATTAACAAATCTAAGGGTAAATCACTACTACGAATCTCTTGTAATAAAATAGCATCGTAATTTAATACAGATTCTAAAGCTCCTTTTCTAGTTATAGCCTTAAGCCCATTAACATTCCAACTAACTATTTTCATTCTCCTTCGCTATAACTCTTATACCTACACCTAAAAGTTTTCTAATGGCTTCATCAACAAATCTCACATAAGAACCCTTTTGTCCCATAAAGGCCCCAGTCTCTTTCTTGATCTGTACTACCAATTCGTTTCCTTTAAAATCAGCATCTTCAATATGCTTGACAACCCAAGGGAGAGGATGAACTGCTCTTATATACTCCTTGAAATCAAGCGATAATTCTAAAGCCCTAAGTTTTTTCCCAATTTCCTTTTCGGTTGAATTAATTCTTTCACCACCTTTTCCCACTAATCTACCGATATTTCCTTCCTTTACTACTATTATACTATCAGGTACTGTAGTCAAATTATCTAGTCCTAGTTTCTTTTTCTCCTCAGACAAATCTACAACAGTTATTATATCTGCATCTGGAGCATGAGCTTTAGTAACATTCAGTACCTTATTCTCTTCCTCCGATAACATTCTACTCCTTAACCTATACTCAATTAGAAGTCTTAAACCTCTCTTTGCACCAGCCCTTATAATATCTTTAACTCCAAGATCTATTACTTTAGCATCCTCTTCATTTAATAAAACTTCCCTAACTAACTCTGAAGGATCTTTAATTGTTTTCATTTGAAGTGACTGGAAGACTGGATCTCCAGCAACTACTAGCTTACTATTTCTTCCAATTCTGATTATTAGCTCAATTATACTCTCTGGCTGAAGTTCTTGGACTTCGTCAATGAAAATAATTGAGTCATCAAACGTTCTTCCTCTAAGTAATCTTGAATCAAGAATTTCAATCCTTCCACTTTTATATAATTCATCTACAGTAGTTGAATACTCGGGTCCAAGAACATCTTTTATATAACTTAATATAACCTCGTGATAATTAGGTAATTCAGTAGCAGTAATTTCCTTTTTAGTAACAATATCTACTATTGGCTTTACTATAATGAATTTCTTAAATTTTCCTTGCTTAATAACATCTATACCATATGATAATGTTAATAAAGTCTTTCCAGTACCAGTGGGTCCAAATATCCCTACAATCTGATACTTATCATCATTAAGAGCTTTTAAAACCTCTTCCTGAGAAGAAGTAAGAGGCTTAATCATCAAAAAAGAAAAAAACTTAAGACTTAAAAAGTCAATCTAGGTTTCTTCTTTCCATCACAGTTGTATTATCTATGCTTCTTTCAGTGAGTTCATCAACGCTCTTTAATATTGTTTCTTTCTTTTGAACAAGTATGGTTTGCATAAAGAATAATTATTACAGTAGTTTATTAACCTTACTCTAGTACTTTCAAGGTGTTCCAATTATTTGGATGAATTTTCCATAGCATATAGATATAAGGATAACCAGTTATGCTAGTTCTAAGTTCATTAATTTTTGTTTGCAATTATTTCTAAACTATAAGTAAAATTTTAAAAGTTTAAAGTGGTTTAGTATTTGATATAATTAACTGAGTTAATTAAAATCAAACAAATTTTAGTAACTAAAATTTATACATATGGAGTTAAATATAAAAATTTGGTGAAAGTAAAATGATAACATACGTAGCTCCATTATGGGTTGGAATAATTGTAGGATTTATAATTGGTGCGGCAGCAGAAGCTTGGGGAATTGGGAACCCTGAAACTCTAATAAGGTTAGCAAAATGGGAAGACAGACTATTCGTAGATTGTATATTATTAGGTGTTGCAGTATCTACTCCAGTAATGTTCGGATTATATGCTTTAGGTATAGGATTTCACTGGTCACCAAAGCCTCTATATGTTATTGGAGTAGGTCTAGGAGGTATTCTATTTGGTATTGGATTGGCAATAGCTGGCTATTTCCCAGGTTCAACATGGATGGCTTTAGGTGAAGGTAGAAGGGATGCTATTTATGCAATACTTGGTGGGCTAGTTGGTGCAGCGGCATGGACAGCATTGTTTCAAACTTCTGCTGGACAGTGGTTAGTTAACACTTTGAATTTTGGTAGTGTAATAATTGGAGCAACTCATCCATCTGGAAAAGAATATTTAATACCATGGGGTAATTTGACACCAGTAGAGTTATTCCTAATATCTTTAGTATATTCAGCAATATTCTTTACCGTTGCTTACTATTTACCTAGATATAAGGGTGGGACACATAGTTGCTTAAGAGGTACATTAAAAGGACAAATGAATGATGTTGAAAAAGCTAAAAGATTAGATACTGCAATGTACTTAACATACGGAGGTTTACCATATGAGGAGAAAAGCATTGCAAAGAAATTAAACGAGTACTGGGCAGTTGAATCTAATGTTACAAGATACTACATGGTATCTGTAGGTGCAATAGTAGGTTTAACTGTTGTTGCTGAAATGTTTATGCACCAAATATTCGGAGAATCAACAACATATTCATGGATGGCTGGTGCATTATTCCTTCCGAACTTTAAATATAGTCAAATAGTATTCAAAGGTATTGGTTGGGAGCCATTTAGTGATATAGGTACACTTCTAGGATCATTCTTTGCTGCAGTATTCTTAACTAGAAGGTTTACTGCATTTAGGAAGAATATACCGCCAAGTTGGGAGAAAAGATTTGGTAATAATGAGGCTATTAGAGCTTTAGGTTCATTTGGTGGAACTGCATTAATGATGTTTGGTGCCAGAATGGCTGGTGGATGTGCATCTGGTCATATCTTAAGTGGTGCATTACAAATGTCAATAAGTGGTTTAGAATTTGGTGTAATGGTAATGATTGCTATGATAATTACTGCAAAAGTTGTATATAAGGGGTGAATAAAATGGCAGTTATTCAAAATCAAGAATATTTGAATAAATTGGATAAAGCATTCAAAATCATATTTATTATAGGGTTAATAATAATATTTGCTGTTGCAATAGCTGAAACTCAAAACTACAAAGGTTTCTCTCCAACACCTTCACAAGTAGCCACTGTAGGTTATATAGTTGCATTACTCTTAGTTATTGCTGGAGTTATCTACTCTCAATTCCCGCCATCAGTTTTAGGTAAACCTATTAAGGAAGAAAATAAAAGTTAATATTTTTTACTTCTTTTATTTCTTTAATGCTTTCTTTAGAGTTTTTCCCACTGGGGGAGATTATTCATGGTAGTGATAAAGAGAAATTTATCTTGAGCGAGTTAAAAGAAAAGTTCGGTGGTTCTTTACATACTATAAAGACTAAAGAATGGGTAATTGAAAACTTTGAGCTTTATGTAAATGGTAAAAAAGTAAATGGTTCTCTTCTTCCTTATACTTCTGGTTACGTTAAAGGAAAAGTGGGTAAGGAGATTAGGTATTATGAGATGCCCCCTCACCCTTTTATGGTTAAAGACCTTTATGATAAGGCAGTTGCAGAGGGTTATAAAGGCGTTATATTTTTCGATCAGGGAAAACTGAGAAGAATAAGTGTTGGTTCAAAGATCCCTGCTGTGTTTTCTGAAGTACCTTTAAAGGATGGGGATGAAGTTGAGATCTATTCTAAATCTTATTTAAGAGAGAATGAAAGTTATAATTTAGAGGTTGAGGCTATTCCTGGAGAAGATTATATAGTAATTGGTGCTCATGTGGATCACTGGTTAAGCGGTTATCATGATAATCTCTTTTCTCTAGATATAATCGAGGGGTTAAAAGTTGAATTAAAACATCATGGTCTTAAGTTCCTTTTCTTTTCCTCTGAGGAAGGTCCAAGATGTTGTAACGGATCTTTTCAGCATAAAAAAGACAACACTTTTATTATGATTTCTTTAGATGCTCTTTTTCCTAATAGGGTTGTTTTCTCGGCAACTCCAGATTTATTTCAGTTTTCTCAATTCTTTAATGTAAAAAGAATAGAAATGCCAACTCCTTTCTCAGATCACTTCTCTTATGTCTTAGAAGGCTATCCTGCAATGGTACTTTATAATGATGATTTAATTCCCTGGTATCATTCAGATAAGGATTTACCATTAAATGAAGATAAGGTATATCTGAAAGAGATAATACAAGGACTAAGAAAAATGTTAGAGAAGACGGACAACGTTACCAAGGAAGAATTAGATAAAATATTTTTTGATTATGCCAAGCAACAAGGATTTGAAATAAAGGAAAGGAAAGGAAGTATAATACCCTTAGGTTTAACATCAACATTTAAAAAGTTGCAATAATAGCAATTGAAAGTATAATTATTGCTGATATCCAGTATGCAACTAACCTTATTCCACTAGAATAATATTCACCCATGATCTTTTTATTTCTTGAGATTATGCCGAGAATTATTATTGGTCCAATTAGAGCATAAACGAAGAATACTAGGAGATCAAGTATTGTATTTATTAACATGGAAGGAGGTAATAGTAATGTAACTAAAACTGCCGGTATACTTTCAATAACATATATCTTCCAAGCACTCCTTTTTGGGATTCCGAGTGCCTCAACCACTCCCCAAGCACTGCCTAAAGAAATTACAACTAATGCAAGGAATCCAGCACTTATTAGCCCTATGGAGAAAAATATTGGAGAAAGATCACCAGCTATAGGAGTCATTACGGTTGCTAATTGGGAAGCACTGGCAAAAACTGATGGATCAGAAGCGTTTTTTATCCCGGCAAATGTCATTTCTACAATTACCATTAAGATTTCAGTGGCTATTGCTCCAAGTAATGTCTCTTTTCTCATATGTTTAATAACTTGTGATTTGTATTCTATTGCATCAATCTCCTTTAGTTTAATCGCTGTAGCTGAGGCTTGGAAATATAGCATAAATGGCATTATTACTGCCCCTACATTGGCTGCGATAAGAAAAAAGAATAGGGGAGAGGGTTTAAAATAGATAGGCGAATAATCTTTTACTCCTCGTAAAAATAGGGTAGCTGTAAGCCCAACTATTAGGGCTAGCGAGATACCTAAAAGAACTCTTTCTGCTTCTACATATTTCTGTTTCGTAACTATTAGAATGTGGATAATAAAAATAGCTGGAATACTTATAATTAATGGAATTCCCAACACCTCAAATCCTATGGCTATCCCCATATATTCTATAGCATAAGTAAATGCGTCTGTTATTGCCATAGGTAATGCCATAATTGCTGCAACTCTTTTACTGTAATTTTCTCTAATTACTTCTCCTAAACCTTTACCCGTGGCAACTCCAATTCTACCCGAGGTCTCTTGTATAATATAAAGTGGAATTATTAAAAGCAGAAGGATCCATACAAATCCATAATTATATACAGCACCAGTCTGTGCAGCACCTATAATGCTACTAGCATCCATGTCAGCCATCATAACAAGCCATGCAGGACCAAAGACTTTTAAGAAATTAATTGTTTTTTCACTTGTCGTAATTCTTTTACGCCACATCGTAAATAAATATATTCAAAGATACTAATAAGTATTATTCCTTAGATTTTAGTAATAGAAGGATCCTTAGTTAGTAGAGTTTATAAATAAAATAAAACAAGAAAAGAATAAAAAAATCATATTCCAGCTTGTTTTTTAAGTTCGTTCAATTTTTCTATGTCAGAAAGTAAATCATTTAATTGGGTAGCAACTTGCGGTATCTTTTTTAGTTCTTCTACTATTTGTAGAACGTCATCCCATACCTCTTTCATGAAAATATCTGGGTTATATCTGTGGAGTGTCATTATAGAGAGAGTTACTGATATTCTTCTTGCAAGTCCGATCTGTGTTAGTAAATCCTCATTTTGTACTAGTATATTGTTTAATTGATCTATTAGATCGAAAATATATGGTTGCATTTCTTTAAGTTCATTTTCACCAGGTTTAAGGAGCTCTTCTTCTACCATCATAATTATAATTTAATTTTTTAAATTAAAAAGTTTTAAATTACCTTCCATTTCACATTAACTTTAATACTTCTCGTTAGTGTGTCTTTAAGAGGACACCTCCTCTCAGATTCTTCTAATACTTTTTCCAATAACTCTTTATTATCAGCTTTTACCTCTATTTCATAAGATATATCAAGAAAACCAGGAGGAATATTAGGATCTCCTTGAAAGCCTTTAGGATCTAGATTTCCTTCAATATATCCATTCATCTTTTCAATTCTTAGCCCTTTTTCATTAGCAACGTAGTAAACTGTTAGCATGAGACAAGATAAGGCTGAAGCAAGTAAAACTTCTTCTGGTGTTGGATAATCAGAACCGAGTAAGCCTATAGTAAATTCAGTATCTTTTACATTTACTTTTACTTTATCTCCCTCTAAAGTTCCTTCAACGGTAAAAGTTATCATGATATCATCCCTATATCTTTTAAAATTGCTAATTCGATTGAATATCTTAAATATAAATGTGTTTTCTCTTCTGGATCTAAATTTCTATTTATCTTCGCCTCGTAATTCTCTATTTGTCTTGTAACTACTGTACTAACGTTCACTTCAATAGGAGGCTTATTAACTTTAAAAGTATAATATAAATCCAGAAGTAACTCGTACATTTCCTCATCAAGGTATAATACATATTCGTCATTAACTATAGGAATTAGTTTTCCATCTACATCTAACATCTTTCCTTTAAAATAAGGTCTCCAGCTAAGCATGGAATTCTTTATTGTTTCCCATGATGGTGGAAATCCCTTAAAGTCGTCAGCACTAGGTACTTCAACGATCTTATAAGTCTTTCCATTAAGTTCAATTTCGCCAACAATCTCTAAATCGAGGTTTCCAACTTTTACTTTCATATGAGTAAAATTTTTTTCTTTTTTAAAATATAATGTTATCTGGGATTTAACATGATGGTTACTCAACAACAGAAAGAATCTGAGAATCCAGCACTAGAATGTTATAAGCCAGAAGCATTATGGAAATATATATCAGTAGAAGAGTGTTTTAGGGCTCACGGTGTAAATCCACAGAGGGCTATCTAATGTTAGTTAAGGATATTATGACAAAAGATGTGATTTATGTAACTAAAGGTACTTCTATTTTTAAAGCCTTGGAAATTATGATTAATAACAACATAAGGAGGCTTCTAGTTGAAAAAGACGGAATCATAACTATACGTGATATTGTTTACAACTGGAGAAAAATTGATGGGACAGTAGAAGAGATAATGAATAAGGATATTGTTTTCATAACACCTACTTCAGACATAAAAGAGGCTTGTAGAATTATGACAAGTGAGGGAATAGGCTCACTAGTTGTGGGTGATGGAGTTAGAATTGTAGGAATAGTTACCGAAAGGGACTTAATTAGGCACTGTAAAGTTAAAGGAGATGTGAAGGTAGGGGACGTAATGAATGTTGACCCATTAGTTGCAACCAAAGAAACTAAATTATCAGATATTGTTGATTTTATGAAATCTTACTGGCAAAGACATGCAGTAATAGTAGATGAAAAAAGACCGATAGGTGTAATATCAGCAAAAGATATAGGAAGAGCGTTACTGGCAAAAAGGGACTTAACAAGCGTTAAAGCTGAAGGGTATATGACATTAAATGTTTACAAAGTTACTCCAGATTCATCTCTAGAGACTGCTAGATTACTCATGGCTGAGAAAAATATCGGGTTCCTTCCTGTTGTGGATGCTTTATCGTTATTAGGAAGTTTAGGTGAAAGAGAAATATTAGCTGTCTTATCTATATAACCTCTTGAACTTCTGGTTTATTTAAGATTTCTTTAAACGCATTAACTAGATCGTCTGCGGTAAAACCAAATATTATTGGTTTCTTTTCTTCAAACACTTTTCTTATATTTTTTTCAAAATCAGCGACACTAGCTCCTTTTAATGAATCTTCTAAATACTCTAAAAAGTCTTTCGGAGACATTATAAAGAAGTCACCTGAAATAGAAACTTCATCAAATTTCTTATTTACTATTTTTACTGTAATCCTAACTAGTTTTCTTGCTTTATAATCTAGGTGACATAAAGCAACAGCACTATTAATTTTAACACATCTTTCTGTATGTAATTCTGGATGTCTATTATCTTTGTAATAAATCCACTCTTCATTCATCTTCTCTTTAGCTAATCTGTCCCAAAGTTCTATTTCCTCTGGTGTTAAATTAGCTTCTTCAAACTTAACTCCTAAAGATTTTTCAAATTCTTCTTTTAACTTTTTATTAATCTCTTCCCTAGGTGGAATATATCCTAATTCTTTTTCTAAGCTTGTTAACCAGTCACTCATTTCTTTAGCCATTTTATCTCGGAATTTTTCTGTAGGTACTCTAATACATTTACTTATTAAATCCACATCAAGGCTAAGTAAAATATTACCAGTAATAACAACTGCCTTATTATAGGTCATTGCGCCATTTCCACTAATTTTCTTACCGTTTACTACTATATCCTGATCTCTAAGCTGTGCGTTAATACCGTAAGATTTTAACACATTTACAACTGGGGTAAGGTATTTTTCATAAAGTGCTTTAGGACTAGAAGGTGCTTCATCAGCTTTAACAACAATAAAATAATCATGTTCTCCAGGTGTAATAACTACTGTTCCACCACCAAGATCTCTTCTAACTACAGGAATACCCATTTTCTTAGTAAATTCAAGGTTTACTTCTAGCCATACTTCTTGGTGAACTCCAACATTAACAAAAGGTTTATCAGAGTAAAAAACTAAAAGTGTGTTTTTCCCTCCTCTTGAGACATAATCAGCTACAGCTACAAAAGATGTTACCATATGATAGCCGTCTTGAGGAGGGAGGGAAATAAACCTCCAGGACATTTCATAGCCTCTTGCACTGTAGTTTCTCACTATTAATCAGTTCAGTTAATTTAGATACTGCTGCGCTTCCAGTAACCAATTGCTTAAGCTCTTCTGGATTGTTAACTTTCATCTTTACTAACCATCCCTTTCCGTAAGGATCTTGATTAACTAAAACCGGGTTTTTCTCGACATCTGGATTTACATCAATAATTTCTCCACTTGCTGGTGCTGGGACTGGTCCAGCCCACTTTCCGCTCTCCATTGTAGCTACTGGTTTACCCCTTTCAACTTTAGTTCCCTTTTTCTTTAATCTAACCTTAACTACCTTACCAGCCATTGTTTGTGCAATATCAGTTATTCCTACTACTATGACATCCGGAGCTTCTTGTTTTGCCCATACAGTATTCTTACCTTCTATGAAATATAATAAATTTTCTGGAATTTCACAATTTGAGACATTTGCCATATTTAACCCTCTCTTCTACTATATCTAAGAAATATAATAAAAATGTTTTGCTCGAAAAAGAAATTTAAATTAATTATCTAATTACTCTTTTAGCGTCATTTTCAAATATTTTAACAGCCTCAGATACTGGGAGTAATTTTTCCTTCTTTATGTCTCCTTTTATTTTAACTATCCATGCATCATATGGTTTTTCGTTAATCAGAGTTGGGTTTTTTACAACTTCATCATTAATGTCAACTATTTCTCCTTCTACGGGTAATCTAAATTTTCCAATCCACTTAGCAGATTCTAATGTGAAAATTACACTTTTAGGAGTTACTTTTTCCCCTTTATTTTTAGTTGTAACTTGAAATATTTTACCAGCCATATATTGACCAAGTGATGTTATACCTACAGTAACCATGTCTCCTTCAATTTTTACCCATACATGTTCTTCTGGGTAGTAATAAAGCTCATCTGGAAATTCAAAACCTTCTACTTGCATGAGTTAAAGTATAAAATTTAATCTTATTAACTTTTATTATTAATTAATGAAATACGCCGTTTGGATTGATGGAGTAATCCTAAAGATAGACCTAACCGATATTTTATATAATATCTACAAGGGCACACCTATAACAGATATTCCTATTACAACTGAAACATTTGAGGATTGGAAAGAACTATTAAACATACGCGATGAGATTTATTTACTCTCTCCATATGATGAAAAAATTACAAAAGAGATAGTTAACAAACTAGAGCTTAATTTTCCCTTCATTAGTAATAATGGTAGGACTAAGCCTTCAAAAGCCCCTTATGAAGAATTATTTAGAAGGACTAAGTGGGATCCATTAAATGTAATAACAATCGGTTCATCTCCGTTAGATTTGCTCTCAGCAAGATTTTACGATTCAAGAATAAAGGTAGTGTGCATAGAAAGATTTAGAGACTGTTCGAGATATAGTCCGTATTTAATTAGTAAGGATATGTCTTCCTTAATTAATTCTCTAAGAAGATTAAGAAAGATTTAGGTATTTTGTAGGATCTTGGATGTTAGCACTTTTGAACGCTTCTCTTCTTTTTAAACATTGACTACATTGTCCGCAATGATATTTATGACCTAAAAGGCAAGAATAAGTCAAGGAAGGATCTAATCCAGCCGAAACACCTAGCTTAAGTAGAAATGACTTTGGCATGCCAGCAAAAGGCGTTAAGACTTTTACTTTTAGAATTTCTCCTAAATTTTTTAGTTCTTTAATGATCTCTATTCTATTTTGTTCATATTCACAATCTTCTTTAACGCTAGCAATTATAATCTCTTCATATCCCTTTTCTTTGGCAAAAGCAATTGCAATTGGTATTATTACTAAATTTCTATGAGTTATTGGTTCATGAGGCTTTAACCAGCTATCAGATATAAATAATTCTCTAATTTTTCTTATATCAGCTACTAATAACTTCTTATTTAATTTTTCACAAATAATTTTACTGCTTCTCAGTTGCATTCTTGCTGATCTTTGTCCATAGTTTATGAATAGGCAATCAAAATTAAGTCCCCTTCTCGTGTAGTAATAAGCAGCTGAAGAAGAGTCTAGTCCACCAGACATTAAAAGTAATGCTTTCATAATTATATTTTAATACTTTTTATTCTAATTATAAATTGTGTCTATTGAAAACGAGGCTAAGAAATTAGCTGCAACATATGCTAGATGGCTGAGAAATCCTCAAGAAGCACTGTTTGGTAAGCAAGGAGGAAGAGGGATAGTAATGATTATTTATGATAAGGTTAAGAGTGCTAAAACAAAAGATGAGATAATAAAAGCGTTAGATTTATCTCAATATCCAGACTTAGATAAGGCAACTTATAATGATTTATCTAGGTTTTTTAATGAGCTTATAAATAAAATATCTCAGTTTGATGATCAAAATGCTATAAAATTTACAGTAGAAGCATTTAGGTATTTCCAAATTGCCCTTTTTACAAAAATAGAAGATATTAACAAAGGTTATTGGGCTTAATCTCTTTTTGCTAAAAAACTTTTTTTGATAAAATTTAAATATATGATTTATGAAATATTTTATATGCAACTAGAAACAGAAAGAATAACCTTGCCCTCGGGAAAAGAGGCTAAATTAATAGATGCATTAACTTTTTGTTATGATATTTCAGATACAGAGTTTAAAGTATTGCAAACAGTTATTGAAAAGAAAACTATAACAGAAGATGAATTGGTAGAAATGCTAAAATTATCTAAAGCTTCTGTAAATAGAAGTCTCAATAAACTTGTTTCTTTAGGTTTTATTGAAAGAGAAAAAGTTCAATCAAATAAAGGTGGAAGACCAAAATACCTCTACAAAGCTCTAGATAAAGAAGAGTTGGTGAAAAAACTTACTGAAGATTTTAAGAAATGTTCAGAAATGTTCATCAATACTCTTCCTTCATTTATTCGTTCTTCTTTTGGCAGTTAAAAACAAATTTTTCTGGCTCTCTCATAAAAGCCAATTGGCATATTTCTGTGTCAAAATAATATACAATCTCATTAAACGTTACCTTATATGGTGTACATTCAGCTTCAAAGAGCCTGTTACACACGGGGCAAACAACTTTCATATTCATTAAAAAAGTAAATACATTTTTAAGTTTGCACTCTTAATGTAAGTTATGGAAGTTATTGATGCAACTAACGCAGAATGCCCTGAGCCTTTTATGAAAACAGTAGCCAAATTAATGAGTATTAAATCGGGGTCTGTAAAGGTATTATTTAAAGATCCTAAATGTGTTGATATGATTAAAGAAGCGATAAACTTAATGAATTGCAAGATTATAGAACTTACAAATCAAAATGGTGTTTATTTAATGATTATTGAAAAAGGAGAAGATAGTAAAGAAATTAAAGACGTTAAACTAGGTGGCTGCTAATTCCATTCTTTTTGCGCAGTTAAGCAAGTCATTTCTTATTTTCTCTAGAATATTTGATGAAATAGAATAGTAATACTTTGGTCTTCCAATTTTCTTTCCTTCTGTTTTAGTCCTAACAACAAGACCTAGTTCTATCAATTTCTTTAAGCTATTTTCTACAGTAGTCTTACTTAGCTTGAAAATATCAGCTAATTCTTCAGAGGTTATAGGTTTCTCTATTTCTACCATCTTTAGTAAAACAGCTACATCTGTATCTGTAATTTTATAACAACATCTAATTTCATCTTTTTTGGACTCTAGTTTTTCTTTCATCATAAAATACCTTATCTTTTTTAATATTTAAAAATTTCTCAAAGTTTAAAACGTTAAGGGTTATTTAAAAAAATTAAGGTTATAGTACAATTTTCTTCTCTCGTTATTTCTATAAATTGTCCTAGTTTTCTCCTAATAGAAATCTTTAAATAAATAAAATAACTTTATTTCTTAAGGATGACTACATTTAGATTTATTGTAGAGCGAGGACCTCAGGATCTAATACTGGCTGGAGAGGAAGCATTATTAGAAAGTGTAAGTAACGGTGCACCACCTATTCTTAGGTTTGTAATATTTGATCCAACGGCCGTTTTAATTGGTTACCATCAAGCTGTAGAGCAAGAAGTCAACATAGAGGAAGTAAAGAAAAGAGGGTGGGATATAGGAAGAAGACCTACTGGTGGAGGAGCAATTATAATGGGAAAAGAACAATTAGGTTGGGAAATTTACGCAGAAGCCTCACATCTCGGTTACACTCCAGAAGAGGCAATAAGAAGAGGAGCTGAAGGTGTAATAAAAACCTTAGAAAAACTTGGTATAAAGGCTAATTTCAGGCCTAAAAATGACGTAGAAGTAAATGGCAGAAAAATCTCTGGTATTGGAGCCTTTTCACAAGGTAAATATATAGCAGTTACTGGAACTATTCTAGTGGATTTTGATGCAGAAGCAATGGTTTCTGTGTTAAGGCTTACATCAGAGAAATTAAGAGATAAATTAGCTAAGGACTTTAGAGATAGACTGACATGGGTAAACAGGGAATTAGGTAATAACGTGGAGATGAGTCAAATTATAAGCTTAGCAAAACAATCTTTTGAAGAATCTTTAAATGTGAAATTAGAGGACTCAACTTACACGGAAGATGAAAAGAGATTAATTTCAGAACTTAGAATGAAATATTCCTCTCCAGATTGGATATATAATCTGAGGAAATCACTTGAAGGTGATATTAAATATATTGAGAAGAAATTCCAGGGAGGTCTTATTAAACTTCAAGTTAAAATGGCTGGAGATAAAATGATAGAAGCTGTACTCATAACTGGAGATTTCTTCGTAGAGCCTAGAAGAGCAATTTATGACTTAGAGGCAAGACTAAAATGGTCTAGAGTCGAGGATATAGAAAGAGAAATTAAGGATTGGTATAAAGGCGTTAAAATAATTGGTATAACTGCTGATGATCTTATCAATTTATTTAAGGAGGTCTTGTCAAAATGAGAAAATTATATCTTTATGCGCCAGCATTAAAGAAATATGAGACAGATTACCTTAATTCAGAGAACGGTTGGAAAATGGTATCAGTTACTGGGATAGCATGTGCTTTTAACTGTGATCATTGTAATAGACGTATTTTAGAAGGCATGGAGGATGCATCTACAAAGGAGAAAATGAAAAATGTTTTAGAAAAAGTTATAAAAGAAGGACATAAAGGACTAATATTATCTGGAGGTTCGTCTGTTAGGGGAGAAGTACCAATTTGGCGTTATTCAGATTTATTGAGTAATTATGCAAATAAATTAACTTTCATTGCGCATACTGGTGTAGTTAGAAATCCAGAAATAGCAGAAAAGTTTGCAAAAGCCGGAGTAAAGATAGCATTACTTGATATGGTTGGTGATAATGAAACTATAAGAGATGTGTTAAAACAACCTTTTACCGTGGATGATTATCTAAATTCATTTAAGTATTTGAAGTCAGCTGGAATAAAAATTGCACCACACGTAATTGTGGGTTTGAGTAAAAAAGGAATTGATGGAGATTTACATGCAATAGAGCTTTTGAAGGAAGTTAATCCAGATACAGTAATTATAGTTGGCTTAATGCCATTAGTAGGAACTAGAAATACTAGACAACCTACTCCACAAGAACTGATAACAGCACTAAAGAAAGCTAGAGATGAATTCTCAGTTCCAGTTATGTTAGGATGTGCAAGACCAAGAGGTTCTGCTTATCTTGAGGTTGATAGATTTGCAGTAGATTATGATATTGATGGGATAGCATTTCCAGAAGAAGAGGTTATTCCATATGCAAGAAATAAAAGGGAAATTATTTTTAGTAATGCATGTTGTGGAAATGTTATTTTTGATGTTTTAGGGGTGATTTAAATGTTAAGAATGGTAAGTAGTCCAGATTGGGTAAGGTTAAGTTTCGGAGCAGATATGGTATTAGGTTTTAGTCCAGGTGTTTTTTTACATAATGCGCTAAATACAACAATAAACTTACTACAATACTATCCAGACGGATGTAAAGCCAATTGTTCTTATTGTGGACAAGCTAGAGAAGTAGCTCAAGGTCCTGAGTGTAAGACGTTAATAAGAGTAGAATGGCCATTACGCAGATTAGATGATGTAATAAAGAAAATTAAGGAGAGACAAGGAGATCCAAGATATGGTTTACAAAGAATATGTGTAGGGCAATTAGCTCACCCAAGAGCTGCACAAGATTCTATAGAAATCACTAGAAGAATAAGAGAGGCAGGAATTGAGTTATCTATCTCAGAATTAATAACACCAACGTATACATTTAGACATCATTTAATAGAGATGAGAAAAGCTGGAGGAGATATGGTAGATGTTGCCATAGATGCAGCTAGTAAAAGAGTGTTTGAAGAAACTAGGGGTAAAAAAGTTAGGAGTATGCATAGTTGGGAAAGATATCTACAAGGTATTGATGAGGCAGTCGAAGTATTTGGAAAAGGAAATGCTGGAATACATCTTATTATTGGTTTAGGAGAAACTGAAAAAGAAGCTGTAGACATTATGTGGTATGCTCATTCAAGGGGTGCAAAAATTACATTATTTGCATTTTATCCAGAACAAGGAACTCCTATGGAGAAAGTAAAACCAGCCCCCGTTAATGTTTATAGGAGAATGCAAATAGCAAGATGGTTAATAGAAAATGATTTGGTGGATTATTCAGCATTTAAATTCGATGAAAAAGGCATCTTATTAGATGTTGATATTCCATCTGACTTATCAATTGATGAGTTAGCCCCAGCATTTATGACCTCTGGTTGCCCCGGCTGTAATAGACCCTACTCTAATGAGAGACCTAACATGGAATTTAGGAACATACCATGGTATCCTTCAAGAGAAAAAACATTACAAGCTATAAAGCAAAGTAGACTTCCTACGTTAATAAAACGCTTCGAGCAAAAGCAATGAAGATCTTAAAAGGTAGTCTTTTAAGTTTTTTCTCTAGTGGTTTTCCATCACACGTTAAGATAAAGGCTATTGATCTTAGTTCGCCAGACCAAGAGAATTTTTATTCGCCATTTTCTGGTATTATAGAAAAAATAGAGAAAGTTAAAATCGGAAGGCCAAATAAGTATACAAAAATAGATTATGATGTAGTAATGTATATAAACAGTAATGGGAAGAGAATAAAGGTTCTTCATGTAGAACCATATCTAGAAGAAGGTAGTGAGATAAAGGAAGGTGAAAAAATTGGTAAATTTTTAGAATCACCTTATACTGCTGGAGATTTTAAGCATGCACACATAGAAGGTATTACGTTTAAATTTCCTTCAATAAAAAGATATATAAGTTCTTCGGTTGGTCAAGTTATAAGTGTTGAAAAGGACTACTTTGATGTTAGGATTTTAGATTATTCTGAAGCTGGAAATTATTATGGCTTAGGTTGTTGTGGTGGATTGTTAAACACCAGTTTTCCTTTCGGTTGTTATGGGGGAATAATTGGAGACTGGGACGGTTCCTTATCTTTTCTAGATTTTAATCTAGGTTATCCTTATAAGGTTAAGAGAAAAAATGTAATAATGTTTGAAGGAAAGAAAGGGTTAATAAGGAACTGGGAATTTGAAGCTTCATTTAAAGTGCTATCCAATAAACCTATTTGTGGAAGTTCATTTATTGAAGTTGTATTAGGTTATAATACTCCTCCAATGATAAGAGTATTTAGGAAACCAATTTTCAAAGAGGGGGAAGAGATTAAACTTGAAGACTTAAAGAAGATGATCTGAAATGCTGGGTATTGTATGGGATGATAAATTTAAAGAAATAGCATTTTCCCATCCAATGATTAAGGATATAGCAAAAGAAAGGATTAGAAGATTCATAGAAATAGCAAGGCAAAAGCTTAATTTTATTGAAATAAAGCCAGAAAAAGCTACAATAGACGATCTTTTAAAGATACATGACGAGAGCTACGTTAAGAAAATTGAAGAAGTAAGCAAGTTACCCTATATTGGTTTTCTTGACGGTGGGGATACAATCCATTATCCGGGAATGATAGATGATGTATTGTTAGTCTTAGGAGCATCAATTACTGCAATAAAATACTCTAGATTTATTGAAAAAATTTATATACCATTAGGTGGATTTCATCACGCATTACGGCAAAGGGCTATGGGATTTTGTCCAATCAATGATGTCGCATTTACCGCGTTAGCTTTGCTCGAAAAAGGTGAAAGAGTTGCTATAATTGATGTTGATGCTCATCATGGTAATGGTTTACAAGATTATCTTTACGACAAGTCAATTCTTAAAATAAATATTTTTGCATATGACGGTAAATTTTTCCCTGGAACGGGGAAAATAGAAGAAAGAGGTATTGGTGATGGTAAGGGGTTAAACTATAACGTTCAGCTTCCTTTATATTCTGGCGATGATGTTTTTGAGGAGGCTTTGCGAATTTTAGAGATTGTACCAGATTTTAATCCAACTTATATACTCGTAGTTGGTGGAGTGGACGGACATAAGGATGATGGTTTAAAATCTCTTAATTTATCTTGTAACTCTTATAATCTTCTCGGTTTAAAGGTTAGAAGAATTTCCTTAAACTCTAAAGTAATCGGATATGGAGGTGGTGGATATGGCAAAATGTCGTCTGAGTGTATGGTTTCCTTCTTACTTGGTCTTGAAGGGAAAAGAGAAGAGATAGAAGCAAAAACTTTTTCGGAAAAAGAAAAAATTGAAAAAGTTAAAAACGAGATTAACTTATTGCTTCAAGGCTTTTCCTAAATCTTCAGCAAACTTTAGTAATGCACCCATTGCATAGCTTGTATCCTTATTTCCTAAAGCTCCTACTAATCCAAATGTGCCTACTGGTTTAACACTAGGCAAATCATTAATCCACATCTTTAATGCAATACCCATCTTCTGTGTAATCATGACTAAACCATCTATTAATTGTGGATCTCCCAATACCTCAAAGACTTTCATTAATTTATCTAGAACGCCAGCTTTTTGTAACTCAGCCATTCTCTCTAATAAGGTGAGCATTGATGTCATATCTACTTGAGAAAGTAATTTTACAGTCTTTTCACTTGTTAATTGCTTTAGTAAAGGTGTTAATGCGAGAAGTGCATTTAATGTAGAGTCAATGTCTATTTGTTCTAGTAGTTTTAGTGCTTTGTCGCTGGTTAGTTTTTGTAGTATTGGTGTTAGTTTTTCTGTTGCTCCTAGTAGTGAGTCTATGTCTAGGCTTTCAATAACTTTGAGTGCTTTATCACTAGTAAGCTTCTGAAGTAAAGGCATTAATCTCTCTGTTGCATTAAGTAAACTGTCTATATCTAAGGATTGTAGTAATGAAACTGCTCTATCGCTTGTTAGTTTTTCTATTAGTGGCCATATTGCTTGTATTTTTGTTATTTGGTCCATTCCGAATGATATTAGTGCATTTATTAAGTCAGCTTTCTGAACAGCATCTAGTAAATCAATAGACTGTTGCATTAAATTGATTAACATATCAAGTTGCCCTCTTTTTTGCATTTCTGCTGTCATATTGGCAATTTTATTTAATAATGGGATCATCTTTTCAGTAGTATCAAGCAAATTATCGATGTCTATTTGTTCTAGTAGTTTTAGTGCTTTGTCGCTGGTTAGTTTTTGTAGTATTGGTGTTAGTTTTTCTGTTGCTCCTAGTAGTGAGTCTATGTCTAGGCTTTCAATAACTTTGAGTGCTTTATCACTAGTAAGCTTCTGAAGTAAAGGTAATGATTTTTCAGTAGCAGTGAGAAGAGAATCTAAATCAAGACTTTGAATAAGGTTTAGTGCTCTATCGCTTGTTAGTTTTTCTATTAGTGGCCATATTGCTTGTATTTTTGTTATTTGGTCCATTCCGAATGATATTAGTGCATTTATTAAGTCAGCTTTCTGAACAGCATCTATAAGTGAAATTGCCTGGTCAGTTAATGCAATTAACTGATCTAATTCACCTTTCTTATCTAATTCACCTAGTTTATCCATTAGTTTCTCTATAGTAGGTAAAGAGTCGACTAATTTTGATAGTCTCTGTATGTTTTCTGGTGAGGTTAATTTTTCTAAGGGATCAGTTACTGTTTGTGACATTTTATCTCCACAAATTTATTAACATATTTATTTATATAGTTTAATTATGGCTGACTTTGTAGTAATAACATTTAGTTCCTTAGATTATCTTAAGGATTTGGTGGAAAAATATAAAGATAAAAAATTAGTCGTTACTACTCTTACCTTATCTAAGGCTCTAAAAAAGGGGATAAATCCATTAGTTTACGATAAAATTTGGATAAGGGCTTATTCTCATAAGCCAGTTAAAATTTATGGTTTAGATGAAGCAGATTCTGAATCACTTTTAGTTGCTCAAGAATTATCTGCTGAGTTAATTACATCTGATGAAAATGTGGAAAAAATAGCAAAAGAAATGAAAATTAATGTTGTTCGCTACCCTTAGCTAACATTTTTAATATTATAGTAGGAGGAAAACTACCTGGTATCTCTGTTTTTTCATTTAGTACAATCTTAGGAACATTTAAAACTCTATATTTCTTCCCTAAATCATCATAAGTAGTTACATCAATAATTTCTAAGCTAATATTACTATTAAGTATAGGAAGTTGATATAATAATTCAGCTGCTATAGGGCATTTAGTACAATCTGGTGTTACAAATAATTTTATATTACCATAAATGTTAGCTGCTAATTCTTTTTCCTTTTCATCAAGCTGTATTACATTATTAGATATTCTAACTAGGGCATTTAAAAAGGGCCAAAACTCATTAATTGCAGGAATTCCATAATATGAGAAATATAACCTATTATTTTTGTACACCTTTATATATGGTTTATCACAACCTTCTTTACTAACTATATTTAACTTATCCTTGAAATAATCAAATATTTCTTCAGCTTTACAACCTTCCAATGTTATATCCTTTATATAAGCTAAATATTGAGAGACTATATAATCGTAGCTCATAAAAAGTACCTCAAACTCTCTATTCCTTCTAACGCTTTAATTAACTTTTCTTCTAAATCTTTTCTATCCTTAAACGTCTTTATTATAAACAATACATTACCAGAAAGTTCATATTCTAGAGGTGCTCCTAGACCTTGCGATATTCTTGATGCTCTTGCATACTTAATACCCATAGAAACTAAATCGTCTAATGATTCTTTTCCAGTTGGTAAAGGTATTGGTAATCTTATACTGTTATTCTCTATATAGAACTCATAGTCATCCATTATTATTTTTTCCGTTTTTCCATCATTAACGAGTTGAAATCCCTTCTTTTTTAAGTATTCCTCTAGGCTTGACATTGTTTCTCATTATTATTTATATAAGTCAACATCTAAATCAAATTCTCCTCTTGCCGCATTAACGAGAATCTCACTTAAGGAAGGATGAACGAATATTGTAAAAGCTAAATCTCTGATTGTAACTCTCTTGCGTATAGCTAAAGCCATTATATTTATAAGCTCCTCAGCATTATCACCAATTATTTCTGAATAGACAATAGTACCGTTCTTATCAATTCCTATTAAGGCAAATCCCTCTCTTAACCCTTTTATTATTGCTCTCGTATCAGCATTATAAGGAAACTTAAGAAATTTAACTGCTTTATCTTTCTCTCCTGCTATACCTATTTGTGGATCTGTATAGATTACTTGAGGTGTTCCAGTATAATCCATATATTCACATGTACCTAAGACATTAAGGGAGGCAATAATTGCCTCCATATATGCAACATGTGCAACTTTTTTCTCCTTATTTACAATATCGCCAATAGCATAGATGTTCTTAATATTAGTTTGCATTCTTTCATTAACTATTATTCCTTCCTTTCCAATTTCCACATTTAGTTTTTCAAATCCTTTTGGATAATTTGGTTCTCTTCCAGTGGCATATACTACAATTTCTCCATCAAATACACCTTTGTTTGTATAAACTTTTTCTCCGTATATCTTCTCGATTTTAGAATTCTCTATGATATCTATCCCATCAAACTCTAGTGAATCAATCATTAATTTTCTAGTTTCTTCATGAAGTTCTTTTAATATTTTGCTCCTTGTTAAAAGAGTAACTTTAGTTCCTAATTTTGCAAATATTTGAGCAATTTCAGTACCAGCAACTCCTCCACCAATAATTACCATTGATGAAGGAATAGTATTAAGTCTGACAACTTGATCTTCGCTTATTGCATTTTCAATACCTTCTATCCTTGGAGGTTTAGGTTTGGAACCAGTAGCAATAATAATCTCTTTAGTAGTTAATAGTCTTCCATTGACCTCAACTGTATGATTATCTCTTATTATACCTTCTCCTTCAATTGTCTCTCCACTAGCATTTTCAATCAGTCTCTTACCCGCTGTACTCAAATAGTCTATTATTTCTTCTCTTTTAGAAAAGAAATTATTTAATTTTAAATTAATTTCAATACCCTTATAATTGCCTATTTCAGAAAGGCGTGAATACAAAAAAGAAATATCTGATAAAAAAATACTTGGAACACATCCATAATTTACACAAGTACCTCCAAACTTTTCCTTTTCTACTACTGCTATTTTTTTACCTCTTCTTCCTAATATGACGCCAGCAGTATACCCCGCTGTTCCTCCGCCTATTATTATAACATCATATTCCATGTTAGGTCAGAAGAATAATGCTCTATCAGCATCGAAGAGTAAATCTATTAATGTTGATCCTCCTACAATTTCTACTCCGTCTACTACATCGCTTTCATTCATGTGGCACATATCTTTAAGACTCTGTACACATACATACATTTTAACTCCATTATCTTTTGCCATATCGAAGAAGTGTATGAATGGGTTTCCTCCTTTTCTCCTTTCCTCTTCTTGCCATTTCTTATCTAATAGTTTTGGTCCCTTTATCATAAAGAATACGGATGTTTCATATTCCATCGAAGCAGCTATTGATGCCATGAAAAGAGGTGCGTATGTCCTATCTAAATCTTCTGGACCATGAGTTACTACAACCAATACTTTTTGTTTCTTTTCTCCTTCACTCATACTAAATCCTCCTAAATAATAGTTTAAACACCAACTTAAATTTTTTATCAAACAAATTTACTCAATGAAAGTTTTGACAAAAAATATAGTGCTATAGTTCTTTCACGATAAAAGTATAGAATTATGACGTATATTAGAATAGACATTACTGATTAACTAAGTTTAATTTATACTAAATAAAAGTGAAAATCCTTACGAAATTTTTTTAAAAATGAATATGAGAAAAGCTTATATAATTTGAGATAAAAATGATTATTTGGGTAAAAAACCTTGGCTGAACAAAAGAAAAAACTCTCTATAATCGTTTTCTCTGGTACGATAGATAAGTTAATGCCAGTAGGAATATTAGCATCTGGTGCAGCAGCTGCAGGCTATGAAGTTAACTTATTCTTCACATTCTGGGGATTAACAAATATAACTAAAGCAGGAATTCAGAGACAACCAGCACCAATAGATAAGAACTATGAGCAAATGGGTCCAATGATGATGCAAAAAATGCAAGAAATGAAATATCCAATGTGGTATCAATTAATTCAACAAGCAAAAGAGGTTGGAGAAGTTAAAGTATTTGCATGCAGTACAACAATGGAATTCTTTGGAATAAAGAGAGAAGATTTAGCTGAGTTTGTTGATGATGTAGTAGGAGTAGCAACATTTTTAGATAGAGCTGAAGGAGGAACAACTTTATTCATATGAGGTGAGATGAATGGCCGAAATTAAGATTGCAAAAACATTAGATGTTAAAGGAATGTACTGTCCTGGGCCAGTAATGGAGACTGCAAAAGCAATAAAGCAAATTGGGATTGGTGAGGTTTTAGAGGTTTTAGCAACAGACCCTGCAGCTAAACCAGATATTGAGGCCTGGGCGAGAAGAACTGGTCAACAAATTCTTGATATTCAGCAACAAGGTGGAGTTACAAGAATACTAATAAAGAGGGTTAAGTAAAGGATATTAATTTATTTTTTTAACAAAATTTATAAGTTAGTTTTCCTACTTTTATTTGATGGCAACTGTAAAAGCTATACCTCTACCAGATGATCCAAGAGTTATGGATATGGCTTATGATGTCCAAGCAGTAGAACCAGAAGAACTCAGAAATTTTGAAAGTAATTTAAAGCCAGAGGAAAGAGAACTTGCAATAAAGTATTGGCAAGCAGTAAAATCTGATTTTAGATTTAATGAATATCTAAGAGGTTGCTTAAATTGTGGTGTATGTACTTCTGGGTGTCCTGCAGCAAAATTCTATGATTTTGGTCCAAGAGAAATGATACAATATATGATGAGAGATGCAGTTGATAAAATTTGGGAATTCGTAAATAAGAAAGTTTGGGCTTGTGTACAATGTTATACTTGCTCAATGAGATGTCCATTTAATAACGAGATAGCTGGATTAATAATGTTACTTAGAGAATATGCAGTACAATTTGGTTTACCATCTGCTAAAGAAATTCTAGCACCATATAGAAGAGTCTTATACACTGTAATGACTACTGGTAACCAAGTAACACCAAACATGATTCAACCAGAAGCATTCCCAGATTGGGGTCCACAGGCTGTTGAAGAATCAAAGAATATGGATGTTTATAGAAAGGCAGTTCCAGTTGATTTAATGCAAAGAACTGATATTGGTTGGCAAACATCATTACAGACAGCAGTAGAGTTAATGACTATCTTTATTGAATCTGGTGTACTTGATGCAATAAAGAATGTTGATGAAGACTTATATGAAATGATCATGGACATGTATGAGGAGAGAAAACAGCAGTTAGAAGAGATCAAAGAGAAGTATATGAAAGGAGAGCTTAACGAGGACGAATTACCCGATAATTGGATGGATTTATAAGTTAAAAATATTTTTTGTATTATTTAATTGAAATTTAGCTAATTTACATGTTCTCATAAAATGTTTAAAATAAAAATTTATATATGACAAAAAACATAGGTGTATGTAAAGGTGGTAAAATGGTTACTCAAGAAGAAAAAAAGCTACATGAGGAGATAAAAGAAGCTTTTCCTTATGCAGATGACGTGGATTGGAATGAGGTATATCAAAGGATTATTTATAGGTATAGTACTCCACACGGCTTACAACATATCAAGGAAGAATTATACAAGTTAGAGGATGAAGGAGAGATAATTGTTCATCATATTAAGCCTAATAATAACCCAGTTGAGGTACAAACGTTAAATGGAATGCCAAAGAAGATACCTACAACAAGATTATGGAACCATAAGAGCTGTGGCCAATGTGGGCATATTCCCGGTTATCCAACATCTGTATTCTGGATAATGAACAAACTAGAAATTGATTACTTAGATGAACCTCATCAAACTTCATGTACGGGTTGGAACTATCATGCTTCTGGTGCTTCAAACCCAGTTGCTTTAGCTGGTGTATATGTAAGAAACATGTGGAGAGCTTATGAGACCGGTTACTTCCCATTAATTCACTGTGGTACATCATTTGGTCATTACAAAGAAGTTAGGAACATGATAATATTACATAAAGAGATAAGAGACAAGTTAAGGCCAATAATGAGAAAATTAGACATGGATATTGTAGTCCCAGAGGAAGTTGTACACTATTCAGAATGGTTATATGTAATGAGCAAGAAAGCTGCTCAACATAAAAAATATGATTTAAGCAATATTAGAGCAGCAGTTCATACACCATGTCACGTTTATAAGTTAGTTCCTGAGGATACGGTTTATGATCCTGCAGTCTTTGAAGGAAGAAGGCCAGCAGCTCCAACTGGGACCGTAATGAACTTTGGAGCTAAGATTGTTGATTACTCAACTTGGTGGGACTGTTGTGGATTTGGATTTAGACACATATTAACAGAAAGAGAATTTAGCAGAAGCTTTGCACTATTCAAGAAAGTAATTCCAGCAGTTGAAGAAGGCCATGCTGATGTATTTGTAACATCTGATACTGGATGTGTAACAACATTAGACAAGAGCCAGTGGGCTGGTAAAGCCCATGGATTTAACTATAACTTACCAGTATTAGCGGATGCACAATTTGCAGCAATAATGATGGGTGCAGATCCCTATAAGATTGGACAAATACACTGGCATGCAACAGATGTTGAAGGTTTCTTAAGAAAAGTTGGTGTACCAGTTGATGAATACAAAGAACAATTCTTACAATACTTAGCAGACTTAAGAGAAGGAAAAGCACAGCCAGAATACTTATACAAACCACACAGAAAGATTGATTTCTACCTAGCTTTACCAGACAGAGTGAAATGGTATAAAGGTGAGCAAGCTGTTCAAAAGTGAAAAGCAAAGTTTTTTAAATTATTTTTATTTAATTAATATGTAGTTGGTGAAAAAATGGCTGGTGAAAAAGTTCTCGTAATTGGAGCTGGTCCCGCTGGATTATCTGCTACAAAGGAATTGGCTAATTTAGGTGTTAACGTAGTTTTAGTAGAGAGAGAAGCTTTTCTTGGTGGTACTCCAAAAAGATTGAAATATAGCCTATTATTCCCAGAATTAAGGCCTGCCTCAGAAGTAATTGATCCTCTAATTAAATCAGTCCAGGAAAATAAAAATGTTAAAATTTACCTAGAAAGTATAGTTGATAGTGTAAAACAAGAGGGTAATGGATTTACTGTGAATATTAAGGATAAGAGCGGAAAAATTACTACAGAAAAAGTAAATGCAATTATAGCTGCTTCAGGTTTTGAACATTTTGATTCTAGGAGAAAATATGAGTATGGTTATGGGATAATACCAAACATTTATCAAATCTCTGATATTGAAGGTATGCTTTCAGAAAATAGATTAGTAACTACAAAGGGTACACCACCAAAAAGAGTTGCAATCTTATTATGTGTTGGTTCAAGAGACGCCACTGTAGGAAATACTTATTGTTCAAGAGTCTGTTGTGCCGTATCAATTAAGCAAGCAATGGAAATTAAGCAAAGGATTCCAGATGCGGTTGTTCACATTTATTATATGGATATAAGAACTTATGGATTAATGGAGGATAAACTATACTGGAAAGCACAATTAGACTACAGAGTGGGATTCATAAGAGGAAGAATTTCAGAATTCATGAGAGGCCCCAATGACACTGTGATAATTAAAGGAGAAGATACAATGAACTTGAATAGAGCATTAGTAGTTCCATATGATATGGTAATATTAGCTAACGGTATGGAACTAGGTTTAGGTTCAAAACAAGTAGCTAAAGTTTTAGGACTAGAGTTTGAGAGCCACGGATTTGTCAAACCATTAGATCCAGATAGGTTACCAGTTCAATCAACTAAGAAAGGAATATTCCTAGCTGGTGCAATAACTGGTCCTAAGACAATATCAGACTCAATAACAGAAGGATATGCTGCTGCAATGAAGGCTTATGAATATATTATGAAGGGCACATGGGAGGAACCAGTAAAGGTAGCTACTGCTGAGGTGGCTCATCATTAACATGATTTTTTTAAATGTTGATTATGTAAAAGATATTTTTAATGCTATGTTAGACAAGGATATAAATAATACTGTATCTGATCCGAAAAAATCCTTATCTCTTATTTTAGATTCAATGAAAATGAAAACTGATTTTCTTAAGAATTTGGATATAAAAACTGAAGAGGATGTAAGAAAATTATTCGAAATTATATTTTATGCAAAGAAATATGTTAATGATGTAATTTCTCAAACACCCTTACCCTTATTATCTAAAGCATATTCTGTCTTAAAGGATACATCTAGATCATATAATGAAAGGGTCGAAGAATTTTCTTCTCTTATAAAAGGAGGAAATAAAAAAGATGTTGAAGACATGGCTAAAGAAATAATTCATTTCCTTGAACCAGAAAAATATCCTCTCTGGACTAGATGGGTCTGGAATAAAGAGAGAAATACTGGTTCAATTACTTACGTACTTAAAGATAATGTTACACTTAAAAATGAAGATGAGTTCTTTAAGGCTTTATCCGAGTTAAAATCAGTTTTAGATATTTTTGGTTTAGATACTGGTAATTATTATCCAACTTCTGTTTTTTTAGTTTATGCATATGTTAGACTCCTAGATTATACAACTCATCTTGCAATTGATAAGAAAGCCGCGGGGCTCCTCCCCACACATCTCACAACTACAGCTTTAGTTCTCGGGTTAAAACCCTTTATTAAGGTGATTAAATATGCCCATTCCTGAATTAGAAAAACCTATTATAAAAGGAGTAATTCAAAAAGATAAAGTAATAGTAGATGGAGTAGAACTAGACGGAACATGGAATGCATTCCTTATAGAGAGGACTCAAACTGGTTATGATCCCTCAGTGTGGGATGAAATAGCTAATACCTTAGAAGGCTATACAATAAGTGCATGCTGGCAATGCGGTACATGTACATCTGGTTGTACTATGAGGGAGTACGATCCAAATTATAGTCCTAGAAGGTTTATAGATTTGGCTAGAAAAGGTGATAAACAAGCATTAATAGAATTACAAAATAGTTTATGGAGATGCGTATCATGTCAGAAGTGTACTCATAGGTGTCCAAAAGGTGTATTGGTAGAGGAAGTTGTTCATGCTATACACAATTATCTCTTAAAACATGGTTTAGTAAAGAAGGATCCAGGCACAGTATTCGATGAATTATTCCTAGAAACTGTAATAAACAATGGTGGTAGAATATCAGAATTAACTTTAGGTGCAGCATCAGCAAAAGCTGGTTTTGTATCACTCAGCTTGAAAGATCTTATAGTTATGGGTGGTGCAATGTTAAGATCTGGTTTAGTAAAAGATTTACTTAAGCCAAATAGAGTAAAGAATTGGGACAGAATAAAGAAAGTATTAGAGGAGGCAATGCAGGAGGAGGTGAAACCAGAATGAGTATTAGAATCAATAATCCTTATGGTAAAGTAGCATTCTATCCAGGCTGTTCATTAGACGGCATGGGTAAGCCTTATGATGTATCATTAGCGTTAGTTGCTAAGGATTTAGGATTAGAATATGAGAAAATTGAGGATTATAACTGCTGTGGTGCTTTAGAGGTAAAGAATGTTAATACAATGGCTGGTTTATTATTACCAGCGAGGAACTTATCACTAGCAAGACAAATGGGTGCAGATACTGTAATGTCAGCATGTCCAGGTTGTCATTACTCTTTATCAAGAACCCACTATTACATGACGAAGTATCCAAAACTAAGGGAGAAGGTTAATGCGTATTTAGAAAAGATGGGTGAAAAAGGTTATGATATGAAACTCTTAATGATTCATGCTGTAGAGTTTATCTATAATACTGTAGGACCAGAGGGAGTTAAGGCTAGAGTAAAGAGACCATTAAATGGATTAAAAGTTGCGCCATATTATGGTTGTCTATATGCAAGACCAAAGCAATACATACTTACTGGATATATGAAGATAAAAGATGATCCAGAAAGACCATTCTTCATGGATAAACTACTAGAAGCTACGGGTGCAGAAGTAGTCCCATTTGAGGCAAAGACAATGTGCTGTGGTGGTCCTCACGTTTACTCTGATATAAATGTTGCATTAAACTTAGAAGCTAGAATACTTAAAGAAGCTAGAAGAAATGGGGCTGAATTGTTAATAGTTGACTGTCCATTAGGTGGAGTTGCTTTTGAGACTAACATGAACAAAATTGCTGAAATTTACGGCGAAGATTTAAGAATGCCAGTAGTTTACTTTAGCCAATTATTAGCTTTTGCATTTGGCCATTCTCCAGAAGAAGCATTATTAAATGCTAACTTAACAAACCCAATGACAGTATTAAAGAGATATTTATAAATTATTTTGTTTTTTCTCTTCATTCTCTTTATTTTTCATGAACTCTTTTAGCCATTCAATTACTATATCATCGTTATTCTCCTTTAGGAATTGAATATATGAAGTAACAAAATCCTGATAAGATTTGGCTTTGAAATAATTCTTTCTTAAACCCCTAAGAGAAGTATCCCTCTGGATTCTAAAAGTAAATGTTTGTACTCTTTTGCTTGAAAAGACAACTACTGTAGTTATTTTATCTGTAACGATTATTCTGCAGAGGGTTGAGTTAAACAAAGAAACTCTGAATATTATCTCGTCCTTATCACAAGAAAATATAGTTTTATCTTCCTCAAATATTTTTATAATATTTTCATTCTGTTTAACTTTTACTATCTTGTAACCCTCTTCTTCTAATTTTCTCCTTTCTTTTTCATCTTTTACTTTATCCTCCTCAATCAGAATTCCTTCCACAGAGATAAGCATGATTCGGCAATAATAATTTTAACTTACGTCATGTTATAATTTTATAAAGTTTAGGGGTTCAAAGGGGGCGAAAAACCTCGCCTTTTAAGGCGGGGATGGATAGCCCCCTTTGTAGAAATATTTTTTAATCCACTCTCGAACATTTTATTAATGCCCAACGTAGGGTTCCGCTTTCGTGCATATGCTGACGATCAAACAATTAGGGCGTTAAAAGCCCAGTTGAGGTTAGCATGTGAGATGTACAACACCCTACGCTGGGCAGATATCTATTTCTACCAAAGGGACGGAAAGGGTCTTACACAAACGGAGTTAAGACAGCTCGCTCTAGATCTAAGAAAGCAAGATAAGGAGTACCAACAACTCTACTCACAAGTAGTACAGCAAATTGCCGATCGTTATTACGATGCTAGGGATAGGTTCTTCAAAGGTCTAGCACACTTTCCTAAGGAGAAGAAACCCCATAAGTACTACTCTCTTGTTTACCCACAAAGTGGATGGAAAATACTTGAGAGCAGGGAAATAAGGACTAAGAGTAGGAAGAATAAGAAGAAGCTGGTGTTATTGAGGTTATCAAATCTCGGCGTGTTTAAGGTCATTGTTCATAGGGACTTCCCGCTTGACAAAGTAAAGAGGGTGGTAGTTAAACTAACACGTTCAGAGAGAGTATATGTCTCCTTCATGGTTGAAGGTGTTGAATTCTCTCAACTCCCAAAGACTGGTAAGGTAGTTGCAATAGATGTTGGGGTAGAGAAACTCCTAACCACGAGTGATGGATTCTATTTCCCTAACTTGAGACCTTATGAGAAGGCACTTGAGAAGATAAGGAAACTCCACAAGGTTCTCTCGAGGAAAGAGTTCTTGTCGAAAAACTGGTTTAAAGCAAAAGTGAAGTTAGCTAGGGGTTATGAACACTTCAAGAACTTGAGACAAGACCTCTATATGAAGTTGGGTAAGTGGTTCGCACAACATTATGACGTTGTAGTAATGGAGGATATAGATGTTAAACAATTGGTGGAGGAGTCAGAAAGGAAGTTGAGGATGAGGTTACACGATGTTGCATTCCATGAGTTGAAGAGAATACTAGAATATCAGTTGGAAAAATATGGAAAGAAACTGTTGTTAATAAACCCAGCATATACTTCAAAGATGTGTGCTAAATGCGGGTACGTAAAGAAGGAGTTAACTTTGACTGACCGTGTGTTCAGCTGTCCTAAGTGCGGTTGGGTTACTGATCGTGACTATAACGCTTGCTTAAACATATTGAAGAGATCGGGGTGGGAGCCACCCTTAGTGCCTGTGGAGCTCCACCCTCTACCCGTAGCGAAAAGCTACGGGCAAGGTGGGGCTATGAAGCAGGAAGCTCCGCCCTTCAGGGCGGGGTAGCTCACATATCCCTAATATCAAAACAAGTTATACAAATTAATCTTAAGTACTTCCGGCCATTTAAGGAGATTTTTACTCGACTGATAATTTAAGGGCGAGTATCTTCATTGTTTCATGCTTAGTCATAAAGATAATTAAATTTAAAAATATAACTTATACAGAATGTGTATGAGTTCGCAATCTTACTTTAAATCAGTTATGTATGCTTTAGTTACAGGCGGTACAAGGGGAATAGGAAGAGCTATAACTGAAGCACTTTTAAAAGAAGGCTACAATGTTGCTGTTCTTTATCACGGTTCTGAAGATAAAGCCAAAGAGTTAAAAGAGAAGGGAGTTTTAACTGTAAGGTGTGATGTCGGAGATAGGAATCAGGTTAAAAAAGCTAAAGAGGAAATTTCCAATCATTTCCCACGTTTAGATGTTTTAGTTAATAATGCTGGAATTTGGTATTTAATGCCTTTTGAGCAATTTGATGAGGAAAAATATGAGAGAATGTTAAGGGTTAATCTAAATGGAACCATTTATGTCACTTATGAATTTTTATCATTACTTAAAAAGTCATCAGCAGCAAGTATAATTAACATTGCTAGTAATGCTGGTATTGGGACTGCTGCAGAAGGAACTACTTTTTATGCTATTACAAAAGCCGGGATTATAATATTAACCAGAAGATTAGCTTTTGAATTAGGAAAGTACGGTATAAGGGTTAATGCTGTAGCACCCGGTTGGATCGAGACTGATATGACTTTAGGTAATAAAAGTGATGAAGAGAAGGAAAAACTAAGGGAATTATTTAGAAATAAAACCGTACTTCATACAACTGGAAAACCCGAGGATATAGCCAATATTGTAGTATTTCTAGCAAGTGAAAAAGCTAGATATATAACTGGGCAAGTGATTGTTGCTGATGGGGGTAGAATAGATAATTTAACTCATTCAGTTTAATATTATAACTATTTATTTGATAATATAAAAATTAGATATTAATAAATTATGGTTTAAGACTTCTTATTTTATATGGGAAAGATGTATTTATATTGTAGTCTTTCACGGGTTGTTAATATTCATGATCTCACTATATACATTAAGGACTGAATCTTTTTGTATTTATAGAAATCTTTTTATATTCATTTATTTTACATTTATTGATAAAAATTATCTCTCATGCTAATGTGGGTTATGCCCAAAAGGGTGAAGGTGAAAATAGCAGAGATGTGAGTTCCGTGCCGTTAGGCTCAAAGGAGATCCGTGACTTACCTACCAGTAGGTGGTTGAGGGTTAAGTCCCTAGACTCAATCATGATTGAAATGAAAGTGTAGAGATAAACGGAATGTTTTAATATATCAATAGTTGATGGTACATCTGCTTTTTGATTTGGTTTTAAGGTAATTAATTATTATATGTTCTGCAGATAGCAGATATTAAGGGAGTTAGTTGTTATTTATGTTGATGTTATTAACTTCAGCTATACTATAAATAAGCCTTTTAATGTAACTGGTGTTAATAAGTACATAAGGAGCTAGTATCAACTTTAAAGGGAAGTTTTATACAGAAGTATCTATTGTCAAAAAAGAAATTTTAAAGCAATTAAAGTAATACTCATGTAACTCGAGTATATTTATATTTTTGGTAATAGTATTATTCTTTTTAATAATTAGAAATGTGAAGATTAGGTTTTAATACTTGGGTAATCTATTTGCTTAAAATACAAAGATTTAAATACTTGTATTTAAACTATATATCATGATTAAGTATGGAATTAGAAGTAACTAAAATAAGACTACCTAGTGGTAAAGAAGTAGGAATAATAGAGGCTTTAAGTTTTTGCTATGATATTTCAGATACAGATTTTCAAGTACTAAAAGTTTTATTAAACAGCGAAGGAAAGAATGAAGATTCTTTAGCAGAAATGCTAAAATTATCTAAAGCCTCTATCAACAGAAGTGTAAACAAATTAGTATCTTTAGGTTTTGTTGAAAGAGTAAAAGATTCTTCTTCTAAAGGAGGTAGACCTAGATATATCTATAAGGCTATACCAACTGAGAGATTAATAGAGAAAATAGTTAATGATTTCAAGAGATGTGCCGAGCTCTTCGGACAATTAATTCCTAAGGAGTTAGGGAAACAACAACAATAATTAGGACACAACATTTTATTTTTTCATTTTCATTTTAATTTATGAGAATACTTATTACTGGTTTAGGTTTTATAGCAACTCATGTAGCTGAAGTCTTATCCTCGAGGCATGAAGTAACAGTCACTTATAGAAATCTCAATCCGGTAAAGAAAGTTTATCATGAAAAACTTGAGGAAAAAGGAGTTAAATTAATTAAACTAGACATTCTGTTAGACACAGAAAGATTAAGAGAAGAAGTGAAAAAGAGCGATGTGGTTATCAACTTTATTGGAGAAATATCTGGTGATGAAAAGACACTATATATTTCTAACGTAGAAGTCCCAAAAACTATAGCGAGTATAATAAAAGAATCAGAAAATAAACCTATTTTTATTCATACTAGCGGATCTACTTATGGGATAACTGGAGAAGTTAAAATTGAAAAAGAGCTTGGCGAAGGTCTAAATCCTCAATCACCTTTTGAAAAAACCAAACTAGAAGGGGAGAAAGTTGTTTATTCAATAGCAAAAGGGAATTTTCCCCTTATTATTATTAGACCAACCCTTGTGTATGGGAAATACTCAGCCCATATCCAATTTGTAACCATGTATAGATTAGCAAAACTAGGTATTATTCCCAAAACTGGCATATCTTTCATGCCAATTAGTGCAAATAATATAGGTAAAATGATATTAAGACTAATTGAGGAAAAACCCATGCTACTATATTTCTATGCTACCGAGTGTGAGAGAGTAGCTCTTGAGAAGTTCTTTGAGATTTATACGAAAGCATTGGGCAAGAGAGGAATTTACATACCAATTCCGAAAAGTATTGTTAAATCCGCCATGCCAAAAGAAATAAGAGGTCTGTTAAAATATGAAGGTACCGTGTACGATTGCAGCGTAAGTAAAAAACTTCTTGGTGAGCTACGGTTTGATGAGAACGAAATTTATCAGAATGCGTTATTTTTGAAAGAATTAGATGATAAAAAGATCCTTATCCCCACTTAATTTTTCTTAAAATTTCCCATATCATTTCAAGATAAGAAGGATGTGGATATTGGAAATCAAGAAGCTCATCCAAACTTCCCTTAAACTTAATCCCTAAAGCCAAAAGAGAGATAATTTCTTCAGCTCTTTCTGAAAAGGCAACACCACCTATTACTTTTTCGTTTTCCACACAGATCTTTAAAAATCCTTCAGTCTCCTTTTCTGCAATAGCTCTAGCTAACCCAGAAAATTCCATTTTCATACATTTACCACTATTTGTGTTTCCGACGTAAGCAATTTGTGGTGATGTGTAAATAACTTTTGGAACAGCAGAACTATCATAAGGTTTTTTTACACCTTTCATATTAAGCCCAGCTATATATCCTTTATGTATTGCCTCATGTGCAGTAAATGAACCGGTTACATCACCAGCAGCATAAATGTCTTTTATTGGAGTTTCCATGTATTCATTAACCTTTATCCAATAATCATGAGGTAGATTTTCCACCCCAGTAAGATTAGGTTTTCTTCCAAAACTCATTAAAATAATATCGCTCTTAATTTCTTCTCCATTTGAGAGTTTAACTTTATTATTCTCTATCTTAGCCTCCACTCCTAAATGAAGTTTAACTCCAATTCTCTTAAAGTGGTTAGTTACGTAATTTCTTAAATCCATATCATGTTTCGGTAAAAGTAAATTTTCTTTCTCTACTATATGTACTTCTTTCCCTATTTTGTGTAATAACCAGCCATATTCAATACCCCCTACACCACCACCAATTACAGTTACTGAATTAAACTCTTTATTAAGATACGGTAAATCGTCTGAAGCTATAGTTCCATTAATTTCTGGTTTTAAAGTTCCAGTTGCTACTAGTACTTTATCTGGGTATAAAGTTTGACCAGAAACTTCAATTTCTTTGCTCTTAAGTACTCCTCTACCATGAATAACTTCAACACCGTAACTTTCTAACATGTATTCAACTCCTTTTGAGATCCTTGAAATTGCATCTTGAGCAAACTTGATCAGTTCTTCATAGCTAAAATCAATTTTCTTTCCTAACCTTTCCAAAGAATACTTTAAATAAAGCGGATGTAACATTGCTTTTGAAGGAATACAACCATATAAAACACAAGTTCCGCCTAACCTTTCTTTTTCCTCAATAAGTTTAACTTTTTCTCCTAAAGCAGAAGCTGTAAATGCACCATATATTCCTGCAGGACCAGAGCCTATAACAACAATCATGAATTTTGATATCTATTACTAATAATTAAGCTTTATCACAGAAAAATGTAAAGTTAGTACACAAACTGAATATAATAAGGTTTATAAGTAACTTTTTTGATATATTTTTATGGCAATAATTGATGATGCAAGAAAGGGTATTATAACTGATGAAATGAAAAAGATAAGTCTAATCGAGAGAATTTCACCAGAAAAAGTTAGGAAAAGAATAGCAGAAGGAAAAATTATGTTGATAAGGAATGAAAAATATCCTTCTAAAAAGATAGTTGCAATAGGTAAGGGTTTAACAACTAAAGTTAATATAAACATAGGAACATCTAGCGAAGTCGCTAATCTTGACATGGAATTAGAAAAGGTGAAGATTGCAAACAAATGGGGAGATACATTAATGGACTTATCAACTGGAGGAGATTTAGATTTAATTAGAAGGGAAATAATAAAACACTCTGAACTACCAGTAGGTACTGTTCCAGTTTATCAAGTGTTTATAGAATCTTTTAAGCATAAATCTGGTGGAGCATATTTCACAGAAGATGATTTGTTAAATACTATAGAAAAACACCTAAAAGATGGGGTTGCTTTTATGACGATTCATGCGGGTTTAACAAAAGATTTGGCTATAAGGGCTTTGAAAAGCAACAGGATAATCCCTATAGTATCTAGAGGAGGAGATATGATAGCAGGATGGATGATTCATAATAACTCTGAGAATCCATATAGAAAGAACTGGGATTATATATTAGAAATGTTTAAACAATATGATGCAGTAATCTCATTAGGAGACGCTTTAAGACCTGGAGCTACTGGAGATGCTCATGATGAGTTCCAGATAGGAGAATTATTAGAAACAGCGAGTCTAGTAAAGAGTGCACTTGAGAAAGGAGTCCAGGTAATGGTAGAAGGACCAGGTCATGTTCCATTGAACGAGATAGCGTGGGATGTAAAGTTAATGAAAAAGCTTACTGGTGGTGTTCCTTATTACGTTTTAGGTCCTTTACCAATAGATGTTGGTGCACCCTATGATCATATTGCCTCAGCTATAGGTGCAGCAATTGCCTCAGCAAGTGGTGCTGACTTATTATGTTATCTAACTCCAGCAGAACACTTAAGTTTACCAACTGTTGAACAAGTTGAAGAAGGAGCGATAGCTTATAGAATTGCCGCTCATGCTGGAGACATTGTAAAATTAGGTAAAAAAGTTAGAAACTGGGATGATGTAGTAAGTTATTATAGAGGAAAATTGGAATGGGAAAAAATGATATCGTCATTAATAGATCCCGAAAAGGCTATGAAAGTCTATACTCAATTTGGTAAACCGAAAGTTAGGGCATGTACTATGTGTGGTGGTTATTGTCCTATGATGTGGGCAATGGAGCAGGTAAGGAAAATTAGTGACTAGAATCGAAAATAATTTAATCACTTTCTCAACTTACTCTCTTAAATATGTCATTACCATGGAATGTTGTTAATGAGAAGAATATTTATTTTAGCCATCAAGAATTTATGTCAAAAATAAGTGTCATTAAACCCTTATATGAAAACCCAGATCAAATAACAATTACTATACCTTCAATTCTACCTTTAATAATCTTTAATATAATCTTCGTTATGTTCATTATCCTCTCATTTAAAATATTTTATTTAATCTCACTTTCTCTTATACCTATCTCATATTTATTAGGATTAGAATTAAGTAAGAATGTAAGTTCTAAGATGTTGACTGTCTATATTGTTCTTTTTTCTATATTATTTATAAATACAAAAATTGGATTGGTAACTGTAATATCAATATTATTAGTCTTTTATATTTATTTTACTCATAGGAAATCTAAATATGCCTTTGCTTTTAGTGCTACTGCATCTAATCTAATTTATGAGTTTAGTGTTAAGGATTCATATATAAGCGTTTTAAAATCAGATCTTCGTTTATCTCCCTATAAAATGTATCTCGAGTTAGTAAGTAATAATTCGGGTATACTTTTTCATGATTTTATAACAATATATGCTATAAATAAAGGCAGGGTTGGTATAATTATTGAAGTAGAATATTATGTAAAAGATATGAGAAATAAAAAGTTCAAGGAGCTTTTAAATACTCATTTTGATCTTGTGAAAAGCTTCTTAATATCTAAATTAAATGAGAAAGAATGGATTTTAGGTTAATATTTTCCCTACGAAATAATATGATAAAATAAAAATAGACAAAAACGTAATACAAAATTCACTATAAAATTATTATTAAAAATAACGTAATTGCCCTCTGCATTTAAGGTGCTACTTATGAGATTTGAAAAAGAAAATAGTAAGGCTATAATAGTTCTTCTCATATGTTGGGATATCCATGTAGATTTTAAAGTATTACTATACAGTTAGCTTCATGATCAGCAAAAATATAAGTTCTTTGATACAAAAGAATTCCAAAAAGCTATATTTTTCTTTATTAGTCTTGAGTATTATTCAATTGGCTTTATATAGTATGTTTATATAAAGATTGAAAAGTTTAATAATGTTAAAATCATGGAGTAGATTTTTTAAACTTTTGAATACAAGTATATTATGGTGATAAAATGCTAGCAAAGAAAAAGACTTACGAGCAACAAATTATTATGTACGACTTGGCTAGGTTGCCAGATGAATATTTAAAAAATGAGTATCCAGAATACTATAATTCTTTGAAAAAGAGAAAATATGAGGATCCTTTAGTTTACCTCTTATGAGGTTCTATTTTTGGTTTCTATAATTTGAGAGCTTTTCACTAAAACCTTAATGTTTTCTCCTAAATTGTTTATGTCACCTTTTGAATCTTCTAAAGATCCGTTTTCAAATATAAGTTCAACAATTGTTTTGTCATCACTTAATATTACTAATACTTTTGAGTTCACACTTTCTATCATAGCTCTAGTTAAAATATCTTCAATTTCACTCTTTTTTATTTCTTTTGCAAGTATAGTTCTCATATTTAATATATCAAATTTAGCTGAAATTCTCTGTGTATTTAAATGATTTCCCTCTAGTCTATAAAGGTCTTGTTTAAATATCTCAACTCCTCTTCTATAATATTCCTCAGTTTGTTTCTTAGCTATATTTTCAAACGGTCCTTCATAAGAGAATATAATCTTAAGTATAGCATTCCTATTTTTAGGAGTTAAAATCACATATCTTAGGGATGATGATATTTTTATTAATCCTTCAGTTTTCTCAATAGTATATGTAACTTCATCTGTTCCAATAATTCTTTTCACTTTAAGTTTAATTGTAAATAACCATTTAACCTCCAACTCCCATTTATCCTCATCAATTCTCTTTAGACTTTTAAACGCAGGAACGTATTTCAATAAATTTTCTGGGTTTGAAATGTATTCTAAAATAACATCTTTAGGAGCATTCGTTTCGAAATTATATTCTAATTCCATATATATAGCTAAACTATTATCAAGTAAATAAATAAGTATTATAATTATTAATAGAGTCCTAAATTAAACTATGTTAAAAATAACAGATAATGTTTTAACTAGCAATGGAAATACCTTATCGTGTCTCTCCTAGTAGATAGTTTATTATATTTAGGAATTATGTTAATATCAGCCAAATTAGCTGAAGAAGCATTTAGTAGACTTAATCTGGTTAGATTCATAGGTCCTATAATTGTAGGAGTCCTACTCGGTCCAGGAGTGCTTAATTTAGTTAAAATTAATATTATAATCTCTTTTATAACGTCACTAGGTATAGTGTTTCTTCTCTTTTTAGCTGGAGCAGAAGAATTAGGTGAAAAATTAAAAGTCGAGAGTAAAGATTATTTTTCTTTTCTTATTGAGTTATCATTACCAATATTAGTAATAAGTATTTTACTTTTGTATTTTAGAATTTTTTCATTACTCTTAGTAATTCCTTTAGCTATGACTAGTGCTGGTCCTTTAACTAGATTATTGATAGATCTAGGAATATCCAAACAAAAAATAGGGTTAGCATTGTTTTACCAATCAGTTTTAAATGAAATAGTTGCAGTTGTTCTTTTTGCAATATTTTCAAAATTTCAATTATTAGATATAATCAGCATATTACTTGTTGTACTTTTTATATTCCTAGGAGGTGGTAAGATTGCTAAACTATTAGAATTAATTGAGGGTTACGTAAAGGTCAGAGAAATAGAATTTGCTACAATAGTATCTGTTATATTTATTATAGGTTATGTAGCAGAAGTATTTAGCTTCAACTCTGCTATTACAGCGTTATTTTTAGGTTTCTTGCTGAGAGACTACCTAAAGGATAGGCCGTACTTAATAGAGAGATTGCGGGCCTTTACATATGGTTTCTTTGAACCCTTATTTTTCGTAAGTATAGGCTTATACTTCGTAAAAATTTCTCCAACATTACTTTTGCTTTCTTTAATTACTTTTCTCGTGACTATAGGTTCTAAATTCTTTGCTGGACTTATTTCAGCGAAAATTCAAGGAATAGATCCGTTGATAAACGGGCTTGGAACTTCAATGAAAGGCGGAGTAGACGTTTCGTTATTAATCTCTGCTCTTACCTCTAATTTAATAACACCATATCAGTACTCTTTCTCATCCTTAGCAATAGCATTTTCCAGCCTAGTCTTACCCATTTTATTTAGAATGAAATTTGGAAAGCCGAAAATTCAAGAAAATAAAATCAATCTTCAACAACCTGTGTTAAACATTATTAAAAATCAAACTGTTGTAAATTGCTACCAAACATTAAGGGAAGCAATAGGAATAATTAATGAAAGAGGTTATAGAGCTATAGTAGTTGTTGACGAGAATTTTAGACCTTTAGGCTATGTCTCAGTAAGTCAGCTACTGGAAATTGATCCAAGTGACTATGAAATTCTAAAAGTTTGCGATATTTACAAGAATGAGGTCAAAATACTAGAAAAGAAAAGCAAAGTAATAGATGTTTTAAGAGTTTTTAGAGAAACTGAAGAACCCGTAGTTGTCATTGTTGATGATGACGGGAGACTATTGAGTGTGGTTTATGAAAGGGAGTTGTTAAGATACCTTACTCCTATTCAGTAGATACACATAGTATAATATCATGTCTATAATAATTATGATATCAAAGAAGGTTGGTATAAACAAAGTTGATACAACACTTATTGCAGTTATTATGTAGAGATATCTCCATAAGCCTTTTGAATTAATTATACCTATTAAGGAAAGGATGACGTCAATAAATATACTAGAGTATATCCACTGAGAAAAATTAAGTATAGTTGGAGGAAATGTTGTTATACCAATTAAAGCAAACAACTCTTTATTTGCTCTTGTTTTTAAATAATCAATTAAATACAAGGCTAGCATTTCAGCCATCATTGGATAGAAAAACCAATATGAATTTAGGGTAGTTAAAAACGCTGAATAAAAAGTTAAAAAGTATTTTATACCAAAATAAGCTAAACTAAATGTTCCTCCCATGAGTATCTCGTTTAATACTGTAAGAATTGAAAGGGAAAATATGTGAGTCTTAGAAAAATCTCTATTGGAAGCTAGTTTTTTTGCATTCATAAATAGGTAAACTAGAAGGATAAGCATAGAAGCATTATTTACGATAATTGCCTCAGCTAATGAGATGTTAGAAGGTGAAAGTAAATAAGCTATTGCTCCAATAAACATTGTGATCATCATTATTAATACAAAAAAGGCAAAGAATAAACCGATCCAAGTTTTTATTTTATAGGAAACAGAATAAAGAGTATAAACTATTATAGCAACCATCACACTAGCTATTATGGAAAGGGTGAATATTAGAGGAAAAATCTTACTTCCCTCTAAATCTCTCTTTTATCCAATTTCTCACATCATAAATAAATATATTATCATATGGACACGCATCAATACACTCTCCAATTCCAACACACTTTATTGACCTGAACTCACCTTTTTTAATAAACTCGCCTCTCATATCAGTCAAACCTACTGGACAAGCATTTGCACAGTCAACAGTCTTGCATTCTATACATTGCTGTGGGTTCTTAACTTTAAGTCTAAAGAGCCCTATTCTGCTTATTGCTTGGTTGAAAACTCCCCAATAACAATAGCCTGAAGTTACACATGCAAAGGTACCTAAGAAGGGTATTGAGATGAATATCAAATACCAAATAATGTCGAACCAAATGAAATAAATTAAAATAGTAATATCAGTATTGAAAATTGTAAAAGAGATTATTCCTAGGCTATTTAAGTAAGATATTACTGCTGCAATTAGAACAAAAATTGAGACTGATAAAGCTATGGGTCTGTAATATTTACTCTTACTGGTTAATAACTTTCTACCAACCTTAGATGTCCTATTATAAACCTTTAAGGAGTCATAGAAGTTTCCCTGATACATCATTGGGGCTGTACACGTCACAGCGCACAAATTTCTCGAGCCAAATAGGAATGAAAGAATTGCGTAAATAATGTAAGTTCCTATTAAACCTAATAAGATAGAGTTACTCACTGGTGATAAAGTTCCAATACCCATGCTCCACATATATGGTATAAATGGTAATGAGGATGATAAGGGGGAGAAACTAGGTATATATATTGAATAAATTGCATAGGCTAATATCATTAAAGCCATTCTTATCTTAACTTCTCTTACTCCGATCTCTAGCATTTTCTTAAATGCTAAGAATCCCATTTCTATTCCCATCATTATTAAGAACCAAGTACTCCCTAGTATACTGCCTATTATGTCAATACCATCCCATAATATATTTCCTGTCCATGGTAGACTAAGTGAGGAAATAAAGCCTTTAATGCCTGGAGAGAATATCCCCATAACGAAATCTAAAACACCTCCCATGAAGAATTCCATGATAAATGTAAGAAAAATTATCAAGAATGCAATCTTTGCATCTTTCAGATAATTTCCTTTTCTCGGATTGGGTCCTACAACAGTCCTATAAATAAACCAAACCATTGCAATTAGCATTGAAACGTCGTAAACAGTAAGAGAAAATGTTAGAAAATAGATAAATCCTCCTATCATCATAAGGGTAAATATACTCATTAATTCTATTGTGGTAAAGGTCTCTTGAGTAGCTCTTAATCTCTGATTATACAGAGTCTCATAAACTAATATAGTAGCACCTATCATTATTATTGAAGAGAATAAGAAGGCGTAGTTAGAGAAAATCACAGGAAACCAAGGCATTAATAGAAGTAAGCTTATAAGATAATTTCTTAATGTCTTATCAAGTCTCTTAAAAGATACCATTAATGTAAAAATCATTTCAGCAACCATAACTGTGACAAACCATGGATTTTCTACAGAGGAATCAAGGTTAGCCGGCATATCCGTTTGAAGAATGTAGAAAAGCGAACCCATAAATACTTCAGAAATAATCATAAATGAGGAAAATAGTATGTATACTATACTTCTTGATATAGATTTGATATTAAGGATAGCATAAAGGCCAAATATCATATAAGCTCCATTTATTACAAGAAACAGAAAGAGGTCGTGAAGTAAAAGATAAAGATAAGCCCCTAAATTCATTACTAGCATCATACCTTCTACATAGATAGCAACTAAAACTCTCCTATCACTCCTCCAATTCTTTACTTCATAGATAACATAGAACATAACTAATAACATGGAAATTGCAATTGAAAATAAAATCAGTAAATTCATGTATTAAAATAATGAAATAAAATATAAAAAAATTATTCTGGTGGAACCTCATTAAATAACAAGTTTAGGTCTATTCCATTTCTTCTATTCAGTAGATAACCTGTAACATATATTAAGACTCCGGCTCCATATATTATTCCTAGAGATAGGATAGTTACAAAATTCACTGGTAGTAACACTGGGTTATTCCAAGTGAGGGCTAGCACCCACATCAGAAAGCCGAAAACGGCAAATCCAATTATTGATATAACTGGAATTCCAGCAATGTTCCATTTATGCTGAACAGCTCTTTTATAGAGATCTTTTCTTACAAATGGCATTAACGCAGTAGATATTGCGAAAATTGCATATCCTATTTCAAATACTACAGTAGTATCTACAATAGCTACTGGAGTGTTAAACGCATAAAGTAATACTCCAATTTCACCTAAAATACCAACTAATATTGTAGCTTTTAATGGCGACTTAAATCTATCATTAACATCAGCTAACCATGACGGCATAACCCTATCAAAAGACCATGCGAATAGATATCTTACTAATGCTACAACTAATGGTGGGTTACTATAAAAGTTTGGTAGCCATAATGCAATAAACATAATAATGAATAGCGCTAAACTGTGATTTACAATAAATGCGAAGTATGGTATAAAATCTCCTATATTACTTAGAGTGTTATAAACAGTGTCATTAATACCATTGTATGATATATAACTCCATGATGTAAGGAAAGATGCACCAAAAGCTTTCTCGCTAAAGTATACTATTAAAATATAATATACTGATATTATCAGTATTGCTAGAATTATTGAATAAAGCACATTCATTTTCGGTCTTTTCATTTCTCCGGACCATGAAGCTGGTAAATTGTACCATGTATAATAGTACCAAATTACTGGTAATGCTAAAAATGACGCATATAAAGTCGGATAAAATGTTAATCCATTACTTTCCGCGTCTTGAATAACTTCACTATAAGCATTTGGTATCCCAACATTCTTACTTAGGGCTAGTGCAAATTGAGATGGACTTATTTGAGCTAATGCAACAAACATTATTATACTAGATAAAAGGGAAATTATACCTCCCCACAGCACAAACTTCCATTGGAATCTAGGTATCATAGCTAAAGCTGTTGAAATTATGACTACAATTGTTCCTAAAATTACCTCAGCTTCAGTAGATCCTAAGAAATTGCCTATATTTAGAAAGTATTGATTACTGTAAGCTAATCCAATACCAGAGAATAAATATGCGAACCATTGTGCGGCTAAGTAACTATAATACCCTAAAGAAAGTGCAAAACCTATAAATAAACCCCAATAATTTACAAAACCTACTACTGGATGGACTGCCCTACTGTTAAAAACATAGTCTCCTCCAGCTCTAGGCATTGAAACTCCAGCTATATAAAAAAGAAATGCCATTCCTAAAGTTGGGGGTAAAGCTAGTAAGAAGGCTAGCACCCAATTTGCCCCCGGTGCTGTGAAAAGCCATGAAATTATAAGAATTGGTACACCACCGGTTACTAATCCGAAAGTTGCTGACATTGATGCCCAGGGGCTAACTTCTCTTACTAGACCAGAACTCTCTCTTAAGAATAGAGATCTTTTCTCTTGGGACATTTCTTCATATGAACCCCCAATACACGAAAAATAAAATTAACTGTTTTAAAGTCCTTTTTGAAATCCCTGAAATAAATCTATAATCTTAAATTATTTACCTATAAACACACTTTTTAAGTACAAATTTTTAAACTATTTAACCATCCAAATAAAAATAATCTTAAATAAAGTAGGAAGTATTATGATAAATATTTATTTATAAGACTAACTAGTTGTCTCTTTCTTTTGTAATTCTCTTTTATTTGTGATAATAAATTATTGAAATCTTCAATCATCATATATTTTCTAGCAACTTTTAGACATTGTATTACGTCTTCATATCTCTTCCTTTCCACAAGTTCTTCAGTTAAATGTTGCACAATATAGCTTAACTTTTCCTTTCTTTGTTCTCCTACTATCCTTATTACATCTGGGCAGAAATCTTTTAAGGAAAGAAACTTATCCATTACTGTAACTGCAATGTCATATTTTAAAGAACCAGATGCTACATCATATAGGTTGATAAGAAGAGGGTAGAGGATTACATTATCCTTAGATAATTCATATAACGACTTAACTAGATCAGGATTGCCTTTTATAAGAGGCAATATTTTATCTTTATGATTACTTATACCAATAATATCTTTAAGCTCTATCATTTTCTTTAAATTTTCTAATGCTTGTGAAAATTCACCTAAGTTATAATAATAATTGAAGAGGCTTGAGTAAAGCATATTGATTTTTGCGAATTCTAAAGCCTCTTTCTCATCAGTTTGAAGTAGAATATTAAATTTCTCTTCCTTAGAAATTACATCAGTTTGAAGTAATTTTAATATTTTATCCTTATCGCCTCTTCTAATTAAAGCATTTAGATAAATTCTAATATCCATTAATTTCCTTATATCCTCGTTATCGAGTAAAGTTAAAACAAAAGTATCAAGGTTACCGTATTTATCCTTTCCAATAATTTTCTCCAATTTTTTGATATCATCCTCTTTAACTTCTTTCTCTAATAATATATTAGCTAAAGTTTTCATTAAATTCTCATCATATGGTTTTTCTGTGATAAAATTATAGAAGCATTTACTTTTACAAGATGCAATAGTATCGAGAATAATAAAAATATCATCTTTATTAATTTTTTCTCTATTATTTATAAGAAAATCAGTAAATGAGTTAACTATATTTTCCCCAGGATTTTGCTTTATCAGATTTATATATCTCTCTAAGGAATATTTAGCATTCTCAATAGGATAGATATAATTAGCAATCATGGGGAATTTTTCTATTAAAGTAACTAAAATTCCAAGAAGTTCTCTTTTATTAAGTCCTATAATCTTATTTTCTAAGCTATCAAAATCTATATATTCACCTTTTTCATAGCTCATCTTAATCGCATAAATATGTTCACAGTTTTCTCCAAGTCTGCACTCACATTTTCCTTTATTTAGTGACAGATCGTATTCAACCCTATAAATATCAATATCTTTTACAATTCCAATTAACTTATTGCCTCGCTTTAATAAACCTAAAATACCTCCATCTGAATAAATTTGAGAAGCCCTCTCGCGTATCTCCTTAGAATAATTTTCCATAAAAGAAAATACAAAAAGAAAAATTTAAACTATCTTCAACTACTTATCGTGAAGTAAGCAATCGCTTGCCTGCTTGAACTTATTGCTGGAGTATACAGCTTTACTTCATACTTACCTGGAGATAAATGTAATCCCTTTATTAGCAGATGGAATTGTCCTTCACTTCCTAAAACAACTATAAATCCTGAGTACCAATTAACAGAATCCTTCTTATTTGCATTCCATGGTGCTTGAATTATCTTTACTGTATCATTAGCAATCTGTGAAGAGTTTAGGAAAATGTGCCATGTTCCATTAGATATTTCCATTAGAGGAGCAGATGCTGGGTATGCATCAGGACCATCAATATCAGTAATATTCATGATCAAGCATAAGCCTTGCGGAGTATTATATGCAGTAATATAGGTAACATTAAGCTTTGGTAGTTTTGAATTATTGAATAATGGTCCTACAACATTACCATATGCCCATTGGCCAGTACCTAAAATCCAGCCTACAGTGAATAATGCAAAAATAATTCCTACAATTGCTACTTTGTTCATTTTTCTCACCACAATTTAATCCACTTTAATATTGGAACATTAGCAATACCTCTATCACCAAACTTCTTGTAGAGGAAATAATCCAATCCCCAAACCCTACCAGCACCAGTTAACATAACTACTATAGCTCCAGCAGTTAGTAATGAACCAATTTGCCACTCATCCTCACATGTTGAACCTAACCAGTAAGCTGGAGCCATACCAATAGCCATTACAGCTGCACCAAAGGCAGCTAGTCTCGTCAAAAGTCCTATAACTAAGAATAGACCAGCTAGAATCTCTATGTAACTGAATATTGTTAAGAAAGTTACATTTAATGCGTGATTCTCTAAAGTCATTAGTAAAAATGGTTTAAATGGTCCTGCATGGGGTAAGAAGTTAACTAGTTTTCCTCCAACAAATGAAGGAGAATTAGGGTCTAGTTTAGCTGGCTTTAATACTGCTTTTCTTAAACCACCATCTAAAAACATCCATCCTACAGCAAACCTTATAGGCCATATATACTCTAGCCTTGTTGCATTTCCTTCATTGAAGTTTATCTTTGACATTTCAATTCCCAAAATGATTATTTAACTTTGTTATTAAAAAGTTTTTCTTCTCAAAAGTTTAATCTTATAACATACTTTCTATTTTTTATATTCACAAAAATAAATATGCACATATATGTAAAAAAGAGTATTAATACCAACTTAGTTCCACTTCATTGAGTAAAAATTACTGAATAATATTTTAGAAAATTTCGTTACCGTAAAAAATAATATTTGTTCTTTAATTAATAATTTTTAATTTATTTTCTTAGTCTTAGCACTTACTAGGAAAGAATTTTCAATTAGTAAACTGATCTTTATTATACATTTTTAACATAATGCACAAATGTAACAATTTTTCTATAAGTATTAACTGGAGAATCTTTTGTATCTGAGATAACTAAGAATAACCTAGAAATAAACACAGAATAATAAACGAAAATTTCACTTACTTATGAATAAATATCTCTTGGTTTTTGATTAAGTGAGAAGATCCTTAAATTACTACTTTAGGTTTGTTAGAGATCTGGCATGTAAGTATTCCTCACTTAATATAGTTCTTAACGTAATTTATAGCTACTTGTTCCTGAAGGTTAACTATTGAGTAATAAAGTTGGAATCCATTAATTATCCTATTTAATGCACTAGGAAAATCATCAATAGAATCCATTTCTGTAATTATTCTTACACAGCATTCGTCTCTAAAGAACTGAAAATCCTTTAACATACCGTTAACAACGTCTATGCCAGGGAAAGTATCAAAACAATCCTCCTCAGTAGTACTTAGTGCTTTATCAGAAATATCTAACGTTAAATAATACTTAACTTTTCCAGGTTGATCAAGAATTTCCCTAAGCTTATTAACCTTTAAATTCTCGAAAATATATCCCTTTTCAAGAGGAAAATTAGTGGAAACTAAAATAGCATATCCATTAAATTCTTTATAGTAATACTCACCCTCGAAACCTCTAATTTTGTTCCATCCATTTTCTTCAGTCTCTAGAATATAATTGGAAATGGAATTTTTAAACTCTAAAAGGTTAAGGTGAATTTCAACTAGCATGTGTTAATTAATGAAACTCATAAATATCTCTCTTTCCATCTCTTCCTAGCAATCTTTAAAGCCAATTTTTTACTTATTATCAGATTATACCTATATCTTAGAAAATTCCATTTGCCTAAATGATAAAGCCTAGATTTATAACCCACAACCTTATATGAGCTAAAGAAATATAAATAATTATTTCAACAAGTAGTAACTGTGAAGAGAAAATTTCTAATAATTGGATTCATTATTATGTCATTCAACTCATTATATCAATATTCTTGGAATGCGTTCCTACCTCACCTGGTTAAAGGATTAAATTCTACGATACCAGAAATAGAAGTAGCTTTCACTCTCTTTACATTCTTTTCAACAGTTTTCCAAATAATTGGAGGAAGTATAGCTGACTATAAAGGGCCTAAAGGTATTGGAATTATATCATCAATACTCTCAGCAATAGGCTTCTTAGGTACTTCATTTTCAAATACCATTTACGAGTTCTATTTCTTTTGGTCTTTAGGAAGTATAGGTGAAGGGATCTTGTATGGAATTGCGGCAAATTTAGCTGTAAAATGGTTTAGTAAGACTAGAGGATTTGCTACCGGTTTCGTATCCTTGGGTTTCGGTCTAGGTGCATCAATAGTGAATCCCTTTATTTATCCCTATCAAGATTATAGGCTAGTAATGTTGATCATAGGGCTAGTAGAAGTAGTGTCATTATCATTTCTATTGAATTTTGTGGAATATCCTGGCACTGTAAGAGGAGAAAAACCAAGTAAAATAATAAAAGAAGGTAGATGGTGGTTAATTTACCTTTCATTTGCATTAAGCGCAGTTCCTTTAACAATATACTCATCATCACTTTCTGTGATAGGAAATGAGAATACGTTATTCTTAATTACATTATTTCCTTTGTTAAGCGGGATAAGTAGACCAATCTTGGGGTATATTTCAGACATACTAGGAAGATACAGAACATTAATCTTAACACTCACTATGATGATATTAGGGAGTCTACTGTTTACTTTTAACGTTATATTAGCCTCAGTAATAGTAATTGGATTTTTTGGTGGTTCACTTATAACACTTTACTTTTCAATATCTGGAGACATATTCGGTGAAAAATATTCTACTTCAAATAATGCAATTCTATATACTGGAAAAGCTGTATCTGGGCTCTTAGGTAGTTTTGTCTTTTCCTTGTTGCTTTCAACACCTATATATAAAGAATTTGGTTTAATATCTGCTGTATCAGGTTTTATTCTCTTCTCTTTGTTAGACAAACAGAAAACATTAAGGCCATAACTGAAGATTAGAGTAGCATTTATTGGAAAATCGTTGCACAAGATAATTCTTACAAATAATTTTCTAATACTTATATCTAATTTTAGTAAATATGATAAGTTCTATCGTTTTTATAGTAAGAATATTCACTACTGAGAATGGTTTATTTAAAAATTATCTTATCGTTAGGATTTTACGTAAACTGCTAATTAGAGAACCATTTCATCCTTATGCTGTTGAAAGCTTTGGTCTATAGTGGCAAAGTATTATGTAGTATTCTATTTTCAGAGTCATTTAGCTATATTCATATGGGTTCTATCAATCTGATTATCAACATATTTAACATAACGTCTTAACAAGACTAGAAGCGAGAGGATTATAGGGATTATTAAAGTTAGAGTGGTTCTAAATCCAATTATCTCAATTACAAAGCCCGATATTGTAGGAGTTATTATGCCTATTAACATCATGACTGCAAAGAAGATACTGTTAGCCTCATTTCTTTCTTCCGGTAAAAAAGTTCTACTTATAGAAATAATGGATAATGGATATGTTATTCCATGAGGAATTCCTAGAAGCAAGAGAGCTACTGTAAAGAGAACTAAGTTTGATGGTAAAACTGAAATAAATACTAAACCAAGTGTTGTTATTGATATTGCAAAAGACATATAATACCATAGCCTTTCTGCAGGCCTAATAGAAAGATAAAGCCTAGAAAGGAATGAGGTTAGAAAGAAAGCTGAGAAGATTAGGGTAACAGAAGAGTAAGAGATATTAAAAGTAGATTTTGCATATATTCCTGCAAAAGCAAGAAGTATTGAGAAAACTATATTATATGTTAAGATATTGATAACTGCCGTTATAAACCCTGGATTTTCGAAGACTTTTGTCTTTTTACCGTCATTTCTCTCTTCTGGGAAATCTACAAAGAATGACATTATCCCAGAAAGAATTGAGAATGGGGCAAAGAATAGGAAAACTTCTAGGAGTGAAAAGTAATTTAATATCCATGACTCAATTGCTGGTCCAATTACTAAACTTGCTGATAATGCTAAGGTATAAATTGAGAGTACTCTTTCCCTTTGCTTTCTATCTTTTAATAACCCAGCGTAAGTAATAATATTTGGCATAAGTATACCAAGAACAATCCCGGCTAACGCTGATAAAACCCAAATAGTAATTGGAGAAGCAAAATAAAAGATAGGTAAAAGTATAGCGTAAACTATGCCAGATACTCTAAAAACTTTTTTCCTCATATCGCGTTTCAATCTAGAATTGATTACACCGCTTCCAATAAACGTAAACAGTGAAGTTAGGGCTGAAATAATTCCGATCTCGCTTTCGCTAAAATTAAATATGTATTTGGTTACAAGGGGAATTGTTGTCATTAACATATTATTAGATGCTCTTATTGCAATAGTCAAAGGAATAATAATTAATAATGCATGAAGAAATGTTATATCCTTTTTTTGCATAAAGGTGTAATTTATCTCGCTATATTTAAGTTTAGTTATCGTCAATTTTTCTAATAAAAGCATTTAAGAAAAGTAGTTTCATAGAAACTCATGAATTCTCAGAATAAAATTAGAATATTAGCCGCTCCAGGCCCAGTATCCTACCCTTTATTAGCATATCAAATGAAGAATAAAGACATAGAAATAATTTTCGGAAAAGAAGGTGGAAAAGATGTCGATGCTATAGTTGATTCTACAGTTTCATTAGCAAAAAGAGGGCTAAGGATTGATTTTATTACTGTAAAGAAGTTAATGTTGATTTCGCCTAAACTAACAGAGGGTAAAATAGGAGTTTGGAGAAAGGGGAGTGCTGCTGACGTTTTAACAAGAGCTGTAATAGATCTAAAAAAGGTTAAGGCTGAACTAGTATACTCTGATGATATGATGCAACTTGTAAATATGTTAAAGAATAATCAAATTAGTGCAGCAACATTATCTTCTGCTTTAGGGAAAGGAGAAGCATTTGAAGATCTACTTAACGTTCCAGGAAGTTGTGGAATTCACATAAATTCACAAGAGGATAAAGTTATTAATGCGTATATGGAGGGAATAACTATAATTAAAGAAAACTTAGATATAGCTGCAGATTATATTGTTAAAAATTTACCAATAAAGATTAGTAAGGAGTTTGTAACTGGTGTATTGAAAAATGCAGAGTTTAACGTCTATAAAGGAGGAGAATTTAGAGAATTTTATGAATTAGTAAAGAAATATTCTAGTAACTAAATTTAAATACCTTTTTTATATATTCTATTCTGTGAAATTGAGGACTCATTATGTTTTCTCGCTTGGTGTTATATCATTAGTTTTGGTTTTTCTTTCTAACAATTTTTTCACGAATTTTTTCATAGCTGCATATTCTTCTATTTTGGGTAATTCTTTGATTGATCGGTTGGGGCATAGGGAATTGTTGACGGGGAGAGGTTTAATACCGGTTAGGACTCCTTTAACCCACACTTATCCGAGGAGTGTAGTATGGGGATTATTACCTACAGTTCCCTTAATCTTCCTAATACACTATATATACGGTTATTATGCTTTAGTGGAAGTATTGGTTTCCGGTATTATTGTCGGTCCCACACATATGTTCTTGGATATGTTTACTGAAGCCGGGGTTTATGTGAAGAAAAATGGGAAATGGAGGAGGTTCGCATTAGCCCACTTCAGATATGATAACCCCGCAGTAAATGGTTTAGCAATCTTTGTCGGTTTCATACTCCTATTAATTGCATATTATATTACTTATCCATATTATTTCTAAAGAGATATTAAATAAAAATAGAAAAGATTTTAAATATTATTTTCTTTTTATTTCATCGTGGTTTGTGAGAAATGGACTGCAAGGTTTATGTTCAATAAGAAAATAAACAGTTTAGAAGAATTAGCGGAATATTTGCTTGATGAATTTGAAAGCGATAAATTGGTTATGCTTATTCTGGAAAAGGTATTACTCATACTCGATAGTCCTTTCAAATATGCGAGAGAGAAGCTGGGAAAGAATAAGTACGGTAATCCCATGTTTTCCATAGAAGTTACGGGGGATATAAGGATACTTTATAGTGTTGATTCAAAAAACTGTATTGTATTTATTTGGAAGATGGGATCTCATAAGAGGGTTTACGGTCCTTAGCCTTTTTCTCAACAATTTCCTTAAGCTTAATTATTTCCTCCCTGTCCAATTCAACATAATAATATTCCCCATCCTTTCCGGTCTTCATAATTATATGTTTATTGCTGGCATTAAAAAGGATATGGTAATTAGTTTCATTGAATTTTGAAAAATTGTATTGATAAAATGAATTACAAGTCTCATTCTTCATGAGATGGAGAGCTCAGAACTCCGCTGTAAACGTTTTGGTTATGTTTACCTGATTCATACTCCTATTAATTGCATATTATATTACTTATCCATATTATTTCTAATGAAATATTAATCGAACAAAATTAAAAACAGAAAAGTTCTTTAAATGTGTTTTTTCACAAATAGGAATCGGGGATGAGGGGATGATGAGGAGGGTCCGAATTGACCTATGATAGATCAACCGGCAACTGACCTGACCCCCTCATCCCTAATTCTTATTCTTACTTTTCTAACTATTAAGCTTTCTTCTCATTGAATTTTGAAAAATTCAGTAAACTCCTAGTTTACTGCAAAAATTCTATGTGAACTACTTTATTTGTACAACTATAATTTCTGAAGAGATAATATATGAAAAGAGAAAGATTTTTAAATATGTTTTCTATATCTTTTTATTGTGGTTTGTGATAAGTGGGAATTGAGGTTTTCAATGAGGAAAGCTAGGAACTATCAAGAGCTAATAGATTTTGTTGCTGATAGATATAACGATAAGGTCGTTATGCTTATTTTTGAAAAAATAGAATTGCTCGAAATAGATCCCTTTAAATATGCGAGGGAAAAATTGGGTAGGGACAAATATGGAAATCCTTTATTTTCAATAGAGGTTACTGGTAATCTTAGAATAATTTATAGTGTAGATTCAAAAAACTGTGTAGTATTTATTTGGGAGATTGGGACTCATGGAAGGTTTATAAGCCTTAGCCTTCTCCCTAATTCTCCTCAAAACATCTTCCTTAAACTTCTCTAAGTCCTCCTTACTCTCAATGACTAAGAACCTTTCACCATCTTTATCTTCAACAATTTTCATAATTATATATTTGTTATTAGGCATTAAAAAGGATATGGTAATCATTGTTGTTTTAGCCAGTGATAATGTCGTCATAGATATATTAATAGATAATCTTTACAAAGAGCAGGTACTGAGATGAGATTCTTGCAATCTTATTTTAAATATAGACAAAATTTGTAGGAATAGTTTGTAGTTTTTTCTTTAATAATAACTCTTTATTACATAGAAATAAAAACAGATAAAATGATATTTCGAATTTTTAACTTATTAATTCCTACAAATAAGGCATTATTAATCTTGGATTAAATTTATTACTCCAGGAAAGAGGTAAACATAATGTTAAGAAAAATCAATAAAGCCACGAGTAATGCATTACTTTTCTTATTACTTATTTCTTTAAGGTTACTCTCATTAGAGAAATTAATGATTTTGTTCTTACCGTTTTTAATTGCATCCGATTCTACTTTCTTTTTAATAAATATAGCATTAATTCCCTTAGCGATTATTTTACTTATAATGTCTGCTATACTAAGGTTTTATCAAATTATTGTCAGACGGGTAAGTTCTCTTCACCAATCTTAGAGGTCCCTACTCATCATTAATAGTTAGATTAACTACTAGGAATAAAAAATTAGAGTTCTTTTAGTTCTCCGAACTCAGCCTCTCTCATCTTGTCACAACCAGTATAAGCTAACGAAGAGGAGAAAATGTAATTCTCACCAATATACATTTTATAATACTCTTCTGGAATTCTTTTACTTCTTATGTAATCTTTATTATAATAGTTAAAATAGTATAAGTGAGACTTTCTACTTTCTCTATCCAAATATAATATTAGTAAGTTTAAGGCAGATTTAGTATACTTAATCAAGTCTTTAACTCCTTCTATTCCTTTTTTCTGTATATACTTTCCAATAAGCTCAGAGTCAACCATAAGTTTAGGATTTATTCCTAAAGCTTCACCAAGCGATTGTTTATCAACACTACCATTATGGGCAATAAAGAATATTCCTTTCTCATTACTTTCAATATATGGATGTGATAAATAAGATGCTATTAATGACTTATCAGTAGCTAATCTAGCGTGAATAATTACTTTAGCATTCTTTAAAGAATCTATAATATTTATGAGTTTTTCTCTCTCTTTAAAGATAGGATTTACACTGCGATAGTAAATTATTTCGTCCTCTTGGAAAGCCACAATGCCCCAACCATCAGAATGTACGTCATGTGTTATAGGGTCGTCTTTAGCGGATGTTATCAAACACTCTGCAAGTTTTTTAAGCTTTTCCTTTCCCCCTATATAAGCTAACATTCTACACATAATTTATAATTTCCCTTCTTGAATTAAAATATATGAGTCAAAAAGATAATGAAGAGGATTGGAGTATAACAATATTGCTAGTTGAAATCGGTGTATTAATAGGAATTATTCTAGCTCTGTTAAAAATATTACCAGCTTTAGCCCATACGTAATTATGCAAATTGGTATAGCTGCACATAGCGGAGAGGTCTCAGAAGAATTAAAGGAAAGGGCTAAAAGATTTGTTGATGGACTGTCAAGTTGTAAAAATGTTAGATTACTTTTAGGTGGTTACTGGGGATTAATGAAAGTTGTGGTAGACGAGGCTCTAAATAAAGGATTACCGGTTATCCTTTTTCTTCCTATAGAGAGAGAAGATGTGGAAATTCCAGATGAAGTTATTAAAGTATATACGGGGTGCGAGTTTAGATGTAGGTCAGTGATGTTAGTTAGGTCTTCTGATGTTTTAGTTAGCCTTGGTGGAGGTGTAGGTACTCAAATTGAGCTCTTTATGGCATATGCTATGGGAAAACCCATTTATAGTCTATATAATACTGGGCTTTCAACAGATAATTTGAAACACGTGTACCCAGAATATTTTGATGATAGGCAAATAGTTAAGATAAAATATTTTGATGATGAGGTTAAGATGGCTAATGTGATATGTAATGAAAATATAGAAAAAAGAAGAACTAACTTCGGTTAGAATTCACAGTAATAAGTTTCCACTCCCTTAACGCCAACTCTTTCAGAATAAATGTATCCTCCATTTTCTTCGTCATTTGCAGTTGTTATGTAGAGTGTTTTTAAATCTGAATCTCCAAATGTTACTGAAGTTACGTGAGAGGCGGGGACTTTTATTTCCTCTAACACCCTACCTTCAGTAACTCTTAATACTCTTCCTCCACCATAAAGAGCTACCCATAACATTCCCTCAGAATCGATTGTCATTCCATCTGGTACTCCAGGATATGAAGAAAGATCTATTAAGGTGTTTCTATTTGATATTTCACCTTTCATAAGGTCAAAATTAAATACATATATTTTCTTTGTAGGAGAATCTATATAATAGAACTTTTTATTATCTAGGCTCCATGCTAATCCATTTGATATAGTGACCCCATCTAAAATCTTTCTAAGCTTCATATTAAGGTCTAAGACATATAGTGCTCCAGTTGGATACTTTTCCTCTAAGTTCATAGTCCCTACCCAATACCTTCCCATAGCATCACATTTCCCGTCATTGAACCTATTTCTTTCATCCCAATTTTCAACTTCATATAGAAGTTTTACTGTATTATTTTCTATTATATAGAATCCCTTTCCAGATGTTGCAATTAGTCCTCCTTTCTTCCTTGGTTGTATTGAACTCACATAAGAATTTAGTCTTATCACTTCGTGTTGATTTTCCTTTATACTATGTATTTCACCTCTAATAATGTCCACAAAATAGAGTGTGTCTTTAACCCATATTGGTCCTTCGAACAATTTTCCCTTAAAATCCGTAACTTTTTTCATATACTTATATCTCCGATCTGTATTATATTTCCTTCTTCATCCTCAAATACTATTTTTCCATCTTCAGTTACTACTATGTAACCTATTTTTCCATTACATTTGTAAGGAAAAGCAAGTAAACTATTCGGTGTTTTTACTTGTGTTGTAGCAAATATTGGTGTAAGAGAGTCGTCTAACTCTAATGCCAAGCAATTTGATGCTTTCTGGAAAATAAGATTGAGCAGGTTATCAAGAAGTTTTTCATATTCTTCTCCTATTTGCCTCATCCTTTTTATTTCGTCTATTTTCACAATACTTATTAGACTCTTTTTCTTAAATCGTTGATTATAGGAAATTTCTTTATTTAGTAAATTTTCAATATAATAATTTTCCTTATATTTTTTTCTATTTACATTATTTATCTTCTTTAATTTTCCTTTAACTACTTTTAACATGTTAATCATAATAATTTAAACATTTCAAAAATCAAGTTAAATTTATTATTAAAATGTTTTTCACAAAAATCTTATATATATGATAGATATAATTTAAATCAGAGAAACATGTCTGTCTCCGAAAAACTCGACAGATTAATGAAGTTAAAGGGAGCAATAGCAGCAGGCCATTTTACTGCAGATGGTAAGTTAGTAGAGTATAAGGGACCATTAACTAAAGAATTAGCTGAAATGGTAGCTAAGATGTGTGCTGCAAATTCATTAATGGGAACTACAGAGGCTGAATTATTTACAAAGATCAGCGGAATGAATTGGACGCCATTCCTCGGTTGGGCAGTAGCTGCGGGAGAATATGCAGTATGTGTAATGGGTAACTACGGAGTTTTTGTTAAACTTAGTGAAGCAGACTTCAATGAAATATTTAAAGTATTGGGAGAAGTTGCTAAATAAATTTTTAATAAAAAATTTTTCTTTTTTATTTTAACTTATAGAATTTTTGTTATATAATTTTTGTAATAACTCACAATAATGGTTTAATTTTATTCCTTCAACTTTACATTCTACAGCTATAAGATACGGAGTAGCTCTATTATCAAATGATATTATTCCCCTACAATAGGGGGTTAAATTAGTTGAAGGGAATGTTTTTAGCATGTAATGTGCTATTACTTTTTTTGTTTCTTCAGACAATTCACCAGCTAGAGGATACAAAAATCCTGCTAATGATGCTGGATAATTAAGACAAATGTTTTTAATATCTATCTTTCCTTTATCAATTAAATCAACCATATCCTTAAGCAAGTAGTAAATTTCGTCCACGCTACCTTCATAGTTCCAAATTTCCTTTAGCCTTTTAGCTACAACTTTTCGTATTTTATCATCATGATAATTTTTAAAGAGAATAGCGAGTCCTTTAGGTGTTATGCTAAAGCTCTTTTCTCCTTTTTGTACATACCCTTCCTTACAAAGTTTCTTTAAAATTCTCCATGCAGTTGCTGACGGCATTCCTAGTTCTTGCGAAAGTTTATATGAAGACAAGGGTCCTATTATAGTTAACTTAGATAGTATTTTTAATTCCTTTATTGAACTTTTTGCAGATAATAAAACTAGAAAATGTAATTTAAATCTGGATATTACTTCAAGGACCGATGGGTCTATGTTCTTTAGGCTCGAGAGTATCATACTCTCTTTTAATAAAAAAAGAAGGAAATCAGAAATTACGAGCGGTGTTCCTAACATTTTTTTACTATAAAATATTTAATATAAGGGTTTAAAAACTTTATTTTTAAAACAGTTTGTTAATAATTAATAATATAATAGAAAAAAAGAAAGGAATTAAAAATAACTTTGTTTTTATTTCTAACCTCTCCATCCAAAACTTCCTACTGGTATTGGTTGATTACTTACTATCTGGAAAGGTGTCATTGGTGCAACTTGGTATGCATATTGTCCAGCAAACAATATGTCAGCTCTAGTTAGATATGCGGCAACTATTGCGAAAATAGCTGCTATTAGAACTGCGTACTTTACTGCTGTTGGTAAATCCACTGGTTTTATCTCACCTAATGATTTGCTCGCTTCTTTTGGCATAGGCATCATTCTAAATGAAAATACAAGAGTTCCTCCTCCAGAAATTAGTACAGCAAGAGCGGATAGTGTTAGATCTATATAAAATGTACTTTGTGATAGTAAATAATCATAGGCTATTTCATCAAATACATAAATAAAGTTCACAGTTGCTAGGAATAAGAACCATGAGGCTAATTCCGCAATTCCAGAGAAAGCTAAAAGTTTTGCCATTAATCTTCTAGCCATTATTCCTTCATCACCTTTAGTTACGAATGCTAAAATATAACCGATACCAGAACCTACGAAAACACCACCAGCTAAGAATAATAATGGTATACCAGCATTATTCCAAAATGGAATTCCTGTAGTAGCTGCAAATTCAAAACCACTATATGTTGTTGCAAATATTCCAAATAACATTCCAAGAACTGCAAATGTAATTCTCGAACTCCTAGCCAATTTTTGTGGTAATTTTAGGAATATGGAGAACATATACAGTAAGGAAAATAGTAGTAATCCTGAGACAAATATTATACCTCTAGCCATCCAAGAGTGGGAAAAGTTTATTAAAGCCTCAATTGGTGAGGATGTTGCAGCTAACGGTCTTCCTAGGTCATAAGCAAAAAATGCAAATGCTAATATGGTTGATACAAATACAGTAGGAGCACCTTTCTTAGCCATACTTGGATATTTTCCAGTTAGCTCTAAAGCACCTATTATAGCCATTAGCATACCGGCGACTTCAGTAAAATATAATGCTAATGCTACTTCTGTTCCCCATAAAGGATATTCGTTTATCTGCTGTATTGGTGCTTGTATTCCGTAAGGGGGAGGTGCTGGAGCTGTAAATTGTCCCATTTCTATTCATTCGAACATTAATTTATTTTTTAAATAAACATTCACTTCACTTTTGTAATATGAATAATCATACATATTAGCTATCTTTTTAATCTTAAATGAAAAAGTTAAGTTGTGAACATTGAGGAACTAATAGAACAAGGTAAATTTGAAGAGGCAATAAAAGAATTGAAAGGCGATGATGAAGACACAAAACTTCTTAGGGGTTTTCTGCTCTATAGACTAGGTAAATATGATGAGGCAATAAAAGAAGTTAGCAATGTGGATAGGTTAGAGAGTTATTATATTAAATTCGAATGCTATAAAGGTTTAGGTAAGAAAGAAGATGCTATAAAAAGTCTAGAAGAAGGAATAAATAAGTACCCTTTAAGTCACGTGCTTTATTATATATTAGCTCAATATTATTTTGAAGAAGGAGATTTGGATAAAGCACTAAACTACGTTGATAAGTCTCTTGGTATTTTACCCATAAGTTACGATTATAAGTTTTTAAAAGCAAAGATTCTCTTTTCTAAGGAGAACTACGAAGACGCTCTAGTTTATTTAAATGACGTTATTTCTATGAATCCTAAGAATATTGAGGCTAGAGTAATGAAAGCTATGTGTTATTATAACGTTGGACTAAAAATGGATGCACTATCAGAGATAAATAAAGCTTTGGACATTGATAAAAATAATGTTAATCTTCATTTTCTTAAGGGAAAGATATATTTTGAAACTGGATTCTATAAATTGGCTTTAGCGGAGTTTAAAACTGCATTGCGATTATCCCCGACAGCAGATATGTACTATCATGTTGCTCTCTCCTATTATATGTTAGGCTTACATAAAGACGCTAATATGTTCATTGATAAGGCTATAAGCCTTGAGGAGAAAGGGAGATATTATGCGTTGAAAGCTAGAGTAATGAAAGAACTGAGTGATTTAGCTAAAGCTAAGGAATTTGCAGCTAAGGCTATTAAGTTAGATCCAGATACCAGAAAAGAACTAGAGGATTTACTTTAATTTTTTATTTCTATGCGTACATATTACTAAACTGAAGTGAAGGTATAAATAATTAGTTAATTTAACAACATTACGATTGAAATGAGTAATTTAAAACTAACGCGAAGAGATTTTCTAAAACTATCCGGTATCACAGCGTTAACAACGGCTATTTTGCTTGAAGGTGGTTCAGTAATAGATAAAGTGTTCAGAGGACAAGAGGATTTCACTTATACACTAAATTATCCTAATGATGAAGTAGTTTATGGTAATTGTTTCCAATGTCTTGGTAGGTGTTCATTAGAAATTGTGAGAACACCACAAGGTTTTCCTAGATTTATAACTGGTACCATAGGGTGGCACATTAATGATGGAGGAGTCTGCCCAAGAGGTGCTTCAGATGTATATTACTATTTTGCTCCAGCAAGATTAAGATTTCCGCTACTAAGGGCAGGTGACCGTGGAAGTGGTAAATGGATTGCAATAGACTATGATACTGCTTATGATATAATTGTAAACGGGGTAAATGCATCTAGTTGGAATAAACTAGGTATATCACCACAACAATTAGGAGTCAGTAACTTCCCCGGATTACTAAAAATTAGAGAAGAAAATCCACACGCTTTAGCTTTCTTCCAAGGAAGAGACCAATTAATTCCTGGGATAACTGCTGGGTTTTTTGCAGGTAATTATGGAACAGCAAATGCTGGAGCACATGGTGGCTTCTGTTCAATGAACGTTTATACCGCTGGAGTTTACGTTACTGGTGCTCCAGTTTGGGAATATGCAGGGCCAGATGAGGAAAGGGCCCAATATTTTATATTAGCCGGGTTAGCTGGAGATCACTTTCCTAACTGGATGAGAAGGATTATTGCTAGGATAAGGGAAAACGGAGGTAAGGTAGTCACAATAGCTCCAGAAAGATTCGGTTTTTACTCAGTTTCTGATGAGCATTTATTCATAAACCCAGCTACTGATGGAGCATTAGCTATGGGATGGATAAGGGTATTAGTTGATTTTCACTATTATGTGTATAAGGCTTATTTAGCATCAACTGGGCAAGGAGCTCCTGTCCTTAACCCACAAACATTACAACCAGTTTCTCCAGCTTACGATCCTTCAACCGGGCAATTAATAATGCAGACAGTAGCTCCAAATGGGCAAGTAGTTCAATTACCTCAATTTGGTGATATTCCGCAAACCGCCTTATTTCCACATATTGATGAGGAATTCTTAAGATATTATACAAACTTGTCATGGTTGGTTATAGTTAACCCTAATCCTCAAAATGGTGATTGTTTAGACCCAACCGATCCTACAGCTGGTAATAATGTAGGTTTACATTTAAGAATGCCAGTATCAAATGAAGAATATTCTTCATCACATCCATGGTTAGAGGCTATCATGGGAAATGATGGTAATGTTTACTCTTATGTAGATACTCCGTGGCAAAAAGGAGTATTTCCAATTATAACGTTAGATGAATTACCATCTTCAATGCAGAGCCAAATAGTCCAAGTACCATACAAATTAAAGAATGGGCAAGTTGTAAAAGTTCCAGCAATTCAAGTTACTGTTCCTAAAGCTTTAGGTAGTAATGAAACTATAACGCTAACTGTAACTACTGCTTTTGAACTGTTTAGAGCTGAATTACTGAATTACGATCCTTACACACCTTACCAACAATCTCCTCAATATGGTGCTTTAAATGTTGCTAATGTTACTGGAATACCTCATAATACTATTGTTAGGATAGCCAATGAAATAGCTACTGTAGCATTCCAGAAAGCCATTTATGAGCCAGCTAAATGGGTTGATTATTTAGGTAGATATCACGATCATGTTGTTGGAAGGCCAGTCTCAATTTATTTTATGAGAGGACTTGCCGCACACGCTAATGGTTTCCATAGTGCTGCTGCATATTATTATTTAGTCTTAGTAATAGGTGCATGGGACAATCCAGGCGCTGACCTATATAAATATCCGTATCCTCACTATTTCCCAGGTCATGCTGTACCTCCTCATCCATTAGCTAATACACCAACTTTAGATCCAGAAATTGCAAGTGCAATACAAGGAAGTAATTTAACATTCCCTAAGACTAGGTCTGGATTCCTAAAGACAGAGTACATTTATAATGACGGTACTGTAGATATTAAGAACGTAACTATTGTTGGTGCTGGTCCTTACGGATTCCCAGATGGTCCAGATGATTTAGTAATATATAAAACTGGAAGACCTTTACTAGTAGATAGAGGATATAGTTGGGAAATTCCGTTAACAACTCAAAGATCAATTAGTGCTGTTGCTTATACAACATATTTTATGAACAAATATCCTAACCAAGTTGTTCCTTATACTATTCAAGCAATGATGTGGTATATTACTGCACCCTACTGGAATAATGCTTATACTCTAACAGATCTTTTACAAAAAGTAACAGAGAAAGATAATAATGGAAATTATGTTATTCCATTCACAATAAGCATAGATCTCTTTATGCAAGAAACAAATAATGTGGTAGATTTAATAATCCCAGACTTATCCTTCCTAGAAATTTATGGTTTTCATTCTACGTTCGATAGACCAACTAGTTTACCTCAAGGACCGTCTGATTCATTAAATTGGCCTGTGTTACCAGCAATGTATCCAGTTCTAAGCGCTGGAGATTTCTTATTAACATTAGCATGGCTCTTAAGAATATATCCCAATCAGAGTAATAATATTGATCCAACAAAGAATCCACACTATACAACACAAGATCCAGTAACCGGATTACCATTAATTAGTCCGGTCACTGTGCACGATCCAATAACTGGAACTACAATATTACAACAAGGTCAGCCAGGATTAATATCATCTGGCATGTATATCTTAAAGGGCGGGATCTTATTAGCCGGTTACGGAAGTAACTTTGAGTATATACTTACAGATGCTGAAGGCAAACAATCACCTAATCCTCAACAGTTAAAGTTGTATGCATCTTTTGTACCCAATGGTGCTAATCAACAAGATGTTATAAATCAGATATTAAGCAGTGTACCACAAGGACAAACTTTCTCAACAGCTCAAACATATAAGATTGCTGCTAACCAGAGGTCTAGTGGTATTGAGCATTACTTCAGAATTCCGGTTCAATTCCAGCCTAAATTACAACAAATGCTTCAAAATATAATAACAAAGTATGCTGCTGGACAAATGACACTAGAGGATATTAACCCAGGATTTGTGAAGGTTGGAAAAGGAGGAGCAGTTTATGTCTTACCACCATCAATAAGGTATATGAGAAACGTAAACATGTTCTACTTTAAAGGCTGGGGTGCCTATATGCCTGGAGCCTACGGACCAATTGGCCTACCTTACGTACATAGAATATACTTAGAATATTTACAGAAGTTTAGGTTAGCTGCTGCTGGGAGATGGCAAGGATATAATGCGGCTTATTATTATTTCTATCTGAAAACTGGCAACTCATCATTCTTAGTTAAAAGTGTCTTACCCAATGATTCATATGGTCAAGCTTTAGCTAAGAATATACTTGATTATCATAGACCATTCGGAGGCTATTATCCACCTCCAGCATGGAACTCCGAGCTTACTTCTGATGGTATTGACTTAAATGAATACCCATTAACATTCTTTGTAAGGAGACATGATAGGACTTATCATTCATGGAGTTTTAATGTACCGTGGTTAACTGCAATAATGCCATATACTCCAGTTATGTTAAGTTCTGCTGATCCTTACGTGAAAAGTATGGGAATTCAAAGCGGTGATTTTGTACAATTTGAAGCTGTTAATGAACCATGGTCCGGAGGACTAAGGACTACATTAACAGCCATAGCATTCTTAGACAATGCAACTAGGCCCGGTGCTGCTTGGGTAGTGGTTTCAGCTCAAGCTTTACCAAACTTTAGAGGTATGACCCCAGATTCTCCGCAAGTAAAGTATAGTATATTGAACAACTGGGCTAATATCTCATACATGCCACCATCTAGGGGTGGTCAATTGTCACCACAGAGTGATAATGCTTTCCCAATAATGTATTTAGATCCAATAACTGGGCAAACTGCATGGCATGATAGCAGAATAAAAATTGTCGGTAAAGTGTCAGCAACTAAAACAAGTGTTGCAGCAAATAGGTTTGTTTATATGGGTCAGGATTTCTCTAACCAAGATATATTGTCGGTAATTGTTAACCAGATGGGTGGACAAATAAGTGTAAGCGGGGCAAGTAATGGTGCACCATTTGCACAAGCAGTAGATATACCGCATCTAAGATTTAACGCCAACAATATGCAGTCTACGTCTCTGTGGAGTTATGTAGCTCCTTACTCTCTGGCATCTAATAATTACCAGTTAGGTAATTATAAGATAAGGTATGGTTTTGCGGGTGAATCCTCATCAAGTTAGTTCTTTTTATGAATATGTATAGAGGTGATTTCATATGTCCTCTATAACTTTAAATCCGAAAGAAGGTGGAATTCAAAAATCCCTTCCTTTCACACCTAAGAAAAACTATGCTATAATAACAGACTTAAACAAATGTTTTGGCTGTGCAGGCTGTCAAATGTCATGTAAAGAATGGAACACCTCTGGAATGTTCGGACCATTACCAGATCTAAATCCCTATGGAGAATTGGACGTTATGTTCTGGCTGAGAGTACTTTATGTTGAAGTTGGTAACTATCCTCAAACTAAGGTTTACAACATTCCAATAAACTGTTTCCATTGTATGAATGCTCCATGCGTACCAGTATGTCCAGTGGGTGCTACATTTAAGAGAGAAGAAGATGGGATAGTCCTAGTTGATTATAATGAGTGTATAGGAACAAAATACTGTATTTATGCATGTCCTTATGGTAATAGATTCTTCGATTATGTTGAAGGTGTAACAAAGAAGTGTACACACTGTTTCGATAGAATTTATGATCCAACATTACCGCCAGAAGAAAGAATTCCGGCATGTATTCACGGCTGTATGGTTCAAGCAAGAATTTGGGCTGATAGATTGGATCCAACTGATCCTGGTAATATATTGTTTATAGATAAAGGTGGATTTGTTCTAGGTCCAGAAACTGGTGCTAATCCAGCTAGTGGTTATTTACCATGGCGTAGTGAATACGCTGCTGATAATGATGTTGAATTGCTTAGCGAGTCAGAATATTATGATGTATGGACTTCAAACGGTGTAGTTATTTTAGGATCTCAAGGAAATAATTCTACATATACAGAACAGAATGGTAATTCTTCAAGTTAAAGGTGTTTTTTATATGTCTTCTCTTCTTGAAATCTCTTCTATGAGATTTTTAGTATATGATACTTTTTCGCACTTATTCCTTTACAATTATTATGAAGAGGATTATACCCAGTTAATGAAAAAATTGGAAAAGATAAAAGATATTCAAGAAATAAATTCCATTGTTAATTTTAAGACTATATGGGAAAAATTATCAACTTCTAAAAGAAGCGATTATCTGATTGAGTACACAACTCTCTTTTTAACTGGTCTTGGGGTCAAACCTTTAACACCAGTTGAAAGTAAACGTTTCTTCTCGTTAATGGGAGAAAGAGTAGCAAAGTTTAGGAAAGACGATATTATTCGCTTCTATAACTCAAGAAGATTAAAGTTAAATTATATGAATCAATTTGTATTTGAGGAAGATCATATTTCTAATATTCTCGCATTCATGGCTTACTTAATTAAAGAAGAGATATCTTTGAGGCGAGAAAGAAGAGATGTTTATAAGAACTTAATGGATCAGAAAAATTTCTTTATAACTCATATACAAGGATGGGTTCCAGATTGGATTAATGATGTAATCAATGACCCTAGGGCTGATATTTTTAAAATTGTGTGTAGAGAATTGAAAAAGTGGATTGATTTCGAGAATTCTTACTTACTAGGTGGTGGTAAAAATTGAATATTGGATTAGTTGTTAGCAAGAAGGCTAGGGAATTTTTGACAGACGAATTTCTAGTTAAAATTTATAAAGAAAGCGGAATTCCTTATGTAGCTGAATTCGGTGATTATTTAGCTAATGATGTTAGAGATAATGAATTACAAGGTCTTCTAATAGTTTCCGAGTACGATATGAGTAAGTTTGTTGCTGATGCAGATGAAAGACTAGGCTTAAATCCTCTAGCAATAGAGGTTTTGCCCCTTTCCTGGTTTTCTAATAAGAGCGAGAATTATAGATTTGCTTTACTCATGGCTTACATAAGAAAGCTATCAAGACAAGAACTTGTGTATAGATTACAGCCCGTAAAAAACGTTACCATTTCAAGGCGTTCGCTAATTAAGTTTAAGCTTTATGAATATAGGCCTTATCCTGTTCTCTTTGATTCTATTTTTGCTGAAAGGGAAATTAACACACTTATTTCCTCATGTCCTAAAGGGATATTAGCTAAAACTATTGAGGGAGTTGGAGTAACTTCTCCAGAAAATTGTTCATATTGTGGTTATTGTGCTACTAAAGGTTATCTAGGTTATTTAGAGATGCCAACATTTACGACTGATCAGTTGGTTTATTTCATTAACACTATAAATTATTATGATGAGAAGGCTAAAGCTATAATATTTACTAAATTTAGGGATATTCTTTTTCAAGAGGCTTATTATCCCTTATTGTTACCATCTTTAGCTTCAGTTCCAGATGTTTTCCTTTACGTTACTTATGCATCTGGATTAGTCCCAGTGTTGCTAATTGATAATGAAATTAATGAGATTGAAAAAAAGAGACTAGATGAAATTCCCGCTTACTTCCCTGGCTCAAAACTACCTATTTATAAAATTAAGATTGAGGAGTTACAAAACCTTGAGTTAAAAAATGAGCTAAGGAAATCCTTAATACCAGAAGAATTACCATTAAGGAAGTATAGGAGAAGAAACCTATATTTATGGGCTATTGAAGAAATGAGGAATAAGGTGAAGCTTGACGAAGAAGCAGAAGTTCCAGATATCTATTTCGTCTCTATAGATCCAGAAAAGTGCGTTTTATGTGGTGTTTGCGTTAGGGCTTGTCAAATGATGGTTCCTGATTTGAAGAATATTAATGATACCATGTTGCTTGAATATAATATTCCAATGTGTATTGGTTCTCAAAGGTGTGTTAAAAACTGTCCAGAGAGTGCTATAAAGGTCGAGAGGTTTGCTAAAATAAAGGAGTTAAAGAAGATTACCGTAAATAAGGCTGTTATTGCTAAGTGCAGATATTGTGGTAAGCCGATAGGTTCTGTAAAGGTTAAAAATAAGGTAGACTCCCTTCTGATAGGTATGGGATTTTCTGGTACGGCACAGTACACCGATGTCTGCAATGAGTGTAAACAAAAAATGTTAACGAAGGTCTGGCTTGAAAATTACCTGAGGCTGAAAGGAGGTAAATAAATATGTACGTATTTGCATTTAATTTTCTAAACACAATAGCTAAAGTCCCAGATAATACAATTAAAGATATAAATGAGTTACAATGCGTAATTACTACTTATACGCTAGCTAAGGTTTATGTTCCCTATTCTGTTCTATTGCAAGCAAAAGGAGTTAAATTGGATAAGTTAGAAATTTATCATGATTCTTTATTGTTAGAGGAAATAAGTTATAGGGCTAGAATCTTTATAATTACTAATCTTGAAAAGAAATTTGTTAAAGAATTTTTATTGAGAAATAACATAGATGTGTTTGTTCAAGATGTTATTTCGGCTGAGGAGATAAAGAGATACAAGCCTTCACCAGAATTTTTTGACTATCTTGCTAAAAGGACTAATAGTGTTAAAGGAGCTATTACTATAATATCCTCAAATCCACATGATATAATAGTGGCAAAGTCTATGGGATTTAAGGCTTACTGGTTGAATCGCAGTAATCTGCAATATCCCTTCCCAGCTAATTTACAACCAGACAATATTCTAAAATCTATTACGTCTTTAGCGGAGTCAACTGCACAGCATAAAGTTGATTCAAGTATGGGAGATTCAGCTCTAAGGTGTACGTAAAATGGCTACAGACACTGAAATATATAATTGGTTTTTGGAACTAGGTATGAAGGTTGAAAAAGTGACTTCTGGTAATGCATATTTCCATATAACTGTTTCTCCCCCCGTTGAGAATAGTGTAAAAGTTTCAATAATTAGGACAAATCCAAACTCTACCTTTTATATAATTACAGTAATAATTGACCTAGATGTTGATAAATTAAAAAAGAATCCGTCATTATTAAAGAGTATAAAGCTAGATTTAATGAGAATGAATTTGGAGTTTTTCCTCATACCTCCAGATGCTGAAATACCTAAAAGTATCCAAATAGGTAAGATTGTGTTTTCCGAGGGGCTAACAAAAAATCAAATATTGGATACGGTTACATTAGTTAAAAATGGTGCTTATTTAGTTCTAACGACTTTAGAAGGTTAGTATTGTATAACCCTCATTTGCAAACTTAACTATTACGTCGGCCCCTCTTGATATTTCATCAAAGAAGATTAGATCGTCTCTGTTAACATTATAGTTTTTCATCGCCATCTCACAAGCATATACTTTAATGCTCATTTTTCTTAGATTTTCACTAGCTTTACTCAATATTTGTGATGTATCATTTTTCTTGTTTAATGCTGTTATTCCGGGTCCTAGAAATACCATTTTGACATCTTCCGCTCCCATCATTTTTAGTCCTTGTGCTACATTAACTGCTGTATTAACATTTAATTGATCTTGGGATTTAACTACAAGTAGGAACTTTGCCATTTTTTATCATTTAAAAAATCACTTTTTTCATTTTAAGTTTAACTGATAAAAACTAATTTAACTTTTTAAATGCAGTCAAAAACAATAGATAGACTTAAAAACCACGATAGAGAGAAGATAAAAGTGAAACTTAAATATACAATACCTTTAGCTCTGGCAATTTGGTGGATACCAATATTCAGTGGTTTAATACTTGGTTTTGTTTCATCATTTCTTAATAAGGAGTATAAGAAAGGTATTTTTTCCGTTTTGCTTTCCTCTATTATTGCTTCAGCATTTTATATAGCTTTAGCTTATTATGTTCTTAAAGTACCAATATTAGGGAACTTACTTCCTACTTTCGCTATAATATTTTCTATCATAGATACCGTCATATCCATCTTGGTATTTAATTTCATATTTTATAAATCCTCTTTCTCTTCTATAACTTCAGACGGAATGTACAGTGAATTTTATGTATCCTCTAGAGACGAAGTTGAAGATAGACTTAAGGAACTATTAATTAACTGCGGGGACCCTAAATTAACATTATCAGAAGATAAGATATCAGTACATAGAGAATGTTCTGGTTATATTGTTGATTATGATATAGTTGAAGCGGGAAAAAATAAATATAAAGTTAGGTTACAAATAAAGAAAAAGTACGAATGAACAAGTAAATTTTAAAAATGAAGAAGAGTGAAGAGTTAAATAGATGTCAAAATCGTCTGAGAAAGAAGAGAGGCTGAAAGAACCTAAAAGGGAAATAGGTCTAAGGGATCTCGTATTTCTGAGCCTTGGTGGTCAATCTCCTTTTTTGAGTGTTTTAGTTTACGGTTTGTTGGCTTTTGAAAATGGAGGATATTTCGCTCCTATTGCTGTTATATTAGGAACTCTTTTAGTTCTTATTAACGGTCTTGTCGTATATAGGCTTTCAACTAAATTTACGCAGGAGGGAGGATATTATCTTTACGCTTACTATTCTCTAACAAAAAGATTAGGTTTTGAGACCGGATGGACTTACTTGCTCTATTCTTCATTTTATGGTGTAGCCTATGCTTTAGGTGCATCTTTTGTTTTAAGCGAGATACTCAGTATAAATCCTTTTATAATACTTTCAATTATTCTTGGCATATCTTCTACTCTAGCATTACTAGGCAAAAAACCATCATTTAGATATGCAATTTTTGCAAGTATTTTAGAGATATTCATGTTATCTTTTATAGCCGGTTCATTCTTATATACTACTAATTTTACTTTTTATAATCCATTTGTAAAAATTCCACCATTAGATCAAGTAGCTTTAGCTATAATTTTTGGTTCTAGCATCCCAACAGGTTATGGTTCAATAACTCCATTATCTGGAGAAGTTAAAGATCCTAAGAAAACTGTTCCTAGAGCAATAATTACTGTAATTTTACTTGGAGGACTACTTGCTGCTTTTGATATTTATTCGATTATAGATCATATAATTTATTTTCACATTGCCATAACTAATATTGATTTGATACATTTAATAGAATATAGATTTGGATTATTGACATTAGCATTTGTATTATTCGCTGCCGCAAATGATGGTGTACTAGCTACTTTAACATATATCTTTTCCACATCTAGAACCATATTCGCAATGGCGTATCATGATTTTTTGCCCTCTATATTGGCTAAGCTAACAGAAAAGAATGAACCTTTCTATGCTGTAGCTGTTGCTGTAGCATCATATTGGATTATCTCATTTATCTCTACAGTTATAAGCGGCTTTAACTTAGCAAATGCTTTCGCTCTAGTTGGTTTAATTTCATTATTTGCTAACTTATATGTTCATTTAGCGGCAGATTTCTCTTTATTTAAAATATCTTTGAAGAGAGCTAGAAAAAGAATCTTGCAACTAGCACTCTCTATATCGGCAGTAATAGTGACGTTAGTAATCTTTTCTGCATCTGTTGGAGGTACTGTTCCCTTAACTTTAGATATATTCTTACTTTGGCTAATAGCTGGGTTCCTAATTGCTGAGATAATAGATATGAGCAAAGAAGAAGACTAGAAAAAGATTACTCTTCTTCTATTTCAGCTTCTTGTACAGCTTCTTTCTCTTCTTCAGACTCTTCGACCGCCTTTCTCATTTCTTCAATCTCCTTTTGAGGTAAAGGCTGTATCTCAGCCTTAACGTTAGTTATCCTTAAGTACTTATCCCACTGTATTACGATTCCTTCATCTGTGATGTCCATTGGATGTCTAACCATTGATATTTTACTATCTCTCATTTTCCAAACTATAACTGACCTATATAATTGTCCCTCATACTCATCTAGATCAAGTCTAACTATACCATCAACAGCATGCTCAACACCAGGTCCCCCGAATCCCCTTTCTCCGGCTGACACTTGGCTAATAAACATTGCAGTGCAGCCTAATCCAGCAATAACTCTCTTTAGTTGCATTACAATAGATCTTGCCATTGCTGGCTTACTTAAATAGAGTGTACTTACCGAATCAATAACAACCCTCTTTGCGTTTAAATTCCTTATAGCGTCTCTTAATACACCACTTAATTCTCCAACATTATCTACGTCTTTAACAACATATTTTTCCTTTTGTGCTGTTGAACCAATACCTGCTGTAAATGCGTCAACTATTGTAAACTTTCCTTCTTTCTCGTATTTTGTAATATCCCAGCCAAAATGCTTAAAACTTCTAATTACGGAAACTGGATGTTCTTCTAATGCTACAAATATCCCAGGTTCATCTTTCTTTACTAACCCGTTGTAAAGAAACTGTTTACCTAAGATTGATTTTCCAGTACCTGGACCTCCAGAAATTAAAACTATATTTCTCTCTGGTATTCCGCCATAAAGGATTTCATCAAATCCTGGTATATATGTTCTAACTCTAGGGACCTTCATTAGTTAAAGATTAAATGAGAAACTAATAAAATTAAACTAGCTAAATCTGATTTTTATATGTTCTCGAAATCAGAATATATACCTTACTTTCTGCTCACTTTTCAGACCTTCTTTAAATGCGACATAAGATATAACAAATCCTATTCCAACTGCGATAGCTATTACTGCTATAACGTCTATTATAGAGAAATCTGATGAATCTATGGCTCTTCTTACCGATTTCCAGGCTGAGAGAAACCCAGTTATATATTCATAAGCGTCAAAAATTGTCGCAAATGCATTATACACAGTAATTAATCCAGCCTTCCAATCCTTCCCCTTTACTGTAGCTATGAAAGAAAAAGTTGTTGCAATTACACCCCACATTACTATTGCTAAGCCAAAAAACAAGAAGCTAAAGCTTAAAAGGAAAACCACATCTGAAAACGAAAGATAACCTAAGTAGGCGAATATTACAGTAACTATTATAACAAATACGTATGATATTGGTAAGAATCCTCCTAAAGTATAAACGACTCCTCCTAATCCTTTCCTATAGGCGTATATTTTTCCAGCATTATAGCTATTCCAAATAGAAATTATGATATCTATTACAAGAAATATGATGGTAAGAATTAATCCAAACATGAGATCTTTTAATTAACATTACTTAATAAAACTACTCGTTATACCTTAAAACATAGTTTTTAAAATATAAACTTGATTTTCAATTTATGAACTGGAAAATAAACTTTCTTGGAGCTTATTTATCATGGGTAATGGATTCTTATGATTTAGGAGCTGTAGTAATAACATCTACAATTTTAGGAAAACTTTTTTACCCAACACTAGGTTTATTGGGAGCAGTTCTTCCAATAGTGTTTACTGTTGTATTTAGACCAATAGGTTCATTAATTTTTGGACTCTTTGCAGATTGGAGAGGAAGGAAATCAATTTTAACTATTACAGTTTTAGGCTATTCCTTAGCAATAGGTTTAACTGCGTTTCTTCCTACATATTATCAAGTTGGAGTATTGGCTACAGTACTTCTCAGCATTTTAAGAGTTTTTCAGGGAATTTTTATAGGTGGAGATGTTTCATCAAGTTTTACACTTGCAATGGAAAGTATATTTACTCGTAGAGGGTTATTTTCAGGCATAACGCAGTCTGGTACATTAGTGGGCTTTGTAATAGTAGACTTGCTTTTCACTTATTTTGCTAAGACTCCAACATTTCTAATAACTGAGGGTTGGAGAATAATATTTCTTGTAGGTATTCTTCCGGCAATTTTAGCTATAATAATAAGGTATAAAGTTACAGAATCAGAAATTTACCTAAAATCTGAGAAAAAGCCTGTATCACAAGGATTGAGACCTATATTTCAAACAATTTTAGTAATGATAGGATTTTGGCTAATGATTTATTCTGGTCCTCAATTTGTACCAGTATTTTTAGGTAACGTGTTAAAGTTACCTTCGTCAGTCTATGGTTTCCTGGCGCTGATAATGAACTTAGTGGGAATTCCCGCAATGATTCTTTCTGGTTTCTTATCAGATTACATTGGGAGAAAAAGCATGGCTATCATAGGTTCTATTCTCTCAATATTTGCCGGAGTACTTCTTTACCTTTACTCAGCAACATCTAATCTAACTTTTCTTATAACGGCTTTTGGATTCTTAATTAATCTACCTTCAGCAATCACTCCAGCTTATTTGGCTGAAAGGTTTAAAACATACAGTAGGGCTACTGGTGTAGGATTTTCCTATAACGGTGCATTCTTTGTAGCGGGTTTTGCTCAAATTTATATCTCTTTATTAGGTAAAATAATGCCAGTCAACTATTCAGCCTTAACAGTATTAACAATTGGTGCTTTACTTGCTATAATTGGTTTGGTTATAGGACCAGAAACTTTAAAGGTAAATGAATTGAAAATAAGTTAACTTTTTTCAAAACCTTTTCTTATTTCAACTCTTTTTTTCTATTATGAAATACACAAAACCAGTTTTAGTTGTTCACGGAGGAGCGGGAGATTGGAGTAAGAGAGATCATGAAAAAGGACTTACGGAGATAAAAAAAGCATTAGAACGAGGTTATGAAGAGTTTAAAAAAGGTAGTGCTATTGAAGCTGTTGTTGAGGCTATTGCGTATATGGAAGACTCTGGAGTATTTGATGCTGGAATAGGGAGCGTTAAGAATGCTGAAGGAGAAATAGAAATGGATGCTGGAATTATGCATGGTAATAGCTGGAAAGTAGGTGCTGTGGCTTCAGTCAAGGCTAAAAATCCTATAAAAGAAGCACTAAAAGTTATGCTTGACGGTAGACATGTCCTTTTAGTTGGCGAAAGGGGTGAAAAGTCTATAACTAAATTCATTGGAAATAATGGTGGAGATACTGTTGGTGCTGTTGCTTTAGATGAACAAGGTAATTTAGTAGCTGGGACAAGTACTGGAGGAATTTCTGGTAAATTACCCGGTAGGGTTGGTGATTCCCCGATACCTGGTGCTGGATACTATGCAACTCCTAGAGTTGCAGTTTCTTCTACTGGTATTGGTGAAATTATTCTTAGGATCTTACCGGCTAAAGAAGTAGATATGTTAGTTTCCATGGGTTTCTCAATAGAGGATTCTGTTAGGGCTATTGTGAATAAGATTACTGAATTATTTGGCAAGGGTAATGTAGGCTTAATTGGGATAGATTATAAAGGATATGCTACTGCTTATTATAACACTGTTGGAATGGCAAGGGGAGTAAAGGATAAGAATATAGTTAGAGTCTTTGTTTTTGAGGGAGAAATCTAATTGTGGAGAGGCATCGCTATCATTTATGCTTCAAAGAAAGATATTGCAGACAAGCTTAAGGAAGTATTAAAAAAAGACTATCCAGTGTATGTCTTTAAATATTCTGAGGCTAACTTTGAGTATATATGGAAATGCTACGATGCTATAGTTTTTACAATGGCTTTAAGTGGTGCTGTTAGAACTATTTGTAATTATGCTAAAAGTAAAGATGTAGATCCGGCAGTTATTGTAATAGATGATTCTGGAAAATATGTTATTCCAATACTAGGAGCTCATTGGGGTGCAAATGATTTAGCCTTATTAATAAGTAAATTGTTGGATGTGGAAGCAGTAATAACTACAGCTAGTGAAAATTTTGGAGTAACCAGTGTAGAAGATTTTTCGCGTAAATTATTCTGTAAAATACTCAATGTGAAAGAAATAGTTAAAGTAACTTCAGCCTTATTAAAAGGGGAAAAGGTTTGCGTACAAGGCTTAGAAAAATTGCCAGAAGGAGTTAATGGGTACGTAATAGGTGAGGAGTGTAATTATAAGGTAGTTCTGGTTGAGAAAGAACCCGAAAGATATGAGGAAAATACTGTATATTTAAAACCTTATAAACTTGCTATAGGAATTGGTAGTAAAATTGAAACTGATCCAGCCGTAATAAAGAAAGGTATTCTTGAAACTTTGAGCAAACTTAATTTACCCTTAAATAGGGTTAAGATTATCTCATCTGTTAGAGAAAAAGTAAAAATCGTTGCTGACGAACTTGGAATTGCATTTAGATTGGTTACTAGGGAGGAAATAGAGGCATTTAGTGATGAGTGTCTATCACCACAATCTGAAAAGCTGAAAGAAATTGGTCTGAAAGGTGTTGCAGAAGTTTCAGCATTAATAGCCGGTGGTAAAGGGGCTAAATTACTTTTAAGAAAAATTACTTATAATAATGAAGTAACTATAGCTATAGCGGGATTTGAATGACTCTTTATGTAATTGGCGTTGGACCTGGTGACCCAGATTTAATTACTGTTAAGGGATTAGAAATTTTGAAGAATAGTGAAGTTGTTACTGGCTGGGGAAGTGTAATAGAGCGTTTTTCTTCTTACATTCAAAGTAAGCGAATAATCAGACTAAATTATAAAGAAGAGGAGAAACAACTTAACGAGATTATGAAATTAGCTAAGGATGAGAATGTAGCTTTTCTTAATCATGGTGATCCTGCTGTTTCTGATTTTCAGTTGTTAAATAAGTTGAAGAAATTGTGTGTAGAGAACAGAGTGGAGTTAGTTATTATACCAGGGGTCTCTTCAATAATTAGGGCATTACATATTATAGGGAAAGACCTCTCAGAAATAGTCTTTCTCACTTTTCATGTTAGGGGGGAAATTAATTACGATGAAATTAAGAAGTTTCTGAATACTGGTAGAGGGATTTTAATTAATCCAGAACCTTATCCAGATGGTGTTAAAAGGATTGCGCTAAAGTTAAGGGAATATGGCTGTAATTCTATTACTTTGACTATAATGGAAAAGTTAACATATCAAGATGAAAAAGTATATAACTTTAATGTTGATGAGATTATAACTCGTGATCTGAAATTTAGTGATCTTACTATAGTTTATATTCCTCCTTGTTCCTTTTCTTAGAAATATTTTTATATTTGGATAAGCTATCCAATATCGTGAATAATTCAGCTATTATAATAATCACTCATGGTTCTAGAAGAAATACTTTTGTGGAGGACATGATAAATCTAGCAACGTACATAGAAGAAAAGTTAGAAGTACCGGTTTTTCTATCACATAACGAATATACTGAACCTAATTGGAGGAATATTGTTTCAGAATTACTTTCAAAGGGAATTAATCACATAGTCTTTGCTTTAGCTTTTTTGGGAAGGGGAAATCATGTAGCGAAAGACATTATGGGAAGTTTTGGTGTTAATGAGTTTTATAAATGGGTTAAGAGTACTTATGAGGGTAAAGAAATTAACGTCTATTTTACAAAGCCTTTAGCAGACTCAAACCTTGTTAAATTAGCACTTTTTTACAGAGTTTTTACAGCGTTTCCTCAACAAGAAAATGAGTACATAGAAGACCCAGAAGAAATAGAGGAAAGGACAATGAAATTTATTAGGGAAAAAGTGAGAGAACGATTCCCATACATGGGTGGTAGAGAAATAGAGATAATAGCCAGAGCAGTATATGCGTCTGGTAATATAGATATAGCAGATAAAATCTATATTTCGCAAGATGCAATTGATATTGGAATAGAAAGTTTGAAAACAGGTATTTCAATTTTGACTGATGTAAAGATGGTTTCTGCAGGAATAAGATGGAATAAAGTTGAAAATTACCTAGATAAAGCCTCAGAATTAGCTAAGGAAATGAGAATTACTAGAACCGCGGCCGGTATAAGACTTGGTTTATCTTCTCCAAAGATTGTAGTTATTGGAAACGCTCCAACAGCTGTTGCCGAAGTTTTAAAAATAAGGAAAGAAGGTATAGAGATACCTTTGGTTATTGCCACTCCACCAGGATTTACAAATGCTGTTGAGGTTAAGGAGGATTTAATAAAATCTGGTATACCATGTATAGTGTTAAGAGGAACTTACGGTGGTAGTAGTATAGCAGTCTCAATCATAAATGAATTAATTAGAATGGTGAGGAGTCATGGCGGGTAAAATTTATATAATCGGTATTGGTCCTGGAGATGAAAAAAACCGGACTTTAAGAATGCTAGAGGCTATAAAAGAAAGTGACGTTATAATTGCATACACGACTTACGCTGATTTAATTAAGGATTTAACCGATGGGAAAGAGGTTATCACAGCAAGGATGAAAGAGGAATTATATAGGGCTAAAATGGCAATAAAGAAAGCTTTAGAGGGTCATACTGTTGCTTTAGTTTCTAGTGGTGATCCTCAGGTTTACGGAATGGCACCACCAACACTTGAGATGATGTGTGCCAATAATGTTAATGTCGACTTTGAAATTATACCAGGTGTTACTGCAGCTTTAGCTGCAGCAGCAAGATTAGGTTCACCATTATCAATGGATTTTGCAGTGATTAGCTTAAGCGACCTTTTAGTACCTGCAGAAGAAATTCTTCATAGAGTTAGGAAAGCTGCTGAAGGTGACTTTGTAATTGCTCTTTACAATCCTATAAATAAGCCTTTACTTTTAAAGGCAATGGAGATAATAGCTGAATACAGAAAAGGTGAAACACCGGTTGGTATAGTAAAAGGTGCTTATAGAGAAAATGAGGAAGTTATCGTAACTACTTTCTTAGAGTGGAAAAAATATCTTGATAAAATAAATATGGTTACTATGATGATTATTGGTAATTCTCGTTCATATATATGTAATGGTAAAATAATAACTCCAAGAGGTTATACGTCGAGGTATGATTATGTCAATGCTTTCAACTCTTAAAAGATTTGGAATAACAACCGGGGCTACTGCTGCGGCATCAGCAAAGGCCTCTGTTATCTATTTATTTCGTAATGAAACTCCTAAAAGTGTTACGATTCCAACTCCAATTGGCCTAAGACTAGAAATTCCTGTCGATAACTATGAAAGAAGAGGAGAAGAATACTGTGCTACAGTTACAAAATTTTCTGGGGACAACCCAGATGTATTAAATGGATTAAAGATTGTTAGTTGTAGTACAAAGTGTGATTCTGGAATTTTCGTAGAAGGAGGAAATGGAATAGGTGTAGTTACTAAACCAGGACTTAAAGTAGAAGTGGGTGAAAAAGCGATAAATCCAGTAGCAAGACAAATGATAATAGATGCTATAAAGGAAGTAACCACTGATGGTGTAAAGGTTAGGATCGAAGTTCCAGATGGTGAAAAAATAGCCGAACTTACAATGAATAAAGACGTTGGAGTTATTAACGGTATTTCAATTTTAGGAACTACTGGTATTGAGTATCCTATCAGTGATGATGAATATCTTGAGCACATAAAAAGTGAGATATGTGTTGTTAAAGCTTTAGGGAAGAAGAAGTTAATCTTAGCACCAGGTAATACTAGCTTTGAGTTTGCCAGGAAACGTTATGGCGATAATGTAGTAAAGATAGGCGATAGAGTAGGTGATTCAATAAGGCTAGCAATTGAGCAAGGTTTTACCCATATAGTTTTAGTTAGTTTACCGGGGAAAATAACTAAAGTTGCATCTGGTTTAATGAATACTCATAGTAAATATGGTGATGCAAGAATAGAAACTTTAACCCATGCAGCAGTTCTAGCGAAATTAGACATTGAAAAGATAAAGAAGATAGCTAACTCTGCTACTATAACAGAAGCAATTACATACCTTTTACCAGAGGAAAGAAAGACACTCTTCAATGTAATAGCTAAAAGAGTTCTTCAGAGGTTAAGGAAGATTGTGAAAAATGATGTGAAAATAGGTGTAGTTATTATTTCTGAAGAAGGAGAAGTTTTAGCTGAGGAGGGTGAGTTATGAGACTACCCGGAATACCGGATGAGGAATTTATAAGGGTTGAAAAGATACCGATGACAAAGGAGGAAATAAGAGTTTTAGCTCTTTCAAAGGCAAGGCTATTTGATGGTGCTAAATTTATTGACATAGGTAGTGGGACTGGAAGTGTTACTGTTGAGGCTGGCTTAGTAGTTGGGGAAAAAGGTAAAGTTTGGGCTATTGAAAAAGATAAAGATGCTGTGGAACTTACCAGAAAGAATGTGGAAAAATTCAAACTTAATAATGTAGTAATCATTGAGGGAGAAGCTCCTGAAGCTTTGGATCACGTAGATAGTGAAGTTGATGCAATATTTGTTGGGGGTACTGAGAGACTTGAAGAAATCCTTCTCTCTAGTGATAAAAAGCTGAAGAACGGTGGAAGAATTGTTATTGATGCTATCCTTTTAGAGACCGTTAATAAGGCTTTATCAACTCTTAATCAAATGGGATATAAGACTGAGGTTATAGAAGTCATTATAGCTAAAGGTATGAAGACAAGTAAGGGTTATGCTATGATTTCTCGTAATCCGATCTTTATCGTTTACAGTGAGAAACCATGACTGAACTTTATGTTATTGGTTTAGGTCCCGGAGATCCTGAGCTAATAACAGTTAAGGGAATGAAGATTTTATCAATTGCTGATGTTATTTTTGTTCCATATTCTACTGGAACCAATAGGAGTTTATCTTACAATATTATTCAAGCTTATGGGAAAAAAGACGCTAAAATAGTAACGCTAGGATTTCCAATGGCTAAAGAGGTAGACGAAAAAGAGCTTGAAAGAATTGGAAGAACAATTTGTGAAGATAAAGGTAATGTTTCTGCCTTTATTACTTTAGGTGATCCTACACTATATTCCACATTTTTCAGAGTAAAAAAATTCCTTTCTTGTTTTGATAAAATAGAGTTAATTCCCGGTGTTAGTTCCGTTACTTCATGTGCTTCTAAACTCAAACTCTCTTTAGCTTTAGGTGATGATGCTATATTAATAGTACCTTCAAGTAGAATTTCTCTTATACAAGAAGTAAAAAATAAGGTGGAAAGTATTGTAGTGATTAAAGGAAATGAGAACCTTGATAAAATAGCAGAGATTTTGAAGGAAGGGTATGAGCTTTTTTATGCCAGAAGGTGTTATTTAGAAGGGGAGAAAATTGTTCCCTGGGATGGTACTTTTGATAGAGATTATTTTTCAATGTTAATAGGGGTGAAAAAGGTTGAAAGGTAAAGTAGTCTTTATTGGTGCTGGTCCTGGAGATCCAGAATTAATAACTGTCAAGGCAAAAAATTACATTGAGGACGCAGATGTAATTTTGTATGCAGGATCTTTGATAAACCCAGAAATATTAAAGTGGGCTAGGAAAGATGCTGAAATTGTGAATACTGCTGAGCTAACACTAGAGGAAATAACTGATCTTATGATAAAAAAAGCGAAGGAAGGAAAATTAGTTGCTAGGCTGAAGTCCGGTGATTTTTCTATATATGGTGCTTTGATGGAAGAACTGTGGGCATTACAAGACGCTGGGATAGATTATGAACTAGTCCCCGGAATTACTGCCGCAATTGCTGCCGCTTCAGTTTTAGGTATTGAATTAACATTACCTAAGGTATCTCAAACCGTAATAATAACTAGGGCTTCAGCCTCAGTTCCAATGGAAGGTTCTATAAAGGACTTTGCCCCCCTACTAAATAAGGGGGCTTCACTTGTCATTTATACTGGGGTTCATGTAATCGATAAGGTTGTTGAAGAAATAAGGGAAGCTGGAATATCTGATGATATTCCAGTTGCTGTGGTATATAAGGCTACATGGTGGGGTGAACAAAAGATAATTTTAGGTGAATTAAGGGATATTGCTGAAAAAGTAAAGAAGGAGAAAATAACCAGGGATGCAGTAATTATCGTTGGTAAGATTGTTAGACCAGAAAAATATAAGGGTTTAGTTAGATCAAGTACCTACGATCCTAAACATTACACCAGCTTTAGAACCGCTGAGGTGACTGATAAGTTAAAGTACTTTGAACTTAGGTACACAACTGATAAGATTTTTGGTGAAGAATACTTAAAAGCACTAATCGAGGCCTATGCCACTTCTTCCAAAGAGGAGAAAGAAGTTATAGTGGAGAAAATTAAGAAAGTACTTAATGAAGCAAAAATAAATCCTAAGTTGAAGGAAGAAGCTGAGAAAATTATAAAATTACACTTAGATTTTTGAAATCATTTTATGAATAGGTGAAGTTATAATATAACTTTCTAGCTGGAATAATATTCCAAAACTAGGTAATGGAATAATTTCTTTGTTAATAGTTTTTATTAAAACATTTTCATTAATTTAAATAAAAGAGTTATATTTAATTTTGCCTTGATTGAACGGAGGTGTCTCTTGTGAAATACAATCCTATTACTATCATAAATAATAGTCCTCCTATTCCTAGAACTATAGACTCTACGCCTCTCGTTTTAAATCCCAAATATATCATTCCTACTCCTAAGATTTCTAGTATAGCGAAGACGATGTTTTTAACTTTCATAGAGAGTAAAGAGAATTTATGGTATTTATTTTTCTTCCATAATCCGGGGAAAAATTTATTTCTATTTTTACCTTAGCTTTCCCTATGCATATCGTTAAATGTAAATTTAGCTTTAATGAATGTGAAGAAAAGATAAAAAATGAAATAAAAAGATTAAATGCAATACTATTTGCTGAAATCGATCATAAAAAGAACGCTGAAGAGGTAGGACTAGAATTAAATAAATGTAAAGTTCTCTATTTTGGAAACCCTAGGGTAGGCACTATTTTAATGCAAAAGAAGATTGAAATCTCTTATGATCTTCCTTTGAGAGTATCTATATGGGAAAAGGACAAGGAAACTTATATTGCTTATAAATTACCGAGTGAGATAGCTAAAGAATATAGTATAGAGAGCGAAGTTCTGAAGAAAATGGATGAGTTTATCCAAACAATTATTAGCTCAGTTACATAAGTTACAGTTAGATTACGCCATAGAGAGACTCATGTAAACAATATTTACGAGCCCAACTGAACTAATGGTATAAAATGAGGATACTAGTGCGGAATAACGAGTTTATTCATCTAAGGGAAAAATATTTATAATTTGGTAAAAATTCTAATTTTTTATCGTAGATGTTTTACGTAGTTAAATTCACTTTTACACTTAAAGTCCTTAAAGAATCACGTTAAAAAGTTACAATTTAACTACATGTTTGCAAGAAAATCTCACAAAATAATGTAATCCTTTCAAAATTAATGCTCTTCCAGAATTGCATATAGGACAAATCATTTCTTCAAAATCATTCCTTAATGATTCAATAGTATAGTCTTTGAGCTCGCCTTTTTCGTTTATGAAATCGATATAATTTAGATTATTTAAAATAATTTCTGCTTCATGAGCACTTATGTTAAGTTGCTTAGAAAGTTCTAAAGGTGTAAGGATTCCTTTTTTCGCTAACATATTTACCGCAGTATCGTAATATTCTCTTTTTTTTATCCTTTTTAGTTTTCCTAACTCTTCTCTTACTAGAGATCCCATTTCCTCATAACTTTTATTAATCGCTTCTAAGAGCTTTCCTGTTTCAACGTAATATTTACCGAAGTAAGCTAACCATCCGGGTATCCTAAAGGTCAAATTGAGGGCTGATGAAAGTATATAATCGTTATAATTTACATTAGCCGAAGTAAAACCATCCATAAGCATCTTTTCTGCATCATCGAAAGAAATCTCTCCTATATTATACTCTTCGATATGTCTACCGTGAAGCTCTTCAGTATACTCTTTACTCAGTAACAATTCTGCAGGTCTGATTACTGATCCTGTCATAACCACTTTTATCCTATCATAATATTCGTCAGAAATCTTCTTTAAAAATTGCAAGAAAATTGACTTATTATCTTTCCAGTTCTCATAAATATACTGTAACTCATCAAACATAATAATTATCTTAGAACCCTCAGCAGACTCGTATAAAATATCGGTAACTAGTGATAAATCAATTGAGTAAGGAAATGCAAAGTTCTTTCCTTTACTAACAGAAGCTCCAATATTTCCTAGTGAGATTCCGCCACCTAGAGTTCTTCCTACTGTAAGTTGTTCCTCAATCTTTTCACTAAATACTTTAGCATAAGTTGGTATTTTTTTAACGTTTAACCTTTTTAAAGTATAATTAGTTAATCCTCTTCTCAATAGCAAATTAGACAAAGAAAGGGGATTAGTCACGGCATCTAACTTTACCATTATAGGGATCCAGTTATCTTTAACATTGAATTTCTGCTTGTATTCACCATTGCTTAAAATCTTTAATAGCGTAAGTAATAGACTAGATTTACCACTCCTTCTAGGTCCTTTTATGAAGAACAATGTAAGATCTTGCTTAGAAACTAAATCAACTAGCTTTCTCAGAGCGTCTTCCCTACCATATAATAATTCTGGGATAAATCTCTCTTTATCGCTGAATATCTCAGTGTAAGAAAACATATTATCTAACAAATTCTCCCTTACTAAATTATTAAGGATTTTTATGACGGTCAATAAATTCTTAGAAAACCTCAGCTCCCAAGGCTTATTAAATATATTTTCATCGATTGAATTAAAAGTTGAAATAATATTCTATTCAATCTTTTTTAGTAAGAAAATCATAGGAGTAGAGTTAAAACGCTTACCGCTATTGCTATTCCCCCTAAGGTAAAATCTATTATATAAATATTTCTTCTCTTAGCAAATCTTAATAGTAGATCTATTGTTAGCATTCCTATGATAAATGCTGATATAACTGAAATTAATACTCCTCCTATGCCAATTAAAGATATAACGTAAGATATGTTAGTTTTAGAGAATAATATTGTTGTTCCTACTGCACCTACTGCTGCTGGGATATAAGCCAGATATGAGTATCTGAAAGCATCGTCAGGTTTGATTCCTAGAAATAACATTGTTGATACTGTCATTCCAGACCTGCTTACACCTGGTAATGCCGCTAATCCCTGTGCTATTCCGATAAGTATTATATTTTTTAAACTTAAGTCTTTAAAATTTCTAATTTTAATCCTTGAATATCTTATATATAAACCGTCTACGATTAGTGCTATTCCTAGAATTATCATTGGAATCGAAGGATCATATGCGTTCTTCAATAGTTTATCGGAGATTATATATAGGGGTACTCCAACTAGCCCTGTTATTATAGTTATTATCGCAAGATAAAGCAGTAGTTTTCTATCTCTAAATACACTCATTATATCTTTTCTAAAATAGATGGTGGCAGAGCCTATAGATCCCATTTCCATAAACAATCCGAAAGAGTAAGCTATTGCTATTGGTAAATTTAATAGGTAATGTGATGATATCAATACTTGTGTTTTACTACTTATAGGTAACCATTCTGAAATTCCTTGTACAATTCCGATTATTATTGTATCTAGAAGATTCATTTTATCACCCTGAAATTAGCACTAACTCTAAAACTGTTCCGTATATGATCATATTATCTAGCGGTAAACTGAGGAGTAACAATATTGCTGTCATATATGGTTTTACTTTGATTCTATGTAGATATAGGATAAGTGGTATTAATGGTAGATACACGAAATTTGGGCTTATTAAAAGAGATAAAAGAGTCATTAAGGCTGAAGTCACTAAAATAAATTTCATATAGTTATAGTATCCAATAAGATTTTAAGACTTACCTAATTAGACAACATAGAACTATATATGACTATATATTATATGGTATAATTTCGTCTTCCTTTACTAGAAAATATTTTATGTTCTTAAACAGTTTACTAAAATAGATTAGATTTTCTTCTTTATCATCGTAAACCTCAATTTCACCCTTAAATAAAGATATGATTTTTGCTTTCCATTCTTCATCTTTTAACCTCATCTCTTCATCGTTTCTACAAATAATTCCACTAACTATTACCCCGTGAGATAATAGAGAGAAATCGGCATAAGGTCTAACAGAGCAATGTCTAGCTGTTAATACAAAAACCAGATCACCTTCTTTAATCCTATCTTTTATATAATTAATCATCTTAAGATTAGGTTTTGCCAAGTGACTATACTTTGTATATGCTAGAGAATAAACAGCACTTTTTCCCTCTCTTTTTATTTTTCTAATCTCTTCACTATCAGCTTCAATTCCCCATAACTCCTTTGCTGATGCTTTTACACATTCATTGGTGTTGAAAAGCGTATTATCGTAATCAACAAGTAGTATTTTCACAAGAAAAATTAGGTGATGAGCTTATAATAGATTTTACTGTGCTTGGATAGAAGTTTCTAGGTGTTTCAAATTCTCCTTATATACATTATAGAAGTCTTTCATTGAAGCCATTAAATTCCATCTGTCCTTTTCATCTAATAAGTTTTCTAATGAAGGACCAATTGAACTTCCAACTACTGTTGGCACACTAACGTGAATTATTTCGTCTTCAAATTGTCTTGGAGTAGCTATTGACATAACTTTATTCTCATTGAGTGCTACTGCTCTTATTAATTCAGCTATAATAGTCCCAGGACCCCATGTAGTACCTCCCATAACTCTAATTATCTCTCCTGGGATCTTCTTTACATAATCTTCAACCTCTGCCTTTGTAACTCCTAAATCCTCTGAGAATGGTTTTCCATTAACTGTTACAGTACTCCATAATACTACAGCATCTTCACCATGCTCTCCACCTACAAACCCATTAACTCTATAAACTGGTATCTTTAGTTTTTTAGCTATATATGCTCTTAACCTCATTGTCTCTACTTGGTCTCCAGTACTAATTACGAATTCCTTAGAATATCTTGCGAATACAGAAGCCATCATGTCTACCGGGTTAGAAACCATAATATAAACGGCTCCATGATTCTTCTTAGGTAATTTGTTAGCTAGATCCATCATTATTTTAGCATTATCTACAAACAGATCTCTTCTACTCATACCAGGTTTTCTTGGTTTACCAGCAGTAATAACTACAATATCAGCACCAGCAACATCGTCTAAGTTGTTTGTAGATAAAAGTTCAACTTTAAGTCTTTTAGATGCAAGAGCATGTCTAAGTTCATGTTCAAATTTTTCCGGTAATTCTGGGATAATATCATAGATCATGACCTCATCAGCGTAACCATCCATTATAGTATTAAAGGCGATTGTCTGACCTATCTTTCCAACTCCTATAAAAGCTATCTTTGTCATGTTTATCATGTTTAAAATTCTCTATTAGATTATTTAAATTTATCTCAAAAAGTTTATATTGGTAGTTTCAAAAAGAAAGTTATGGAACTTTCAGATAAAATAGCCGAATACGTGGTCTCAGCTGAGGATTTTTCAGATGAAATGCTTCATGAGGCTAAAAGAAGATTGCTTGACAGTATTGCCGTAGCTCTGGCATCAACTAATTCACCACCTGCAAAAATTTTGAGAGAAATGTCAAATCTCTTCTCTGGAAATTCTCCTCTTTTAAGTGGAGGAGAAGCCACTATAGATTTTGCATCATTTTATAATACCTTACTTATACGTTATTTAGACTTTAATGACACGTATTTGAGTAAAGAGCCTTTACATCCAAGTGATATGATAGGAGGTCTATTATCTGTAGGTAGCGTGTTTGATATCTCTGGTGAAGAACTATTAAAGAGTATCATCGTGGGTTATGAAATTGGTGTGAGGCTCTGTGATAGTACAAGTCTAAGAAAAAAGGGATATGATCACGTTAATTTCCTTCAAATAGCTTCTACTTCAGCACTTTCTCGTCTCCTTAGTCTTGATATAGAGAAGACTAAGAATGCAATATCTTTAACGCTTGTTCCTCATATTGCGCTTAGGGAATCTAGATCAGGTAAATTATCAATGTGGAAAGCTGGAGCTACGGCTGAGGCTGTAAGGAATTCAGTATTTGCGACTCTTTTAGCTAAAAACGGATTTACTGCACCAGACAAACCGTTTTCTGGAGTTTTTGGATTCTTTAATATCATAGCTAAGGATTTTGATTTATCAACTTTCGAAAATATTAAGAGTGGGTCTATTCTTAAGACTTTCATTAAAAAATACCCAGTTGAATACCATGCTGAAGCCACTGTAGAAGCGGTATTGAAACTAGACTATGAAGGTGAAATAAAGAAAGTAATTGTAGAAACTTATGAAGCTGGTAAGACAATATTGGCTGATAGTGAGGATAAATGGAATCCTAGAAATAAAGAAACTGCTGATCACAGTTTACCATTTATTACGGCAGTTACTTTACTTACAAAGCGTTTCTGGTTGGATTCGTATAACTTAATTGGAGACCCTAAAGTAGTTAGCTTAATGAAAAAGATTGAGGTCGTAGAGAGGGATGATTATACTTCTGTTTATCCTAAAGAACTACCTACTAGAGTTATTGTCATTACAGATAAGGGTACTTATGAAAGTGAAGTAAGAGTTCCTAGAGGGCATTCAGCAAATCCTATGAGTGATGAGGAAATTGAAGAAAAAGCTAAGCTTTTAGGTCTTTCAGAAAGTCAAATTAAGCTCATTTGGGAAATAGATAATATGAAGGTGAAGGATTTTGTCAGAAATCTTACGAAAGTCTGATTTCCTAATTATTCCGGGCGTATTTAATCCTTTTACAGCATTACTAGCTGAAAAAGTTGGATTCAAAGCAGTGTATTTGTCTGGAGGAGCTTTAACGTCCTCATACGGCTTACCAGATCTTGGAATAATAACGTTAGATGAAGTAGCAGAAATGGTCAGAAGAATTAGGGAAGTCACTGATATTCCAATTATTGTTGATGCTGATACTGGCTTTGGAGAAGTTATAAATGTATATAGGGCTGTGAAAGTTTTGGAAAAAGCTGGTGCCAATGCTATTCAAATTGAGGATCAAGTTCTTCCAAAGAAATGTGGTCATCTAGAAGGTAAAGAAGTTGTGAGTCCTAAAGATATGGTTGCTAAAATAAAATCGGCACTAAAGGCCAGAAAAGATATGTTAATAATTGCTAGAACTGACGCAAGAGCGGTAAATGGTCTTGAAGATGCTATTGAGAGAGCTAATATGTATTTAGAAGCTGGTGCTGATATAATTTTTCCAGAAGCATTGGAAAGCAAAGAAGAATTCGCCAAATTTGCTAAGGAAGTTAAAGCACCACTATTGGCTAATATGACAGAGTTTGGTAAAACGCCGTTAATAACTGCTAATGAGTTTAAAGAAATGGGGTATAAGTATGTTATCTTTCCAGTGACTATTTTCAGAGTTGCAGCAAAAGCCATGAAAGAAGCGTTAGAGGTACTTCTTAAAGAAGGATCTCAAAAATCATTGATGGATAAGATGATGACTAGGAAGGAGCAATATGAAATTATTAATTATTACTTTTATGAGAATTTAGATAAGCAACTTGCGAAAGATTTATAGTTTACGAAAGAGATATAAAAATTATGACGCCGAATAAAATCAAATTACTAATAAATAAACCGATAATTAAGGTGCAAAAAGGGACTAGTGCTAGAGATGCTGTTAAGATAATGGCTAAGGAAAACGTTGGTTCAATCTTAATATTTGATGGTGATAAACTTATCGGAATTTTTACTGAAAGAGATTTACTTAGGGCTGTTGCAAGAGATGAGGATTTAAACAAACCAGTTGAAGAGTTAGGTACAACTAAAAATCTAATTACTATAGATGAAGACTCACCAATTAACGTTGCAGCTGAGTTAATGAGTAAGCATTGTATTAGACATCTTATTGTAGTTAACAAATCTGGTAAACCTATTGGTGTTGTATCAATAAGAGATATCATAGGAGAAAAACATATTTTATCTATACTTTCAAACGTAGATAAAGTAGAAGAATGGATAGGTGGTGATTAATGAGCGTAGAAGTAAGTAGAGGACTGGAAAATGTAATTATAAAAACTACTGGATTAACTTACATTGACGGTATTAACGGTATATTAAGGTATAGAGGATACGATATTAACGATTTAGTTAATTATGCTTCATATGAGGAGCTAATCCATTTAATGCTTTACGGTGAATTACCTAACAGACAACAATTAAATCAGGTTAAAGGTATAATAAATGAAAGTTTTGAAGTTCCAGAACAAGTTATATCAACGATATTTTCGATGCCTAGAAGTTGTGATGCAATAGGAATGATGGAAACAGCATTTGGCATATTAGCTTCAATATATGATCCAAAATGGAACAAAACTACTAATAAAGAATTAGCTGTTCAAATTATTGCAAAAACTGCAACAATTACTGCAAATATTTATAGAGCTAAAGAAGGGTTAAAGCCAAAAATCCCAGAGCCCTCAGAAAGCTATGCTGAAAGCTTCTTAGCTGCAACGTTTGGTAAAAAGCCTACTCAAGAAGAGATAAAGGCTATGGATGCTTCACTAATTTTATACACAGACCACGAAGTTCCAGCCTCAACAACTGCTGCCTTAGTAGCTTCATCAACCCTCTCGGATATGTACTCATGTATTGTTGCAGCATTAGCTGCACTAAAGGGTCCTTTGCATGGTGGTGCGGCTGAGGAAGCTTTCAAACAGTTTGTAGAAATAGGCTCTGTCGAAAATGCAGATAAATGGTTTGAGGAGAAGATAATAAAAGGGAAAAGTAGGCTTATGGGATTCGGGCATCGTGTATACAAGACTTATGATCCTAGAGCAAAAATATTTAAGACATTGGCTAAATCCTTTGCTGAAAAAAATGAAAATGTTAAAAAGTATTATGAAATTGCCGAACGAATAGAGAAATTGGGAGTTGATACATTCGGTAGTAAGCATATTTATCCTAATACTGACTTTTACAGTGGTATAGTATTTTATGCTTTAGGCTTCCCGAGATATATGTTCACTTCACTGTTCGCTCTATCAAGAGTATTAGGGTGGTTAGCTCACATAATTGAATATGTAGAGGAACAGCATAGACTCATTAGACCTAGAGCACTATACATTGGCCCAGAAAAAAGAGAGTTTAAACCTATAGAGTTAAGATAAAATTTTCTTCCTTCTTAACTTTTTTCCAATATTCTTTCCGCATTTTCTTTAAGAATTTTTTCTTTAATATCCCCTGGCAAATTTAATTTATCAAACTCGTTTAACCATCTCTCCTGTGAGATTAGAGGATAATCACTTCCAAAAATAAGTTTATCTTGTAATCTTTTTGCATACTTCCATACTACTTCTGGTATGTATTTAGGTACCCAGCCAGACAAATCTAAGTATATATTGGGTTTATGAAGTGCTATCGCTATAGCTTCTTCAGTCCATGGCCAACCAAAATGTGCTAATATTATCTTCATTCTGGGAAATCTTATTGCTATTTCATCAAAATATATTGGTCTGCCGTAATCAAGTCTAATATTTGATTTTACACCAGCACCTACTCCAGAAGTTCCTGTATGAAAAACAGCTACAAGACCATTCGAATCTAAGACGGAGTATAATCTTAATGCTCTTTCATCTAATGGATTAAATCCTTGAAGTTGTGGATGAAATTTAACTCCTTGAGGTTCGCATTCTTTTATGAGCCGTCTTAGTTCTTCTTCAGCATTAGGTTTTAAAGGATCTACTGACACAAACCTTATTATTCTATCATCTGTGTTGTTACAAACAATTTCATTAGGTATTTTTCTTCCTAAAAAGGTTGTAGAGTCTATGGGTAATAAAACAACTCTCTTTATCCCTAAGCTTTCAGCCTCGTCTAGGCTTCCTCTTAAGCTTTTTATATCGAACTTCGCATTAAAATATTTCATTGTTGATTCCTTATATTCACCTAAAAAATCTAAGAATTCCTTTATGGGAGCATGGAAGTGAAAATCTATCAATCTTTCTCACTTAATATACTCTTTAACTCCTCTAATATGCTTGGGTCATCTAAAGTAGAGATATCACCAATCTCCTCATTCCTTACCAGTGCTCTTATTAATCTCCTCATTATCTTGCCACTCTTCGTCTTTGGTAGTCTTCTTACTAAATATACTTTATCTACTATATATCCACTATTTCTTAGATATGATTTTATATCATTAGCCAAATCCTCACTCATTGGATAACCTTTCTTAACCACAGCTAAAACTAAAATTCCTTCTCCTCCTTCCTTTGGGTAGCCTACTACAGCGGCTTCAGCAACTGCTGGATGTGTTACAACTACACTTTCTACTTCTAAAGTACCTATTCTTTCGCCAGACTTTATTACATCATCAGCTCTTCCTAAAACATAAAGGTATCCATCCTCGTCCATATAGCCGTAATCACCAGTGTAGAAATATCCAGGGAATCTCGACCAGTAGGTCTTTATAATCCTTTCTCCGCTAGTATCATTGTGCATTTTTGCTAAAGCTGGGCTAATAGGCTTTAACACAATGTATCCCTTTTTGCCTGCTTGTAATTCTTTTCCATCATCGTCCACTACTCTAAAGTCACTACCTGGGAATCTAATTCCAGCAGACCCAGCTTTATAAGGAATCTCTCCTATTCCAAAAGGCGTTCCAGCAACTGGGAATAAGTGTTCAGTCATCCAATAAGCATCTGCAATAGTAACATGAGGCATGTTATCTCTTAACCATTTCCATGCACCAGGATTTAATGGTTCTCCAGTGTTCAAAATGAGTCTCAGTGTTGAAGTATCTCCAGATTTAACTGATTCTTCTCCAAGGCTCTTTAATGTATATAAGGTTGTTGTTGAACTCCATACTAAATTAACTCCAAACCTTTCAATTATTCTGGAGAACATATCCGGTTTATATCCTATATATCCCTCAAAAAGTACTCCAGTAAGACCCATGAATGGTATTGTGTAAAGATTTGCCATAGGCCATACTGGCCAGCCTAATTCAGATATTGTCCACCATATATCATTCTCCTTAGGACCCATAAGGGATTTAAAGGCATAATTTAATGCTATTACATATCCTGCTGTAGAGTGATATAAGCCTTTAGGTCTACCAGTGGTTCCAGAAGTATAATAAATTGTTGAAGGCTCATTAGATTCTACCCAGATTGGCTCAACATAAACTCTACCCCTAGGTCTTACTTCTTCATATATAACGTCCCTCTTTGTAACATTAAAATCGTCATAACCTCTTTTCACTACTAAAACTTTCTCTATCGGAGTTTTTCTGGAATCAAGAAGTTTATCCACAAAATCTTTTATCCTTATTTCATTTCCGTTTCTGAAACCCTTACTAGCAACTATTAAAACCCTAGAATTACAATCATTTAGCCTATAGGTTAAGGTCTCCTCACTTAAACCTAGATAGTGTATTACTAGCGTCGCCCCTAGCCTATGTACAGCTAAAGACATATAGACTGCCTCTGGAATACTAGGCATTATAAGAGATACTGAGTCACCTTTCTTTACTCCTAGTTCTTTTAAAACGTAAGAAGCCCTATTTACCTCACAATATAAATCTCTATAAGTTATACTCCTAGTATCTAATTTCTCATTTATCCAATAGAAAGCTACTTTTTCAGATTTATCTAAATGCCTATCAATTGCGTTATAAGAAATATTAGTATAACCATTAACAAACCATTTCTCAAATGGTGGTTCTCCTTCCCTTATTTTTTCTGGCTCTTTAAACCATGAGATCAAATGCATTTTATCCTTCCAAAAGCTTTCTGGGTCTTTTATCGCTTCCTCACTTAGTTTTCTAATTTTTTGTAAACTATAAAATTCCACTTCCATACAATATTATCTCATACTTTATTTTTATGTTTTATGACAATGATTTATTATTTTTCTTTGATAACTTATAATTATGAGCGAACTAATTTTATCCTCCGTAAAAGAGTTTGTTAAAAGGGAAATCGAACCATTAGCAGAAAAAGTTGATAGAGAGGATTATTACCCAAGAGAGTTAGTTAAGAGAATGGGTGAGCTTGGTTATTTGTCACCGCTTTATGAGGGATTAACGTTATACGACACTGTAAATATAATCGAAGAGATAGCAAAAGTTAGTGGTTCTGTAGCCCTAATACAAGATGCTCAAGGTGAGTTGGTTACTGAACCAATTAGAATGTTTGGAAATAAAGAACAGAAAGAGATCTTAGATAAACTTGCAAAAGGTGAGTTAATTGGTGGTTTTGGTCTAAGCGAGCCTTGCTGCGGTAGTGATGCTGGAAGTATAATGACAAAGGCAGAAAGAGTTAAGGATAGCTGGGTTATTAATGGTAGAAAAATGTGGACTACCCAAGGGCTTTATGCTGATATTTTCTTAATAGTAGCAAGAACTGGTGATCCAAAATTAAAGGAAAAAACACTGACTGTTTTTCTAGTTCCTAGAAATAAATGTATTACTACAAGAAAAATTGAAGTAATGGGAAATAGAGGAACTGGGACTGCTGAAGTAGAGCTAAACGATTGTGAGGTTGGAGAAGAGAACATTGTTGGTGAGTTAAATGGTGGTTGGAGAGTTGTAAAATACGCTTTATTAGTTGGTAGGATTGCTATTTCAGCAATTGCCATAGGGTTAAGCATTTGTGCAATTGAGGAGGCAATACAGTGGAGTAAGCAAAGAGAATTATTTGATTCTAAATTAATTGAAAAACAAGGTATTCAGTGGTATTTAGCTAAATCTGTGGCTAACCTTTACTCTATTAAGAGTATGATAAGGGAAATTTCAAAATATCCGTTAGACAAATTATTTGAAATTGAGGGAAAGATTTCAGCTTTGAAATTTGTTTCTTCGAATGTAGCTGAAAACATTATAGATACTGCATTGCAAATTATGGGTGGTTTAGGATATGCTAAAGGGAGCAAAGTTGAAAGAGCATTTAGAGATGTTAGATTAACTAGGATTGGAGAAGGGACTGACGAAGTCCAATTGTCAATTATTAATAAAGTTTTGATGAGGCATGGAATAGATAAAATACTCAATGAATGACTAAGAGAAAGTTTCTTTTTCCTAACATTTAAAATTCTTTAATTATTTCTTGGTAAAATGGAATATATTTTTATTATTATTATTAAGATATAATATTCTAATTTTTCCTTTCTGCTTGACATTCTCTCCCCTCACGTAAAGTCACAAGATAAACGTTAAGAAGTCGAATTTTTAATTATCAAGGATTATAGCAATATATTAATAATTAAATCAATTTAAGTAAAATGAAATATTCACTATATAAGAAAAACTTAATAGTTTTTGAGAGATATAATGATTGTGATTTTTTATGAAAGTAGCTATAGTAGGTATAGGTTGGTATGGTTTCAGACCTAACACTAAGGATGTGTCATTTAGAGAAATGATGTTTGAGGCCGCCGTTAGAGCTTATGAAGACGCTGGAAATATAAATCCTAGAACTGATGTAGATACTTTTATTTCATGCCAAGAAGACTTTTGGGAAGGAATTGCAATATCCGATGAATTTGCCCCAGACCCTATTGGTGGTGCTATGAGACCTACAATGACTGTAACAGGTGATGGATTACAAGGAATCCTTCATGGAGTTATGCATATAAAATCTGGGTTAGCTAATATAACTGTAGTAGAATCTCATGCAAAACCTAGTGATATTCTAACAATGAGAGATATAATAGAATTCGCCTTTGACCCAATGTATAGGGTTGGAGCAAAGAACATTCATTTTCTCGCCGGCTTAGAGGCTTTAAAGTTTATGAAATTAAGAAACGCAACAAGAGAAGACTTTGCTAAAGTTGTTGTAAAGAATAAGCGTAATGGTTTAAAGAACCCGAGAGCATCATATGCATCTAATATCAACTTAGAAGATGTATTGGAAAGAGAATACACAGTATACCCCTTAACAGATTTAGATATTTCACGCTTTGTCGATGCAGCAGTTGTTGTTGTGTTAGCAAGTGAAGAGATCGCACGTAAGTATACTGATACTCCAATATGGATTGATGGTATATACTCTGCTACTGATTCTACAATAGAACTTTCAGAATTGGGAGAGGCAAGATATATGAAAATTGCTTCAAAGGAAGCTTATAACATGGCAAAAGTGAATATAAGGGAAATAAAAGCTGCTTTTGTTGACGATACTTATAGTTATAAAGAGCTTCAGCATGTTGAAGGATTAAGTTTAAGTGATAACGCTGTAAAAGATTTACGAGAAGGTGAGTTTGAGAAAGGAGGGAAGATTGAGGTTAATCCTTTAGGTGGTCATCTGGCTAAGGGTAGACCATTAGAAGTTAGTGGATTATCATTACTATTAGATGCTGTTGAATATTTGAGGCAAGGAGTTGTTGATAAAGCTGTAGTAGCAAGTTGGAGAGGAATTCCTACTTTTACAGGTGTTGTTGGAGTGGTGAGTAGATAATGAAGACGAATTTATATTTTAGAAGGGTAGCTGTAATAGGTGCCGGATTAACGTTATTTAGAAGGAGAATGCTAGAGACTCCACAAGAATTGGCGTGGGAAGCGGTTAGGAAAGCTTTGGATGAGGCTGGTTTGGAGCTAAAAGATATTGATTGTGTTGTAATTGGTAGTGCACCAGATGCCTTTGATGGAGTACATATGAAAGGAGAGTATTTAGCTCATGGTTCTGGTGGAGTTAGGAAAATGGTAAGTAGAGTCTTTGTTGGTGGTGCTACTGGAGTTATGGTTCCTAATACAGCCTGGTATCATGTTGCTAGTGGTTTATGTGAGAAAGTTTTGGCTGTTGCTGAGGAGAAGATGAGCCCTGCAAGACCTCATCCGCAATCGGTGTTTAGGTATATATGGGATCCGATTACTGAGAAGCCGTTAAATCCCAATCTAATCTGGATCTTTGCGATGGAAATGCATAGATATATGTACGTTAATAAAATTACAAAAGAGGATATAGCTTTAGTATCTGTTAAAAACAAAAAGAATGCACTTAATAATCCTTATGCTCAAGCTGCTGCTAATATTACAGTTGATGATGTTTTAAAGAGTGAGGTTCTGGTTTGGCCAGTACAACTTTTAGACACTAGTCCAGTTAGTGATGGTGCGGCTGCAATGGTTATTGTAAGTGAAGATGTTGCACGTAGATATACCGATACTCCCGTATGGATTGAAGGTGTTGGTTGGACACTAGATAATACAGAATGGACCGGTAGAGAATTAGCCTATCCTAGATATTTGGAACACGCAGCTAGGATGGCTTATAAAATGGCTGGGATTGAAAGACCAAATAAGGAAATCGACGTGATTGAACCTTACGACCCCTTTGATTATAAAGAATTGCATCATATAGAGGGATTAATGATTGCTAGGAGAGGAGAAGCACCTAAGCTTCTTAAGGAAGGTGTGTTTGACATAGATGGAGATATTCCAAGCTCTCCATCAGGTGGTTTACTCGGTGTTGGTAATCCTATTGCGGCAGCTGGTCTAATGAAGACTATTAGTATATATTGGCAATTGAAAGGAACTGCTGGAAGGATGCAAGTGAAGAAACCTGTACATACTGGATTAGCCCAAGCTTGGGGCGATTTAATGCAAGCCTCAACTGTTATAGTTATGAGAAATTAAGAGGTGAGAAAATGGACGGGACTCCCTTAAAAGAAGAAGATTTAAAGAAAGTAAATACAATTGTATATAAACCAAATGCTAAGTATGCCTATAGTGCTGGGCAAGCCTATAGTAAGTTTTTGCTGGGTTTAAAGGAGAAGAAGATTATTGGTAGGAAATGTAATAAATGCGGAAGAGTTTATGTACCGCCAAGAATGTATTGTGACGATTGTTTTAGACCTACAGACGAGTGGGTTGAAGTTAAGGATGAAGGTATAGTCGAAACTGTTGTTGCAAGTTTTATTTCGTGGACTAGAGAGAGAATAGAGAAACCTGAAATTGTTGGAGTAATTAGATTATTTCCTTCAAGAGATAAGGATTGGGTTTTCCCAGGTTTATTCCACAGAATCTGTGCAGATTTTGAGGATGTGAAAAATATGAGTTTATTCGGTAAGAAAGTTAAGGCAGTGTGGAAAGAAGAAAGAGTTGGAAGTATAAACGATATTGAATGTTTTAAGGTGATAGAATGAGTTGGGATAAGATTGGTATTGAAGATAAATTATTATCATGGCACGAAATAATGGAAGCTGAAGAATACGTTTATACTGTAGGTGTTGCTGGTGAAGAATTCTTTAACGGTTTAAAACATAAGAAAATTATAGGAGGAAAATGCCCTAAATGCGGAAGAATATACGTTCCAGCTAGACTCTACTGTGAGGAATGTTTCGTTAAAAATGATTTTGTTGAGGTTACTACAAAACCATATATAGACACTTATACAGTTGTTTATAAAGACGATGAAGGAAACAAACTGGAAAAACCTCAAGTAATAGCGTTAATACGATTTGAAGCTACTCATGGTGGTTTACTAGCTTACGTTGAAGGTGAAGTAAATATTGGAAAAGAAGTTGAAATACTTGAATACAAAATACCATTAATAGTGAGGGTTAAATGAGTTGGTTACCTACAAAGGATTGGATTGAGGAAAGTAATGTTTATTCTTTTATGTTAGAAAACGATATTTCTAAGTTATCACACTTTATTTTTTATACTTATGAAAAGCCTGAGGAATTTTGGGACAAATTCGTAAAAAGGATAGGATTAAAGTTTTATTCTAAATACGATAAAGTCTTGGATTTATCTCAAGGAAAGCCCTGGGCAAAGTGGTTCATTAATGGAAAATTAAATATTGGGGATCAAATTCCAGATTCTTCAGAAGTTTTCATAAAATGGATGGATGAGAAGGAGAATTCAAGGACAATAACCTATTCTAATGTACTTCAACAAGCTAAGGCAGTTTCTTCCTGGTTAAAGAAATTCGGATTAAAGAAAGGTGATACTGTAGGAATTTATATGCCAATGATACCAGAAATAGTTCCAATATTTCTAGGAATAGCAAGAGCTGGAATGATTGCAGTTCCTTTGTTTTCGGGGTTTGGTAAAGAGCCCATAAGAGTTAGAGCAGAAGATAGTGGAATGAAAGTTATTTTTACTACAGACATGACTGTAAGAAAAGGGAAAGAGATAAATCCACTTGAAAATTTAGAGGGGCTTACGCTAACTAAAGTAGTTGTGGAAAGAGGCGGGAAAAAGGATAAAGATTCAATTAGTTATTCAGAAGTAGTATCTACTGCTGGCGATGGGTTAGAAGTAACAGATACTGAAGACCCCTTCATGATAATTTATACTAGTGGAACTACTGGAAAACCTAAAGGGTGTCTGCATACTCATGATGGTTTTCCAATAAAGGCTTCTGCAGATGTGTATTTCCAATTTGATTTGAAGAAAGGAGAAACACTCATGTGGGTTACTGATTTGGGCTGGATGATGGGTCCCTGGATGATATTGTCTGCCTTACTGTTGAGAGGGAAAATTGGGATGATTGAAGGTTATACTACTTACTCCTTGTTGAGTAAATTTATCGAAGATATGAAGGTTGATATACTGGGTTTATCTGCAAGTTTAATTAGAGCCTTTAGAAGTGAAGTTGAAAAAGGTAAGTTAGACATTAGAATTGCTGGAAATACTGGTGAGCCAATTGATTATGAAAGTTGGAAGTGGTTATATGAGGCTGTTAAAGGTCCAATAATTAACTACTCTGGAGGTACTGAAATTTCTGGAGGCATATTAGGAAATTATGTAATAAATGAAATTAAACCTACCGCTTTCAACGGCTTCTCTCCTGGTATTCATGCTGATGTATTTGATGAAAATGGAAAACATGCACCAGCAAATGTTGAGGGAGAGTTAGTTGTATTAAGTGTTTGGCCAGGAATGACAAGAGGCTTTTGGAAGGATAAAGAAAGATATCTAAACACTTATTGGAGTAGGTGGGAGGGAGTATGGGTTCACGGTGATTTAGCCTATTATGACGAAGATGGATTTTATTACATTGTTGGAAGAAGTGATGATACTATTAAGGTTGCAGGTAAAAGAGTGGGACCAGCAGAAGTTGAGCAAATAATTAACTCTTACGAAGGTGTAGTTGAAAGCGCGTGTGTAGGAGTCCCAGATCCTATGAAAGGAGAAGAAATTTTATGCTTTGCTGTAACTAATAAGGAGATTAAGAAAGATGAACTATTAAATTATACACAGAGAATGTTAGGAAAAGCATTAGCACCAAAGGATATAATATTTGTTAAGGAATTGCCAAAGACTAGGAATGCTAAGATTATGAGGAGGTTAATAAGAGCAGTAGTATTAGGGAAACCTACTGGAGATGTAAGTGCTCTTGAGAATCCATCAGCTTTAGAGGAAATTAAAAAAGCCTTAACTAGTTAACCATAATTATATGATATTCCGCCTTCAGGGAACCTAAATTTTATTGCGCCAAAGGGACAAATAACTAATGCTCCTCCACATTCCAAACATCTTTCATAGTGAGCAATAATTCTTCCATCTGGCTGTGCTTCATAAGTACCAGCTGGGCAAGATACAGTACATGGTTTATCTTTGCAAGTAATACATATGTCAGTATTAACTTCTATGTGTGGTTTTGGATCTACTGAGTATTTATTTAATCCTAATCTTTTAAGTAGGGGTATCATTTTACAGCACTTACCATATCTCTTATTGCTTGGGTTAAACTTATTCCTTTCTCTTTTAATTTTAGCAAAGCATACTCTATTAAGGTCTTTCTATCTTCAGTAACTGTAAACATATCTGATAGTAAATCGCAAAGTATCTCGGTGTAGTTGTTAAGAGTTGTTCCCCTATTTATCAACTCGAATCTACTATAAGCCAACTCTAGATGTTTAAGTACAAAACTTTCTTTTAACATATCGTAATATATATTCGTCTTTGTGAAGTCTTTCATTTCCACGATTTTTTTAGCTGCTAACCCAGCTATCATTCCAGATGCTATTGCTAAGTCCATTCCTCTTATTGTAAACCCATCATTTATTAAAAAACCAGCAGAATCACCAATCGCAATTAAATTATCAGCATATAGCTGTTGTAAATTCTTAAAACCGTAGTAGGGTATTGCATGGGCAGAATATTCGAGAATCTCCCCCTCAATACCAAGTTTTTCCCTGAAACTTTCTACCAGATCTTTTGCTGGCACTTCTGATTTTGGTAAGGAATCAAAAGTTACAGCCATACCAACAGATAGAGTATCCTTGTTTGTGTAAACGAACCCCCCTCCTTTTACTCCGCTAATTAAACCTACAATTGTCCTAGCTTCTCCCTCATCTTCTAATAGGCTAACGTTGGCTTTAACTATCTCTTTCACTCCTAGCATCCATTTATCCGGAGTGAAGTTTCTTAAACCTAAATATCTAAATACTACCGATGTTACTCCAGAAGCATCAATTACTAATGGTGCTCTTAAGGTACCCCTATTAGTTTCCAACGTAATTCCACCATTCTCTCTGTATGCATTTGTAACCAATGTTGAATAGGATATTAGTAAACCTAAACTTTCTGCTTCACTAGCTAACCATCTATCAAATTTAGCCCTTAACACACTATAACTATTTTTCTTACCTTTTTCCTCAAAGGAGAATATTAGCTTCTTATTTTTACAATAAAATTCATAAGTCTCCTTTGTGATAGGCCTTTCAAGAGGAGCTCTTTCTAAAGCATCTGGTATCAATTTCTGAAGAGCATGAATATACATTCTTCCTCCAGATACATTTTTAGCACCGCTATATTCCCCTCTCTCTAAAAGTATAACGTTCAAACCCTCTTTTACTGCAGTTATTCCAGCAGATAACCCAGATAATCCTCCCCCTACAATTATCACGTCAGCATCAAAACTCACTTTTTCTTCACCTTTTCAGTCATGACCTTGCAAAACTCTATAGCATCACCTATGATGATATAATCAGCATTTTCAACAATAGGTGCTGATTTATCCTTATTTACAGCAACTATAATTTTAGCATCTTTAATCCCAGCTAAATGTTGCGGTTGGCCAGAAATTCCCAATGCAATATAAAGCTTCGGTTTAACTTTATTTCCAGATAATCCAATTTGCCTATCTTCTGGTAACCAGCCAAGTTCTGCAGTTACTGGTCTACTACCGCCTAAGGCTCCTCCTAAAGCCTTAGCTAATTCTTCAGCATATTTTATATTCTCCTTACTTCCAATTCCTCTACCTACAGATACAATAATTTGTGCAGATGAAAGATCTACAGTGCTCTCTCCTTTGCTCTTAATTTCAACTCTTCTAACTCTTTTCATCTCAGTTTTAACTTGTACTATTTTGCTTTCCTTCTCTTTTACTTCAACGTTTTTCTTACTTACTGTTAATACTACGGGATAAGAAAACTCAATTTCAGCTATTCCCATTCCACTATAAACTACTCTTTTAGCTTTATTATTAGAGAGATCGATAACATCAGTTATTATTGGGTATCTTAACAAACCAGCAACTGCCCCAGCTACAGTCTTATCCCTCTTGGTACTTCCAGTAATGACCACATCAGGTTTCAATGATGCTATATAATTGGCAATAAATTCCTCATTTATATCATCAAGTAAATGTAACTCATCTACAACTTTGGTTGTCTTATTACTTACCCCTATGACATGTTCGTTAGGAAAATATGAGACAGCTGTTTTTATATAATCTATATCTTCAGAATATATTACAATCTTCATCATAAAACACCTTCTTGAGATAAATAATTGAGAAGTTTATCTACAGCTTCTTCCATTTTACCTTCAATTACAATCTTTTTCCTAGTTATCACATATGGCGAAACATTAACAATTTTTACCTTTGGCTGTTTATCATAATCAACATTTTTCACTGGCTTTTTTGACGACTCAAGTATCTGCTTGACACTAGGTATTCTAGGAGTATTTATCTCACCTACAACGGAAATTATTGCCGGTAAATCCGTCTCTATAATCTCCTGGAATGTTGTCAAATTCCTCTCAACCCTTACCTTATTACCTTCAATTGTAATTGACTTAGCATAAGTGACTACGGGATAATTTAAGAGTGAAGCGAGATAGGAGGAAAATACTGATGTACTACTATCAGTGGTAGCTTCTCCTGTAAGAATTATATCAGGTTTTATTGGTGAAATAGTTTCAGCTATTGCTTCAGCAGTTGTCATTACGTCTGGCTCCTTCATGTTTATTGCTATTACTTCATCTAAGCCCATAGCTAGTGCTTCTCTAATACTTTTTCTGTCTATATTTCCAGCAGTAACTCCTATCGCTTTTCCTCCATATTTCTCCTTTATCCTAACAGCTTCTTCAATTGCGTTTTTGTCATATGTACTAATTTTTGGAGGAACGTTTAAGTCTAGTTTGTCTCCGACTATTTTAATTAAAGTATCGTCGGGGACTATTTTAAAACAAGTTACTATATTCATCAAAAAATACAAGATTTTAACTCATTAATATTATTTGCTTAACATTTTTTAGTTATTAGATGCATTTATATGTGATGGTATTCCCTTTAAAGTCAATAGAGGATTTTACTATAGATTTAACTCAAGATCATGAATTATTAAGAAATGCTGTAAGGGAGTTTGCTGAAAACGAAGTGAGAAAATACGTAGAGAAGGGAGAGGTAGAAAGGGATTTTCCTAAAGATCTTAAAGAAAGGGCTAAAGATTTAGGACTTTACGGACTTGATGTACCCACAGAATATAATGGACAAGGTGCTGATTATTTATCACTTTTGGTTACTGCTGAGGAACTAAGTAGAATTTGGACCTCATTCTCAACTTTCTTCCTTATTCAGTGGATGTTTAACCAGGCTATTCTAAAATGGGGTAACGAGAGTTTGAAAAAGAGATATTTAAGGGATACAGCTAAGGGTGAAAAAATAGCTGCTTTCTGTAATACTGAACCAGATGCAGGATCTGATGTAGCTGGAATTAAGTCTACTGCAAAAAAAGTTAACGACCACTATGTTCTAAATGCGAGAAAGATGTTTATCACAAATGGGGATATTGCTGATTACTATTTAATAACTGCTAGAACTTCTCCTCCAGATCCTAAGGCTAAATGGAAAGGTATAACAGTATTTATTGTTGAGAGAGAATGGGGAGTGAAGACTGTTAGCAGAATAGAAACTACTGGGTTAAAAGCTTCACATACAGCTGAAATAATGCTTGAAGACGTAAAAGTCCCTGAGGAGAATGTACTTGGAGAAGTTGATATGGGCTTTAAATATGCTGTAGAATCTTTTGATTATGCACGTACAATCGTTTCTTCACAAGCTATAGGTATAGCTCAACAAGCATTTGAGAAATTAGTCAACTATTCTCTTCAAAGAACAGCATTTGAGAAAAAACTTGCTGAATTTGAATTAGTTCAACAAAAAGTTTCTGAATCTTTAGACGATTTAGAAACTTCAAGGCTCTTAACGTATTGGGCTGGAACACTTTATAAAAGGGGAAGAATGCAAGAATATATTATTGCAGCTTCTTTAGCAAAGTTCCATTCTACTGAAGCAGCTGAAAGAATAGTAATGAGGGCAATGACTGTTCATGGTGGCTATGGGGTTTCAGTATCAACCGGGTTAGAGAGGCTTTTGAGAGATCTACAAATTTTGAAGACTTATGAAGGTACAAATGATATTCAGAGAATAAGTGCTGCTAGGCAATTCTACTATAGATTTATGGGTGTTAAGGTGTGATAACTGAAGATGAGGTAAATAAACTTCTTAGTGAGAATGAGGCTCTCTTTAGGTTTATGGGTGCTAAGTTTGAAAAAGTTGAGAGAGGTGTGGCTAAGCTTTCCTTTGAATATAAAGAAGAATTAAGTAGAATTGGTGGTATGCTTCATGGTGCTATCATATTTGCCGCTATGGACTACTCTGGTAGTTATGCTGTGAGAACACTCGATGTAAAGGAGGCTTATACTTTAGAGTTTAATGTAGTATTTCTAAAGGCAATGAAAACACCACCATTTACATTTTTAGCTAGGGTTGTAAGAGAAACTAAAAGATATGCGTATGTTGAAGTTGAGGGTTTTGACGGTAATAATGAACTATGTGCAAAAGGAAATGGGATTTGGCATTTAATCAGAGACTAATTTATTGCAAATGCTTTTTATTTTTTCAACTATCTCTTTTTCATCCTTTTTAACAACTGAAATAAATTCTTGGGTTTCCTTAACTAATTGTAAGAGCTCTTCATCACTTAATGAACATACTTTTTCCTTTATATCTAATGGCACATTCTCTATTTCTTCATCTGTAGGATTATCCTCGATCAAAAAACGTATGAAGTTTCTCACCAATGCTGTAGAGTAAAAATCCATAATTATAGTACGAAGTTTATTCTAATCTATTCCTTTTTTAAAAATTTGGAGATCTTTTTAGAATTATAAATGGCAAGTTTATAAAGTTACAATACAAAATTAAGTTATGGAGAGAAGTCTAGGATTTATATTCGATCCTAATAAATGCATAGTCTGCAACGCTTGCGTTAACGCTTGTAATGAACATTATGGGAACTTGAACTGGAGGTCTCTTTTGGTGTTTCAAAATGAGGTAAAAATTGGTATTTCTATTGCTTGTAATCATTGTGAGAATCCCCTTTGTATGAAAGTTTGCCCAGCCAATGCTATACATAAAGATGATATGGGAATAGTTTACATAAATGGTAATGAATGTATAGGTTGTGGTTATTGCCAGTGGGCTTGTCCTTATGAAGAACCTAAGTTTAACCATGAAGGAATAATGACAAAGTGTGATTTATGTAGGCAAAGGATTTTAAAAAAAGAAGGATTGCCTTATTGTGTTGAATCATGTCCTACTGGTGCACTATCTTTCGGTTGGATAGATAAGCCTAAATATGATGCACCTTACCTAGCACCTTATGATATTACAAAACCTAAGCTTGAAATAGAGAAGCCCAAAGAGGAAGAGATCAAGGCTTCACCGCTAAAGAGAAGAAGAGAGGAAAGATACATTGAACTTTTACTCTTTACAATTCTTTCTGAACTCTCTCTAGGGATTCTTATAACTAGGATTCCGTTTTATTCCTTAATCTCTCTCATTCTTTTAGCTATTGGTTTAGTTCCGTCGATTTTCCACGTTAATAGAAGAGAAAGGGCTTATAGGGTTATAATGAATTTAAAATCTTCTTGGCTTAGTAGGGAAGTATTCTTTGGCGGTTTATCATTCCTTTCACTACTTTTGGAACTCGTAATACCCAGTTTATACTACTTATCACTTACACTAATTTCCTTATCTGTATTTTCGTCCATTATGATATATATGTTAAAGACCACACCCTCTTGGTATAATCCCAATACACCATTATCCTTCATAGGTACTATATTTACCGTGTTTCCATTAGGGTTTTACTTCACTCACTCTCTGCTATTCTTACTAATTCCTCTAGTTTTTGGAGTTATTGAAATAGGTTTTGCAAGAAAAGAGAAAATACTACATATACCGTATTTGATACTCTTGGTAATTTCTATCTTTATCCCGTTAATAAGTATTCTAGCCTCATTAGTTGGTATTTCATCAGAAATCATAGCAAGACGTAATTTCTTTGAAAAGATTACATACTATGGTCTACCAACTCCATAAACTTTTTTAATACTCAACTTTTTAAAGTATGGAAAATAAATTACATTTTGAGAGTGGTTTTTATTGCTCGAAATAAGATTTCACGGGAGAGGAGGACAAGGTGTAGTAACAGCCGCGAATTTGTTAGCTATTGCAGCAGATATTGAAGGTTTTTGGAGCTCAGCCTTTCCTTTTTATGGTGCAGAAAGAAGGGGTGCAGAAATAGAGGCTTATTGTAGAATTGATTCACAACCTATAAGAATTACTTCTCCAATTGAATATCCAGATTATGTTGTAATTTTAGACCCCTCATTATTAAAAATCTCTAATCCACTTAAAGGGTTAAAATCAAAGGGGGTGATAGTTCTCAATTCTCCTTCAGAACCCAGACTTAGTTATACTACATTTTATGTTAATGCAACTCAAATAGCTAGGGAGTTAGGCTTGGTTAAATCCGGTTGGCCTTTAGTTAATGTAGTAGTTTTAGGTTCGCTCTTAAAGGCAGTAAATTATATTTCCTTACCCTCGCTTGAAAAGGCAATTGACGAAGAATTTGAAGGTAAAATTGCTGAACTAAACAAGAAGGCAGTAAGAATAGCGTATGAGAAAACAATGGTGGTGAGTCCAATTGTCGCTTGATTATCAGTTCTTCCCTGTAAGTAGACCCTCTGAAGGTGGTGGGGGTAAAACTGGAAATTGGCGAATCGTAAAGCCAGTTGTTAATTTAAATAAGTGTATTGGCTGCAAAGCTTGTTTCTTATGGTGCCCAGAAAATACTATCATACCAACTGATGGTAAAGTATCAATAAATTATGAGTACTGCAAAGGTTGTGGAGTCTGTTCAAACGTATGCCCAGTAAAAGCAATAAGTATGGTGAGTGAAAATGATTAGCAAAGTAATTTCTGGAAATGAAGCTGTAGCTTTAGGAGTTAAACTGTCTAGGGTAAAAGTGATAGCAATTTATCCTATAACACCACAGACATATATAATAGAAGAACTTGCTGCTATGAGAGATAAAGGGGAATTAGATGCTGAAGTAATTAGAGTTGAGAGCGAGCATTCTGCAATGGCAGCTGTCTATGGTGCTGCATCTGCTGGAGTAAGAGTTTATACTGCTACTGCATCTCAAGGACTACTCTACATGCATGAAATGATTTGGTGGGTCGCTGGTAGCAGAATACCGATTGTTATGACTGTAGGTACCAGAGCTGTTGGAGCTCCATGGAATATTTGGAATGAGCATACGGATTTTATGAGCGAGAGAGATAGTGGTTGGATTATGGCATTTGCGTCAACTCCTCAAGAAGCTTTAGATCTAACAATTCAAGCCTTTAAAATATCTGAAGATGAAAGGGTTTTCTTGCCAATGATGGTAGGAATGGACGGATTTATTCTTTCCCACACTAAGACCAGAGTTTATATTCCTAGCCAAGAAGAAGTTGATTCGTTCTTACCCCCAAGGAAGCAGCCTTATGTTTTAGATCCAGAAGATCCTGTTGATATTGGAAATATGTTTCAACCAATTGATTACATGAAGTTTAGACATTCAATGCATCTAGCTATGTTAAACTCTAAGGAGGTAATCAAAGAAATTGGAAAGGAATATGAGAAAAAAGTAGTACCAGTAGGTTCATATTCTTCTTTAAACGAATCTTATAAACTCGATGATGCGGAATATGCTCTAGTATCCATGGGTGCGTGGTCTTTAGATGCTATGCAAGTTGTAGATGAATTAAGAAATATGGGAGTGAAAATAGGTCTCTATAGGATCAGATATGTTAGACCTTGGGATGAAGAAGATATTAAAAGAAAACTAGGAGATAAAGACGGAATCTTAGTGCTTGATAGGTCAGTAAGCTTTGGTAGAGGAGGGCATTTATACTTAGAGCTAAAAGCAACTTTACCAGATGTTAATATAAAAGGAGTAGTTACTGGTTTAGGCGGAGTAGCTATTAATAAGGATGCAATTTCTTCCCTAACGAAAAAGTTTATTGAAGGTAAGACAGACGGCGAATGGTTTTATCCGAGTGAGGTGGAAAAAGTTGAGCTTAGGAATCCGAGATATATTAAATAAACCCCGATTATTACCTGGTACTTCAGCTTGTCCAGGCTGTCCAGAGAATATAGCATTAAAATCAATAAGTATGGCTCTAGGAGAAAATGCAGTATTTATTGTTGTTGCGGGTTGTTCTTCGATAATTCAAGGTATGGGTCCAAAATCAACTTATAATTATCCAGTATTAAATATAGCTTTTGCAGCTGGTCCTGCAGCAGCTGCTGGAATGGCTAAGGCATTTAAGATGAGGAACAAAAACATTAAACCAGTTGTATGGGCAGGAGATGGTGGTACTGCAGATATAGGTTTTGCTTCATTAAGCGGTGCTGCTGAAAGAAATGATAACATTCTTTATATTTGTGTTGATAACGAAGCCTATATGAATACTGGAGGACATAGAAGTGGTTCTACACCATTTGGAGCTAAAACAGCTTCAACACCTGGTGGTAAAAGAGAAAATAAAAAAGACTTACCGCTTATTATGATGGCTCATCACATTCCTTATGTTGCTACGGCTAGTGTAGGCTATCTACATGATTTAATGGAAAAAGTTAAAAAGGCTAGGAATATTGAAGGTTTTACGTATATTCAAGTTTTAACTCCAGATCCTTATGGTTGGATGTTTGACCCTTCTAAAACAGCTGAAGTAGGGAAATTAGCAGTTCAAACATGTTATTGGCCCTTAATAGAATATGAAAATGGTAAATTAACTATTTCTCAAGAGAGTATGCATTGTCTCGACAGAAGAACGAGAAAACCAATCGAGGAGTTCTTAAAGATACAGGGTAGATATAAGGGGGTTTCGCCAGAAATTATAAAAGGTCTTGAAGAATATATAGATAAAATGTGGGAAAGAATAAAGAGTATATATGAGGGTAAGGTCATATTATGATGGCTCTAAAATTCTTTTCGCAATTCTATAATGAACGGCATCTACTAATTTGCCATCTATAGTTATTGCACCCCTTCCTGCAGAAGCATATTTTTCGTATTCTTCTACTACCTTTTTTGCCCATTCTATTTCCTCTTTACTTGGAGAAAACACTTCATTAGCTATTGTAACTTGATTAGGATGAATAACCTGTTTTCCTTCAAAACCAAAAGATCTTGCTAATTCACATTCCTTCCTAAAACTCTCTAAGTCTCTTACATCAAAAAATACTTTATCAATTGGAGGAATACCGTATGTCCTAGCTATGCTTACAATTTTCAGTCTTATATACTCACTTCCTTCTATCTTAGGCAAATTGGCCTTCAAGCTATCAGCTAAGTCAGCTGCACCCCAACTTATTCCTATTATTCCTTCACTCCTAATTATATCTTCAATTTTAATGAGACCCTTTGCTGTTTCTATTATTGGTAAAACTTTCTTTCCAGTCATTTTATGAAGGAAAGAAAGATCAATTTCGGCTTTAGGAATAACTATACAATCAACATCACTTTTTATCACGAAATCAAGATCCTTTATAGATTCTTTAGTTGAGAGCGAGTTGATTCTAACGCAAATTAAGCTTCTTTTAATGTTTAATGAGGGCAAAAGAGATAAGAGCAGTTCTCTAGCCTTATCTTTTTCTTGTGTCGGTACAGCATCCTCTAAATCAAAAATAAAAGAATCTGCATTTATACTCTCAGTTTTCTTAATCATTTTCTCATTATTACCCGGGACATAAAGTTGTGATCTTAACAAGAGGGGTCACTATAAAAAATTTTAACTTAAGGATTTTACAACTTTTTCGATTTCATCATAAGGTGGTTCTTTCGTAGGATCGTCTGAAACCCACTTATATCTTACTTTACCTTCCTTATCTATTACGAAAACAGCTCTTTTAGCTAGAATATATCCAGGAAGTGCTGGAAATTCCCATGCTACATTATATTTTTTAACTACTTCTCTGTTATAATCGCTTAAAATAGTAAAGTTTAGTTTATTATGTTCTTTAAAAGCTTTATTACTAAATGGAGGATCAACACTGATTCCTAGTACTACAGCATTTACTTCATTAAATTTAGCCATAGAATCTCTGAAAGTACACATTTCCTTAGTACAAACTTGTGTAAAAGCTGCTGGATAGAATGCTAGAACTACTACTTTTCCTTTTAGGTCTGAGAGCTTTACTTTCTTTAATTCTGTATCCGGTAACTCAAAATCTGGGGCTAACTCTCCTATTTCTACCATCAATTACTACTTACAGAGTATGAATATAAATATACTTTCAAATTATGCTTAAACTATAATAAATGTGAAGCTAACCTTTTTAACTAATATTATACTTTCAAATTATGCTTGTAAGTGTAAAATGGCTTTACGAGAATTTAAATGAAGTGAAGATTCTCGAAATAGATTTTGATCCAGAAATTAATTATTATGAAGGTCATATACCTAATGCATTACTTTTACCATGGAAGTCACTACTTCATGACAAGATAAGAGATTTTGCACCACCAGAAAAGTTTAGTAAAGTACTAGGTAATTTAGGAATCAAAGAGGACGACTTAATCGTTTTATATAGTGACATGGGTAACAGATATGCATTTTATACTTATTGGTTAATGAAAGCTTACGGTCACGAAAATGTTGCTATACTTAATGGTGGTATATATAAATGGTTAAAAGAAGGCTATCCAGTAGAGAATAAGACTACGATTTCATCAGAAAAATCTAATTACGTTGTTAAGAGAGTAGATTGGAGTTCGCGTATACTTTTATGGGAATTACTTTCAAAGTTGAACTCCGTCGAATTAATAGATGCTAGAAATAGAGAAGAGTATGAAGGTTTAACATCTGCTCCACCAGAACATAAATGTGAACAAACGCAAGTTAGTGGCCATATACCCAATGCCAAGAATATACCCTGGACACTCTTATTTAATGAAGACGGCACTTTGAAAGAAAGAGAAGAACTAGAAAAAATATTTTCTAGTATAAATAAGGATAAAGAAATAGTAGTATACTGTAGGACTGGAGCGAGAGCTTCAGCAGTTTGGTACGTGCTGAAAGAAGTTCTTTTCTATAAAAATGTTAGACTCTATGATGGTTCATGGGTAGAGTATGGTAATTTAGTAGGTGTACCAATTGAACGTTAAATAATTAAAAACTTGTTATATAGTCAAAATCGAATTAATCATTACAGTTTAATCTTTCCATTTTCTCTCAAATTGGAAATAGTTTTACCTCATTTGTTACCATAATAATGCTAAGAAAAAATATGAATAGTTGTTCATATTTTACATTAATTACTTTTTATACGAAACGAATACAAAAATTTTTATATTGTAATGAGTAGAAAGACTTAATGTTTCCTCCTCAATTCGGATACTATAGACCATCATCTCTTGCGGACGCATTAGATTTTATGAGTGGTGGAGGAACAAAACCTCTTGCTGGCGGACAAAGTTTAATACCTATGTTAAAGTTTCGCCTTATACAGCCTAAATTCCTTGTTGACCTTAACTCTCTTAGGGAATTATACTTCATAAGAGATGAGGGAAATACAGTCTCTATAGGTTCTATGATAAAACACGCTGATATTGTTAAAGATCTAACTATAAAGAATAAATTACCGTTACTTTCACATACAGCATCGAAAGTTGGAGATATGCAAGTTAGAAACATGGGTACAATAGGTGGAAGTCTAAGTAATGCCGATCCATCGGCAGATTATCCTGCAGTAGCCTTAGCCTATGATGCAAAAATGGTTTTGATTTCATCTTCTGGAGAAAGAGAAGTTCCTGCAAAGGATTTCTTTAAGGGTCCATTCACTACTGAACTTAGAGAAGATGAAATACTTAGAGAGATAAAATTCCCTGTACTTCAAGGTTACAAATTTAAGTATGAGAAAATTGTTAGAAGAGCCGGAGACTTTGCTCTAGTTGGAATGGCAGTTTTAGCCAAAGTTGAAGGTAATAAGGTTGAAGATATAAGAGTAGCCTATACTGGGGTTGGTGATAAGCCTTATAGGCCCTATGAGCTTGAGAAAATGCTAGTTGGTGAAGCTTCATTAAGTAAGATTAAGGAATTTGCAGAAAAAGTTTCAAACTCCATTAATCCTCCCTCTGATTCAAGAGGGAGTTCATCTTATAGAAGGAAAGTTACTCAACTCGTTACCATAAATGTGTTAAAAGAGGTGTTAGGTGTTGTTAGTTAGACCAGGAGAAAAAGTGAAAATTAGGGTAAAAGTTAACGGAGTCTGGTATGAAAGAGATATTGAGCCCAGAATGTTATTAGTACATTTCCTAAGGGACGAACTAGGCTTAACTGGTACGAAAATTGGTTGCGATACCTCTACTTGTGGTGCTTGTACAGTATTAATGAATGGTAAGTCAGTTAAATCATGCACAGTTTTAGCTGTTCAAGCTGATGGCGCAGAAATAACTACTATTGAAGGCTTATCATCAGATAGTAAATTACATCCAATCCAAGAGGCATTTAAAGATAATTTTGCCTTACAATGCGGTTATTGTACACCTGGTATGATTATGCAAACTTACTATTTACTTAAGGAAAACCCGTCACCAACAGAAGAGGAAATAAGAGATGGTTTACACGGTAATATCTGCAGATGTACTGGTTATCAAAACATAGTAAAAGCTGTACAAGATGCTTCTAGGAGGATGAGAGCATGAGGTATGTTGGTCAAGCAGTTAAAAGACTTTATGATGATAAGTTCGTAACCGGAAAAAGTACTTATGTTGACGATATTCAAATATCAGCACTATATGCTGGATTTGTAAGAAGTCCCTATTCACATGCTAAAATAAAGAGCATAGATGTTACAGATGCACTAAAGGTCCCAGGTATAGTTGCTGTATACACTTACAAGGATTTGGCACCTTTAATAAAAGACGGTATAAGAATTTGGACCACATATGAAGATCCGAGGATGTGGAAATTTGTTCCCAGAAAGCCGTTAGCTGATGATAAAGTTAGATTTGCCGGTGAGCCTGTAGCAATAGTTGTTGGTGTAAATAAATATGTTGTTAGAGATGCTATTGATAAAGTAAACGTTGATTACGAGAAATTACCATCAGTAGTAAAAATGGAAGAGGCTTTAGAAGATAAAGTAATAATCCACGAGGAGTTAAAAACTAATGTAGCCTTTGATCAAACCTTTAATGGTGGAAATGTAGAAGAAGCCTTTAAGCAAGCAGATAAAGTTATCCCAGTTGAAATAACTAATAATAGATTAATTCCATCACCAATGGAACCTAGAGGTATAGTTTCACGCTATGAAGGCGGAACATTAACAATATGGTATTCTACTCAAGTTCCTCATTTAGCTAGAAATGAGTTTGCGAGAATATTTGGAATACCAGCTAGTAAAATAAGAGTAATAATGCCAGATGTTGGTGGAGCTTTTGGAAGCAAAGTTAACTTTATGCCAGAAGAAGTTAGCGTTATAGCCTCTTCAATAAAGTTAGGAAGAGCCGTAAGATGGACAGCTACAAGAAGTGAGGAAATGTTGGCATCAGAGGCCAGACATAATACGTTTAAGGGAGAAGTAGCAGTAAAGAACGATGGTACGGTATTAGGCATAAGAGGTGACTTACTAGTCGACTTAGGTGCTTATTTAACACTTACTGCACCATTACAACCGGCAATAATTCCACTAATGGTACCTGGACCTTATAAGATTAAAGGCGTTAGTATAAGAAGTAGGGCTGTTTATACTACTACCCCACCAATTACAATGTATAGAGGTGCTAGCAGACCAGAGGCAACATTTATCATAGAGAGAATTATGAGTATTGTAGCCGATGAATTAAAGTTAGACGACGTAACTATTAGAGAGAAGAATTTAGTAAGGGCAAATGAAATGCCATATACAAATCCCTTTGGACTGAAATATGATTCTGGTGATTACTTGGCTTTACTAAAGGATGGAATACAGAAACTCCAATACTATGAATTAAAGAAATGGGCTGAAGAAGAGAGAAAGAAGGGAAGAAAAGTAGGAGTTGGTATGGCGTATTATCTGGAAATTAGTGGTTTTGGCCCTTGGGAATTTGGAGAAATCAGAGTCGATGAAAACGGTGATGTATTAGTTATCACTGGAGGAACTCCTCACGGTCAAGGAACAGAAACGGCAATCGCACAAGTAGTTGCAGATACTTTGCAAATAGATATTAATAGAATTAAGGTAATATGGGGAGATACAGAAACAGTAGTAGCAAGTATGGGAACTTATGGTTCAAGAACAGCAGCTGCTGCAGCTAGTGCGGCTATGGTTGCTTCAAAGGAAGTATTAGAAAAAATGAAGAGAATTGCGGCTAGGTTATTAAATGCAGATGTAGAAGAAATTGAGTATGAGAGTGGAGAATTCTATAATAAGAAAGATAAGAGTAAAAAAGTAAGTTGGAATGATGTAGCTAGAAACGGTTATTATGGTAAAGAGTTAGGAATATCAGCCCAAATAATCTTACCTGGTGATGTTACATTCCCGTATGGTGTTCATGTAGCGGTTGTTGAAGTCAATGACTACGGTATTCCTAGAGTATTAACATACAAAGCATATGATGATATAGGTAATGTAATAAATCCGGCATTAGCTGAAGGTCAAATACACGGGGGTGCCGTGCAAGCTGTTGGACAAGCATTATATGAAGAGGCTATCATTAACGAAGATGGACAACTCACTGTTACTTATGCTGATTACTTTATACCGACAGCTGTTGAAGCACCAAAGTTCGAGAGCTACTTCGTTGAAAAACCTCACACATCAGCATGGCCTACAGGTGCTAAAGGAGTAGGTGAAGCCGCATTAATAGTTGGACCTGCCGTGATTATCAGAGCATTAGAGGATGCGACAGGGAAGAGGTTTACAAAGACACCCGTTAGACCTGAAGATATATTATAATAAAAAGGAATCTAACTTTTTTAACTTTTTGCTTTACCTGACTATTTCATCAAGCGAAATTATATATTGTGCTTTCTAGTTGTAACCAGAAAGTTTCTACGTCGTATATTATTTAATTAGAGCTTATGCTTCTTAATTAAAACTCTACCTTAAAGCGTTGTTTAAAAAATTCAATATGATTTTAAAAATATCAAATGTAGATTTATATACGTATGATTAGATATTATAGTTGATGAGAATATTTGTTTCAATTAAGCAAGTTCCAGATGCCGATGATTTAAGAATAGATCCAGTAACAAATAATCTTGTAAGGGAAGGAGTCCCAGCCGTAATTAACCCACCAGATTTACATGCAATTGAAGAGGGAATTAGGCTTAGAGAAAGGTACGGTGGAAAAGTTATAGTAATTACTATGGGCCCGCCACAAGCTGAAAATGCCTTAAGAGAAGCAATAGCGATGGGTGCTGACGAGGCATATTTAATAACTGACAGAGCTATGGCTGGTGCTGATACATGGGCAACCTCATATACTTTATACAAGGCAATAAAGAAGATTGGTGAAGGCGATATTTACTTATTCGGAAGAAGAGCAGTGGATGGAGAAACAGAACAAGTTGGACCACAAACTGGAAAATGGCTGGGAATTCCTTCAGTTGGTTATGTGTCAAAATTCATAGAAATTGGTGAGGGAAAAGCCAAAGTAATTAGGACTGTTGAGAACGAGGAAGAAGAAATAGAAGTTCCTTTACCTGCAGTTTTTACAGTTTTAGAAACGATAAATAAACCCAGAGAGCCTGATATTCTTAGCCTAATTAAATCAAAAACCGTTAAGATACCTAAATTATCTAAGGATGATATAGGTGCTGAGCCTAATAAAATTGGTTTATCTGGCTCACCAACCAAAGTAATTAAAGTTCATCCACCACCAAAAACAAGAAACCCAGAAATTTACAGAGGTAATGATGCACCACAATGGGTTTATGATAAAATTGTTAAATCGTTGAAGGAAGTCAATGAAATAAAAGAGACATATGTTAAACCCCAACCAAAGGCTAAGGTAAATGGTGAAATATGGGTTTATATTGACCATACTGGAGATGAGGTAAACAGAGTATCATGGGAAATTATGTCTGAAGGGAGAAGAATAGCAGATCTCTTAGATACTAAATTAGCTGGTGTAATAGTTGGAGATGATGAGGTTAAACCAATTATTAAAGAGGCATTTAATTACGGTGTTGATAAGGTATATCATGCTAGAGTTAAAGGATTTCCGTTCTACATTAATGATGTTTATACTAGGGCTTTATCAAAAGTTATTAAGAAATATAAACCTGAAGCCATATTCTTCCCTGGTACAAGAAATTCAAGGGAATTAGCTTCAACTACTGCAATAGAAGTTGACACTGGATTGATTGCTGATTGTGTGAGTTTTGATGTTGATGAAAAAGGAATAATCTATTCAACAAGACCGGATTTCGGAGGAAAGGAAATGAGTACAATTATTTGTCCTAATCATAAGCCAGTTATGATAACAGTAAGAGGTGGAGTGTTTTATCCCATTAAAATTCCAAAGGAAGGAGAAGTCATAGTTGAGGAAATAGAAGATCTTTCTACTAAATTTAAAGTATTGAATTACACTAAACTACAGAAGAGGAATGTACTAGCTGAAGCAGATATAGTTGTAGGTGTTGGTAGGGGAATTAAGTCACCAGAAAATATTAAACTTGCTGAGGAATTGGCTTCAGTACTTAACGGAGTTGTAGGTGTTTCTAAGCCCTTAGCTGATATGGGCTGGTATCCTAAAGAAAGACAGATAGGTCAAACCGGGACTACAATTAGGCCTAAGCTTTACATTGCTCTCGGAGTTTCTGGAGCAGTACAACACCTTGTAGGAATTTCTGGAGCGAGAAGAATAATAGCGGTAAACATAGATCCCGAAGCACCGATATTTCAAAATTGTGATTATGGTGTAATAGGAGATATTTTTGAAGTAGTCCCAGAATTAATTAAAATTGTCAAGGAAAAGGGTGTTCCGCAATGAAATACGATGCAATTGTAATTGGTGCTGGTCCATCTGGTTCAGCATCAGCTTATACTTTAGCAAAAAATGGGTATAAAGTACTTTTAATAGAGAGAGGCTCAGAACCCGGAGCAAAGAATGTTTCTGGGGCGATGATAAGGGAGTCTGAAATTTCTAAAGTCTTTGAAACTAAGGATATCCCATTTGAAAGAATAGTAAAAAGAGTTAGACTAATTTTCAGAAGTAAAGATGATGAAAGTGAGATTGTAGTTAAACCTAAGAGTAAACTGTATACGATTTCACGTTTAAAATTCGATAAATGGTTAGCTCAAAGGGCTGAAAGTGCGGGAGCATTATTAATTACTAAAACTACTGTAACTGGAATTGAAGGTAATAAAGTTATAACTGAAAGGGGAAGCGTTGAAGGAGATAAGATCGTTATTGCAGAAGGAGCTAACGCTTTACTTTCAATGTCCTTAGGGCTTAGAAGAGAGTTAAAGAACGAGGAAACGGTCTTAGGAGTAAAAGAGGTTTATGCATCTACAAGAAATGAAGTTGAGAAAAGGTTTAATCTACAAGGTGATGAAGGAGAAAGCTGGAGGATAATAACCGATTATCCTTTTCCATCAGCAGGTTTTATTTATACTTACAAGGACTCAGTAGCTATAGGTGTTGGAGCTAGGGTTGATGAGATTATAACTATGGGTATCAGACCTTTTGAACTTCTGGATTCATTTAAGACGCCATACGCAGAGTTAGTAAAAGGTTTCTCACTAAGGGAATACTCGGCAAAGATAATTCCTGAGAACGGATTTCCATCATTTAAACCTTGTGAAGGATCAGTTTATGTTGCTGGTGACGCGTTAGGATTAGTTGACCCGCTAACTTTTGACGGCATTGGACCAGCAATTATATCAGGTTACTTAGCCGGAAAGGCTGAGAACTGTTACTCATATTCAAAAATGCTTTTCGAAGCTAGAGAAATATCTAAGGTTATAAAATCAAGACCACTAGTTAAGGAGTTATTGCCAAACATAGGCCTTTATTCTCATCTTGTTAATGATTTCTTAACAAGTTGGGTTGAAGGAGACTTTTCAAAGTTAAAATATTACAAAAGCAGTTTAGGTAAACTCATGAAGCATTTAATCTTAGGTTTAGGGGTGATAGAATGAGAGTAGAAGAAAGACTTTACACACTAAGATATAAAAGAGATGAGAAACCACACCTTGAGATAAAAGATCAACAAGTTTGCAATAAATGTCATGAGACTTATAAATCACCATGTATTACCGTTTGTCCAGCAAACGTATACTCTTTTGTCGAAGGAAAAATAATAGTCTCATATGAAAATTGCCTTGAATGCGGGGCTTGTAAAATAGTTTGCCCATTTAATAACATTGTCTGGAAATACCCGAGATACGGTTTAGGAATATCTTTAAGATACGGATGATATATAATATAAATTCCCTTTTATTCTTTTTTATTATTTCTCTCCTTATTTTCTCTATAGAAAAGCTAAAATAGTTTTATTACGTATATATATTTATGTTAATAGGTCAATTAATTACTAAAAATTTAGTAAGTCTACCTTCAAACTCAACAATTAAGGAAGTAGCAGACATGATGATAAAGGAAAATGTAGGTTCAGTAGTTCTTAAGGATGGAGATAAGATAACAGGGATCGTAACTGAGAGGGATATAGTCAATGCTGTCCACAGAGGATTAAGTCTCAATTCACCAGCTATCGAAATAGCTTCAACTAATTTAATAAGGATTGATTATAACAAGAGTATTTATGACGCTTTTTATTTAATGACCAGGAACAATATTAGGCATTTGATAATTGAAAAAGACGGAAAATGTGTGGGTGTTATATCAATAAGAGATGTCGCTAAGGCTTTCTCTCTAATGATAGCAGAGCAAATGAGTTATTGACATACTATCGATTTCGATATATCGAAAAATTTAAATTTATTACTATCGATTTCGATAGTATGAGTGAATTAATAGCAAAGCAAAAAGGTAGATTGAGGAACCTTATACTTTGGCTATTATGGCAGTCTCCGAGGAGAGGAATAGATATTATTGACGATATATATAAAATGACCTGGGGCTGGTGGAAACCATCACCCGGCTCAGTATATCCCTTATTAGCAAAAATGGAAGAAGAGGGAGTTATAGAGAAGTTAGATGACGGAAGATACAGTATTACACAGAAAGGAATTGAAGAGATAAAATATCTTTTACCATCAAGATATTCCGGCTCAGTGGAAGATGCAGTGGAGGAACTTAAAGGAATTTTAATGTTTTTTAAAGAAGTTGATAGAAATAAGCTTCACCCTCATAAAGAGAAGATCCTAGAATTATTAAAACAAATACAAGGGGTGATAGAAAATGCGTAATGTAATGATAAAAGCAATAAACCTAACCAAAAAATTCGGTAACTTTGTGGCTGTAGATCATATAAACTTCGAAGTCTATGATGGAGAGATTTTTGGTTTCTTAGGACCAAACGGAGCAGGAAAGTCAACAACTATCAAAATGCTAACAACAGTGCTAAAACCTACAGAAGGAACTGCAATCGTTAATGGCTATGATATAATTAAAGAACCGGCTAAAGTTAGGCAGTCAATAGGTGTAGTACCCCAAGAATATACCGCTGATGAAGACCTAACAGGTTGGGAAAATATTATGATGATGGCCGGGCTTTACGGAATACCTAAAAGCGTTGCAGAAAAAAGGGCAAAGGAATTGTTAGAGATGGTAGAACTAACATATGCTGCAAATAGGAAAGTCTCAACTTATTCCGGAGGGATGAGAAGAAGATTAGAAATTGCCATGTCCTTAGTTAGTAGACCCAAAGTGCTATTTCTTGATGAACCAACGATAGGTTTAGACGCACAAACTAGAGCAGCTATATGGCAGTATATTAGAAAGTTAAAGGAAGAATATGATATGACAATATTCGTAACTACTCATTATTTAGAAGAGGCAGACATGTACGGGGACAGAATTGCAATAATAGATAAAGGTAAAATACTAGCTATTGGTTCACCTAAGGAGTTGAAAGAAAGAATAGGTGGTGATGTTATCTCATTACAAACAAATAATGACGAAAAAGCACTGACAGTTCTTTCCAATCTTTTCACTGACGGTATACTTGAAGTTAAGAAGTTTCAAGACGGTATAAGAATAAAAGTGAAAAACGGGGAGGAAAAAGCACCAGAAATCTTAGAAGTCTTAATGAAAAATGGTATTAAGGTTACTAGAATGTCAATAACAGAACCTACAATGGATGAAGTTTACATGGAGATAACTGGTAAAAGTTTAAGAGATGAAGAAGCAAGCTCACAGGAAATGTTTGCATTTAGAAGAACCTTAAGGAGGGCGAGAGGATGACAGTAGAAGCTCAAAAAGAAGAAAGGAGAAACTTATCGCCTTATCACGGTTTATGGACACTAACATCTAGAGAATTAAAGAAGTGGTATAAAGCCCCAGTAATCCTTTTACTATCCATAATACAACCAATATTCTGGATAGCATTATTTGGAAAAGCTATGAATTTAGGGAGCATATTTACTGGCACATCAATAAACCTTCCCGGAATAACGATACCTAAGAGTATAATTGATCAAATTGGACAAGAAATACTTAAACAAACATTTGGGACAACGGATTACTTCTCCTTCCTAGCTGCAGGAATGTTATCCTTTATCGTATTATTCACTTCGATGCAGAGCGGTATGTCAATAGTCTGGGACAGAAGATTAGGTGTGCTAGATAGATTATTAACAACACCAGTACCTAGAGGAAACATAATTATAGCTAAAGTACTAAATTCTGTTATAAGATCATTAGTTCAGGCAACAATAGTCTTAATAGTCGCAGTATTACTGGGAATGACTTTTGCACCGGGTATTAACGCTTTAGATTTCTTAGGAGTTTATGCAGCATTATTCCTAATGTCTTTTGGGCTATCATCACTTTTCCTAATGCTCGCATTAAGAGCGAGTGACTGGCAATCACAAATGGCAATAATGAACCTACTTAACTTACCGCTATTGTTTACCAGTAATGCATTCTACCCAATAAAATCAATGCCCTCATGGTTAAAGCCCATAGCTTATATAAATCCGCTAACCTACTCTAACGGTGCAATAAGAGGACTCCTATTGGGAATACAGACAAACTTAACAATTGACTTCCTTTATCTAGGCTTGTTCGCATTAATTTTATCTACTATAGGAATCTTACTATCATGGAAGTACTTATCAACGTGAATCTACTTTTTTATTTTTAATTATTGAACTATTAGGACTAACATTGAGAAACTAGTATATGGATACGTCTATGTTTTTAAGACAAGCAGTGAGTGATACTGACTTTAATAATGGATTTAGTTGGTTAAAATTTATTTAACATTTTACGGAAAATTTTAGGAATATAGAGTTTTAAAATAATAAGTTTTGATTATAAATCTTTTATATTAAAATACTTATAGCCTGTATAATATAGTGGCAAGTATCATTATATAGCAGTTATGCTAATTTAACGCAAGTTAAATATATTCATTGAGTTAACGGTTAGACTAAAATTTTTTCATTAGATATATTTCTATATTTTATATTTTTTATAGATTAACGTTAGAATTTAAAAGTTTCTTCGTTATCTTAGGACTCATAAGGAATCAAGGGAAAATAGCATAACTGCTAATTATAATTATCAAGTAAATGAAGATGCAAAAATGATTAAAAGATGATCGAGTTAGGAATCGCTAAGTCGAAGAATGAAGCTATAAATATACTGAGAATATGGAAGGGTAAAAACATAGAGAAGAAGTTACGAACAAGAAGAAGTGATGAGCTTGGTTAATAAACGGTTTGAAGAAGGTTTTCCTTATGAACAACTTAATTCTGTTTTAAGGGAAGAAAGGTGTAAGTGATCTTCAATATTTTGATATAAATTTCATATTATCTTTAGTTGAGGAGAATTCTAATTATGGAAGGGCAATAGAAAACTGAAGGTATCATAAGAAATAACAGCTTTTATCCTTATAGTTACTTACGTTTATTTCTAATCACGCCACGGTTCCATATTCCTCGATTAGCACTTTGCGTAAACTCTTAGGGTTAAATAGTTTTTTAGAAGACTGCGTATAAGGCTTTGGTATTTTTATATTAAAAACTGTTAAATATTATTATTTACCTTAAATTGAGATCAAATATTAAGGTAAATGTTCATATGAATTATACAATGTAACAATTTTCCAATAAATGCTACTCGATATTATGATTAATTTATAAGAATTTTTATTCGTTTAGTATAGGAAAAACCTTTTTATACTTTATCTAGAGTGTCTGAACTTGTAGAAGTTTCTAGGAAAATGATGTTACGGTTCTTAATTCTTAATTTTCTTACTTTCTATTGCTCCTCTACTTATTAAATCTTTATCGTCACTTACTAGTGGAATATTATATTTTCTACTCAAAAATAGATAAGTAGCATCATAATAAGTCAGATTTTCATTAATTGCAATCTCTAATACTTCCTTGGATAAGGTCACATTTTCTATCCTAATGAACTTTAATATGTTTGTAAAGTCAGATAGTAAGTCAATCCTCTTAATCTTCCAAAGAAAATTTCCGAGCTCATAGTATACTAAATCAGCAGTTATACACTCTTTAAAAAGGTCTATCGATTCATCTTTAAGTCTTTGAATCAAATTAATAATCGCTGATGTATCTAAAACATACTTCACCTTTGTCTGTCCTCCCTAATTAGCCTTACAACCTCTTCTGCGGATAATTTTAACTCCTCCGCAATTCTCTTAGAGGACTTTCTTGCTTCTTCCTCTTCTCTCTTCTCTATTTCTTTCTCTAGCGATTCTCTAAGTATTTCCGATATGTTAATACCATACTTTCTCGCTTTTTCAACTACTTCTTTTCTGACTTTAGTTGATATTGTAACCCATTCTGTCATATACGTTACTTAATATTTTGTAGTAATAAATTTTACTACAATGTTTAAGAGTGTGTCCATAGTGTCGTCATTATGTTATAAATTCTGGTATTAACTTTCTCTCCCACAAGACTAATGCTATCGAATATTTCACCATCTCTAAACTCCTATTAACAGCCTTAGTAGACCTCTTAAGACGCACAAGCCTATCCCTAAGCGAAGAGTGAAAAGACTGTAACATTTCTGCGTAACTTTTAAATACTTCTAGTTACTTCTAATTACTGTGGAGAGGTATTTAACACCTAGTGAAGTTGCCGAGATCTTTGGGATGAGTAGGAGTGGTATTATTAAGTGGATTAGGGAAGGGAAAATAAAGGCTATTGAAATTAACGGTAGGTGGAGAATACCTTACAGTGAAGTAGAAAGATTAATAAGTGGAAAAGAAAAAGTTAAACAAGTAGCAATTTACGCTAGAGTCTCATCAAACACACAAAAGGACGACTTAGAGAGACAACTAAACACGTTGAAGGAATGGGTTAAGAAAACCTTCGGAGAAGTGAGTGTAACTGAAGTTAAGGACATTGGCTCTGGATTGAAAGAAGATAGAAGAGGATTAAAGAAACTCATAGAATTAGCCAAGAGGAGACAGATCGATACAGTAGTAGTAGCATACAAGGACAGACTAACACGTTTCGGCTTCGAATACCTCGTAGAGTTATTCAAAGCTTACGGAGTAAACATCATCGTGGCTTTCCAAGATGAGCCAAAGGATTACATACAAGAGCTAGTAGAGGACTTTGCAGAAATCGTAAAATCCTTTGCTTCAAAAATTTACGGCCATAAGTACGAGAAGGTGATAAAATGTGTTGAAGACACTGAAAAGGACAATTAAACTTGATAGCGACTCTCTGAACAAGTGGAAATACCACGTTCTTAGAGAGATTGAGGGATACCAAAGAAACATAGTTAATGAAATGATTAACATAATACTCTCTGAGGGCTTACCAACTACTAGGAAGAAGTTGCACGAGAGGTTTTACAGTTATTATAAGGAAAAGTATCCCTTCTTACCTTCAAGGGTTATTGAAGGATCCTACATCGTAGCCGGTAGGATAGTTAAGAGTTTTAGGGAGAGGAGAAAGAAAGGACTAACGAGAAACCAGAGTATAAGAGGGTCGTGATCACAATCCCTAACACGGTTAATTGGAAGTTTAACAGAGTGTCTGTTAGCGTTTTAACCCACAAGGGTTGGGTTGAGATCCCCCTCAAGTTCACTAAACAATTCATCCACTATTTATATGAGGGTTGGAGGGTTTCTCAAGAACTCAAGTTAAGGTTAGTGGGTAGGAGAGTCCTAGTCTGGTTAACATTTGAGAAGGACGTTGAGGTGGAAACGAAAGAAGGTAATTATGTTTCTATTGACGTTAACGAGAATAATATCACTTTAGCGGTTTTTGAGGGTTTCAAGCTCAAGGAGTTGAGGCGTTATGAGACTGGATTAGGGAGGATTGTTATTAACTACTCCTTGAGGAGGGAAGAGGTTACTAAGGGGTACTCAACTAAGGACGAGCTAATTAAGAAAAAGTTGAGGAGGTTGAGGGAGAGGGAGAGGAAGCTTGATATCTTGAGGAAGAGTGTTAAGAGGGTTGTTGAGTTGGCTAGGGATTTAAAGGTAAAGGTTGTGGTTGGTAAGTTTTCATCAAAGGCTAAGGAGAGGATGGGGGGTAACAAGAATGGTAAGCTTAGGCATAGGATTCATCAGTGGAGTGTTGTTAAATTCATTGAAATGCTTAAGGCTCAGCCAATAGATGTCACGGAGGTTTCAGAATCATATACTTCTTCCATAAACCCATTTGATGGTGAGAGGTTGGGGAAGAGTAAGCAAGTAGTGGAGAAGGTTATCAAGGTTTTTAATCCCTACCTGATGACGGGCTCTGCTCACGAGGGTAGGGGTATTAAAGTAATCAAAGTTACTGCTAGGTACTTAGATGGTGGGGAAATATTGTTAGAAAGGAATTCAATTGCACCTCTTAACCTTGTAAAGAAGGTGGATGGGAGGGTATTGGTGTTTCCCTCGACTAGTCCCAATGAGTTAAGGGTGACTGTGTATGATCCCTTAAGAGGGGTGCCCTTGGCGGAATTAGAAGTAATTAAAAGTAAGGATAAGTTACGCCATGGGTAAACACTCATTAGGATTAACGGGAGAAACAATCGTGTGATCCCTCAACTTATAATCATCACTGACCCAAACCCCACCATCGGGCAAATACCTCTTGACCTCGCTAAAAGCCCTCTCATCCCTATCACCAACAGAGTAAATCAAATAGAAGCCGAGACTAGTATAAACAAAACACGTGAAAAACCACTTGTAAAAAAGCCCAAGCATTTCTAAACAAGTAAGTCCACATCTCATCAACAGCCTTAGTAACAACCCTACCATTAACCATATCCTTAGCCCTACTCCACGAGCCTCTCCCTACCATAACGCTTAATCCAAGTAAACACAGTACCCAAGGGAACATTAAGCACCCTAGAGATGTTCCACAGATATAAGGAAAATATGGTCTGAAGCAAGAGGAATTGCTAAAAACATTAACCATAACCCTCAACTGCGGAGCTTAGAGATACTCCCGATTATAACTAAACCTATACACCTAGGGAACTGTTATATAGCCCTTTTTTGTTCTTGTATAAGATCGACGAGTATGAAAATAATTTAGTTAATTTAATATAAATTATATAAAATATAAATTTTTATTCATGATTAGATCTATTTGCAGATAAATTAAGGTTATGACGATTTCATTCCATATCCGAATTTTTATTGTATAATCACACTGTTCAATGGGAACTAAACTTTTATGAGGACCCTGCAGTGACTTAAGATAGGGAATAGATTTAGCCAAATCTAATGAAAATTTTATAATTAAGGCAATCATTCTTTAAAAATGTGATAGATTTCTATCTAAAATTTTATTCAATTCATCGAGAGAGGAAAATCATTACTAACATCATTCAAGCTTTTGAGTAATCATAGCTAACTTTATATATTACTATGGAAAGTTACTATATATGGAAGAAGTTAAAGTTACGAGAAACTATCAGATAACTATCCCCTCCACGATCAGAGCTAAACTAAATATTCGAGTTGGTGACAAACTGTTAGTTTATGTTGAAAATAATAAAATAATTATAGAAAAGAAAAGCGGAAATATCACATCGTTAAACCTTAAATTAGGTAGGAAGTTTACCGATGAAGATATTAACAAAATCATAGCCGAGGCTGGAGAGGAAATTGGAAGAAGTAGTAGTTGATACCAATTTTGTGATTGCTGTAATTTTTGAGGATCATATTTTTCATAAATTAGCAATAGATGATTGGGGAAAAATACACAAAGCTTATTTGCCTATAATTGCTGTTTCTGAACTTGCATACTTCTTAATAAAAAATAGATTTAATTTAGATGATGTTTTAGAAAATGTTTTATCTGATCCGAAGATAGAAGTAGTCGAAAATACTTTGGAGGACGTATATTTCACAATAAAAAATTCGCCTAAATCTTATGATGATTTTAACGATTATATGATAATTTCTCTAGCTAAAAGACTGGGGCTTAAAATACTTACTTATGACGAGAAAATGAAAAGAAAACAAAAAAGTTAAGTACCTTCTAACTATTGCCGTGAGCTTTGATACTTACCAAGATAGATAAATTCCGACAACTGAGCTGAAAGTCAGTATGGGAATCTCGTTTATTGCAAGATAAATTAAAACTTAGAATAAATTGAATTGAATTCAATTAATTTACGATAAAATATCATATATTTCGACCTATTGCAACTAATAAATAATACTTTTCTTGAATATACGAGAGATATACAATTTATTTAACGTTGACAGAAGAGGAAGCATAGAATCAGCTGGACTTGAGGGAAAACGCCTTCCGTGATAACACCCTTGCCCTAACCCTTTTACCCCTTGAGTTACACGATACCTCAAGCCCCTCCAAGAGAGACTCACAAAACTCCCACAACCTCACCCTCCTCCAAGAACGAACCAAAAACCAAACATTCAAGAGAAAATAGGATAGAAGAACGAGAATCAACTCCTTCCCAACATCACAAGTCCTAGTCCTAACCCTAAACTCCTCAAGAGAACGAAAAGCATTCTCAACACCCCACCTCTCCCTATACATCTCAGCCAAAACAACAGCAGTCCTAACATCAACCTCACCTAACTAAAAACCCTATAACCTTACCATCCTCCCTCTTTAGTATAACTAGATAAGCACCAGAATCATGCCTTACACACAAGAAACCAACATACCTCACCCCAGCATAATCAACTTGCTTAAGCCTCTTCTCATACTTCCTATACATCTGAGCCTTAGCAGCTATGACAAAGTCCACACCAAGAGATACTTGATCGCATCGTTTACTGCAAACTCCCTATCTGCAAAGACCATGACGAGCTTAAGTCTCTCGTTGTCTAACTCTTCCTTAAGAACTTGGATTACCTTCTTGAAGTCTTCGGCTATTCTTTTTATTGTTATTGGTAGAACGTCTAAGAAGGCTTTTTTTCTTCCTAGTAGGAAGATTGTTGCTTGGGCTAGTCCCCAACTGGTCCCTTTGGTTGGCCTGCTTAATAGTGTTTTATCCTTGTGGTATTGTATGAAAGTCTATTGCTACTCTTTTATCTCTTGTTTCTCTTAATGTTTTCTTTCCCGATTCTTTGATTGCTTTTCTTATGTCTTCAACATTGATGTGGTTCAAGATCCTCAAGGTTCTTCTTCCCTCGTTTCCTAGTCTGCTCAAGTAGGTTCCTCTAGCCTTGAGTAGGGTTCTCAGTAGTTGTTTAAGTTCATAAGGGAAAAATATTTGAGCTAGTATTGTGTAAATTAATTTGAGGGCGGACCTAATAAAGTCTCTATTGATTTGCTTGACCCCTTTTGTCCTAGCCATATAGTTAGGTCCGCCCTCGCTTATACAAACTTTTCTACAAAAGTTAGCATAAATTAGATTTTTTCTGAATTTTATTCATCTCGTTTTTTACGCGAAAAAAAAGGTTCCCATACTGACGTAGTTTCTTACTGTTTGTGGTGAGATGCCAAATTCTTTTGCCTTGTTTTCTGCTGAATCTTTTGTTAGTGCTGCTGTTACAAGTGTTTTCTTGACTTCTTCTGCCTTTCTTCCCTTGAAGTTTATGATGGAAAATAATTTTTCCTTGATTTGTGTAAGTGTTTTTGGGTGGATGGAGTCTGGTATTATCAAGTTGGTTCCCCTAAGGTAATACCACTCCGTCCACCTTAACTTTTATTACAAAATTTTCAAGATAATAGATAATTATTCCTTGTAATTATTTTTGTAAAATGAATTTGGGGTCTAGGGAATACACTATACTTGCTCCTCAAGGGGACAACGAGCAAGGAAGACTTCCGCTTACTCCTAACCATCTTGCTCTTACAAGATAATATTACTATTTTCCAAGAATATTTAGCTAAATTATTTTATCTATTTTTTAACTCTCTTGAATTATTTTCGGGGTGATGAAATTGAGGTCTAGGGTAAAATGCTATTTGAGATTAGCTTTCTCTGATGAGACTGAACTATGAAGCATCTCGAAAAAAGAAACTCTCATCCATAACGGTTAGCCCATTAAGAAAAAATGACTGTTTATCACAGTCTCCTTAAACTCCCTAATAGAGCTGAGAAAAAGTGTCATTAATATTTATACACTTTATCCCAATTTTTGTAATGTCGTAAGAATGGCTGTATCATACTTCTACATACTCTTTGACCAACTTTAAAAAGAAATCCTCTTCCTTCTTCATAAGTACTTGAATATTTATTACAGCTATTTCCTCGTCTACTCCATTAAGTATTTCCAAAGCTCTCCTTATCTTTTCCTTATCTGTTAGCTCCTCGTCATAAAATACTGCTATATCCAAATCGCTACTACCCGTGATTTTGCCCTTAATTACCGATCCAAATACTATTACTTTATCAACTCTTCCCAGTTTTTCAGCAGCTAACTTTACTCCTTCAGCAATTTTCCTCCAGTTACTTTCTAGGTATTTTATGTAATCTAGTCCCCACACAACTTCTCCCCCCATATTTTCTTCATTAGAGGTAAAATTATGTTTTCTACTGTATCTAAACAATCCGAGGCTAACTCAGAATCAACATCAACTGGTGAATATTGGCCTTCAAATCTACTAAGTTCTACTAAGTTGAGTTCCTTTCTCTTTTCCTTAACTAATCTACCTATCTCTTCTAGTTTAGTTAAGTTAGCCAATTCACTTAAAAGCTTCCTAATGTTATGGGTTTCTGGATATACAAAACCGAGAAATAGATAAGTGGATTTTATTAATAGTTCAGCTGAAATTTGACAGTTAGTTGCCGAAACATCATAAAGCCCTTCATGGAAAGCATCTTTAGCAACTTTTAAGTAACTTAATGCCCTCCTACAAAGCAAAGATGCTTTTTCGTATGAACCCATCTATATGATATTAGGGAATGAGCATAAAAGCTTCGTTTATCTCCTCAAATAAGTGTTGGGTATTCGCTTTGTTACTTCCTATTTTATGAAAATGAGATATTTTTATTGTTTCCACAAAATTTTATATTACGTATTATGCAAATTGGTGAAACGAATGTAAGTTTAATAGCCCTTCAGTTTACTATAATTTATGAGCGGAAATTACGTAAAAAAGCTTAAGGAAAGGGCAATGAGTGCACTTAATATAGCGAAAAGCACTAATTACTCTAACTGGAAAGTATTTCTTGCAGAACAAGCTGCACAGCTTTATATTAAGGCTGTTTATTACGAGTTAATTGGGGATAGACTGAGAGGACATGAGATAAGAGGTTTAATAGGTCAGTTAGCATTAGAACTTGAAAAGAACGGATTTTTGGAAGAGGCTAAGAAACTTAGAGATTTTGTGGTTAGAAATCGTGATGTTTTATTTTTCCTAGAGGAAAGTTATATTGATAGCAGATATGGTGAGGAGGATTTTGAAGATAGGTTTGTAGGTGACGCTATTAAAGTAGCCATTGATTTAATTGATCTCTTGGAAGAGGTTGTTAAAAGTGTCAAGCTGGGTTAAAAGAAAATTTGAGCATCTAAGGAAGTGGAGAGAATATGCTGAGATTATTGCTAAGGCTTCAAAGGACATTGACCCTAATTCTAAAGTTTATGTATTTGGAGGAGTTGCAGAGGACAGAATTACGGTTTTAAGTGATATTGATATTCTGATTGTTTCTGAAGTCAAGGAGAGGTTTAAGTTTAAGTTAGAAGTATTTAAGAGAGCTTTAGACGTTTATGGTCTTCCTTTTGATGTCCCGGTAGAATTGCACGTTACTGACAAAGAGGGGTTTAAAGAATATTTAAAATACTCTAAGGTCATAGAAATAGATTAGATCAAGTTGACGATAAACAATTAGAAGTATATTAGATACTCTGTATGATATCATAATTAAATTTATATGCTAGATCTTATTTTATACAAGTAGTCAATGTAGCTCTTCTAAGGTTTGTTAAGATAGTAAATATTTGTTGGTTTGTTTCTAAATAGCATTTGTCGGAAAATCCTTGCAGTTTAAGGAGACCTTGAAAACTTTTTAAAAATTAACTAACAAAAATATCGGATGAATACAAACTCACTAATCCAAGCGTATTACAAAGCACTTCAAGAAGCATTACAACAAATATTCACAACCTAGCTTGAGAAAAGACACACTAGCAAAACTAGTACTTGGAGGAGTAATGGGTGGAACAGCAACAGAAATAGCAACGCGCATGGACTACGACACAGTACCTTAACAAACTAGCAAACTGATCAAAATAGTAAAAGAGATAGTACAAGACCACCCAGTACAACTAATAATAGACGACACACATGATCACAAACAACACGCACTACCAGTATCAAGAAACGGAGCACAAGTCTTCTACTGCAGAGAACACAAAAGATACGAACCAACAATACAACTACTCATAATAGCAATAAAAGACTTAAAAACAAACGAAACCTACATAGTAACAATACCCTACATACCACAAAAAGTTGCAAAAATACTCAAGAAGAAGCAGAGTTTAAAACGAAAATCCAACTTGGAGTTACTATCACTTCTAGAGAAAGAATTTAACATTGTATTGAAATCGTTTGACTCTTGGTATGTTAATTCTAGGACTCTTTTATCTAATACCGTCGGGGAACTTAAGTCCAACTCGCGAGTCGCCGAGGGTGGTAGGCTTGTGCCAGTTGGCGAGTTCCCCGAGGGGGAATACCTAGTTGAGTATTTAGGTATTCCCATAAAATTACTTGTAATAGATGATTATAAGGGTTTTGGAAGGAGGTCTTCTCTACCAACGTTAATGATACTGCTGAGGATATCATAACTGCGTGGGAGAATCGTTGGGATATTGAGGTTTTGATTAGGGAGCTTAAAGCCTTGGGATTGGAGAAAGGTTCTTTCCTCACTTGGGTTAGGAATAAGGGGTTTATAACCCTTAAGGCCCTCTCCTTACTCTTGGTACTCTTGTTTAAGTATTCCCTTGGTTTGTATTTGGGTGCCAAGAGGATAGCAAGGGTGATAAAAAGTATTTATCAATCTTTGGGCGGGATTAAGAAACTTTTTAAGAGAAGGAAAAAGACGTAAAATGCTAACTATACTTGCTCCTCAAGGGGACAACGAGCAAGGAAGACTTCCGCTTACTCCTAACCATCTTGCTCTTGCAAGATAATATTACTATTTTGCAAGAATATTTAGCTAAATTATTTTATCTATTTTTTAACTCTCTTGAATTATTTTCGGGGTGATGAAATTGGGGTCTAGGGTATCCTATTTACTAAAATTAGATATAAGTATTAGAAAATTCTTTGTAAGAATTATCTTGTGCAACGATTTTCCAATAAATGCTACTCACTCATCTACTTTTTAACTAAGTTCTCCTAAAAATATTTTTAATCTCCACATTAAAAATTAAATTATGCCCAAAGAGTTGACTCCCTTAGAAAAGTTACAGTTACTCGTTCCTGGCTACAGAGGATATAAAGTTAAGGACTTAGTAAGGCAAGATGATTTTCTAATCAGGCAATCTACGATATCTAAGTTGGAGAATGCAATCAATAATATTGCTCAACAAGAGTCTCAAATAGCCTCTATAGAACCTTTCTCTCCTCTTTTAAAGAAAATGGAGTATTTACAATCTCAGTTGAGATCAATAATTGGGCTAATAGGGTCTCAACAAGGTGGTGGAGCAGATGTTTATGCTAGGTATAAGATACAGACTGAACAACTTGATGAGATAGTGAGTAATGACTTACAAATGGTTAGTATTGCTAATGATATATTAAACCTATCAACCTCTGCAGAGAATGTTGATGTTATACTTTCTATGATAAGTAAGTTGAGGGAAGTTATAATAAATAGGAATAAACTACTCTTCCCACATGAGGCGAGATAAATACTTTAACACCTCCTATGGTTTCAAAAGTTTGTTAGATGCATTAGATGTGGTGCCTATATAGAATGTGTAGATGAGCTCTTCTCTTTTCTCTCATACACAAAATCTTTTTATATTTATACATCTAATAGTTATTAGATTTGAAATGTCACTCAGAGCTCAAGTTATAAGTACTGAATTAGAAAATGGAACCTCTTTAATGACTCAAGACACGATAATTTATCGATTTCCAAAAGAGAATATAACCTCAAAATCATTATTTATTGTTCAACCTACTGAAAGGTGTATAGTTGTAATTCAGGGACAAATTGCCGCAGACCTTCCTCCAGGAACTCATAATATTCAATCTCCAGCAAATCCACTTTCGGCATTTCTTTCAAAGTTTAGGTACTCATCTTTACCTTACGATACAGTAGTCTATTTCGTATCCATGACGAGGCATGAAGTTAGAGTTGCTGGGATAAGCCAGACTGATGATTTAGTCCCCTTGGAGTATGAAGTAGCAGTGTATTTTAGAGTGCAGAACCCTTCCCTTCTGGTAACAAATGTACAATTCAGTTCGCAGTATTTTAAAGACGCTGATTTAGCCGGTTATATTAATCCAATAATAGATCAAGAAGTAAGTCAAGTTCTGAATAACGTAAAGCTCGTAGATGTTTATAAGAAATTTTCTGATATATCTACAGCAGTAACTGCGGGGCTAAAGACTTTCCTTAATGAGATAGGGATAGACTTAATTTCTGTAAGAGTGACAAAGCTAATACCTCAAGATCCTGAATTGAGGAGAATATTACAGTTAAGGGATTTAGGAATAGAAATAAATGATGCAATTAGGTTAGGCTTAGCAAGGATTTTGGCAGAGAGAAGTGACCCTTCAAGCGTTAATATGGCATTAGGTACCCCATATTTCCCTCAATTGTCTACAATAGTAATAGGCGGGTATTATATTCCGTTCGGAACCCCACCAACACATGCAAGTCCACCTACTCGTACTGAAGCTCCAGGGACACCAACTGGAACTCCAGCCCAACCTCAAATACAATCAATTCAATCTGCGCTTAAGGCTGTATTTGGGGGTGGTAGGTAATAAACAGTAGGGAATTAAGCTGGAATATAGCGGCAGGAATAGGTTATTCCTTTATTTTAACGATCTTAATGGGGATTGCATATCTTATAGTAAAGGTTTTCTATCCACCGACTTCATTCAGTATCATACCTATAGTCTCATTGATAGAATCTCCAGCACTGGGCGTTATTCAGTTAATATTATTAGGATTAATGGTAGCTTTTGCATACCCCGTTAGAACCAAAATTGAGGGCAACTCACTAATGGTTGTAAGAAAATTAGCTATAATTGTAGCTGTGGGTTATTTAGTGTTTTCACTTTTACCAGCAGCTTTCAGAGTACCTTATATACAGACTTATATAGGATTAATAATAGCGGCTAACGTTTTAAATGGGACTTTTGCTGGGATTGTTAGTAGTATAATTTAATCTCTTTTTTATTACTCATTCCTCAATTTGTGCATAATAGATTCCTTCATAATTTTATACTGTGCACAGTTTAAAGAAAACAATAGTCTTCTTATTATATAGCAGTTATTCTACTTTGCCTTGGTAATACAAGACTTTCAGTACTACCGATAAAGTTTTTAATTTACCACATAATTGATTAAAAAGTATGAAGAACGAGAAAGAACTAGAAGTTGCAAGGAGCGAATTCATCAAGGCATTCAACCACCTAGTTGGAATACTTAGAATGAAGGGACTCAAAAGAAAAGTAGCACTAGGCCTAACACTCATGACACTAATAGGAGGAAGAGCAAGCATAAGAAACACAGCAATAACATTCGGACTAAACTACGCAAACCTATTAGAAGCACTAGAACGCCTTGAAGAAGCATGGAAACACTACCTTGATACACTAAGCAAAACAATAGTAGGACCCGTAGTGATTATAATAGACGACACATTCGACCACAAACCATACTCAAGAATAGAAGAAATAGCAAGCAGATATGGAACTACATCTTCTACTGCTCCACACACAAGAAATTCGAACCAGGAATACAAATACTCACAATAGCCTTATCGACTTAGCCACGGGAAAAAACTACTTGGTCGGCGCGTTCCCATACGCAACAAGAAAAATGTGGGAAAGCGGGATGGTGAGCGAATTCAAGACAAAGATAGAGATGGCTGCAGAAATAATTGAGATACTCAAGAGTAAATTCACTATAGCTAGGGTTGTGTTTGATTCTTGGTATTGGTCTGAGAAGTTGGTGAGGGGTTGTGTTGTTTCTGAGTTGAGGTCTAATAGGAGGCTCTTAAGGGTTAGGTGTTTGGAGGGAGGGGGGACGTTGGATGTGGAGGGGCACATCCACGTCCGAGATCTCCCTCCAGGCTCTTACTTGGCTGACCTAACCCTTGAGAGTCGAGTTATTACTATAAAGTTGTTAGTACTGGAATATAAATCTAATAGGCTGAATTTGTACTCTACTGATCTTAGCTTGAGTGATGGGGAGATAGAGGCTACTTGGAGGATTAGGTGGGAGATAGAGAAGTTTCATAGGGATATTAAGGCTCTTGGTATGCAAGATTCCTCTTTCTTAAAGAGGAAGAGGCTTCAAGGTTACTTGCTTCTCTTCGTGATGGTGGTTAACACGGTTAGAGATTTGATTAGCTCCCTTAACTTGAGGAGTGTGGAGGAGTTTCTCCGGTTCGTTGAAATTCGTTTAGGGGGTGCTCTAGGTTTGATGAAAACTTTTAAGTTACGTTAAAGTAGAATAACTGCTATTATTATACATATTTAGAAGATCTGTTGTAGAATTAAAAGTAAGGATAAGTTATGCCACGGATAAACACCTATTTTTATCAATGTTTTTAACATAGTATAGCACTTATAGGAAAATCGTGACATTTTTACATTACGTTTAGCAGTTTACGTAAAATCCTAACGATAAGATAATTTTTAAATACACCAGCTTAAGTAATGAGTACTGTTACTATAAAAACGATATAACTTATCCTATTTACTGAAATTAGATATAAGTATTAGAAAATTCTTTGTAAGAATTATCTTATGCAACGATTTTCCAATAAATGCTATACGTTAAAAATTTACAAGAAAGATCCTCTTATTAACTAAAATTTTCTTTTCACTAAGGGATAAAAAGTAAGGGAGTAAATTAAAAATATTTATTAGCTCATGAGAAAATATCATAACTTTTTATTGTAAGGGAATTTCCTCAAACTACTAATCAGTATTAAACGACGAATCAACAGAGGTCTAAAACATCTATAGTTAAATTCTGCTTTTGAGACATAAATATAACATGAGGGAAATTTTTAAGGTTAGTGAGATCAGAAGGTTGATTAGGAGAGGCAAGGCATTAATAGGAGGTTTACCTTTTAGCGGGAAGACTACTCTCATTAGGGAGGCTTGTGAAGATTATTGTGAGAAAAGAGGGATACAATTTATTGAACTACCCAAGAAGTTTAATAGTGTAGACGAGTTAAACCAATGGAGGGAAAGGGTTAAAGGAGTGCAAAATACTATTATAGAGGGAAGGAATTACATAATAGATCTTTTGTTAGGTAAAGTGTCAGTAGCTGATAAACCTTCCCTTAAGTCCTTATATCTGGATTTAAGAGGAAATTTGGTTAGTATGAAGGCTTTAGATGCTATTAAGAGGGTATATAATAGCGGTATAAAAGATGATAAGGTTGTTTCAAGAATTCTAATGTACTCAACTATTGCCATGCCTAATTACTATACTGTTATACCTAAATTGGTTGATGAGGGAATTGAACTATATAAGCAAGGTAGACTCGATGAAACCCTTGAACTTGTATTAGGACTAAAGAGATTATATTACTCTTTCCCTAAGGGGGATATAAGCGGTGAGGATAGTGTGGTATATGCTTTACAGCAAGTTATACCTAGGAATGTTGACTTTAAGAAAGCTTGGAAAGAGTTAAGTGATACTTGGAAAGAGTTGGTATACTATAGGCTTGACTCTGCTCTCAAGCTTTTGCCCGGTACTGCTGAGAAAATAATTAGTCGAAAGGAGATAAGACCCGCGGGTGAGAGAGCTAACTTAGTTTATGTAGACCCGTTTTTTGTTGGATTGGCTGAAGAAGGTGCCTCCATACTTTTAAACGGTGATAATCTTTGTATTGTTGGTCCTATACATTCTGGTAAGTCTACTTTGGCAAACTATATACGCTCTATGACTAATTTAGGTGAGGTTGTAGACTATAACAGCTACGATTTACTTGAACTGAAGAACAAATTAACGTCGGAAGACAAAAGGTTTATTGCTGTTCTAACAAATGATATTTACCTCTCCTTACCCCTAACTTGTAAAGTAATAAAGTCGAACGATTATATTAAAGACTTCATTGATTATTTATATTTGAAGAGTAATAAACTACGCAGGAGGAAGTATAATATTAGCATTCCCCGCCACTATTATTACCTTTATAAACTGAAATATAATAAGAGTGATAGATGGATCGAAGAGCAGTATAGGTCTGATATGACTAATTATATTACAAGCACGATCTTCGGAAACAATAAAGAGTTAATCGATAATTATCTCCCTCTTTTAATTTTAGGTAAAGAATATTTACCTTTTCCCACAAGGGTAAGTAAGATTATCCTCAAGTACTTTAATAAGCAAATAGACGATACATTTGTAAAATGGTTTTCAGCGTTTGATTTCCAAGATTATGAAATAGAGGAAAATAAGGAGATAAAGGCTAAGGAGAAAGAGGTTATTCAAAAAGTAAGGGAAGAGCTCGTTAAAGAAGTTAAGGAGAAAAAACTTGAAGATGATTTACTAAAAGTGTTTTTTGACTATCTAATTTATCCTGAAATTTTTCCAGATGTTAAAATAAGTGATTTTGTGAGGGATGCGGAAGGCTATTATTCTCTCATAACAGAAAAACTACTCTATGACCCAGATATTATAGAGGAGTTAGATTTGGAATTAGGAGAGAGCTTGAGTACTGTGTGTAACTCATTAAGGAATGTTGAAGACGTAATTTATGGGGAAAAAGATAAAATCAACTCTAAGGAACTCCTTCAAGGTAAAATACAGAGTCAATTAAAGAAAAAACTTTTAGAACTTTATTACTCCAGAGTAGATTACTACGCAGCTATTTATAGAATTCTCTCTTCAGAGAGTGTTAATATAGAATGTTTGAGAAAAAGCATTTAGAATATTACATTTTTATATAATTAATGAAGAAGAAGTGAATATACTTTCTAAGTTTTTATATAATTAATCAAGAAGTGAATATACTTTCTAAGTTTGAAGATAAGCTATATAACGTTATAATGAAGACAAAAGATAAGGAGCTAATACGTGATTATGCAAAAATGAACTTTATATACTTTTCTTACCATAACATGGCTCTTAACAAAGAGCACCTGGAAGAGATTGCAGAAATTTCAGATTACGCCAAATTAGCCATTTCACCGGTTCTTATGCCAGAAAAAATATTTGCTGAAGAAATAACGATAAATAATATAAAAGATCCAGTGGAGATCTATGCCACATTGCTTTCATTTATTTATTTAGGGAAATTTGAGGTTGAGCATCAAGTACCATATGCCGCAGTTAAATATTACTCTTATATTGACCCTTTATACGAAAAATTTGTCAAGTATGTTAAAAATATAGATAATAAGACCTTATCTATTATATTCGATATCATATTTGATTTACCGATGAGCGATAGGGACTATATATTGCACTTCATAGATGAAAACGTGAAAACATATAGGTTCGGTGCTGGCATTATGATGTTTAATGATTATGACTCGGAAAGTGAATTTGAAGAAGCTTTAGAGCTCATAGACTCACTTGTTGAACCAAACTATAAGACTTTAGTTAAAGAAAAGGAGCTAAGCGATTTAGACGTAAAAGTATTGTTTGAAATCTATAAAGTAAAGTTAGCTCGCGCACTCTTGGCTTCGAGGTATGAATATAAGTCCACATTGCAGGATATTATAGAGTTTTACTCTAAGGCTAAAAACATTAAGGATAAGGAATTAGAAGAAAGGATACGATTAGCTTATCTCATATCAAAGCTGATATTATATAAGGAAGTTGAGAAAACAATACCAAAGTTAGATGAAGCGATTCTTTACAAGGCAGCCTTAGCATTGATAGGTGGTGAAGAGGAAAAGAAGGAGTTCTTCAAGGAAGTAGAGGCTATTCAAATAGGAAGAAAACCCATAATAGAAAATCTAGAATATACATTAGAGAAATTAGTTCCTATTCACCATTTGATACCAGTACTTAAAGCATACTTCTACTTAAAAGGAGAGAAAACAAAGATATGGAAAATGGACGAATATTTAGAGAACGAAATAAGAGGGATACCAATGTTCGTATCAAATAAAATATTTAATGAAATTAATGCTAAGGAAAATAAAAATAAGTTTGCTGCATCACTTATACTTTTCATATAATTTTCCAAATGAAGCAATCGAGACTAAATTTAACCACTATGTGCGGTCTCAAAATAGTTTTTAGAAAGATTTTTCTAAATATGATATAGAGAAAAATATGAATTTAGAAATGAATAATATACCCAGAGTTGAATGAAGGCTCCCCGAGGATTCTAGATCTCAAACAATTGTTTATAATCATAGCCATTAACTTCGTAAACAAATATTATAGATGTAAGTAGATATGCTATTAACATTATAGGATTTCCTAGCTTTTCAGATAAATCATAAAAGTCTTTCAGCCTATTTAGACTTCTGTCCTCCTTTCTACTAGGTTTATTGGGCAACTTTATGTTATACCAACCCAAATTTTCAATTTCTTTTTTTATATAGTCCCAATCTATCCCCTCTGTCTGCATTCTGTTGCAGTCCTTCAATACCTCATTAACGAACTGTTTGGGCTTATTAATGGAACCCAGAAGGAACGGCAAATGATTAACGACCTCACTTAGGGTCAGCTTTGAAGTTCTTAATGCCCAATGGGTATATCTCAACGCTCTGGTCAAAAATGCAGTATGTTTAAATGTAAAGACGTTAGTAATCTCTGGTACAATTTTTGTTTTTAAGGTTAATTTTCCGCAGATTTTTTCCATCATAGATAATATGAAGTACTCCCTGCTCTCATATATCTGAAGTACCTTAATCTCGTAAGGATCTACAGCAATTTCACCGAATTTTATCCCCAACCTAGGTTTATTCTTAGTGAAGAAGATTAAAGGGTCGTAAAGGTCTATCTCTTCTTCATTAGGCTTAATAGTAACATATACTTTCACTCCTAAATATTCGGACTCAAACTCTTTATCCCTAACCGAGTTAAACTTCCTCAGCAGACCAAGTAAATCATGTGTCTTGAAAATCCAATATACTGGTGACTCTAGTTTTTTATCGTCTTTAACCTCTTTTTCCTCCTTCTTTGATAACTGAGTTTTATCAATTTTTAACTTATCAACTTCTTCAAGTAAGCTCTTCAGCTTGCCGTTATTAAGATAGTCATCAAATAATCTGTGTGCCAAATAAGAGAAATAGAAAATATCGTCTTTACTTTTCAACTCTTCTAGTCCCTTTACTTCTTCTGCGTATTTCTCATATAGAGATTTTAAAGGTTCTTCAGTAGGTGCTTGAGACAGTATTTCCGCGGCTGCTAATATGTTACTGAAAAATTTTTGAAAATTTTTAACGTTTACTTCTCCTTCAAGAATCATGTTAAAAATTGCTAATGCCACACTTATGCTTTAGACCTAGAGTATTTTATACTTTATTATAACGTATGGTTAGACCTCATTGAACTTAGTGATTGCCTCTCTCGGAAAATTCTAAGATAACGAGTTTTGCATAATTGCTAAAATATTTCTATAACTCCGATTGATTTTAAGAGAAAGCTAGGGATTTTACAAAATCAACGTTAAAGAAGTCAGATAATAAGTCAGGTCTTTTAATCTTCCAAAGGAAATTCCCGATTTCATAATATACTAAGTCAACCATTATGCACTCCTTAAAGAGATCTATCGATCTATCCTTAAGCCTTTGGATTAAACTGATAATTGCTGACATATCTAAAACGTATTTCACTTTTCTTTATCCTCCCTAATAAGTTTCACAACATCTTTTACAGATAGATTTAATTCCTCGGCTATCCTCCTAGAAGATTTTCTAGCCTCTTCTTCTTCCTTCTTCGCTATTTTTATCCTCTAAAGCTTTTCTTAACACTTCAGATATATTAATACCATACTTTCTTGCTTTTTCAGCTATTTCCTTTCTGACCTTAGTTGAGATTGTAACCCATTCTGTCATATTAATTACTTAATATTATATAGCAAAAAATTTTGCTACAACAATCTACATAACGATGACTTTACCATGATAAATTGAACGGAAAGTATAAAACACGTAATAATAAAATAAAAACCCATTTTTTATATCTAATATTATGAAAGATTATAATGATGTCAGAGATAGACTCCTTGAAGCTTTACGAAATAATGGAGGAAGTATTGCTAGGTCTAAAGTGAAGTTTGCTAGCGATAAGTTATTGGAGGAATTGGAAAAAGAGGGAATAATAACTATAAAAAGATGGAAGGATGGTCGTTCAAGAATAATATTGAACGAGCAAATGAAAAAAGAAGAAGAAAAGAAAGAAGAAAAAAGAAGAGACGAGAATAAAGATATCACGAGACTTTTAAACGAGATAAACAGAAAGTTAGATATCATTCTTCAAAGGCTTGGTTATACTCAGCAGATGGATTTCGATAAAATATTTGAAGAAGTTAAAAATCCTATGGGCATCGCTTCTTTAAAGGATATACGGGAAAGGATGGGGCTAAGTAAAGAAGAGTTTTACTCACGTTACTCTAATTACATTCAGTCCCACTATAAATTATTTCGTGGAGGAGAAGAGGGAATTGTAAAGAACGGTGTAATTTTCGGTTTAATCAAGAGGTGAAGAAAACGTCATGCAATTTCCCTCCAGATACAGTAAGTTTATGGAGCACTAACTATAGGGAAATATACGGTAGCAAATACAAGAACTACTATAAAATGATAAAGGAAAGACTTTTACAAAATAAGAAAACTTTCATCTTCGGAGATCCAGGAATGGGGAAAACCACGATTTTGTTAAACTTAAGTGTGGATTTAAAGGCTATGGGCTACTTTCCAATATTCGTTGACATGTCTTCAGATAAACCCTTCGTAGATGAGTTCTGGTCTTTTGTGAAGACATCTGGTATACAAGAAAAGCTTAATACTGAGATCGTTAACAGAAAAGAGGAATTCGGCTATAAGGGGTTTACCAAACTGAAAAAGGACTTTATAGCATGGATGAAGTCCCAGTGTAAGAAGGGTATAGATAACCCTTTCGTGAGAATTTACTCCATAAATTTTCCTGAATGTAACGTATATGAAGGATTAGACGGGTTAATAAAGTTCCTTGATGATTTAAGAAGTATTCAACTTAATACAGTCCTTCTTATAGATGAAGCAAGAGCAGAACATTACTATCCTTACATACACAAAATAATTAATTCCGGCGTAACTTATTTAGCTGTAGCCTCTCCTACATCTGTCTTAAATTCAATAAAGGATGAGGCAACAATAAGGAGAATTAGGGAGAACTCCGTAATTCTGGAGCCCTTAACAAAAGAAGATGCAGTAGAAATACTTTCCCAAATGTGTAAAGACATAGGTGAAAATTTAGCTAAGGAAGTCTTTGACCCAAACATGACAATCGCTCAATTAATAATAGAGGCTAAAGAAGTTTATCAAGAATTATTGTATGAGTGTAAACATGACCTTGAATGTGTTAAGTCAACTGCTAAAGATATTGGAGAAATAAAGAATATTCAAGATGCCTCAAAAAGCCTGGAAGCAATTATCAGAGAATGTATTAAAGGGTCTAAAGAGGTCTTAGAAATAGAGAAAGTTTACGATACTGGGAAAAGGGTTAAAGGTTCATCAAAGCAAAGGCAAATTGATATTGTTTTAATATCCCACGGCAAGGTGTTTTTAGGAGATGTAAAACTGACAAACGAGGAATTTTTAAAGAATTCCGTAATCGAAAACGTATTGGATGTCATTAGCGAAAGAGAGCAGGAATTAGACGGATCTATATACTCGGTAGGTGGAGTATTTATTATCACCAACGGAGAAGTTAAGGACTTTCCCGGAAAGGTAATTAAGTTGCCAAACAGAACGGTTAAAAGAGCTTTAAGGAAGAATACATGTACCACAGATTTGAGAGAAAGAGTGGTAGAGGAATTAAGGGTTATACTAAAGTCTTCAGAGTCTCTGAACCAAAATGCGGGAATTCAGAGCTAGACCAGTTATCTTTTAATTTCTCATCCCATGCTCTTTGGAATATCGAAATCATATTTATTTGCTCTATATCAAATACTGAAATTCATCTATTGTCAAAATTACCTTTTTCCTAACTTCAACAGCAAAGTACATTAAAAGCTCGTCTAAACTTTCGTTTATGGACTTAAAATATCCCATGAATACTGCAAATTCCTCTTTAAGCCTGTTAATATTACTTGTCAGTCCGTCTGAAGTACATAAATGGTAAATAGCTCTTTTCTCCCAACGAGCTATTTAATTATTTCTGTCTTCTTTATCCTTCTCCTCCATAATTATTAGTCATGCCCTATCTTTTTCTTACTTCTCCTCTAAAAACTTGAGCTTTCCTTTCTTATCTACAAAAAGTGGTACCATACTTAATAATAATTTGGATCCCATCTTTAAGCTATACTAAATAAAAAATTACAAAGACTTCGCAGAAAACGGAAAGGAGTGAATAAGTTAGTAAACGAAGCAGTAATAGAATAATTTGTTTCATAGAAAATAAAGGCTTAATATATTAGAAAATATAGAAATCTAATTATGTTAGCTAATTATATTTGAAAATAATTCAGGAATATCAACTCCCTTGATTTAACTTTCTCACTCCCTTAACTTACGTTATAACTTTTGGCTTTAACATTTGAATTTTCGACTATCAATTTGCGGATTATAATTAAAGTAAAATACTACAGCTAAGATAACATAAAACTTTATCATAAAGTTTTAGGTTTCAATAGAATTACAAAGGTAAAAATCTATGTATCGAAGGAGAAAATTTAACAAAGTAGTAAAATTCATCATACTTAAATAATTATACATCTAGATTTATGTCCAAATTGTTAAGGTCATGAAGTTTATCTTAACTATTTATCTCACTGGGCTTAATTATCTTAATACCTAAGGAGTTAGCTATGGCTATAACCCTTTCCTCATTTTTGTCATCTATAAAAGGAGTAACTACAATAACCTCAGATACCTTTTTACCCTTTAACTTCTCATACAACTCCCTCTTCCTACTTATCTGAACTAACTCGCCCCTCTTTAATGAGGCGGTCAACTCAACTAAAATAACCTTGCCATCACTCACAACAACATCAATCTCGACCTCAGAGGGATAACCGTAAACAAAACCATCTTTATCGAAAATAATCTCTCTATCGACTTTCCAACCGGCATCAGACAATAATTCTACAATACCTTGCCTAAAAACATCTTCAGCAGTAATACCCCATCTAGCACCTAAGGCACTAATCCATACCTCTAACCTCTTAATATCCTTCTTAGTGGCCATGTCCTTAATATCGTCCTTTGTTGCCATTACTTTCTTTATTTCCTCCAACTCTTGTCTAGTAGCTAGGTTCTTTAAATCGTCCTTTGTTGCCATATTTCTTATATCCTCTTTTGTTGCCATGTTTTTCCTAATTTCTTCTATTTCCTGTCTTAACGTAGTTTTTACTTCCTCTAAATCTTGCTTTGTGGCTAAATTCTGCCAAGGCATAAGCTTTGCCAAGACTTGATAAAGAATTTCAGGCCTAGATGCCAGTACATCTGCTAAGATAGAGGGGTTCTCCATAAGGACCTTTTTAATCTCATTAGCTAATGACATACCTAAGTATATCTCAAATTAATAGAATAAAAAACCTTGCTACTCGGTAGACCCAAAATCACTTTACAAAAAATAATCCTTATAAGATGATATTAGAATAATGAATATAAGGGAATTTATAAAGTTTAGGGGTTCAAAGGGGGCGAAAAACCTCGCCTTTTAAGGCGGGGATGGATAGCCCCCTTTGTAGAAATATTTTTTAATCCACTCTCGAACATTTTATTAATGCCCAACGTAGGGTTCCGCTTTCGTGCATATGCTGACGATCAAACAATTAGGGCGTTAAAAGCCCAGTTGAGGTTAGCATGTGAGATGTACAACACCCTACGCTGGGCAGATATCTATTTCTACCAAAGGGACGGAAAGGGTCTTACACAAACGGAGTTAAGACAACTCGCTCTAGATCTAAGAAAGCAAGATAAGGAGTACCAACAACTCTACTCACAAGTAGTACAGCAAATTGCCGATCGTTATTACGATGCTAGGGATAGGTTCTTCAAAGGTCTAGCACACTTTCCTAAGGAGAAGAAACCCCATAAGTACTACTCTCTTGTTTACCCACAAAGTGGATGGAAAATACTTGAGAGCAGGGAAATAAGGACTAAGAGTAGGAAGAATAAGAAGAAGCTGGTGTTATTGAGGTTATCAAATCTCGGCGTGTTTAAGGTCATTGTTCATAGGGACTTCCCGCTTGATAAAGTAAAGAGGGTGGTAGTTAAACTAACACGTTCAGAGAGAGTGTACATCTCCTTCATGGTTGAAGGTGTTGGATTCTCTCAACTCCCAAAGACTGGTAAGGTAGTTGCAATAGATGTTGGGGTAGAGAAACTCCTAACCACGAGTGATGGATTCTATTTCCCTAACTTGAGACCTTATGAGAAGGCACTTGAGAAGATAAGGAAACTCCACAAGGTTCTCTCGAGGAAAGAGTTCTTGTCGAAAAATTGGTTTAAAGCAAAAGTGAAGTTAGCTAGGGGTTATGAACACTTGAAGAACTTGAGACAAGACCTCTATATGAAGTTGGGTAAGTGGTTCGCACAACATTATGACGTTGTAGTAATGGAGGATATAGATGTTAAACAACTGGTGGAGGAGTCAGAAAGGAAGTTGAGGATGAGGTTACACGATGTTGCATTCCATGAGTTGAAGAGAATACTAGAATATCAGTTGGAAAAATATGGAAAGAAACTGTTGTTAATAAATCCAGCATATACTTCAAAGATGTGTGCCAAATGCGGGTACGTAAAGAAAGAGTTAACTTTGACTGACCGTGTGTTCAGCTGTCCTAAGTGCGGTTGGGTTACTGATCGTGACTATAATGCTTCCTTAAACATATTGAAGAGATCGGGGTGGGAGCCATCCTTAGTGCCTGTGGAGCTCTACCCTCTACCCGTAGCGAAAAGCTACGGGCAAGGTGGGGCTATGAAGCAGGAAGCTCCGCCCTTCAGGGCGGGGTAGCTCACAACAATATAAATGGTTTAATAAATTGGAGAAAGGTTTAAGATGAGGGAGATCTTGTATTACCACGTGAGAGAGCAAGATGGTAATACTCGGTCTCCCTCACCAAAATAATATTCAGCAAATAGGTTATAAATTACTTTTCATGTTGGATTTTCAAGTCGTTCTTTGGAGGAGTTTAGGGTTAGGACTAGGACTTGTGATGTTGGGAAGGAGTTGGTTCTCGTTCTTCTTTCCTATTTTCTCTTGAATGTTTTGGTTCGTTCTTGGAGGAGGGTGAGGTTGTGGGAGTTTTCTCAAGCTATTGTTGATTTTCTAGTCCTCAAGGAGATGAGGGGAGTTGTTGCACAAGGTTTACCTCAAGTTGGGGAGTTGATTTTTGCAAACTTCAGCTTAACTCTATGTACTCCTTTTTAATCGCGTGAAATTAATTCAATATTTCCTGTTTTTATAATAAAAATTGATTTAATTATACTTGTTATCATAAAATATATGTGGTCTTATTTGAATGATACTGCTTTTATTCAATTTTGACTAATGTTATTATTTATCTCAGAAAAAAGAGATTCCCATACTGACATTACAAAAATTGGGATAACGTGTAATGATATTAATGACACTCTTTCTCAGATCTATTATGGGAGCTTAAGGATACTGTTATAGGAATAACACCCATTTTTCTCTTAAGGGGCTAAATGGATGAGAGCTTCCTTCTTTTGAAATACTCCATAGTACTAGTCTTATGAGAGAAAGCTAATCTTAAAATTATACACACTAATTTGAAGAAAATAGCCAAAAGTAAATTTTAGTTTAGTTTTCTCTCATAAAGATTATCAAGATTAAAAGCTATACATCATATTTATATTCTAAAATACTCATTTTGAAGACTTTATACCCCAATAATAGAAAACTAATGAAGCTATCGCTGTCACTGCAGAAGCCTCATAAAAGTTTAGTATTGCTAAAGCTCCATTATCACCTATGAAGGTCATTAAAGTCAAGAAGCCTATATAAGCAATATACCATATGGAGTTCCATAAGTCTTCTTTTACCTTATAAATTACCGAGAAGACTATGCAAGCTATAAGTAGCAATAGAACTGCATAAGGTACTGATGGCCAACCGCTCCAATATATTATTAAAGATGCGAAAATAAATGCCAGTGCAGAGACTATATTAGACCCAGCTATCATTGGCTTCATTTTACCTTTAGATATTAGCGCTTGCATTGCAACTGGATTTGCAGAGAAACCTATATAACCTGCTACTACGGAATCGCTTATTAAACCGTATATTGTTGGAAGAGGTGCTGCAATATAGGCAACAACTGCTCCTACTATAACAAATACTATTAATGCCCAGAGTGGGATGGAATATTTATTTAATTCCTGGATTTTTTCAGAAACATACCTAGATCTACTAATAGCAAATAGAACTCTCATACCCCCACCTTGATAAATATAGCCAGTGACAAAAGGACCAATGATTCCTATAATTCCGGTTAATACTAGCAAGAGAATTACTTCTCTGGTACCAGCAATGTCAATAAACGGATTTCCCGGGAGATTACTCAAAGCCGCCCAATTTCCTGGAGAAATTCCTAAACCTTTCCAATCTAATGCGGCTATAAATGCAATAGCAAATGCAACATAAATCGCAGTTTGTCCTAGTACAGTATAAATTATGGCTTTTCCTAATACACTATGGTCCTTAGTTTCTTCTGCATAATCTGGTATTACCCTTATTCCGCCGAATGCAAACATCGCTAATGGAATCGCACTGAATATTCCCGCAAAACCGAAGGGAGCAAATCCTCCATATGCTGTAAAATTACTGAAATGAAAGAAATAAATTAAAAAACCTAAAAGTACAGCCAAGTATAGCAAGAGCTTTATGCTTCCGAACCAGGTTGTGGACATACCAAAAAATCTCACGCTATAATAATTAAACGGTATAAAGAGTAGCATAATTAAAACTCCTATTACAGCTCCTAATGGTGTAGGAAAACCATTACTGTTAATCAAAACAATCTTGTAATTACTGGTGAAATAATTTAACCCTTCTACTACTGCTAAAGCCTCGATAGGGGGAATAAACAAATACCAAATCAGATCAGAAAAGGCATTTATTAAATTAGTGATTCTTCCGTGAGAATATAATGGGTACCTAGAAGGTCCTCCAGCTTCTGGATAATAGGACGCTAGTTGAACATAAGTAAGGCCTATAAATAAATAAAATATACCTCCAAGGAGCCAAGATATTACTATTACCGGACCAGCTACTGCTGCCATTCCAGCAGAGCTAAATAGTACTCCGGTCCCTACAGCACCTGCAATACCAATTATTACTAAATTTAATAGGCTAAGTTCCTTTCTTAAGTAATTTGTTTTTTTCTCCATAAAATATATAAGAATACTCTTTGTTAAAAAATTTACGTTATATCAGTAGATGGGGGGATTCAAGGATCTTTGAATTGTAATATTCTCTCAGACAGTATTAACTCTGTGACGAAATAATTGGGTTAACTGATTCACGGGCTTATCGTGAATTGTAATTTTATCTATAAATTAGTATAATTCAGTGAATAAATAATACAACATGGTTAAAATATTCTATGTAATTTAGATTATAATTTCATTACTATACGTTTTTGCATTGTGATACGCTGTTCTGTTTCGAATTATAATATTCTCCTTTAAATTAATATAATTCAATGAATAAATAATACAAAGAATTAAATTATTCTTTATTATATAGTCCACTTATTATATGTCATTACTCGTTCTCCACATTAATTTAGTGTTAATAATTAAATTGAGACAAAAGGAAACCGCAATGAAAAACTGATAACTTCGATTTATAATGTTGCCATTAGAGCACAAATTAATTAAAATCTTTATAAAGAGTATATGTCAAGATAAGGTTCTGTATATCTTAATTTAGATATAGAAATATAAGTACCCGAGTGATGATACTATCGCTTCGATTACACATTTATTTTCATCTTTTATTAATATAACATATGGAAGAATTGGTAAAGAAGGTCGAAGAGAAGGGAATTAATGTGGAAGATGTACTCTTAACAGCATTATCAAAAGTAGACCCTGAGGAAAGCATAAGACTAAGAGTTCAGTTAGCTGAAAAATATATGAAAGAGCTGGAAGATTATATAAATAAAGGTGATGCTGTACAAGCTTCTGAAAAGGCTTATAAGGTTGCTGAAGAAATAGTAAAAGCCCTAGCTGAGAAATTAAAAACTCCGGAATATCAGCAAGCAATGAAAGAAGGGAGATGGTACACATATACTTTAGGGAAAACAGTAAACAACTTAGCTAAAAAAGTAGGTGAATGGATATTAGACGGGTGGAACAGTGCTTACTTCTTACACATATGGGGTTTCCATGAGGCTAAACTTTCAATTGATGACATAACGTCATATGTGAGCAAAGTTATAAAAATGTATGAAGAAGCAAGAAAGATTATCTAGTTGGGTTTTGCTAAAGTTAAACCGAAAATATATATACTCCTAGTTTGTGATGCAATAATCTTTCTATGTTCAAAAATAGAATAATATTTGTGTTATAAAGTCTAACTAACATAGAAATCTCTCCAATTATTTAATACATAATGAATAAAAATAGGGGGACTGTTCTCAAACAGTCATGAAATTCGATAAGTATTTGTAATATTATATCAGTTTACTTCTAATATACTGTATCCCCTTCAAGTAAGCTTGATTCAAGAATGTTTTTTCCCTTGAATAAACTACTGGGTGCATGACATCTAATAAGGCAAGACTATACTCAACCATGACTCCACTCCTACTAAAAGCCCTCGTATCCCTTGCTAACCTAGCTAAATGAGCCCTACAGTAAGAATTATAACTCTCCACAGTATATGTATACTTCTTACCTACAACGTGATTGTTGAGTACTTGGTAGACTGAGTAATCATCAGTGTAATATACTTCGCTTTTGGGTAGGGTATTCAAGAGGTAACTAAAAGTCCTATAATCCCTATCACCCGTAATGAAGAAGGGTACACCATCTTGTAATGAATTCCATATCCACAAGTTCTCCCTCTTTTGTCCATGTCTAACCCTCACGTAAGTCCAACTTTCATCAATTACCGTGACTTTTGCTGTAAGATTCTTTAATTGTTCTCGTAAGATTAGTAGGTGAGCATAGGCTTCTACTCCTTTTCTCCTTATATTGTTGTTAACGGTTTTCCTTCAACCCTTGCTATTGCTCTCATGCTCATTCTATTCGTGTAGTCCTTCAATACTCTCTCCTTCTGTTCTTTACTCATCTTGTGGTTAGTTGTTTGGTAGAATGTTCTTCCGCAAGTTTTGCACTTGTATTTTGATTTTCCTCTAGATGATCCATTCTTTACTACTTTATTTGATTTGCATGAGGGGCATGGCGGTTTCTCTTCTCTTCTCCTCCTTACCCCAAGTTTTTTAGTGTAGTGTTGATGGTGGTATTCCCAACTTAGTGACTTGTACTCCTAGTAAGTATGCTGCTATTGCATAAGCAAGGTCTTCTAGCTCGTGTTTTCTTGGCTTAAAATTTAAATTCCTCAAAATCAAAAATATTAATTGTGCAAGGGTTACGAGGTTCATCTCGCAACCCCCATAAAATCTCGTAACCCTTGCACATAAGTTTTTCCTAAAACAATTTTTGCTCTTTGTACTTCTAGTTCTTTTCAGCGAACTATATTAGAAAAAAGACTTTTTATGAGTACACTAATATTTTTACAAATATTTTTCGAATTTCATGACTGTTTGAGAACAGTCCCGCTTCTTCAGTCAGTTAGCTGAGAAATTGAGACCGATATTTGGTAAAGTAGCTATCATTTTACATGGCAGTAGGATTAAAGGTAATTATTATCCTGCTAGCGATTTAGATGTTTTAATAATAACTGAGAATTGTTTAGGAAGAAAAGGGTTAGAGATACCTTATTCCTTCACTGAAGAACTAAACGGGATTAAATTGGACTATCAAGTAATCTGTTACGAGAATAAGGATTATTGGATTGTGAGAAACGCGCTTTCTTCACCTAACGTTACAGTAGTTGATGATTTTAATGAGTTTAAGAACAAACCTGTGGTCCAAAAATAAGAATTGGCTGAATCTGTTAGGGGTTCGGGCTTTCATTGAATTTATATCCGATTCTTAGCCCTTCTGCTTAATCAACGTCACGGGGCTTCGTCTTGCTCATCCTTCTCAGTCCCTTTAGCGGAGTAACACCAAACCCATACCCGTTCACGGATCTATGGAAACCCGCACATCTTATATGACAACTTGCTACTTTTCGGAAAATCCATCCACAACTGATAGCAAGCTTTCTTAAAAATACTTTGTGTATAAAGTATATAAATTTCATGGTTTATTGGTAACTGTTAGCAACGATTTTTCTGAATGAAGTAAGGTAAAATAATTTAAGCTTGTTGAAACTGAATGTATTCTTTAACGCTATGAATAGCACTTATAGGAAAATCGTTACATTTTTACGTTAAACAGATGTAGAGGTATTGTTTTATTAGCTGAAAAATTCCTTGTGATAAACCAAATAGAGTAAGGGAGTAGTTTCAAGGTATTTGTTATTTCATGAGCAAATATTATAATATAGTTTAGTAAGGAATTCCTTAAACTACTATACTAAGTTAGTTTTTATAAATTACACTACCATTACATTATGGCCTTTTGCATAACCTCTAACGGTCTTACTAATCCTTGACCCAGTTAAGACTGGGATAATGTCCTTTCCCTTATACTCCTCACTAATTGCCTTAACCTTAACTAGTAAACTATCAACATCCTTAAACTCAGCCTTCATCTTAACCTCAACAACATAAACCTTAGCCTGAGTTTCAACAAGAGCATCAACCTCTCCATCACCAACTTCATAATGCCTATAAACACTAATAACCTTCTCTCCTGCCTTATCTAAATAATCAACAAAATTCTTAATATAAACCTCCTCAGCAATTAAACCCAAATCACTTCTGGTAGCCTCGATCTTCTTCTCTAAATCTGCTCTGGTATCTTCTATTTTCTTCTCCAGCTCTCCTTTAACTGTAGATATCTCACCCTTAAGTTCTGTTTTTGTGTCCTCAATCTTCTTCTCCAAATCTTTTCGTGTATCATCAATCTTCTTCTCCAAATCTTGTCTTACAGTATTTATTTCACTCTTAAGCTCTACCCTTGTGTCCTCAATCTTTTTATCTAAATCTTTTCGTGTGTCCTCAATCTTCTTCTCAAGGTCTATTCTCGTGTCTTCGATATTTTTATCTAGATCCGCTCTAGTTCCTTCAATCTTTTTCTCCAAATCTCCCTTTATCGTAGACATATCTGCTTTGAGTTCTGTTCGTGTTGTTTCAATCTTCTTCTCAAGGTCCGTCCTAGTATCTTTTATTTTCTTTTCTAAATCTCCTTTCGCAGTATTGATTTCTTTTATTAATTCCTGCTTTACTTTCTCATCATTAGCTAGTAAGTCTTCTCTTGTCTTCCTTATCTCATCTCTCAAACTCCTCTCAATATCACTAATCCTCCTATCTACGTGCTCATATAATTGTAAATTAGAAACGTAATTTACCACTATTTCTATTTCCATATCACTTAACTGTTCCCCCTTCTTAATCTTCTCGGCAATCTTATTGAGGAATTCAGCAAACCACTTTTTAAATTCTTCAGTCATAAATGAAACTTAATAATGGAGTAATAAAAGCTTTAACATTTTCCTTAAACTAGAACACAATCACCTATGCTTTTTTATATGTAGTTTTATTTTATGAAAAGTAAAGTGATAAGCATTGTTTTTCATCAAATGACCTTCGCACTCTGAGAGTTTTAAGAGCTTCATATGCGAGTTTACGAGTTTGAAAAGTTTAATTTAAGCTGTGGTTATGAAAAAGGCTATATAACTCTTTACCTAATTTATATTAAATTGATATTTTGGATTAGGTTCTCGCTTAAGTTTAAGGATGAAGTAATTGTACAGCCTTTTACCTCTAAAGTTTCCAGGATTGTGATGAACAATTACCCTTCTTATGTGAAAATTTCGGAGAGTAGTGAGCCTTTGAAGCCAGTTAGGGTTACTGTTATTAAAGACGAAGAAGGGAGATCGATATTTAAGGGGATGGACAGAAATGTATTAAGGCTTAAGCCCCAAATCAACTACTTTTTTGATTTGACTAGTCTCGACATTAACCTCTTTGAAGAAATTGTATCTAACCCTTATTTTAATACTAAGGTTTACAGTGCTGAGGCTTCTGTTGAAGTTGGAGAGACTAAAGTGTTTGAAGAGGTGGAGATAGAAGATTCTAAGGCTTATAAGATTGAGTTTAAGACCCCTACCCTAATCCAACCTCCTAGACCTAACTTTAAGAGGAAGAAGAATAGGTATTTATTATTCCCTTTTTCACCTTACTTTCTGGTTTCAATACAGAGGCATTGGAATAAATACCAAGAAAAGAAGATAATAATAAGTTACAGTAGGGCACTTTACTATTTTAAGGAGGTCGATTACAACTTAAAGCCCGTTACGGTAATTTATGATAAAAGTAAGGTAAGGGGGTTTGTGGGATGGACACTCTTTACTTTAGAAGCTAGGAGGAACAGCTCTTTAAGAGAAGGGATTAGGAAGTTGTTAGCTTATTCTAATTATATAGGAGTGGGTAAATCTAGGGCAATAGGATTCGGAGAGGTTATGGTAAAAGGTGTTAAGAAGTGAAACTGTTTGCAACGGCATAAATGTGTTGGTTGCCATTTCATAATTTGCTATAAACAAGCTAATTAAGATTAGTGGTTTAATAAAATTGTAGAAAAATACAGTATAGCAGTTATTCTACTTTTCCTTGGTAATACAAGACTTTCAGTACTACCGATAAAGTTTTTAATTTGCCACATAATTGATTAATTGTAATGCTTCTCGAAGTGCTTTATAATACGCTTGGAGTAATGAGTTTGTATTCATCCGATATTTTGTTTGGTTAATTTTTAAAAAGTTTTCAAGGTCCCCTTAAGCTGCAAGGATTTTCCTATAAATGCCATTCAAAGATCATTTCAGGTTAATTATTAAGTGAAGATTGGATTCAATAGAATCTTATTATATTAATAAATATTATTTATAAGGAGGATTGCAGAAAAAGTAAGGAGGAACCCCCATTGCCCCCAATATGGTGGCACCCTCGCCACCTTGCGGGGTTGGAGTCCCTCCAATATGTTGGTATACTTTAAGGTAATTAAAGTTATCTCTTAAGATGAGTGGGGAATTACCCTTTTTAAGAACTTAAAGGTTCTCTAATCATGTTTAGCACAATTGTTGAAGTTATCTTAGCAGCTATAAGGAGAGGAGTCATTTTTTAATTTATCTAATCCTATTAACATTTAGAGATCCAAATAACGTGAGTTCACTGAATCAGAGAACAAATCCCTAAAGATCTTTATGCGGTAGCTGCCACTGCCGTTTAGGTTAACTGATGTTCACACTCCTTTAATGAATGTCCGTTTAGTATAGGAAGTAGAAGAATATAGTTATAACTTAGATTGTGCTAGCGAATAAATTCTATGATTTTTAAATTAAGCGAATAAGAAAGGTATAATCTAGTCTAATACTTTTAGTATTTTCTAGTATAAAAATTAGCATTTTACGAAAATAAATTTAGAATAATTAGTGATTATAGTAGTAGAAATGTGGACTTATTAAGATATACAAACAAGAGCCGTTGAAATGTGAAGAGTAACATAATCAATACTTACGTGCCCTAGTTAATGAATATGTGTTAAAGGACAAGTTATTCTACTTGCATGTATGTGTAATTTATAAGGTTTCTGTTTTCCTTAAAATTTTAAGTATAAAAAACCTAAGGTTACAGAATACCCTATCTCTTTAACGGTACAACGTGTAAACTAATAACATAACAGTTCAGATCGTATTCACATCTACATTTCCATTAGTTGTATAAGCATATATTACCGGTGGAGGATATGTCACACCAGAATATGTAACTATGCGTATAGAGGGTAGGGCTGTTATTTCAATATCTCCGTTCCTTGTAGTAAGGTAATAAGTCAAATTGAAGTATTTGTTAACTATCACGAAAATATTACCGTTTGTGGTAGAGGCTTTAAGGTAATTCCCTATGGCATTTTTTAGCTCTATATTTCCGATTAGAGTCTCAATTAAACCGTGGAAGAAGTAAACGTCTTCAGCTCTAATATTTCCGTTTACATTATTAAGTTTAATTACAGATATAGTAGTATTTATTAACCTCACGTTTCCGTTTATACCATTTATGTGAATATTCGTGGAATTTATATTTTCTATTTCGGCATTTCCATTCTTTACTGTAATATCAGCGTTCTTGAAGTTTATATTTTTCTATCTTTATATTACCGTTATCTATCGTAACATTGACGTCGTGAAGCACAACGCTTGGAAGACCAACATATATAGTGAAATTATAAAGAGTGTCCAGGCCTAAATATGGTTGATTTAATCTTAGTGCTACTAATAACGTACCGTTTACCTCTCCATATAATAAGGTACAAATATTACCAGATAAGAAAAATCCCTCTGCAATTATATGGATTATGAGCTTAGGATTCTGACTCTGAGTAATTACAACATTTCCTACATCATTATTTATCATAATATTATGTAAATGTAGTTTTAACGGCATCACATACTTTTTATTTACTGTTACATAACCGAATATATGGATCATTAGGACTGTTACAATTCCGATAACCACTATAGATGTTATTAGAATCACTAATACTATTCTTTTCATATAATCATTTATTAAGAAAATTAAATATATTAAATTTTTATATAATAGGACTTGAGTAAATCAGCTCTGATCATAGATTCGTTCTAAAGAATATAAACAACTCAGAGAAGATTTTTACCCATATTAACTATATATTCGTATTGATGCAAATGCGAAATTGTGTTTATAGGGAATATACAGTTGCTCCTACTATCCAACATCTTAAGTAAGCTTTTTACTCTTCAAAATTATTTCGAAAAGGCTATACTTATTGTTACACCTTAGAGGGAAAAACGTTTTTTCAAATTATATAAAAACCTTTTCCATGGAAAATCCTACCTTTAAAATGTCTGTAAAGTGTAATAATAGGACTTAAAACTAGATCTTGAAATTATATAACATAATAAGGAGAGGATTTTGCACTTCAAAATCTAAGATAAAATAATGTCAAAATGTTCTATGACTTTTTTATTATGGAAAAAAATATTAGAGAGTTTCATTCATTTTTTGTTATGGTCAATAGTAATGTAAGGAGGGTAATAATTGAGATATTGCTAATACTAATGTTTTTAACAATTTTACCTAACCTAAGCTCAATAATAGTTGCATATGTTAATACAAATACCAACGTAGGTTATGTGAAATACACTTTAATATTGTACAATAACACACTACTACAAGGTAATGTAATAAGCCCTAAGAGTGATCTTGGCCCACTTGGTATTATTTATGATCCTAGTAACGGATACATATATGTTGCAGATTCTGGGTCTGATACAGTATCTGTAATTAATTCTACTACAAATCATGTTATAGCTAATATAACAATTAAAGGGCATCCATGGAGTCTATTATATGATCCTTCTAACGGATACATATACGTCAGAAGTCTAGTAAGCCTATTTGTTATTAACCCTTCTACTAACCAAGTAATAATGAATATAACTAATGCATTACTTTCTCCCTTAACAGTACCGGATAATATGGTTTATGATCCTTCTAACGGATATATATATATCACAAGTAGTTCTATCTTATTTCCAGTATTTGTTATTAATTCCTCTACAAACGAAATAATTCATGGAATAAAACTCGGAAGAATCCCTCATGATATTGTAATTCCATCAGGTATTTTATATGATCCTAGTAATGGATATATATACGTTGCAAACCCTAGGTCTAACTCAGTTTTTGTCATTAATACCTCTACGAACAAAGTAATAGCTAATATATCTGTAGGACAAGATCCATTGAGTATGGTTTATGATCCTTCTAACGGATACATATACGTTACAGATTTTAAGTCTAATACAATTTCTGTAATTAACTCTAGTAGCAACACCGTAATAGCTAATATATCCATTGGACAAGGCCCGTCAGATATTGTTTATGATCCTAGTAATGGATACATATACGTTACAGATACTAAATCTAACATGGTCTCAGTTATTAACCCTTCAAGAAATCAAGTAATAGCGAATATAACAGTTGGAGATTGTCCGTCAGGTATTGTTTATGATCCCTCTAACGGATATATATACGTAACGAATTCTTTATCTGGGTCTATCAGTATTATTAGTACTAAACCAGTTATATCTACACAAATGACACAAACTTCAATGAATAATTCTACTGAAATATCTACAAACCTACCTATTACATATATCATAATAGGTGCGGTAGTAATAGTGGTTGTAGTTGGGTTATCAGCAGTTTTAGTTAGGAAAAGATGAATGAAGCTTAATACTTTTTACTTTTTTCTCTTTATTTCATCTTGATTAATATCTATGTAATCATACTGCTTTCATTAAGTTATTTCTGTGTTTTTTATATATTACTTTTTAATACTTTACTCTTTAATAGAAAAATCATTTAATAAATTGATACTAATAATATGCTATCAAAGAGTTTTATCTCATTTTCCCATTTTTTCAGATTTTCAATATCGTATAGTATAAAATATTTTTATAGTACCTTATGAAAGAGTAATATATGTTAAGATCATTAACATCTGCTGAGACTTATCTACAAGAGGCTGATGAGCTTTTAGAGAAAGGAGATATTGTGCAAGCTTCAGAAAAATACTATAAAGCAGTAGAGGAGGCAATAAAGATTCTGGCTGTAGAAAATAAGATTAGTACTTTAAATGAGGCTAAGGCTAAAGGTGGTTGGGATTTGGAAACACTAAATAAAGCTGTAAACGAGTTGGCAAAAATATACGGTGAAAGGATTATCATTGATTGGTCAGCCTCTGTAAGCTTAACAACTACAAATTTAAGCCCTAATTCAATAAAAGACGTTGTAAAATACGTGAGAGACATTGTCAACCTAGCCTCAGTAATTAAGAGATTGGATTAAAGAGGCTGAGCAGCTTTTAGAGAAGGGAGATATAACTGTTCTCATATAGTCATGAAATTTCCAAAACATTTGTAATATTATATCAAATTATTACTAATATGTCTAATCATCTTTAAATAAACCCCACTTAATGATGTTATCTTTCTCGAGAAGATGCAAGGATAAATAACTTGTATTTGTTGGGCTACTTACAAGGACATCACAGTCTTTACACACAAATGTTTAAAAAACAATTTTTGCTCTTTACACTTTTAGCTCTTTTCAGTGAATCACATTAGGAAGAACTATTTTTATAAATACCATTTTTTACAAACAGCATTGAATTTGACGACTGTTTAAGAACAGTCCTTATAAGGAAAATTTTAAAAGATTCAGGAAAAGTGAGAGACCTAAGTAAGATATGTACTAAAGGTAGTAAATAATTTAAACTACGGTACCGATATAATATCGGTACCGTATGGTTAAGTTTATATTTGGTAGAGAGTTAACAGAAGAGGATGAGTTCTTTGATAGGGAAGACTATATTAATATTTTACTTAGTTATATAAATAGAAGACAGCCCGTAGCAATATTAGCACCTAGGAGGATGGGTAAATCTTCACTCCTAAATTACATCAAAATTAAATTAGGCAATGAGTATATAGTAGCAAAGATAAGCTTGGAAGGAATAACAACAATAGAAGAGTTTGCTGACGAGCTTACCAGCAAGTTAGTGTTGGACGCATTATCTAAGTCACTTAAAATGAGGACTAAAAATACTATATCATCTCTAGTCGCGTCGTTAAATCAGTTTCTGGGTTCAATAAAAAGTTTAAGCGTTAGAATGCCTAACTTAGAGTTGTATATTGAGCGCTATTCCCTATTTAAAGAAAATAAATTAAAACCTAGTGAAATCTTAGATGATGTGTTACTCTTACCTCAAAGAATAGCCGAAGATACCGGTAAGAATGTTGTGCTTATGATAGATGAGTTTCAAAAGATTAGGGCTTTAAAACAACCTTTTCCAAAAATCCTGGAGATAACTAGGAAAAGATTACAGGAGAGTAGAAACGTGGAGATAATAGTTTCTGGGTCGGAAACTGGCTTAATAGAGGAAATGATAACTGAGACTAAAGAGCCGTTTTATAACTATTTCAAAATAGAAAGACTTAAGCCTTTTGATAAAGAAACATCAATAAGATTTTTAAATGAAGGACTAAAGGGAAAATGTAAAGAATATTATGAGAAAGTATATGAAATAACTGAAGGCATTCCTGCATGGTTAAACTTAGCCGGATTAGTATTTGAGAGAGAATGCAGCATTGAAGCTATCCTAGAAGATCCTAATGTAGAGATAGAATTGAAAAAAGATCTGGAAGGTCTTACAAAGAATGAAATTAAGGTATTGAAGGGTTTGGCAAAGGGTAATAAGTTAAGTGAAATCAAAGTATCAAATATATATAGAGTGTTAAAGGCATTAAAAAATAGAGGGCTTGTAGATAAGGTAAATGACGAATATAAGATAATAGATCCTATTTTATCTTTTTATTTAAGAAAATAATATACTGAAATTAGTGTAATATATTATGGCCTTCAAAAGGAATTATTTTCTCTTTAATTTCGTTATCAACTTACCATCAATAATAGAACTAAAGACGATAGCTCTAAGGAAGAGTTGTTTTACTGGGTCCTTCAATTTTCCCAGATTGGGTATTCTTAAACGGTTATGAAGTTCAAGGGACTTCTTGTAATATTATACTAGGTAACACTAATGTGTTTGGTAATCTTTAAATAAGCTAATTTAAAGATGTCATCACTCTGGAGAATTTTTGAGAATTAATAACCTAGGTGTACGCAAAGGTTATAAGGTTATTTATATATAAAGACTTCACAGTCTGGGTAAAGGACCTTTGATTGTTAGGTAACCGTAGAAAAACACTGTAATCTTCACACATAAGTGTTTTCTAAAATAATATTTAGCCTTCATCTTTCTATTTTTTCAGTACTTGCACTAGGAAATATAATTTTTATTCTACTACAATATTTTCACAAATTTTTTGAGATTGATGACTGTTTAAGAACAGTTTCCGATTCTTGGTTTGCAACCATGAGAGGAATTAAAAAGTTATGCCATGGATAAATCCAGGGAAAATCTACGAAGCATTTCATAGGATAATTTTTTATTTTATTACTTAACTTTATCTATATGGTAAATGTTGAAAGATATGAGATATTCTTAGATTTTAATGAGTACAGTTACGATGGAATAGAAAAAATAAAAATGAATAGTGATGGTGAAATAGTCGAATTAGACAGTGTTGGACTTGAAATAAAAGAAGTAAAAGCCGATGGTAGGCAAGTAAAGTACGAAACCAAAAACGAGAAGCTTATAGTCTACTCTAAAGTTAATGAAGAGCTGGAGATAAGGTTTAGTGGAAAGGCGGACGATAAATCAATATTAGGCATATATGTTGCTCCATATAACGGAAAATACTTAATAACTACTCAGTTTGAACCAATATACGCTAGAAAGTTCATCCCATGTTTTGACTCTCCAGATATGAAAGCTGTTTTTAAGTTATCTGTTAGGGTTAATAGGGGTCAAAAGGTCATTTCTAACATGCCAATTATCAGCATTAGAGATGATGGTGAAAAGATAGTTTATGAATTTGATGAGACTCCCAGGATGTCAACATATTTACTATACTTAGGTATTGGGGATTTTGAAGAGATCAGTGATGAGAATAAAAGGCCTAAAATAATAGTGGCATCAACACCTGGAAAATCTAAACGGGGAATTTTTGCAATTGAAGTTGCTAGGAAGGTTATTGATTACTACGAAAAATATTTCGAAATTCCTTACCAGTTACCAAAGCTGCACCTAATAGAAATCCCAGAATTTGCTGCAGGTGCTATGGAGAACTGGGGTGCTATTACTTTTAGGGAGAGTGCTTTACTGGCTGATGAGTCTTCATCTGTTTCTCAGAAGTTAAGTGTTAGCGCTGTCATAGCTCATGAATTAGCCCACCAATGGTTTGGCGATCTGGTTACACTAAAGTGGTGGGACGACCTATGGCTTAACGAAAGTTTTGCCACATTAATGGCTTATAAGAGTTTAAAGGAGATATTTCCTCAATGGGAAAGCGAAGGGCATTTTATATATGAAGAAACCTTGAGCGCATTAACTGAAGATTCTCTATTTAATACTCATCCAATTGAGGCACATGTTAAAGATCCGCATGAGATTGAGGAAATGTTCGATAACATCAGTTACGGTAAAGGTGCGAGTATTTTGAGGATGATCGAAGCTTATGTAGGTGAGGAAGTTTTCAGAAGGGGTGTAGTTAATTATCTAAATAAGTTTAAGTTCTCAAATGCTTCTGGAAGTGATCTGTGGAATTCTATTTCAGAAGCATATGGCTCGGACATTTCGCCAATAATGGCTGAATGGATAACGAAACCCGGATATCCTGTAATTACGGTCAATGTTGAAGGTAATTCTGTGGAGTTCTTTCAACATAGATTCACGTTATTGAACTTCAATGATAGTACTATTTATAAAGTGCCTTTAACCTTTGAGGTTAACGGAAAAAGACAGACTTTGTTACTTGACAAAGAAAGTGCTAAGTTGAATTTTGATAATGCCGTGAACTCAATTAAGGTTAATTTGAATAGAACCGGATTTTATAGGGTCTTATACAAACCCTTTGAACTCTCATTTTCATCTACACTTGACAGTTATGAAGAGTTGGGGTTAGTTAATGATTACTGGAACTTCCTATTGGCTGGATTGGAATCAATAAAGACTTATTTAACTCTCATTAAGAGATTCAATAATACGCGAAACTCTTTCTTATCTAGAGAGATTGCTTTCGAGCTTACGACACTATATTATATAAATAAGGATAAATATTATTCGATAGCTAGGGACTTTCTGTTAAACCAGCTAAAGATATATAGGAATACAAAAGACGATCTGAGTAAAATGGCTTATTCCAGTATAATTAGGTCTCTGGCTATTATAGATTATGATTTTGCGTTAGGTCTCTCTAACCTATTCCAGTACTATGAACAGCTAGACAGTAATATAAAGGGGGCTGTTGCAATAGCTTATGCTATTTCCACGTCCGATTTTAACGGGTTGTTGGATAAATATAAGTCTTTTAATTCTGATGAAGAGAAGCTAAGAATGATAGACGCTATAACTAATATTAGGGATAAGTCAATTGTGGAGAAACTTGCAATGTTAGTACTTAATAGGACTATAAAGTATCAAGAGGCACCACATGTTATAAATTCGCTTTCAAACAACCCGTATGTTAGAGAGGAGTTATGTAACTTTTTACAAGGTAATTTCGACATGATAAAGCAGTTTGTAATGACTGTTGCTGGGATGTGGGGGTTATTTTACATTATAAGAGGGCCTATGATTATGTGTGGTGTTAATAAGCCTGAGGAGACTATTGAATTTCTTGATAGGATAAAGACTAAAGAAATAGCTAGATCTGTAGAAATCGCAAAGGAGTATATAAAGGTATACAATAGAGTAAAGAATTTAGATCTATGAAGTAATTTTTGTTAATTAGATAATTTATTTCTTATATGAAAAGTTAATCAAACATAGATTTTATTAAAGAAAGATTAAGTATGCATTAAGAATTTCAAATATTCGATAAGAGAACTTCTAAAATAAAGTAGACATTTAACTTTAATTACCAAACATCTTCTTCAAGAAGATTAGAGCAGGTAACAGAAAGTCTATAGCATCGTCTATCTTATATATTGCATGTCCCAAATTAGGAATTACGTGTAAGTAGTAGGTTTTATTATTCTCTTGGAGTTTCTGAACGTATTTTAACACGGGCGTTAAGGGTGTTCTTGTATCGTTCTGAGAGTGTATTATACATAGGGGGCATTTTACATTATTAACATAGGTAATTGGTGATCTATCTTTCATGAGTTCTAAATTCTTGCCCATAAATAAGGTCTCCATAAATCCCTTAAAGAAGGAATCAGATAAATCATACATTTCTACCCAATCAGCTACTGAGACACCGGCAATACTGAAGTCCCATTTATCCGGTACCTTACCCACAGCTAATAGAGTCATATATCCTCCATAACTATACCCTATAATTCCTATTTTCTCAGCAATTCCCTTTTCAATCGCGTAATCTCTGGCAGCTATTACATCGCTTAAATCTCCACCAGCTGGATCTCCAATATCCATCAAGTTAAATTTACTCCCGTAGCCTGTAGAACCTCTAAAATTAGGTGCAATAACATTATACCCTAGTAAGACTAATGGTGATATCAGTGAATCTATTATCTACTTCAGCCCATGGACCTCCATGAACGTAAACCATTCCTACCTTATTAGGTTTTCTAGACTTTATAATCCATGTAGGGACTTCAATATTCCCATTTTTTATTTTGACATATTCTACCTTATATAAAACATATTAGTCAGATCTGTGTAATACAGATCTGACTGGGGTGTAGGCCGTTGACTTCCTTGGGCTTGAAGCCCGTCGGGGAGCTTGGCCCGCCTCCAATTCGGACCGGAAGTTGGGCAAAAAGCCCGAATAAAACATAAGGGTGAGTATACATGGAGGCCCCAGTCGCAGGAATAGACGTATCAAAAGATAAATTAGTAGTATATTTCCAAGGCAAATACTACGAGTTTCCTAATGATAGGCAAGGTTATGAGGAGATAATTAAGATCTTGCCTAAGGGTTGTAAAGTGGGTATTGAAAGTACTGGAATTTACCACATTAACCTAGCAAAGTACTTGATGGGAGAGTATGACGTTAGGATTATTAATCCCTTCATACTCAAGAAGTTCAAGGACTTTAGGGGTAAGAAGAGTGATAAGAATGATGCTAAAAAGCTTGCAGAAATAGTTGTAAGTATGGGTAGTGAGTTTACAACAAGTGATGCTAGGGAGTTAACTAGCCAATGGGATTTTGTTACTAGGAGTATTGCTAGGGTTAAGAATAGGTTGAGGAGGGATTTGACACTTTTGGGCTATAAGGATAGTTTGTCCAAGAAGAACTTAGAGGAGGTTTTGAGGGGTGGGGATAGTATTGTCTTGGCTGAGGTTAGGTTTCTTTTGGAGGAGTTGGAGAGACTTGAGGTTAGGAAGAGGGAGATTGAGGAGAAACTTGAGGATCTTGTTCCCAAGGATAGTTTGATTTTCACCATTCCTGGTATTGGTAAAACCTTGGGTTGTATAATTTTGGCTAGGGTTGGTGATATTAGGCGCTTTAGTGATAAGAAGAGGTTTGTTGCTTATTGCGGTCTTGACCCAGTTATTGAGTCTAGTGGTAAGAGTGTTGTTTCTAAGGGTATTTCTAAGAGGGGTGATGCTGTTTTGAGGAGAGCTTTCTATCTTGCAGCTTTAACTGCTATTAGGGTTAATCCTGTTATCAAGCGTTTTTATGAAGAGCATAAGGGAAAGTTGAAGGGTAAGAAGTTGATTATTGCCTGTGCAAGGAAATTAGCTGTTATTACTTGGGCTGTGCTGTATTATAATAAACCATTTGATGCTAGCGAGTGATAAGGAGAGCCTTACTTTTCCATAAGTAGTGTAGACTATGCTCGATTTTTCATGGAAAGGTTTTTATACCGGAAGCTCTCCTATGTTAACGTCTTTATTATTTATTACGACATCAACCTTATTTTCCTTTAAATCCTATTTATAAAGTTTAGGGGTTCAAAGGGGGCGAAAAACCTCGCCAGTGGGGATGGATAGCCCCCTTTGTAGAAATATTTTTTAATCCACTCTCGAACATTTTATTAATGCCCAACGTAGGGTTCCGCTTTCGTGCATATGCTGACGATCAAACAATTAGGGCGTTAAAAGCCCAGTTGAGGTTAGCATGTGAGATGTACAACACCCTACGCTGGGCAGATATCTATTTCTACCAAAGGGACGGAAAGGGTCTTACACAAACGGAGTTAAGACAACTCGCTCTAGATCTAAGAAAGCAAGATAAGGAGTACCAACAACTCTACTCACAAGTAGTACAGCAAATTGCCGATCGTTATTACGATGCTAGGGATAGGTTCTTCAAAGGTCTAGCACACTTTCCTAAGGAGAAGAAACCCCATAAGTACTACTCTCTTGTTTACCCACAAAGTGGATAGAAAATACTTGAGAGCAGGGAAATAAGGACTAAGAGTAGGAAGAATAAGAAGAAGCTGGTGTTATTGAGGTTATCAAATCTCGGCGTGTTTAAGGTCATTGTTCATAGGGACTTCCCGCTTGACAAAGTAAAGAGGGTGGTAGTTAAGCTAACACGTTCAGAGAGAGTATATGTCTCCTTCATAGTTGGAGGTGTTGGATTCTCTCAACTCCCAAAGACTGGTAAGGTAGTTGCAATAGATGTTGGGATAGAGAAACTCCTAACCACGAGTGATGGATTCTATTTCCCTAACTTGAGACCTTATGAGAAGGCACTTGAGAAGATAAGGAAACTCCACAAGGTTCTCTCGAGGAAAGAGTTCTTGTCGAAAAATTGGTTTAAAGCAAAAGTGAAGTTAGCTAGGGGTTATGAACACTTCAAGAACTTGAGACAAGACCTCTATATGAAGTTGGGCAAATGGTTCGCACAACATTATGACGTTGTAGTAATGGAGGACATAGATGTTAAACAACTGGTGGAGGAGTCAGAAAGGAAGTTGAGGATGAGGTTACACGATGTTGCATTCCATGAGTTGAAGAGAATACTAGAATATCAGTTGGAAAAATATGGAAAGAAACTGTTGTTAATAAATCCAGCATATACTTCAAAGATGTGTGCTAAATGCGGGTACGTAAAGAAAGAGTTAACTTTGACTGACCGTGTGTTCAGCTGTCCTAAGTGTGGTTGGGTTACTGATCGTGACTATAACGCTTGCTTAAACATATTGAAGAGATCGGGGTGGGAGCCATCCTTAGTGCCTGTGGAGCTCCACCCTCTACCCGTAGCGAAAAGCTACGGGCAAGGTGGGGCTATGAAGCAGGAAGCTCCGCCCTTCAGGGCGGGGTAGCTCACGAGAAAAAAGGAAGAAATCAAATTTCAGTTACTTCTTTTAGTAAGAATCTTACTTGCCTCTTATTTTAAGTTAGTTTTTACTCTGTCAGAATAAAAAATCTCTAATGGTGAACAACTTGTGAAATGGTAAAAAGTTAATGAAATGAGTTTTCACTCCTTAATTTATTCTATTTGAAGTAAGAATTTCCAGAGAGGTTTTATTTTAATCTTTTTCCCTTCAACTTCTATCTCTTCCTCATTATCCCAGGTTACGATCTTTAGTTTTTGTACTCCAAGACTGGATGAAGCTTTAACTAGTCCCCTTATTTCTCTATCTTTTATCTCGCCATCTAAAGTAACTTGTATTAACTCACCGCTTTGTTCGTCATAGAAGTCAACCTCATAATCTTCTCCCTTTACATAGTACACACCCTTTAACTGGTTTTTCCTTAATAAGTGTATTGCGACTGTATTTTCAATTAACCTTCCTTTGTCCTTTTTGACAACTACTTCTTGGATTATACCTGGGTCAACAATATACACTTTTTTGTTTTCGCCTAAAGAACTCACTTTCACAGAATACCTCTTCACAGTGTAAATGAGATAACTCTCTATAATCCCAGAAAACCACTCATCAGCAGTCTTATAATCTACTTTAACAATATTAGCGAGTCTATTTAATGATACTTCAGAGGAATATAAGGATATTACAGCTGATGCGAAGTCCTTAAATCTCTCCACTCTCCTAATCTTAAGCCTGGATACAACATCCTTAAACAATATGTCGTTATAAATGCTGTTTATCATCATCCTACTCTTCAGCATTAAAACTTCCGGAAATCCTCCTTCCTCAAGGTACTTCTCTAACAGATTCTTGATTAGTGCCTTTTCTTTTGTGGTAAGAACATCTTGTACTTTGATTCCGTTGAACCTTAGATATTCTTTGAACGAAAAAGGGAAGAGAACGTAATCAACATGTCTACCCGTAAGTGACGTTGAAAGTTCTCCCGAAAGTAGCTTTGAGTTACTACCAGTTATTACTACTCTTTTACCCTCTCTTCTTAGCCTGCTTATAAATGGCTCCCAACCTTCAACGTTTTGGATTTCATCAAAGAGTAAATATCTTACGTTACCGTAAAGCGAGTATATTGCCTCTTCAAGCTTAGAAAGCTCTTTAAAACCTCTAAATCTTTCATCATCAAAATTGACGTACGCGAAATCCTTTCCCTTAAGTAAAAGAAGGGATAGAGTGGATTTACCAGATCTTCTCACACCCAATATAGTCAATACGTTAGGTATTGATAAAAGGGAAAGTAGGTCTGGAACATCTCTGGATATTATCCTCTTGTTAGAGGCTAGATCTATAGCTTCTTCCCTCTGCTCTTTGAGTACCGCTTTGATTTCTTCAACATTCATTGGAGTATACTCCATAAAGCATCTAATAAATCTTTGGAGTGTACTCCATAGCTAATTTAAGATAAATATTCTATATCATATATGATTGCAAGCCTCCTTATACTATTCATATATTATATAAAGTACAACCTAGTTTTATTGGTAGATTTTTCCGTATAAAAACATATAGGGGTTTTAGATTCTTTCGTAAGTTGTCGATAATGATTGAGGGAAATGATTTTGGATTTTTACTAATTATTGTGAAGTATTTCATTTAAGCTAAAATTTTATAAGACAAAGAAAATGCATTACTTGAACAGAGTGCTCAAAAGTAAGGCATCTCAAGAAAATTATGTGAGTAAAAATAGATATTGTAATAGAAGCGTTAAATCGTCTGTGTCAATATTACCTTTAGAAGCTACTATATAAAATTCTCCTTCATCCTTTAAAAGTTCAGCTATTTTCTCAATCTTTTCGTCAGAAATTCCATGGTATTTAAACCAGATCCCATTAATCATTCTCTCTTTATAGTTTTGTAATACTTTATCAGTTATCACGTATTTCCCATCTGATGTCTTCTGCAAATACCCCTCCTTTATAAGATCGTTCAACGCTTTGGATAGACCTGCATCCGACATACCAGTCAGCTTTCTCAGTTCCGTGAATGATCTTGGTGTTTTACAGTGTTCAAGTATTAAATTTCTCTTCACGATATAAGATTTATTCTGTCCCCTTATAAATCATTGTAAGTCCCTTACCTCGCTCTTTATGATACTGATAGACTTTATGGATTCAAATCCTGTCTTACCTTTCCATAGTTCCATTTCACTTTCTTCAACTACCACTCTATGTTTTTCATAATCTAGTAATAACATTGTAGCCCTTTTCCTTACAGTTTGGTCTGTCTCATCAAGTAGTTTAATATCATTCAATATTACATGCTTGAGTTTTCCGTCATTAGTAATGCTTACTGCTACTGACTTATCTCCAAGATAAATGCCGTATAGTTTATATTCAAATTCATTATTATCTTTTCTAGTCTTCATCTCGGTAATTTTCACTTTCCAATTATCTCCAGTAATTTCGTTGGACACTTGTCTTTCAAGGTTTACTTTATCCATTATTTCTTTTACTTTATCAAGTGGTATATGTGGAATTTTATCTAACGGTTTTTCTCTACCCATTTTACTTCACTAAACTTTACTATAGTAAAGTTAATATTTAAACTTTTTGTGTTTACATAGTGCCTTGTACCTACTTGAATTTTTATCAGAGTTAAAGGAAAATTTACTTTTAAGCTAACACTTGATTTTAACAAAAACTTATGGACTTAAAGTCTGGGAAAATCGAAAGGTCTAAAAAGAATATTAACATTAAAAGGATTCATACATAGCTTTTAAGGAAGTATTCTTAGTGGATTGTGGCACACTTTTATGAGCATCTCCGCAAGTAATAAGGGCTTAATACTCGCCAGAGCTTAATTTTCTTCTGTAAAACTTACTCCTTATTTTAAATTACTGAAAGGTAACTCTCGCATACATTTAACAAAGATTTAAGATAGCTAACTTAAAATTACTACTAGCTTAGGAAGGGATAACTTCTCTGCTAATTAAAACTTATATGCTATATAAATATGAAGTATGTTCCATAGTAACTTTAATAAAGTTTTTTAACGTTCTTCCGTTAACTATGACTTATGGAAGAGTTAATAAAAAAGACTGAGGAAAAGAGGATTGATGTTGAGGATCTTATACTTTCAGCATTATCTAAAGCGGATCCTCAAGCTGGAATTAGGACTAGGTTGGAGTTAGCTAAGAAATATCTATCGGAAGCTGAAGAATATCTTTCTAAGGGAGACATTGTCCAGTCCTCAGAAAAGGCTTATAAGGTGGCTGAAGAATTAGTAAAAGCCCTAGCTGAGAAGTTTAACTTACCCAAATATCAACAAGCAATTAGAGAAGGGAGATGGTACACTTATAGTTTAACTAATGCTGTTGCAAAACTTTCTCTAAAACTGGGGGATTAGGTCAAAATTGGTGGAACTCAGCCTATATTTTACATGTTTGGGGATTTCGTGAAGGAAAACTAAACTTGGACACTGTTAAAGTTATGATGAGTGATATAAAGAAGATGTTAGAAGAGGCTGAAAAGAGCTTATGAACAGAAATTACGTATAAGATATTTCATGAACTTATCTAAAACGTAATTAATGGAATAAATTTATCTGAAATGAGAGCTCGCTCTTCTTTCCCAAATATCAAACCTTTATATTCCAGTAGAAAATTAGAAGTTAATAGAAGTATTTTTTGAAAAGGTTAAATCAATTAATTAGCTGCCCCTACTTATAGGAGAAACAGTATTTAATTCCATTACACAATCTTTTATATATGGTATCCCTCTTTACTCACTATAATAAAGAGGTGGTCAAAAGGGAAATTTATAACTTCTCCAAGCAAAGATGGATAGCACTTTATGGAAACACAATGTACCGTTACGATAAAAAAGACAATCCCTTAACGTTTGAGAATGAAGATGATGTTCCAAAGAAAGTCCTTATGTTTAACGCTAGGACCATCTATGCCACAGCGGGAAAATATGAGGTAGTAAATAGAGAGAACGTAAGTAACGATAAGCTTATTGCTTACACACCATTCTTTGACATCGATACTAAAATTGACAAGTGGGAATATGCAATTAGAGCTTCTGAGATAATTGTTTCATATCTAGAAAAAGAGGGTGTAAATAAGTCAGTTTACCTATTGTGGAGCGGTGAGGGAATACATGTTAGAATAAACGAAAGAGCTATAGGTAAGAGTTATGACCCTTTAACTGCAGCTCACGCAATAGTTCAGTACGTTATAAATAAGACTAAGGACGAGCTTCAAAAGCTTTCTGAAAGTTCTGGCGGTGTTTTAAAAGTTGAGGATTTGATAGACGCAAAAAGAATATTTACTACTCCGCTTTCATTCCACAAGGAGCTAGATTACGTTACAGTTTGTTTTTCTCCAAATAAGTTAAGTAAATTCTCACTGGAGTGGGCTAAGCCAGAATCCTTTATTCATGAAGAAGGGCTATATGAGCAGTTTGAGGAGAATGAAGCTGAGGACTTACTGATAAAAGCTATAGCAGAGTACAAACCCACTCATGAAAGCGTTAAGATAGAGGAGAAGAAGGAGGTAGAGGGAAAGATCGGAAGGTTTCAGGTTATGGGAATTCTACAAGCTGCAAGATACTATGTCCTCTTCGGCGATTTAGATAAGGCTAAATCCTTTGGCTTAAATAGGGCAATATTTTACGCATGGGCTAAACACTACGGAAAAAGTTACGTTCCAAAGACATCAAAAGGTAAGTATAAAGTTCCTATTGAAGCAAAGAGTGATAGAAAACTGGTTAATGTAGCGGGTGAGGAAGTTTACCAAGATGTAGAAACTGGTTATTTCGTAATAGGTGATAAACCTCAAAAGCCTGAGGATTATGATAAGGAGATTAGGGACAAAATAGATCATATAATACCTTATGAAGAAGCGTGGAAGGCTTCAGTAGATTATGTTTCATCATTCTCTAGGCAAACATTAATTAATCAAAGAGAGTTTTACGAGAAAGTTTATCTTCCAGTTAGAGAAGCGTTTGTGGAAAAAGTAGTAAAGAGAAAGAGAGGAGGAATTGATGCATTTCTGTAGAAGTTTTCATAATATTATTGGAAATTTTTACAGTTTTTAGAGAGTAAGAAATGTAGACTTTTTATCCAATATTTAGTATCTATTTAACATAGAAATAGCTATTAGATTTCTACCTTAATTTTACAGTCGATAATATTTAACTTACAGCCAGTCTGGACACAGAAAATACGCTCTTGTAAAGAATTCACGATTAGCATTTTACGTCTTTTTCCTTCTCTTAAAAAGTTTCTTAATCCCGCCCAAAGATTGATAAATACTTTTTATCACCCTTGCTATCCTCTTGGCACCCAAATACAAACCAAGAGAATACTTAAACAAGAGTACCAAGAGTAAGGAGAGAGCCTTAAGGGTTATAAACCCCTTATTCCTAACCCAAGTGAGGAAAGAACCTTTCTCCAATCCCAAGGCTTTAAGCTCCCTAATCAAAACCTCAATATCCCAACGATTCTCCCACGCAGTTATTATTTCCTCCGCAGTATCATTAACGTTGGTAGAGAAGAAGTACCTCCTTCCAAAACCCTTATAATCATCTATTACAAGTAATTTTATGGGAATACCTAGATACTCAACTAGGTATTCCCCCTCGGGGAACTCGCCAACTGGCACGAGCCTACCACCCTCGGTGACCCGCGAGTTGGACTTGAGTTCCCCGACGGTATTAGATAAAAGAGTCCTAGAATTAACATACCAAGAATCAAAAACCTTGCACACAACATTAAACTCCTTCTCGAGAATTGGCAATGTTTCCAAGTATTCTTGTATCTTTGTCTTGAACTCAACCTCCTCTCCCCTCTCCCTTAATATCTCAACAACCTTTTGTGGTATGTAGGGTATTATTGTTACTATGTAGGTCTCGTTTGTTTTCAAGTCTTTTATTGCTATTATGAGTAGTTGTATTGTTGGTTCGTATCTTTTGTGTTCTCTGCAGTAGAAGACTTGTGCTCCGTTTCTTGATACTGGTAGTGCTCTTGCGTGTTGTTTGTGATCATGTGTGTCGTCTATTATTAGTTGTACTGGGTGGTCTTGTACTATCTCTTTTACTATTTTGATCAGGTTTGTGTTTGCTAGTTTGTTAAGGTTTTTTAGTACTGTCTCGTAGTCCATGCCCGTTGCTTGGGCTATTTCTGTTGCTGTTCCACCCATTACTCCTCCAAGTACTAGTTTTGCTAGTGTGTCTTTTCTCACGCTAGTCAAGGCGATGAATATTTGTTGGAGTGCTTCTTGAAGTGCATTGTAATACGCTTGGAGTAATGAGTTTGTATTCATCCAATACTTTTGTCAGTTAATTTTTAAAAAGTTTTCAAGGTGCCCTTAAACTGCAAGGATTTTCCTATAAATGCTACACGATTATTTTAGATAGGCTTAAACTTCTCTCTTAGCGAAATAATGTACTATCATTGGATCTAATATTTTGTATATACCTCTTTCTTCTTTTTCCACATACCCATACCTCATAAGTTGTGCTAAAGCCCTATTAACAGTCCATATGTTATCCCCTAGATCTTTTGGTCTTCCTTTACCACCTAAACTAGCTAATTTCCTCAGAACTGATCTAGCTGAAGGAGAGAGTTTTCTTAAATCACCTTCTATTGCATTAGTCACGTTCTCATCATAAGGTAAACTATTTAGAATTACATTAACGGGCTTTTTTCTATGACGACTTTTATCCCTACTAGGTTAAGCCATGCTGGAAATCCGTCAACATATGGCACAATATCTTCAACTTCATTCTCACTAACGTTAACTCTCTCTGCTTCAAATCCTTTTCTAAGGAACTCTTTTGATTTCTCTTTGTCAAAAGGATTAACTCTCATTAAATAAAAGAACTAATAAAAAGGTTGGGTTTTAGTATTTATGATCTCTTTAAGCATTCCAATTGCAGAACCAGAAATAACGTAGGTTACGTTTTTATGAAACTGCCACTTACTCCTCATTATGTGAAATATTTCAGGTGAAGTTTGTTTTGCTAGCTTAAGATATTGAAACTCATCAAGAGCTATTACCATCCTTTGAATACCTAATTTCTCAGCTAATATTTGAGGTAAATCCAAGACCTTGGAAAGCTCTTCACTTAAATTCTTATTCCTCTGTGCTTTATCTAGCACAACTTCAATTAAAGCAGTTAATTCTGGTACGTTAAGGGTTACTTCGATCGCACCTATTAGTTCCCTAATCTGCTTTAAATAACTTTTAGTCTTTTCCACGAACTGAAACTTGAAACCTGCAAAAGAATAAGCTGTGATTGTAACATTACTTATGTACGCTGAGACGAATTCCGCCAAGTTGAAACCTTTTTCTCCTCTGACAAATTCCTCTACTGAAATCAAAACAAAAGGTAAAGAAGATTTATTAAGAGAGGCTAATAATATTGAGGTTTTTCCGATCCTCCTAGGACCTATTAAGCTTACTGGCTGACCGTTTTTCATGAATCGTATCAAAGTATCTATCTCTTGATCTCTGCCAAATGGATTAGGAGTTGGAGGTCCATATATAAACCACATTTTACTGGTACCAGTAAAATGTTGGTACCAGCAATTTTAAACTTTTTCACTATACTAATGATTATCAGACCAAAAGTCTAGTTATGTATAGTCTTAGTAATTTTTACCTCAGATTCTAAGAATTCTCATGTAAAAACTCTGTTAAATCTATTAAAGTACGTAAATTAGTGAATATTACCATTTACTTAAGCGTGCCTATAAAAATTACAGTTATATTTATTACTTCACACGCATTTTCCTCTCAACAACTTCAAATACATGAAAAAAGAAAATACAAATGCATGCCTAGAAGAATTTCTATGGAATACTTAGCTATAATTATTGAAAAAGAGTAACGAGGTTAAGTAATTATTTATTATTATTATATTAAATCTCATAGCTTGTAACCAAAGATTATAATTTATAAAACATTATAATTAGTAAGGAATTTAGTCTTTCAAATTATTTCTGTAAAAATGAATTTAAGGTCTGCAGAGTGATTTTACTAAACTGCCATTAGAGGATTAAATAAAAAATCAAAATAAAAAATTAAATTACTTTTTTATTTTGTTTCTACTTTTCTTGCTGCTTTTTCTAATGCGGATTTATAAAGTATTTTATATGAGACTGCGGTAACTCCACCTACTACTAGGAAGCCTGCTCCAGCCAATATAGGCGCGGAAGCTGATAGAGTTACTGAATTAGTCAGTAATAATGATGCTGGTATACCGGTAGGAGGTACCGCATCAACTAATATATTTCCATTGGTGAATATGCCAAACATTACTGAACCTAAGAATGTGAAGAAGAATACCCATGCTTGTTTCCAAGGTAAGTTTTTGTAAGTTGATGCATAGAGAAGCAAGTACAGAATGATAATGTATATCCAGAATCCAGCATTCCCTATCGCGTTGTTAAATACTGTAGGTAACCATTCATGTGTGCTGATTAATACTAGTATTATTGACAATGTAAGTCCCGCAAAACCTAGTATAGCCCTTTCCTTTATACCGTAAAATGCTACAGTAAAGTATACTACATACATTACTATACCAATGAAGAATACCCAATTGAATGGATTAAATATCATGCTAGTGAAGTTAGGATAAAATACTTGTATACTTCCGTGAGTTGCTTCAAGTACTGCTGGTAATTCATGTTTTTCTAGTACTGTAGCTACTGTAGTGAGTGGAAGCTTTAGTCCAATACCGTAACCACTAAATACTGATGTGAATATAGTATTCCCAAGGAAAGCCACTAATAATGCTAAAGGTGCCGCAAGAATGAATAATAACTTTGAAGTAGATTCTTTGCCTAATGAATCAGCACCTTCAGCAGAACCAATTAGATAGTGGTGAAAAGCTAGGATTATAATTAATGTCATTAGCACTCCAAATAAAGCTTCACCAGTAGCAAACATTACTGGGGCAAACATTGAGTCCAAAGATACTACTAACCATACTAGAGATGTTGCTATGATAGCCCATAATGATCCTAAAACAATCTTCATTTTCTCCTTATAAGTATTAATTCTACATATAGGATACATTACTATTGATCCGGCTTCAATCATGAACATTGTTACGAACCATGCTAATGGAATGAAGAAAAATAGGACGTATTCATTCATTCATACCACCTCCTAAATGCTCTTTTTCATGGGTACTCATAGTCTTGACTGGGGGAGCTTGGGCTGTAAACCCGCTACTAAATGTTGGGGTAATTGAAGCAACATCTTTAGATATTTCTCTACCAGTGAAGAGTTTCTTTAACATATATATTGTTCCAATTACAGCAATTGCTAGAACGGTCATTATTGCTATACCAATTGGATATACTATCGGATTGTTGTTATAAGCCTCATTTGTCCACATTACAGCTTCGATTGTATATATTCCATTAGCGGTCTGTAGCATGGGTCCCCATATTACGAAAGGTTGCCTACCGGTTTCAGCTGCAACCCATCCAGACTCCCAGGCTACTAGCTGTAGCCAACCCATGATAAATGCCACTGCTAATGGGATTTTGTTTTCTAGGGTATTGTTAAGCCCTAAGAATTTTACGTTAAGCTTATGTCCGTAATAAGTAAATAGAGCTAATATCCAGAAGACTATTGCACCTAATATGCCTAGTGCAGCATGAACATCATATGCGGCATGAGATAGCCACCAGATTGGATCTCTAACATTCTCTACAAAGCTTGAATAGCCAAGCACTAATGCACTCGGATTAGGAGGCCATGAGACTAGTAAGCTTAATAATCCTGGTATTTTGATTGGACCGAGGTCCATAGGTGCATATCTACTAGTATGCATTAAACCTTCAAGTGTTGCTAACTTTAATGGTTGGACAGAATATAAAGTCTTTCCAGCATTATCGCCAGCCCAAGCTAGGAATATTGCATCAATTGCTGCTCCGTATATTGAAAGTTTTAATCCTCTATTGTAGTACTCTACGTCATCATGAGTTAGGTTCTTACTAAAAAGTTTTCTTAAACTGAAATAGCCAGCTAAGCTACCGAATCCTACGAAGAGAGCTCCTGCAACACCCATTGGCACTTCTGCAGTTGCGGCTGGAGGCCATAATCCCGATACTGGATTAATGTCAGTTAGAACTCCGTTATTTATATAGTTCATAACGTTAAAACCAGATGGTGTATTCATCCATGAGTTGACAATAATTATAAGAATTGCTGATGCAGTAGATCCGGCACCTATCATTAATCCTAGTATCATATGTGTTGTTCTGCTCATCCTATCCCAGCCATATAAATATAGAGCTAAGAATATTACTTCTGTAAAGAACGCTAAAACCTCAAGTACAAACGGCATTATCTCTAATTCGTTAACTAAGTACATCCATTTATACCATACTGTAATGAACTCCACAGCTATTGCCGCTCCACCAGCAGAGCCAACAGCAAATAGTACTGCCATGACTACTGCAAACCTTTTTGCTAAGGCTAGATAGTAGGGGTCGTTCTTTCTATAGCCTAAGTACTCAGCAGTTACTATGAAGAATGGTAATGATATAGCCCAATATGTAAAAAGTACGTGAATTGCCATAGTATATGCTGCAAGCACTCTATCAAATACGAATAGACTCATTTTATCACCTTTATATAAATAAGATTAAAATGATAATTATTAAACCCTCTTAAGGTAAACCGTTGAACTATTATGATATTTTCACGCCTTAGGTCTTACAATAAATCTTAAAAAGTAACTTAGTTTATTTAAAAAATCATATGTATCAAGGTAAGAAAATAAATTAGAATATAATATATAAAAATACAAATTAGAATATGCATGCAAGGTAGTTATATCTGCATTTGAATGGTAGAAAATAATATAATATTGAATAGCAATATTTATAATGATGAACTCGTGTTACGAGTTAAGAAGAGAATTTGACGGTAGCTCCAATATAGTTATGTTGAGCATAGATACATTTAATAAAATAAGTAGAAATGATATTCTTCTTAAAGTTTTATCTTGTTCAGATTTCAAACTTATAGGTATAAGTAAAAGTTACTATTATTATGTGCTTAAAAAGTTACAGGAGTTCAATTTAATAAGAGATAATAAAATTAACTTTAAACTTCTCGCCTCATATTCTTATGATTATAAAAATAATTCAATAAAGATTGAGCCAAAATTCATATTAGTTGGGAAGAAATTATTATGTGTAGTCAACTTAAAAAATGGGAAATATATTGATCCCGGTTTGTTAGAAGAGCTTGAAATTAAAGATGGTAGAAATGTTAACTTACGTGAAAAAGTTATCAATATAATTTCTGAGATTTTAAGTGAATATTTAAAGAGGGGTGTAATATATGTGGCGTAAAAACTTGTTATGGTTTTTAGGAGGCTTAGTCGCTGGTATAGGTTACATAATCGGAATATTTTATTTATTAGTTACGAGAAAGGACTCAACTAGGTGGTTAGGATTAATGTTCTTTTTAGGTCCTTTTGGTTCCATAATACTATATTTATTATTCCGGAAGATACATAAAGATATAGCTACAATATCACTTTATTTACTTTACGGCTTCCTACTATGGGTTCCAATAGCCTTAATACTCGGTTTAAATCCCTTGTATCAAATTTTCGGCTATGTTCACGGCTGGTTAGGAGCTTAATATAACAAAAATTTTAATACTTCTTAGAATTTCTTTATATTTGATTATAATCTTAAATGAATAATTTGTTTAAAAAAGATAAAATTTTCTCTTTAAAGTCTTAAAAGATATAAATACTTCTATAAAATCTTAATAATTGAAATGGTATTTTAAATATTTTCCCTAAATAGTAGGTAAAGTTAGTTAAAGACATTATACTTTCTGAGATTTTAAAGAGCAATGCACTCTTCTAAATATATGATTAAGGTTTCCGTGAAATTAGAAGGCTTACTATTTCCCTATTAAATTATGATCGAGTATAGATACTATGTCTTAAGCTATCATAACGTTACATATAAGAAGTTTTTAGTCCAGTGTCTAGTTTTACTTATTAACAGTTTTTAGTGGGTGATGCATATTCTTAAAAATATTTTTAACGTTGAAGGATATATAATGATTTTCTAAATAAAGTTTAGCTAAACATTAAGGATAAGAATATTTATCAAATCTAACAAGAAGCATATAATCTTTCATCAGCATAACCTAATACTATTATAAAGTGTTATGTTCCTTGTTAGTAATACTTAAAGGTCATAATAATGACTTTTTCACTTAAATTTGGCTATTGTCTTTTCGTACCAGATAATATTTCTTAAATAGGTATAGTTAGATTTTTAAAATATTCTCTAGAAAATTTTATTTACTGTATTGTTGTCTTTAACTAGTTTAGATTCAGATCTCTTTTCTTTTTATTTAAATTTTTGTTCAAAAATTTTATAAAGTAAATCAAGCTTGAACTCGACGATTATTAATCATATATAGTCCTAGAACTCTACGATTAAAGATTTTTATATAATCCCATTAACGGTTACTCATATGAATGATGCAATGATTTGGGCGACTATAACACTTGTTTTAAGTATATTACTTACGTACTTTACTGGAATGAGATATTTTAAATCAAGAAATGTAATGTGGTTATTTTGGTTTCTTGGTTTCATTCTCTTTGTCGTGGCCTCGATTTGCCAAGAGTTTTTCGCATTTAACATAGGTGGATATTTACTTAGTGCAATTTACGTATTTGCGGTAGCTGAACTTGTTATAGTTCTTTCCCTAGGTTCGATACAACAAGCTCCAAAAAAGTGGATTAACGCTTATTATGGCTATTCCTTCCTCTCTACAATATTATTGATTATTTCAATTGTAACACAGAGATTTAACGTAGTAGAAAATGGATTACCAATAAACTTTCCAGGCTCAGTTATGGCTACTTCATCAATGGGCACTATTGTTGCAACCGGTATAATTTTATTTTTTGCAGCAAGAGCTTTACTCTTTAAGGGTAATAAGTTGAAGATGATTTCAGTAATTCTAGGTGTAGTAATTCTCGGTTTTGGAGGTACATTAGTAGCTGCTGGATTCGTAGTAGCGTTATATTTGTCAGAAATCATAGGTATGTCGCTGTTCCTATATGGTATCATGTAATAAGTGTAAATAAGCACTCTTTTTCACAAAAGAAATAAAAAATAAATTAAAGAAGCTCTATAAATTTAAACAAATAAAATCTTTTCTATTATACCTAGGAGTGTGGAGATTGTGTCGTCATTTATATATAAATTTATTAAATGACTTTTACTTTATAGTGAATATAAATATCGAATTAACATATTACTATGTGCTAAAAATTATAGAAATATAAATAGCTCAATGACGATACTAAGTCCACACTCATACCTAGAAAAAAGAACGATTTTAACACTTCGTAATGCTTACTTAAAAATCGTGTATCCAAACTACATATAATTGGAAAATAATTTAAAGTTATAATAAAACTCCTTAATTAGCTTATTATGGTGATGAACTTGACCGGAAGTGATCGGTGATATGAGGCCAGCTTTCTGAATAACTTTTTATTTTTACTCTCCTTCTATTATTTATGAAATATGAAGATTTATTCAAGATAAAACCTGTACTAGATTATGACGTATATAATGGAAAAATTGCTACAATTATAAGAGATGAAAAACCGGTCCTTTACGTTAATGGGGAAAAAGTCCAGCTTGAGGGTTACGTTGAGGATGTAGACTGGATAAACGGAAATAAAATGTTTATTATCATAGACCCTAACGGTAGTGAAATAAGGAAGATTTACCTTTATGAAAGTGGGAAGATAGAGAAAATTATTGATAATGAGTTTGATAATGTTTCTCCCCATGAGACAAAAGAAGGGATATTGGTAATATCAAATTATGATAAAAGGACATTACATCTTTACCTTTACAATGAAGGAAAATATATAAAGCTAAGTAAGGGCGAAGGACCCGTAAACAATTACTGTTTTAACGGTAAATACATAGTTTACTCAACCGGAATTTACGATAATAATATTCATGTAACAGATCTCAGTGGTAATGAAATTCATGTAATTAATATTCCAAATTCAGAGCAAGAGCTTGCTAACAAGAATTGTTTTACTTCCCCTTCATCGTTCATCTTCCTCTCGAATCACGAGGATTTGTTTAAAGTGTATGAATTTGATATTTTAAAAGGAGAGATCAGAAAAATAAAGGAAAGTGATTATGAAATATTTGAGGCTATTCCATATAAGGGTTCTATTGCTTATGTTGAAGATAGACATGGCAATTTTGTTCTAGTTCATGAGAAGGAGATTTTAAATGAAGGATTTACACGCTCCTTGACGGTTGATGGTGATTATCTTTATTTTATAAACTCTAAACACGACAGATCAGCAGATTTGTACAGATATGGAAAAGAAATAGAGAGGTTAACTGACTCTATGATTGACATCAAAGGGGATTTTGTAAAACCTAAGGTCGTCTCTTATGATTCTAATGGGGTTAGAATTTATGCTTTGCTATATGAAAAAGGTAATGAGGACAGGGGCGTAGTCTATATTCACGGTGGTCCAGATTGGGAATGCATGAACAATTTTAACCCAGAAATTCAGTTCCTTTTGGAGAAGGGGTTTAAAGTAATCTGTCCCAACTATAGGGGATCCACCGGTTACGGGAGAAAGTTTAATCATTTAAATGATAAGGACCCAGGAGGAGGAGAGCTGTTAGACGTTATAAATTCAGTGAAAGTTTTAGGAGTTAAAAAGGTTGCTATAACTGGTGCAAGTTACGGAGGTTATTTAACTATGATGGCCATTACTAAGTTTCCAGATCTTTGGTGCTCTGCTGTTGCTGTAGTACCTTTTGTAAATTGGTTTACCGAGAAGAAGTTTGAGAGAGAAGTACTTCAGCAATATGATGAAATAAAGGTAGGTAATGATGAAAATCTATTAAGGGATAGATCACCTATATTCTTTATAGACAGAATAAGAACCCCATTACTTCTCTTAGCTGGTGAAAACGACCCAAGGTGTCCAGCTGAGGAAACTTTGCAAGTAGTTGAAGAACTTAAAAAGTTGGGTAAAGAAGTTAAGTATAAGATATATAAAGATGAGGGACACGGATTTGCAAAAATAGAAAATTATGTGGACTCGATAAGAGAAACTGTAGAGTTCATTAGTAGTCATTGTCAAAAATGATCTTTCTATAAGTGATATCTACATTCTCTTTATTATATAGTCTCTTTCATAATAGTTGCGAAGGAATAAAGGAGTTGTGGTAACTTAATTAGAAATAATCTAGCTAACAGAAGTAACAAATACACTTTATGTGTCGTTTTCCTTTTAGTTTTACTGAGAAAAGAGTATTTATTATTAAGGAATTTGGAGTATTGAATCCTTCAATTTTCTAAGTTGTTAAGTTCAAGATTTAAAAGTAAGTTTTTTGTGTTAATTGTAATAAAAAATCAAATATACAAAAATGCTATAGTTTAATTTTTGCATACCCTATTTATAATAAAAATTTCATAGATTAATAATGACAATATTTTGGAGATATCTTTTTTATTTATAATTATAAAATCTCAGAAATGGGAACGGCAAATACCCAATTGGTACCTGAAGTCTCTATTATTGTATTTCCAATTATAATTAACTGTTGTCTCATTATGAATTGAGTAGTGTAGGTTGCAATTATTTTGCCATTACTTGCATTGAGGACATAAATTGTATTTCCAGCTGGAACGAAGAGCATTCCATTATAATATGTAGGTTCCGCTTGTAACCAGCCCTTTGTAAGTTGTTGCGATTCCCATAGTATTCTCCCGTTTGATATGTTTATAGCAATAATTTTCCCAGCTATTGTAGGTTGATATATTATCCCATTAACTATTTCTGGGTTAAAACCATTATTTGTATCTGAAGGATGAGTAGTTATATTAGTTATATTCATTATATAAATTATTTTACCAGTAGTAACATTTGCTACTATTAATACTTCTCTAGAATCAATATTAGAGAGAATTGGAAGGTTTCCTTTCTGAAATCCAAGTATTCCATCAACAAGATACCCGTTCCATACTGCCATTACTGCATCACCCGCTGAAGAAGTAGTTGCAAAAGGCAGTTTGATTATATAAGCTAAACTCCCGTTATTAGCATAAACTCCAACAATTGCAGACATATTCATTGGATAAGATTGTGAAAATCCAGCTATTACTATCCCGTCATAGTAGTCAAGTGATGCCATATTTCCACTGCCGTCATAGTGATATTCCCATAATATCTTGCCATTTGAAATATTAGTAGCGTAGATTGTTCCGTCACCAGTATCCCAGTACACTACACCATTAACTATTACGCCAGTCGGCATTGCTTGAGCTCTTGTTAAAATTAACCATAATGGTTTTCCATTAGTTGCGTTAAATGCTAATAGTCCGTTTATTCCAGTATACTGTCCCCTATGACCTCCTCCGAAGGCATTAAGCGCACCTTGTTGATAGTCAAACATTGCACCTCCTAAACCTACTAATCCTATCCCGTTCCATATTAGAGGTTCCCACATACTGAGAGTTCCGGGAGTATAAAGTTCGAAGATTATTTTACCGTTGAACACGTTAATTCCATATATCCAACCAGCATCACTCGCAACATAAACTATACCGTTGGCCTCTGTAGGACCAACTGCAATTCCAGTAGCTTGCCTATAAGCTGAGCCAAAAGATTTTCCTACATGATTAACTATATCATTCCATAGTGTTAGATTTTGCTCGAAGTTTCCTATTAGCGGAGTCTCCCATTTGACACTTAAGTTTCCATCTATAACTGGATCTCTGTTAGGGGTTAGACCGAACATTACATAATTTTTAGGACCTATGGTTGAATTTGGTAAATTTTGAGGATAGAAGATGTCAATAAATTCTATCCCATTTAAATATACATTATACTCTGTGTAATTCTGCTTTATGGCAGTCATAGTCTTTGTAATCGTAGTCACATATATTTTACTTGAAGATAATTTACCTAAATAGAAACCAATTCCTCCAGATATTATTAAAAGAACAACGATAATTATGGCTATTACACTTTCTTTCAATTCCAACCCCAATTACACGATAAGATAGTTAAAAATATAAATTTAACTATAATGTCTAATCAAAGAAAAAACTTTTTTTAGTTTTAATAAAATAATAGATTGATGGATATGAAAGAAGGATTAAAATCGAAAATGGTAATAACTGCAATATTAGTCTTTATAATAGCAGCAGCAATACCAGTATATTTAAGAGCTCAAGTAAATCAAGTGCAGAATAACGCTGTACCACCGCTATATGCAACTGTTCCAGTTGGAAAGTTCTTTTATGCCTCACCAGAAGATTTTGCTCCCCCTCATCAAGTTGATGTATATTTAATAGGTTGGGAAGGATGCCATGTAGCATTGTCTGATGCTTGGCCATTGTATGTTATAATGTCAGCATACGGAAGTTTATCTTATGTATATGCAAGCTCTAATCCATACAGACCGTTCCCTAATACCACTGGCTTAATATTCTTAAATTATACTCCATATGAACCAGATGAACCAGTACATTTCTACTTCATTTATATGTATAATAAATGGTTAAATGCTACTCCTAACGGAACTCCAATACCTAAGGGAGAGCTAATAACAGTTGGTGCAGAAGAATTAAAGCACTTCTTACCAACACCCTTATATCAACTAGTAATGCATTATCAGTTAGATGCAATATTCCAGAATACTAGCGAACCTTTAGCAATTCTAAAAGGTCATATAGTAACAGTCCTTGTCATTACTGGTCCTAACGGAACTTATATGGCCTACGGACCTTTATATAATATATTACCGCTAAAGAACGCTAACGGAACTTACATAATGCAAAACTTATACAATAATAAAGTAGTACCTTATATCTGGCAAGGAGTTCAAATAATAGAGAATGTAATTGAAGAAGCTGCTGGCTCACAATTAAATATAACTTTTACCTAAATATATTTTAAAAATTAAGTTATCTTTTTTATTTATTTTTTATGTTATATATTCCACTATTTTAGAACTATAATTCATGTAAGTGATGAGACAACAGTAATAAGGAAATAAATTGATATGTTATGATACTTAAAATCGATAGGATTTCATTCTATGTATTTAAGAGTATAAATTATTGCTTTATTTGCTTATAAGTTCTAGTTAAAGAAAATCTCTATAAAAAAGTGAGCATTCAAAATAAGATTTTTATTTAAAGATAAGGAAAAATTTAAATAATATACTATCTCACACCATATTAGCATTACACCTGGATTTACAGCAGAGTGATTCAGATTTCTTTTGCCAATTTGTAATATTCTCTTATAACTAGCATAATTCTATGAAGAAATAATTGATTACATATCATTATTATCATTAAGTCTGTGGTATAAACTCTTTGGTCTCTCCAATTGTTAATGTATAATCAATTATTTAATCTCAAAATGAGAAAATAAAATGAAATTGCAGTAGAGTCATGAATCTCCCTTACCGCAGAGTTTGTTGACCTTTTATCAAACCTTATTATCTGCACTGGTAGTAATATCTACTCATCCTATTAATAGTTATCATAATATAACAAGAAAATAAAGAATATTAACATATATTATTTATTCAAATAAATGAGGCTATAATGTTAAAAATTGGATACTTTATTATTTAGAGTTACTATTTCTTCTATCTGTTACGCTTAAAATCTAGTTGAATCTTATTGTTAGCAAACAATTACATCATATTAAGGTGTTAGCTCTTAATATCCTTCTATATTTATAACATCATTACTCTTGAATCTGTCTTAGAGATAAATAACAATAAGTGTAAATATATAAAGCAATTCTTAAATGCTGATAACTCATACTATGCTGATCTATGAAGGCTTATTATCTCTTCCTTATCATATGTATGTATGAATAAATTAATATCCTTACTACTCCTTACCTTGTTTTTAGTATCCATAATATCAGCTTACATATATCTTAAAGTCTCTAACGAAACGAAGCCAACTCAATCTGTTAAAGTAATAGAACCAAAATTCACGGTTTATTATGGTTGTATAAATTCTACAATAATTCAAGTACTAAACAACTTTTCTTGGGTAATAATAGATCCCACTCAAGTTAACTCCTCGCAGTTAAATCAGATAAAGGCAGTTAAGATAGCTTATATTGATCTAGGAGAACTAGCTAATATGAGCTTAGGCAATTTAACTCCTCATACGAACGTAACTATAGGCTATGATCAACTTTGGGATCAGTACATAGTCAATATTTCCTCTCCTAGTTGGCAAAAATATATAGAATCTCAAGTGACTACAGTAATTAGTATGGGATTTCAAGGAGTTATGTTTGATGACGTTGATGTGGTGGAGCAATATCCCTTTGTTACTCAAGGAATAATATCTATAATTAATTGGACGAGGAGTCATTATCCTAACATAATAATAGGGATTAATAGGGGATTTTCCCTGATAGAGAATATATCAAAGATGATAAATTTCGTCTTGTTCGAGGATTATGGTACACAAGTAATTTCACCTGGTCAAATATCCTTTTCGAATTCTAGTTTTGTTATTCAGGAGACTAAGCTACTTAAGAGTTATAACTTAACAGTGCTAGCTCTTGGCTATGCTAATTATCCTGGTGATATATATTGGAATACTGTAAAATCCTTAGCTGCTTCGGAAGGAGTATCCAGCTTTGTAGGTAACTGGAATCTCTCTGTAATATGGTTACAAAATCTCTCAGATTATTAATCTCAAGTTCGAGTAACGTTTATAGGAAAATCGTGATACTCAGTTATTATCATAAATAATCGTGATAATATTTATACTAAATTCTGAGATAGTTTGTTTAAATATAATTTTATTTACTAGGCAATTGACACTACCTTAGATGTAACTTTAAAAACTTTCCAATCGTAGGATTTTACGTAAAGTGCTATTCGAGAATTAAGCTTGAGATTATTAGAATCACGCTATATGGATAATTTATATGCTCTTTTAGATTATTAGCAAAGTCTTTACGGCTTAAACTGGAGCTTGATAAACGCGAGATAATATATTGTGATTAAGATTATACTAACCGCAACACTTATGGTGAACCCTTGAATTAAGTGTAGATCAATTAACTTAGGGTACTGCAAATTGAACATATAACTCCACTCAGGATTAAGGAAGTAGATGAAGTATGTCATTGGACCACTCAGCTCAATTCCGTTTTCTTGATAGCTAGATAGCAGAATTATCACAGAGAATGGCATGAAGAAGAACACAAGTGCTCCAAGTAAGAGGCTGGAAGTCTTATTTGACATGAGAGAAATTAATAGGCCAATACTGATGTAATTTACGAAGAAATTCAGAGTTGTTAGGATCAACCACAAGAGTGTGTTAGCACTTAGCAATATTATGAAACTGTTCAATATTATGACCTTATATTCGGCCAGAAATATTAGAAGTAAGAGATAGAACGACTGTATCGACCAAAACATCAAAACGAATAATAATGCAGAGACTATTCTGGCTATTGCTATTCCTCTCCAGCTTGCCAGTAGAGAGAGTTCAAAGAGCGTGGTCTCCTTTGATCTGTAAACATGAAGAAAAGCGGAGATAAGGACTAAGGGGTTTATCAGCATTAGACTTAACATAACCAGATTTTGTATTCCGATTTTTGGGTCTGAAGAAGTAATATAAACGGCTGACTCTAGCAATAGGGAGGTTGCAATTATTAATGCCATGAACTTTAACGGAAACAGACCCTTAAAGTACCACCTAATAGACCTCATAGTATCTTCTCACTCCTGCCCTCTTGTAACCTAATATCTTTCCCTCCTGCATGAGTTTCTTTAAGTCCTCCTGAGTTGACTTGACTATATAAACATTTCCTACTTTGGCCAATACTCCAGGAGGCACATAAAGACCTCTGACCATAACCTCATAGTATCCGTCCTCGCTGAGCCTCTCAAATTGTCCACTCCATACCAGCTCTCCATCCTTAAGTATAACTACATAATCAGCTAGCCAGTCGGCCTCTTCAGGCACATGAGTAGACATTATGACTTGGAACCCCTTCTTGACTAAATAATCGCCTATTATGCCAGACCTAACATAGTCTAGGTGGGAGAAGGGCTCATCAAGGACCTTGATTTCTGACCTTCTGCATATGGCTTGCATTAAGTGGAGTAACTGAGTCTGACCTGATGAAAGTTCCAAGATTTTGCTGTCCTTAATCTTGGAAAGCCCTATTTCGTTCCAGAAGAGCTCGAGACAATCACTCTCTGCGAAATTCTTGAGAAATTCGTATACATCCCTAACCTTAAAGTTAACGTCAAACTTTGGCTTCTCAAAGGCGAAGGAGACAAGCTTGAGTATCTCGTCCCTCCTTTCTAACGGGTTAATGCCGTTAAGCCTCACGGAACCAGAATCAGGTTTAAGAAGACCTAAAATAATTGCGAGCAACGTAGTTTTTCCTGAGCCATTATGGCCTAGTAAGATTAGCCTCTTAGTTTCTGCCCTTAACGTTATCCCCTTAAGAACCCTCTTACCACTCAGTGATTTAGAGACGTTACTGATCTCCACTATCAACTCAACTTCCCTCTAAACTTAAGGATTATAATTATCACTCCTATTAATATTATCACAATGTTTATGGGGAAGTAAGTTACCGAGAAGTCCCACAGTATCTCGCCAAATATGTTATTAATCGTCTTGACATTAGAGGATCCCGCACCTATTGATATGAGAGACTCGTTAAATAAGGGAGACATATTGCTGGTCAATTCCCTTATTGTGTTTACATGCTGGAGTAAACTCCAAACTATATGGGTTGCATCGTAAAGAGTGTCGTTAGGCTGCAAATAGCCAATGAATAAATTAGATAGCACAAACTTATCTCCGCTAAAGAGGATATAAGATATTTGCTCTCCGCTCTTAATAAGTTCAGCTGAGTATGGGTCTAATCCACTGAATGTATGGAATGTATACAAGCTAGGATTAATTTTCAACAGTATTGTTCTATTGCCCACTAAAACTGCAGGCTTATCTTCACTGACGAATAGCATCTTTATGAACGGATTACTGGAGTTGAGTACAAAGCTACTTTTAACAATGTAAGTCTTTTCGAAATCGTAGCCATATATCGACAAAGACCCATTTATGGTTACCTTATAAGAGTTGTTATTTATTACGGTTACGTTAATGAGTGCATGAGATATGGATAATAAAAAGTTGCTATCGTTAGTTGATTTTAGTGGAATAACTAAATCTTGCGCTACATAAGTGAAGTAAGCCCCTGGTTCGACTCTATTTAGGGGAATCTTAGGATATACTTGAATATAATAAATTATTGTTGGCATGAAGTTTATGAATATACCTAAGAATATTAATACAAATGCAATTATAGTTGTGAAAGATATTCTCATTTACCGATCACCGATTATATATTTAAAAATAATAAAAAAGTTATTCATATAAAAAAGATAAAAAACAAAATATTTTATTCGTCGAACTGGAATGTTATAGTTATTGGGATAGGAAGTATATTAGAATTACCATAACATATGTTACCATTAAATCCGTAGTAGTCGATAACTTGATTACCTCCGCAATAATACACATCATTATATAGCTGGCCCGATATTTCTTGTCCAGCCCAATTTCTTATAGTGACTGGTAAGTTTGCACTTAAACTATTCAAACTCCCAGTTTCTGTCACTTTTCCTGTTTGTACAGATACACTGAACCAGTAGGACGCTGCACCATAAGGACCTAGAGCTTGTGACGTGATGTATTGCCCATTAGTCGCGAATTGTCATGTTAATCACGCCGAAGCTATCACCCATCCAAATATGTTTTTTACATTCATCTGAACCTCTATGTAGTTTGGATAGGTTTGTGCAATAAGGAGTGGCGACATTAATAACAGTGTCAGTATTGATAATATACCTAGAATAGCTATTTTTTTAAGTTTTTATTTACTATTTTGGACAACATTTTTACTCATTATCTAATTAATCAAATGGATATATAAGCATTACTGTCTTTAAAATTGATTGAATTTACCCGAGATAATTATGAATATTTAGATTCTCAATGAAGAGATTTTAACTTGGAATTAACAAAGAAAGACCAATATAACTAAAGATGTTTTAACAATGAAATAAATAATATTATATTTGTTCATAACTTAAAGTACAACAGTATCTCTAAGTTCATATAAGACCTTAAGGATAATATCTTGCCCTATAAGCTCTGACAGAGTATAGCATTTGATTTATTAGGAAAATCGTTACAGTTATACGTTACGTTAAAAAATAAGAAAGATCCATTTATTTACTGGAAATTTATTTCTAGTAAGCTATAAAAGTAAGGAAGTAAATTCTAAGTATTTATTAGTTCATGAGCAAATATTATAATTTTTTATGGTAAGGTAATTTCCTTAAACTACTAAGTTAGGTTATTTATCCTTAATATTCTCTAGAAAGTTAACACCTTAAATGAGATTTATTTAAAGATGATTAAAAATATTTATGGTAATTTGATATAATATTACAAATGCTTATCGAATTTCATGACTGTTTGAGAACAGTCCTATTTAACTGCAATTTTTTGTAAAAAATGTAATAGAAATAACATCTCATTCTAATCTTTATGATATTTAACATATTACTAGTTTAACAGACCCTACAATACTTCGCTCACTTTTTATTCCTCTTATGTTGTTTAATTGCTAAAATATTATTTAACGTTACTAGACATTCTAGTTCATCTGCAGCTATTATAATATAAGTCCTTATAGTGTTAATTGGTATTGTTAAGAAAATTAGGGGAAAAAGCTAACCCAGCAAGACTGAACTTATATAACGCTAATGTTATCCATGATTTAGAGACTAAGCGGGCTAATGGATTTTGCTCTACAGCACCTACCCTTAATCCTAGCACTGTTGACCAAAAGTCGTTAAACTGAAATCCAAAGAACGATATCAGATCATAAATTAGGTTTAGAGTCATCTTATTACGCTAAAGTATATGAGTAAAAGAATTTTATCGTAAGTATACTTAACGACTAGATGCTTAATGTTTTTCTTCGAAAAATCTCACCGTTATAAAGTTCATAACACTGATAATATGCCTATTATAAGTAACTGGTCTTGGACGTAAAGACATTTTCGTGCACTATAGAATTACAAACTGAATTAAAATACAGCATTGAGATAGTAGATATTGGCCCAAAGTAAGAACTTTAAGCAATACTTCACTACTAAATACTTAGTATTATACATCGCATAAAGAGTGTGAGTTTATTAATGGTCTGATTTACGCCTTAGTAGAAGAACTGAGGTTAGGAGTAGTGTTATTCCTATTGCCACTGTTTCTGGCCAGAGGTTTTCATAAGGTGGTGGTCTGGTTGTTTGTCGTAGTAGAGTTAGTTAAGCTAGTCTGGTTATGGTGGAGTTGCGGTAGGTACTGAGCACTCGCTAATGGGGATGAAAGTTGTCTTACGTAATTATAAATGGCGGCCGTTGCATTGGTTACAGTTGTTGTGATATTGCTCTGGGTAGTATGTTTTACCGTGGTATAGTAACATGGTCTATCGAGTGAAGATAGAGCGATACACCGAGGAGAACTAGGGCTATTATTAATATAAGGAAGAAATACCTTATATTATAAAAATTTATTCACAAGTAGTATTGAACTCCTTGAGTTCCTGGGCCGAATGTCGGTACAATATACGTATTTGCACTCTCAAGTAGAGCTATCATTATAGAATAGCGTCTCTCTGTAAACAATATCGTATTATTTGATACTGATATATCAACAAATAGGATAAAGACTATGGCTCACTTCATTAATAGTGGAAAAAGAGTAAGTTTATAAAGGGACTATTTTCTGGGTCTGAAATGTAGGAAAACTACTAAGGCTAACAATATAACACCAGATGTTAGTGTTTCCGACCATAGGTTTGCGTACCAAGGTGGTGGGATACGAATATACTCCACTTGAGGGCCATAAAGGCCAAAATATGTATCAAAATTCCCTGGTGGTAAAATAGGCTTTATGGGCTTAGCAATATATGTTGGGCGGTCAATGTAGTAAAGCCATAAACCTATTCCCGCAAGGGCTAGCGATAAAAATATGGTCGATAGGTTTCTTTTATTTGGTTTAACCCTTCCAAAATCCGGTGAGAAATAAAGAGTTAATAAAGCTACAATTATTCCGGAAACGAAGACAAAAAGTGAAACAAATTCCATGTCTATAAAAAAGAAAATTGACTTATAAAGGTTTTTCCGAAACAAAGTGAAGTAACTGTCGGTTCAGGAGTTACACCTTAATAGGAGGGCTGAGATTAGAAGTAATACAATTCCGGCTGTTAGCGTTTCAGGCCATAGGTTTGCATACCATGGTGGAGGGTTTACGAGTATTGGGGGTCCACCATAATTAGCTTTAATTATTGACGTATTGAATACTACCTTAGGTGGGTGGATCATAGTAGGTTTATCTATCATAAAAAAGTAAACCCCTATCGTTATTAGCACAACCGAAATGATAGAAAGTAGGATGGTGGCCCTTCTCATTAAAACTGATTAAGGATTTAAAGTTATAAATCCATTCAAAAGAAAAAGAAAAAAGAGTTACCTTTATAAACCATACGTAGTTTGGTCGTTCTGTGTATCAATAAACTCGTATGTATATTGCCATGCACCAGTAGTTCCAGTACCGCTATAGGGATATGCATAAACATAATTGTAATTAACAAGCGAGTTTAAGTTAAATAACACAGCTACAAACTCCGTATTTGGTTGTGAGGATCCGGGTCCTTGTCCCGATGGATACATAAAATTAAAACCGTATATTAATCCACCGGATATCTGCGGTAATGAATAATGATAATTAGTATCGCCAACATAAGGTGCTTCTATTATGGTATATGCTGATTCTGGTGTAGAGCCAAAAAGGCTATGAAAAAGTATTTGAGTATTGGAAAAACTGGTCATATGGCCCAGAGGGAATTTGATACCCCGCGGCCAGACAAATATATACTTTTCCGTTTCCCTCATATTATATGAACATTGATAATACTAAGTCATTTACAGTTTCAATAGGTATTGTGTTATAATAATCAACTATTGGTTGTATCTTACCGCCAGAAAGCGTAATAGCTATTACGAAAGGATTCAATGCATAAGAACCATTAGAGTACACTATTAGACCAAAGCCGGCTTGGAAGAAACAATAACCTATAAGAGGGTTAGTAGAAGGTTGAGGACTTAGAGCAACCCATATACCGATATCATCAGCCCCGTAAGGATCTGGAACATAATTAACTTCAGCGTTTCCGAAACACACTGACTCGCTTACTGATGTTATTTCTATAGGTGCATCTGTTGAAGTATTATAAACTGAGTATACGACACCGGCCCAATTTCCAGAAGATGTTGTGTATATTTTTTGTGCTCCTACATCTGATGCTGTTATCGCTTTAGGTGTTATGTTTAGCACAATCGGCGTCAATAGTATTGTTATGAAAACTAAAGTTAGTAGTTCCTTCCTCATTGTAAGCGAAAAAAGAGTTTAACTTTATAAAGAGCTTAAGAAGTAAAAGATAAGCCCTAACAAGTCAAGTACGCATATTATGGTAGTTATTATTGTAAAAGGTAAAAGCCCGATCCATTTATACTTACTGATTTTTAGATAATCGAATAATTTGCTAAACCAATAAACTCCACTTAAGAACAATAACTTCTCACCGGTTAAGGTTAACAAAACGTCTGTAAAATTTGTGTTATAGCCTATGAGGATGTTACGATCCATATATAATATACCAAAATAGGAAAACAGAAGCGTTGTCACGTAATCAAATATATTACCTAAGATAATGAGAAGCCAAATAACCTTTAGCCTATCCATGATAAATCACTAACTTACGCGGATATTATGTTTTTTCAAACATGGTCTAACGTCACATGGTTAATGTGAACACTTTACCGCAAATTGGACACTTCTTTTAGCACTATAGGAAAATCGTTACAGTTATACTTTACGTTAAAAATATATAATAAAGATCCTCTTACTAACTGAAAATTTTTTCTGATAAGCGATAGACTAAGAAATAAAATTAAAAAATATTTATTAACTCACGAAATAAATATTATGATTTTTTATGGTAACGGAATTTCGTTTAAACTACTATTCTTTGTATGCTCTTCGTAACGTAAATAATTCTTCAATGCAACAAATAATAAATAAGGTGTAAAGCAGGAGGACATACAAAAGGACTACCCCGAAGTTAACGATTAATAGCTTATGAATCATATAAACGTCTTGACGATTGTCTGGATTAATCGTTTTGTGTAGGCTTCAGTTAGTGACATTAACATAACTCCTCCTACTCAATAGTAATCGTCTTGTGATTACTCAAGTAGTTAACGTTGTCACTTCTTTTCACTTTAGCAGAAATAATGAAACGGACACTACGTACTAGGTAGCTTCTTCATCTATAGCAGCGATTTCATAAATATGGGCGTCTTATCAATAACTAAAAATCTTCTATTATTTATCTATCAATCTTTCTATGTATAGTAAATAATCTAGGGTTCTGAAATTTAATTTTTTGCGCGACAAAGGAATATTTATCGACTTCTTTCAGCTACACACATTTTGATAGCAAAATTTTACGAGTTGCCAAAGTTTTAAGCAAGTTTTGGCAACCATAATACTTGACGGAAAATGACGAAATAAAAGACGCGTTATAAATATGGCGACATAATTATACGTGAGAGAAAAGGGCGGTATTATGTCTATAAATTGGAAACGGTGAACGGTGAGGTAAAGGAAACTTACGTAGGTCCTTTAGTTGACGTCGTGGAAACTTATATAAAATTGAAATCGGGGATAATAGGGGATATCACCCTAGCTCCAACTAGATTTTTTTATTGTTAGAATTTCAAGAAGTTAACTTTTATATTCCTTAGAAAGAAATTCGCAGACCATTCATATCTCCATATGCATCCACAATTTTCTAGTATTTAAATCTTTGTAATACGGGGATATGAACGCAAATTTCTTAGAAATGAGAGGTATATGGCCGAATTTTTCTATTGTTCTTGATGGAAATACGGTCTTATGCAGCCGTATTTTGTTCTCATATCTGCTATTATTTCTTATGGGATATTAAATGAAAATATAAAGATTTTTAAATATACTTTTCTTCTTATTTTATCATGGTTTGTGAGAAGTGGATTTTTAGATTCTTAGTTAAGGGTGAAATGGATAGAGCAGAGTTCATAAAGTGGTTGAAGAGGAATTTTCCACGCTCAAAACTTCTTAGGATTATCCTTGAGAAACTGGAATTGTTATATAAGGATCCATTTAAGTACACCAGAGAGAAGCTGGGAAAGGATAAGTACGGAAATCCTATGTTTTCTATAGAGGTTACCGGTGATATAAGGATACTTTATAGTGTGGATTCAAAAAACTGTATCGTATTTATTTGGGGGATTGGGTCTCATAAGAAGGTTTACGGGTCTTAGCTTTTTCTTCATCCTCTAGCTCTTTAATTGCCTCATTAAATATATCCCTTAATTCCCCAAAGTCTTCAAATTCTACGAAAGTATCTTCACCTTTCTTAACAATTCTCATAATTATATATTTGCTACAAGCATTAAAAAGGATATGGTAATTATTCTCATTGAATTTTTGAAAAAAAAAGATTGATAGAATAGATAAGCATTAGTCGTCAAATTTTGCTGTGAGAAAAATTCAGGTGTTTATTGAGAAGAATTGTTTTCCCAGTTGATTGAGAACACTTTATTTTTATACGATAAAACGATACGGTACTCTGTGGTGATATTTTAGCCCCGAAGAAATTATCTGAAGTACTCTTTTGGAACCGCAATAGAACTTTTAATCCTAACTTGGATCCCCAAAATTTTAGTTATAGTAGTTATTCTGCTTTAACGTAACTTAAAAGTTTTCCTCAAACCTAGAGCACCACCTAAACGAATTTCAACGAACCGGAGAAATTACTCCGCACTCCTCAAATTAAGGGAGCTAATCAAATCTCTAACCGTGTTAACAACAATCACGAAGAGGAACAGGCAAGGATGTATCTCCAAAGGAATTGAAAGTTGTTATTAACCATTACATTCTTTTGTTCTTCTTCATCCGTTGAATCCCCAAAGGAATTGAAAATAATTATTTTCTAAAAAACCACAAAACAAGGAAAATGTAAGATCATCAGTAGATACTTTTACTTCCCCACTCCTATTTAATATGTGATAATAATCATGGATAAGGTAGAGATTGAATTTAAGCCCTTTGAAGGGGATAAGTTAGCAATTTTTAACAAGAATATAGTAGAAAACTTATCACAATACCTTCAGTTGAAGGATAACATGGAGGCTAAGAGGCATATTATCATGGTATTTGTTAATGACGAGAAAGAAGAAAAGGCTGTAGACTTTTTCGTGAAAGAGAGTAAACTTAACGGTATTTTAATTATTATAAAAAGAGTGTTAAAGTGATTTAGTTCTTGTGAAAGCACTAATTTTTACTTTAGTAATTCTTATCTTAGCTTTGGCTATCGTCTAGGCTATATCATCTGTGTTCGGGAATTCTGTTATCTTATTAGCTATTACTCTGAATACATATTCCTTGGGGTCATCATAATCGCAGAAGAAAATCCTTCATCTCTATTCCTGCAGTCTAAACAGTCTTCAAACCCTTTCAGATAACTATCTTTATCCATACACGATCAGTTAATATAAACTAATAAATAATAGACCGAGAACACCGAAAATTACTAATCAATATATAATGTCATCCATTCAGATTTATATATACATACTATAATATTGCGTAAGAAATCTTCTCTACCTAAAATTACAGCCGGGACTATTTCTTCTGGGTAAGGGTTATACTCCATTATAGCAGCGTTAAAGTTCCAGCTTATATCATCTAGCTGAGGAAAGGTAAACCTAAATGAATATCTATAATATTCCCTATTATTAATTATTACTCTATCTACATATCTAGATCTCATTTCATCTTCTGTGAAACATTCATTAGCGGTATACTTGTTTACAACTGTATATCTGCTACCTGTATCTATTAACCCTAGTACCAATTTGTCCTTTCCAAGCTTAGGGCATTCAAACCTTATTTTTAGTAAAGGAATAAGGTTTCCGTAGAAGTCCGAAAATTTAATGACCTTCAGTGTTTTTCTTGAAGGATTTAGGGACATATATTATATCGTAATCTGCTATACTATAACCCTTTCTTGTTAACTCCTTTTCTAGCTCTTCTCTGGAATCGGCATAGCCTATAATATTAAAGTTCTCGTCTACTGCAATGAACTTACCCAGATATTTAGGGTCTCTGACTACTAAACTTTCCGGCATATGATTAAATTACATTTATACTAATATAATCTTTTTCATAGTAAATGCGAAGGGTAAATGATATCCATCAATAAGAATCGTATCTTCTCGCTTATATACTTACTTTTAACATCTCAACGTGTTTTGACGGCAAAATTTTACGGGTTGCCAAAGTTTTAAGCAAGTTTTGGCAACCATAATACTTGACGGAAAATGACGAAATAAAAGACGCGTTATAAATATGGCGACATAATTATACGTGAGAGAAAAGGGCGGTATTATGTCTATAAATTGGAAACGGTGAACGGTGAGGTAAAGGAAACTTACGTAGGTCCTTTAGTTGACGTCGTGGAAACTTATCTAAAAGAAAAAGAGGGGGTATTAGGGGGATTCCTCCCCCTAACAGTGCGACCGCCGGGATTTGAACCCGGGACCTCCGGCGTGGCAGGCCGGCGTCCTAATCCAGGCTAGACTACGGCCGCACTAAGGATAAATAAGAATTAAGGTATTTATAGTTTTCCTCCATCATTTCCGTGCTCTAACTTTTTCTTTAGCTGAGTTTGGCACGTTTTACAACAAGTGTAATACACTTTTTTACCTAACTTTACCAAATATGGATTTCCTTTAATCTCATTTCCGCAATAGTCACAATATAGTTCCGCTCTCTCTATACTTACTTCATTTAACTTTTCCATGGAAATAAAATACTTGTCACTTCCTAATTCTGAAAGTTTCTGGCTAATAGTACTCAAATCTCCTCTTATTATGTTCATTATTTTTCCGTCTATAAGTTTGTAGCATTCTTCAGCAAGACATTTATCAGAAATTACAAATGCGAACAGTTCTCCCTTCTCGTGATATTCAACTGTAAATTTAACCCCTTTATCTTTTAACGATTTTATTATTTTAGCTACCGTAGCCCTACTTAAGCCAAGTTCCTTTGCTATTTTACTTGCACTTTTCCTCGAATCCTCTTTTAACATTTGTAAAATCTTATACTCAATTTGGTTTACTTTTGTCATCATTATTCCCTTTTCAATTTACATTTTTATTTTTAGCGATCTTAATAAGTAAGAAAAAGTTTCTTTGTAAACGTTAAGTAAATATACAATTGACGAGAATTTAAGATTATGATTGACCCGGTTTGTGGAATGGAAGTAAATGAATCATCACAATATAAGACAATGTATAAAGGTAAAATATACTATTTTTGTAGTTCTGCATGTAAAAGGGCGTTTGAAAAAGACCCAGAGAAGTACTTAAGAGAAGGACCTAAAGGAATGCCAGATGAAGAAGGTCATCATTAATTGGTGTATTCGCAATGAGCGAGGTGAGAAATGAGAAGAAAGATCTTAGGATTAAGAGGGAAGAAGAGTTAAAAATCGTAGGAATGCATTGTGCAACTTGTGTTTCAACAGTATCTAAGGCAATTTCTTCCGTTCAAGGGGTAAAAGATGTAAATGTTAACTTAGCCTCTGGTAATGCTAGGGTTGTAATTGAAAATGCTAGGTTGAAGGATATTGTAAGGGCTGTTAGAAAGGCTGGTTACGACGTTGTAACACAAAAAGTTACTTTAAAAGTAAGCCTTAGTGAAGAAGAAGCCGGTAAACTGATTTCTGTTCTAGATAATATACCTGGAATTATTGACGTTAAGATTAATCCTTCTTCGGGTTTTGTTATTCTCGAAATTAATCCTGCAACTGTAACTGGAGATGAAATTGTTGAGGAATTAAGGAGGAGAGGTTATAAAGCTGAAATAACTACTGAGAGCTTTAAGGGAAAAAGTGACTTTCGTGATTTATTTACAAGGTTAGTAATTGCCTCAGTCTTCTCTTTTCTCATATTCATCTTTCCAGCTTACCAGCTTTTCTTATCAATTCCAGTCCAATTCTATTCGGGCTTAAGATTTCATTTAGGTTTTCTTAGAGCTTTAAGAAATAAGACCAGCAATATGGATACGCTAGTTTCCCTCTCGTCTAATATTGCCTGGTTTTATAGCCTTTACTCTTACCTAATACATTCTTCTAATTACTTTTTTGAAGCTTCTTCCCTCTTAATTACTTTCATTCTTATAGGAAAGACTTTAGAAGCCTATATTAAGGAGAAGACTTCAGATGACGTTATTAGACTTCAAACTGTTAAGGCCAGACTTACTGATGGTACTTTAGTGGATTCCTCTAAATTGAGGGTTGGTGATGTAGTCATGGTTAAGTCCGGTGAGATTATTCCCGCTGATGGTATTGTTGATGAAGGAGAAGGATATGTTAATGAGTCAATTTATACTGGTGAGACTATACCGGTGAGAAAAAAGAAGGGAGATCCTGTGATTGGCGGTTCAATCTTAACTTCTGGTTTTCTTAAAGTTTATGTTACTAGGGCTGGAAATAGGACTTATATTTCGCAAGTTATTGAGGCTATAAGAGAGGCTGAGACTACTAGGTTACCTATACAGTCACTTGTTGATAAGGTTTCATCAATCTTTGTCCCAGTAGTGATTGGAGTTTCTGTTTTAGCCTTTGCATTATGGTATGTAGTCTCTCATTCGCTTACTTTCTCTATTTTAATTTCTGTTGCAGTCTTAGCCTCAGCATGTCCGTGTCCTTTTGGTTTAGCAACACCTATGGCTGTTATGGTAGGAATAAGGAAATTGGTTAAAAAGGGAATTAAGGTAAGGAATGCTGAGAGTTTAGAGAGGCTTAGAGAGGCGAAATATATTGTTTTTGATAAGACTGGGACTATAACTACCGGAGAGTTTATAGTAAAACCGATAGGTGATGAAAACGCAATAAAATTAGCATGTGCTGTGGAAAAGCTTAGTTCTCATCCAGTAGGTAAGGCTATTGCGTCTTTATATGATGTAAATGCTAAAGTTAAGGACTTTAACGAATTTCAAGGGGAGGGTGTATACGGAAAGGTTAATGATCATGATGTAATAGTGGGTAAAAGGGAATTTGTACTTAAGAATTGTGAAGGAGATTTAGATGCTGATGTTTTAGTTTGTGTTGACTCAAAAGTTGTTGCTGGGTTTTTGTTGGAAGATAAAATAAGAGATGGGGTTGTTGAGTTGGTTAATGAGCTTAAGAAATACTATGAGGTTATTATTGCTACTGGTGATTCAAGTAATTTTGCCGATAAGGTAGGAGAAGTTCTGGGAGTAAAAGTGTATAAGGGTCTTTCGCCAGATGATAAAGTAGAACTAGTTAGAAAGCTCGGTAAGGTAATTTTTGTCGGTGATGGTGTTAATGATGCTCAAGCTTTGAAAGAGGCTTTAGTTGGTATTGCTGTTTCTACTGGTACTGATATTGCTAAGTACGCTGGAGATATTATTGTACCTTCCGTTCTCTCTATCAAATATGTTATTGAACAGTCTAAGAGGACTGTGAGGAAAATAAAGGAGAATTTAGCTTGGGCTTTTACTTATAATTCTGTTTTAATACCAATTTCAGCTGGTATACTTTACCCCTTCTATTTGCCTCCAGAATATGCTGCCTTAGCTATGTCGATGGATAGTGTTTTAGTCTCCTTATGGAGTTTTGTTCAATAATCTTATTTTTTAGAATATATAAGAGAAAAAAATGAAACCTATAAGTATTAGGTATAGTTAAAAACAAAATTGAGCAAAACTATTTATTCTTTTTACTGATTCTTCTTCTCTTCATAAAGTTTCTTTGCGTATTCTAATACTTCCTCAGCAATTCTGATTGACAGCTGTGCATCATACGCTGAGTAAAGTAGTTCTGGGGGTGTGTTAGTTTCTTCATCGCCGTACATTGATAGTTCTCTCTCTTTTCTTAACGATCTTGAGTAAGAAGCAAAAATATCTATTTTTTCCCTGAACCATTGGGGGAATTTTTCTGCGTTGTTTTTCAATATTGGTCCTACATCATGAAATTTTGGTGGTTCAATATTAACTAATCTTAAACAAGCTTTAAGTGAAAGTTCTACAGCTTCTTGGCAAAGCCTCACTACTATATTATATTTCTTCCTTTCATTCTCTATTTTAGCCAAGTTTAATCTCTCTTCGGCTTGTAAGATATATGATAATGCAAGAGAGTCAAAGTTCAACAGTTTCACCGAATTTCGAATCTTTTTTCAGTATCCAGTACCACTTTTTGCCCATTATTATCCTCTCAGCACCTAATTCTCTAAGCTTCTCTTTTAGCTTTTCCAATATCCTTGTAAAGAATTGATCCTTATCGTAAAGTATCACAGCATCATATACCATGTCTAGATAAAGAGGTGAAATCTTTTCTGCTTCATCTGGAGTTTTAAGGATAGGAGAGAGTGATATATAATATCCCTTATTCCAGTACTCATCTAAATTTAACTTATCTTCAACTCTGGTTTCAAACAATCTAATTCTCTTCAGCATACTATCCTTAGGTAGGTTATTCATAACTATTAGTAAGTCAACATCACTATCATTTCTGTTATCTCCTCTGGCAACGCTTCCGTAAAGTACAATAGATATAAGATCGTCCTTAAATTCCTCCCTCATTATTCTGACTATATTATTAAGTAATGTAGCATAAGGCTCTTTAATCATATGTTATATAAGTCTGTTGATTTAATAAACGTAATGGCTTCACCTATTCCTTGATGAAGGACATAAATTTGTTGTTAAAGAAATAAGAAAATTAGCAAGAATTATGTTATATACTTTCCAAAAATATTATATAACTTGTCAAGTTTAACAAAAACCTAAATGCATATAAGTTTTTTAGCTTCTGGGGAAAGTCTAGTCTAATGCATATAAAGTATCAATTATGTCCTCTATCTTTATTGTATATACTCCTATCTTGCCTTGCCCTTTAGCAGAAATTATCATAGATAATGCTTCAAAGCCCATCTTTACATTGCCATTGGATCTGCAAACAGCTTTTTTCATCTCTTTATTCTGGACAACAATACTACAATTTAGTTTATCAAGGTTCACTTTAATTAGTCCTAGATCTAGCTGAGATATTATCTCATTAATCTTATTAATATACTGCTAGCGTCTCCAGTGAACTCAAATAAAGGCGCTATCATTAACCCCTGCGATGTTTTTCTGTAGAAGTGAGGATTCTTAATCAGGCTATCTAACAGGTAAATTTTATAGGGTTAATTAACAATATTCTAAATCCTCTGTATTTTAAACTCTTCATACATTTTCAGTGTTTCTTTACTAACGCTTGGTTTAACATTAGCTAATATTTTTATGAAATCGTTAAAGGTTAATGTAATTCTGGCAACTCCAGTAATCGTTGCCTCTTTAAGTAAGTTTCTCCTAATCTCATCCACTACCAGTTTTAAATCAGCTGGTGTATAACCATCAGTGATTTTAGCAACTTTTTGTAAAGTTTCCTCATCTACAGTTAAGCCTCTACATAATACTTTAAGAACTTCGACTCTTCCTTTTTCATCTGGTGGTGGTACATAGATTATCTTATCGAATCTCCCAGGTCTTAGTATTGCTGGGTCTAAGTCCCATGGTCTATTTGTTGCTCCAACTACTACTATTTCTTCATTCTCCCTTATACCATCCATTTGATTTAAAAGTTCAGTCAATGCGGTTCTCCACTCGTTTTCACCCCTAGCCCTAGCAATCATATCAATCTCGTCAATAAATATTATTGCGGGTGCATTATCCCTAGCAATATGAAACTTTTCTGCAATTATTTCTCCCGCATTAAATGGCCCAGCTGAAGATATTTCCTCACCAGATAGAATAATAAAGGAAGCATTAAGCTCATTTGCTAATGCCTTAGCAATACTCGTCTTTCCAGTACCTGGAGGACCGTAAAGTAACAATCCTTTAACTGGTTTTATTCCCAGCTTTTCGGCAAGGTCTTTCCTCTTCAGTGGTAACTCTATGGAGTCCCTGATTATCCTTTTAACATCTTCTAGATCTCCTAGATCATCCCATCTTATATCCGGTACTCCATATGGTCTTTCACCTAGTTTATGCCTTGAGTATTTTTTAGCAATATTTTCGAATTTTACGATAGTTTGTATAGACACAGACGGTTTATAACTTTCTAAGGCCTTTATAAAGTCCTGTGTTGTTGGGATTCTTCCCTCTTTTTCGCACCGGATCTTTACTTCTTCAACAATTTCTTTTATGTCTGCTGGTGAAAGTCTATTACTTCTTTTAGCTAATTCTTTGCAATCAACGTTTTGAACGTAACCGCACCATATTTTTTCCCTACTATTCTCATCTGGCAAAGGTACGTAGATCACTTCGTCAAATCTTCCTGGCCTTAAAAGCGCTTCATCTATTTCTTGCGGGATGTTTGTTGTCCCAATAATAAGTATCGGTAAGTTCTTGTCATGTAATTCTTGTAACCTCATTAAAAATATGTTAATTAATCTGTGAGTGACTTCATGGATATCTCCCTCTCTTTTTAGAGTAAATCCGTCAATCTCATCAATTACGACAACGGCTGGAGCGTTTAATTCCACTACATTAAAGAAGTTATCAAGTAAATACTCGCTTTCACCATACCATTTGCTCATTACATCGGTAGACTTTAATTCGAAATAATTCCATCTAAGTTTATTAGCGAGTGCCTTAGCAATACTCGTCTTTCCAGTACCTGGAGGACCGAATAGTATTACACCGTAAGCTTTCCCTTTTTTCATAACGTAACTAGCAATTTCATCTAATCTAGTCTTAATTTCTTCCATGTCGTAAATCTGATCCCATGTGATTGATGGTATTCTATTCATTTTCCTTTCTAGTTGCCTTTGTTGTGAATGTCCTACTCTCATCATTCTCATAAAGTAAATAAAGTAGATTAACGGAATGATGAAAGTTAAAATTATAATTCCCAGTTCAATCGCATTAATATATGTTGAAAGTAGCGAAGGAGTAGGAGATGTTGATGTGTTAGCATTCATAAAATAAATTCTTCTTGGTTATTTAAAAATGATGAGTTTTAGGGGAGTTTGAGCGGTGAAATGGCGGTTACTCACTGACTAATTTCCTCAATTCTTTTCAAAATTTTTGAAATCTTATCTAAAACTAATATTACTTCATCTTCACTTAGATCTCCGGTAACTTCATTAGCTAATTTTTTGTAAATTTCTATGCCCTTGTTAAATGTCTCAAGTCCTTTCTCAGTAATCTCGATTAGTATCTTTCTTCTATCCTCTTTATCCCTTACTCTTACAACTAAACCCATTTCTTCTAGTTTGTCAACAGAAGCTGTTATTGCTGATTGTGTAACGAAATATCTATTTGCTAAATATGCCATTGTTTTTGGCCCGTCGCTTGTAGCCCTTAAAACAAGAAAATCTAGATAGGATAAGTTAAGTTCTCCTAGCCTTCTATTAAGTTCCCTACTCATAGCTCTGTATATTTTTGCTATTGTCGACATTATTTGTATTCTGTTCTCATTACTTTCTAACACTTTCCTTCACCTCAACCCCTCTTAATGCAGAGGCAATTGCTGCTATGAATACTAATACAGCACTTATATAAAACGCATTTCTTAAAGCATACATAAATGCTGGCGCAATTGCTGTTGGGAACCAGGTTCTCTGTTCCATAATTTGTATTGCAGACTGTGGAACTGTTACTCCAGCGGGTAATGATGATAACATTGTTTTAACAGGATCATATCCTAGAAAAGCTGCAAATAGTGCTCCAGTGACTGGTATATGTTGGGCATAAGGAACTAACTGTGGTGCTCCAGCTTGAATTAAAGCATTTTGGATTGCTGAGGGTAATGAAGATGTTAAGGAAATTATGACTATCGTGAAGAATATTGCTATACTCATTGTTTGCCCAGTATTTTGTAATGTTGCCCTCATACCAGAGGCTGCTCCTCTATGTTGTGGTGGAACACTATTCATTATTGAAGCTGTGTTTGGAGATGCAAACATTCCGTTTCCAACTCCAATCATAAATATCATTAAGGCAAAAGTGAGATAATTGAAGTCATAAGGTAATGTAGTTAGTAGAAGAAATCCAATTCCCACAATAACCATTCCTAAAGTGGCTAAAAGTCTACTTCCGTACTTATCAGAGAGCCAACCACTTATTGGCCCCATAGTCACGAATCCTAACATTAATGGGATAGTATAAACACCGGCCCAAAATGGTGTTTCTGAGTAAGGTATGCCATGTAAGGGTAACCAAATTCCTTGAAGGAATATTACCAACATTATCATTAAGCCACCATAAGCTACAGATCTTAAGAAACCAGCAATATTTGCTGCAGCAAATATTCTAATTTTGAATAATTCAAGGCGAAACATGGGATATTTGACTTTTTTCTCAGCATAAAGGAAGCCTATGATTAATCCTATACCCGATACTAATGAGGCTATTACGTATGGATTTCCCCATCCTAATTGTGAAGAGCCGTAAGGTAATAGCCCATAAGTTATTGCTACAAGGATAAGGATTAAGCCACTAGCAAAGAGTGTATTACCTAACCAATCAATTTTTTCAGTCTTATTTGGTTTTGATAATTCTTTTAACTTTAAATAACTCCATGCTGTGCCGAATATTCCTACTGGAACACTGACTAAAAATACGTATCTCCAATTTATCGTTGAGAGTATTCCACCTAATATTAGTCCTATTAATGATCCAGCTAAAGCTGCAATTTGGTTTATTCCTAATGCTTTCCCTCTCTCGTTAGAGGGAAAAGCATCAGTTAAAATTGCCGCGCTATTTGCAAATAAGAATGCTCCACCAATTCCTTGTATTACACGGAATAGGATTATCTCTAATGCTCCTAAGTCCCCTTGATTTGGTGTTAGTGAAAGGAGTATTGAGCCTATTGTGAAGATTGCAAATCCTAAATTATATAGTCTTACTCTGCCGTAAATATCTGAAAGCCTTCCGAAAGAAACTAATAACGTTGCTGTTACTATGTTATAACTCATGAGGATCCATAGTAAGTATTGAAATGAGTTAAAGGGATTTATATTAATTCCTCTAAATATTGCTGGTAACGAAATTATCGTGATTGTTCCATTTATTGAAGCCATTAAGACCCCTACAGTGGTATTACTCAAGGCAACCCATTTGTACTGCATAAATACATGATTGATTTTTTAATTTTTAACTTTTTCGATGTAAAACAATAAGAAATTAATTTTTAAATTCTTAAAGTTTTAGATAGAGAACTAATCTTTAAGGAATAAGTTTTAAAACACTTAGGAATAATATTAGCGTATGAAAATAAGAACTGTAATATATGGTGTAGTTTTCTCAATAGCTTCTTACGCTTCTGCAGCTGCTTTAGCTCTTAGTATTGGTGCTTATGCTATTAGTTCGTTCACAGACCCGATAGTAACTCTTACAATACCACTCATCTTACTTTCAATTGGCTTACAGGCTATGAATGAGAAGTTCAGCGTGCTTTTACTTACTTTAATAAATGCGGTACTTTATGCCGCAACAGGTTTACTATTTATGGTTCCGACTCTAGTAATTGCCGGTGTTATTGATGAGATAATAACCTGGTTTGTAGGGTTTAGAAGTTTTAAAGCAGTGATGATTAACACCACTGTAGTAGGAACTTTAGTCGGAATCCTAAGTGTTATATTTGGTATTATGATGGTGGGGTTAATTGGCTCAATTCCTTTTAAGGATTTAGCATTAGCTTATCTAATATTTACAATAATTTATCTGGTAGAAAGTGCTATAATGGGATTAATCTCGTATAAGTTAGGTTCATATTTATTAAAAAGCGGAATTATTAAGGGATAAGATTGGCTAAGGCAACTTTTCTTTATTCCTTAATATTTCTAATAATAACTGCTATAGAAACTACATTGTATCCAACTTATTACTCTCTTATCTTGACCATGGGTTTGATATACAAAAGATGGAGAGTCATTGCAATAGAGATTTTGATTGTAATTATTTCTTTTACTTTTTTGCACATACTAGAAAAAGAATATTTATTTATATATACTATTAGGGCAATTTCATATATAAATTTATACTTTATTATGAGTGAATATGTTGACTACAATTCTATTCTTTATCTTCTTGGAGAGAAAGGAGTACCACTTGTTGTTGGCTTCGCTTATTATCCCCTTTTTTATAGGATTGCTTCTGAAATAAGTTTTAACGCTAGAGCTAGGAAAATCGGTTTTCACATAAATAAGTTAGTTTTACCATTTGTTGTTCAAATGGTTAAAGTTGCTGAAGACCTCTACGTCTCTTATACTATAAAACTTTACGGGAAATTTAACGGAAAAAGAAATTTTAAACCCACGTCAGTAGATATTATCTTAATTTCGCTATCTTTACTACTGGTGATGATTAACCTTGCAACTGAAATGATGATGTTCACGTAGGCCGCTGATCCATGTTTATTATAGTATTACAGATTGAGATCAAATCTTCATCGTGAGTTGCTATTATAATTCCTCTCCTCTCTTCTTTTAAGATTTTGATAGCCTCATAAAACGATAGAAGTGCTTCGCCATCCATGCCAACTGAAGGTTCATCTAAAGCAATAACTTTGTATTTTGAGGCAAACGCTGAAGCAATAAGTACCCTCATTTTTTCACCATAGCTTAAAGTAAATGGACTTCTGTCTTTCTTATCTTTTAGATTAAAGAGTGATAGTGCATTTTCATCTTTTACCTCATCTTCAACTGTTTCCTCAAAGAACTGTAGATCAGGATTTTGAAGGACTAGATAAATTTTTCCGACCAGCTTCTTCAACCTAGTAGTTTTTCCTACACCATTTCTCCCAACTAGGCAGACGACTTCGCTTTCCCTTACCCTTATTCCTTCATGGTTTAACAATTCTTCCCCTAATTCCATCTCTATTTTAGGCAAAGAGAATCCTCTTAATCCTTCTCTTCTGAGAAAATCTTCATCATACAACTTTTCTTTTTCAATTTCCCTAATATCACCATTTTTGATTAAATAAACGCGATCAATCATATCTCTAATTTCCTTTATTCTGTGTTCAGCAATCAAACTCCCTTTTGGTATAACACTTTTTACTAACTTAACCGCATATTTATCTAAATTAGCAAAGGGTTCATCAAATAGAATATATTTTGGCCTAGATGCTAGTATTGTAGAAATAACGAATCTTTTCTTGTAGCCATCAGATAATGTATAAAAATCCTTATTAAAATACTCTCCCATAATTTCTTTCGCTATTTTATCATCTACGGGATGGAACATTGATTGGAGTTTCAATTCCTCTTCACACGTTAAGGCTAATATTTGTGTTGAAGGATCTTGAAATACTGCTGATAACTTTGAGTAATCTCTATTTTTACAGAAATCCTCTCCATCCAATACTACTTTTGCCTTTGAGTCAAGACAAAGACTACTCTTTATTAAAGTAGTTTTACCACTACCATTTTTCCCAATCAAACCAACGATTTCGTTATCGCTGACAACAAGCTTATCATTTATAATTAGCATAGTATATGTGAGGCTTATATGAAAATAGGTTTTGCTATAACAGAAAATGGGGAAAAGAAAGTTGTGTTCATAGAAAATGAAAAATATTATGAGATAAAGAAAGATGGTTTAGATTGTGTTGTATCTAATCCAATATCATTTATTAAAGCATATGACGTCATGGTGAATTTACCTAAGACCGAGATAAAGATAAAAAAGCTTCTACCACCGTTATTCCCTAATAAGATCTTTTTACCTGCTGTGAACTTCCGATCCCATTCATCAGAAACTTCAATGACCCCACCAAAATCACCTTACTTTTTTACCAAATTTAGTAGTAATAGTGTAGTTGGGCCGGAAGATTACATAATTATCCCAAGAGATTTAAAAAGGGTAGACTATGAGGGGGAAATAGGGATTATAATTGGAAGGAGAGGAAAATACATAAAGAAAGAGGAAGCAATGGATTATGTGTTTGGTTATACAATAGTTAATGATGTAAGCTTTAGGGATTATCAATTTCCAGAACTTCACCCTTACGGTCTAAATTGGGTTATGGGAAAAGCGTTAGATACCGGGTTGCCGATTGGTCCATGGATTGTTACTAAAGATGAAATTAAGGATTTCAAACTTAGAATAATAACTAAGCTTAACGGTCAAGTTGTACAAGATGGAAATACAGAGGATATGATATTTTCTGTTGAGGATCTGATTTCTTATCTCAGCCAAGGAATTACTCTAGAGCCTGGAGACGTAATAACTACTGGTACACCAGCTGGTGTAGCTGAATTTACTGGGAAAAAGTACCTTGAAGATGGTGATGCTATAGAAGTTGAAGTAGAGAAAATAGGAGTTTTAAGAAATTATGTAAAAAAAGAGAGTTAATCCCACACAATGACTGTTTTTATTTCTCCACTAGGCTTTCTCATTAAAACTTCTGGTGCTTGTTCAACAGAAACTTTTGAAGTTATCATTTTCTGTAGAACGTCATAATACCTATTTTTCCATATACTCAAATAGTTTATGGCACCTTGAAAATCTCTCTTACTAGCGTTAACACTGCCAATAACTATTATATTTCTCTCTACTATGAAAGTAACTAAATCAGATGTTATTTCGTACTTTTCTCCTTCTAATGTACCAAAAAGAATTAATGCTGAATTTGGTCTCATTTTGCTCATTAAAGGTATAAACGCAGAAGGAACTCCACTAGTATCAACTATCAAATCCACTTCTGGAAGTTTATCACCATCTTTCATTGAGTTAATAAAAGTTACGCCTAATCTTTTACTGATATAATCTTCCATGGGAGAAGGATCTCTTTTGTTAATCATATAAACGTTAAAACCTAATGTAGTAAGAATTAGAGAAAAGAACGTACCTATTGGTCCGCTACCAATTACAAATGCATTTCTGCACTGAAATGTGGAATCCTCGCAAGTCCATATCATTCTTCTTTGCACAAATAATAATTCGTCTATAGCTTTTATAACATTAGATAAAGGCTCAGTTAACACTGCTATGTCTTTTATTTCATCTGGGACTTTTACTAACCATAATTCATCATCAACAAATTCCTCTCTCATAAAACCATGTTTACCTCTTATTCCAGCTTCAACAAATTTTCCAGTCTCACAAAAATCTTGTCTCCCAATTCTACAATTTAAACAAACTCCGCAACCTCTCCTAACTACTGGTACTACATAATCACCTTTCTTTAGATACTTAACTCCATCTCCAACTTCTTCAACCATGCCAAGTCCTTCATGACCTAAAATAAGAAAATTATAACCATCTGGAGGGTAAGTAAATGTTATTTTCGCGTTAACAATTCCTCTGTCAGTACCACAAATTCCGGTATATAGTGTTTTAACTAAGACTTGCCCCTTTCCCAAAGCTTCTTTTACTGGAATATCTTTGACTTCTACACCAGATTTTTTAGGTGTAACAACTATTGCTTTCATATACCTCTTTAGGTCTTCAAAGTAAAAATTTTTTATGCAAAAATTCTAAAAGAATGTTATGAAAAGACAGACAAATTCCAAAACTTACCTAATACCACCACTTATTCTGATTTTGGCTTTCGTAAATCCATATGTTGAAGAAGTTATGTTCAATAATGAGGAAGTTTTTATGGCATCACATTATGCCTTAGCCATTGCAGGTGGTTTAGTTGGTTACTACTATTTTTCTGGAAGAAATTATTTTGCTTATTTAGGCTCACTACTTATAGTAATTTGGCATTTGCCAGAACTTTTTACTTTAGGAGGCGGGATATTAACTTTTAGGGTTCTAGATGAAATAAGCCTATTTGCTGGCGGTTTTCTAATTGGACTAGCAGTAAGAAATATGAGGTTAATAGAAAAAATCTTACTATTTGTTTTATGGATGCTTGGTGATACCACACTTGCAGTAGTTTTAGTAATCCAATATCCTTTCTATACTTCTCCGCCCTTATCTTATTCGCCATATCCTTCAACTCAAGAGCCACTTACGGGCTATGTTATGATTATAGCAATGACAGCAATCCTTGGTTTCCTCTTGTTTAAGGCATTTAAAAACCTTCACATTTTTGGTTAAAACGTATTAACCTCTAATGATATGAAAGTTTAAGATGAAAGCATACGATATCCTAGCATATTTACTAGAACATTTAGAGCCAAACTCTGTAACTGCACTAGTTACAAATGACGGTATACCGTTAATGTTATCTAAAGACAGTGAGTATGAGATAAGTGTTTATATTTGTAAAGATGAGAATGTCAAGAAGTTCCATAAAGAATTTGATAAACCTACACTCCATAGGGCAGTTATTGAATTGCTTGAAGAAATATCCTCTTATTTAGGAAAAGAAATTGCAGAACTTAATATTTCAAGCAGTGTAAAGTTTGAGGACTGCGTTCCTAAGAGACAAGAAGTAAAAAGAGAAAGACCACAGAAAAAGAGAGTGATAGATACAAGGAATTTAATAGAGGAAATGAGAAAACTACCCTCTGCATACAATATTATACCTCTTTTCACTGATAATGGAAAGCTTATAGCTATAGTACTAGAAAATCTATCACTTATCTCAACAGATAAAATAGTTAAAAGCATATCTAGAGTTTCTGACGGAAATATTTCACCAATTAATGTTGACCCAATTACGATAATTTACGTTTTATCAACACTAAAGTTCGATTTGCAAAAAGGTAATCCATTCTCTTCATATGAAAAATACACGTTCTTTACAGCTTTATACCAAGATTTAGGCGAAATAGGAGAAGAAGGTGAATTTCAAAATAAAAAAATGATAAAGAAACAAGGAAAGTTCTTCTCAGTAACGTCCAAGGGTATATTGAAACCTATTCCTTTAGAATTTTTAGATGTATCTAGAGAGAAAAAGAACACGCTAAATGTAGGTTACTTTATTCATGATGGGGAAAAGTTTGTTAAGCTAAATTCCTTTGACCTCTTTGAATACCATGAAAAGAACATATTTACAATAAATTCGTACCTCTTCTCCTCATTCATAGTAACCCAAAAGGATTTCAAAGTGGAATATCAAAACTTCGATAAATTGATCAGTAATTTTGTCAATAGTGTTATTTCAAAAGGGATTGGTGCTAAATACGTCAAGGATGTGTTTGAGCTAGAAAGAATACTTTATGACATTCAATACGTTAGAGCTGTGGCGGGTAATGAGATATCTATAGTCGATCCTATATCTTTATGGTATTATAGAAATAAAGGAGAAGATGTTAGACTCTGTGACTCTTGTGAACTAAAGGATAAAGTAGAATTATGGAACCGAATTATTAAAGGCTTTTACAGAGAATTTTTAATATGAAAATAAAGTTAAACAAATTTTTAACTTAATTGTTAATTATAATTACAAAGTTTAAAAACTTCTCGTTGAATTATTTATCATGATAAGTCTCCTTTCCATCGTGGTTCTAACGTATATAGTATTAATGATGGGAATAAACTTTGCAATTCTAGGTTATATTTTGAGAAAAGAATACTTAAACAGAAGAGCAGTATTATTTTTACTTTCAATTATTTTATACATGGGCGTCGAAAGTATCTCTTTAGGTTATATTATTTTCTATCACGGAAGTCCTTTTATAGAGCCTGCCGTACTTCTGTTAGCTTCAATTCCAATTATTATGTCTGCTATAATAAAAAGTGAAGTAGTCAGAGTAAGGAGTGATAAAATATCTGCGTCCTTACTCTCATTTTCCATAGTTTTTGATGAAGTTGCTATGGGTTATCTTTATGCATCAGCTTTTGGTCCTCACGTATTTAATCCGTTTATTGACGCTGTAAGCAATATAGCCTTTGGAATAATGATGTTAGCTGACGGAATTTTCTTCTTATTAATATCCCGTGTGAAAAGTATAATTGAGTTTTCTTTAACTACATTCGCAATATCCATGGCATTCTTACCATCTATATTTGTAGAAACTGGTAAACTTACTGAACTTATCGTCTCCTTTATATCTACGATAATAATGATCATAAATATTGTAACGCTTTACTTAATTGAAATTAGGAGAGTTACACTACAAGGACAACTCTTTTCGATAACTTTAGCGTTTTTTGACTTTCTAATGATGTTAGGATTAACTACTTTTGCGTCGCTTAATGACATGTGGTTAATATCTTTGTCAATAGTTCTATCTATGATATGGTATTTTGTTCTTATATTTTACGAAATTCCTTCTAGGAGAATTGAAATGAAGCTAAGATATCCCTTCATTTTTCTAGTCTTTGTAAATTTAGCCGAATTGACTATGGGATTTGGCGAAAGTGTCCTAGGATTTACTATAAGTAATTCAATATTTTCCAACATGCAATCACACATGATGATGAAGCATGGAATAATGATGAGAAGTCCATTTACAAATCCTTTATGGTGGTTATTTCCAATTAATCCTCTAGGTATGGGTTTAATGTTTATTCATACTAACATTAATATCATTCTGAAAGCAATATTCACTTCTTACATGTTTGTCATGGCAACTACAATGACGCCGTTTTATGTTATAATGATGGGAGCTGAAATGAGCTATTTAGTTTATGAAAGATATAAGCGTGTGAAAAACCTAGGAGTTAAGAGATGGACTTTAGTTATACTTTTAGGAATTCCAATATTTGTAGTTTTAATACCATACTATACGAACTTTTACATTTTCGGAATGAGTGGTATGATATTTCCAGTAACTCTATTACCGTTTATATTGTCGTTACTTGCAGTTGCGATAGCGTCAACGTTATTTGGCAGGAGAGCTTACTGTAACACTGTTTGCATGTCAGCTCATATGTGGACTAATATATTTTATGATCAATTTAAGCCAAAGAAGAGCAGTAAAGTATGGGAATATTTAAGATGGGTTTTCGTAATTCCGATGATTGTAGCTTTCTCTCTCTACATATTCATGGAAATTCATTTATGGACTCCACCTAAGATAGGGATGATAACTCTTGATCCCTTAAACTTTTACGGAATGTTTGTATTAAATTATATCTGGTGGATATTTTACTTTCTGACCCCAGTATTTGGTACCTATAGCTGTGCTAGACAAGGATGGTGTGGTTTCGGAACATTTGCTGGAATATTTAACAAAGTGTTTTTCAAAATAAAGGCAAATGAAGCTGAGACATGCAAGAGCTGTGAGGTAAAAGCTTGTGACTCTTCTTGTCCAGTAAAAATACCGATATCTCAAGATGTAATAACCAAGGGATATTCAAATAGGATAAGCTGTGTAGGTTGTGGAGACTGTGTTGAAGCTTGCCCATACAATAATTTAGAGATAGTAGATATAACAAATTATTTGAGTAAAAAATCTCACATAGCTTCTTGAATTATTTGAATAATTTGATTTCCTTCTGTTTGAATGAAGGAGATTTGTGAAGGTATATTACCATTTTTTATATCTTGAAGAATCATTGCTGGAAGTTGTGAGTTATAGTTATAATCAGCAGCGTATTGGGCTAGTAGTCCGGGCATACCATAGTTTACTTGCTGATCATAACCCATTATCATCCAAGTACCATGTGGTCCGGTTATTATAATTGTGGACACAATATGTGGTGGGTTTCCTAAATAAGCTATCCCTTCATTATGTCCAGGAAATGGCGTGGTTATTTGATATTGGTAAATTAGATTATAAACCCATGATGGAGCAAGTTTTTGTAATTCGTTTAATTCAAAATTGACAAGGGAATTACCTGAATAGGTTATAATCGTTCCATTAGGTAATGATGCTGAGGAATTTGAGGTGTATATTCTTCCTAGTAAATATATTGAATGAAATTCTACGCTGGAGTTTGGATTAAAAGAGTTGAATATTAATCCCGGTACTTTGCCAGAAATTGTATTATCTGGTGCTGAAATTGGTATTTGTTCTAGGTCAGAATAATTTGGTGTAACGTTAACTACACCATAATGGCTCAATGCAATATAAAGTCCCCAAGAGTCTGAAGCACCATATGGGCAACCTACCCAACTAACTAGATATACTTCTACTTTTCCTGGTGGGGCATAATCTTGGCTAGATACTTTCGCAAATTGAAAGAAAGGTTCTTGTGCATTCACTACACTATTTCCAGAACTCCCGGAATTTGGGTGTATCATTGGTAACATAAGAAATACTATTAAGACTACAACTAGTGCAATAAATGGTATATATAATAATTTACTTTCATTACTCTCCTTCTTCTTTCTTTTTGCCATCGTAATTAATAGTAGATTTAAAGTAATAACTTTTTTCCTAAAATCTCATTTGTTTATAAATAACTGTACTTTATAACACTTCAGTTACACTTATATTTACCAATAATTATTTTTACTAATAAACGGGTAGCTAAATTGAGAAGAAGAATCAGGTTACTAAGTATCAAGGGCGGTGTAGGAAAATCAGTATTATCTTTGCTAATAGCCAACTATCTGAAGGAGATTGAAGTACCATTTATAGTGGAAGAACTAGATCCAATTGAAACAATAAGGGTTTTATCATCTAATACTTTACCTATTATTATTTACTTCTCTACAAATGACTTTCTTTATAGAAGACTAAAAGTAAACGAAAATAAGCTGAAAAAACAGTTAGAGAAATATCACTGGCTAGTAACCATTTCTGATATGTTTACTGGAATAGATCCTAATAGTGAGATTATACAGTTTCAAGATTCTATTACCAATGTAAATCTAAACGTATTTCTTACAGATAAGACCACAGTGCCTCGCACTATAGAATATGCATCTAAATGGAATTCGCCTAGGATTTTAATAGTTAATTTTGCCGATGACCCTAAGAAAATTGAAGAAGAATTTATTGATTATGTTTACGGTGAGGGTATTTTTCATAAGGTCTATGGGATACCATTTTATAGTTCATTTTCAGAATTAGAAAATTCTTCATTGATTAGAAAAATTATAAAAGATTTGTTAGATATTTTGATTCAAATATAATTAAATTTTAATTATATTAATCTTAACTTAGAAAGATTTATTAATTAGTAAAACAATAGTTAATTTGATGTCGCAAATTAACTTTGATAGAATACCTGGTTTAATTGCTGTATATAAAATTGATAGTGATACAGTTATTAAAATATATGGCAAAGATATTAATATTGATATTAATAAGTTAAAAAATATAATAATGGAAAATATGAGAATAGGTGAAGATGAAGCAAAGAAGTTAAAACTTATTGATCCCTTCTTAGGTTTTGCTATGGTAGTTGATGATATAGGCATAACATATCTGAGTGGTCTAATAGTTATAACTGAAGCAAAGAAAACAAATTGGGATTTTCTAATTAAAAGCTTATTAAAAGAGGTGGGTGTATATGAAAAAAGTTGAAGAAATTAAAGGTTATAAAGGTCATATAGCAATAAATGAAGAAGGAAAAGTAATACAAGCAAAAAACCTAGAAAATGAGGAAGAATGGGCAAACGTTCTGAAGTTTAACGTGGAAAAGGGTAATGAAGAGGCTAAAGAATTAGGATTTAATAAAATGAATGGGTTTGCAATGATCGGAAGCAATTACTCTTTAGCTTTTATGAAAGGCCTTGGAGTAGTTGTAGACACTAGGAAGGCTGATTGGCAAGAACTCTTCATTTACTATACTTACTCATGGAGCGTTCTGATAACTGGAATTGTTATTACAGCATTATCTATAATCCTATTTGGTTTAGCATTTACACCATATATGAGTTGGTTAGCACCAGAACCAAGATTTTACTTGCCAGCAATATTACTGATCGTGGGAATAGTTTTCTTGGCAGCGTCTAAATCTTCAATGGCATATAGACTATAATTTTTTCCAAGTTGAAAAGAATAAGCCATTAGCTTCCTCATAATAATCAAGGGAGTATTTTCTTTCTTCCATTTCTTTCTTTATTTTTCCCCTTATCATTATCATATCTACTATTAGTATTTTTCCATTATCTTTAAGTACTCTTAGGACCTCATTTAGAGTTTCTTTTAACTTATCTCTCTTTAAATTGTAAAAATACATAACAGAGTATATAAAGTCAAAATATTTATCTGAGAACGGAATTTTATCTAAACCATCAAATAGTTTCACTTTAGCAGTATATTTTGAAATTAACCCTTCTACTTCTTTTTTATTAACATATTTCCAGTCATCTACACAATAAATTTCCTTGTTGTTTGTCAGAGAGATGTAAATTGGAATTAAACAATTTCCGCATGCATAATCCAAAATTTTTCCTTGAATATCACCTAATATTCTACTTACCTTCTTAGCTATAAATATCTCCTCGTCAACTGTGATACCCATTCTTAAAATCGGGTGAAAGTCATTTTCGTTAATCATAATTCTAAGTGGGAGAAGTAGTATATAATCATGAAATTAATAGATTTCATAAAAGCTCAACTAAAAGAAGAAAAAATAGTATCCAATATAGTTAAAGTGATAGAAGGAATAGTTTTAATTGCTATAACAGTTATGATAGCTTATACAATTTATGAACTATTAACTACTATTTCACAAGGTTTTATAGTTGAAGTTATAGGATTAGTAGGCAATGCATTTCTGTTAGTAGTACTTTTAGAAATATTCCAGAGCATTGCTGATTTCGGTAAAGGAAGAGGAAGGAGCGTAGTGTATGTTATGGATGCTACTGTATCTTTTCTGCTTAGGGAAATTATAATAGAAATATTTAATGGTACACCGCAAGCTACTATACTCTTAACTTATGCCGGATTAATAATCACAATAGCTATTAGTAGATTTTTAATTTCTATAAAGAGAAAATAAAAGTTAAGATTAATACGAAATATATTACCAAGAAAGATGAATGATGAGAAGAATTACTTTTCCCGATTGTTAATTTAAATTAAGTATGAACAAACTTTATCACTACTCTAGAAATTAAATTTATTAATCTTTATGAATAGAATTGCGCTCTTAAATATTATTCCACTAGTTATATTTTCATATTGATAAATGACTCTATATCTTTTTGATAAACTAACGAAAACATAATAATTGTTCGTAATAGAGAAGCTAATAAAATAATAAAAAGCCTTTCATACCCCTCGGGCAAACCCGAAAAGTCTAGGCTTTATCTACTCTCATTCCGTTTGTCCCTACACTTTCATTTCACTCATTTTATCTTCAATCATGATCTAGTGTAGGGGCTTAGCCCTCAACCACCTACTGGTAGATGGGTCATGGGACTCCTTTGAGCCCAACGGCACGGGACTCACATCTCCGTTATCTCCCTCACCCTTTTGGGCATAGCCCACATCGGTGTGAGAGATCATCTTTATCGGAAAAATTTTAACATTATCAAATATAAAAAGATTTTTATTAACGTGAAAAAGGGTTCAGCCCTCGGGCAAATCCCCGACAGATTGAGTAGGCTTTTTACAATATATTATATATAAAATGTAATATATAAGGAAGTCAGTATCAAGATTATATGAATTCTGAAATAATAAAACTTGTTTAGCCTAAGGAGAAGGTCAATGCGTTAAGATTAAACACTTTGTCTCAGTTCCTGAAATTCCCGCTAAGGTTAGTGTTGATTATGCTATGTTTGAGGATTTTATAAAGAAAAGAAGTTCACTAAATAAGAATGATAATATGAGGGATTTATGATTTTCCAAGAGGTAAATACTCACTCGTGGTGTTATTAAAGCATTAAATTAAGGTTCAACCTTATTCTAGCGATCTATAGGTATTACTAACTCTAATGAACATAAAGGGATTAAAATAGAGAGGGATTTGATAAGCATACCACATCAGCTTATTTAAGAGGATTAAAAATAACTAAAAGTTACATAAATATATCAAAGACAAAATTTTTACTTCATGTCGATTAACTGGAGCACTGATCTCACAGCCTTACTATTAAACCAGTAGTCTTTAATTATCTCATGATTTTTATCTATGAAGTCTTTTAGTTCTTCATGGTCTTCTTTTACCTTCTCCAGAATTTCCTCGAAGGACTTAGTCTTATCCTTAGCATATTCTGTGATTAACTCCGAAAATATAGCAGAAAACTTTCCTTGATCTTTAATTATCTTTTTGCCCTTCATTTCATCGACTAGTTGTGCAATAAACGGCTTATATTTAAATGCTAACATGTTAAAATTCTTGGCCTTCCTATAGGGAAGAGAATCGTCGTAAATCTTCACGACAACCCCCTCCTTACTCTTTAACCATGATAAAACTTTCCTTGAGTCTATATCTTTTAAGCTCTTAATCTCAATAAACTCTACTGAATGTGGATATGAAAGCTCTATAGGCAGTAAATAATGATCACCTTTAAGCACGTCAAAAACTGAAAAATTAAGGGATTCTTTCTCTATTTTAAAAGGAGAATATTCCTTACCGAATATCTCCATCTTTACTATTACTCCCTCTTCCTTAGCTTTCCTCAATAGCTCAAGAAAGTCTTCACGGAATTTTATAAATACTCCAAAGAGTAAGGCTATATCTTGTTTATTTATTCCAGAACCGCTCTTATGACTTAAGTGAATTTTATCGTTTACCTTCATTACGATCTGAGTCCCGTCATGTTTAGGCTCAATAAATACTCTGTACTTCAACATATCCTCGTTTATTACCTCATACAGAGAGGATACATTCTCGACGTTATATTCGTACTCACTCCTACGGAGATCTTCCTTATAGTCTTTAAATAATGAAACGAATTCTTTATAATCTTCTTCACTAGGATTAAGGTAAAGCCTCTGTCTACAGAATAGAAATATATCACGTCTTATATTTTCATCAAGCAAGTTCATTAACAATTTGTACGCCTTTAAAGCAATAAGTGTTAATCGAAAATATTCGTACAGTGATTCATTAATAAAAGTTACTTTATAATGATAGAAAAGTGATTAACTTATTTCCTCTTAAAGTGAGAAATTACCTTAAGAATTTTGGGGAATAGTTCTATTTTAGAGATAATTCTAATCATCAGATAGAGTGCTAATCTACTTCTGTTCATTTAGAAAAGAAATACAAGAAGACAAATGTGATGAACAATTTTAAATAATAGCTTCTCATATAGTTAGAATAATGAAAAGAGTAATAATTATCTTTATATTTCTTCTTTTAATTTCTATCTTTCCTACATTTTTATTATCTTACTCTAATACAGAAGGACAATATGTTATCGCAAGTATATTTATTCCACCTAAAGATATTAGCCAAATCTATTCATTAGCGTATGAAGTTTCCGATCCTAATTCTCCTTTATATCATCACTTTCTAAATTCATCAGAAATAATGAAATTTATGAATATACAAGAATATGAAGCTATGTTATCTTTTCTTAAATCGCATGGTATTAAAATAATTTCTACTTCTTTAGATTCAATAATTGTAGTCAATGTGAGTATTGTTCAACTTGAGGAGTTTCTTAACACTACTATTTTCTTTAGTAAATTCCAAAATTACACATATTATTCTGGGATTAGTTATTTTAATGGCAACGTAATAGTAGCAAGTAATTTTACCACATTATTTTTGAAATCACCTGACGATTTAGTTACACCTTCTCTCATTAATCAAATCGAGAAAAAAGCCATAACTTTGAACTTTACCTACGCTGATGAATCTTATCCAGTAACCTGGTTACTTAAGGCATATAATGCAACTGGACTTAATGCAACTGGAGAAGGTTATACAATAGGAATCCTAGATTTTTATGGAGATCCTACTATAGTCCAACAATTAGCTTATTTCGATAAAATATACGATTTACCCCCTCCGCCATCTTTTGAGATTAAATATATTGGACCTTCTTGTCCATTTGAAGGTTTACTTTCAGGCTGGAATTTAGAAATAAGTCTTGATGTTGAAGTTTCACATGCTATGGCACCTAAGGCTAGTATTATACTCTATGTCGCAAATCCAAATTTACCATTACCAGCAGTTTTAGCTAAAATTGTTCAAGAGGATAAAGTTAACGTATTATCTCAGAGCTGGGGTATTCCAGAATCAGAAATAGTAGATAATCCGGCAAATCTCATGACAGTTTACGAAATGAATTTGTATTATGCTTTAGGTTCGCTCGAGGGAATAACCTTTCTAGCAAGTACCGGTGATGTAGGCGGTAGCGGTTACAGTACCTCTCCTATAGGTTCTGTTACTTTTCCATCAACTTCACCATTTGTTACTGCTATAGGTGGTACCACAACATATATTACATTAAATGGCAGTGCTTATCAAACTGCTTGGTCAAATTACGGTTTCATACCATATTTCATCAACTACGGTGGTTCAACTGGAGGTATTAGTGTTTTATTTGTAAAACCATGGTATCAGTTCTATATCCCAACACCTAACACTTATCCTTATGGAAGAATGGTACCAGATATTTCCTTAAACGCTAACCTTTTCCCAGGTATTCAGGTAATCTTTCCCGGTAATATAACTTATTTAATAGGAGGTACAAGTGAAGCTTCACCACTTTTTGCTGGTTTATTAACACTAGTTATGCAGAAAGATAACACAACTTTTGGTCTCATTAACCCACTACTCTATTATTTAGGAGAGAAATATTACAATGAGGCTTATTTCCCCATTACATTTGGTTACAATATTCCTTGGGTTGCAAAATACGGATATAATCTTGTTACGGGACTCGGTGCACCAAACATCGGAGAAATCGCCCATTTAGTTAAGCTGATTAAATCTTCTTCCCAGCTAGAAATAACTATTTCTCTTTACAACGGTACAAATTACACCTATTACTTTCTACCAGACCAAGAAATAGAAATAATTGCTAACATTACGGAGAACGGAAAAGAAGTAACCAGCGGTTCATTTAATGCTTATGTATATTCATTAAGCGGTGAAGTAGCAGATATCAAACTTCATTTTAACGGCAGTAGATGGATAGGTTATTATTACCCTACTGTTGAAGGCCCAATAGAAGTTATAGTTAATAATGAGAGTGGGACTAACGCCTTTGTAGGTTACGTACTAACCATCAAGGGAAATTTAAATGTTATTTACCCAGAAATTAGAGGAGAAGTGTATAACTTATACGATGAGCGTATTAATGTGCCCTATGTAAATGTAACGATATATGCATACCAGCCTCTAAATAACTCTTATGTAAAAATCACAGATATTATAATGAATTCTAGTAAAGGAGAATACATAGCATATTTAGGTAGAAATATTACAGCTGGTCCAATATTAATTGTTGGGAATAATGTTTATGGTTATATACCAACTTTCGCAGGTAGTTCTCTTCTGTTAAATACACTAATAATTCCCCCACTTGTAGTAGAGCCTGGTGTTGTAACGCCCGGTAGTTCACTTTTTATAGAACCTTCTAATATACCATTCGGCAACACTAATATTTCGGCTGTACTGTATAGTAATGACGGAAAAGTACTATCTGTTACAAACCTATCCTGGGTTTTAGTGCCATTTGAAGGACTCTTAGCTTATGCTTATATTGGTTACTTAAAAATTCCATATAACATAACACCTGGACTTTATACTATAATTCTTAATCAATATTCTACGTTAGGTAATACCAGCGTGTTAGAAGGAAGATACTATTCGCAAATATATGTTGTACCTCAAAATCTTTCAATTAGTGTAAGACTTGAGGGAATTTTAGCTGAAGGGAATAACGTAAAAATTTTAGCTAATATTACCTATCCTAATGGTACTGAAGTTAAATACGGAATGTTCTCAGCAACTGTTTATCCGTTACAACTTCAGAGTAACTATGAAACTTACACCGAAAGTTTTGAGATACCATTATGGTTCAATGGAACTTTATGGATAGGTAATTTCACATTACCGTCAACCTATACTCAAGGTAATTTCACATACCTATCAGGAAATTATTTTGGTCCTTTCTCTATCTTTATCTCAGGAATTTCGGTAAGTGGGTATCCTACAACTAATAACCTTAATGCCCAAAAACCGTTTATAGTTCAACCATATACACTGATAGCAAACACATCATTAACTTTCGCTCAAACATTTTACGTTTACTTTTATCGTGATAATATTTCAATGATAGGTAAGCTATTTAACGATATACTAGAAAATGACATAATATACAACAGTAATCTGGAAATTATGAACTCTCAAATAAATGGAACTTTAGTAATAAGAAACTCTAATATCACACTTGACGGTGTTGTAGGTGATAAAATAGTAGTTATAAATTCGACTATAAGTGTGATTAATTCTAAAATCATGAATATAACGTTATTATCTAACTCTAGGATATCTAATGAGACCTCAGTAATTAAATACCTTTCCATACCTTTACCTTCAGTCTTACTCAGCGGAAACGAGGTAATAGTTCACGGTAAAGATATTAAAAATGTTGAGGTTTTCGTAAACGGAAAATTAATGTATAATGGCACATCCACTCAAGTTACACTTCCTCTATCCAGCGGATACAATGAAATTCATGTGATAGTAGTTCAGAATGATGGAGAAATAACGAGCGAAAACTTTGAGGCTTATATACAGTCTAATAGTATTTTAACAATATCTTTAGTACTATCAATTATAGCTATTCTTCTTGTCATTGTTGTTCTGTTAATAATGTATCGCCAGAGAAGAACTTAAAGTACGGTATTAAATGCGCTTTCAGTACGTGATCAGGAAAGTTAAAATCTGGTTTTAGTTCTTTTACGTCTTTCCCTAGTAATTTTTGGACTACCTTCGGTTTGTAAATTGTATTCATATTGAAAACTATGTTTGAAGCCTCAATTCTCTCTGTAACAAAAATTTCAATCTCCCAGTAAAAAGTTTCATCTTCACTGTTACCTTGGTATTTTACTCCATTTGGTATAATATTTGGGCCTTCGGCATAACCTAAAAATGTTTTTATGCCAGTATCTGGAGTTCCAAAAATATACATTACTCTAAATTTTTTTGGAAATTTATTTATTTTATCTAAAGTAGTGAAAACCTTATTTTCCTCATCAAACACTTGAAGAATGTTAATATGAGATATTATACCAAATAATCTGAATGGATCAGTTATAATTTTCATTATTTCTCTCTTTTCGGCTTTTACTAAAATTGAGTTATCCACACCATTTTAATTGAATCACTTATTTATATTTTTAAATATATACTTGTTTTTTTATTTTATATACGAGCAAGTAAATTTGATATTCCGTAGCACTTATTCATAGGAAAATTATTACAGTTATGCATTACATGTTAAAAAAGGACTATTAATCTTAATTTTCTTCATTTAAAGACCCTAAATAAATAACTATGGCATATTAGCCTGCTCATACTTTAAACCCATAGTAATAAGAAGTATAGTTTAGTATAAAACCCTCTATAGGCATTCCCCAACCAGTAGAATAAACAAAATAACTAAAATAAACTTGAGCATTACCATGCAAAATAATCATATTTACGACAGGATTTAGTAGATATATTTCTGTCCTTAAATTAGAAAAGTAATATGTAGTAACACCAATAGTGTTCACCCCAATACAAACATTCTTTGTAGCATTAACTTTACCTTCTTCTTCATATGCATAACCATATGGAAGACTTTTTAAGGTTTTAACAAATTCTCCAAAATAAGTGTAAAATAATTTCACACTACCATTGCCAATAGGTAAATAATAAACATATTTACCAGAAGAATTAGTGAAAACAATACGAGTTAAACCACTACTACTTTCAACATTAATTCCAAATTTGGATAAAGATAAAATCTCTGATACACTTAAATTACATATCGGTATATTGAGACCGTGTACTCTCTGATATAACGTATAAGTAACTATTGCTATTGTAGCATTATAGTAAGTATAAATTATAGGATTAGATAAAGTGGAAAGATAAGTTTTATCTAATGAAACAGAGGGGCTATCATGTACATGAGTTGAATATGAGATTCCTATATATGAATAATAGTTACTTGCTCCAAACCAACTTACATTACCGACAAACTTGGTGCAAAAATATATCGCTGTATAATTATCCTTGTTTTTCACGTTATTGCTTAATGTTGTCCAGCTTAATGGTACAGAGAAGTTATAGAAATACAAGATATTCATAACTGGAGTGTAAACAGTTGAGGATAGATGTATTTGTGGTTCATTATATTCTTCTTCAATGATGTTTATTGTGTAAGGGTATTTTGTCACATTGCTTGTGTTTATTACTTGTTTAGTGATTTGCTCAACCGTTATATTGTCTGTTTTTATTATTTTTGGTATTATGTTAATTATTGCAACAATTTGTATTGGATTATTGTTTATAATCCAGTCTGGATTATACTCTACTTCTTCTGCTTCAGTGTATGCTTTTCCTCCTTCTATGTATGTTGCTATGATGAGGATTGATGTGTTTATTACATTATGTTTTTCCCATGATTTAACATAGTTTGTTAGTGCTGAAAATGGTATTTCTAATGTCTCCCCATAATACTCTTTATAAAATTTCACGTTATCCGGTTGATTAATATAAACAGAGATTATAGTGTTTGCTAATCCACCATTTACATAAGTTTTTACTACAAAAGACGGGTTAAGAACATTCTTAAAATATTCTATTACACCGTCAGAAGTTGTTTGAAACCCTATTAGCACTGGTGTAAACAAGTAAAGAATGGCGAATGCTATAGTTAGTATAACAATCGTAGCTATAAGTACTGAGAGAATTTTAATGGAATTTTCCTTTAGTATATCCTTAATCTTCATAATAGTATGATATATACTAATATTTTATTATAAATTTTATCGTATAAAACACTGTATTGCATTTCTCTATTCAGAATTTTGATAAGTAATATCCTTTACCTAAAATATTATCTGTCTTCCTCATCCTCTAAAGGGCGATAGTATTGGTGCGTTTAATAACAAATTTTTGGGTTGAATTATTAAAAATCTTAAAAATGTTGAATTTATTTGTAATACTATTTTTGCTTAAAATCTGATAATATAAGAATTTGTTATCTTAAGCCTTTTCTCCTTATAAGTGATTTTCTTATAAGACTTTTCGTATTCCGTATAAAATAAGGCTTATTTTTAGCATTTAATAGTTTATTTTTATGAAATCTACAACAGTATTAGCCTCAATGGTTGGAACAATTATAGAATGGTATGATATATTCATATTTGGTACCGGGGCTTATTATATTTCGTTAGAGTTATTTCCACCAACAAATCCTACAGTAGCTCTACTTAATACTTTCTTGGTCTTTGCTCTAGGATTTTTAACTAGACCCATAGGAGCAATAGTTTTCGGCCACTTCGGTGATAAAATAGGTAGGAAGGAAATGCTTATTATAACTTTAACATCCTCAGGAATTGCTAGTGGCCTAGTAGGAGTTTTACCTACTTACGCACAGTTAGGTTTAGTTACTGTCATTCTATTAGTTATCTTGAGATTAATACTTGGCTTTGGATTAGGAGGAGAATGGGGTGGGGCGGTTCTATTAATGGTTGAAAATTCTGAAAGTAAAAGGGGCTTTTGGGTATCATTTGTACAATCTACAGTCGGTATTGGATTGATCCTCGGCAGTTTAGTTTTTTTGGTATTATCATCATTTTCTTCTCAGTCCTTTATGCTTAGTATAGGATGGAGAATTCCATTCCTAATTTCATTCATACTAACAGCTATAGGAATTTTAATAAGGCTTGAGGTTGAGGAAACTATAGCCTTCAAGAAGGCAAAAGAGGAAAATAGTATATTGGATGTTCCCTCTAAGGAGCTATTTAAGAAAAACTGGAAAGAAGTATTAATAGGCACTTTACTTGCAGGCTCTCTAGGAACTATATTTTACGTTGGAGCTATATTAGTCCCTGGAATAATGGAGAGCCTAAAAATCTTACCGGTACAGCTAGGTTTTCTTGCAACATTATTGATGGGATTAACAGATTCAATATTTGTATTTATAGGAGGAGTACTTTCAGACAAATTAGGAAGAAAACTTTTACTAATCTTATCTAATGTCATAGGATTAATTCTACTTTACCCCTCATTTTATATCACTAATGATATTATAGTAGTAGCATTAATAGCAAGTTATGGTATTGCTCATGGTTTAGGTTATTCCCCTTTAGCTGCACTAATCTCAGAGATATTTCCTACAAACGTGAGATATAGTGGCTCGTCCTCAGCATATCAATTTGGTAACTCTTTTATAGGAGGACCAGCAAGCTATGTTTCCGACTTTTTGGGCAGTATAAGCTATGCACTATATCCTATATTTACACTCATAATAATAATAATCTCATTAATATCGTTATATAAGGTTAAAGAAACAAAGGAGATAAAAACTCTTTAACCCTACTTTAGCTAGGAAAATTTAGGAAATTACATAATTATCATTTTTCAATAAATGTTATTTGGAATATATCAATAATGAAAGCTAGAGGATTCCAATTAGTAATTTAGCAAAGTAATCATGTGCCTTTTGTGGATTGTAATATATTCCTAAATTCTCTATGAAGAAATAATTGATTGATATCACGATAAAATTGTAGAGGTAAAGAATCCCTACAGAAATAGTGGAAAGAGAAACGAGATATTCGAAATTTCTTGCTGAGTGAAAGGACTAATGTAGTGCTTAATATATCATTTCTTTATTCTTTTTTAATAAAAAGAGATTAATTATATATATTTAGGGACAATAAAGCTAATTCTTCTTGGAGTTACTACCCTAAAGAGTTATTGCTGAACACCACACTCTAATCAAATAGAATTATACTACTGGGAGAATATTATAATTCACAAGAAGACCATGTTCGTCATAGCAATTATTGATAAGGTAAAATTTTATTATAGTCGATTAAAGATTCATATATGCTTGTCGCGGTTGACATAGGCGGTACATTTACTGATATAATAGGAGTGAAAGATAACGGAGAAATAATTTATTACAAAGGTTTATCAACACCAAAAAATCCAGAAAATGGAGTGAAAGAAGGTATTCAAAAACTAGGAATAAGCGTAGATACACTTATACATGCTACAACAATTGCAACAAACTCTCTTCTTGGACAAGTCAATTTAGAGTTACCGAAAACTGCATTAGTCACTACTAAAGGTTTTTCTGACATAATTGAGATTGGAAGACAAAACAGACCCGAACTCTATAATTTGTTCTTTCAAAAACCTAAACCGTTAGTTCCTAGGGAATTGAGATTTGAAGTTAACGAAAGGATTAATTCAAGAGGCGAAGTTGTAAAGCCACTCAATACTAAGGAGGTAGAAGAAATAGCAAAAAGAATTAAAGCTGATGCAGTCGCAGTAGTATTTTTGCATTCCTATTTAAACTCTGTCCATGAGAAGATTACTAAAGAAATACTTTCAAGATATGTAAAGTATGTTTCAGCCTCGTATGAAGTTTCTCCAGAACAAAGAGAATATGAAAGAACTACTACGACAGTAATTAATGTGATGTTAAAGCCTCTTGTAAGTAAGTACATAGAGTCGTTATGGAATGAGATAAAACCCAAGGAATTCTTCATAATGGCAAGTTCTGGTGGATTAATTGATGCTAATGAGGCTATCGAGAGACCAGTACAATTAATCGAATCTGGACCAGCGGCTGGAGTTGTTGGTGTTAAATACTTTGCTGATGAGATGGGGATAAAAAATGCCATAAGTTTTGATATGGGTGGAACTACAGCTAAAGCTGGTTCAATTGTTAATGGTGAAATTGAGATAACTAATGAATATGAGGTTGGTGGCAGGACTCATCACGGTAGAATAATAAAAGGCTCCGGTTATCCAGTTAGGTTTCCTTTCATTGATTTGGCTGAAGTTTCTGCTGGTGGTGGAACAATAATTTGGTTAGATGAGGCTGGAGGACTAAATGTTGGTCCTTTAAGTGCTGGTGCTGATCCGGGTCCTATTTGCTATAATAAGGGTGGTAATTTGCCAACGTTAACTGACGCAAACCTCGTTTTAGGAAGAATTGGAGAGGAGTTGTTAAGCGGTGATATGAAACTAAATAAGGAACTGGCAATAAAAGGACTTGAAAAGTTAGGCGATCCTATACAAATTGCAAAGGAAGCAATAAGGTTGGCTACTTTAGAAATGGCTAGGGCAATAAGGTTGGTAACGGTCGAAAGGGGGTTAGATCCTTCAGAATTCGCACTTTTCTCTTTTGGCGGTGCTGGACCGCAGTTTGCATTAGGCATAGCTGAAGAGCTTGGTATTAAGAGGGTTCTAGTCCCAGTATATCCCGGATTGTTTAGTGCCCTATCTATGTTATTAGCTGATATTAAGATAGAAATTAGAAGGGCTTACCCAAAGGACGTTGACGTAGAATTCAGAGAACTGGAAGAGGAATTGAGAAGGAAAATGTCCAGTATTGACTACTTTTTAAGGTATGCTGATGTTAGATATAAGGGTCAAGGATGGGAGTTAACTGTACCCGCTGATGGTGATATAAGAAGAAATTTTGAGGAGAGGCATAGAATTGCGTACGGTTTTACTTTACCCTATGATATTGAGATTGTGAATATAAGAGTGTTTGCCGTTAAGAGGATTAAGAAGCCTAAGATAATGTTAAAGATCTCAGATAACGTTAAAGTAAAGGAGAGGAAAGTTTACTTTGATGATTGGGTTAATGCTAAAGTCTTCATCAGAGAGACTTTGCCAATAGGCTTTAGAGATAGAGGTCCAGCAATCATAGAAGAATATAGTGCAACAACATTAGTTCCAGATGGTTGGAGTTTTACTATTCTCCCTAATTATTTCATAGAATTAATGAGGGAGTAAAAATGGTTAGTTGGGAAGTTATAAATAAAGCTACAATATTCATTGCAGAAGAAATGGGAGTTATGTTAAAGAAATCTGCCTTATCACCAAATATAAGGGAAAGAATGGATCATAGCTGTGCAATAGTAGATAGAGAAGGTAGAATTGTTGCTCAAGCTGAACATATTCCAGTTCATTTGGGTTCTTTTAAAATTGCGGTTAAAAACGTACTGAAGTTTGCTGAGGAATTAAAAGAAGGGGAAAGTCTAATATTTAACGACCCCTACATATCTGGGACTCATTTGAATGACGTTGGAATATTAACTCCAATTTATTATGAATCAGAACTAGTGGGTTATGTTATAAATAAGGCTCATCATGTTGATGTAGGCGGACCATTACCTGGTAGTATAAATCCAAATGCCAAAACCCTATATGAGGAGGGTATCGTAATTCCTCCTATGAAATTAACGGATGAGGTAATTAAGTTTGTAAAGGAGAACTTTAAAGTTCCAGAAGTTTCTATTGGCGATTTAAATGCCCAAGTTTCAGCTAATAAGACTGGAGTAACTAGGATAAAGCAACTCATTGAAAAATACGGTAAGAAGGAAGTTCTTGAAGGTTGGGATAAGAGTATAAACCACACTAGGAATCTTGTTCTCCAGCATAGCTGGAAAGAAGGTGTTTATGAGGCTGAGGATTACCTGGAGTTTAATGATAATCTGCTGAATATAACTTTGCATTTACATGTTAAAAAAGACAAAATTATTGCAGATTTTACTGGTACTCATAGGCAAATAGATGGTCCATTGAATGCTGTTTTAGGAGTTACTTATTCTGCAGTTTCCTTTGCAATTAGATCAGCCTTAAATAAAGACATACCTACTAATGAGGGCTTTTATTCTTTCATAGAAATTATTGCTGAAGAAGGTTCTTTAGTAAATCCTAAAAAGCCTGCTGCCGTTGGTGGTGGTAATGTTGAAACTTCACAAAGAATTGCTGATGTTACTTTTTTAGCCCTATCCCGTTTTCTACCTTATATTCCAGCAGCTAGTTCAGGGACTATGATGAACGTTATGATGGGTGGTATTTATCAAGGTAAATACTGGTCTTATTATGAAACAATTGCTGGTGGCAGTGGTGCTAGGCCTAATTCTGATGGAGTCTCAGCTGTTCATACAAACATGACTAACACTCTAAATACTCCAATTGAGATTGCCGAAATGAACTATCCAATTCTCTTTACCTCATATAAAATAAGAGCTGGAAGTGGTGGTAAGGGAGTTCATAAAGGTGGTGATGGTATAATTAGGAGTTTTAAAGTTCTTTCTCCCACGAGGCTTTCTATTTTAGCTGATAGGTTCAAGACCTCTCCATGGGGTTTAAATGGTGGTGAAAATGGTAAGCCTGGAAGAGTTTATATAATAAAGAAGGGAAAGAGAATGGAAATGCCTAGTAAATTTACGATAGATCTAGATGAAGGAGATGAGGTGATTATTGAAACTCCAGGAGGTGGTGGTTATTCAAGGTCTTATAGCAAGGATAATACTGTTAATTATTGACATTACAAGAAGGGAACCTATATAAGCTGTTATGCCAGAGATTAAGTTACTATAGATTTTTTCATTAAAAGAGAATTTATGTGATAAAATATTTACAATTAATAAGGCTACAATGATTGGTAGTATAAACACGTTAAAGGGTGTAAACCACATCCTAATTGGCCCATTCAAAAAGAAGTAAAAATCTAAACTCATAAAGAGGAATATACTAGTAAGTCCACTTAATAAACCCAGTAAAATAACATATTTTGTCTTCATGTTAGATTGCCTATTCTCTTTCAAGTATATAATTTTTTTGGTAATAGTATTACCAAGTTTACGTTTAAATATTCAGTGCCTGCGTATTTCTTCACCGTTAAGTGTGGCGGGCTTTCATCATTTCTTTCAAATTATTTAATACTTCAGAAATAGTTTTAAATGGTAACCTTCCATAAGGATATAGGTTAATATTAATTCCACTAATTTCTGAAGCTTCTTTTACTACACTATAGTGATGTTTTGGCAATATTCCTATGATGTAAGAATGCATATTTCTAACATTTATAAGAACTTTTGCTAATAATTCAACAAATTCTTCCCTTTCTTCCTTCGTCATCATCGATGGTGGATAATCGTAAGAGTTAAACGGGTAACAATCCTCATATTCCCTTGGCACTAGTAACATTGGCTCTGATACGGAATAAAACTGTACTTTTTCCTCAAATCCTCTCATTATAGCATAAGCTAACTTATGTGTTCTTGATAAGTGATATGGCTTTATAGAGGTACAAGGAAGAAGAATAGCGTAAGGTTTTGTAGATTTCCATTCACTAAGAAGAATTTCATACCATTTTCTAACTACTGGATGTTTAAAAGGATCCTCTCCTTCTCTTTTAATTATTCTTTCTCCGTGAAGAGGAGGACATTGCATATTAAAAAATACGCCGGGATATTTAATAATCTCTTTTTAGTAATACCTATAAACCTGGTATGATCAAAATATTTTCATGGAAATTTTTCTTGGAGTACAAGACTTGAAGGTCCCAGTATGGGAATTTCACACGCCAGTTATGATTAATCAGCTTAGGTGGGATAGTGTACTCTGGAATAATAAAACGTGGGTAGATAGCGGTGGTTATCAGATAATGAAAAAGGGAATTCCGTTAAGCCCAGAGATGCTAGAAAAGAAATATAGAACGTTAACTGCTGATGCGTATATTAATCTTGACATTCCCTCATTTCCTTGTGAGAGGGTTGATGAGAGAAACTTTAAACACTTTGAATATCTTTATGAGAAAGAGATAAACGTAATTCCAGTTGTTCACGGATATAATGTTGAAGACATTGATAAGGCTATCGATTTTTATTCCCAATATGTAGATGTAATAGCATTTGGCGGTATAGTTCCTCCATCACTAAAGGGAGGGAGAAAAATAGTAATATACTTATACCATTATGTCAGAAAATCCGTTAAGAAGATCCACGTTTTAGGTGCTGGCTCACCTTACATGAGAAAAATTTTCTTTAATGCTGATAGTGTTGACACAGCAACGTATCGTGTTAAGGGTGCTAATGGTTTAGTAATTATACCAGGGAAGGGTGAAAGGTATGTGGGAGAAAGGAAAATTAGTTGGAATGCCAAAAGAGCTACTGAAGAAGAGATCGACAATTTATTGTCTTTCCTAGAAAAAACTGGATATCCTTATGATATAGATCTAAGAGACTGGGTTAATAGATCAATGATCAATGCGTGGATAATGTTACATTCTAGCTATGAAAGTGAAACGTGGGAAATTAAACTTTCGAAAGAAGTAGATAGAATATCTAAAGGAGAAATTAGAGAAAAAATAAATGAAATGTGTAAATTACTAAATTTAAATAAAGGATCGATCGGTGTTTAAGTTTTATTATTGCTAATGTTGTATTAGGATAAGAAGTTTATTACTTCTGGGGCAGAATATAAATTCTGGGGCAGAAGTTGATATTTGGTGAAAGACCTAAAGATAATAGACGCGACTTATTTGATAGAGAAATTGAATTAGAAAAAATTAAAAATAGTATAATTTAAGGGAAACCCCTAATCCTATTATAGTGTTTTTCATAGTAAATGCAAAGGATAAATGCCATATATCAGTACAAAGCATATCATGTCGCCTTGATTGTTTAGCTTACTTTTACATCTTAAGGTAAAGCTTGTCTCTTACAATTATTATAAAAAAGACTGTTAATTTAAGATATTAAGAGTGAACTAGATAATGATATCAAAAGATATACTTTGTATTGTCTAAATTATTAAAGTCCTTGTTATATGATTTTATATACATTATATGTTAATATTTATTTAATAATTAAAAACTCAATTTTAATAAGACAAATATAAACCAAAAACGTTACCTTTTTAGTAAAAATGATCATAGCTGAACTAGTAGGAAATAGTTTAAAAAGGATAACTCCTAGTATTACTTATGGAAGATTGTAAAGAATTATTATATCATGACCCCTTAAAGTTACAAGACAATAGTAGTTGTTTTCTCTCTGAGGATCATTATTATAGGGGTAAATTGGCTTTATCTTATTATAGGGAATCTCAACGTGTAGGTGATTATGTAATTTTCCCCATGAAATTTTCAAGGAATTTCTTCGTAATGGGAATAGATGATACTACTGGAAAAATATTTGTACGATTGATAAATGGTGATCCGAGCATCATATTGGAGAAGGGAATAAGAGAAGATAAGAAAATTCAAAGGTTGAAGAACTTTATGGGTTTTACCCATCATAAATGGGAAGTAACTAACCTAAAGAAGGGTCAAATAATAAGAATTCAAGGAGATTTTGCAATAAGAGTTATCAAGACTTTTCGTTCTTTAGATAGATTACTTAATTATCTTTCCTTTTTTCCGGGAATCGGGGTTAATGATATACGTAGTACTCTCTGGGAGGAGTTTATAAGAAGGTATTTACAAGAAGATGAAGAACTAGGGGAAATAGAAAGGCTACTAAATGTGTTGGACGAAATAAGGAGGATAAGGAGGATAAACTATATGATAGGAATTAGGGAAAGGGAAATAGCAAAAGTTGAAGAAGAAGTCAAACAAAGATTAAGAGATTTATTAGGTGTAAAAAGAATACCAGAAAGAAATAGAATATATTTCATGAAAGTAAGCAAAATTAAAGATAAGTTCAAGGAATTCATAGTAAATAAAGAAGAGAAACTAAAGATGTATTATGGGCATTATACTTCTCCTCACCTAGTTCAAGTAATAGGTGTTCTTGTGGGAAATCAAGTCGTCATACTGAGGGAACAAGAAGTGGTAGTAACGCATAAAGAGCACGGTATATCGACATTTACTATATCTGTTCCTTCAATTGTAGAGTTTGGAACTCTCGATAATTTTCTAACTCTCACAACTCCAGATTTTATGGATATTATATTTATATAAAAAAATAATCTGTGTATGTAGATACACACAGATTTATAAAAGTTTATATATTTGAATAGCTAAATGTTTAAATATGAGATACTATACCGTCAAACAGACATACTACTGTCCCACTAACTATGGCTTATATGAATGTAGATTAGAAAACGGTAAAGAGGTTTGCAAATTAATAGCTTGTGTAGTTAGAGATTCCTTAACTACACCGTTATAAGAATATATTTTTTAATATATTATATGGTACAAATCTTTTTTAATTCCAAGGAGGATTCCCTAATTATCACAAGGTCTGGAAAATACTCACAAAGTTCTCAAATTAAAGCAGAAATGACTCTGACACCAGAAGGCTGGATTCTTGAAAATAAAGAAATTAGTTTTCAACCAGGTAAAAATTTTACTCCTTGTATTTCATACGAGGAGAAAGAAGATGTATATCAAGAGGTTATAAATAAAGCTGAGAAACTAATTCCTTATGTAGACAAAATAGTTATAAAGAGAATTGAGAGGAGAGTAGGAGAATGCAAAGAAATAAAATTCATCACATTAGTAGAAAAAGACTACCTAAAAGTAGGAGGTAAAGTTCAGTACATAGATAGTTTAGTTAGCTATTTACAGAACGAGATAAGAAGTGTAAAGCGAATACTCAGAGACTATCAAACCGGAGGTAGAGTTAGAGTAATTTTATCTCCAGAGGTTTTTGGTACTATAATAGCATATACTGTTAAGACTTTACTAAACGGAAATTATCCTAAACTAAAGCTTTATGAAAAAGTATTTCCTTTGACAATATTTGATAACCCACTTAACGATATTTCACCAGCATTTACAGTTTTTGATGATGAGGGAGTTTTAACTAAAAAGAAGGAATTGATAGGTGATGGAGTAGTTCAAGATTACTTAGGCACGCTCTATTCACGATTTGGAAATCCAGGCAATGCAAGAGGAATACCGCCAGAACCTGATTTCTTTACGTTAGAAATTAAAGGTGGAGATTGGAGTTTAGAAGAAATGAGAGATGAGAACAAAGGTGTTATAACCATATATGGTGTTGAATCTGTCCAGATCATTGAAAATAGTATAAGGATAACACCCAAAATTGTTGAGAAAGACGGTGTCGGGTTAAGAATAAGAGAGATAGCTGTTCCTTTCCAAGATCTTCTATCTATAGAGGCTTTGTCAAAAAATGTAAAACCTTATGCGTTAGATGAACAACACGGAATAGTTTCACCATATGTTTTAATGCCGGTAAGAATAATATTATTTTAGTGATGAGACCGCCAGAATAAGAATGGTGACGATAACCCGGCCTTACTGATAATACTATTTTTTGGTATTAATCACGTTGTATTTTTATTCAAAAGTTTAAACTATTAATTTCACTTATCTCTCTAAAGCCTTAATTAGAATAATGTAGAGAAAAAGCACATGGGAAGAACACAACCCTCTTACACTAGGGCTGTAGATAAGGAGCTGGAAACAGTAGAAAAGATCATTTCACGTTTACATTCCCCTTCATTAGAGTCACTTCTTGAGGAAGTAAGAAAGAAAGTTAGATACATCCAAAGCGCTTCTTATGACGAATTTGTAGATCCCTATAATCTAGTGTATTTCACATTTATTTGGGCTTTAGCGGAGGAGTGTGAAAAATGGAAGAAATTGTACTTGACGCTTATCCAACAAAAGGAGGAGTAAAACTTCTGCTAAACGATTTTAGAACTGAATTCGTAAAGACAACTTTCCCAGTCTATGTAATAACTGATAATCCAGACATTGTTCTTCAACATCCTGAGGTGAAATACTATGAGAAAGAAAAATGGAAGAGCCTAGATGGTAAAGAAGTTGAGCTTTACAGATTTGAGGTCGAAAGCTTTAACGCTTACTATTACATAAAGAAAAGGTTAAAAGTAGTCAACGAGATACCAACAGTACTAGCACAAACACTGTATAGACTGAAAATTCCTTTAGTAGATAGAGTAGAGAAAGTTAATTATGCTACGGTAAAATTCCTTAGATGGTATGATGGGTGTACAGATTGTTACGAAATAAATGGCGAAAGAGTTTATGATTTAGATGACTTTGAAGCTGATGTTGTAGAATGTTATGGTTTTCCTTGTAACAAGATTAAAGCTCAAGTTAAGGTTCAAGGAGAGATGAAAAGGTCACCAGTATCTATAAAGGGACTTCTTGAGTGGTCTTATGTATCTAAAACACCATTGCACGAAATTGCTTATGCAACTATTGGAAAAGCGTTAACAACGAATGAAGCGTGGGTAGCTTTAAAGAAGAAAATCATAATACCAAATGTTGTTCCTAGAATAGAGAAATTAAGAAAATTAGAAGATATAATGAGAGCAGATAAGGGAGGTTTGTTTATATTCCCTAAACCCGGTTGTTATGAGGACGTTTACCAAATAGATTTTAAATCAATGTATCCTTCTCTGATTATAAAATATAACATATCCGCTGAAACTGTTGACACTTGTGATGACATAAAGACAGAGTTGCATTCAATTTGTCTTAAAGAAAGGGGTATTGTGCCAGAAGCTTTAGAATGGCTTATAAGGAGAAAAGAAGAGCTAAAGAAAATTGATGAAGAGAGAGCAGAAGCAATAAAATGGATTTTAGTGGCCTCTTTTGGCTATCTAGGGTATAGGAACTCTAAGTTTGGTAAGATAGAAGCGTATGAGATGGTTACTTATTTTGCTAGAAAAACGTTAAGGAAAACAATTGAGATAGCTGAAAGTTTGGGAATTGAAGTACTTCACGGTATAATTGATTCTTTAATAGTTAAGGGAGACGTTTCGAAACTAGTTGAAACCGTAGAAAAAGAAACCGGTTTAAAGTTAGATTACAAGAAGTTTAAGTGGGTTATCTTTACAACCACTAAAGATAATATGCCTTATCCAACAAGATATATAGCAAATAGGGAGGATGGAGAGATTATCGCTAAAGGACTCATAAGGAGTAATATGCCTAACATTGTGAAGTCCTTCCTAAACGATTCCCTTGAAATTCTTTCAAAGACTAAAGACTGTAATGAAGTCAAAGCAAGTGTAAAGAAAATTAAGGAACTTTTGGACTATTATAAAAGAAGAGTAATTAACGGTGAGCCAGCCGATTATGTTATTTGGATCAAGGACGTTCCATATGTTAGGGGAATAAAAGGTTTTTATGATGCTAGGGAAGGATTTAAGGGTAAAGATGTTGACTACTATAAGGCATACCTAGAAAGGATATTTGATGATTTAACCAAGGCGATTAAATGTTGAGAACTGGTTTTGCATTTTTAGACGAAATAATAGAAAAGGATCAAATTGTAGAGTTCTTTTCTCCAGATGAAGAGTTACTAAGGATATTTTATCATAGGGTAATTGCTCTTTCCTCTCCGGTCTATGTAGTAGTTGTATCAGAAAGGGGAGGGTTAGATCCTTATTTAGTAAAACGTTTCCAAAGGATATTTTCTAATGAAGAGGAAGTTTATATAAGAAGAGCATTTAAGGCTGAGGACGTACCACTAACTATTGAATCTATGGGAGATGATGATCTTATAATAATTGATCCTTATCATCACAAAAAGGAATACACTAGAATTGTTGCAGCTATAAGAAAGGGGAAGGGGAGAAAGTTTCTGTTCAGTTTTTTAGATAGAGAAAGAGAAGGTTCAATATTTGGATCTCATACTGCACATTCTATAATAAAAATAGTGAGAAGCAAACGAGGATTCAAATTTATATTCATAAAAAGTGTTATAACTAGGGAAATTGAAATACCAAATAGTATTTGGGACTTATATGATAAAGTGAATGAAGAAGGTCTGTTAAGATGGCTAGTTTAAATAGAGAGAAAGAATGTTGAGTTTTTAATTTTATCTGTTTAACCTATATTATGAATAGAAAGTTTATCGTAACAATAATAGTTTGGGTGTTAATTCTTCTTTTCTCAATGTATTTAGCCTCACAATCTTTCGCACACCTTTCCTACAACGAAAACGTAACACTTCCGTCAAACAGTAAAGCATTTATAGCAACTAACCTACTTAGCAAATATTTCCCATCCGGTAGCGGTAACAACTCTATTGATATTGTCTTAGTTAACTCCACACCTTATGAAGATTATTTAATAGAGCAAAAACTACTTAATATACCCTTAATAACTAATGTAAGTGGGGTACCTAACGTTTACATAAGCTATGCGAACTTTTTAGGGAAAGTAGTTAATGAAACGGGATCATTACTCAACGAAAGTGCATATGCACTTTATATCTTTCCAGAAAAATTCCTGTTCTTGTTAAACGAAACACATAACGAAACACTAGCCTTAAGTGAAGCTGAAAAAGGAATGCCATCTTCATATTCTTCGTTTTATGAAAACTTCGCTAATACTTACGTGAAAACTGAAAATTATACTTTAGCATTTGAAGTTGGTATTTCGACCTTAAACAAAACTCAGTTAATAGCATTAGCATTTATCAATCCTCAAGGATTTGTTACGCCAGAGTACGTAGAGAAGCAACTACCAATTGCTACTGCAAAAGTTTTAAACATTTCACCGCAAGTATCTTCCCTTCTACTGTTCAAAAGTGTTAATAATGCATTAGAATCGGACCCTAAAGCTTTCTTCAGACTTTTAAATCCTCCCTCCTCACTACTTGCAGTTTATTCTAAGAACCACACAGATGTTATTCTTATTTACACAAAATATTCAGCTACTGCAGTTTATCCTAATGGAACATTTATTGATGAGCAAATTGTACCACAGGTAAAGGAAAGTGTTAAGGAAGTTTTTAACGGAACATTTTACGTTACTGGTGAAACACCAGTATTTGCTGAGCTTTCTCAATTACAGAATGAGTATGATGCAATTACATTTATCTTAATTTTCGCTTTCCTACTTGTCGTAACAGCTATCTACTTCAGAAGCATTTTAGCACCTATAATAACCTTAATTACTATAAGCCTTTCGATCATTTCCGGTTTAGCTATGGTAACCCTAGTGAGTTTAGTAACAAAACAGCAAATAGACTTCCAAGTAATAGAACCTATGATAGCCGTAATCATGGGTGTAGGAACTGATTATAGTATATTCTTACTTTCACGTTTTAGAGAAGAACTAAGTAAAGGAGTTGATAAATGGAAGGCCATGGAAATTTCTGTGAAAACGTCTGGAAAAGCGATTTTGATAAGTGGGACAACAGTAACTATAGTCTTTCTTTCAATGACTTTTATTCCGTTTGCTGGACAATGGGGATTAATAATCGGTCTTTCAGTACCGTTTGCTGTAGGAATTGCTGTAACTTTATTACCAATAATCTACGGAGCTTTAGGGAAAAAGGTGTTCTGGCCTTCAAAAGAATTTAAGGTAAAACCAAGGTTTGAAAAAGTTGCTAAACTGTCAACATCTAAACCGGTAATAGTGTTTGTAATTGCTTTAGTCATTGGTTTAATAGCAGGCTTCTATGTATTTTCAACCCCTTTAAACTTGAATTTCCAATCGTACTTACCTAATACACCAGCTGTACAAGGATTAAACGTAATTAATAGGGCTTTTGGAGAAAATTACCTAAACCCTGTTCTTGTAGTATTTAACTATTCTCACCCTATAACGCTACAAGATTTAATCCAAGTAGGGAAATTTGAGGCTGAGGTTAGTAAGTTAAATGGTGTTGAGGAAGTCTTTGGTCCAGTACCACTAAACTTTAACGGCACAATAACACCATCAGTTCTTAGTATGTTTAAAGCAAATGTTGGAAATAACAATAGGACATTACTCGTTACTATAATACCCTCTTACAAGTATGATAGTATACAAGCTTACAACCTAGTGAAGGAAATTCAAAGTTTAACTGAAACTGGCTATGTTGGGGGAACTACTGCAGATTATCTAGCTTTCATGGATTATTTATTTCCTTACTACTATACATTAATGCTTCTATTACCCGTAGTTTTAGCAATAATAGTAGCAATTTTCATACGTTCAATTAGGATAGGTATTGGTGTTTCATTAAGTATAATACTAACTATAGTATCCGCTTTAGCTATAGTGTATTTAGGGTTTAGGGTTTCTCCAAATGTAGGAATACTATTCTTGATTCCTATAGCAGTTTACGTATTAATGATGGGTTTAGGAAATGATTATAGTATATTTATTCTTTCTAGAGTGAAAGAGGAAATTGAGAATGGCGAAAAAGATCCAATAGTAAAGGGATTATCTATTTCAGCCAATACTATAACTGCGTTAGGTGTAATTTTAGCCTTTTCGTTCGGTGCATTAGCTATAAATCCCATTAAATCTATTCAAGAACTTGGTTTAGCAATAGCTTTGGCTGCAATTCTAGATACTTTCATAGTTAGAACTATAATTTATCCAGCAATCCTCAAAATCTCTTTAGTAAAAAGAGTGGAACAAAGTAAATAAATTGAATTTTACTAAAATCCATTTTGCTTGTTCGTATTAAACTTATATAGTCGAAACGTTTTTCTTTACTGTGATGAAAAAGGTAATATATGCTCTACTAATAGTGTTAATTTTACCAATTTTTTCAATTATACCTTTAGCCTCAAATAATCAGACAATTCATGTTTACTATACACGATATGATAGTGTATATAGCAGTGGTGGTGTAAAAAACTTCTTGTTAAATTCTAACAGTGTACTATATACTGTCACATCAGTTATGTATAATAATACGATATCTGGAAATAATCAAGCTTTACATGCCACTTATAATAAATCTGTATATCTACTAACTTTCAACTCTATAAGCAACTATACTGGTAAAGTTAAAGTTAGCATATATACAAACAATTCTCTTTCACTTTACACAAACGTTCCTAACTTGATTAGAGTAATAGTATATAGTGCTGGACAATCAGAGCTAGTGTGGGCTGGGGTTGAAAATAGCTCTATTACAATTAATACATTAGCATATGTTAACGGTACTGGAACATTACTCCTACAATTCGCAAACGGTACTTCTATTGTTAACGTAACTTTAGGTATTAAGACTAATACTACATTAACTAAGGACATTAGCTTAAGCTTACTTTCAATGGGCTTCGCAATCTCTTCAACTACCAGTGGAGAACTTTCGATTCAAACACAAATTCCCAAGAGGTATTCTCCACTCTTTATGAGTGTAAATTATAACGGTACATCATGGAGCAATGAGTCTGGATATATAGTTACAGAGGCATATTTTAATGGTTCATTGACGCCAGCACTAGTTTGGAAAGGGATGGGATACGGTTTTGCTGGAGGATTGATGGGTGGTGGTAAGTTACAATTTAGTGAAGAAACCATAGAATTTTATGGTGTTAATGGTACCGTAGTTGGGTATGTTCATATGGTTAATGTTAACGGAACTAATTCATTTGGTCTAGGACCCATAAAACACAGTACTAACTTCGAGTTTTCTGAAATTAAAATAGTTGAAGTTCAAGGAGTCACTGTAGTTCATGGTGAATTTGTAGGGAAAACATATGTAAACGGAAATGAAATTATAATTGTTGCTAATAGTCACGGTAAGGTTTCTTCTACAGCTTACGTAAACTTTACCCATGTGGTTTCTGTAAATAATGAAGCTGGAGTTTTAGTACTTATTTACCTAAATAACTCAGCTAAATTTGTTGTAGTTACCAAGTCTAATGTTACTGCAAATGTGACAACTGTTAAACCAGAAAATGTTAGTAATACTACAGTAAAAATTCAGGGTAAAGCTTATGTAGCACAAGAAGTTATAGTCAATTCATCATCACAGTATATATTATTTAACGTTAGTCTTCTCACTAACAATAGTGAAGTTACAGTTTACAAATTAGTGAATGGAGAACTTATAGAATTAAATTCCTCAAATTACTTTATTGCTAACGGAAAGCTTATAGTATTTGATGATCCCTCAAATGTATACTATGTAGTATATAACCAACAACCAAGTACAGTTGCTACAACTACTTCAACATCAACTACACAGCAGTCAACTTCAACATCAACAACTAGTCAAACACCTTCAACTGCAACAACATCTCAACTAATACCCCCACTCTCTACAACAACCTCGTCATCAACAAATACAGTTTTGATTATAGGTATAATAATAGCAGTGATATTGATTGTAATAGGCTTAGTTTTAGTCCTTAGAAGAAGGTAAATTATTTTTTGCCTTCCCTTTTTCCATTATTCTTTTTGCACTCTCCATTACAGCAACAAGATAGCCAGCTATAATCATGTTATAAAGTATTGTAAATAATAAACCTCCTAAATAACCTATGGTAAGAATAAGAAATGATATTCTAAAAATTTCATCTTTCTCTATGTTATAAATTACTCTTATATAATCGGAAATAATAATACCACTGAGAGAAAATATAACATATCCAACTAAAGGTTGTTTTGATATAAGAAATAGGCCTAATGATGATAAATTAGCAAAATAATAATACCATTTAGCTTTAGACCCGTATATTGCTAATGAGAGAAGAATAGTAGCTATTGCGTTTATAATACTCATATATTGAGGAAAAATAGAAAAGCCTACTATACTAATTATATAAAATATTGATGCAAATAAGAGATAATAAAACACTACAATTTTCAATCTTTCTTTAGTTTCAGTGACTTCAGTGATTGATAAACTTCTTATTTCAAAGAGCGGATAATGACACTTCTCACAAAATTCCGCATTATCTGGATTTTCATAACCACATCTAGGACATTTTTTCATATACAATTTTTCATCATAATTACTAAAAAACTTAAAGAGAAAACCTTCAAGAGATTTTTAATAATTTTTTAAATTCATCTACGCACAAAAGTAATTTTTCCTTTAAATCTTCGTTTAACTCTACTTCAACGTTTAGTGTAATTTTTCCATCTTCTGAGATAAACGCAATAACTTCTCTTTCACCGAGATAAAATTTTATGTAATACATATCAGACATAACAATAGACTGAATGAAGTTACACTTCAAAAGAAATTCTTTTACTTTATCAACTATTTCCTTTACAAATTCCTCATGCTTCATTTTTGTTTCTTTAAATTCTACACCATCATAATCCCCTACTTTTATTTCTCCGTTGACAAGTATCGCATTTATCCCTTTCTTATTTATTTCTATCAAGATTTTGTCATCAATTTTTATTATTGATTTGGTCATGATAAATATATTAACCTCTGGGAAAATAAAATAAATTATGTCATTTCAAAGAGTTGAGGTAAGGAAAGACGGTATTGGTTTTTGCTATCAAGGTAGTTGGATTGTTGTCAATGTTTCCCAAGATGAGATAAGAATTGCTGAGGAAATTTCTTATGAAGTTGCTATAGGTTCTCAATTAGGTAAAATACAAATAGTAATTAAAAACGGAAAAGCTTATGTCGAATCCCCCCTAGGAAGACATGAATTAGCTAATTCATCTGAAATTATTTCTATGTTAAAAAAGATAAATGAAGAAGTTGTAAAAAGCAAAAACGCTGAACTCTATGAGAAATTAAGTAAATTACTTAGTTAAAAGAGACGATAATACCGCAACATAAGGTATTGCGACTATATTTAAAATAGGAATAAAAGAGAGTATTGCCGCTATATACAAGATGAGAAGAGAGACAGCATCTATTCTTATTAAACTAGATATTGCTGAAAAACCTTCGTTCATCGAGTCAACAATTTTTTTACCTCTTTCGGAAACGGAGAAACTTAACGCAAGACCAGTAAATACTAATGCTGATATTAATATTCCCACTACTGGAATGTAAGAGAAGATAAAGTTTACAAGACCTAATGCTATTCCAGCTATTATTGCATCGGAGAAAAATATACCTATACTGGAAAAAGCTCTAGAGATATCCCAATATCTCTTGTATGAGTAAATTGAAATTGCTAAAGCAAATATGTAAAATATGCTTACTATGACAGAAAGTATCAGTTTTACAACTACTCCGTATGGGGAAGAGATTCCAAAGATTGAGGAAATAGATACACCTAGTCCTAAAAGTAAAGAAATAATACCCACTACTATAGCACCAATTATCGCTATAATTAAAGTAAGGATAATGAGTCGATAATTGGCAAAAAGTTCATTAATCGCATCAACGGCTTTCACTTTTTTCACTCTCAGAAATTAATTGGAAGAAAACACTTTCAAGATTTTGTCTTTCATAACCAATTTCTATTAAACCATAAGGTTTCAGTTCACTCGATAGTTCAGAGATATCGCCCTTAAAATCAGATATAATTATTTGTCCATTCACTATAGCCGGTTTACCATATTTTTCAGCAACCTTTAGTGCTTCGTTGTAATTGTTTACCACTGCTTTTACAATGTTTGTTGAAACCATTTTCCTTAAGTCTTCCATCTTTTTAATTCCAATTATCTTACCTTTATGAATAAACACTACTCTATCTGCTATGTTTTCAACCTCAGATAAAATATGAGAAGAGAAAAGTATAGCTCTCCCTTCATTTTTCATTTTTATTGCTAAATCTTTAAAGAATTGCATCCCTGCAGGATCTAAGCCATTTAAAACTTCATCAAATAGAAAGTTATTAGGATTACCAGCTAATGAAACAGCTAAGGCGAACCTCTTCTTCATTCCTTGAGAAAACTTACCAATCTTTACGTTCATCCATTCTGAGAGACCAACCTCTTCTAAAAGCTTTTTGCCCAGGTTTTTAGCTTCTTGAGAGGAAATACCATAATAGCCAGCTAAATAGACAAAGTAATCCAAAGCTTTTACATCTGGCTCAAAATTAGGCAGTTCTGGAACCCAACCAACGTTTCTACTTGCTTTCCTTTTATCTTTAGTAATACTATATCCATCAATCTCCACATCACCCGATGTGGGAAAATTTACACCAGCTGAAATTTTTATTGTAGTCGTTTTACCAGCCCCGTTTAGTCCAACAAAGCCTACAACTTCTCCATTATTTACATCAAAGGAAACTCCTTTAAGAGCTAAGAAATCGCCATACTTCTTATAGAGATTTACTATTCTAATCATTAAGTTACATATTACTTCTAAATATAAAAAGTTTTTAGAAAGTGAATATGGTGTTGAGTCGTTAAAATTCTTCAATATAAGCATTAAATTTAAAATCTAATAACAACATGTAAAATATATGGTAAATCCGCTACTTTATGATTTTAGAAGAACATTTTTAAGACTTTCTGTATTAATTTTCTTAATACTCTTTGTTGTTGGTGGAGTAGGAATAATTTACGAGGCATATCATTCTCTCAATATATATCCTGCAGAACTATACAATTATAACGTAATAGTTACCGTTAGTCAAAATCAGGCTAGTGGAGTATATCATATTATAGGATTTGCCTTTGATACTGATGGTAATCCATTATCGGGAGTGGCTATAAAGATAAATAATAATACCTATGTAACTAACTCATCTGGATATATTGTAGTAGATACTTCTACTTTCCCATCGTCAATCACAGCTAATTATAATGGAGAAGAAAAGGTAATATTACATGTAAATATTAATCATATTTCTGTAGGATTTAATTCTTTCGGATCTAGCGTACAAACTAGTAACCAAATTGAAAATCCGTTTATTAATACTATAATTTTTGCAAATATAAGCAAACTAGTCGATTACTCAAGCATTGCATACGCTTCTCAGCCTTTCTTTCTGGTATTCTATGTTATAGCTGGTTACAATAGCACTACAGCACACTTTATATTTGCTGGCATTGGAAATTTTTCTGTAGAATTCAGAAATCTTAATAATTCTGTGATTAAAACGATCAACTTATCTGTTAACGGAATAAAAGATGATGTAATTCAGATACCTTCACATACCTTTTATATTTATGTCGGTGTTCCTAATGTCTCGTTAAGTGGAACAGGTATGCCTTTAGAACCAGAGATAGAATTCGAGATAGTAACCCCTATGCTAGGAGCTATGGGATTATTCTCGTTTGCATTTATTATAATCTTTATTTACGTTGCATACGTAATGTTTGGAAAGTTGAAAGATAGAGGATTAGACTTTATACTTTCTAGGCCAATAACAAGAGGACAGCTCTATTTTACAAGATACTTTTCTGGTGTCATATCTACGTTAGTAGCAAGCTTACTGTTTAGCTTAGCAATTTCAATAACGTCGTATTCATTATTACACTTTATACCATCTTTTATTGCTTATTACATGTTTATCTATACTTTTACGATCGTATTAGTATGGTATTCAATTAGCTACTTATTTTACTCTCTTACATCTCCAACTGCTGGTTTAGGAATCTCAATAGCATTATATTTTATTGTAGATATAGCAATATCCGTTATTAGCCTTTTATATCCGTCATTAAATAATGTACTAAGCTACTACATTAACCCTTCATCCGTTAGCTCATTAATCTCATATTACATGTTATACCTTCATTTCCCAAAGGGAGTTAATTTAGGGGTTTCAGTAATTAGCCAACTGTTGTGGATAATATTACCTGTCCTAGGAGGATATATTATCTTCAAACGATTGAATATATGAGATAAAAATTCTAAGAACTTAATTTTCTTTTTATCCCACTAGCCATTGAGAATATTGACGCAATAATAATTATTACAGCAGAAACTAGGAAAGCAAAGTGTAAGCCTTGAACAAAATCTGCACCAGTTTTCGGATCTAATGCGTTTGTACCTAATAAGATTTCAAACGCAACATATCTAGGAATAACTAAAGTAGCTATTGAAATGCTCATAACATAACTTAAGACAGTACCTATGCTTCCTAAAGTCCTAGAAATACCAGAAACCGAACCATAGTATTGCTTAGGCGCATAATACATTATTGCTGCTGCATTTGATGGCCAAAACATTGCTGAACCAATACCAGTTATTGCTGAAATCCATAAAATGTCATACAGTGGTGTTGTTGGTGTTAACAGGAGATAGTAAAGGAGTAAGGAGATAAATATGAATATCAACCCTATCCCAGCAATCAAACCTGGTGAACCTTTATCAGCTCTTCTACCCATTATTGGAGCTAGCACACTAGCTATAATATAACTAGGTGTTAACAGAAGAGAGGAATCTAACGGTGATAAACCTCTGACACCTTGTAAATACATTATTAATAGAAATGTTAAGGCTAATGCACCAACACCCTGCAGAAAGCTGGAAATGAGAGAGAAGGATAACAATCTTATTTTAAATACTGAGATGTTTATCATAGGCATTTTAACCTTTATCTCGTTATAAATAAACAGTGGCACTAGTAGGACTCCCACAAGTAACTCAAGAAGATATTGCATACTCATACCGTTAGCAGCCATGAACATAACTGAAAGTGATATGAAAGTTAATGAGATTCCGAGAATTAAAGCTCCAGTTATATCTAAGGATGATTTAACTTTATTTATATCTTTAATATTTCTTAAACCTATTATTACAGCTATTATTCCAATAGGAACATTAATGTAGAATATGAACCTCCATCCAAAGAATGTAGTTAAAATTCCTCCTAATACTATTCCAAGCAGAGCTCCAATATTCCATCCTAATGAAGTTATCCCATAAGCTCTTCCTCTTTCTTGAGGAGGGAAAATATCGGCAATTATGGCATTACTATTAGCAGTTAACATTGCACCCCCAATAGCCTGAATAACTCTAAATGCAATTAATTCGTAAATATTTGCTGAAGCACCAGCTAATGCAGATGCTAGGGTAAATAATATAAAGCCCAAGTTATAGATTTTACTTCTTCCTAGAATATCACCTAGCCTACCAGTCTGAGTAGTTAGTATTGCTAAAACCAAGAGGTAAGCTAATAATACCCAGATTGATGTAAGTAAGTCTGTATTTAGGTCTACAGTTATCGTAGGTAAGGCTAAAAGAACTATTGTAGTATCAACTGCAGCCATTAGTGTTCCTAATGTAAGTACTAAAAGTACAAGCTTGATATTCATTGCAATGCTTACTTAGTTCGGTAACTAATAAATTTTCTCTTATAGGTTTTTAGAATTTATAATTATAAAATCTGTCCTTGTTTAAGATTTTTACAAGATTCTTTTAATTCTGGTAAGTTGCATAACTCCTCTTTAACCTTACTACTGGCACCTTGGTAAAGGAAGTAAATGTAATCCTTATATGCAACATCTTGTATTTCTTTCATTAAATTAAAGTATTTTAAAAGTTCATCTGTCTTTTTACCAGCTATTCTATTAATCATTACCTTTATAGAGATAGCATACCTTTCTCTTCCATGTTTCTCTAATTCTTTCATAGCATGAGATAAAGCCTCTAAGCTTAAATCTCTAACGTGATCAACTTGCTCTAAATTAAAACTCGGAGAAGAAATTATTTCACTAACTAAAATACCCAAATCCCTAGAGGCAAAATATAGATCTGTAAACGCTAGTGGTGTTTGGGTAAGATGAGAAGATATCTTTTTTACCCCTTCTGATAATAAATCAACTTCACCAAAAGAAATGAAATTTGTTATAGTAGCAACTACTGGAGAGTAATCAGTATATTTTAGAAAGGAAAGGTGGTAAAAAGATAAATCAAAGAGAGCTTGATAGTAATTTAGGAAATGGGGTTCTATTTCTTTAAAGTAATCCTTAACAAGCTGTAAGTGCTTATTATCGAAATCCCTAGAGATAAATGCTTTATAAAGCTTATAAATTACATGAGGGGAAAGAGATATTGTCTTATTAATCAATTGTAAAGCGTTTGAGATTCCTTCCGTTATAAAGCTAGAATTAGGGGTAATATACCCTTTAGTTTCAAGTATTATTGCTGATAAGGCATTTCTCCAAGGATCGTTAGGAAGATAGAATGAGTTTACGGCTAAGAAAAGCTTATCATAGCATTGTGGATTATGTAGCTGATGCTGTTTTAACGAATAAGGGTTAATAAATGGGGAATCTCTAGCACTTTGAAGCAAAAATGATGCTTGTTGAAGATTTCCTTGACAAGAAAATTTATATGCTAAGATAAATGAGTATAATGGTCTAAGCTCTGGTATTATTTGATCTACTGGGAAAAATTCAGATGAGTTAAGATAATTTAAGAGGTAGGGAAAATAATTTACCATAAAAAATCTTTCTTTTCAATGCTTAAAAATTATTCAACGTTGAAGATATAGTTAGCTAATGCCTCTATCTGTGTTACACTTACTGATGTGGAATTTCCTATATAGCTAATCATTAAATATCCGTTTCCTTTATTTGTTGTAAACAAGACTGTATATCCGTGAACGTAAAGAGTATTAGTACCATGATATGGATAAGCGTATATTATTATCAATTCATCACCTAAACTGTCAGTTAGGTTTTCATATACTAATTCAGCATTCTTATAAATTTGCAATTGGGGTATCTTAGAATAGTAACCACTACCAATATATTCATAGTTAATTGTCCAGGAGTTTCCTAAGTATTTAGAAACCGCAGATGGCGAAATTAATGATAAATGTGTAGAAGTTGTTGGAGTAGCTGATAAAAACCCTAAAGATAATCCTGCTAAAATTAATAATATAGCAATTATCTCACCTATTGTAATTTTCATATGTCATCAAATATAGTTTAAACTCTATACTTAAAAACTTTTTGGAGTTAAAATAAAAAAATAATATCTTTACTTTTTTATGTGTTTACTTGTTGGAATACTTTGTGTGTTGGTCTACCCTCAATAATACTCCTACCATACTCAACAGTCTCCCTATAAGCAGTACTGTTGATAAAATTCTTATAAGACTCCAAATCCTCCCACTCACTATAAATCAAATACTCAGAAGGATCATCAACACTCCTATAAAGCCTAGCACCCCTAAAACCCTTAAAATTAGACAAAAAAGAAACAACCTCACCAAACTTCCTCTCAAACTCATTCTCAAAACCCCTCTTAACCCTATAATAAAAACCAACACTAATCAAAACAAAACACCCCCAATATAAATTTTGGGAAAAACTAATAAAAAATATTTTATTTCTTATATACTACGTAATGATACAAGGATATTGCCTCACCTAGCATTATAAATATCAATCCTAAGTCGATACCAAATAGATTAGAGGCTGGACCAGTTGAAGGTATTGTCCATATTTGTGCCGCTAATATTACTGCCATAATAAAGAGTATTGATATCAAAATCTCAGCAAATTTCTTTTTAGTTTCAGAGGCAACTTCTACTTTTCCTACAGCTTTTATAGGCAAATTAGGTAAGTTTTGCGTCATCATTTTAGTAATACTTGTAGATTGAGTTAATGATGGTGAAGAAGCATTTGTCTCTGTTTTTGGTGATGGTAAGAAATACATTCCTATAGCAACTATTACTGCTGGAGGTAAGAATGCTATAACTTGTTGCTTAAATGGTATTGGTACTCCAGGGGTTAGATCACCCCAAATAGTATTTTGAATTAAATACACAATCATTAGTATTCCTATACCAGTGAATACTTTCCTTTTTAGAGGATGCAGTTCTGCGCTTCTATCTAGGAATGGCACAATTATTAGGTAAACTAGGGGTATTATTGAGCTAAATAGTAGGAATAATAATACGTTGTTAGTGAAATCAGCCATCTTATATAGGAATAGGAAGAACCATGGTGGATAAGTTGTTATATGTGCAGCAGCTGGAGAATTTGGTGGAGGAGCAGGCTTTGGATTTAAGAATGGATTTAATTGCTGTGGTAATCCACTTAAATATGATAGTGCATTTGGAATAACTAGTATAAAGCCCCAAGTTAGGAAGACTAATGACATCATATAAACAAAATTCCTTGGCCACCATGGGTTAAATTTCATCCATTCCTCCTTTGTATATACTGCAGGGGCTTTTGGTTTTTCCTTCCTTGACGGCATCATTCCGTAGTGCTCGGCTAGGAAGAAGTGAAATACAAATAGCACTCCAATAAGTGCAGCAAAAATTATATGTAATGCTAATACTCTACCGTACTGACCAGCATCGTAATTTCCAAATAATACTGGTAATAATCCCGATAATCCAGGAACTGAAGAAACTATTCCAGCACCTACATCTACAGCACTAGTAGCCAATGCATCACCGATTAAGCTATATCCAAGGAAAGAAGTACCTAATGTTAGAACTAACATAATAACTCCAATTATCCATAGTAACTCTCTAGGTCTTTTGTACGCTCCAGCGAAGTAATTTCTAAACATATGAACATAAGCTAAAATTATCATTGCATAAGCGCCATATAAGTGGCTATAGAGGGCTACAGATCCATAAGGAACTTTATCTATGATGAATAATGTGGACTCATATCCTTGGTCAGGATTATAATAGAGAAGTAGTATTAAACCGGATATTACAGTATAGATAAATGCTGAAGCTACTAGTGCTCCTAGCCAGAAATTGACTTTATACATATAGTCTGGTGTTCTGAAAAATGGTAAATCATCTAATCCCAGTCTTTCCTTAAACCAATTTGAGACTCTATCACTCATATGATTAAATTAGAAAGATATTAAAAAAGGATTAAGCGTTGGACTGATTTTTAAGAAATGATGAAGATACTTCACTATTTATCAAAAATTAAATAAGAAAATAATAAAAAGAGGAAAAAATTAACTTCCGCTAAAAGGATTTTGAGTATTTTGAACAGTCGTCTTGCTACCCACTGGAGACCCAAAACTATTATCTAAATCAACTTTTGGATTAGATGACGGTACGCCGTTAGCTCCTTCTGGATAAACCGCAACTCCTATAGATCCTACAGCATAAAGATAGTCTGTACTAGAATCCCACTCTAATACAACAGTAGGTAATGGTCTCTGTGTAGGACCAGTTAAAACAGCAGCACCACGATAAGGATCATATGTAGAACCGTGACAATCACAATGGATTATTGCTGGCACTTTAGCTTGTTTAGCAGCTAATAATGCTTGGGCAGTTAATTGATCTGGTTCTGGTGCAGTTAATTGTGAAGGACTAACATATTGTGGTGGATAAAAGTGTATATATGGTGGAGTGCAACCAAGGTGCTGGCATATTGCACTATAAGCTACGATTGATTTATTTGGACCTACTCCTCCAGGAAAGTCATAAGTATCTCCAGTCTGTGGAACAACAACTTTTGTTGGAGGTATTTCTACTGGTTTGCCAGACGAATCTCCTAGATTCAATAGGAAGTTCGGTTCCCCGGTCATAGGGTATTCAAAGAGAACAATATAAGGACTGTTTACTGGTATTTCAGAAGCTTTAATTGGATTTCCAGATGAATCTACAAGGAGAGATTTAGGAAAACCAGAAACAGCTGCTACTTGAGGAGGAACTATAACTTCTACTCCAGGGATGATTGCAGCTACTGTTGCAGCAGCTATCCCAAAGATTAAACCTTTAAGGAATTTTCTCCTTTTTTCATCAACATTACCTACGTTTTTATTTACATAGTTAAATAAATAGTCCTCTCCCTTGGAAACAAATTCTTTGCTATCGAATCTAGTCTTAGGATCTCTCATTTTAGCTAACAATCTCTTTATAAAGACAAGATCTGAATAATTAAGCACAGCCTTTTCGTCTTTATCTCCTAATCTTATCTTTATCATTTTTTATCACAATAAAAAGTGAGCATTATATCATATAACTTTTTGCCGTTGGACTAAAGATATTAAATTAAAAAAGAGTTTAATTTATTATTGATTTTTTACTTTTAATTTTTGTGATAAATATTTAATAATACTTTCTTCTTTCATCTCATTATAACACATGAGAACATAACCAATAGTAGGAACTAACATGTACATTAGCAAAAGATAGCCATATATCCCAAAAAACACATTGGATATTAGCATAAAATAACCAATTCCTGCAGAACCATTACCTTTAATAATGATAGAAATGATGGAAAACGTAATTATTCCTAAGAAGTAAACTAAATAGAGTAAGTGAGAAGGATTATAAATAGTTATACCGAGGGCTGAAGGAAGTATCATTTCCATTAGGATTTGTATATACTTATTTGTTATAATCTCATGAGCGAACATAATAAACGGATACATGCTCATTAAGCCCACAATATAAGCAATAATACTCCTTTTACTAGTTATCCTCCTCCATAGTATAGTATAGACTAAAAATGTAACTGCAGAAAAAATGAGAAAATCTAAATAACTTACGTAGAGGGTAGTATGATAAAAGGTAATGAAAAACGATGCTATTAACCCTAGTCCTACTAGTATTCCAGATGGAATGAGAAGTACTACTTTTATACTACTTTTGACAGTAGCTTCGATCAATGCTGTAATAGCTATTATTATTACAAATATTTCAATACCGTAATAATATGTATAGTTGACGTTTAAATACGCTAAAATAGGGGATATTATAAGTAGTATTGATAAAGGTAGAAGAGCTTTCACTTTGTTAGACAAAAGAAATGAGACTAGAATGAGGGAAATGAAAAAGATGTAAAAAGAAACTGCACCTGTTCTGAGAAGAAACATTTCAGCAGGGATATGAATAGGTAAGGCTGAAGGAAAAATAAAAGCTTCAGAAAACATGAATTGAAGAAACCCAGAAATGCCTAAAATTACAAAAAAATATTTTATATCTTTCTCAAGGAAGGATAGAATTTTCATCTTCTGTACACCACATATAATACTACTAAAGCTAAAATAGCTATAACTGCACCTACTACAGTAACATCTACTGTAGTTGAAGGAATTGCAGCTGATGTAGATGTAGATGAGACTGAAGTAGTAGTTGTAGTAGTCGTAGTTGGTGGAGTGGTTACTAACTGTAATGTTAAGAACGAGGATGTTATAGACTTATCAAATAAGGTCTCTCCTAATTTACCCTGCCATACTGCGAAGGCAACATAATAGGTTTTCCCAACTGTTATATTAGGCATCCAATTGGCATAATTTGGTGGTACAGCTAGTGGTCTAGCAAACTCTACAGTCCAATACCCATTACTCCATGTAGCACCAGTCCATATGAAGAATAGTGAACCATTTAATCCTTTAGATGCTACTGGTGTATACCATATTCCAGCACAATCAACCTCATACATATTAGTATTATTTGAGTAAAGGGGTACAGCAAATCCATGATTTCCAGGATCAACATATGGTAAACCTGTTAAAGACTCATTCTGCCATAGATTCGCTTTAAATGCTGGATCGTAAGTGGAATTATTCCATGTAGCTCCCGATACCCACATCCAAATATTAGCTGCACCTCCTGGTTGAGCTAAAGAACCTCCAGCATCTTTAAAAGTAACCCCATCGAATGTTTGCCCGGGGTATTTACCACCTATATTCATACCGTCCTTACTTGGTGGTATTACACTACCCATATACCACATCATAGCAACTCTATCTGGATAATACCATGTTGAATTAGTATAATAGCCATAAAACATACCATCACTGTATAATAATTCCTCCATTGGTCTCAAGGAGTGCCATAAGACAATTGAACCATTAGATAAGACAGTTATTTGTGTTCCATTAGGAGTAGGTAAAAGTATACCAGAATAGTTAAGAACTAGCCTACCCTGATATGTCTTTCCATTTACAACGGCTATGTAATTTGTATAATTCTTTTCTATAGTATATGTGGTTCCTGGTGTAAGCATTATTTGTCTAAATAATCCTGGGCCAGAAGCTGGAGGATAAAGTGCACCTGCAGCTGCTGACCAAGCACCAAATGCTGGGTTAGGAGCGTACCATTTTACTAATACAAATATCCACGATCCATTCCAAGCAGCCTTAACTAAAACATAATGTGTTAAACCAGAAGTTGGTGCCTGAGGAATGTTTGCTGTTAGGGAAATGTTAATCCATGGGATTTTTGACCAATAAGATGCTGAGCCAGGATTAGATAAATCGGCTGTACCAACAACTTTGTATACTGGTATGTCCGGAGATGTTTGTGCCATAGGAGTATTGGTTACTGCTAATAATACTCCTAGTAGAAGAACTGAGAGAGCAATACTTATGGTTAATTTGGTAGAAGGTTTTACACTCATTTTACCACATTTAATAAGTTAAGTAGTTCAACTCAAAAATGTTAATCGTTGGACTGATTATCTAATTCTACTTTTGTTCTCAAAATGATTTAATTATTTAACTTTATCTCATAAATGGTTAACATTGTTAATCATTAATACGACATATTTTTAAATTTAGGAATATAAACCCTTAAATAGATATCTTTACGTATGTGTTTATTAAGAGTTATTAATGTTACAAGACCCATAATATCAAATGATGTGATTTTGCTTAAAGATGAAATCTTCTCGAGGTTAAGAGATGAGGTTTATGTAAGAGTTTTAAGTAGTGATAAAAGAGACGGTGAAATCAGTAAAAGTTATTTTTATTTTATAGTTGATAAGCTTAGGAAAATGGGACTTTTACTAGATAACGCTATATCATTTAAAGTGGTTATTCCTTATGCTCTTAACGATAAAGGGGGAATAGTTCTAAAAGACGGAATAATATATATAACTAATAAAAAACAGCTAATTTATTTTGACATGAATGACACAACATATATCTGCGGAAATTGCTCAGTTATTTTATCTTGTGTCCAAGGATTAAAGCAAATAGCTTATGAATTGGGAATTAAAATTAGAGATGACAATCCTAATTTAGCATGGTATAAAATATTAGAAAGTATTCAGAGATCATTATTAGAAGCTTCTATGTCATTGAAGTTAAAGTTAGGAGATATACCTTTTGGGAATAGAATATGTTGTGAGGAAGAGGAGGTGAAAGAGAACGAATCCCAAATTAATTTATAGATACTCAATTGTTAGTATAGTAGTCCTATTTGCGACTTTCACTTTAGGATTATTAAGGGCACTACTTGATAATGGCATTATAAAGAATTATTATATGTCAGAAGAAGTGCTAATTTTTCATATTATCTTTGCTTTAGCCTCTGGAGGACTAGGATATTATCTTTATATTTTGGCTTCGAGAACTGGACTTTTATTCCCTAAATTTATAGCAACAAGTAATATTGTTTCAATAGCTATAGCTGGATTTTCGGGCTTAGGCTATTTGCTTACACAAAACGATGAATTTACTAGAGTGATGCTTTATGGATTTGAAATATCACTAGCATTATCATCAATGCTGGTAGGGTATTTGTATTGTTTCATGAGAGTTTGTAATAGGTAATGAGAATGGATTTGAAATATTTTTCTATCTTTTACTCTATTTATTCTATGTTATCAATCATAACTCTCTATTTAAATTATGAAGTTATCAGTATTATAGGACTAATCTTAGCATTTATTTCAGCCTATTTTTTAAGAAGAGTATTCAAGAAACTCACATCTAGACAAGAGTTTAAAATACCATATGCTGGTGCATATTTAATGCTTTTAGGTTATCTAGGAATACTTATAGGAATTCCCGCATCCTCAATATCTGTAGTTCATCTTCTGGGTTTAACTCTAGTACTAATTGGTGCACTATTCGTTGATATTGGAATACTAACTGCCCTAGTTTTAGGTAACTTCAGACTCTCAAACTTAACACAAAATAGTAAGTTAAAAATTATAGCAATACTCTTTCTTCTCGGACTTATAACAAGTTTTGATATAAGAGTTGTAAGTTACATGCTGTATCTGATCTCCTCATTTCTCACTCTGGCGGAATCTCTTTGAATATGTCTTCTATTCTTATTCCCTCTCTTTTCCTATATTCCTTCGATACTAGATAAACAATTACAGCCGTAACTGGAGGTATTAAAATAGTAAGTAAATCAAATACCTCATTACCGGTAAATATTATATTTCCAAAGGATGGATTTGAAAAACCGAAATATAGAGTATATATTACGGTAAATAACATACTAACTGAAGATAGTATTCCAATAATTCTGTATTTTCTTATAGAAGCAATACTGACAATAAGATAACTCCATAAGATAAACCATATTCCATCTATTGCAAAGCTTACAGAATAGCCTTCATAAACCTCTATCCATGAGAAAATTAAAGATATTGCAAATGAGAAAATTAGTGATTTTAGTGGTGTCCCTTTCCATACATCAGCAAAAAATGCTGGAAGTATTCTGTCAAACGACATAGAAAATAAAAGTCTTGAGGACATGACAAAATTTTGCATTGCATATAATAAATACCAGCTAAGAGAAGTAATGACAATCAAAATGACTACTAATTTGTTTGGAAACGAAATTGTTGCAAAGGATATTAAACTATTCGGTATTATTGGATAGTTCCATCCATTACTTTCAATCTGCAAATACATGCTTTTACCTATAGTCATTTCCACAGAGATCACAATGAGTATACTGAAGAGCAAATTGAGAAACCAACTTAGAAAATAGCCGTAACGCATTCCCTTTCTAGGCTTCTTAACTTCACTGGCAAAGTAAGCTGGAGCGTTAATAAATGCGAAGTAGCTGAGAATCATTATTTGCGTTAAAGCTAATGTTTGTGGTAAGTTGATTTTAGGATCTCTATAAAATTCATGGAAGTGAAATAACGAGAAAATAACTAAAATTGTGCTTATAATTTCTGCAAATGTTAAGTACCTTATGGCTTTAAAATATACTTTCACTGACAATGAGAGGACAAGAGTAACCAGGGTAAAAAATAATGTAAGAACGAACAAAAACGTCGGAGTACTTAGTATTTCATTTCCTAAGTTAATTAACCCTTGATTGTTTGTCACATAACCAATACTTTGTAATCCTGGTACAACTACGTAAATGACCTCTAACATACTTAGTACCGGAAATCCCATTACAAAGCTCATAAAAAGTGAAACAGCCATTAATACTCCTCCGAAACCGTTTAAATTTCTAGATACAAATATATAGTCAGCTGAAGCCCTACTATATTCTACAGATATTAAATAATAATTTATAACAAGAGGCAATGTAAATAAAGCTCCTAGTAGAACTGAAAGTAGCCAACTTGCGTTAGGTATTGTTGAAGCTACAAATAATGGATAGTTGAGACCGGCTATCGCTCCCATAAAGGATAAATTAAGTAATGTAATGTCAAGCGAGTTAAGTTCCTTTATAAGACCACTAGTTTTTCTCAGGAACACAAAAGGGGATATTAGAGTGAGAGATAAAAAATTAACTTTTTACTAATTTTTCTGTCTCACTTTCTCTCCAAGGCTCTGCTTTAGGTTTCCACTGTAAATCAGTCTTCTTCCCAGCTAACCTCTTTGCAACTTCCTCAGCATAGTTTAAGTCATAAAGTCTGCTAAACATTATTCTTTGTGCTGCTGGACTTCCTGCACCGTGTACAGATTCAATTTGGAATGCAACACCTAGGCTAACGTTTTCCAGTAATCTGACCATTCTTAATCTATCTTCAGCTGTATAACCCTCGACACCTTGTAAGTATTTGGCAATATATTCTCTTAATTTAGGATTCTTCAAATCCCACTCACTTGGCGCAGTTCCTATTATCCCACCAGCAATATCGATAGAGAGCTGAGAAATTTGTGCTGGGAATCTAGCTACTAGATGTTTTGTAACATTAGCGTGCATAGGATTAACCCACCAACAATTATCGCAAACCTTAACTGCATTTAAACTAGCTGCAATTCCTGCAGAATACATGGTCTCAGTTAAGAATATCATTTCCGTTAGTTTTTCTTGTACATGTGAAGCTTTTTCCACTCCTAATTGTTTTGCTAAATTCATTGAGGCACCAATAATTACATCTCCTAAACCAGCCTTGCAACCACCATATCCTTGTCTATGATATGCTGAGAATACTTCAACTAATTGTGAAGTAAACTCGTATTCTCCCATTAAGAATACTCTATCCATTGGTACAAAAACATGGTCAAAGATTACTAAACCCTCGTGGTTATAGAAGTACGGTAAAGCATCTATGTCACCACCCTCTAATCTTCTAGCATCATTTAATTGTCTACCAACAATAATCTTTATACCCTCAGTATCTGTAGGTATTGAAAAAGCAACAGCATAATCTTTATCTTCTGGCCCCATAGCCCTAGTGGGTAAAACCACTATTTCTTCTGTTGCAGCTACACCAGTAATATTTGCCTTTGCGCCAGAAACATAAATACCGTCTTTTGTAACTTCCTCAATTCTAACATAAGCGTTCTTATTTGGCTGTTGATGTGGTTTTAATGTTCTTACACCTTTTGCATCTGTCATAGCACCAGCTAATGCTAAATCCTTCTTTTGGACGTAACTTAAGTATTCGACAAATCTATCCTTATACTCTTTTTTACCTTTTTGAGCCATTATATTCGTCATAATCCATAAGGTATTTAGAGCATCCCATCCTACACATCTTTGGAAACATGCACCGGTCTTATGGCTTAATTTTCTTAACAACTTTACTTTAGCAGCTAAATCCTCTGGTGACCTGTGTATATGATTAAATCTATTCACTTCTTCATTTATGAAGGGACTCCATGCTCTGGCTAATTCTTTTGTGTCTTCTTCCCAAGCAGCATCAAATGTTGCCTTAAATGCCATTACAGAAGGTTTCAAGAAGGGATGAGTGGTTACATCCTTTACTTCTTTTCCCATTACGTAAATTTCAGCCTTATTTCTAATTTTTATAGAATCTAAATATTGCTCTCCAGTTCTAATTGCCATAGGAGTATGTATATTTTAAAGTTTTTAAACTTTTGTATATGTTTCTTATGAACGATATTCAAAGCCTTTAGTAACTATAAAAAATTTTGACCATGACATAAGAAGAAGTTCCACAGACTAAAAATCATTACCAGTCAAGATATAACACAATGTAATTAACATATAGAATAATTTGAGCAAATAATACAGCTCTTACCTTTAGTACTAACTATATAAGCAATCTATTTGTATTTTTAACAAGGTTCTAGCAATATGCCACGATATACAATATATTTTATCAGTAGCGAGTAATTTATCTAAGAGTCTTCACACTTTGCCTAACCTCGTGATATTAATCTTTAGCAACAAACTTCACAGAAATAAGTATAGCTCATCCAGATAACTGGAATGGAAATACTTATGTCTAACTTAACGTCTTATCAAACTTACTAGAAAAAGGATAACTACGCGAAAATCATTTCTCACCCATTGAGTTGTTTTCTTAATTATCATTATTTCAAAATATTATAAATTTCTCGAGAATGGAAGAGGAAAGAAGTTTTTACTTTGCATATTAAGTGAAAATATTGTTCTCGTATTATAGCTTTTTAAATCTTGTTTTTTATTCTTATACGATGAAATCCTATTTACTTATTCCTCTTTTCGTAGTCCTTCTCTCAATCATCCCTTCATCTATGTTTATTATTCATACAGTCTCACAAGAATCAAGTGTTACTGCAGTACAACCATTAGGTATAACTACAGATGGTAATTACTTATATGTTACTACGCTTAATGGTATCGTTACCTTAACTTCTAATTTATCAGTAGAGGATTTTATACCGCTTTATGGTTCTACAATATCTTTAATAGTAAATAACACTTTGTATGCGACTAACTATTTTAATAATATATTAAGTATAATTAAAGATAATAAAATTGTTGGAAATATTTCTTTAGGAGGAAACTTTGAACTCATAGGTAAAGCTCCTTCATTACCAAGAATGTTTTATGGATATGGTATGGCTTTCGATCCTCAAAACAATCTACTTTACGTTGCAGATAGTAACTTAAATTACGTAGTTGCCATTAATATTACTAGTGGTAATAAGACTTTCATTTACGGTTTAGAAGAGCCAACAGATGTCATTTATTACAACGGGCTAACTTATGTATTATGTTATTATAGTGATCATATTGTAGTCCTAGATGGAACTAAAGAGATAGAGACTATAAATGTAGCTTTACCCCCCTCGATGGGAATTATAATAAACAATCTAATGTATATATCATCCTTTGATTATAGTTACGTTATAGTATTAAACTTAACAAGTGGTAAACAAACTCTTATCCCTACTGGTAACAATCCCTATTTCTTTGCTTATGATCCAGATAATGGAAATGTGTATTTAACTGAATTTGGTGCAGGGAAAATTGCTGTTATCCACGATACCAAAGTTATAGGAAATTACTCTATAGGTTCTCAACCAGCCGATATTATATACTTCAATGGTCTTTTATACGTGGTTCTATATGGAAATAACGAGATAGTAGCACTAAATCCTAATAATATGAGTGTAGTCTATTCCATGACTTTAACAACTACTTATACTGATGCGATTGCTTATGACTCATCAGTTTACGTTACAGAATATTATAACAATAGAATAGTTCAAATAAATTCTTCTGGAGAATTTGAGATAAATCTAGATTCAAATCCTTATAGTATAACTGAAGGTAATGGGATCATTTATGTTACTTGCCCTAATTCGAATAGAGTAATCGAGCTATCGCCAACATTAAAAATACTAGGCTACATAAAAATCGACGATCCTACGTGGATAATTTACTATAATGGATATTTATATGTCACAAGTTACAATAAGAACCTTCTATATGTCATACCCCCTTACGGGGGGAATATTACTATTAGTACTGGTAAGGGGCCAAATTATATAACCGTCTATAATGGAGAAATAATAGTTACTGATCAATTATCTAACCAGCTTACAATTTACCAAAATGGCGTAACAAAAAATATAAACTTGAGTTTTCCCCCTCTGAGTGTTACAGGTTATGACGATTACATTTACGTAATAGGGAACGATAGAATAGCTATATATAATAATAACTTCACGCTGTTGAACGTTATTTATTTTACACCCGTTAACTTACCTATTCCGATTCTACCATTTGAAGAAGCATTAGTCTATAACAACTCAGTTGTTATAGCTTATGGAAATAATTTAGGAATATTTAAAGGAGTGAACGAGATATCCTCTTATCACTTTAATACCACGATTATGAGCATAACAACGCTTAATGGAAATATCTATGTATTTTCACCAGAATCAGAAGTAGTTATATTACAAAAACCTCCAGTATATTCACTAGTAATTCATGAGGAAGGCTTACCTAAAGGGACTGAATGGGGGATCGAGATAAATGGAAGCGTGATTAAAACCATTAACTCGACATTAATATTAAACCTAACTGAAGGAGTTTACAATTTAACAATTCTAATACCGAAGTATTACTATTCTAATATTACATACGAAATTGTAAACTTAACATCAAATCTTACAATTTCTGTTCACTTTTCAGCAATATTATTCAAAGTCTTATTTGAAGAAAAAGGTCTACCTAATGGAAGTGAATGGGGAGTAATAATAAACGGAACTAAAATATTATCATCCAATATTTCAATAGTCTTAACTTTACCAGAAGGTATTTATAACGTGAGTATTATTAGTCCAGTTTTCTATAAAACTAATCAGAGCGTTATGATTATTAATATATCGGGTAATCAAACCTTTAAACTACTATTTTCACCAATTCTTTTCAACGTGATATTTAACGGGACTGGATTACGTAATGGCATGGAATGGGAGGTAATAATAAACGGATCTACTTATTCGACGAATTCCTCCACACTAATTATTAAACTACCACATGGAATATATTCATATACTGTTGTAGCCCCTAAAGGATATAATTCCTCAATTGTTAAAGGAGAATTTACTCTAAGTAATAACTTAACAATTACTATATCATTTCAAAAAATTGTTATAAAAACTTCAACTAGTACAATTACTAAAGCAACAACTACAAAAACAACAGTAGTAACTACTTCATCCTCTTTTACCTTTATTCATTCAAATAACTCTACTAATGTTAAAGTGTATATTGGAGTCTTATTAATCATTATAATCGGGGTTATCCTTTCGGTATTTATAATGAGAAAACGTTAAGTAGTTTCGTATTTTATTTTTACTACTTGATCTGGGTAATATATATTATAGGTTCTTAAAGTAAGGTAAAGTTTATACTCTTTTCCTTTTAATAACCCTAATAAAGCTACTTTATCGAATTTTATCAAAACTTGGTTGTTTCCTATCTGTAAGCTTTGAGGCTGTATAGACAATGGAGAATACGGTAAATTTTCTATTTTTACTGAAGAAATTATACAAGGCTGAGAGACATAAATATTAAGATATACTGTGCCATCAGACTTCAATATTCCGTTTCCGTTAATTACAAAAGTAGTCTGTGATTGGGGCATCGATGTTGGCGTGTATGATTGGGATAATGTAGAGGGTAATACTTGTTTTGTCGGTTGCGGGGATGGAATCTTTTGCGTTTGATATGACTGTTGCTGTACACTTCTAGTCTCTTGTGATTGTAACCTACGTACCTTAACAGTTTCCTTATAGTAGATGGGATGGGTTATAGTGAGTTCTTCATTTCCTTGAGTTTTTATTTTACTTGAGAGAACATTTTTAGTTGAAGGGGCCTTTATATTTGACATGAGCGGAAAATAATGAGCAATTTGTTGTGAACTTATCTTCCTTAAACCTAAATAGGCTATTATATATCCAAAATATGATAAAACTACAGAAGTTATTAGCATTCCTCCGTTTTTTAACGTAGAATTCTTCATTAGCTCTCCTAATCTCATTAACCCTATTCCTAAAAATATATTGCCACTAATATAGAATACTAGAGTTAATATTTCAGCTGAAATCCAAGCCAATATAGTAATTACATTAATAACTGAAACCAATGCAGATAATAAGACTAATAAATTGCCAGTAAATAAAAAGATTGAAGCAACAACATTTAGTAAAGCACCTAATGTAGTGTTATGATCTAAATTTAATATTCTTAAACCTATTCTAATTCTATAAAAAGACGCCATATTAATAATACCTACAAAAGCTCCGCTTAAAATCATTGGAGAAAATATTGATAGGAGAAATCCATTAATTGTCACGTTCATGGGCGGTGTGATTCCAAAAAGTAAGGAAATATACCAGATAATAACTGCAAGAGGTAAAGATAAGATAATAATTAGCATACCTAAACTGAGATATTTAATTGCAGAAGAGCTCATATGATAATCGTGGACTATGTTAATAAAAAATTTTAACTTATGTAAAAGTCAAGAATACTTTTACAGTTTGACCATTACTTAATACTAACGTAACCGAGTAAACACTTCCCCTAATAAAACCTGTTAATGGTGGAAATTGTATTGTAACGGTATTATTACCAGGATTTAGAATATAAGGAGTTATCTTATCCCAACTTACAGAAATTAATGTGTTATCTATAGAAGCCGATTGGATCTGTAATTGCGTAGAGGAATATAAGACAAGAGAAGCCTTACCGTCAGCAGATAAACTTCCAGTACCTACTTGATAAACTGAAACACTAGGCATAGATGCTGCTGGAGTAGGTATTATTGGAGATGGTGACAGTCTTTTCAAAACATCGTCTATACTAATATACGTCAATATCCATCCAACAAAGTTAATCCCTGGGATAATTATTAGAATTCCACCAATCCACATTAAATCGGATTGATAAAATCTACCTAAATTGTATATAGAAAGTCCAATTAATAAACCACCAATAAATTCTAGTAGAACACCTAAAACTACTAGTAGAGTTCCAAATATAGCTAGAACAGCACTTATAGCGAATAACCCTATGATACCTATAATTCCACCTAAAAAGATTATAATATATCCCCACGGTAGTATATTAGCTCCGGTTATACCATTCCTAACATCTTTACCAGTTTGTAAAAATAGGTTAAAGGCATCTTTTAGCTTAGGAATCGCTACAAACAGTAATAGTATGAAAGCTACAATGGAAATGATCTCCGAAAAAACCGTTACTACCCCAATAAACCCAATAAGAGTTGCTATTATAAACCACAGCGAGGCATCTTTTAGCTTATTTAACGCATTTACATCGAGATTTACGGACATTATTCATACTTTACTTAGAGAGATTAAAAACTTACTTATCACTTCTTTGTTTATTGCCCATGTATTTTATATACTCTAGAACTCTAGGAATATTTATTTTCATTGGACATACTTCCTTACAATTACCTGAGTGAGTACAATATAGAGCTGGTTTGTAATCGTTGTAAATAATATAAGACCACATCGCACCCATAGGTCCACTATAAGGAGCATCTCCCCAGCTCCCGTCTAAAACTCTATAGATTGGACAGTGAAGATGACATCTCCCGCATCTAATACAGAGTAGGGCTTCCCTAAGTATGGGATCCTTACTCGCCTTTAACCTACCGTTATCTACTAAAATTAGGTGAAATTCCTTAGGGCCATGTGCAGGGCTAACTCTTTTCATCTCAATATCTCCAGTAGAGCTGGGACCAGAAGTAACGTTAATATATGTTGGAGGATATAAACCAGCATAAGCGGCTTGGACTAAAGCCTCAATTAAAGCATCTTCAAGAGTGGGAACTATTTTTTCAACACCAACAATTGCTATATGAACCGGTGGTACTACGGTACTCATTCTAATGTTTCCCTCATTTTCAACAAGAACTATGGAACCTACATCTGCTGCAACTGCATTTGCACCAGTTATTCCAACATTAGCTGACAAAAACTTATTTCTTAAAAATTCCCTAACCTTTTGCACAAGCTCTTCATGAGAAGAACTCTCTGAAACATCAAAACCCAACTTCTCTTTAAGCAGTTTTGCAACCCTCTCTTTTGTCATATGAACGGCTGGAGCAATAATATGTGAAGGTGGTTCATCAGCTAACTGAATTAGAAACTCTCCTAAATCTGTTTCCCAAACCTCATTTCCCAGTTGTTGCAAATATTTTCTAATTCCCAATTCATACGCAACCATTGATTTTCCAAACACAACTATCTTTCCTTTTCCAACAATCTTTCCTACAATCTCCTTAGCCTCTTCAGCATTATTAACAAAATAAGCATTACCACCAGTTCTTTTCACAGCCTCTAACGTTTGTTCTACATACGTTTCTAAATCAGACAAAACTCTCATTTTAGCTTCCCTAAGTTTCTTAGCAAGATCTAGAATATATTTATGATTTTCAAGTATCTTGTGAACTCTCGGTACATTATTATTTATTGTCCTTTGTATTGCGATTTCCCAATCCTGACTCATTCAACCACCTCAATCCAATCTTTTACATTACCGTACTTTGAAAGGTTAGCATAACACATTGGGCAAACTACAATAATATTCTTACTAAGCTTAGATAATTGTTCTACCCTAGCTTTAGCAATTTTATCACTTAAATCTGGATTAATTGGCTTTATTGGCGAACCGCAACAGAATGAAGTGTCTACGCCAGTAATTAATTCGTCCTCCACAATCTTTATACCAGACTTATTAATTAAATCTCTGTATACATCTCTTAAATTAAGGAAACGAGAGTAAAGACAAGAATCGTGAATTACGAAAGTTTCTTCTCTATTTACTCCTTTCACATCTTTTACAAGTTCTAGGTAACTGACTATCTCTAAATCAAAATGCTCTACGAATTCATTATACCTTGAAAGCGCATTATGAGTATGAGGATCGACTGTTATTATTCTTTTTATTCCCTTGTTCTTGAAAAAGTTATATACACTTTTCGCGTATTGACCGAATTCGTCTAAATAACCTAGTTCAAGAAGTATGGCTCCACTATATGGCTCCTCCTCATAGAGATATGCGAAATTTATCCCATTTCTTTTAAGAAGTTGAGCTATTTTGTTCAAAATTCTGTAAGCTCTTTCTATCTCATCTTTGCTAGGCTTAATAAATCTACCTAAAAAGGATAAGGGCGATAGTTTTTCAGCATATGGTATGAACTTCGAATAGACCTCACTTAAAGATGCTGTTTGGTACATGCAAGAAGTATAAAGTATTGTTTCCCCTTTACTAGGTAAATCTTTCGCCCAGCCAGAGCATATCTTTTTATCAATAGGATAGGGAAAAGAATATTTTTGTAAATAATCATAAATTAATTTTCCCAGCACATATTGTAGTTTTTGGGACGAAATAAAAATATTTGCTTATTAATTTTTCACGTTACGTTTATTTATTATCTCTTTATTAGCTCTGATAATTCCATATTCCTTACAATTCTATAATTCACCTATAAAATATGCGATTTCAAACTTAATCATTACATAATTTTTAATTAGCAGAGATTTATAATTTTTTGAATTATTAAATTAAATAAATCTTGAGAAATTACAAATTAAATTAAATCATAAATTTTATTAACATTCCAAAGCATGATTTTTGCCAGTATTTTAAAATTTCCCTATATATGTACTTAAATTTAAATTAGGACTCTTAAACAATGAGAAATTAATTAGGAATAAAATATTTTATGTTGTCTGAGATAGTAATATTTATGAAAAGACTACTCAAATGGTACGCAATATATAGATTAATATTGTTTTTCCTTAAGAGGAGAAGGAGGTGAGGAAGGATTTCATTCATGTATTATTTAGGAAGAGAATTACAGAAGAGAAGTGAAGAACTAAGTAGAGGTTTCTATGAGCTAGTTTATCCACCAGTTGATATGTATGAGGAAGGAGGATACCTAGTAGTAGTAGCTGATTTAGCTGGTTTTAACAAGGAGAAAATTAAAGCAAGAATTAGTGGGCAAAACGAATTGATAATAGAAGCAGAAAGGGAGATTACCGAACCTGGCGTTAAGTACCTTACTCAAAGGCCAAAATATATTAGAAAAGTAATAAGATTGCCCTATAATGTTGCCAAAGATGCTGAAATATCTGGGAAATATGAAAATGGTGTACTAACAATTAGGATACCAATAGCTGGTACATCTGTTATAAAGATAGAATAACTTAATTTTCTTTCTTTTTCAAACCCTATTTATGGTTAATGCAAATATACCTATTAATATTGAAACAATAGCATCGTGAGACATTAAGTAATAGATTATTGCTATAATAACCAATATAGGGGCTATAATACTACCCCTATTACTCTTCTTAGCGGGCACTATAGGTTTTTCTAGTAAAGATAGTCTAAATTTTTTTATCGCTGCTTCCATCGTATTTCTGATGTCATCGAACATGGCACTCCATTGAAGTCCTTCTTCTTCAATTAACTTCTGTAAATTTACAAAGAAATTAAAATCTGGATCTATTTGTGTGCAAGTACCCCCAAGTACTGATGTCATTCTTATATATATTGCTAACTTTTCTGGTATTTTTAGTGGAAAACGATAAAATACTTCATTTGCCGCGTTAAGGAAAGTTTCTACTTCTAGGGTTTCTGCCGTAATTCCCTCAAATGTTTTTAAGAATAGCTCTATACCTTTTGCTAGTATTTCCCTATCTGCTTCAGGCTGAATAGCCCCTAATTCTTCAAGGACTTTTACTAAACCTATTGCGTCTAGCCTTATTAAGGCGGCGTAAGCTCTTAAAAGTCTATTTCTTGTCTCTTTATCCATTCTTCCAACCATTCCGAAATCGTAAAGTATTAAATTCCCTTTTTCATCAACAGCTAAATTTCCAGGATGAGGATCAGCATGAAAATACTCTTTCGTTAATAATAGTAACATAAAAGTTCTAAATACCCTATATGCTAAATAATCGGGCTTTACAATCTTTTTAGCCTCTGGAGAAGTGACTTTATACCCTTTTAAATATTCCATGATAAGTACTCGTTTAGTCGCATAATATGATTCTGGCACAATAACATCGGGAAATTCTTCAAGCTCCTCTTTAATTTTTTTCATATAGAATGCTTCTTTAGTAAAATCCATTTCTTCAAATATTCTCTTACTAAAATCATTCACTATTGCCCTTAAACTTTCATAAAAGGACTCATCAAATAGATACTTTGTTAAAGGTAATAAATTCTGGATAACTTTTACGTCTCTCTCTGCGATTTCCTTAATTCTAGGCCTATTTACCTTAATCACTACTATTTTTCCGGACTTTTTTTCTTTTGCTAAATAAACTTGACCTATACTTGCTGAAGATATTGGTTTCTTCTCTATTTCATATTCATTAAATTTCTCCCCTAAATCTTCTCTAAGTATAGGTTCAACTTCCTCCCATGGTGCTGGAGGAACTTCATCTTGTAATTTAGATAATTCCTTTAGATAAGGTTCCGGTAGAACATCAGAATGAACAGAAAGAACTTGGCCTAATTTAATAAATGCTGGTCCTAAAGAAATAAACGCTTCAAGTAATTTTCTTCCTTCTTTTCTCATTTCGTCTTCATCAACTTTTTCTCCCTTAAATTCCCTCTGCCTAAATTCTCTAAGCCTCAGAACTCTAGGTGCTAATTTAATTATTACTTGAAGCTCTCTAATCATATATAGAAATAAAAAATATAGCTTTTATACTATTAGCTTAGGCCTTATCTTAAATCTTCTGTAAAGGATAAGCAATAACGAGGGACTTAAATAGCTCCAGAGTACAGTAGTTTCCAGTATAGCTGCTACAGCAAATGCGAATCCTAATTCTTGCAAAATTGAAGCTTTTACTAACATTAATGAACCTAATGTACCAGCAAAAATTAAGCCTAGAAAAGCTATTGTTAACCTTAAATTACTAACAGAAATTTCAACTGCAGTCTCCATGTTATTTCCTTTTTCTAATTCTTCATGAACCCTAGCTATTAAGAAAATATTATAGTCCATTCCTATACCTATGATAATTGAAACTAAGAAAATCGGCACTACAGCAAATACCGAGTAACCAAGAACATTAGTAAATATTAACCTTTCTAGAGCTAAAGTTATTGCTACAGCTGATAGTATTGTGTAAATTATTACTCCAGAAACAGCTAAAGACCTTGTCATAATAAGCAATAGGATAAACATTGTGACAGCTATTTCTCCTACTATGATAAAGAAGTTAGTTTTAACGAAATTATAAATGTTAAAAGCGTCTACGGGTCCTCCACCAACATAACCGTTCTTTATAATCTTTTCTATTTGCTGAACAATTTGAAATGCTTGATTAGAGAATGGTTGATATTTTTGATTTACTACAAACAGCATATAACCGTGGGAGAAATACTGAGTATAATTATACTCTCCAAGTTCACTATAATTAACTATTCCTCCATATGGCGAAACAGGGGATTGTACCGCCGTTACTCCGGGTATACTAGACAACTCTTTATATATACTTACTGCGTAATTATATGCTGTTTGATTAAAAGTACCATTGTATGGAATAACCACATAAATTGGAAATATATTAGCTGAAGTAAACCTATTGCTTAATATCGTAACCCCTTGTGTTGCTTGAGAAGGCGGTAGTAAAGCTAAAACATTTAGTGTTAGAGGAGTGAACAAAGCTATAACTACTGAAATAATGACTATAGCTGAAATTATTCCAGCATAAAGTGATGGTCTTTTTATTGTTACTCTTTTACTCTCACTTTCTGTGAATTTCCTAGGGAAGAAAAGCTTATCTCCAGCACCCCTTAATATAGCCGGGAATAAGGTTATTGCTGATAACCACACAATTACAACAGCTAACATATCGGAAATTGCTGTATCCGAGAAAAATGGTATTTTGTATATATAAATAAATAAAAAGGACAGCATAACTATTAGTGCAGTTATCGTTACTGCCCTTCCGCCCCATTTAACAGCCTCGTAAACAGCTTCCTCCTTACTCTTTTTCTTTCTTCTCTCTTCAATATATCTTGCTGCTATAAATACCACATAATCTGTGCCTAAACCTAGAGCTAATAATAGTACTTCGCTAGGTGTTAGGAAGTTCACTGTAATATTGAGAATTTTTATTACAACTAACCATAGAAAGACTGAAGCAACTAAATATGCTGAAATGTAAATAGTTAAGGGCATTATTGCAGCAACAAAAGACCTAAAGTAAATCCCAGCAAGAATAATTGCTAGAATAATACCCACAGGAATTGCTATGGAATAAGCGTTTGAAGCGACATTCTTTAACTGATGACTAATTGGTTCCCCTCCAGTCAGATAAGTTTTCAATCCCATTTTTGTTTGAATATATTTTTGGAAATTAATTGCTTCTTGATAAGTAAAGTTTCCCTTCATAAAGACTAAGAAGAGGTTTGAGGAATATAAATTGTCGGTTATGTTACTTATTGGCTCTATAGGGAAAGTGTTAGAGGCTATGAGTTGTTCAACACTCTCGTTACTTAATACCACATTAATTAGCTCACTTTTGTTAACAGTTAGAATCGGTGTGAAATTAGCATAATTGACTATCAATTTTACTGCTAAATCTCTTACGCTCACATTAGTTTGTAACATATATGCAAGTTCTAAAGTAGTAAGGTTACTCTTTTGTAAAAGAGCGGAAAGTTTAGTTAAATGTGAAGAGAATAGATAGGCTGTAAGATTACTTACATTGTCATATTTAATTAATTGTATGAAGAACCATTGAGGTATATTTGTCTTATTTGAGGCTATACCAGATACATAATTTATGTAATCTTCAGTAGTGTTAAAAGATAAAATAGTATACACGAGTTCTTTGCTCACATTATAATGTAATGAAATATAACTTACTGCAAATTGTACTGGGGTTTTAGAAATATTCTCATAAACGCACTGTATAAATTGTCTTTCTGTAGTTGAATTAACTTTACTAATTATTTGTTGTAAAGCTATCTCATTAAAGTTAGTAGAGTTAAACACTTCTTCAAGAAAAGTTGCTGGAAGTCCCGTCTCTTCCTCATAAACCGAGATAAGGACTTGAAATGGAGATTGTGTAAGAAGTAATTTTGCAAGTTCAATGGGTATATGATAAGTATAATTGAAATAGCTTATTGTTGCCTCTTCTATTACTGAAATATTATTGAAGTTTGTTATGTTAATGTAGTGTAATACAAACGAAACAAACTCAAACTGTGTTGTGTTAAAGAAATGTTCTGAAGCTTCATATACTGCCTCATCTGCAACTAAATATATGTTAAACGGTGTTATTTCATTATTGCTCCAATAGGTGTAAAATAAAGAGAAGTATGGTTTTTCTTCTTGTGGTAATTGCGGATATACTTTTTCATAAGCAATTTGATTAGCGAAAGTGACGTTATGCGTTTGATTATAGACTTCCTCCCAAACTTCTAGGAAATATGATACTGGAACGAACAGAAACTTTGACAGATTGTAGATAGTTTGATTTGTTTCAATTTCTCCGTTATGAATCTTAGTAAACGCAGTATAGTTTTCTTGTAATGCGTTATGAAGCTGTTCAATCTTTAGCGCGGTTGAATTTATTGTCTCACTGACGTTTAAAAACTCGTTCTCAACTTCTAGTGTCCCATTATGTAATTCTTCTAGCTTATTTATTTCAGAAGTTAGATTAGAATACTCATTGGAGAGTTTTGCTGAAGTGTTACTTTCACCTTTACTTATGTTCAGAAATATATTAGATAAATTATCTACCTCTGGGTATAATTTGTTAAGGGTAGTGTTAAGTATACCTTTTTCTATTGTATAGAAATCATAAATAGAGATATTGCCGTAAGATGTCAGATTAGCTAAAAATGAGGAATATTGACTAACATTACCCTCTATTATTAAAACTCCATTAGAGCCTGAAGCTCCTAGAAGCTTAAAGTAGTTTGAAACAATATTCTCGGCTTTAGCTGATGTACTGCCCGGTACTGAAATCGCAACTTGATAGCTTACAGATTTTAAGAAAAGAGAAGAAAGGGGTGTTGCCAATATAATTAACACAATCCAAATAATTATTACTATATACCATCTTTTTACGATAAATTTAGCTAGTCCATCAAACATAATTAAAAAGATATATCTATAGTTTATAAGACTAATCAATTTAAACCTCTAAATCATAAGTTTATTATGCCTTTTGAGAACATAAAAGAGCTCGTTGAAGAATATAAAAAGATCTGGAGTTTAAATTATGCTTTAAGTTTAATGAGTTGGGATAGAGAAACTTACATGCCCCCAGCTGACGCTTCCATAAGAGGAGAAGTTACTGGAATATTTAGTGAGTTAATTAAGGAGGAATATCTAAAACTTAACAATTTGGTTCAGAAATATGAAGGAAAAGAGAATTTATCTGATGAAGAGAAAGGTTTCATTAGGGTACTAAATAGAGAAATTAAGTATTATGTTAAAGTTCCTATAGAGATAATTAAGGAGCTAGACAAGATAATATCTGAGGCGTTAATAGTTTGGAGAAATGCAAAGAATGAAGGAAATTTCGGTAAGTTTAAACCCTATTTAGAGAAAATTGTGGATTTGGAGAGGAAGATTGCTGAGTATTTAGGATATGAAAAACATCCCTATAACGCACTTTTAGACCTATATGAAGAGGGATTTACGGTTGATGATGGTGATAGAATATTCAATATACTACTCCCTAATCTAAAGGACATACTAGATAAAGTAAGAGAAAAAGGCTATTATCCGGCTTCCCATCCATTAGAAAGTGTTGAATATGAGATTAAAGATATGGAAAAAGTAAATAGAGAAATTCTGAAATTACTAAAAATGCCGGAAGACTCATTTAGAATGGATGTTTCAGCTCATCCTTTTACGATTAGAATTTCTGGGAGTGATGTGAGAATAACTACTAGATATGAGGGGAAGGATTTCAAGGAGACAATTTACTCAGTTGTTCATGAAAGTGGACATGCTATTTATGAGTTACTTATTGATAAAAGCCTAGAAATGACTCCATTAGCCCAAGGTGCATCTACTGGAATTCATGAATCTCAATCTAGATTTTGGGAGAACATAATAGGAAGAAGTAAGGAGTTTATTCATCTTGTCTTTCCGATTTTGAAAAATAATCTTTCATTTTTGAAGGAGTATGATGAAGAAGAGCTACACAAGTATGTAAATACTGTTAGGCCAAGTTTGATTAGAGTAGATGCTGATGAAGTAACTTATAATTTTCATATAGCGTTAAGATATGAGATTGAGAAGAAGCTACTGAACGAAGATATTAAAGTTGAGGAATTACCAGAAATATGGAATGATTTCATGGAAAAATACTTAGGAATTAGACCAAAAAATGATGGTGAAGGTGTTTTACAAGATATTCATTGGTCTCAGGGGTCAATAGGTTACTTCCCTACATATACTTTAGGCAATGTAGTAGCTGGAATGATATATTCTTCTTATAAGAACTTGAAATATGATATATCCCAAGGAAATTTTGATAATGTTAAATCATGGTTACGTGAAAAAATATGTAAGTATGGTGCTACTTATTCTCCTAAAGAGTTACTAATGAGAGCTTTTGGAAAAACTTACGATCCTAATGATTTGCTTAAGTATTTAAGAGAGAAGTATCTAAGTATTTGATCTTAGATAAATATTTAAGCATACTGTTGAACCCTTTTTTGTGAAAAGCTCATATTTACTTTATATTTCTATAATTCTCTTAATACTAGGTTTAATTATTTCATTTATTTCGATAGAATCTAAACAAATTATGCTCTTTTATTATAATGAGAGTAATATCGCTTATCCACAACCAGGATGGCAAGACTATTATTGGAGTGTGTTAGTATATGGAAATCCGAATGCTACAATAATTACCTTCAATGAGACTATATTTCTAAAGAATGTTAACATATATCATTTTAATACAACGACAAGATACGTGTATATTATACATGGTTATATACAACCATACGCATATCTTTCTCCATTTTCCCTTTTTTTAGTATTAACAGCCTCATTTATTGGATTTAAAGGAACAACTTTATTCTTTCAATCAAGAATACTAGGGGAAGAGCTAACAAAAGGTTACGCTGTAGGAGGTTCCTTATATAGATACGTGCTCAAAAGATTTTCCAGCTTCTTAATCTCTATGATTCTAGTAATAACTGTAGTTATTATACTCGAATCGCTTCATGGAAGAAATATAATAAAAACTATTTATGACATGAGTTTATTTAATTTAGGTAACAGTTCATATTTTGGAATTTCAGTTACTAGCCTAGTTTTAACAGCCTTAGCTTATACTTCTTTACTTCTAGGAATCTCCTTTGCACTAACTGTATATTTAAGTGCATTTCTTTCAATTTATAGTTTGACCAATAGGAGGCTAAGAAATATTATTGATAAATGGAAATACATTGGTACCGCATTAGCATCATGGGTATTATCAATAATAGTAATTTACTTTTTACATTTCTTCCTTAATATCTTCCCTTATGGTACTCCAAAAGAGAATATAGTCCCCTACTTATTCATGCCACTCATATCCTTATTTTTCCCCTATGTAGGAATATTTAGTAATAGACTTCTATCTAATGTAAAAAGTATTCCAGCTAATTACAAGGGATTAAAAGAAACCATTCTAATTTATAGACATTTACTGGGTAATGTGACGGTAGTAATGTTATCATCAATATCCTCAGCATTTATTGAAATGTTACTTGCTGAAATGCTAGTTGAAGGAATATTCTTATGGCCAGGTTTAGGTGAGTTATTAAAAATAGCCATATTTCATGGAGATTATAAAATAGTAGAAGGAGTAATGGTACTATATTCTACTATTGCTCTGTTATCTAATCTGATAACTGATATTATTTATGGTGTTATGGATCCAAGGGTGACTAGGTAATGATTAGACTTTACGTATTGTTAGGACTATTTATTTCTATTGTAACTTCAAGTATATTCCTTGACTTTTATCAATTACCTAAAGGGAAACCATTAACACCACCTAATCCCTCATACCCTTTAGGTACTTATATCAATGGAGAAAATATGATAAATGTAAATGCCGTTGCAATAGTTAACACATTAGTGTTCGGTAGTATAGTCGGCATACTTGAGACGTTACTATCAGTAACTTATGGTGTTATTGCAGGGATTATAGGAGGGAAAGTAAGAACTACTATGGTTAGAGTTGCTGACTCTATAAATTCTATACCCAGATTACCTTTCTTACTTTCAATAGCATTGTTTTACGGCATACCTACTGGAACATCACTAAAAGCGAATTTTTTCGTAACTGCTATAATAGTCGCCCTAACTGGTTGGCCCCTTTTTGCTAGACAAATTGCTGAAGTAATTTATACTCAGTCCATTGGGAAATCGTTAAGGATAATAATTAAAAGGATTCCAATAAGAATAGGTTTTCACGTTTTGGGAGTAAAGCAGACTATTCAATTAATTATTCCTTCAGCTATAGACGGAATATCTACTTACACAGCTATGGGTGTTATTGGAGGTGTTGGTGATCCGAGATATCCGACTCTGACTACATTACTTAATACGGCATCACACTTAATTCCAGACTGGTGGCTGTTTCTTATACCAGCAATATTTAGGGGTATTATACTTATCCTACTTCAATTATTAGCCGATGAAATAAGGAGGATTTAAAAATGTTAAAGTACGAATGTTTAAGCGTAAAAGGAAAGTTAAACTGTTTCTCACTTGAGATTAAAGAAGATTCTGGAATATTAGGACAAAGAGATAGTGGTAAGGAAGAAATAATAAATGCTACTTTTAAGTTGACAAAAGATTTTAGTGGACGAATTCTCTTAGATGACATAGATATTACAAGATATAATGAAGAGATATATTGGACTAAAATTTCTGTTATATTTTATGATCCAATGAAATTATTTAATCCGATCTACGATATAGCATCACACTTTATTGAAATTGGGATAAGCCATGGAATTGAAAATGAAGAGGCTATTTTAGAGACTGCTGAAGAGATTTTAAAAATATTGGGTATGAAGAAAGAGGTACTTTTCTCTTATCCGAATCAGTTAAAACCATTAGAATTAAAGAAGACAGCATTAGCATTAGCTTCATTTCTTGAACCAGAATATATCTTCATAGATGACATTGAATATAATTTAAGTACTTTAGAAATAGAACTTCTAATTAACTCTATTTTGGATTTAAAAGAGACATTCAATATGAAACTTATTGTTTTTGATAATGATCCAGCAGTTATATCTAGATTAACTGACTATGTTGTAGTTCTTTATAGGGGTGAAATAGTAGAAGAAGGATACAATGTGATTGAATATCCTTATCATCCGTATACAATAGATTTAATTAGAGGTGAATTGAAAGGAAAAAACCTAATTGGGAAAGGATGTATATATAGTGAAAATTGTAGGTTTTCAACTCTCAATTGTAAAAACATTACTCCAAAGCTAGTTGATCTAGGAGGTAGAAGGTTAAAATGTTTGGGATTCCCATGGTAATACAAAATATATCTGGGAAGTTCATTTCAAACATCGATTTAGAAATACATAAAATAAGTTGCATAATTGGGAATTCTGGAAAGGATAAAGAAGAAATAGAAGAAATATTGGTAAAAAAGATAGATACAAGGAAGGTTAGGATAATTCCTAGAGACAGAATTAACGTTCCCTTAAAAGTCTCTGAGGTATACAACCTTTATGAGAAAAGATTTGGTAAAAGATCTCAATTTATTCTTTCCCTTTTAGACCTAGATGAAAATGCTAAATTAGAAGAATTATCTGAGTTCGAAAAGTTTAAAGTAGAATTAGCTCAGGTTGCATTTGGTGAAACAGAGCTTCTAATAGTAGAAAACTTCATGGAGACTTTTGAGGAACAATTGAAAAACTTAGCTATAAAGGAGATAATTAAAATATCAAATCTATTAGATTTCAAAATCTTATTTTTCTTTAGTGATCTTGATTATATAAATATATGCGATAGAATATATGTAATTTATGGCGGAAGACTATTAGAATATTCTACGAATAGTACTGAGTTTTACCATCCTTATACACTTGCGTTAAAGAACTCTACTCTGAATATCGGTAAAAAGGGAGAAAAGATAGAAGTTAATTACATAGGTGAGCCGGCTTTTAGAGGTTGTCCTTTTCATGATTATTGCACTTTTGCAAAAAAGGATAGAAAATTATTTAGAACATGCGTTACCTTATTCCCACCTAAAGTTATAATTAATAGGAATGAAGTGTATTGCTGGCGGTATTCATCTAGAGAATGACTTTAAATATTCTGCTAACTTCTTATAATTCGGGTTATTACACCTATTTACTAATCTGACTACCCCAAAATTACCTCTAATTTCTGGTTCAAAATTATCTTTTTTTGCGAATAATACTCCAGCATAATGTATGTTTCCAGCTAACATTTCCTTAACAATATCTTCTGTAGGTGGAAATGGAGTTACTATAAATGCTATACCATTACACCAATTTATTGTTGGTATTGACGTCCCTCCTAAAGCTCTAGCTTGCATTAAAACTTCAGAAATTAAATCTTCAAAAGAAAATTCAATTATCTCATGAACTATAATCTTTTTGTAGGGCTCGTATACAATTTGAATTGAGCTCATATTTTTAGTATACTCAGCAGGATATAAATAATTGTAACGAGAGCTATACAGATATTAATTATTCTACTCAAATCCTTTTTAACATTTATATAGGATAAAAGAAAGCCCACTAAAAAGATTGTCAAAGATGATACTATCACGAATAAAACTATATAGGTTAACCCTAGGAGAAGACCTACTTCTGAAGCTAGTACTGCAACAACAAGCTTTGAAGGAGTTATAGCAAAAGCCCCTTGAAGTATGCCAGATCCTAAAGACTTTGACACATTAAATTCGAATTCTTTTCCTACTATCTCTCCGTAAAGTAAAACTACAGAAAACCCTAATCCTATAAGATCACCAATTAGTTCCAATTCTGGAATTATTGAAAGTATAATTACGAGGGGTAATGCTATCAATGCAAAACCGATTCCGTGGGAGAGACCAAATACTGCATAGTCCCTCCTAGTTTTCATCAATCTTAATGTTACTATATGATCTGGTTCAAATGCGTGGGATATTGCCAATGCTAAGATAACTACAAATACTATCAGTGGCACGATTACTCATTATAACGGGAAATAAAAAACATGAGTGAGAATCCTAGTGAGTTCCACTCATACTATTATTAATGATAAAACTTCATTATGTTTTAAAAAATTTTAAAAAGTAATAATTAAAGCTTAAATTTGACACCCAACAATTAAGTTTTGCAATGACTGAGAATAGAAATAGCCTGATCTTAGCTTCGATTATTTTAGTCCTTATGACAGTATCAGCAAGATCAGTAAACAATATGGTAACCACAACAGTACCACTTCTGGGAAAATATGTTCTCTCTTTACCAGACTCTATAGTTGGACTTTTATCCACAGTCATGTTTGCCTTTACTTTTCTTTCAACATCTTATCTTAATCCTAGATTAAACGCACAACTTAGAAGAAAAGTGTTTATAGCTTCTAATGTAATAATAGCACTCTCATTAATCTTATTTAGTTATTCAAACGTTATAACTATTTGGATTATTTCAGCATTAGCCGGTTTAGTTTTTGGCTTTATAATGCCAAACCTCGTCACAGCAGCTAGTTTAACAAAGGATAGGAGATCGGCAGAGAGATTATTATCACTTTATTCTACAAGTTTAAGCCTAAGTCTAATAATAGGCCCAGCTCTGGAGTCTTATTTATTAACAATGTTTAACTACAGACAAATTTTCCTTTGGTTCTTACCATTAGCTATCCTAGGAACAATAATTTCCTTTAACATAAAATTCCCTGATGTAAAAAGAGAAGAATCTGGAATTTCTGTGCTTAAAAATAAGGGATTAATTGCATCTATTTTATCAATAACTACCTATAATGTACCGTTTGCAGCATTTACAACATTCTTAGCAATTTTAGCAAAAGAAAGGTTTGACTTATCTAACTTTGAGGCTTACTCTGTCTTTTTACCTTTCTATATTATATCATTTTTAACTAGGTTGTCAATGACTATAAGACCATTTAGGGATTTAAGAATGCCGTTATTAGTTTCAATACTTATTACCATAGCTGGTCTAATAGGAATACTATATGCACCTTCGTACTCTCTGTTTCTAGTCGTAATAGCACTATTAGGAATTCCTCATGGCTCAATATTCCCGATGTCTACAATAATGATAAGTAGGGCTACAAGGATAGAAGAAAGAAACGCTGTAAATTCCTACTTCTTAGCGTATAACAATATATTATTCCTTTTAGTTCCAGCTATTGTTGGTTTTATAGCAATCTTCATAGGCTTAACCTTAGCAATTACTTTACTAGTAATTCCAGTAGTTTTGTCATCAATACTCTTCTTTAAGATGTTCTGGAATGATGAGATCACACGATGAAGGTTAAGTATCTTCTATGCTATTATTGAATACATATACTATTTCTAAATTAAATATTAGTAAGATTTTCAATAAATATTAAATTATCTATTTTCTTATCTTTTAACTCCTTTTCCATTTTAAACAATGCAGTAATCCCGAGCCCCTTAGCCGTAGCGATAACTGACGCATCAATTATAGAAAGAGAATTATTACACTTTACTTTAACAATCTCGTCAGCAAAATCTAATGCATTAACTAGCTCGAAATAACCTGAATCTAAAAGTTTCATGATTAGTTCTCTGGCTTTATCTATTCCATATCTTCTACATATAATATAAGTTAACTCGACTAGAGTTAGATTAGTGATTATAGGTTCTAATTTCCCTTTACTGACTAACTGGATAAATTTCTCTCCGAGTTCAGAGCCTTCTAAAACCTCAACCAATACTCCAGTATCAACTACTACTCTCATCTTCTATCCTAGACCTCTCAAATTCTTCCCTAATCCCTTTAGCAGAACCTAAAAGAGATATTAATAACTGCGAATCTTTTTTACTTCTTTTATTCTCTTCATAAAAAGTTATTAAATATCCTATCGCCTCATTTAAACTAACCTTTTTACCTTTACTTAATTGCAACTCAGCTGCAATTTTAACTAATTTATCTTTCACATCCTTACTAACTCTTATAACTTCAGTCACGTAAAAGAAATCAGAACTTATGTATATAAAGTTTACTTTGTATACTATTTTGCATAGTGTATTTTTTCATCAGAAGTTAAACTCATCATTTTTTCTCAAATTTAAAAGAATGTTCCAAAAAATCTGCTTTGATAAAAATTTAATGAACTATGGACGACACTAAAATTTTGTAAATGATATTCGACTATTTCTAATAAAAAATATACAAAATAAATTTGCTATCCACAAAGAGCTACACTAGATAGCGTCTCTCTATACGGTAATCATTAAAAGCTAGTGACGTGGTAAAATATCTGTAATACATTTATTACATAGATGTAAATCTTATAATATACGAATTCGATTCTTTACATATGCCAGTAATTAGCATAAGAATCATGAGAAGTTAAAGAAAAAGATGGACGAATTGAGTTATATAAATTGGAGTGAAATAATAAGGAGGAAGATAGAAGAGGTAATTGAGGAGGAAGAAAAGAAAAAGAAGAGAGGGAGAAAGGATTATAAGAGAATTGCAGAAGCCTCAATCAAATCTTATGAATTCTTCTTAAATTATGGCGGTAAGAGCTCAGAAGAAGTTATTAGAGAATGGAGAGATAGAAATTGGCAGTCGTAGATGCTTCAATTGTAATAAAATGGTTTGCTAATGAAAATTATAGTAAAGAAGCATTAATTCTTAAGGAGTCATATGTAAAAGGTTTAGAGGATTTATCAGCACCTTGCATTCTCCCCTTTGAAGTATTAAACGGGTTAAAATATACTTGTGGTCTGGGAGAAAAGGAATTAGAAGAAGTAGGTAAAATTTTATCCGATTTTCAGATAACACTTTATGGCTTCGAGGATATGTTAGACGAAATAGTTTCCTTATTACTTAGATACGGTATAACAATATATGATGCCTCGTATATAGCATTAGGTAAAATTCTGAATGATAAAGTTTATACTGCTGATGAAAAACTAATTAGAAAAGTCAAAGAATTACCTTTCGTAGTTCACATAAAGGATTATAAACAACAATAGATAGTTTAACTTTTTCCTTCTTAAAATTAGTAAACCTCCTTAATGAATTTCTTAGCAGTTCCAATATCAATTTTTATTGGATTGCCACTATTATTAACTAAATTCACAAAAACATCGACGTACTTTAAGGCATCTTCTAGCTTAGCATACTCACTGAGTTTTTTCCTTATACCTAGACTAGTCAAAAATCTTTCCATAAATTCATATAAAGGAGCTTCATTAATTTCGATTTCTCGTAATTTATTTTTAGCAATTTCATAGTTTAGCTTTATTGCATGAGGAAGAGAAATACAAGACGTGATACCATGCGGAATGTTATATCTTGGACCATATACATATCCAAAAACATGACTTATCCCCATCCTTACATATCTCATTGTTAGTGAAGATAACCAAGCTCCAATTTGACATAATCCTCTATTCTCTAGCGAATCCACATCTTTTAAACATCTTATTAATTTCTTAAATCCCTCAATTGCTAATGAATCTGTAAATGGATTTGAATCTTTAGAATATAAGGCTTCTATTGCGTGATCTATAGCCCTAACTCCAGACGCCAAAAGTAACCATTTAGGAGTCTCTAATGTAGCCCTTGGGTCTAAAATTACCACATCAATATCCTTTCCAATTTTACTTTTCTTTAACCCTTCCGATGTAAAACCTCCAGATTGCGTATGCTCTGCTCCAGCAAATGTTGTAGGTACTGCTATATAATATCCCCGAAAGGTTATTTTTATACCATCAATTATACTCCCCCCACCCAAACCTATAACAGTATCGTAATTTGAGAGAGCTCTGGCTAATTTATCTACATCCTCCTCTGGGGTATGTTGTCTGGGTCCTTCAATAACATCACCCTTAATTAAGCTCAATATATTTAATAATAGTTTACTATTCAGTAAACTTCTAGTTGTAACTATAGCCACTTTACTACTTTTTATACCGCTTAACCACTCAAGAGCATCATTACCGTAAATAACTTGAGTTTTAGGATATTGTAACTTAAACACATAGCTCTTTTTGCACTAACAAATATATTTTTGTGTTTATTAGGTAAATCGTGAGTTGGAGATAGTGTAATCATTTGTATATATAAATTTATTAAATGGCCTTTCTTTATAAAGGGTATAAATATTGAATTAACATATTGCTATGTGATTAAAATTTATAGAAATATAAATAGCACAATGACGACACTATCACCTATACTTATCATTATCTTTAATTTAACATAAAATAAACATAAATTACATACTTGTCTTTCTATTCATATAAAAGTTTATAAAGAGTATTACCATATTTTTTAGTATGATTATAAAACCTGAGCCCACACTAAAAGATTTACAATTTATTTTAGAAGAGAATAGAATAAAAGCTAGTGATTTACTAGAAATGTATAGGAGAATGGTTTTATCTAGGTATTTTGAGGAAGAAATTAAGCGAATATATAATCAAGATAAAAATCCATTCAACATGGCTGTAGGTTTAATAAGAGGTGAAATGCATCTATCTATAGGTCAAGAGGCTATAGCTGTAGGGACTTTATACAATGCTCGTGATGAGGATGTTGTGATAAGTACTCATAGACCTCATCATCATGCTATAGCTAAAGGTGTTGATTTAAAGAAACTGGCCGCGGAAATATTTGGAAAAGTAACAGGTTTATGTAGGGGTAAAGGTGGACATATGCATTTGTTTGATAAAACTAAGAATTTTGCTTGTAGTGGTATTGTTGGTGCATCGTTTCCACAAGCTGCGGGAGCAGCATTTGCATTTAAATATCTTGGTAAGGATAATGTAGCATTTGCATTTGCTGGAGAGGGTGCTTCAAATCATGGAACGTTTTTTGAAACGTTAAATCTTGCCAGTTCATGGGAGCTTCCATTAGTAATTGTTATTGAAGACAATAAATATGCTGACTCTACTCCAAAATCGTTAACCATGGCTACAACTTTTCATTATCAACAAGGATTAGCAAATAATGTTCTATCTTATTTAGTTGATGGAATGGATGTTGTCGATGTTTATATTACAGCTAAAAAAGCTGTTGAAAAGGCTAGAAGAGGTTTTGGTCCAACTCTAATAGAGGCATTAACTTATAGATATGTAGGTCATTTTGAAGGAGATACTGAAGAATATAGGAGTAAAGAAGAAGTTGAGTTCTGGTACACTGTAGATCCCATAAGGAGGCATGAGAATAGATTATTGAAGTTAGGTTATGCTGATGAAGATAAGTTAAATAAAATTAAAGAAGAAGCTAAGAAAGAAGTAAGTGAAGCAATTAAGTTTGCAATTGAATCTCCTTTACCCGATCCTAATGAGGCTTTTGTTGGGGTGTTTGCATGAAAATTAAGGGCATAGCCCAAGCAATAGCTAATGCAATAGCTCAAGAAATGGAAAGAAATGACAGAATAGTAGTCTTAGGAGAGGATGTAACGTATTGGGGTGCAGTTTTCGGCTTTACACAAGGTCTTTTTGAGAAGTTTGGTAGAAGGAGAGTAATTGATACTCCAATAACTGAACAAACTTTTATGGGAATAAGTGTTGGTGCTGCAGCAGTTGGTTTACATCCAGTAGTTTCCTTAATGTTTGTGGATTTCCTTGGAGCGGGGTTTGATCAAATGTTTAATCATATGGCAAAGAATTATTATATGAGTGGTGGGCAATTCCCAATGCCGGTAACAGTAATAACTGCTATTGGTGGCGGGTATGGAGATTCTGCACAACATTCTCAAGTACTATATAGTCTTTTTGCTCATTTACCAGGATTTAAGGTAGTAATACCTTCAACGCCTTATGATGCAAAAGGTTTAACCGTAAAAGCATTGAGAGATCCTAATCCCGTTGTAATATTCGGTCATAAGCTCCTTACTGGATTACCGTTCCTGCCCTTTGAAGGAACCGAAGAGGAAATTCCAGATGAGCCCTATGAAGTCGAGTTTGGTAAGGCAGCTATAAGGAGAGAAGGAAGTGACATAACTATAATAGGTGTTGGGTTAATGGTACATAGAAGTTTAAAAGCAGCTGAAATGCTTCAGAAAGATGGTATTTCTGCTGAGGTTATTGATTTGAGAACTTTAGTACCATTGGATGAAGATACAATTATTAAATCCGCAAAAAAGACTGGCAGAGTATTAATTGTTGATGAGGATTATATGAGTTATGGAATGACGGGTGAAATTACGTTTAGAATACAATCTAAAGCACTAAAGGATTTAAAGGTACCAATTGAGAGGTTAGCTGTTCCAGATGTTCCCATTCCGTTTTCAAAACCGTTAGAAGAAGCAGTAATACCCAGTGTGAATGCAATATATGAGAAGGCTAAAAAGTTAGTGTAAAATTCAGTTTTAAGAAGATTAAGTTTTTTTTCGACTGTTCTCAAACAATCATCAAATTCGAAAATATTTGAAAAACACTAGAGCAAACGTTAAAATTTTTCTATGCAATTTACAGAATAACATCTTTAGGGAAATCTTTACATTCTGAATTTTAATGAACATTTACGCAAACACTTATTCATAATATTAAGATATATGGTAATATTTAAGTGTTTTAAGATAAAAGATTCGTAATTTAAAACTTATTATTTTTGAAAACTATTTATTCCTAGATTTTCCGTAAAATGATAATTGAAAAAGTCTATAAATATGAAGAGTAAACGTTATTTTAAAAATGATTAAGGTTAAAGGTTTTTATGATTAGCACTACAACCCTTACCTATACATAGGCTATTTATTCTCTATTTTCTCAAGATAGACAACACCTTTAGAGAGACTTATTTAATTTAAAAATGATTAAACAATAGTATTACTTTGATGTAATATTACAAGGAACTTTCGATTTCATGACTGCATGAAAACACACGTTCCTACTAAGAGATGAGCCACTCCTAATTTAACTCTCTTGCCTGCAGGCGACATTAGCCAGCCTGAATTATAATCACCACATATTTAATGCCTACACTCATAGTGTCGTCATTATGATATTTATATTTCTATATTCACATTAGGATGTATAAAACCTTTTCTTAGTATCTTCTCTTTGTAAAGATTTTCATTAATTAATAAATTTATACCCTAGTGAAGACACCATGTTATTATTCAAGTAAAAAGAAGATTGTTTGTAATAGAATTACAATGCTCACTCGTTTTCAGAATTGTTCGTTAAAGTTATCCTCGGTACTAAGGTTAGAGATAAAAGATCTTGTTTAATAAAGATAGAAAATTTTACGGTCTCACCAAAGCTATTAAAACCATTAAAGAAGGGAATTTAACGTAAAGTATTATAAAGACCTAATTGTAAAAATAATTAACTACATTAAAATAGAGGACACTATTAGCCTATTAAATCCCTTAACTAGGGTCTCATAAATCAGGGAAAGATTTCCATAAATTACTCTAACAAAACTTTAATTAGCATAGGCAATAGGTAATCGTGTGGTAGATCCAAAAATAGTAATAAAGTTATTGGAGAACAGACCGAGACCTAGAGGTAGTAAGATTAGTGATGAGGATTTAAAGAGACTGGCTAAGTTGGGAGAAGAAAACATGAAATTGCTTGAAGAGTTGGGCTGCTGGAAAATAGAAGGTTATGTAATATATTACAAGACTGGTTGCTTAGGGAATTACTTTCAAGAATAAGTGAATTAAAAGGTAGTGAACCCGATCGTTTCTTGAAGTTTTTGGCAATTTTAAATGCTCTTTTGGAAGATAAGGGTCTAGGTAGGATTATTATTGTTGGTGGTTTTGCTGCAGAATTGTATTCTGGTAGAAGCTATAGAACAGGAAATGTAGATGTGGTAATAGAAGGTGTGGCAGAAAACTTAGTGCGAGATGTGCTAAAGGAAATATCGGATTTTGGACTAAGAATATATTTACCTAAAATAAGGGAAATATCGGAAAAGGGGATTGATATAGTTGGTAACGTTTATAGTGAGCTACCCCGCCCTGAAGGGCGGAGCTTCCTGCTTCATAGCCCCACCTTGCCCGTAGCTTTTCGCTACGGGTAGAGGGTGGAGCTCCACAGGCACTAAGGATGGCTCCCACCCCGATCTCTTCAACATGTTTAAGCAAGCGTTATAGTCACGATCAGTAACCCAACCACACTTAGGACAGCTGAACACACGGTCAGTCAAAGTTAACTCCTTCTTTACGTACCCGCATTTAGCACACATCTTTGAAGTATATGCTGGATTTATTAGCAACAGTTTCTTTCCATATTTTTCCAACTGATATTCTAGTATTCTCTTCAACTCATGGAATGCAACATCGTGTAACCTCATCCTCAACTTCCTTTCTGACTCCTCCACCAGTTGTTTAACATCTATATCCTCCATTACTACAACGTCATAATGTTGTGCAAACCACTTACCCAACTTCATATAGAGGTCTTGTCTCAAGTTCTTCAAGTGTTCATAACCCCTAGCTAACTTCACTTTTCCTTTAAACCAATTTTTCGACAAGAACTCCTTCCTCGAGAGAACCTTGTGGAGTTTCCTTATCTTCTCAAGTGCCCTCTCATAAGGTCTCAAGTTAGGGAAATAGAACCCATCACTCGTGGTTAGGAGTTTCTCTACCCCAACATCTATTGCAACTACCTTACCAGTCTTTGGGAATTGAGAGAATCCAACACCTTCAACTATGAAGGAGACATATACTCTCTCTGAACGTGTTAGTTTAACTACCACCCTCTTAACTTTGTCAAGCGGGAAGTCCCTATGAACAATGACCTTAAACACGCCGAGATTTGATAACCTCAATAACACCAGCTTCTTCTTATTCTTCCTACTCTTAGTCCTTATTTCCCTGCTCTCAAGTATTTTCCATCCACTTTGTGGGTAAACAAGAGAGTAGTACTTATGGGGTTTCTTCTCCTTAGGAAAGTGTGCTAGACCTTTGAAGAACCTATCCCTAGCATCGTAATAACGATCGGCAATTTGCTGTACTACTTGTGAGTAGAGTTGTTGGTACTCCTTATCTTGCTTTCTTAGATCTAGAGCGAGCTGTCTTAACTCCGTTTGTGTAAGACCCTTTCCGTCCCTTTGGTAGAAATAGATATCTGCCCAGCGTAGGGTGTTGTACATCTCACATGCTAACCTCAACTGGGCTTTTAACGCCCTAATTGTTTGATCGTCAGCATATGCACGAAAGCGGAACCCTACGTTGGGCATTAATAAAATGTTCGAGAGTGGATTAAAAAATATTTCTACAAAGGGGGTATCTATCCCCGCCTTAAACGGTACTCCCAAAATCACCTCCTTAAAAATAAACCTGTAGTATTAGTAAGCGTTTCCTCTGATTTATTTAAATAAATCTCTGCCTCAGATATATTTTCAATAATTTTTGAAATTAGTGATTTGAAAGTCCTCATTTTCACGTTATCCTTGAGGATCGTGTACAAGGAGTAAACGAGCACGGCAAGTAAGAAGATTAACATGCGGAAAATGAACTTTGTTGAACACGTAAAGGGGAGGAACGATTTAACACTCCTATAAGACGTTTCTATCGGATTCCTCACCTTGTTATATAACTCCAAGACCTTATTCTTGGGTAAATCGAGATTTGTAGCCCTAGCGAAGTAAACAACCTTCTTCTTTTTCCTCTTGATCTTCTCCCTGCGATACACGATCAGCCTAAACTTAACCTGCTCATCCTTACTACGCCTCTTACTATTCGTAATATATTCACCATCAAACTCCTCGTAGATCTTGACATCACCAACGGGAACTCCAATAATGTAGTTGAACTGGGATATGAATTTTATCACCTCAACCGTGTAAAATCCTGCATCAAGTGTTATCAGTTTAATCCTAAATCCCATTGCAACCACTTGTTCAATCAAGACCTTGACAATCTCATCCTTTGTCATCCCATTAACTTGCGGTATGAAAGCAAGTATGAGGATTTTTCCTTCGTATTTCGTTGTAGCTGTTGCGTAGTTCCACGAGTATCCCTTTTCTGAGCTTCCCAAACCTTCTACAGGTTTTCCGTACCAAGTTATTGTTGTCCAATCTATTGATAGTTCTATCTCCTTCACGCCCTTAAGTGTTTCGAGTGAGATTTGTTTCACTTGTTCCAGTGTTTTTTCCGCTACTTGTAACCCTTGTTCTTCAACGTAATTCCTCACCGTTTGTGGTGATACGTTGTAAGCTCTGGAAACGTTTTCCACTGAATCTTTGTGTAATGATGCTGAGATCAAGGTTTTTGTAACTTCCTCTCCCTTTCTCCCTTGGAAGTTACTCATGGAAATTAATTTATACCCTATTTGTTGAGTGTTTAATGAGGGAATTGGCATTACCATGAGCCCTTATGGTAATACCGATTCCCTCGCTTTAAACCTTTTTTCCCAATTTGTTGAATTCTTGATGTTGTTATAAACTTGGTTATGTTCAACAAATTTAATATTGTTCAATCAGAATTATTTTTGTAAAATGATTTTGGGAGTACCGTAAAAGGCGAGGTTTTTCGCCCCCTTTGAACCCCTAAACTTTATAATCTCACCATATACTAAGAGTTTAATTGAACTTATGCTTGCTGAGTTGAATAGTTTAGATTTTTAACGATCTTCTCATATTCTGCTTTAATGAGAAAATTAAGCCTAGAGGAATATCTTAATGAGTATTTGCCTAAGCTTAATGATGAAGAGACTTACCTATTTTATCTAATTTCAAGAGATAGAGAGGCTAAACGGCAGGGGTTAAAAATAGATAAAGTACTTTATAGAATATGGGACGTTGAGCCTCTAAAGGCAGTAAAAATTCTCTTAGCAATTAGGGATAATGTAGAGTTTGAGGTTAAGGGAATAAAGATAAGAAAGGAGTGGATAAAAATAATGCATGTTTTAAATCCCGTTAATATTTCAAAGGCATCTAAGGAGGCTGTAATAAGATTCTTGCAAGAATGTGAGAAGAAGCCTGATATTTCAAAAATACTCTTTTCTGAACTTCCTAGACATATAGACTTCAAGATTTTTATGGTAGATATAGATTCCAAAGACAGAAAAATAATTGAGCAAATGAAGGGTTTAAAACCCAGATTAGTTTTAACTACAAGGAGGGGATTTCACATTCACTTCTGGAGGGAAGATTTAGAAGATCCCCATGTCCTTTTTGAACTTAAGGATGTGGAAATAAAGACCAGGGATTCCATAGAGTACGTACCTATTAACCAAGGGGTATTTACTCCAGAAGCTTATGAAATAACTGACGTTGAGGAAATATATAGTCTCCTTGATTAGTTTTTTATAATTTATAAAATTCGGAGATTTCAATTGACTAGCTTCACGAGATAAAACATTAACCTCAGCATTGTATTAAGAACTCACCATATTGGATCTGTTTTCATGGATTATTTCAATTTTCTTAGATATTAACATAGTAAACTTTTCCTTAAATTCTAAATCAAATATTAAATTAAAATAAATTTAATATTGGTATAGATAAATTTTAAAGTAATCTACAAACTATATCAAGTCATCAAAATTTATATAAACGTTTTGCGTATCATTACTTATGAGAGGATTAAGTAATGGTATAGTCCATCTTATTATCTTAACTGCTGCAGTTCTTATGACTCTTATAGTTATAGGCTTTGTTTTTGGGCTATTTGGTGGTTTATCATCGCTAGTAGAAGCCTATCAAGTATATGATGCAGTGTTATATTCCCATAACGGACATTATTATCTAAATTTCACTATTAGGAATAACTTACCGATAACTATAACTAACGTAGAAGTTGTTGGTACTCCTTTAGTTAATTCCACTAATATACAACTCCAGGCTGGTACTCATTCCTTGACTGTTGAGTTTCCGCAATCATATACTCTAACTCAAGGAAGTATATACACGGTTGTAGTTAGTCTTGGCAATGGAAACAGTATTGATGTTTCCGCTTCATACGAATGACTTTTTATCTTACTTTGTAAACTATTCTCGTGAAAAAAGTAATTGCAAAAAATTATGTGATTACTACTGACAGTGATGATTTATCTAAATTGCTTTCATTTTTAGAGAAATATAAAATAAGGGCTTACAACTATAAGGTAAGGTACATTTCTGATAAGTTATCTACAAGGATTATTTTGTCTGAAAATGTTATCCTCTCGATAGAAAATCTTCCTTTAGATGAGGCTGAAAAGCTAATTCCTAAAGAGGAAATCTCTCCTTCATCATATTATCTTGAGTTTCATAATGTTCCTCCTTCAAATATCAGTTTCTTCAATTCCCTTTCCTTTACAGAGGCAGAATTTCATGTGTTTTCCTCTAACATCCTTTGTAAAATAGAAGGATTTAGATGTAAGGTTAAAGAGTTAGAAGTTTTACAAATTTTATCCCAAATTTTTCCAGCAGTAAAAAGAATGGTTAAACCGTTTAATATGAATTTCTTGGTAAGCAAGGATAGAGAGTCTTTAGTATGTGAGATTTTACTGAAATCAATCGGAGTAAGAAATCCTAATGAGATAAAGAACTGTAAAATAACGGGAAACAAGGTAACATATAAAGGAACAGTTTTATTTGAAGAGTATAGTGGGGTTCAGTGATAAATCTTTGACTCATTATAGTAGTTTAATGAAAATTCCCTTACCATAAAGAATCATAATATTTGTTTCGTGAGTTACAAAATATTTTTAATTTTACTTCTTAATCTTATTGCTTACAAAAGGAAATTTTCAGTTAATAAGATATATTTCTTATATAGTTTTAACGTGACGTATAACAGTAAAGATTTTCCTATAAGTACTACTCATATTTTAAGCATAATGTCGGCTAAGATTGCCATGTGGCAATTAGGTGAAAAGCCCTTAATCACTTAGGCCTGGAAGGTTTATTATTATACAAAACACTCTACACTTTAACAATCTTTTATTTTTATTTAAAACTTATTTATGCGTTTCTTTTACTATATATATTATGTTGGCTTACGTATTTTGGCACCAGAAAGCTAAGGATTATTCTGAAGATGAATACGTAAATTCACTAGTTGATTTTCATAAATATTTTAACGAGAACGTTAAAATAGATGGCTATATAGGGTCTATAGTGATTAAGGTAAATTTCGTACCATGGACTGAAGAAGTTGTATACGAGGATTGGTATTTATTGGAAAATTCAAGGACGCTTGATTTAATAAACGACATAGTAGAAAAAGATAAAAAGGTAAGGGAAATCCACGATAAGGTCGCTAGAATGGCTAGGAACGGTAAGGGAGGACTTTATAAGTTAATTAACGGTAGCCTGGATTCTCCTTCATATCCTTATGCATATTGGATATCTAAACCATTGGGAATGTCTTACGATGATTTTTACAAAGAGATTGCATTTCAAAATTTATGGAGAAAGCAACTAGCTTTTGGACCCTTTACTGAATTTTGCGTTTTCACAAAGGAGTCCATTAATATATCGTCAAAGTTTTCTCCAATATTTCAGAGAAGATATAAATTGTATTCATATAAATAATAAATTATTGAGTAAAAATTTTCATACTATAAACTTCTTTTTCAACATAAACTAGCTTACAGTTTAATATAGATCTTCTTTAAGTTTTAATTAAGAGTTTTTTAATTATTCTTCTATGTCTATTATTATTACTTATAAGAAATAATGTTCTAGTCTGTTCTTGTACTTTAATTCCATCATGTCCTCAGAAAGAGTTGGAGTATTATTAATTCCATCAAATAGTCATACTCGTATTCCTTAAATTTGTTTACCATATTTTTCTTACTTTCTGTATTATAAAACTGTTTTATTTCTTGAACTCTCTTGATAGTACCGTGTGTCTAACTTGCAGTATTTTTGTCCCTTTCTTTTTGAAACAGTGTGAAGGTCCTATTAAGCAGATCTAAGTCGGTTCTAGGACTATCGCACACTATTTCATCTGAAGTATTTCTTTGGTAACCATTTTTGTTGTTCTCGTATTTTCTTACACTTCCCTATATTATGATTTAGATATTCCAATTATAATCTACTCTTTGCCACACAAACTCTATTTGAAGGGATGTTATAAGTCGGTTTCTAATTTAAATTAGCACACCACCTTGATATTTTCCATTATATAATCTTTCTGTTGGTTTATCAAGTTTGAGGAATATTAAATGGTGTGTTGCCATACCTTTTTTGAGAGAGGAGCTATATACAGCTGTAATTGCCACGTTAACTTTACCTTTATAGCCAGCATCAATTACTGTTGGAGGTGCCAAAAAACCGTTCCTTGCCAATGTGCTTTTTAAGGTTATTAGTACTGCTAAGTCCGCTGGCATGTCAAATTCTTCACAAGATTCAAATAAATAAGTGTGATTTGCACTTAATACAGCTTTATCTTTAAATTCTATTTCTCTTAATGTTGCCTTCTTTTCCGGTAATTCGGCACCTTGAACTAGCTCGTAATATTTATCTCCACAGATTCTTAAATCATAGCCGTTTTCTCTAACATTTTCCTCAGAGTAATTTAAAATAACTTTGCCTAGTAAATTTTTAATTGATTGGTGAGAGAGAATCATCAATTTTTCTGTTAGTCCCTTCATCTTATAAGGGTTTAGAGTATTAAGATTAATGAAAGAAGTTGTAAAATTCCTATAACCAGTAAAGTTTTATTGAAACCAAGTAGTATGTAAAGTAATGGTATTACTATACCAGCAATTCCATAACCAGAATCCCTATAAAGTCTGTAATAACCTAAGGCTTTTCCCCTTACCTTTTCGTTAATTATGTCATTTACAGCAGCTATTAAATTTGGATAAATCATTCCCATCCCTATTCCTTCTATTACTGAAAATAACATTGGATAAGATGAATAATGGATAAATCCTAAGAACATTAATATAAATCCTAAGATTAATATAAATTTCCTACTATATAGATCTGCTAAATACCCAAACAATGGTTGTGAAAGTGACCATACAAAAGCATAACTTGATACTATTAGTCCCACTAAAGTTAAGGAATAATGCTGTAAGAGTAAGTAAGTAGGAATTAGTATAAAAAATGAGGAATCAACAAATTTCTCTAATAATCCAGCAATACTGATTCTTGTTATAGGAATCCATTTTATCTTTATATTTTCATTATTTTCCCTAATTAGTGTTTTAGTTTCCATTACCGTGTATGAAAGTATGACTGCTAGAATAGATGTGATTAAAAGAATTACAAAGCTTATTTTAAATATGTAACTAGCAAGTAAGCTTCCTATTGAAACTCCTAGATAACCAGACATTTCGTTAATTCCAGTAGCTAATCCAGCCCTTAATTTACCAGATATATCAATTTGGGAAGTTACTGTTGTTGTCCATGTTAATGCTTGATTTATTGCTAACAAGATAGAAATAATTATAATTGTATAAATGTTGAGTAGAAATAATAAGGGTATTGAGAATATTGCTACAATCCAACCTATTATAAGTAGTTTTTTTCTTCCTAATTTGTCAGAAAGTCTTCCCGCTATATAATTGCAAGATCCTTTTATAAATCCGAAAAAGATTAATGGTAAGAGAACACTTAGCTCTAACGGAATGTGAAGTTGTTTTTCGAATTCTGGTATATCTATTCTTAGAGTTCCTAAGTATAATCCCGTAAAGAAAACTAAAATTGTGAATAACAAAAAGTGCTTATTCATAATATAGTAAGATTTAAAGTAATAAAAATCAATTATTCACTATGAGTGGTGAATTAGAGACAACTTTAATGAAACTGGGATTTTCACTTTATGAGGCTAAAGTATATTCTGCTTTATTATCCCTATGCAATTCTACTATGAGAGAGATCTCTGAGAAATCTGGAGTTCCGTATCAGAAAGTTTATGATGTAATTAAGTCTCTAGAGAATAAAGGTTTAGTTAGGATAATTGAAGGAAGACCTAAAAAGGTAAAAATAATAGATCCATCTTTTGCATTAAAAATTTACAGAGATAAAATTGTTAATGAGATGGATAATTATATTAAAATAATAATATCTTTTTGGAATGAGAGAAGAGAAAACGAGACAGAGCGTAGTTTGCATGTTAAAGGTATTAAAACCATTATTCGCCTAATTAAAGATCTTGCTAATAAGAGTAATAAAATTGATATTGTCTATGATAATTTACCAGATTGGTTAATAAAAATTTTAAAAAATTTTAATGGAAATTTAACTGTAGTTACGTCATCTAATAATTTAAATTTACATGGAAAGATAAAGATAGATAACGTAAAGTCTCGATTTATAATTTTTGATGATTCCTTATTAGTAACATTTAACGGTAATGATGAAATAATAATAGACTCTTGTAAAGGGTGTGTTATTCAAGCTAAGGAACATTTTGAATTATTAACTTATAAAAGTGAATAAGTTTTTTATAATTTAGGTAGATATTGTAATTTATGATATTTAGACAAATTATAAGCCCTACAGGAGGATGTATAACGTACATTTTTGGCTGTAGTGAAGCTGGAGAACTTTTTGTTATAGACCCTAAATATGAACATATTAATGAAATTATAAAATTGGCTGAAGATCTTGGAGATATGAAAATTGCATACATAATTGATACACATACTCATGCAGATCATATATCTGGAGCAAGAAAATTACAATCCCTTACTAATGCTAATGTATACTACCATGAGGAGTCTAAAGTTAATTTTCCGGTTGAGAGACTTAAAGACGGTGAGGAAATAAAGGCTGGTAATGTCAAAATAAAAATTATTCATACTCCTGGACACACACCAGATAGTATCTCTATTTTAATTTATGATAGAAGAAGGGATGAAAGCTGGAGTGAACCTTGGGCTGTATTAACTGGTGATACACTTTTTGTAGGCACTGTTGGGAGAATCGATATAGGTGGTGAAGATTCAGCAGAAAAACTATACTATAGTCTAAGTAAGTTGAAAGATCTACCAGATTATGTAGAAATCTATCCAGCACATACTTCTGGATCTGTTTGTGGGTATGGAATTAGTGGTAAACCAAGTTCTACAATAGGTTTTGAAAAGAAGTTTAATCAATTATTTAAAATAAATGATAAGAATGAATTTATAAGAAGAATTACTAGTATCTCTTTGAATAAACCTAAGCATTTTGATGAAAATATTAAAATAAATATAATTGGAATACTGTGAGCGATTAAAGATTTTTATTGCAAAAGATATATAATTAGAAAAGTTATTGAAATCAATTTGTGTAGTAAGTTGTAGAATTTTTTATTATTTCATTTATCTTGATTCTAAGGGCGATTCAAGGGTCTTTTGTCAATTCATTTTATTTTATCATTTTGGGATAAAATAATTGATTGTTCATCCAGTAATATTAATTAGGGAGCGGGCAAGAGGTTATACCATGGAGCAACTTGAAATTACAATAGTGGAGGGTTAAGGTGGCAGAAAGCCACGCCAAGGGGATGATAGCCCCCTTATATTTATATACTCCTTTGCCGAGATATCTTTTAGTGATGTTAATGACGCCCTTCCCTAGCTCGATGGGACTGTGGGAAGGGCAACTATTATTCCTCTTTCACGGGATTCGGACAATATGGATGACGGATCCCCTACTCTAATTTTGGGGTGGGTCTCTGCCCCACCCGGCTGCCCACCAAATGAGAGATGTAATCCCGAATTGATGATGGGAACGATGAACCACTTCATAGACGAACCCCCACCTCTGTGAGGTAAGGAGAAAGCCAGGGATAACATTTCGAAATTCGTAAAATATCAAATCCAAAACGTAACACTCGTCTACCTTTTCAATTTCTTTTCTTATGAATGTACTCATCTTCTCAGGAATGTAGAGTGCAAAGAGTGCTGAAGTGTCAATAATAATCATCATTATCCCTATCTTCTCTAACGAGTTCTGCAGAAGAAGAATAATAACCGTGGGACTTTAGAAGCTCTTCTCTTATTCTATCTGCTTCCTTTAATTCTCTTCTCATTTTTCCTTCCTTACTACTTCTTCTAAGTAGCTCCTAACTAAGTTAGGATAATCTATTCCTAACTCTTCTAATTCCTTTTTTAATTTCTCGTCAACTCTTATTGAGATAACAGCATTTGTCATAATGTTTTCTTCTTTTTTAAACATTTTTTAAAGTTTACTTATGATATCAATGAAGTTTCTCTTTATGATTCCGTTCTGTGGAAATTAACTTAAAACTGACCATCTCTTATCAGCCCTAACTTTTTCTTCTTTTTGTCATTTTTAAGTGATTTAGACGCATTTTTCTGCATCAGGATCAGGGTGTGCGGCAACTAAGACTAATTTATCCCCTCTTTTTGCAATCACATACCTTATTTTGGCACAACATTTAAAGTGGAGAATTACTCTCCATCTCTCAGCCTCTCCTAACCTTTGATTAGGTATTTGTGGAATACCTCTTATTCTCTCCAGAAAATATAAAATTTCTTCACTGAATGAGTCTATATTATAATTGAGTTTCTTCAAGTAAAATCTTGTCAATTTTATGCCTAAAAATACAAAGAAAATAAATCAAAAATTTTTCTCGAAGAGTTATATAGTCTACGGAAAAGTTTAGATCACATGACGCTTCTTACTGTAAGAGTGTTCACAGCATTACAGGCTTCTTTTTCTCCCTTTTTACATGCCTCTATCAATAGGGTAGTTGCATCTCTTTCATCCCCTACTCTTCTCAATGCATTAGCAATAGCAACTAAAATAGAAGCACTTACATCATTGTTCTTTAGTATCTCCCTTCCTATTTCCTCTAGTTTATCGCGTTTTCCCTGGCTTACTAATATATCTAATGCCTTATTGACGTGCTCATTTAGAGTATTGTTTATCACACCGCATTCTACAACGCTCTTTAAGTTTTGGCACTTATCTAAGTCAAAGTAACTTCCTATTTTATCCAATACTTGGAACATGTATCTGCAATCAATGCTTTCAAGTAAGTTGCAAATGAACCAATTGTATTCACTCTTAGTTGATGATTTAGTAATTTCAAGAACAATTTTAACACCTTCATCTATATACCCGTCTAAAAGAAATTTCTTCGCATCCATTAGTTTACGAATTATTTCGGATTTAACTATAGTCATATGTTTAGATATTACTCAAAGGCTTAAATTTCTTCCACCTATAAATCGAGATAGATAACCGAAGTCATTTTTTCTATCTAAAACTAAATCGGAAGTCATGTTTCCCATTGATGGGGCATAACTCCAGCCAAGTCTACAAGCACCAGTAGATATTACAACGTTTCCTATTTTACCAATAACTGGAAAACCATCAGGAGAGCAAGGTCTATAGCCCATATATAAATCGTAAACATAACTTATGTTAACTAGAGATTTAGCATAGTTTAGAAATATTTCAGCCCTAGAAGAGTCTGTAGAAAAATCGCCGTCAAAACCACCAGTAATCTTAATAAAGTCAGAGTTTTTTACTACTGCAACGCCTAATTCAGCTAAGACTGAAGGGTAATTCACTTTCATTTCACCTTTAACTCTATAACCATAACCTTTAAATGCAGTTATAGGTAAACCTATATTCTTTAACCATACTCCAGCAGATAAAACAACTTTATCGAATTTCTCCTCTTTCCCAGCGTAATATACTTTTCCATCCTTAGATACTTTATCTACGCTTACATTAACTACTTTTGCATCCTTAATCTCCTTTGTAATCCTATCAATAAATTTATGAGTATCAACTTTTGATAACTCTGGAAAATAAATACCGCCAGCAAAGCCTTTAATTTCCATAATCTCAAACTTAGGTCTAAAGGGACTCTTTTTCTCCTCAATAATTCCTTTCTCGAGCTCTTTCTCATCGGAGTAAATTTCTAATAGCCCAGATTCCTCATAATCGAAATCATTCTTTTCTTCAGCTAACCTCTTATATTCTTTCAAAGAGAATAAAGCCATTTCTCTTATAGTTTCCCAAGCTTCAGAAGGCGGTTCTTTATCTAAGTTCTTAAATAATTCTATTACCCATGCCTTATTTAGGCTTTTTAGCGATGTAACTCTTTTACTCATATACTTAAGCATCTTAATAATCATACCAGTAGTGTTTATTCTATCAAACCTATATGGTTCAATTAGGCCGGCCGCATGAATTGATCCGCTACCTAAGAAATCTTTTTCAAATATTGTGACTTCCGCTTCCTCTTTCAGCAAATAATAAGCTGTAAATAAGCCTACAATTCCTCCTCCTACGATTCCGACTTTCAACTTTCTAACCTTTTTAATACTTTCAATGCTCTTTTTTTAACATTGCTTTCTTTTTGTGTTAATTCTTGTAGAAATTGAATATTTTGAAGTAACTCCTCTTTTGTAATAAAGTTTAAATTAACTAATTGTGGGCTTACTTCCCACGCATAAATTCTCACACTAGCTTTCTTATGTTTTAGAAAATCCATATATCTTTCCTTATCTTTGGGCTGAAATATTTCTTCTTTAACTAATTCAACAAATAAATTCCAAGCTTTCTTTCTAATTGTAGCCCATCTGCTTTTTAGTAACCTCCAATAAGAGTATCTAACCTCGATTACTTTATCTTTCTCTACTATACCTAATTGAATCATTTCTAAGACATGAGACCACGCTGACCATTTAATCCTATCTGAGTCAGCAGTTAATGCCCTATCTATACCTTGAACTAGAAGAGCTTTGTAAACTGGTAAATGAGACCATGCTTCATCTCTTACTCCTTGTAACTTATTCCACAATAAAGACCTTAAATAACCTAATGAATCTTCAAGGTACTTTCCGTTTCCGGTATCTACTATATAAGTTATAAGTCTCCATGCTTCATCTCTTATACTCTTATCCGGACTTCTCAGATTTCTGAGGATCTCATGTTTACGCCTTAAAATATCATCAATTTTCTCCACTTCATCCACCTGAAGCTGCTAAGAAAACTTGAACTTTATCACCATCATTTAATCTTTCATCCTCAACTATTGGTAAACCATCTTTTACAACAACACTACCTTGAACTCTATATCCGATCTTTTTAAGCAAATCCTTTACAGTAGCTTTCTCTGGCAGTTCAACAACAATCTCCTTATTTTCTCTTACCAATTGTACAGTTACTTTCACATAGAGTTATAAGAGTGAAAAAATTTAACTTTAAGCCTTTTTTGACAATTCAAAGAATACTCTCCAAAACGGATCTTCTGTAGGTTTTTCTATTCTCTGCTTACTACCATCTTTCTTAACTAATGTAACTCCTTCACCTTCTTTAACTTCACCAACAATAGCACTTTCTATTCCTTCTCTCTTTAATGCTTCAACAATTTTCTCGCCCTTATCACTTATTATAATCATTGTGCCTTCACTTATTGAAGACCAAGGATCTATATTAACTAACGATGTTACTTCTTTAACAGCTCTGTTTATGAAAAGCTTATCCTCATAAATTCTTAATTCTTTCTTCGTAACCATAGCGATTTCTACTAATGCATTCCATACTCCACCCTCAGTTGCATCATGCATCAAATGAATTCCAACATTTGAGGCAATTAAACCATCTTTCCAACAGCTCATCTTCCAATACATGTCATAAGCTTCTTTAAATATATCTTGAGGAAGTCTCTCCCTGAAATACTCGGGATAAAGATTAACTAAAAGTCCAGTAGCTTCAATTGCTGGTCCTTTAGTAATTATAATTGAATCACCTATTCTAACCTTTGATGGGGTACCTAGCTTTTCTTTTTCGCCAATACCAATCATACTAAACCCTCCAACCATGGGATAATCTGTCCCTTCATATACACCAGTATGCCCACCTACTACCATTACATTTATCTCATTTAGGGCTTCATGAATTCCTAACCACATTTCCTTGAATTCTTCATCTCTGATCTTAGGAGGTAAGTTTAAGTCAATTAATGCGTATTTAGGAGGAATTCCGGAAGTCATAACATCGCTTGCTAAAATATGAACAGCGAACCAGGCAGCTTTCTTAAACCCAAATTGGGGAACTATAAATACTGGATCCGATTTTACAACTAAAACTCTGCCATCACCTAAATCAATAGCACCAGTATCTACACCACTTTGGGGTTCAACAATAACTTCCTTATGTCTTTTCCCTAAATTGGGATAAATTATTTCAGAAAAGATTTTCTCATCAATCTTTCCTAGTCTCATAAATTTAAGAAAGAACGAGAAGTTATAAAAATGTGAGTGAGAAGGAAAAAGTAAAGAACGCCTATGAACATATTGTACATAGGCGAAAGCCTGTTCCATATCTCTCGTTAATAAAGGGAAAAATAGTTGGTGATATTGGTTGTGGCTCTGGTCAGAACTGTTTAACATTAAAATCACGTTTTGTTATTTGTCTAGATATTGCTTTAAGGCAATTAATTGAGGCTAGAAAAAAGGGTTGTGATAATTTAGTTCAGGCTGATATGGAGTATTTGCCTTTTAGAGATAACACGTTTGACTCCTTACTTTATATAGCTTCATTACATCATTTAAAAGATCCTTCATTAGCACTAAAAGAATGTTATCGATGCTTAAAAAGTGAAGGTGAGGTTTTAGTTACCGTCTGGTTAGTTCAACCAAGATTCTTTTTCAGACGAAATGTGTTTCTGAGAAGTAGGATTAATAACCTTGTAGTAGAGAGATATTATCATCTTTATTTCCCATGGGAGTTAAGAAGAGTGATGACAAAGCAGGGGTTTTTCCCAGTTAAGACTTTCCTATATAGGGTAAATTCTCTATTACCAAATAATGAATTATTTTATGGTATAAAAAAAGTTTAGCTTAACTACCTAAAATTTTATTTATCCTAGCCTTCTTTAGTTCCTCCATTAGATTAACTAGTTCTTGTATTGAATACCCTAGTGGCTCAATTTTATCTTTTCCTTCCTTAACGATTTGTACCGCCAATGGAAACAATTCCTCAACTCTTTTTACAGCATATTCTTTATCTTCGATTAGGGAAAGACCAAAACTTACATGTCTTGCTTCATCTTCTATTATTCTTTTTATACCATTATTAAATTCTAATAAGTTATATTTTCTTGAAGTCTCATTAAGTATCTTTAATCCTACAGTAGCTAGTACACCTTCAGTTATCATATGAAATCTTGTTGCAATGTTTTCTTTCCATCTAGAACTCTGGAAGTCTTCTACTAACCCATCGAATAATTTTATGTAAGAAGGAGGAAGTCTAACAGTAGTTAATGGATCCTCTTTGAAGTATTCATTAAAGAAGTCGAAATGCTCTATTTCCTCAATAACTTGTTGCAAGGAATAATTCGCTATTATTTTTGCTTTTTCAAATGATAATTTCTTTAATACCTTCCATCTGTCCATTATACTTGCTGGATAAAAGTGGGCTGATAGATATTTTATTCCTTCTCTTATCTCTTGTGGAGTTGAAAACCAATTCTTATCCATATTTTATATTTAAAAGATAAACTTAATTAACTTTATCTTAAAAATGCTTAAAAAGTATGAGTAAGAATTAAAATTTGTTTTTACTCTTATATACATGTGGATATAACACTATTTATTTTGATCCATTTTATTCTTTTGTTTCTTTTCTTATCCTTAACTACTTCAATTATAACTAAATTAATATCTAATTCGTTTTATATTACCAGAATTTTTATAGCAACATTATTTAATATTTTCTTTTTTTATCTATTTCTATATATAATTTCGTTACCATTATTATCGTTAATCCTCAGTTTTCTTATTTCAATTTTAGTATTCAGAATAGCAATCTCGTTAAGCTGGCAAGACTGTTTAAGTTTAGCTTTTACTTTTATTCTTTCTATCTTAGTTTACTTTAATCTTATCTTCGTACATATTGTACATACTTTATTATAGACAAAGATTTTCATCTTAACTTGCTTTTAATATCTTATGCAGCAGTGATATACGAGTGCTCAAGAAGATAGGAATTGAGAGATTAAAATTAAAGAAATGTTGATCTATTACTAAGTGTCCATAAGAATTTCATAATATAGCAAAAACATTTTTTATTTGATGGCAAATGTAAAATTATGAATGATGAGGAAATAGAAAAGATTATGAAAGATTTGGGCTTAATGATCAGGAAACCTCCAGAGGCAAAGGAATATTTTCATATTGCTACTTCTCCTCCTCAAGGTTTTCCAGTTGTTGATATTATTAGAATAAATAAGGACTCACCTTTTTATCTCGTTACAATGGGCATACTAATTCATCCTAATCATAAATCTGCAATAGGAAACATGAAAGAAGAAGAAAGAAGAGAATTTCTAGGTAGTCTTGTAGAAGATCTTCTAAAAATGAGCGTTGATATAGCAATACTTCCACCTAATTCTGAAGTTCCAGAAATTATTCAGGTTTCAAAGATAGTTTATTCGGAAGGATTAACCGCAAATGAATTCTTAGACGCTTACTATACAGTGAGAAATGCTGGAATATATGTTATTAATAGAATAAATAGAAAATTCGGAAATACAGCATCTAGGAGAGGTACATCGCCATATGTTTAGGAAGACCAAAATTATCGCGACTTTGGGACCTAGTAGCGAAAATCATATTGATGAATTAGTAAAGTATGTAGACGTAATAAGGTTAAATTTCGCGCATGGAGATAAAGAACAGCATGAAAAGTACTTTAATCTAGTAAAAAATAGAGTTCCTATTCTAGTAGATTTACCTGGACCAAAACTCAGAATTGGTGATTTAGGAAAAAATATGATAATACTTAAACCTGGAGATACTATAGAATTTGGAACTCAAATCCCTGTAGATGATATTTTATTCTTTAAACTTATCAGAAAAGGTTCAGAGGTACTAATATCTGATGGAAGAATTAGAGTAAAAATAATAGAGGTTGGAAAAAATTACGCCAAGGGATTAGTAGAAGAAGGAGGTATTTTAACATCCAGAAAGGGTATAAACATCCCAGATTCTGAAGTACCAGTAGGATTGACTGATAGGGATTTAGAGTTACTAAAACATGCCTTAGAAATGGGTACAACATTTATTGGTCTTTCATTTGTAACTTCACCAGAGGAGATTAGAAAAGTTAAAGAAATTGTTAAAGACCTAGCTTGGATAATAGCTAAAATAGAGAAAAAATCTGCGCTAAAGAACTTAAAAGAAATAATAAAGGAAGCTGATGGTGTAATGGTTGCTAGAGGTGATTTAGGAGTAGAAGTAGGTTTAGCTAATTTACCACAAACTCAAAGAAGAATTGTTAGGCTAGCTAGATTATATGGTAAGCCCGTAATTTTAGCCACACAAGTGCTTGAGTCAATGGTTACTTCTCCAATTCCAACTAGAGCTGAAGTGATTGATGTTGCAAATTCAATAATTCAAGGCGTTGATGCGATAATGCTTAGTGATGAAACTGCAATGGGCCAATATCCTATAGATGCTGTAAGGACTTTACATGAGCTAATATTGAGTGTTGAGAGATCTTTTAAACCCAGACCTCCACCACCATTAAAAAATATAGATGATGCAATAGCATATTCAGCTGTATCTGCTTCAAATCTGGCTTCTTCATCTGGTATAGTAGTTTATACTAGGACTGGTGCTTCAGCACTAAGGATATCTAGGTTAAGACCAGTAGTTCCAATAATAGTGTTAACTCAAAATCAAAGAGTCTATAAGAGACTAAAACTTTGCTATGGAATTTACTCTTTTATTTCAGAAGAATTAAATAGTCTAGATAATATTGTTGAAAAGAGCAAAAATGTAGCTAGACAAGTAGGTTTAAAGAACACTATAATAATAATTGCTGGTGGAGTAGAAGAAGGGTCAACTAGATTTTTAAAGGTTGAGGAGATCTAGTCTATCTTTATTTAACATCAAACTAAATCATCGAATTTATATTTCCAGAAATATATACTGTAAACTAGCTTAGTTAAAGTGCTACATTACCAAATCTTCCCTAACGTCTATTAATCAGCATATATTTTAACCAAAAATTAATTAAATTTAAAATTTTACTATAAGAAAATTTTTAACTTTTCTAATTTAGTTTTGAAAAATAATAGATAAAACTTTTATTTTAACTCTGCTGGACTTGTAATAGATATACATTCTGAGGAACTAGTATATAAAGTGGATAACTACTTGGAAATACCATACTAGTGGCATTTACATTATAACTTATTAATTCCTGTGGTGCAACTTCTTTTTCGATCAATAAATAGTATGTGTACTTAGTGTAATTATAAGTATAATTGTAAAGTAATTGCCATGTATGGAAACGCTCACTATAGCCGTATAATAACCATTCACCTTTATATATATTTATGTCAAATTGATATACTTCTATAGGATTTGTATAATATAAAGTGTTAAAGTAGAAATGCGGAGGTGTTTGAGCATTTGACCCCATATATGGATACTGAATATATACACCACTAATAGTATAAGCTGGGAAATAATCAAGCTCTGGTCCATAATAATGTGAATTATATGCTGGATTACTGGGCGGATATACAGACCCCAATTGGTAATAATACCAGGTATAAGGATTAACCATTTGTTCACTAAACCAAACATACGTATATAGGTATTGTATTGTATATCCATAGTAAGGAGTTCCAGATCCGGCTAAAAATGGAAAAGCGTACCACGTGATATTTACAGGAATATAAAGACCAATGTTAAGAGCTGACGTATTTGCGCCATTATCATTTTGTATCGGTACATAAAAGGTCATATTTATCCATCCCTTTTGTTGTGCTGGATAAACTACTACTTCTACACCAGAAACACCGTAATTAAATGTTTGACCGTTAACAGAAACATTTAAGGGAACTAAAGCATAGCCTGCCGGACCGTAAACTCCGCCTAAATAGGTCCAATTAGGATCGCTAGATATACTCTTAATAGGACCGGAAAATGGTATACCATAATTATGATAATATGGGAATACAATTGAATCGGAAGAAGAATCATTATTACCTATTTTGCTAATATTAAACCAACTTCCTTCAGAAGTCACTATAATAGCCCAAGGATATCCTTGTAAAACCTCAGAAGCTGGAACTTTTGTTACTATTATTGAAGTATTCGCAATATAACCATTAGGATATATTATATGAGTAATTATCATTGGCTTTGGAGAATAAATGTAAGCCACACCGTTTTGCACGAATTCTGTTACTGGTGAATCCTCAGCTAGTGATTGAAGCTTTTGTATAGTATTTATTGTAACTTGTGTTTCTCCATTCTGTATATGAATTATTATAAGTAATGCTAGTAATAATATCTGAAGAAAAATTAAGGTACCTAAAATACTAGATATACCTTTCATGTAAGTATTTTTAAAAAATAAGGAGACGGTGTAGTCTGAAATTAAGTGACATAATATAAGACATAATAACCGGCTAATCCGTTAATCATTGACTTAACTACAGCTGTTCCGTTTAAATAATTAACAAATACTGCACTTTCATTTACCGGAGTACCATTAGCTAGAGTTAAATACCCTAATGGAATGATTGTAACTTCTGATACTGGACTACCAGATACACTATATAGCGGCCCAGGTATGTTTAACGTCGTCACTGACACATTTATTGGTCTATCAGAGCTAACATTAACTAAGAATATAACAGAACCTAAAGTTGGATCATAATAAATCCATTTAGCATCAGAAGTGGTAAAATACGCCGTTAATGTTGCGACTTGTTCTTGTGTAGTGAAATTAACTATAACTATCTTTATCCAGGAGTTAGAAATAACATAATATATTGAATTATTAGCACTAGTTATACCATTATAAGATGTGTTTACTACATTAAAAACTGTGAATGTTGAGTAAATTGAAAGATATAGAGGTTTTGCAACTAGTGAAGACTGAGTATATGCTAGAATCCCTAAAACTCCAATTAGTAGAAGCAAAAAAGCAAAATATCTCATAATCAACTCTATTAATTAGAGTTTAATAAACTTTTCCCAAATTATTCTCTATTCAGAGTTTCATAAAATCTTTAACTTGCACATAAGCTCAAAATCCGCTAATAAATTCTCTCTTAGGCTACTCCTACAATGTTTTTATATCTTTACTAGACCTAGTCACAGGAGAGAAAAAGAGTGATGAGGTTGAATAACTAGAAGTTAGTTTTAATTACTACTAGTTATGACGAAAACCAATTCTCTGTCAAATTTTAATTGAATTTAGTATTAAAAAGAAACGGATCAAACTATCTTTAGATTTTTTCTAATTTAATAAACTTTCTTAAAACTTTACTAAATAAGGAAATTAATCATAATACTCTTTTTAATGCACTCTTATTTTTTTCCATATATGATTTATACGCATTCTTCTCCATTAATAGAATAGTCACGTTAATGGAATCGGTATGCTTATAAATTTCATCTAATACTTGAGTAACTATCCTCGCATTTGTTCTACAATCCATATCAGTTATTCCAATTAAATAGTAACTTCCATCTTCATCAACATACGCCTCAACAGTACCATTAATTAATTCTGATAATTTCTTTGCTCCAGCTATAATTGCATCATTCATAATTTAATTTACTTTTTTGTCCTTTATAACTATTGCGTCTGAAATTCCTTGCCATTTTAATTTATAACCTAAGAATTCTAGCACTTCCACTATATAATCTCCGTAGGCTGATATAAGCTCCTTTAAACTTTTATTATCAAAATTTTCATTACGTAGTTTTTCTAAAAATTTCTCGCTAACATAATAATTCTTTAAGAATATATAGCCAGGGAAAATCTTAATATTTTTTCTGATAACCTCAACAGGTAAAGAAAGTTTATTAGCAATCTCGTTCAGACTTATAATATCCCCAGAAATTGTATAATCAACCTTTACCTCTGCTAAATATTTATTTTCTAGCTCTTTTAGCCATTTATAAACTAAAGAAATATCTATTTTTCTTTTGTAAGTTATCACGTTCATACCATTAAACTTCTCTTTCCCTAATTCTTCGTTTAATAATATAAGAATTGGATACTTAACTTTCTTTAACTTGTCTAACTTTTCCTTTATATACTCCTTCGTCCAAAAACCTACAATCTCAACATAAACTTTTAGATTTCCTTTTTCTACTAGAAAATCTGGGATAAATAATCTATTATCAACAACTAAAGGTTCGGGTTCTCTGATTATTTTCCATCCCTTAATTACATTTGTAAAATCCTTGTAAAACTTCTCTTCAACACTACTATCAAACCTCTTCTCATCAATCACTAGTTCTTTTAACTCCTTGAAATTAGCTAGTTTTAATTTGTATACTCTTTTGAACTTTTTTCCTAAAACTAATTCAGCCTCTATTTTCCAATTCTGTGAAGAAATAATAAATGGCAAAAGAACAGCAAGATTTCTTCCGTATTTTTCGGTTAGTTTAACTAATGTTGCAGGGCCTAAGAACTCAAACCTTAATGGTTTATCATAGGCAAAATACATTAAACCTAACCATTTGGCCCTTCTTATTATTTCCTTCCAGTTTGAAGAAATATAAACAGTTAATTTATAAGCCTTGAAAAGTAGGGTTTGTAAAAGAGAGAGATTATACCATCTAATTAAATCCTCAGCGGAGATAGTTGGCGCTTTTATTATCTTCTTTTCCTCATCCAAATCAGAAAAAACAAAACGCATTACATCAGCTCCTAGATTTTTGCTAACTTTTTGAATAATTTCTTCCCTTTCTTTCTCGTCGAGTACTGGGCCATACTTGAATAACTCTCTTCTAATTTGAATTGGAGGTATAGGTGAATCTAACTCAAACTCGCAAAGTCTAGTTAATAGTTTAACAAAAGCTCTAACAAGTTTATGGTCATAAATCTTTTCTAAATACTCAACCTCTTCATCAATTTCCCCTAATTTTTTACCAGCTTTAAACAAAGAAATTATCTCATTAGCCAAATCTAAATCCTCATTAGTAGCAAAATGAGGTAACACTTCATCTTTAATTATGGAAAATCTTGCTAATTCCCACGGTAACACACTAAATTATATTAAGAAGAAATATTAAAACTATGATGTGGTATACTTAAGGTACTTTAAAGGGTTAATACTTTCTGATGCATACGCTCCTGGGTTAAAATGGAGTGATGAGCTAAAGGCTTATTCCGCATTAGCCTTCAAGTATAGGGATGTCAGAAAATATTTCCTTGAGAAAGGAATAGAAGTTGAAGAGGATGTAATAGACTCCTTACCTTTTCCATTAATTAAAGATAGAATTGAGCTAAGAGATTATCAAGCTGAGGCTGCAAGAGCCTGGTTAAAGGAAAAAAGAGGAATTATAGTTCTTCCTACTGGAGCTGGTAAAACGCAAGTGGCATTAAAGATAGTCTCAATCATGAAGGTAGCTACTCTAATAGTGGTTCCTACAATAGACCTAATAACTCAATGGAAAGAGAGAATAAATAAATACCTAGACTTTGATCCTGGAATTATTGGAGGAGGGGAAGACTCGCTAAAAGGTATAACAGTTATAACTTATGATTCTGCATATACAAGAGCTGAAGAGTTAGGGAATAAGTTTCCCTTGTTAATATTTGACGAAGTGCATCATTTACCCTCAGAAGGATACTCAATAATGGCTCAACTTTTTGCTTCTCCATATAGACTAGGACTAACAGCAACACCAGAAAGAGATGACGGAAAACATGAACTTTATCCAGTACTTGTAGGACCAATAGTTTATAGGAAGACCGTAGAAGAGCTAGCAGGGAAGTATATTGCGAAATATAAAATTAAAAAGTTATATGTTTCTTTAACTGACGAGGAAAAGAAAAGATATGATGAACTACGAAAGAAGTTGAAGGATTTTCTAAGTTCTAGGGGATTGAAGTTACAAAACTTAGATGATTTCCATAGATTAGTTAAACTAGCTGCAAAAGATAAGGAAGCTAGGGAAGCTTTACTAGCATGGCATGAATCACTTAATATTGCGGTAAACTCACAATCTAAAATAGAGAAGCTAAGGGAAATTTTACAGGAATATAAAAATGAGAAAATAATAGTATTTACTAGAGATACTCAGATGGCATATAGAATTTCGAAGACTTTTCTAATACCAGTTGTAACGTATAAGACTGATAAAGACGAAAGAGAGGAAATTTTACAAAAATTTAGAGATGGAGAATATAGGGTTATTGTTGCATCTACAGTTTTTGATGAAGGAGTAGACGTGCCAGATGCAACGTTAGCTATTGTAATGGGTGGTTACGGTACTAAAAGGCAATTTCTTCAAAGATTAGGAAGAATATTAAGGAAGAAAGATAAGGAGGCTTTATTAATAGAAATAGTCACTAAGGGGACTGCAGACTATAGGCTAAGTAGGAGAAGGAGAGAATAAAAATAAATGAAAAGAAAGTTTTTATTTTCATAATCTTATTATTTCGTATGGATGATATTTTTAAAACAATGATTAAGTACGGCCCTATGCAGTTAGCAATAGCTATGATAATGGTCGGTATTGCTATAAATCTAGAACCATTAACCATAGTAGGAAGTGTATTATTGACTATAATGATAGGATTTTTAATAAATGATTTTAGGAAAAAGAATTCAATTAAAAAGAATACTTAATTAAGTATCCTTGAACTGCTAAATTCAGAAATTTTTTCTAAGTAACTATCACAATAGTTCATTTTTACCGTAAAATACTTTCTACCAAAAAAATATAAATAAGGTTTCAAACTAATAACTGATGGATAGCGTAGATAAGAAGATCTTATTATCCCTCTTCAAAGATGGAAGAATTTCACAAAGAAAAATTGCTGACGAGGTTAAATTATCAGCTACTTCTCTAAATTATCGTTTTAATAAGCTCATAGAAGATAAAATTATTCGTTCTTTCGTATTATACGTAAATCCTAACTTTTACGGAAAATATGTAGGCAGAGTAAGTTTTAGGAATATAAAAGACTTTGATTCAAGCTTTGTTAACGTAAAAGTTAAATGTTTAGAAGAGATTACGTTTTATGAAATTGAAGGAAACTCGATTAATGATTTACAAGATAAGATTTCTTACATGAGAAAAGAATTAGGAGAATATGATATGATTTATATTCCTCAACAGAATCCTCAAAAGCCTTCAGGTGTAGATATAGAAATTGTTAAGACTCTTATTAAAAACCCTAGGATGGAGATAGGAGAAATCGCTAAGGAAATTAACATTCCTTCAAAGACTATAATGAGAAGACTTAATGTTCTAGTTAATAAGAATCTTATCAAAATAATTCCTGTAATAGATTTAAGTAAGAGTGATATAGTACTATTCGGAATTTTCTCCTCAGTTATAAACAAAATGGAATTTTTGAAACAATGTGAGTTCTTAAGATTTACTGACGGAGATAGAGGAATAGTTATATGTTCAGTTGATAATGTTAAAGTAGCTGAAAACTATGTATCTCAAGTAAAAATGACTGATCCCAATTCTAGGATTATGATAGCTACAGATTATGAGATTAGAAATGATAATGCGAGGAACGAATTAGAAAAAATTGAGAAAGATGCTATATTAAATAGTATAGATAGTTAAGTCTTCTTCTTTTCAACTAATAAAAATACTAGGTAAATTATGACTGGAATTAAAGACAACCAAAATACAAAAGTAGGATATGATTTTATCAGCATTATTATTGTTGCCCCTTGGTATTCTGTTGTGAGATTTTCTTTTCCAATAATTACTAAAGGATAATTCAGTGGTATACCAAGAGCTTTACTTACTAAGAAGTCTACTACAAGATAAATAATGATAGGATCTACTATGTAGAATATCGGTAACCAAAACATCGTAGAATATCTATAATTTTTCCCTTTGATAGAAAGAATAATTCCATAGATTAGGTTTATAGCAACGTAAATTCTCACTGCATTAAGCAAAATATTTAATATTTCCGCAATGATTAACTTCTCACCTAAGAAGTACAAATTAATTTGAAATGGCGAATCATAAATTTGGAAAATTCCACCTACACTATAATACCACCAAGGAATAGGTATTAATACTATTGCAAGAGAAGTTATATAGTATGCTAATAAAACTGGATATTTCATAAAGTAGTCTCCTCTGATATAATTGTATCAAGAATTTTTATCTTTATTATAATTGTTTCATTCTTTGCATTTATATTATTTACAAACTCAGAAAAATTCGTTATTATTAACGTAAGATTTTCATTACTATAAGGTAATATTACTTTGCTTTTACTTAAATATAAGTATTTTCCACTAATATTACAGATTATAATCGAAATATTAAGAGGATTCTTAACGTTAACTATTAGATTACTTTTATTAAAAGAAACTATGGAAAATTTTAGGTCATTACTGACATTAGAAAATGAATTAATTTGTTGAATTCCTTCATAATAGCTATTTTGTATAGTAGAAATATAAAGAAGAATAAACATAATAGCAAGTGTAATTCCTACTATTTTCCCCCAATTCACGTTAATCTTATTACATCAAGTAAATAATAAAGTTAGATGATTAAAAGAGGAATCCTAGATTTAGTTACTGCTTCAGCATTATGGGGTACTATTGGGATTGTTACGCAAATAGGCTATGAACATAATGCAAATGTATTCCAGATAACACTATTTAGAAGCCTTTCCTCTTCATTGCTAGTTTTCATGGTCTTCAGAAATGTAAAGGCAATCCTAGATAGGATTTCCTTGATAATGGGGGTTGTGGCTATCATATTCTATGAAACGTATGTCTATAGTGTTAATATTCTAGGAGCTTCTCTTTCAGCTGTATTTTTATATACTGCTCCTTTATGGGTAATTTTAGCTTCAAAAGTTTATCTTAAAGATGAAATAAATAATAGAAAGATTTTAGCTTCAATACTTGTAGTAATAGGAGTATATCTAATTTACTTTTCAAAAATATCCATAGTTAGTATAAGTTGGGGGATTGCTTCTGGATTCACTTATGCTCTACTTATTATTTATTCTAGATTTATGCAAATAAAAGGGTATAAAGATCAGGAAATATTAGCATCTCAAGCTTTTTGGAGCTTGCCATTTTCCTTGTTATTTTTTATATTATCGCCAAACTTAACAAGTTCTTCAATATTAACTGGAATATATTTAGGCATTGTAGCAACATTTTTAGCTTATATTTTCTTTTATAGAGGAATGAGACTTACAGATTCTATAACAGCTTCCATACTATCCTCACTAGAACCAGTATTTACAATAATTTTTGCAATAATAATACTTCATCAAGTTTTAACCCCATTACAATTTCTTGGATCTGGAATAATAATATTTAGTTCTATATTAATTTCACTTTAATATGATTTATAGCAATAAGAAAGAGTTTTGCATCAGCTTAAGATGTTAAGAAAATCTTAAATATCCATTATCGAATCTGATGAGAAGTTTATCTTTCCTCAATAATATTTATTATCGCTACTAATCCTAGTAATTTCATCTCATTAATTAACTTTTTAATTCATAATATATAATATCTCTTGTGAATCTAATACTTGAATTAGCAAATTATATTGGTATAATCGCCTTTGCAATCTCTGGATCTATGAAGGGAATAAAAAAAGGAATGGATTTACTTGGGGTGCTAGTATTAGGATTTTCAACCGCTTTAGGTGGTGGAATCACCGCTGACATTCTTCTCGGAATAAAACCACCAACAAACTTAGTCTACTTGCCTTATCCTCTAACTGCATTACTTGCAAGTTTTCTTACATTTCTATTTTATAAGATGTTTACTAACGTTGGAAAGCCATTACTTTACGCTGATGCAATAGGTCTAGGAGCTTTTACAGCATCTGGTGCATCACTAGCTTATTCAATAGATCCTTCTCCTCTTCTAGTTATAATGATTGGGACTATTACGGCCGTAGGAGGAGGAGTAATTAGAGATATGCTTTCTAACGAGGTACCTGTCATTTTAACTAGGGAATTTTATGCTACCGCAGTTATAATTGGTTCTGGAATTTATTTCTTATTAAGATATGAGGGAGAAAGTAATTATTACGATATAATTATATCCTTTTTAATCACTACTGTTTTGAGAATTATAGCAATGAAACTAAAATGGGAACTACCAAAGGTAACTAATACATAATATGTAAAAATTTACTTAATTCTGTTTGTTACACACTAGAAAATTATCTGTAGATATTTTATCTGTGAGTAATATTATAACCGAGGCATTTTTGTCATTGGCTATCTTTCTTATAGTATTCATCAAAACTTCTTTATCATCCCTGGAATATGGTAATATTATACTAAGAGATTTTGACCTAGTAAAAAGCATGCTAACAAATTTACCAAAATCACTAACCCATTTAAAATTATAAAGCCAACAAGTATTATAGCCCAGCCTATTATTAATCTCTACAATGTTCTCCTCAACTAATCCTTTAAGACTTACTGTCATTCAATTTCAATATACTCTTTATATATCCAGTTTTTAAAATTTTTGCTCTCTAAACACTTTGATACTCCAGTTTAAACTTAGTTAAAGTATTTTTCTAAGATTTCTATTCTGAAAAAGAGAAGTGAGTAAGTTAAAAAATTAACTCAAAAGTAAGTTTTAAAATAAAACAATTTTTAGTTTATACATGGCTGAGAAAAAATCACTTTTCATCAGAGAGAGCTCAGGTTTAATTAAGCAAGTAAATCTATTAGACGCTGTTATGCTGAATCTAGGCAATATGTCTGCTGGAGAGGCATTATTTCAATCAATTTCTCCATATATTAGTAATGGTGCAATACTTTGGCTAGCCAGTATATTAGGGTTTTTACTATCAATACCCCAGATTATAGTCTATACTTTCATGACCTTAAAAATAAGAAGAACCGGAGGAGATTACGTATGGATTTCTAGAGTTATAGATGGACGTTTAGGATCAATCCTTGCCCTATCTTATTTAATTCAATCAACCGCATTCTTTGCAATAATAGCATTCTTCTCAGCCTCCTCAGTTAACTCAGTACTTTGTACTATAGGTATAATGAATAATAACCATCAACTTATAAACTTAGCAAATTCAGTCTTTGTAAATCCTTACGGAAATGTAACACTTGACCAAAGACTAATATTCTATGCAATTTCAGCAATTTTCTTTGGAATAGTTATCGCTCTTAACATTAGAAAAGCAAAATGGGGTTTTACTTTAGTTACCGTATTGGGAATATTTTCCATCTTTGCCTTATTACTAGCAATGATAGTTGTTGGTGTTAACTCTGGTGGTTTCTTTGCTAAATTACAACCATTCCTATCAGCATATAATATTTCAGCACCAGTTGGAAAAAGAGTGTTTTTCCCCAGTAACTTTAGCCTATTAGCAACCCTTTCATTACTTCCACTATTTGCATTATATACTTATCCATGGATAAATGCTGGTCCCTCAGTATCAGCTGAGTTTAAGAATTCCGATAAAGTAGCTAAATTAAACATTATTATAGCCTCAGTAGTAACATTCCTTTTAGTAACACTAGGATTTATGGAAATGGACTTAGTGGCAGGCTATAATTTTAACATTTCAGCCTATCCCACATTTGTTTATAACTTTTGGACTGTCGCAATAGCATTGGCTGGAAATCAAGCATTACAATGGATTATAGGACTTGGACTTATACTATGGAACTTTTACACATTGTCCTATGGCGTTGTTATGTTTTCCAGATACGTTTTCGCACTCTCATTTGATAGAATATTACCAGAAAAATTCACAGAAGTAAATAAGTACGGCTCACCAGTATACGCCCACTTACTCGATTTAACAATCACACTTCTCCTCCTATTAATTCCAGTATTTTCAATTAATGCTGCAGTATCATTATACGGAACTACAATTTTAGGTGCTGTATATTTATTCTTTGGAGTTTTAGCTGGAGCACTGTATGGTTTTAAGAATAATGAGAAGATATTGAAGGTTTTCGGAATTTTAGCAAGTGGTTACTTAGCCTATTTAACATACGAAGCCGCAACAAACCCATTAATAGGTTTCACAACAACACAAGGGATTAATATAACAACTCTATTGTTCGTTATATTAGCATATGTGTTCGCTATTGGAGTATTCTCAGCATCTTATTTAAAGCATAAAAGAGAGGGTGTAGACTTAACTATTTTATTTAAAGAGATACCCCCTGAGTAGTTAAGGTAAAAATTAAGATATTAATTTTTTATAACTACAAACCCTTTTAATCTCATGGACCTAGGAGTATTCTTTGCCTCTTTAGGAATTTCTTTACTTGAGTTGTCAGAAGCAGGAGCTGTAGCAGCAATCTATCATAATATTTTAAAGAACAATTTACCATTTATTTACGCTATAGCTGGGGTATTAATTGTTTTAATACCAACATTTACATTAGGAAAATACATTTATCTAGTACCTATTAACTATTTTCTTTTAGTTGCAGCAATAATACTGTTTTACTTCGGTTATAGATTAATTAGAAGTGCAAGAAGATATTTTAAGAAACAATTTAAGAGAAAAGAAGAAGAAAAAGAAGAAGGCATCGGAGTAGTATTTACCGTATCTGCAGTCGAAGGGTTAGAAGCTGCGTTAGTAATTTTAGCATTAATTCCTCAAAGCTACTTTTCAGCCTTATTAGGAACAATAATTTCTGGCATTCTTGTAGTTATTCTTACAGCATTGTTAAAAGCACAAATAGCTAAAATTAGACTGCCACACTTAAAGTTTGTTCTTTCAGCACTTCTTTTCAGTTTAGGGAGTATGTGGCTACTAGAAATTTTTACTGATATTACAGAGGCATTTCTAGCTATTTTCTTCGTTATTTATTTAGGTATAAATTATCTTATTATAAAAAGTTAAAATAACCGCATCAGATTAGCTTTAGTTCTAATTTTGTATTTTAATAAATATTTATAGTTTACTAGCTTTACTTAATACGATATTACCATCATTTTTAATAAATCTTTCACAAATTTTAATAGCATGATATATAGTCCTCATTAACATATAAATAGTTGACTTTATGAAGCAAAAATATTAAACTGATATTTTTAATATCAGAAAGAAAATTTATATGTTAATAAAAATATTATATCTGTATTATTGTGAAATAAAATGTTTTTTGACTAGTATTTATTGTCAGATTATAGGAAAAGCATGAATAGTTAATAGATTTAAGCTTAGTAACAATAAGTTTTTTCTAATTAAGAGATTTATTAAAAAGAAAATTGGCTAAGGATAAAATTTTTATCATTCTATATGAATTTTATAGTATGGCTCAACAGAATATTGAAATTTTAGGACTAGAAAAGCTTAGAGATGGAGCATTATATTATATTATTGTCTCACTTTTAGGAATAATATTAGGAATACTGACCTTAGGAGTTTCTTTCTCTCTAACCAGAATTACCTCCTCTATTACTACAGTTCTCATACTGGGTTTGATCTCTTCATTAATTACATTACCATTAGTTATATTGTCCTTTTATCGAACGAAAGAAGGCTTCAGTATATTAGTATCTACCGGAAAAGATTTAGGAAACGGAATAACCGGGACAATATTAATATTAATTGGAATTGTAATTGGATTTATAGGAACTTTAGTAACTGTTATTTCTATCTTACCTTTACTATCTAAACAAGCACTTCCCTCTATTCTACCATCGCTTGTAGGGGGAGTAATAGTTGTATTTATAGGTGGAATAATTGGCCTTATAGGTTACATCTTACTAGCTTTAGCATATAGAAGAACCGGAGAAATTTACTTAAACGATGACCTGAAGAATGCTGGTTTACTTATGATAATTGGATCTGTAATTGGCCTTATAGTATCCGTTGTAGGTTATATTCTAATCCTAATAAGTTTCATTCTAGTTTATTCTGGTCTAGGCAACCTAATAAAAAGATTATCTCAAACAACCTCCCAGCTTGTACAACTGCAATCGTCAATTGGACCCATTTCACAAGTGGGTATAGGAAGTCTTAGAAGTAATGGAATCGCTTTGGTTACAATTAATTCACAATATCCACTGCAGATAATAAGTGCACTATTGTTAGGAACAAATTACACAACATCAGACATCTCACCAAACACGTTAAATATAGGATTTAACACGATCACAATAAACTTCAGAACCTCTTTAAGTCTCATGACTGGAAATATCTATTATATACAGCTTACATTATCTAACGGACAAACCCTGACCGTGGCAGTAATATATCAACCATAATAGAGTTTAATGGATTATTAAATGTAGCTAACACGCGTACAAAGATTAGCAACTGCATTTATATTAGTTCATAATCTAAAGTACAATAGTATCTCTAAGTTCGTATAAGACTGTAACATTTCTGCGTAACTTTTAAATACTTCTAGTTACTTCTAATTACTGTGGAGAGGTATTTAACACCTAGTGAAGTTGCCGAGATCTTTGGGATGAGTAGGAGTGGTATTATTAAGTGGATTAGGGAAGGGAAAATAAAGGCTATTGAAATTAACGGTAGGTGGAGAATACCTTACAGTGAAGTAGAAAGATTAATAAGTGGAAAAGAAAAAGTTAAACAAGTAGCAATTTACGCTAGAGTCTCATCAAACACACAAAAGGACGACTTAGAGAGACAACTAAACACGTTAAAGGAATGGGTTAAGAAAACCTTCGGTGAAGTGAGTGTAACTGAAGTTAAGGACATTGACTCTGGATTGAAAGAAGATAGAAGAGGATTAAAGAAACTCATAGAATTAGCCAAGAGGAGACAGATCGATGCAATAGTAGTAGCATACAAGGACAGACTAACACGTTTCGGCTTCGAATACCTCGTTGAGCTATTCAACGCTTACGGAGTAAACGTCATCGTGGCTTTCCAAGATGAGCCAAAGGACTACATACAAGAGTTAGCTGAGGATTTCGTAGAAATCGTAAAATCCTTTGCTTCAAAAATTTACGGCCATAAGTACGAGAAGGTGATAAAATGTGTTGAAGACGTTGAAAAGGACAGTTAGGTTAGAAAGCGACTCTCTGAACAAGTGGAAATACCACGTTCTTAGAGAGATTGAGGAATACCAAAGAAACATAGTTAATGAAATGATTGGCATAATACTCTCTGAGGGCTTGCCCACTACAAGGAAGAAGTTACACGAGAGGTTTTACAGTTATTATAAGGAAAAGTATCCCTTCCTACCTTCAAGGGTTATTGAAGGATCTTATATTATTGCCGGTAGGATAGTTAAGAGTTTTAGGGAGAGGAGAAAGAAAGGACTAACGAGAAAGGAGAAACCAGAGTACAAGAAGGTCGTGATCACAATCCCTAACACGGTAAACTGGAAGTTTAACAAGGTGTCTGTTAGCGTTTTAACCCACAAGGGTTGGGTTGAGATCCCCCTCAAGTTCACTAAACAATTCATCCACTATTTATATGAGGGTTGGAGGGTTTCTCAAGAACTCAAGTTAAGGTTAGTGGGTAGGAGAGTCCTAGTCTGGTTAACATTTGAGAAGGACGTTGAGGTTGAAACGAAAGAAGGTAATTATGTTTCTATTGACGTTAACGAGAATAATATCACCTTAGCAGTTTTTGAGGGTTTCAAGCTCAAGGAGATGAGGCGTTATGAGACTGGATTAGGGAGGATTGTTATTAACTACTCCTTGAGGAGGGAAGAGGTTACTAAGGGGTACTCAACTAAGGACGAGCTAATTAAGAAAAAGTTGAAGAGGTTGAGGGAGAGGGAGAGGAAGCTTGATGTTCTTAGAAAGACCGTTAAGAGGGTTGTTGAGTTGGCTAGGGATTTAAAGGTAAAGGTTGTGGTTGGTAAGTTTTCATCAAAGGCTAAGGAGAGGATGGGGGGTAACAAGAATGGTAAGCTTAGGCATAGGATTCATCAGTGGAGTGTTGTTAAATTCATTGAAATGCTTAAGGCTCAGCCTATTGATGTTGAGGAGGTTTCAGAATCATATACTTCTTCCATAAACCCATTTGATGGTGAGAGGTTGGGGAAGAGTAAGCAAGTAGTGGAGAAGGTTATCAAGGTTTTTAATCCCTACCTGATGACGGGCTCTGCTCACGAGGGTAGGGGTATTAAAGTAATCAAAGTTACTGCTAGGTATTTAGATGGTGGGGAAATATTGTTAGAAAGGGATTCAATTGCACCTCTTAATCTGATGAAAAAGGTGGATGGGAGGGTAGTGGTGTTTCCCTCGACCAACCCCAAGGACTTAAGGGTGACTGTGTATGATCCCTTAAGAGGGGTGCCCTTGGTGGAATTAGAAGTAATTAAAAGTAAGGATAAGTTACGCCACGGGTAAACACTTAAGGAAAGTGCCTTGCCCTATAATTTGACACAACATACTATTTTATTAATACAATGAACAGGTGTACGTTACTTGGCATAAGTATGTTTTCTGAGAACTTTAGAAGATATACTAAAATGACTAAAAATCATCAGAATAGGAAAAGGTTAAAATTGATGAAAACCAATACTAAGCGTTATAATTAATAACGAAGTAAAAAACGTACGGCATATCATTCACAAAATTGGACTTAAAGAGTTTTGTACTCGTCCCTACTTTATATTGGAAATTTTCTATTTACACAGATAAAATACTTTTCTTTATACATTCTGGAGTACTTCTCTGAAAATTAATGTTAATACGATGGAGATAAAATATTGCAAAAGTGCAAGAAAGTCAACACAAAATTATAGGATACTTTTCCTACTTACGCTGGTAGTGATTATAGGAGGTGTCGTGTTCAAAACTATCATTGGGGCATAACATACTAAGTTAAAACTGTCCTCTTCAATAAATACAGTCTTTCGAATTTAAGCTTGAAGAGAATATAACTGAAAAGGGAGAACTTCTACATGATTTCCATTTATAAATTTTGTTTTAGAGTAATTTACATGGTTTAATAGATATTAAAACCATGAAAACGCAATATTAGTTCTATAAATATTAAAACTAAATTATCGTAATTTCTTTATTATTAGTTATATCTCTACCTCATAACAAGCTTAAGGATAAATTACTTCTATTCCCATATCTTTAGCCATCGCCTTAACTCTCTCAGGATATCTATCGTGAACAAAGGGTGTTATAACGTAAACTAAAGTTATCTTAACATTTTTAAGTCTCTCATATAATTCCTTCTTTCTTTTTATTATTGGCAAATCTCCTCTTTTTAATGAGGAAGTTATCTCAATCAATATAACATTACCATCTTTTACTATAATATCATACTCAATGTCAGAAGGTTCTTCATAAACATACCCATCCTTATCATAGAGAATTTCCCTCGAAACCTTCCATCCAGTATTACTTAGAATCTCCCTAATGCCTTGCCTAAAAGAGTCTTCGTTCATAATCCCCCATCTAGCACCAAGACCAGTAATGATAGTTTCTAGTCTCTTTATATCATCCTTTGTGGCCATCGTCTTTTTAATCTCCTCCAATTCTTGCTTAGTAGCCATATTTTGCTTTATTTCTTCTAACTCTTGTTTTGTGGCCATATTTTTAAGGTCTTCCTTCGTAGCAACTATCTTCTTTATTTCTTCTAACTCTTGTTTTGTAACTATCGTCTTTTTAATCTCCTCCAATTCTTGCTTAGTAGCCATATTTTGCTTGATGTCCTCAATTTCTCTACTCAATTTTTCAATATCCTGTTTAGTAGCCAAATTCTGCCAAGGAGTCAACTTAGCCAATACTTGGTAGATTATTTCTGGTCTAGCAGTTAGTACATCTATTAATATAGATGGATTATTGAGCAATACTTTTTTAATTTCTTCCTCTAAACTCACACAATTAAATTAATCTTATGAGAATTTAAATCTACCTTAAATATATTCATATTATATATAGTATAACTAGAGTTTAGCTTTCATCACAACTAGTAATCATTTTATTTTTTCTTTATATAAACTCTCTTCGATTAATATATAAATAACCATAGTATTCAAAGGCAAATGAAGATATTTTATGGTTTAAGAAAAATTAACTATCATATATTTACCACACTTATTATCTAAAAATAAAAATACTTAACTATATACTTCTAAAGGTTATAAGTACTTAAACTTATCAATAAAAGTCATATATCCTACGTATGCAAACGATGTAGAATACGATAGTACAACAATTATCTTAAATTATTCTAGAGAGGTGACTTCAATGATTCATATAATTGATTATACGTGGCTATACATTGAATTTTTAGCATTAAACTCGACAGTATTAAAGATTGAGTTTTATGCGGGGCCGACGAGTTTTTAGCATTAATATTCTCTATGTAATATCGATACTGAATCATTTAAAATAGTAATATTTACTATAGGCTTAAGGTAAAATATCCTGGTAACCTCAGAACCATTATTTATCGGTGCAAAGACTAAAAACTGTCCCCTATTTTTATTTTAGTTAGATTAATGTAAACATACGATACTACAAGCGTTTTATTTCCTAAATTCGTAAATGTAGTACCGGAACCTATTATAAAACTATAATTTCCTATAACGGGATCTTGTTTATATGTAGGAGTAGAAACTGACGTAAATACATATAGTGGATTATTAGAATTATGGTTAACAAAGTACACATTATATACATTATAGGCAGTTACTCCTCCTAATATTAAAGCTACTGCAATTAATATAACCGAAATAGTCTTCCACGAATTCACGTTTTCTCACCATAAATTATTAACGCCTATGGATTGGGATCCATAAAAGAAATTTAAACCTAAACAAATAAAAAAATGACTTTTAAGATACCGTATTTGGAGCCACATAAAATTCTAGCCTTATTATGGAAGAATTATATGCATGGAATCCCACTAGTAATAAAGTATTGCCATATATTGTAGATAAAGCTGTACTTTCTGGAGGATTAGCATCTAGTATCGTAGTTATACCTCCTTCTCCCATACTATTTAATGCTGTTATGTTCACTTTTATACTGAAATTAAGATATTCTGACCCGTCCATACTAAATATAGTATTTTTAACTATTGTAACGTTTAGTAAACGTTTAGTATAGGATTATTGTAGAATTGTACGGGGACATTACTACCAACGTTAATAGATGGATAAACCATGAATGATTCACCTACTTTTGCTTTGCTTAGATTAATATCCACATGCAATAATTAGAGTATAATTCGCTAAGTTTTTGGTTAGTATTCCACTATTAATTACGAATGGATAATTACCAATCAACGGAGTTGATCTATATTCCGGAGAAGAAACTGCCATAACTAGTTTACTACCTAACTTTGGATTATTAGCAGATGAGAAATTAGTTACACTCATATATCTATGTTGACTAATAAATAATACTAAACCTTCTAGCACTATTATCCCAATCAAAATAATAGATATTAATTTCCACTTATTCATATCAATCCATCTCCATTAAGATTTTCCATTTTCTATTCAATATTATAATTTACTTGTTCTATATATATAAATTTTATGTCATAGACAAATATAGTTTATATAGGTGATGTATAGCTTATTCAGTTCTAGAGTATTTATAATAATTCGTTCATTTATAATTTAGTTCACACTTCCATAAACTCATTCCGTCTAGTGATCTAATTACATAATAAATTTCTAAGATAATGCAAAATCTAGTTTTATTAAAAGATAGGGTGATTTAGGGTTGTATTCATATTCTTTAGCCTTGTCAGCCATGTTTTCTAATTTTTCAGCGTCATAAAAATCTGTTTTCTTTCCTCTAAACTCCTTTTCTCTTGATAACACGTTTGGGCTTACTTGTAGTACTTTTACACCCTTCTCCTTGAAGTATTGGCTTGGTCTTATTGCGTATACTCCCGTAGGTTCTAGGACTATTGCGCAAGGTTTCATCTCAAGGATTTCTTCGTAACCCTTCAAGTTGTTCTTGTATTTTCTTTCCCTCCCCCTACTTGTAATTAGATAATCTTTTGATACATCTATTCCTATTACCCCTACCCCTTTGTCACACCTCCCACGGTTGCAAACCCAAGTTTGTTAGAGACGTTAGTATGTAGTGCCTATATTCGTGGATTTTTCCACAATGTTCAGTCCGACGGTAGGGGTTTGTCACGCCCTTGACCGAAGACTTTGCTTCAGTTATCTCCTCGACCATGTTTCCCCAGCCGAGGAGTATTACTCTCCTCGGCTAATAAAACCTATATAGGTTCTTTGCGATTTCATTTTATTTTACCATTTGGAGATTAAATAATTTGATTGTGCATTGACAATTGGAGAGACTAAGAAGTTATACCGTGGACTTAATGGGGATAATGATATATAATCAATTATTTCTTTCATAGAATTATACTAATTTAATAGAGAATATTATAATTCGCAAAGGGCTATCCCGAATTGCCAAATCCTAACATAATCATCAGATCTCTTATAGTATTAATTAATTTCCTCACCTTTCTCTTTTATATTAAAAACTATTTTCTTTTTAGGTTCCAAAACCCTAATAGCTTCAATAATTAACTGAGTAAATAAAGTGAGAAGAAATGAGTTTAGATCCATACTTTTTCCTTCTATGAAATCCTCAGCTGAGATATATTTTTGGACTGCTTAAATTAGAGAGAACCTTAAGTAGGATTGAAGTCTTACCTATCCTTCTACTACCAATTAATACTATAGGTTGTTTACGAGCAATTAGATTAATTAATCCATTAATTTCTCTTTTCTGTCATATGGTTCGTCTGTAGGTTTGCCGAAAATAAATTTCATGGGTATAATACCCATACTTTTTAAAAATTAAGTAGTAACCAGCATTGTTACCTTTATTATAACCCGTCAGCCTTCATAGGGCAAGAGCCTTCTTCCATGATTGCAAACTCAACTTTGTTAGGCATGACATTTGGTATCTTCTTAATGAGCCTGGAGAGACTACTGTACTTTAAACTATAATGTATATATGTTAGTAAAAAAGTGATTAAATGTGGTTATAAAGTTCTATTCCTATGAATTTAAGCTATTCATAGCCGGAATATTATCATTCCTTATAATACATTTTTCAAATATTTTCTATGTTGTTCTGCCAGAAATTCCTAATCTTTCTGTGATTTTTAACCAACTTCTAGATATTATGGTAAATCTGATAGTTTACTCTATAATAGTGTCCTTTATAACTTATAAGCTATTTGAAGGTAATGAGACTGGAAAGTATTACATTATCTGGTTTTGGTCATTATTTATTAATTACTACTTTTTTCACATTACGTTAAACTTTCCATTTAATCTAGGAATTTTCACGGGTTCAGTATTAGCCTTGTTTTTTGCAATTCCACCATCATTAGTTATGTCAGTAATTAGATACAAAAAAGGTGAAGTTAAGGATTCATTACCTACTCATCAACTATGGATGGGTACTGTGATGTTTGTTGCTCTAATTTTACTTTCAATTTATACCGGGATAAAAATAACGTTCTTTCTTTATGGTGCATTTGTCGGATTTCTGCTTTCGTTTTTAGCTATAGGCACAAGTAGAACGTTAATTAACCTATCTTTAGTTCCAATGTTCATTATTGCGATAGAGTATACTGGAAACACAATATATCACGTAACCTTACTAACAATTCTACTTATATTTGGTATATCTTTTCTAGTATTTTGGACTTCCATGAAACCGGCTGTTATAATAAATCAAATAACAGGTGAGATTACTCCTATAGGCGTGGTCAGCTCAAGATATTTTGCTTTAGCTTTACCCGTTATTGTTACAGTTATATGGTATTTTGTTCATTTGATTTTTGTGCACGTAACGTATAGCGAATATATATCGCCTTTGACACTAAACACTTTTCCCTTAATCTTTATGCCTACAGTAATTTTTAGTACATTAGCTGATTATTTGAGAGGAAGGGAGTTAAATAAAATTGTAAGACATTATACAGGCCAAGAAACATCTGGAATAATTGGAGGAGTTGGCCTAGCCGATGGTCTTTGGTTAGACTTAGTTGGAGTTATGATATATTACTTAACTATTATACGTTTCGGCTTTCTTGATGGTAGCTTATTTTATCTAATATTCATATCTCCTATAATTGTTATACTAACAAGATTCACTTAATCTGAGTGCATAAGGAAAATTAGAGTAAATCTGTTTTATTGAATCATGATAGGTTATATAGATGAGGATTAAGTATTGTATATTTGGCACCTATCATAAATCTAAGTTTATAGTTCCTAGAAGCTTTCAGTTAATATTTATTGAAAAGTAGAACATTTACAAGAGAAAAGCTTAATATTCTAAAAACTTGTTGTGAGGTTCATAAAATTACAATTGTAGACCAAGACGAAATAATTTGCGATTTAATCCTTTAATTTCCATAGAAATTATATCAATTCGGATAAAGGCTTATACATTAATCTAGGGTTATTGCTTGCAATATCCAACTTAGCTTTCTCACTAATATTTAGTGAAAGAAATTCTCTTAAATTTTCAGTAATACTCTTAACCCCAGGACCGCCATAATCACTACCGTAAATAGTTTTATAACTTATTTCTTCTAGTCTAGGTAAATATTCTAATAATTTCTTTGGTGGTATTGAAGAAATTTCTGCGTATATATTCCTTCTTATTCTAACTAATTGGAACGCTGTAGGAACATAATTTGGCCTACCCATATGAGCCATAACAATTTTCAGTTTAGGAAAATCAACAGCAACGTCATCCACATTTATAGGGTCAGAATATTTATTCCTAGCTTTTAGGAACACACTTGTCCCAGTATGGATAATAACTGGTAATTCGTGGTCTTGTGCAAATTCATATAATAATTCAAGTTGTTTCAATCCCCCTTCTTCTTCTCTATATGCGTTTGGCTTTACGTGGGAATGAACAGGGTGAAGTTTAAAACCAGATACTCCGGCTTCATATTGTTTTTCTAACCATTCCTTTGCCTCCTGTAAAGTAAGCCTATTCGGTTCTATTCCTCCAATAATGGAAAATCTATTTGCATATTCCTTTACAACTTTTATCATGTTGATAGGGAAATCTTCTTTTGTATTCCATACCTCCCTACTAGGATAAGCTATTATTACTATATAATCAATATTTGCATTGTCCATTTCTTTTATAATATCCGTAAGATTTGGAGGCGTGAAGCTGTAGCCAGAGTTGTTATTTAAGAAATCCTTAGGTAAGGCCTCCTTAAACCAAACATGTGTATGTGCATCTATATAACCCATAAAAATATTGTGAACTTATAGTTTAAAAGATAATTTGATTGATTTCATAAAATTAGATAAGAAAAATTTTCGTCTTGGCAATAGTTTAATTAATCATTTGGGAATACGAAAGAAAAAAGTAAAAGGATTTCTTGCATGTGAGCTACCCCGCCCTGAAGGGCGGAGCTTCCTGCTTCATAGCCCCACCTTGCCCGTAGCTTTTCGCTACGGGTAGAGGGTGGAGCTCCACAGGCACTAAGGATGGCTCCCACCCCGATCTCTTCAATATGTTTAAGCAAGCGTTATAGTCACGATCAGTAACCCAACCACACTTAGGACAGCTGAACACACGGTCAGTCAAAGTTAACTCTTTCTTTACGTACCCGCACTTGGCACACATCTTTGAAGTATATGCTGGGTTTATTAACAACAGTTTCTTTCCATATTTTTCCAACTGATATTCTAGTATTCTCTTCAACTCATGGAATGCAACATCGTGTAACCTCATCCTCAACTTCCTTTCTGACTCCTCCACCAGTTGTTTAACATCTATATCCTCCATTACTACAACGTCATAATGTTGTGCAAACCACTTACCCAACTTCATATAGAGGTCTTGTCTCAAGTTCTTCAAGTGTTCATAACCCCTAGCTAACTTCACTTTTGCTTTAAACCAATTTTTCGACAAGAACTCCTTCCTCGAGAGAACCTTGTGGAGTTTCCTTATCTTCTCAAGTGCCTTCTCATAAGGTCTCAAGTTAGGGAAATAGAATCCATCACTCGTGGTTAGGAGTTTCTCTATCCCAACATCTATTGCAACTACCTTACCAGTCTTTGGGAATTGAGGGAATCCAACACCTTCAACCATGAAGGAGACATATACTCTCTCTGAACGTGTTAGCTTAACTACCACCCTCTTTACTTTATCAAGCGGGAAGTCCCTATGAACAATGACCTTAAACACGCCGAGATTTGATAACCTCAATAACACCAGCTTCTTCTTATTCTTCCTACTCTTAGTCCTTATTTCCCTGCTCTCAAGTATTTTCCATCCACTTTGTGGGTAAACAAGAGAGTAGTACTTATGGGGTTTCTTCTCCTTAGGAAAGTGTGCTAGACCTTTGAAGAACCTATCCCTAGCATCGTAATAACGATCGGCAATTTGCTGTACTACTTGTGAGTAGAGTTGTTGGTACTCCTTATCTTGCTTTCTTAGATCTAGAGCGAGCTGTCTTAACTCCGTTTGTGTAAGACCCTTTCCGTCCCTTTGGTAGAAATAGATATCTGCCCAGCGTAGGGTGTTGTACATCTCACATGCTAACCTCAACTGGGCTTTTAACGCCCTAATTGTTTGATCGTCAGCATATGCACGAAAGCGGAACCCTACGTTGGGCATTAATAAAATGTTCGAGAGTGGATTAAAAAATATTTCTACAAAGGGGGCTATCCATCCCCGCCTTAAAAGGCGAGGTTTTTCGCCCCCTTTGAACCCCTAAACTTTATAAAGGAGCAAAATGTGTTGAGCTTCTTATCTTAAAATTTGACCAAAATATTTATTACCTAATACTCTCAGTTTTGTAAAGTTCTTATTATGATAACAGATCCAATTTCTCTATTGAAATTTGAGCATGCAATTCTTAGAGTCCGCTTTCAAATGATCAAGGAATGCTTAAATATAGAGTTAGGATGGAATATGCTAGAAAATACTCATTATTTTATTGTCAATTGGCATGCAAAAATTGAGGATAAATACGTATTTCCAGTTCTTGAAAAGATGGGGATTAATGTTAAGCCCCTCTCTAATGATCACTTACTCATAGAAAAATATGGGAACTCCGTATTAAAGGAGAAAAGAAGGGATTGGGCTGAAAGGTACATTCGTATAGTTATTGATCACAATCTTAATGAAGAAAAAATATTTCCTAAAGAAATAGAAGAACATGATATATTAAAGGATATTATAGCTGATATGAGAAACTTTTCAGGATACTTTGAGTTTACTGGGTTAAGTGAATATGATCTATATTATTCTGAGTAAATTTCCTAGTTTAATTTTTAAGATAAGTTAAAATTCTCTCGAATTAGATAGTTTAAATCATTTCTCAGTTAGGATAATAAAGAAAATATTACTATAATAAAATTTTATCATTACTGAATTTACGGTAACAAAGGTGCCTATAGCGAAATTAGAAGTAGTTAAAAGTAAGGATAAGTTACGCCACGGGTAAACACTATTAAGTAAATTAGCTTTTTCATATTAATTTTTATTCTTCTCTTAGCTAATCATAGTTGAACGATGAATTGCCACTAGGATCTGAAGGGTGATGAAGCTGGGCTGGTTTAACATTGCTATTAATCATTCATACCCGGAACAATTACCTAATCTATTAGGGCTGTAATTTTAAAGTGTTTTTAGATAAAAAAGAAATGAGAGATATGATAAAAATAAAGAGAATTTATGATCCAGTAGAAAAAGATGACGGGATTAGGATATTGGTTGATAGATTATGGCCTAGAGGTGTTAGGAAAGATAAGGTAGATGTATGGCTTAAAGATATAGCGCCTAGCGATGAATTAAGAACATGGTTTAATCATGATCCTAATAAGTGGGAAGAGTTTAAAAAGAAATATTTTGAAGAACTTAGTAAGAATCCTAAACTGGATATTTTATTACAGTTGATTAAAAAAGGGGAAAATGTGACTCTACTTTATGCATCTAAATCACCATATAATAATGCTGTAGCATTAAAGGAATTTCTAGATAAGATATTTAAAGCGAGTTGACGAGTTATAGTATATGCCTAAATCACCGTTTGAAGTTACTCTATTGATAGAGGATCATCCTTGTGAGGTAATGAAGCTTATATCTACTATGGGCCTAAAAGCAAGCGTAGAGAATGTTAAACTAGGAGATAATGTAACTGATCATATAGTATTATTCGATAACAAAGTTAAAAATGAAGATGTGTTAAAACTTAAATCGGGTAATAGTAAGGTATTAAGGCTCTCAGATAACAGAATATGGGTTAGAACAAATGGTTGTTCTGTATGTAAAGTGCTTTATACCTCTGACGTTGTTGTAGAAAAGATAAAAGTTGTTAAAGAGAGAACTTTACTCTATACTCTTTTAATTCCTAATACCTCTTCATTAAAGGAGTTTTTATCAAAGCTAACGAGTCAAGGAGTTAAGGTTACTGTAATAAGTACAAACGAGATAACTGGTAACGAGTTGACTGAGAGACAGATGGAAATATTAAAATTGGCTTATAGATTAGGGTACTTTGATGATGATAGAGGCATAACTCTAACCGAATTGGCTAATAGATTGAACGTTTCTGCACCAACTCTGGAAGAAATATTACGAAGAGCTTTAAGAAAAGTAGTTAAATACTATCTTGATAAAGTAGGATAAAGGATTTAAATTAGAGTAATTCTAATTTCATTGATAATTAGAAGTGTACAAAAGATAGTTCAAATGAAATTTTATGAGTTCAAATAATATTACAAATATTATTTGACTAAAATTACTTGTGACCGTAACAAGTGTCACAAAACATGACAAAACTAACGACAAGCTCACCCTACCCCTAATCTTTTAGGTATACTATATTAAACTCACATAAACAAATCGGAACATATGAAGTTACCATTATTACTTATGATTTCAGGGATAATACTTCTACTATTTGGAGGTATACCAGCAGTTTTCGAATTTATGAATATGCAAGGATTCTTTATAGATCCTACAAGTAGTTTATTCCCAGCACACTGGTTTATAATGATATTTGGTTTCTTTGGTTTACTAATTGGAAATGAAATATTCGTAGCGTTAAGCATAGAATGGAGTGGAAAAACTGCAGATAATCGGCTGATAGCGTCTTATCTAGTATTTACAATTCTCGGTATAATCTCATTTTTCTATAACCAACAGTTGGGATTTATTTTTATCCTTATTGCGATGAATATTTTACTTTACTACTCGCAAGAATATCTTGGAAAATCAAGAATAGGAATAAATCCGACTGTTTATAACTGGCTACTTTTCTATTCTTTAATGATAACAATTGTTATAATCTCAGTTCAAATTGGGTTAGGATATGCAATACCTTATTTGAATCTAATATTCCCAACAAGTATGATATTTGCAGTCATGACTAGGGATATAGGATTAGTAACTAGAATTAAAATATCCAGTTCAAGAAATTGGGAAAACATATTAGCCTTCATTTTACTGGTCGTAGGGATGGGATTTAGAGAAAATGTGTTAATGCTCCTTGCTTGGGTTTTATCATTTCACGCTTCAGGACTTTACAGACCAAAGGGAAGAAGATACCCAATATTACATTTAACTACTGCATGGATTTATTTACTGATTGGTTCTATTTTCATTTCTAACTATGATGTATTCATTCACTCAATTGCAGTTGGTTTCCTTTTCAATACAGTCTTTGGAGTAGATGTTGTCTTAATGGATCTATTTGCTAATGCTTTTCAAAAGAGGGTTTCTGTAAAGCCCTCATATATTCCATTTTTCTTACTTAATATAGGACTAATCATGAGACTGTTATACGACTTTGGCTTTACCACACCAATTTTTATATTGGCCTCACCATTACAAGGAATAGGAATTTTATCGTTCTTTATCCTTACCTTAAGACAAGTGTTGATTAAATGAATATATAGTGCATTTCATAGGAAAGGCATAGGGTAAATGATATTTATCGATACAAAATATATCTTGTCGCCTCGATTGTCTCGCCCAATTTTTACATCTTAAGGTAAAACTAGTCTTTTGCAATTATTATGAAAAGACTATAATTCATAATCTATTAATCTACCTAGATAGTAAATTTTTTAATTATAGTATAATTTACGAATACGATAATAATGGTGGCCAAAAAAAGTAATGACTTTGGAAATATTGTAGATTTGTTTATAAAGGAAAATAAACCCTGTTAAAAGAAATTTGAGCAAAGTTTATAAAGATGTAGTTAGTTGATTATAAAGGTGTCAGCATGGTTGAATTAGTAGATATTAATGATGTAGAGTCTCTCATGAAATTTTTTAATTTCTCTAAAAAGCTTATAATTCCTATTAAAATTATTTCGGATAAGGAGAAGTTCTTTAATTATATTCTTCCTAGGCAGGGAGCATTTTGTATTATAAGACCAAAGGATTACGAAATAGAGAGTGTAATTAAAGAAATAAGAGAAAATCCATTTTATATATTTATTTCTGAAGAACTTAAAGATGAGTTAATATTACTATACTAAGAAAAAATATTTAGCTATTTAAATCATAACCTACGTTTCAATCATCATATGAACACTTATACTTCTATTTATTCAATTGCTATTAAATATTTGTTTTTATTCACCTATTAATACACTAATCAGAAGCTGAAAATAACCTGAGTCATGAGGAATCTATTATGTAAAATTAATACTTTTTTATAAAGTCATACTTTAATGGAAAAATATTCTTATTAAGGTTTTATACGAATTTAGAAAGATTACTTTACTTTAAGTTACTAGTAAGTATAGTTTCTATGAAAACTAAAATGTTCCAATAATTATGAATAGAAAATCAAAGAATAAAAAATTATTTTATCATTATATCTTTGAATATATTTTAGCGTATATAGCATATAATACTAATGTAATTCAACAGAATCTTTAATTATCCCCTTCTTATTTAACTTTGATCTAATCCAAGATCTAAAATCATAAAACATTATGTTATTATAAGGGCAAGCTTCGACACAATCTCCTACACCTATACATTTGAATGATTTGAATTCTCCTTTCTTTATGAAAGATGCCCTCATATCTGTTAAACCTACTGGACAAGCATTCGCACAATCTACTGTTTTACAATTTAAACATTGTTTAGGATCTTTTATTTTAAGCTTGAAAAATCCTAAATATCCAAATAATTGATTAAATGAGCCCCAAGCACAAATCCCGCTGTTTACGCAAGCATAATTCCCCAGAAATGGCATTAACATGAATTGGATATACCAAATTACGTTAAAATACAAGCTTGCATAAAATACTGTAGGATCATTGCCTAAAATTGAAAAAGTTATAATACCCTCATAATCTAAGTACGAGAGAACGGCAAATACCAATAAAGAAGACCACGTTAAAATCATTACCCATTTATACCACGAGTTTAACCTAGAGGTCAAAGTTTTTCTTCCGATTTTTGAAGATCTGTTATACTTTTTCATAGAGTCAAGGAATGTTCCTTGTAACATATATGGTGCTGTACATGTCACAGAACATATTTGCCTTGAACCAAACATAAATGATAATACTGCGGTAACTACAAAAGTGCCTATTATACCGTCAAATAAATATGAAGGCTCCACAGGCCCATAAGTCCCAAGACCATTAAACCACATGTAAGGAATATATTGAACTTGATTCGAAATTGGTGAAAATGATGGCAGATAAATACTGTAAAATGTGTAAGCAAACATCATTAGCAGATATCTTATCTTATTTTCCAATTTATTATACTCAATAACCCTAAATATTCCAAGTATTCCTAACCAAATTCCCATGCTTATCATAAACCACGAACTTGCAGTAACTGAGGCAAAGGCAGATAATGCGTCTAACAATATAAAGGAAGAGCCGAATTGATTAAACAAAGAAAAAGTTGTTGTTACTAGATCTAAGAATCCACTTGCAAACCAAACTAATACAAAGGCTGAAAGCAGAAGAAGAAAAGCTACTTTGGAGTTTTCTAAATAACTAACCTTTATCCTAATTTCCCTTCTAAGCCTAAAAATACATAGTGAAACTGGAATTATGTAAGATAAAAAGATTAAGTTTGTTAAATTATATAATTCCTTGAAGAAAAATATAGCATATATAAATGATAGGATCGCAAGAATTTCAATAACCATATAAGGTTTGTTTGTGGGCATAAATCTCTGTAAATAAAGTCCTTGAAAGAGTAATCCTACGAATATTAAAGTGAATATTACTGAAGGTATTGGAAAGAATATAGTAATAGGAACTATAATTAAAGCTAAAATATATGATTTATTTAAAATTTTTAAAGGAAAAGAAAAAATTAACTTATTTATCTTATTCATAACTTATCACTTCCTAAATAGGATATGGATATATATCTGGATCGCTAAAGAATAATACCATGTTAGAGTTTGTAGCACTAAATAATTGTGATGGTGATGTTATTCCGGGTACAACAACATCTAAGCCAGGTTTACCTAAAGCTAACCAAATTGGATTATTTGCATTTGCAGTTGCAACAGCACTATCATAAGTCTGCATTGCTTGTTCTAATGCACTGATACTATTCAAGCAGTATTGTGTAGGATCAGTTTGGTTTGATGGAACTATTTGTTGGCATTGACCAGTTATTGGATTAGGGAATATATTGGGGTTAAAGACTAAGACTACTACAATATACCATGGTATAGAAGTATTAGTTGTAAATGTTACTAAATGATCGTGTGCTGGAGTTGGTAATACTCCTTCTGGTAATCCAAAAACACCATTCTTTATTCCTAAATACTGTTCAACTATAGTGAAGGCTGGAGAATATATTAAACTCATGTGGTCTGGGCATGCTGTAGGAGTAAGAGCAGCACCACATTGAGTATAAATTGTATAGTTTTCTCCGTTATACTTAAATACTGGGAATCCTTGAGGTGTTGCACCTAAGCTTTGTACTCCAAATATTGATAAACCAGCAAATGCTGGTACTAGTACAAATACTGGTGCGGCACCCTTTGGAAATGCTGATATATTACCAGCCCCTACTTCACAACCCATAGCTACTTTACTTTGATTTACAGCATTAGGGAAGAAAACCGTTGCATTAGGAGTACACATAAACTGTGCAGTATATAAGAATGTTATTACTTGTCCATCATAGAAAGCACCACTAGCATTTACGGTTATGGGTCTTACAACAGTAGTAGTCTGAGTAGAAGTTTGAGTAACTGTTTGAGTAGAAGTTTGTGTTGTAGTCTGAGTAACTGTTGAAGTGCTAGTTTGAGTAACTGTAAGAGTACTTATTGAGGTAGTAGTGACTGTAGATGGTTTTTTAGTAGCATATAGCGCGAACCCAACAGCTGCTATTATTATTAATACTATTACTACTCCTGCAAAAACTATATTAGATACAGCTCTCTTCTCTTTTTTCATTTTTTCAAATCACTAATAAAAAAGATCTTTCAACTATCTATAAACATGTGTTTAAAATTTTCTAACGTAAACTAATATAACATGTTATATTCCGTAAATCTATGATAAGAAGAAATTTAAGATACTTTCTCTTAGCTATTATATTAATAATTGTTATTGTAGGAGTAAGTATTTTCTCTTCAACAAAAACTACAACAACTTCAGTAATAGGAAAAACTATTCCTAACAATTTATATAATCAGCTAGTAGAGTTAAGTGATCAAGGCTACAATATTACTGCATTACCTACGTACTACTTTAAAGTATCTCCTCTCAATTTCTCTTCAAACGGTAAACCAGCAGTCATCTTTGTAGGTGCAGAATGGTGTCCTTACTGTGCAGCTGAAAGATGGGCATTGATAATAGCTCTTCTTAGATTTGGTAATTTTTCCGGCTTAGAATACATGCTTTCAAGCTCTACTGATGTCTATCCTAATACTCCAACTTTCACTTTTGTTAATGCCACTTATTCGAGTCCTTACATAACATTTTATGGAATTGAGTACCAAGATAGAAATTATCAACCACTCGAAAAAGTTCCTAATCAAGTCTATTATGTTTGGAGCAATTACGCAAACTTATCAATTCCATTTATTGTAATAGGATATTATTATAAAGTTGGAACTAGTATTGATCCAGGCTTACTATCTAATCATAACTGGACTTACGTAATAGAGCAACTTCATAATCCTAATAGCCAAATTTACAAAGAAATTTATGCAGAAGCTAATCTAATAACAGAAATGATATGTAAGGTGGATGGAGGAAAACCTTACTCTGTATGTTCACATTTTATACAAAATGATTACATTCCTAACATATACATAGGTGAGGAACTACGCGTAGAAAAATAGGGCTAGGACTTTCTATAGTAGGTGTTGCTGACTCTTTGTATCTATATTTACATCTATTGTTAGAAAAGATCCCAACATATTGTAATGTGTCCGCTATAATAGATTGTCATAAAGTTGAGTTAAGCGTGTATTCGCATTTTTTAGGAATACCCGACTCTTTATTAGGGTTGATATACTTTTCAATTATGACAGTACTTTGGCTTATAGGAATAGAAGAAATACTCAGATATTTATGGATTGTAGGTGCTATATTCTCAATATATCTTATCTATACAGAAATATTAATAGGAAGTTTATGTATTTATTGTACTCTAGCACACTTATGTTGCCTTATTCAAGGAATAATATTATTCAAAAATAATTAAGATAAAAGAAAAAGAAGATTATTCTAGTTTAGCACTTATAGGAAAATTGTTATAGATATAATAACGTTAAAAAAATATAAAAAATTCTCTTATTAACTGAAAATTTATTTCTGATAAGCGATAAGACTAAGAAGTAAAATTAAAAAATTTTATTAACTCACGAAAAAAATTATAATTTTTTATGGTAAGGGAATTTCGTTAAACTACTACTAGTTATAACGATTTAATATTACTTACCAACTTTTCAGCAAGAATTTGTGGCGTAACAATGCTTTGCAATGCTTTAATAACTTCACTTGGCATAATCCTACCTAAAATTCCTATGTTTACAGCCATAGACGATAATATATAAACTTCAGTTTGATCTTCTGTCAGTCTTTTTAGTCTAAATGATATCTCGTAGATCAATTTATCTGAATTAAACTTATACTCTAACATATCAAAATCAAGTTTTGGCCCATCTAAATTACCTATTATAACCCTCTTTAATACAGTTCCCATTCTGATCCTCTTAAAAGGCAAATATAATATAGCCCTCTTCTCATCTACTGGTATTATTAAATTACTTATTCCAAAAATTAATTTAGGATTCTTTATTATATTGAAGACCTCATCCCTATTTAACAAAACTTTAGTACTGGTTGAATAGTTAATCCTATGCCAATACTTACTCCTAATATGCTTTTTAAATTCTCTCTCTCCCTCAAATTTTTCTCCACAACATTCATAAACCATAATGCGTTTTTTCTAAGTTGAATATAAATAATTTCATTAAAATTATTCTAACGAGAAGTTCATTTAAAAATATAATCATAAATTATCATAACATCAGCATCTTTGTCCACTTCCCTAGCGGCGCTTATATACTTCCTTGCCCTTTCCATATTATCGGCATAACATACTGTAATACCGGCGTAACCATCTGTAAATTGCCAAATTTTACAATCTTGTAAAACAATTGAAATATCTTCGATTTTATTAGAAAACATAGAGAATATTACAATATCAGTTTTTCCTAGTTCTATTTCGGGTACAACAAGGATTAAACCTCTGTGTCTTAAATATCTTATATGTTTTTCCACTATTTTACTGTTGACTCCAAGCTTTTCAGCTATATCGACTGGCTGAATTCTCGGATCTTTCTTTAACTCTTCTACAATTTTAATATCTAAGTTTGACGGTTTAAAAAGAGATTGAAGTGGAAAATAAGAAAGTACTGGGTCACCTAATTGTTTGGCCATATAACTTAGCCTATCCTTAAGTTCAATATTATCCTTTGCCTGAACACCATACACGTTAAGCCACTCAAGGCACTTTAACTTAAATGAGATAAACTCGCCATCCAAATCATTATAATTTTTAAATGCAATATAAATCTGTATTTTTCCATAAAAATTAGGATTTATATATAGCTTAAATCCTTTTAATATTCCATCATCCATTAATTTCTTAAAACGATAATTTAAACTTGCTGGAGTAAGGCCTAGAAGTGAAGCTATTTGTCTTTGTGATATTCTACCATCTCTCAAAAAATAAAAAAGAATTCTCTTGTCTATTAAATCCATGTTTTCACACTTTCTTTATGTTTTGCCTAATTTTATTTATTACGTCTTGTGGAATTTCATTTAATCCATGGGCTTTTTTAGCATGAATCTTTAAAATTTCCATAAGCTCATCTTCTGTAGAGGCGTTCTTTATCTCAAATCCGCAATTCATACCTATGCTAGAACATTGAAACTCAAACTTCTTTTTTCTTCCAAATCCAAATACCATACCAAACATGTTGATAAGATAGTTTTAAGGATTAATTAGAAACATTTTAACGCTTTTTTATATAACCCGTAAAGAAAAGAAGAAATATGCCTAAATATTCATTTAGTTGTGCAAGTGTAGGAATGAACTGCGGATTCGAAATAAAGAATGCTAGTAGCGAAGACGAGTTATTAGAAATGCTAAAAATTCATGCCAAATCTAGCCATGGAGTAACCTCAATACCGCCTGAATTACTTGCAAAAATAAAGCAAAATATAAAGAAAACAGGAAAGTACTCATTTAGTTGTGCAAGTGTAGGAATGAACTGCGGATTCGAAATAATTAATGCAGATTCTGAAGAAGAATTGTTAGACGAATTAATGGTTCATGCTAAAATGTCTCATAATTTATCTTCAATACCCCCAGATACTCTAAACAAAATTAAACAAAATATTAAAGTAATGTAATTAAGATATTTTTATTTTTTAATGTTTAGAAATATATATTTATTTTCACAAAAATAGGTTAGAGAAGGAAAGGTTTACTATTTATTTTAAGATAAGTGAAGATGAAGAGTCTTTCAATTTATCCATAAACAGTTTTTAGCATAATTAATCTATAAATTTCCCCTTAATTCTTAAATAATATTAAATAGACTTCTTACTTTCTCTTAATCCTCTTAAGTTAACTTCTATTTGTTTCCTCAATACTTCTCCAGCTATTCCTCCAATATCAACATTTATCTGTATTTCCCCTTCACTTAACATTTGTTTTAAATGTTCTTCCATTATTTTAGGAGAAACTAGACCGCCGTGGGCAAATCCTACAACTTTTGGCTTTAACTCTATTTGTTTCTTTAAACTTTCTATGTACATTTTATAATCAATTACTGGTGGTGTTGTTGGAATAACGACACCATTAAAATAGGCTCCAGCACTATCTCCAGTAAACAGAAAATCATCAATTTGAACTGAGATGTGGTGTCTTGCATGGCCTGGAGTATAAATTAATTTCATTTTATATCCTCCTAAGTCAAATTCCTCATTACCCTCAACTTCTATAACCTTGTCTTGATCAAGTTTTTTCTCTAGACCACCATAAATATAATAAAGATCTCCTAAGACCTTTTCAGCAGTTTCGTTTAATTTCTTAATACCTTCATCAGTGGTTAAGTATTTCTTGAAACCGTTTTTTACTAGAATCTTAGCTTTATAAACTTGTAAAAGTTCTGGTAGTAAACCTATATGATCTATATGAAGGTGAGTAAGAACAATATAGTCGAGTTTGTCTAAGAATGAAAAGTCTGCTATTGAGTTACTAACTCCAGCATCAACCATTACCGTTATTTTTTCACCGCACATAACATAAACCGTGGTAATATCTGGAAACTCTACTGGTCCTGCGGGAATAGAATGTAAACCTCTGCAAGGCATAAAGTTATACTATTTCGCAACCTATTTAAAACTAATCTTTGACGTTATAGTCAAACTTTAATTTATGTTTGGCTCAGATTATATATGGAAGAGAAGGTAACACTTGTCTTTGGTGTAGGTTTTACCGCTGAATACGTAATTAGGGCTATATCGGAAAGGGGAATTAAAGATGTATCTGCAGTAGCTGTATTCTCTGTAGCATCTGAAGAAGAATTTAGGAAAAGACAAGCTGAAGAAGCCATGGATGCAATTATTAAATACCTATCAGCAATTGGGATAACGGGTTATCCTAAGTATATCTCGATTAAACAACCTTTTGACTACATAATTTATCAGATCTCTGATGTTTTGTGGACTAAAAATAATTTAGAATTCTACATAATCGGTGGTATGAGAATACTTAACCTGGCACTTTATTATTATGCAATGCTCGCAAAGGCTTTAGGAAAAAGAGTTAAGGCCTACTCCTACACAGAAGACATGAGCTATAAGTATGAGCTACCAGTAATAATACCGGCTAAACCTTCAGACGCTGGGTATGAGATCTTGGACTATTTAGGTTCAAAATACGGAGAAGTGTATATGAATGACATAGCAAAAATTCTAAATAAATCTTTACCTACCATTTCTAAGCAAATAGACTTTCTTGAAAAGCAAGGATATGTAGAATGTAAAGAGACTAAACCTAAGCCATGTAAAATTACTGATTTAGGGAAAGTGTGTTTACAAACACTAAGAGGCTTAAAAAGTAAAATGAACAAATTCTAATATACCAGTTTCTACTTTATCTTAAATGAATCTACCAAGTCAAAGAGAAAAGATAAAATCTGAGTTATTTGCCAATATAATTATGTTAAATAATACTCTTTGTAGATTCTTAGTATGGAGTATATTTAATACATTCATAAATTTACGTTGATTTTAATATTCTAGTGTTTATTATCATCAGTGCTATACCGTAAATTAAACAACCTAAGTTCCAAAGTAGAGCTACTGGATTCCCTATAAACGAATTGTAAATGGCTTCTGACATATATGTTGTTGGTTCTAAGTAAGTTAAGTATCTAAATGGAACTGGTATAAAAGTGATTGGATAGTAAACCGGGGCAAAAAAGGTTAATGCAAATCCTAAAATTTGAGAGTACTGCATAACCGCATAATAGTTCTTAATCCCTAAACCTAACGTTATTCCTAACATAGAAAAGGTAAAGATGCCAATTATAACACTTAATAAGAGATAAATTACAGATTTTAAGATAATGTGTAAAATATATTCTCCTAAGATGACTATTACTGGAATCATAATTAATGTTGAAATACCTTGGGTTATTGCAATACTTATTGCATATAATTCCTTTGATATACCAGAAGCAATAATGAGAGAAAATCTTCCTTCTCTTCTCTCACTAGATAAAGTTTGAGTAGTACTAACAAACACACCAATTGATATGTAAAAAGTTATTGTGCCTGAGATGAAATAAACTAGATATTTTGAGAAAGTAATTAGCCCAAAAGAGAACATGAAGGCTAATGGGAAAAAGATTGAATAGAAGATCACAGCCGGCAGATACGCCTTAACCATCTTAAACTGCATGATCAATAATTGAAGGAATTCACGTAGCATCTTTTATCACCTCTAAATAAATTTCCTCTAATGAAGGTAGCCTAACTTCAAACTTTCCGTTAATGCTCATAATAACTTTCTTCAACTCTTCTTCTCCCTTCACTTTCAGAATTTTTCCTGACGAATAATCTATAACCTCGTACCATGTAGAGAACTTCTCCTTTAAACTAGAAGGAGTTCCCTCAAGTATCACTTTTCTATTAATAAGATAAATTCTATCTGCAAGTCTCTCAGCCTCATCTAAATAATGGGTTGTAAGTAACATACTCCTTCCCTCTTTCTTAAGGCTAAGTAGTAAATCCCATACTTCTCTTCTCGCTTCTGGGTCTAAGCCAGTTGTTGGCTCGTCCAATATTAAAAGCTTAGGATTGTTAACCAAAGCCATCGCAATCAAAGTCCTTCTTTTTAAACCACCAGATAAATCCCTTGCAAATTTACTCTTTTCGTTTAAAAGATCCAACTTTTCTATTAACTCTTCAGTATTTTTTACAGCTTGGGTCTTACTTAATCCCTTTATCCTTCCCATGTGATATATATTATCCCAAACCGTCAAGTCACCAAAAGGTTCGGTATCTTGTGGTACAACTCCCATTAACTTCTTTACTTTTCTATCTGTAGCTTTTTTACCAAATACTTTTATCTCACCCTTATCTGGAATTAACTCACCATATATTTGTTTTACCAAAGTCGTTTTCCCAGCACCATTAGGACCTAAAAGGGAAACAATTTCACCTTCATTTATATACATCGAAATATCCTCATTAGCTATGAGCTTTCCATAAAATTTCCAAACATTACTTATCTCAACGATCACAAATATTAAGATGGGAGGAAAAATAAAAAACTAATATATGATAGAAATATATAAACAAAACATCTTTTAGTCCCCACTTATTACCATAAATTAAATATTTTCTTTTCACGTTAATATTTTATGATAAGTTTAATCGGAAAGATTTTTGATGGAGAGAAAATAATTCAAAAAGGAACTGTAGTTATAGATGGAAATAAAATAGTTAAAGTTATAGAAGGAGAAGAAAGTAAAGAAGGAGAAGTCATATATGGAAATTTTATAATGCCAGGTTTAATTGATACCCATGTTCATTTCTTTGGTGTGGACGAAGATAACCTCTTATCATGGAATCTCGTTAGCGAAATTGATGTTGCGATAAGAAGTACAAGGGATATGGAAAGGCTTCTAAGATCAGGATTTACAACTGTAAGAGATTTAGGAAGTAAAGTAGCAGTTAATTTAGCCAGATTACAAAGAAAAGGTGAAATCATAGGACCTACTGTTATTGCTTCTGGATACTCGTTAGCAATAACTGGAGGTAATGATGATCCTAAATCTTTACCTATTGATATAGCTCAAAGACTTTCATATTCCTTTTACTGTGATTCTCCATATGAGTGCAGAAAAGCAGTAAGAATGGCGATAAGACAAGGAGCAAATGTAATAAAAGTTTATGCCTCTGGTGCATTTTCTCAAGGAGGAAAAATCATGCCTGGATTTTCACTAGATGAGTTAAAAGCAATTGTTGAAGAGGCTCATAGAAATGGACTTAAAGTTGCTTCACACGCTTACGGGAGGGAAGCTATAATGAACTCAATCTTAGCTGGAGTTGATACAATAGAACATGGTCTAGGCTTAGATGATGAAACTGCTACTTTAATTAAAGAAAAAGGAATATGCTATATACCTACACTGGCAACTTATGAAATACCATTTGAAGTAGACCCTATAGTTAGACCATCTAGAGAAGAACTAGTTAAAAGACACTTTACCGAAGATATGAAAATTGCAGTATCCCAAGGTTTGAAAATTGCATTGGGAACTGATTATGTAGGGTCAAGACAAAGACCTCATGGAAAGAACTATAGAGAAGCTGTATTACTTTCGAGATATATGCCAATTTTAGAAGTATTAAAGGCGGGAACTTCTATAGCTAGTGAATGCTTAGGATTACACAATGTTGGCAGAATAAGAGAAGGTTATAACGCTGATGTAATCGTATTAAACGCTGATCCCTTAAATGACATAGAAAACTTATCACCACAACATATAATGTATGTGATAAAAGAAGGGCAAAAGTATAAAGGTTATGCTCTTTTTAATGATTAATTTCTGTAGTTTCAACGGTATATGTCACATTTTCTAAATGAGAAAAGATCTGTAGAAGAGATTGTATGGAAGAGAAAAATCCAGATGTTTCTATCACATAAGCTTGGTCTCCCTTAATAAGTACTATTCCGCTTTCTGGATATATTGACTCTCCATAAAGTGAGTTTTCTAATTCATACTCGTTATTGGAATAATAGTATATGAAACCGTTGTAAGTACCATTTATAGTCACATTAGAATACGGTAAAATTGAGAGAGAAACGTTTATAAATCGCGTGCTATTGTAATTAATTTCCGCAATAATGAGTACTGACTGATTTTGAGTTAAAACCTCTAGGGTTCCACTACTTGAAAAGATAGAAATTACTTCAAGCAATGGGTAAATTGCATTTAGTGGTGAATCAAAAGGAATAGTAGGAATTGTTAAATTCTTTTTAAAAGTAAGGTTAAAAAAGGTGTAACCAAATCCACGATAATATGTGAAGGAAAGATTCTTTTCTATAGTCCAGTTATTTGGGGAGTATAGTATCTGAATTTTTGACTTTATTATTCTAGGCGGTTGATTAGCGTAAAAATAAAGCCCAACAGCAATAACTAATAGAACTATAAGAATTATCGTTAATTTTGATGCCACACGATGTAACTCCTTTTTAATATTTATAAATATTCACTTCACACTTGTGAAGATATAATTATCCGCTTAATTTCTTTAATACTTAAATTCATTATATAAGTAGTTATGTAAGTTAATCTACAAAGAAACAATCTATTAATAATACTACATTGATTCTCAGCATACTGAAAAGCAAAATTTTTATGAAATTTAATCCTATTTGATTAGTTAATATACATTATATGCCATAGTTAGAGTTCATAATCGTAGAGAGTATCATCTTGAGGAAAATCTATTAGAGAGTGAAAACCAAGACGAATCTCTCTTACACTTTGTCAAAAACTTCTCACTAATTTACCATCTTGTTAATTCCTTCAATTTATTAATTATTATTCTTAAAATTCAAGCTAAAAAAATGAAATAGCCATAGGCTAGATATATCCAGCTTCGGTCATTTTACTAATTACCTTGTATATCATCTTATCTTGTAGCAAATAAACGAACAATATTGCTAGTACAAGGACACTGATTCCTAAAATAAGAAGAGATGCAAATATTACGAATAGTATTGGTATTACAATAATACCGAATACAAACCCCATTAGAAAATTCTTTCCCCTAATTTCTATATTAATAGGGTTAAATTCGTCCTTTAGTTGCATAGGAATAGTCAAAGCTAATAGGTAAGTATATAGCATACATACTAGTGGAGTATAGAGTAATAAGGCAATCCCTATTTTTAGGAAAACAGGGTTCCAGACCGAGAGTACAAAACTAGATATTGCGAACGGAATGTTTATTATGAGGCTTTGAACTCCAGTAGCAATCATTAAATATCTAAAGAACTTATAGCCTATTGAAGGTACTGTAAGCCAAAGTCTTTCATTCATTAGGTTACTCATGCTCACGAAAAGTATTGAGAAAATTGCTATATATGAGATGACTATGGATACTCCGGCATTTAATGATTCAATAGAAGTTAAAAGCAAGTACCTAAACACTATGAAGTAAACAACTGCTAATGCTGAAGTTATTAAGGTGATCCAATTCATCTTGACTACCTTCATACTGTAATTCCCAGAAAAAGTGTAGAAACCAGTTCTACCGGTTACGGAGAAATAGGTTAATTTTAGTTGTAAAATCGCCTTAAATGGACTTGAAGTCGTAAAAGATATGGGATGTTCCACTATCCCAGAAGTTCTCGATACCTTTTTCATTAATATTTGGTCATAGTTCCCTATTTTCCTTATTGATATAATCGTTAACATCACGGTATATGGTAATGTAACTGAGAGACTTTCGTATAAGTAGCCGAAAGCTGCTGAAGTCGGAGAGTATTCAAAACCGAATAGCGGTGATAAGAGCCATAATGCTACCACTACTATTATTAGAATTTTATAACTCGTCCTAACCTCTTGTAAAGTAAGATTTAGTGAGAGTAGAGAAATACCTAATAAAGGGGATATTATCAACAATCCAGAATTATAGGAAAATGATGTCAAATAAACTATAAATACTAAATAAATTATTAAATTTGAAATGTACAAAGCTATACCTAATTTCTTTCTATCTATAGGTAATGTGAACAAATAATCTAAGTCTGCCTTCATTAGAGTGAATCCAGAAATGTAAGCGAAGAGAATGTAAAAGGCGGTAATGTAAACGATACTGTAGTAACTAGGTAGTGCTGAATGTATACCTTTCGAAATCGTTGGTATAATACTATATAGTGAAATAAGAACAGTTATTACTATTAATGCTATAAGTCCCCCTTTCGAGAATCTACTGAATAAGATAAGTCTCACTAATTTACTTAACACTTTCCATCAACCTCGCAACTATAGATTCAATAGGTTCATTCTCCTCACCAAACTTCTTCAAGTCAGATATGTTACCTTGCCATACTACCTGACCATTGGATAATATTATTACCTTACTGGCTAGTCTTCTGGCTATAGACATTATATGAGTTGAAACCAGCATAGTAGCATTAGTCATGGAATTTAGCAGTGAGATAACCCTCTCTTGAGTTGGTATATCCAAATAATTTAAAGGCTCATCCAAAAGTAATATTTCTGGATCATGGATTAAGGCTAAAGCCAAAGCCAATTTCTGCCTATTACCTCTAGATAGAGACATGACCCTATTCTTCTCGTACTGTCTGAGAGCTAAAAAATCTAAGAGTTTGTCAACCTTATCCTTAACATTATTTACTCCTCTTAATGACGCAATATACTCCAAATTCTCTCTAACAGTAAGCATCAAATAGGGGCTTGCATCTTCTGGTAAATATCCAATTATCCCCCTAGCTTTAGTAGAAAAGGGATCTAATCCTTTGACAAGAACTTCTCCATTATCCGGTCTTAATAAACCGACGATTAGTTTGAGAGTAGTCGATTTACCTGCTCCGTTAGGTCCTAAAAGTGCCACCTTTTCTCCACATTCAATCGTAAACGAAACATTATTTAACGCAGTCACTTTACCATATTTCTTAACTACATTTCTAAGCTCGATACAATTCATAGAATAAATTATGAACTAAAAATTAAAACCTTAACTGTATTAATCCTTTGTATAATTCATTATTTTCATGTTAATTCAGCGTATCTTTCTTTAACTTTAGCGTAAAATCAAAAATCAGTTAGACTCTAAGTCATAATCCTTATTTTTAGGGTGTTTGTGATATAACATTTATAGTCAGATAAAGTTATCTAGAGCTAGAAGATTACCAGACTTATTGATATAGCTTTTAAACATGTTACGTATTCCTATAAATAGGAAAGTAACCATGAATTAAGATTAATAACCAATAACTCAGCAGTTTTTATTAAATTCGACTCTAATTAATAGTTATGAATTGGACACTTACCATAAAAGAATTTGGTCCATTTAACAATACCTCATTAGAGCTTAAACCTTTAACGATATTCATAGGTAAAAACAGCCTAGGCAAATCTCTCATACTGAGACTCCTATGGAGTCTCTCTTCTGCAGAGCCAGATTATAAGGAATTTAGCAAGGAGTTTATGAGATTAGGCGGGTACTCCAGAAGGGAGAATTTGTTGCTAAAAGATAAGGAAGCGATAAAAAATTACGCAAACGTTTATATGAGAGCATTTTCCTTCTCTTTACTAAAGGGTATTGAAAATAAAATAAAGGAGATTTTTGGCAAAACTGAAGGTGAGATTGAAGTTACCTCTGAGCTAGCTAACATTAAGGTTAGTAATGAAGCACAATCAATACTTGAACCCAGTTTAGATAAATTAATAGACATCGAGATAAACACGCTTTCACCACTAAACGTTGTCTTTAAATTTAAAGACGGGGAAAACTCAGAATATTACATAAAAACAAAAGAAGATCTTGATGATGCTTTAGATTTAGCCTTACTTTATTTTACTTATTCTCGCTTCGAACCGTTTTTTCAAGCTGATACAAACAGAATATTTCTTATTGACGGTAGAGCTGGCTTAACAAGATTCTTCAACTTAAAGTTTTTGAAAACTCTTGATTTCTTAGACATAATTAGCAAAGAATACCTTTCCTCTTATTCATTATTATTAGAGGACTTTAGCAAAGGTAAAGTAGACTTTAACCTTATAAAAGATTTCTTTAACGAATTAGGTTTTGATCTAAAACTAATAGAGATGGAGGGAATAAAGTCCCCACATGTTAAAATGTGGAATGGAGTAACTTTACCTTTATCGGAGGCTCCTTCCGGAATTAGAGAGGCACTTCCTATAACCTTAGCATTGGCAAGTAAGGAAATTTCAGTCATCTACATAGAAGAACCAGAAGCTCATCTGCACCCCAAAGCTCAGAGGATAGTGGCTAAAATGATTTCAGAAGCGGTAAAGAACGGTAAATACGTTTTCCTAACTACTCATAGCGATTATCTCCTTTACTCTATAAGCAACTTAATCGCTATGTCACAAAAGGACAATAAAGGGTTAGACCCTAATAAAGTTGCCGTATATTTGTTAAAGAGAGATTGTGAGTATACCAGAGTTGATAAGGTTGAGGTTAATGAAGACGGGATTAATGAAGATGAATTCACAAAAGTAGCAGAAGAATTATTAGACGAGAAAGGAAAGATATATGGCTGATGAATGTAGATTATCCTCTAGGTTTAATATGTGTATAATATTAGATTTAGATAGAATTGTATCTTCAGAGAAACATGCAGATCTTCTATTAATATGTAATGAAGTTGTGATAGTTATTGAGGAAACAAGGTCAATGAAAAGTTACGATGTAGACCAGGTGATCCAAACGTTAAATGATGTTAAGAATAATAAAAAGAGATACGGTATACTCATAGATCCTTCAAAGTTTATAGGAATTATACATTCCTCTAAAAAGTTTGACCCAATTGCAGTTAAGTATTTGTCTAAGAAAACAGGAAAGGGTTTTATTATAGATAAGGCGGAATGTTGTGATATTTTAATAAAGAAAATTGAACAAATATTTTACAATAGAAGAATAAACCTATAAAGCTATGAAAATGATAAATTAGAAAAGATTCTTGAGACGACTTGTTAATAATGATTAGCATTATATAATTAACAAGAAAAATTTTCAGTCTATACGTGAAGATAAATATATGTCTTTCAAACCTTTTTATTACATACTATTATATGCCTTAATAAGATAGAGAATAGGTTATTTTCTGTAACTCTTTATAATGAAATACTTTTCCCTCCTTTGGTTGCAACCCAGTTTCATTATAATGTTTTTCATAGTAAATGCTAAGGGAAAATAACATTCGACAATACGAAATATGTCTTGTTACTTCAGTCATTAGTTCACTTTCGGTACCTTAACTTATACTTTATAATATTAAAAAGACTATATAATATATACTTTAGATCCAAAGGCAACAATTCAACTTAGGAAAATCATTGAGCAAATTAAAATACTCGTTAAAGTAATCTAAATACGTGAATTATAAAGAGTGGTTAGAACAAGCAGTTGAGGATCTTGATACAGCCAACGTTCTTATTATTACAGGGAAATATTATGCTTCTGCTTTTTATTCTCAGCAAGCAGCAGAAAAAGCGTTAAAATCATTTATTTTATATCTGGGCAAAGACCCAGGCAAAACACATTCACTCACGGAACTAGCTGAAATGATAGAGAAGGAAGGTGTACAAATTCCAGTGAAGATTAAAGAGAATTTAATGGTTCTTTCTCCTCATTTTATTATATCAAGGTATCCAGATGCTGCGAACGGTGTTCCTTATAAACAGTATAACAAGTCAATAGCTGAGGACTTGTATAATAGAGTTAAAGAGGTAATAGAATGGGTAGAATCAGAGGTAAGTCAGCAATAGAGAGTCAAATTAAAATGTTAAACCTAGCAAAGGAAATAGTGGAGAAGGTATCGGAGGAACTTCCACAACTTACAGAGGTTTATATCTTTGGCTCTAGAGCTAGAGGAGATTATCTTGATACCAGTGACATCGACTTACTCTTTGTATTTAAGGGAATAAAGGGACTTTCCGCATTCGAGAAGATGAACCTCATTTCAAAATATATTAAGGGTAATGTGGATTATATAGTCGTTGATGAAGAAGAGAAGGATAGAATTAAAGAGAAGAAGCTATTTTGGAAAAGAGATTATGGGTTTATAGATTATAACGAGTTATTAGAATCGTAAAGTATGAAGTTTTGCATGCAATTTCATTCTATGAAACAATTTTAATCTAAAGGAGAAAATCCAATGGCGTTAGCTCTCATTTAAGCTTTGTATGACAATATTCTCTTTATCAATTTCTTTTAACTTGAGATCTAAAGAAAGTAATCTGAGATTATAAGCTTTTGCAGTATAGTATAAGATCAAATCTATCAAATCGTTATGCCTTTTATCATTCACAGCCTTTATGTAAGCTGATATTGGTATTTTTACTAAACGATAAGTTTTATTTATACTTTTCAGACCTGTCTTCACTACATTAAAATCTACTTCAATTCCTTGTTTTATTAGCCTCTTAATTACCCACATAGCTTCTAGCAGTGATAACTCTGTGAAATAAACTTCATGATTATAGAACTCTTTTATGATGTTTATTATTTCCTCACCTACATCTATGCCAAGGGCAGGAAGAATAAAACTTGTATCAATGAGGATTCTCATAACTATTTTGCTCCTCTTCACTTATTTTTTCTATCTCATCTAATGTGATCTTTGCAAACTTCTTACCTTTTATTGAAAACAGTATAGCATCATTATGTTCTAAAATTATCTTATTATCTTTAACCCTTAGGGACAATATATCACCCTCTTTTATGTTAAGCTCTTCAGCAACAGCCTTGGGAATATGAATTGTAAGCTTTTTACCTACACGTACTTTGGTCTTCATAAGTTAAAATAAGCCGGACTATTATAAAAACATTCTTACTCATTTATGAAGAGTCTAATTTAGATTTTATATTCATACATTATTTAAATAGGAAAACCGTTACATTTTTATGTTACGTTGAAAATATATTAAGAAGATCTTCTCACTAATTGAAAATCTGTTTCTAGTAAGCGATTAGACTAAGAAGTAAAATTCAAGATAATCATTAGTTTATAAGCAAATATTATGATTTTTTATGGTAAGGTAATTTCCTTAAACACTATTCATAATTTAAATTTCTTAGCACCTATACTTTTATATATATTCTTCTAGAAGTAAACAAAATGTGTCATTATAAATATTATTCCTAATAAACAGAAGATTAAGGCTTATTAAAAAAATAGAGGAGTATATTGAGTAACAATTAAACAAATTTAAAAATCATCTAACCTTATGGGCACTTTTTTAACCCTTCTCTTTAGAACATCTTCTACAGCACTAGTCACAGCAGCTGCAGCAACACCAACTGGTATCTCACCGATTCCTTTTACGCCTCCTGGCGTAACTGGGGAAGGTGTTGGTACAATATTAACCTCAATTTCTGGTAAATCCGGTGCTGTTGGTAAACCGTAATCTGCTAGACTTGTAGTTAATAAATTACCCTGATCATCATAAACATAAGATTCATAAAGTGCAATAGAAATTCCTATTGCTGTACCGCCAATAACTTGTTCTTTTACAAGATCTTCATCTATTGGGTTCCCCGGATCTATGTAAACAACATGTTTTATCGGTTTAATTTTGCCATCTTCAATTCTAACTACAGCTAAATCACAAGCAAATGGATATGCATTAAATCTATATTTTCCTTGAAGGGAGAAAGTAAAAGTTACTTCTTCTCCCTCAAATTGGGTAATCCCTATTTTACCATGTTCACCAATGAAGTATCCATCTTTATACTCAACATCTCCTATAAGATTTTCAGCTTCTCTTTTTAGCTTAGCCTTTAACTCTTCTACAGCACCACTTATAGCACCATAAGTGAAAGCAGCCATTCTACTTCCACCGGGACCAAAGGATGAAGTCAGTTCATTATTATCTAAAATTTCATAAGTCACTAGATCTGTTGGGATTCCAAGAAGTTTTGAGACTAACAAAACAGCTGTATGTTCATTTCCCTGTCCTTCTGGTCCAAAGCCTAACCCTACCACGACTTTACCATTCTTTATTTTTAACTTAACTCTCTCGCTCCCAGAAGGTGTACTAGGATCAGTAGATAATGCTAAACCCACACCAGTTTTTTCATCTCTCATTGAGAATATATCCTTCCTTGATAATGCCATTTCAAGTAACCCACTAGGATTACCAGAATCATAATAGGCAAATCCACTATCATATGGGAAAGAGTCGATCACGTTAGCTTTCCTAACTTCAGCCCTATCTAAACCTAATTCATCAGCTATTGCATCCATAACTCTTTCTAATGCCCATGTATGTGGAGGTGTACCAGCACCCCTAAATGCACCGGGTGGGTTCTTATTCGTGGCTACTAAAGTTGCAGTGTATCTAATCCCGGGTATCTTATATGGGCCAGTTAAATGTCCTAACGGTTTAAATGGTTGCCCAGCCTCTACTGATGCTCCTACATCTTCCCAAATATGAATATCTAAGAAATTCACTTTACCGCGCGAATCATAATAGGCTTTAATTTTGAATTTTCTTTCTGGCCCACTACTATTTGAAGCTAACAAATGTTCAGTCCTAGTTTCTATCCACTTTATTGGTACTTTAAATTTCAACGACGCAAAAGCTAATACCGATAAGTATCTAACTAAAGAAAATTTAGAACCGAAACTACCACCTTGTCTAGCATTTTTATGTGTTACCTTAACTCCTAAGGCCTTTTCTAACTCGGAAATAACAAAATTTCCAGCTTGTTGGTTTGATATTATTTCTAAACCTTGAGTAGTAGGAATAACTATTGCTCCAAAAGTTTCAATTGGATTTCCACTACTCCTAGACCAGTATAAGTCTAACTCTAACTCTTTTCCTTGGGTAGATATTTTACCAAACTCAAAAGTCTGTTCCCTTATAACGTTACTCTTTAATTCATCAAATACATAAACTTCGCCCTTCAACGCTTTCTCTATATTAGGTATTGGTTCTAGAGGCTCATAATCCACCTGTATTAACTCTGCTAAATCTGAGGCTTCATATGGATCATTAGCAATTACCAAAGCTACTGGCTGACCAACATATAAAGCCTTATTTGTAGCCATTAGCATGGTTGATAATCCTGCACCTTCTCTTTCTCCAGCTTCTACTTTTCTTGCAACAATATCTTTACCAGTTAAAACCAAAGCCCCCTTTTTCTCAGCTTCAGTAACATCTATCTTTTTTATTTTTGCGTGAGAGTAAGGGCTCCTCACAAATACAGCATATTTCCCCTTGAAAGGATAATCATCTATATAATTTCCCTTTCCTTTAATTAAATCTACTACATCTAACCTTTTCATTAGAAGTTGATAACGCCAAAAATTATTAAAGTTTATTTCCGAATAGTTCGGGTTCATTCTCCTCTTGAGCTCTTATCCTTAATTCCTCCTTTGATTTAACAAAAAAGGTCTCTAAAGATTGAGAGAGCTTATTAACATCATTCAAAATTCTAATAAAGTACCCTTCTAAATCATTAACCTCTGAATCGATCTGAAAAACTAAGCTATTAACATCTATTTAGTTGAGCAAAATCTTTATAAAATGAGATTTTTTATGTCTTATTTGACATAAAAAATTTTTAACTAGATGAGAAGACATGGAATGCATGCTAGTTATAGTTTGAGATGTGAGCTACCCCGCCCTGAAGGGCGGAGCTTCCTGCTTCATAGCCCCACCTTGCCCGTAGCTTTTCGCTACGGGTAGAGGGTAGAGCTCCACAGGCACTAAGGATGGCTCCCACCCCGATCTCTTCAACATGTTTAAGCAAGCGTTATAGTCACGATCAGTAACCCAACCACACTTAGGACAGCTGAACACACGGTCAGTCAAAGTTAACTCCTTCTTTACGTACCCGCACTTGGCACACATCTTTGAAGTATATGCTGGGTTTATTAACAACAGTTTCTTTCCATATTTTTCCAACTGATATTCTAGTATTCTCTTCAACTCATGGAATGCAACATCGTGTAACCTCATCCTCAACTTCCTTTCTGACTCCTCCACCAGTTGTTTAACATCTATATCCTCCATTACTACAACGTCATAATGTTGTGCAAACCACTTACCCAACTTCATATAGAGGTCTTGTCTCAAGTTCTTCAAGTGTTCATAACCCCTAGCTAACTTCACTTTTCCTTTAAACCAATTTTTCGACAAGAACTCCTTCCTCGAGAGAACCTTGTGGAGTTTCCTTATCTTCTCAAGTGCCTTCTCATAAGGTCTCAAGTTAGGGAAATAGAACCCATCACTCGTGGTTAGGAGTTTCTCTACCCCAACATCTATTGCAACTACCTTACCAGTCTTTGGGAATTGAGAGAATCCAACACCTTCAACTATGAAGGAGACATATACTCTCTCTGAACGTGTTAGTTTAACTACCACCCTCTTAACTTTGTCAAGCGGGAAGTCCCTATGAACAATGACCTTAAACACGCCGAGATTTGATAACCTCAATAACACCAGCTTCTTCTTATTCTTCCTACTCTTAGTCCTTATTTCCCTGCTCTCAAGTATTTTCCATCCACTTTGTGGGTAAACAAGAGAGTAGTACTTATGGGGTTTCTTCTCCTTAGGAAAGTGTGCTAGACCTTTGAAGAACCTATCCCTAGCATCGTAATAACGATCGGCAATTTGCTGTACTACTTGTGAGTAGAGTTGTTGGTACTCCTTATCTTGCTTTCTTAGATCTAGAGCGAGCTGTCTTAACTCCGTTTGTGTAAGACCCTTTCCGTCCCTTTGGTAGAAATAGATATCTGCCCAGCGTAGGGTGTTGTACATCTCACATGCTAACCTCAACTGGGCTTTTAACGCCCTAATTGTTTGATCGTCAGCATATGCACGAAAGCGGAACCCTACGTTGGGCATTAATAAAATGTTCGAGAGTGGATTAAAAAATATTTCTACAAAGGGGGCTATCCATCCCCGCCTTAAACGGTACTCCCAAAATCACCTCCTTAAAAATAAACCTGTAGTATTAGTAAGCGTTTCCTCTGATTTATTTAAATAAATCTCTGCCTCAGATATATTTTCAATAATTTTTGAAATTAGTGATTTGAAAGTCCTCATTTTCACGTTATCCTTGAGGATCGTGTACAAGGAGTAAACGAGCACGGCAAGTAAGAAGATTAACATGCGGAAAATGAACTTTGTTGAACACGTAAAGGGGAGGAACGATTTAACACTCCTATAAGACGTTTCTATCGGATTCCTCACCTTGTTATATAACTCCAAGACCTTATTCTTGGGTAAATCGAGATTTGTAGCCCTAGCGAAGTAAACAACCTTCTTCTTTTTCCTCTTGATCTTCTCCCTGCGATACACGATCAGCCTAAACTTAACCTGCTCATCCTTACTACGCCTCTTACTATTCGTAATATATTCACCATCAAACTCCTCGTAGATCTTGACATCACCAACGGGAACTCCAATAATGTAGTTGAACTGGGATATGAATTTTATCACCTCAACCGTGTAAAATCCTGCATCAAGTGTTATCAGTTTAATCCTAAATCCCATTGCAACCACTTGTTCAATCAAGACCTTGACAATCTCATCCTTTGTCATCCCATTAACTTGCGGTATGAAAGCAAGTATGAGGATTTTTCCTTCGTATTTCGTTGTAGCTGTTGCGTAGTTCCACGAGTATCCCTTTTCTGAGCTTCCCAAACCTTCTACAGGTTTTCCGTACCAAGTTATTGTTGTCCAATCTATTGATAGTTCTATCTCCTTCACGCCCTTAAGTGTTTCGAGTGAGATTTGTTTCACTTGTTCCAGTGTTTTTTCCGCTACTTGTAACCCTTGTTCTTCAACGTAATTCCTCACCGTTTGTGGTGATACGTTGTAAGCTCTGGAAACGTTTTCCACTGAATCTTTGTGTAATGATGCTGAGATCAAGGTTTTTGTAACTTCCTCTCCCTTTCTCCCTTGGAAGTTACTCATGGAAATTAATTTATACCCTATTTGTTGAGTGTTTAATGAGGGAATTGGCATTACCATGAGCCCTTATGGTAATACCGATTCCCTCGCTTTAAACCTTTTTTCCCAATTTGTTGAATTCTTGATGTTGTTATAAACTTGGTTATGTTCAACAAATTTAATATTGTTCAATCAGAATTATTTTTGTAAAATGATTTTGGGAGTACCGTAAAAGGCGAGGTTTTTCGCCCCCTTTGAACCCCTAAACTTTATAATCTAGCTAAACAATATATTAAGCTTATCAACAATTTAATCGAGTAGTAATAAAATTATATTCCCAGAATTTTAAAGGATAAAGCCCCTAAAAAGTGTTTACCCATGGCGTAACTTATCCTTACTTTTAATTACTTCTAATTCCGCCAAGGGCACCCCTCTTAAGGGATCATACACAGTCACCCTTAACTCATTGGGACTAGTCGAGGGAAACACCAATACCCTCCCATCCACCTTCTTTACAAGGTTAAGAGGTGCAATTGAATTCCTTTCTAACAATATTTCCCCACCATCTAAGTACCTAGCGGTAACTTTGATTACCTTGATCCCCCTACCCTCGTGAGCAGAGCCCGTCATCAGGTAGGGGTTAAAAACCTTGATAACCTTCTCCACTACTTGCTTACTCTTCCCCAACCTCTCACCATCAAATGGGTTTATGGAAGAAGTATATGATTCTGAAACCTCCGTGACATCTATTGGCTGAGCCTTAAGCATTTCAATAAATTTAACAACACTCCACTGATGAATCCTATGCCTAAGCTTACCATTCTTGTTACCCTCCATCCTCTCCTTAGCCTTTGATGAAAACTTACCAACCACAACCTTTACCTTTAAATCCCTAGCCAACTCAACAACCCTCTTAACGGTCTTTCTAAGAACATCAAGCTTCCTCTCCCTCAACCTCTTCAACTTTTTCTTAATTAGCTCGTCCTTAGTTGAGTACCCCTTAGTAACCTCTTCCCTCCTCAAGGAGTAGTTAATAACAATCCTCCCTAATCCAGTCTCATAACGCCTCATCTCCTTGAGCTTGAAACCCTCAAAAACTGCTAAGGTGATATTATTCTCGTTAACGTCAATAGAAACGTAATTACCTTCTTTCGTTTCAACCTCAACGTCCTTCTCAAATGTTAACCAGACTAGGACTCTCCTACCCACTAACCTTAACTTGAGTTCTTGAGAAACCCTCCAACCCTCATATAAATAGTGGATGAATTGTTTAGTGAACTTGAGGGGGATCTCAACCCAACCCTTGTGGGTTAAAACGCTAACAGACACTCTGTTAAACTTCCAATTAACCGTGTTAGGGATTGTGATCACGACCCTCTTATACTCTGGTTTCTCGTTAGTCCTTTCTTTCTCCTCTCCCTAAAACTCTTAACTATCCTACCAGCTACGATGTAGGATCCTTCAATAACCCTTGAAGGTAAGAAGGGATACTTTTCCTTATAATAACTGTAAAACCTCTCGTGCAACTTCTTCCTAGTAGTTGGTAAGCCCTCAGAGAGTATTATGTTAATCATTTCATTAACTATGTTTCTTTGGTATTCCTCAATCTCTTTAAGAACGTTGTATTTCCACTTGTTCAGAGAGTCGCTATCAAGTTTAATTGTCCTTTTCAGTGTCTTCAACACATTTTATCACCTTCTCGTACTTATGGCCGTAAATTTTTGAAGCAAAGGATTTTACGATTTCTACGAAATCCTCTACTAGCTCTTGTATGTAATCCTTTGGTTCTTCTTGGAAAGCCACGATGACGTTTACTCCGTAAGCTTTGAATAGCTCAACGAGGTATTCGAAGCCGAAACGTGTTAGTCTGTCCTTGTATGCTACTACTACCACATCGATCTGTCTCCTCTTGGCTAATTCTATGAGTTTCTTTAATCCTCTTCTATCTTCTTTCAATCCAGAGTCAATGTCCTTAACTTCAATTACACTCACTTCACCGAAGGTTTTCTTAACCCATTCCTTCAACGTGTTTAGTTGTCTCTCTAAGTCGTCCTTTTGTGTGTTTGATGAGACTCTAGCGTAAATTGCTACTTGTTTAACTTTTTCTTTTCCACTTATTAATCTTTCTACTTCACTGTAAGGTATTCTCCACCTACCGTTAATTTCAATAGCCTTTATTTTCCCTTCCCTAATCCACTTAATAATACCACTCCTACTTATCCCAAAGATCTCGGCAACTTCACTAGGTGTTAAATACCTCTCCACAGTAATTAGAAGTAACTAGAAGTATTTAAAAGTTACGCAGAAATGTTACAGTCTTTGTACATTTTTAATGTTACTGTAACATGTGACAAAGAACAATTATGCATTTAGGGTTAGGAGAAGTGAAGTTCACTTCCTCCATTTCCTTATTAATAGTAATCCAACAGTTATTGTAATAATAACCACAGCTAATAGAATAGAAATAAGAAGAACATTTACAGGCGAAGAAGTAGAAATGATTGAAATAGCACCAGAGTAAAAGTTTGTTACGTATATATAGTTATTATTAGGATCATAAACAATACCGTAAGAATAATATTTTAACGTTATGTTCCCAATAACTTTGTTTGTACTAGGGTTAATGACAGAAATAAATTGGGAACCTGAATTAGTTACATAAAGATAACCGTTATGATGATCATATGCAATAGCGTAAGGACTTTTACCTACTTTTATATTTGTAATTACTTTATTCGTAGCAGGATTAATTACAGAAACAGAGTTAGAACCACTATTCACAACATACAAATAATTATTACTAGGATCAAAAACAATAGCCGTAGGATACAACCCAACCGATACATTCCCAACCACTTGATCAGTGTTAGGATTAATGATTGAAATAGTACCAGCAGCAGGATTTGTTACGTATATATAGTTATTATTAGGATCATAAACAATACCGTAAGGATCCTTCACTACTATGTTTTTAATAACTTGATTTGTAGTGGGGTCAATTACAGAAATAGAATTAGAACTGCTACTAGCAACATACAAATAATTATTACTAGGATCAAAAACGATTTCATTACCATCTTTCACTACTATGTTTTTAATAACTTGATTTGTAGTGGGGTCAATTACAGAAATAGAGTTTGATCCATTAATAGAGTTAGAACCACTATTCACAACATACAAATAATTATTACTAGGATCAAAAACAATAGCCGTAGGATACAACCCAACCGATACATTCCCAACCACTTGATTCACACTTGCATTGATAACAATAACAGAATTGGAGAGAAAGTTAGTTACGTACAAAAAGTTATTGTTAGCATCATAAGCAATACATAAAGGGGCATTAAAATTATTAATTGTATTATTAAAATATAATGTATACTTTACATAACCTAAATTATTACCTTGTAGTCCTATTAATATTAATATTAATGCAATGAATATTACAGATATTATTATTAACTTTAACAATCTAGATTTGTAAGTCACATTTAAACAATCCTCTCTTTCTTCTTCTAAACATATTCTCTTTCAATATCGCAATATTTAAGTTTTTCAGATTGCATTTTACATAAAATCCTGCAATATAGTAATTTTTAAATAGATATGGTTATATAATATAGAATTTTTTACTGAATATAGGTAGTTTATTTTCTATATGGTAAAATTAAGCATAAATACTAATGAAGTCATTCAACAATAATATAGTAATTAAATAGAACGTACTCCTATAAATCTCATAAAAAAGTAAGGTAAATAGAATACATTATATTGGTAATATTATATCTTGTTATAGTTTGAAGGAAAATATAGACCATTCAAATTATACATAAACCTTGTATATATTTAGGATCCTTTAAATTCTCAGAAAGTATATCAATTAGTTAAGTCAGTAAATCTTCATAAGTAGAAAATATTAAATTGATTTTGTTATACACGGTATATTACTTAAAGGCGGATTACGGAAGTGTTTGAGTTTTTATAACCTTATCATCAAGTCGTAAATCCTCTTGAATTTTCAAAAATTCTTAATTTATATTGTTTTCTTGAACAAAAATTGCTTTATATTATCTCTATTATAATATTTATATAAATTTGTGAAATATTATGTAATAATTTAACGCTTATTATCCTTATGAAGGCTTAATGAGTTAATGGCTTTATATCTTTTTTATGGTGCTATGAACTCTTTATATGATAATTCACAACGTCTAGCTCTGCTATGATTAGCCTTTCCAATATTTTCAGTTCCTATGGTAAATTTTATAAAGTCTAAGTTGAACAATACTTATGAATATTATTTCAATTGTAAAATATGTATCTGTCTTTTTTCTTGTAGTTATAGGGATTACATTTCTAATGTATCCGTTAGTTATGGAGAGTACTTCTAGAATAGAATTTTTTCTAGTAACAATAAGTATAAGTGAACTTGTCGGAATATCGATCTTTTTATTTTTAATAAGACGATTAGGAATAACTTTAGCAGATTTAGGATTTCACAAACCTACTTCTATAACCTCAATAATCCTAGCCATATTCATAGCAACAATTTATTCGCTTATCGAACTACAAATCCCACAAGTGCTACAATATGCTTTTGAAATTAACTTCCTAAAATGTATAGCTATTACCACAGCAATTATTGCAGGTTTTTCTGAAGAAGTAGTCTTCAGAGGATTTATAATTACTCAATCGAGAACTTATGGTACACTGAAATCATCCCTCCTTTCAGCCTCTCTATTTGGAGTCTACCATATAACATGGGGACTTGGAGGTGTCTTAGGTACATTTTTGTTAGGATTAGGCCTAGCGTACGTATTTAATTCAAGTAAAAGTATTGTACCGTGCATTATATCTCATGCACTAATAGATTCATTAATTGAGCCCGGTTTAGTTATTTCCTTTTTCCATTTATGAGCTACTCGTTTAACCAATATTAAATAGATGATTATTTTCATTTATTATATAAGATATATTCTTACTAACAAAGATAAGTTCAAAATTCTTCATTTATTTAGGAGTAATTTTATAGTTGTAAAGTCGAGGATAAGAAAAGAAAGCTTAATGGAAGAGAAGAATAACTCCTTTTATATTTTTTCTAAAATTTTTATTACTCTAACAACGCTACATAGATACCTATATACTTAGAAAACAATAATATATAGGTGTTAATTCCTCATTTGTCCTTACACTTTCATTTTATACTCACTCATGATTAAATGTTTAGTCCTCAACATGAAACTATAACTGCTCAATGCTTATATCTCCTACCTAGTGGTATGAGAAGTCGTCCTTTATTAATGAAAAAGTTGTCATAAACCAATATAAAAGATTTCTATTAACATGAAAAGGATCTAACACCTCTATGAAAAAATATTTAGTTTTTAGGTAGTAGAAAAACATTCTTTTCTAAAATTGCTAATTTATTCTCAGTAATCTGTAATTTCTTTTTTAATTCTCTCTCATATTCGATCATTCTATTTATCTCCTCCTCTTGCATTTTTACTTTTTTCTCTAGCTCCTCTAACTTTTTAGTTAAATCATTCCAGGTTTTAAGATATTGGGCTACAGTCTCAAATATAGCGATAGCATAAGCCCTTTCTTCTTCTGTTAGAGGCTCCCCTTTATAAAGTTTCGCTACTACATTGCTTAACTTATCAATAAAGTCTTCCATCAATAAAACTACTACTAAAGGCGGTATAAAAGAATTTGGAAAACGCTAATAAAGAGAAATGATATTATTATTGTATGCTCGAAAAAGTTAGGTTCGATTTACCGCAAGATGAAATACCAACAGAATGGTATAATATTTTACCAGATTTACCAGAACCCTTACCAGAACCCCAAGACCCTACTGGAAAATCTTTTGAAATATTAAAACAAGTATTACCCAGTAAAGTACTTGAACTTGAGTTCTCAAAGGAGAGATACATAAAAATTCCGGAAGAAGTTCTTCAACGATATCTGCAAGTTGGAAGACCGACACCTATAATAAGAGCTAGAAAACTGGAAGAATACTTAGGAGGACATATAAAGATATACATGAAAATGGAAAGTCATACTTATACTGGATCACATAAAATAAATAGTGCATTAGCTCACGTATATTTTGCAAAACTCGATAACGCTAAATTTGTTTCAACTGAGACTGGTGCAGGACAATGGGGATCTGCAGTAGCATTGGCTTCTGCATTATTTAATATTCAAGCTCACATCTTCATGGTTAGAACTAGTTATTACGCAAAACCGTATAGAAGATATCTAATGCAAATGTACAATGCACAAGTACATCCAAGTCCTTCAGAATTCACTAGATATGGAAGAGAAGTTTTAGCTAAAGATCCTAATACTCCTGGATCATTAGGAATTGCTATATCAGAGGCTGTTTATTATGCCCTAGAAAATGGAGGAAAATATGTTGTAGGTAGCGTAGTAAACTCGGACATTCTCTTTAAGACAATTGCTGGAATGGAGGCAAAGAAGCAAATGGAAATGATTGGTGAAGACCCAAATTATATTATAGGAGTTGTTGGTGGAGGTTCAAATTATGCTGCTTTAGCTTATCCATTCCTTGGTGAAGAATTAAGAAAAGGTAAAGTAAGAAGAAAGTATATAGCTTCTGGGGCTATTGAAGTTCCAAAAATGACAAAAGGAGTTTACAAATATGACTATCCTGATACTGCAAAGGTTTTACCAATGCTAAAAATGTATACTATTGGATCTGATTTTATACCAGCACCAGTTTACGCTGGAGGCTTAAGATATCATGCAGTAGCGCCAACGTTATCATTACTGATGTATAAAGGAATCGTACAGGCTAGGGATTACTCGCAAGAAGAAGCATTTGCCTGGGCTAAACTGTTCAGTCAAATCGAAGGATGGGTACCAGCACCAGAAACCAGTCATGCATTGCCAATACTAAAGGAAATAGTTGAGGAAGCTAAGAAGAGTGGCGAAAAGAAAACAGTACTAATAAGCTTCTCAGGCCATGGATTATTGGATCTAGCTAACTACGCTGATGTGTTAGGTTTTAATAAGGAATAAATACGTGTTGGTTACACTAAATCTTATGATAGTTAACGAGGCTACAGAGTTTTCCAAATTGAGAAATGCCTTTTTATTGTTAACAGTAACAGAAATTGTATATTTTTCCTCAGTAATTATCGAAATTACAGAGCTTTTACAAGTGCTTTCTACTGGTAATATTGTTTCCTTAAATGGCTTAATCACCTCGTTACTTTTACAGATTTTAGCATTAATATTGGGCATAATTAGTGGAATTTTTCTTTACTCTGGGTTCAGAAATTTAAGTGTTTATAAAGGTCGTGCAGATACTGGTTCTTTGTTAGTTATTGTCGGTTCAGTGTTTATCCATATTATAGGGTTCGTATCCATAATACTTTTTATTATAGGTTTTGCCTTAATTAAGGAAGGATTAGATAGAATAGCTAATGCTTATGGAGAAGAGTTAATTAAACATGGTGCGATTCTTAACGTCTTCCCAATAATCTCAATTATAGGTTTTATAGTAACAGCTGTGGGATTAAATAGAATAATGAATAAACCATTAACAACTACTACCGTTAGCAGTAATCAAGTAAAAGAGATAGGGCTAGGAATAATCAGAAGTAACGGTTATATTTACCTTACTCTTGATTCCAAGATTTACGGTACAATAACTAGTGCAAAAATTGAAGGAACACCTTATGCAGTAATGCTTTCAATTCCACTCACTTTAGGTATAAATAACGTTATAATTAATATGGGGACTCCGCTATTCTTATCTCCTACACAATATAAGGTAACATTGGTAATAACTACAGGATATTCAACTTTCACAGAAACACTACAAGCAATATATAACCCTTAACTAAAGATTTATTTTATGATAATTTTTAGCAAGCTACAAAAGGATTTTTCTTCATTGTCAACTATATCTATTGAAAAGAAAATCCCTCTAGTTATTTCTCCCATTGAGATTATTTTCTTCGGATCGGCTCTGGAACCTATAGTAAAAAAGACTTTGTTTCCATCGACTTCAGTTAGTGATAAAACCTTTTCTATTTCTAGATCGCAAGATTCATATCTTATATCTTTTTACACCCCATCTACAGCCTCAGTATATGCAGCAATAAAAATACCCTCTCTCGTTCCTATTGAGTGTTTGTCAGAGTATGAGATTTGTGATTATCTAAAAGAGTTATTCCATTCCACTAATTTACAACAAATATATGAAAAGTATAAGAGTAAGATCTTACCAAGTTTTCCAAACTCTTGGCTTGGGAAAGAAATTTACGGTTATAAAATTGTAGGGATTATAGGAGAAGGCGGAAATTCCTTTGTACTCAGAGGAGTAAAAAACGGAATTAATTACGCAATTAAAATACCAAAAATAGACAATGCTAACATGTCGGCGACAGTCTCTAGTTTAAATCTCTTTAGGGAGTTATCTAAAGAAGCAATAAATCTAGTGGAAATTACCTCAAAATCTGAGTACCTAGTTCGTATTTACGCAGTATATAATGACCTAACAAATATAAAGGAAATAATGAGAGGTGATCCATTTCTATACCTATCATCACCACCAGCTATTATTATGGAATACATGGCTGGAGGATCAGTTCTCTCCTTATTGTCTAAAGGGTTTAATTACTCCTCAAACTGGGAAGAAATAGTTGCAAAAATCGGTTTAGATATCGCATACGCACTAAGAACCCTTCATACTGCTGGTTATGTTCACTTGGATGTTAAACCAAGTAATTTCTTACTTCCAAAAGAAGTTACAAACCCAGAAGAAATTTGTAATATAAAAGTAAAGTTAGGAGATTTAGGTTCCGCCAAAAGAATAAGAGAAATCCCTACTCATCTAACTTCAGAATACGCGCCACCAGAACAATATATGGCATATCCTTCAATGCCAGTAATGGACGTGTTTTCGCTTGGTGCTTCATTACTAGCATTAACCTGGGGTAGAAGCGGTTTTAATCCAGATGAGATAGTATTCACAAACGATATGAATTCAGTTTATTCAAAATATGTAAATTATTACCTAAAACTTTACTCCTCTACCTCGAAAAAATTCCAGAAATATTTACTTTCTTTAGTATATCCCGATTATAGAAAAAGACCTAGCATCTTCCAAGTAATAGAAGGATTAAAAAGATTTTCTTGTTAACTATAGATTTTCCTAGATTCTTCTGAAATATATCCTTCTCTTAAAGAACCTTTTAAGAATGGCTGATATTTAGGAATAACCCAGAATATCATTAAAGGAATATAAATTGCTCCAGAAAGTAAGAACGATAAAACCCATGAATTATCTAGAACTATGTTCTCACTTGGATATGGTAGATAGAGTAATAAGGATATGACTACGAAAGTAATTAACGCCGCTGGGTTAATTCCCTTCCAATACCTATATCTCCCTTTACTTAGAAACACATCAGGTAAGTCGATCTTAAACCTTCTAATAACGGCATAATCAAATATAATTATACCTTCAATACTCCCTAAAAGACCGCCATAAGTTAATAACCAATTTTGTATGTAACTATACGCATTACCGTAATAACTCCATGCACCTATCACTAATCCTACTATTATTAAGATCAAAGATCCTCTAAACCATGATAAATATTTAGGAAACGTATTTGCAAAATCATAAGCAGGACCAACAGCATTAGCATAAACATTAACAAGGAAAGTTCCCAAAATTATTCCTAAAAGTAATGGGATTGCGAAACTTGTATGAAGGGTAATTAGAATTATTGGATCCCAAATTGCTTCTCCATAAAGCTTTAATGATACTGACGTTGTCATGACTGACATAACAGCAATAAATAGCATTAAAAGAGGCATAGGAATTTGACCTATAGTTTGAGAAAACTGGTTTTTTGCAAATCTAGTATAATCTGGCATCGTTAGTGCCATGGTAGCCCAAAATGCAATATTTGCGTTTAAGAATGTTAAGAAAGATAATATCGATGGAGAGGAAGAAGCTGATAAAGAAAAGATATTTATAGACCAACTTACTTTATTCATGAAATAAATCCACGTAACTAGATAAGTTAAAAGTATTACTGGACCACCAATTCTTGCTAACCATTTCAAAGCAGGTTGTCCTTTATTTATCGGAGAGAAGTAAAATACCAGGATTTGAGCTAAAATAACTCCAGCAAATACTCCCCAAAATACTGTTGGAAAATCAATAGCTAATATAAATGGGTAATTTGAATAATGTGTCGCGGTATATTCCACAATGTTAACTTTTCCAGTTAAAATAGTATAGATTGCAGTTGCTGCTTCAGTTATGATATAACTCTCAATCCCCCACCAACCTGCACCTATTATAGCCCTAATCCAACTAGGGAGAATTGCTCCGTAAATACCCCACCTAGTTCTTGTTAATTGTGGCTCTGCTAAACCGTATCTAGCTCCTCCGTGAGATTGGATAATCATTGGGATTAAAACAATTAAATTTCCTAAAAATACTATAAAAATTGATTGAATAACAGATAAACCAAGAACCAAACCAACACTTGCTAAAGTCCATGAAGGCACAATAAAAACCATTGAGACCCAAATCCAGAAATAAGTTAATGCTCCCCAATTTCTACCTTTTACTGGCACTGGATGAATATCAGCGTTCCATAACAGTTTCTCATTTGGAAAAACATTAGTTAATTCTACTTGTCCCCTATCTTTATAATATCTTACTATTGACGATCTCTCTATTTCAGCCATCAAAACTAAAAATCACTTTTCCCTTAAAAAGTCTCTAATTATTTTGTCCGATCGATAAAGGGTTTTTAACGAATCAAATATTATTAAAGGTAATACTATCATCAATCCAGTAGTTGTATATTGCACTATAGATAAAATTGAAATGTAAGGACAAAAATCAAAATATGTGACTAAACCTAGTACAGATATGAACATTAAACCTGCAGCTATTCTTAGAACGAACGCTTTTCTTTCTAGGTCTTTGGCAAGGTAATCAATCTTGTTGACTAGACTAACCCTAATAAATACTTCCTTTAACTCCTTCTCAATACGCGGAAATTTTTGATAAAGTTCATGAAATAAACCATCCTTATCAATTACTTCTAAATTTGTTAGAAAAGAAACCTCCTCCATTAATTCAGCAAATTCACTCGTAGATAACAAATCCGCACTCATTTCTATAAATTTTAACGCCAATAATTTCTTTATTTTTGTCCCTAATAATCTGCTTTTACTTTTCATTATTTTGGATACTACACACAGAGAGGATGAATAGGCAAAGGATATAATGACTAGAAGCCAAGAAACAAAGTTCATTAATAAAAAATGTTGTTAACCTATTTAAATACTTTCTCAAAGTTCTTCTTCAGGTCCTATTTCTTTCTCTAATTTACTAACAATTTCTTTTATTTCATTAGCCTTAACCTTATAAATTTCCAGAAGCTTTCTCACTTCTTCTCCTTTTTCAGTTATATGATACAAGTCCCCTTCCTTCTTTATTAGATTCTGTTTTTCTAGATATGGTATATATCTTGTGGCCGTTAAATATGTTAGCCCAGCCCTATATATTAACCTAGTCTTTGGAATTGGACCATCTTTAAGTGCGTTAAGTATATCGTAAATAATCTCATAATCAGTCCTTTTTTTCTTATTAAATTTAACTTTCATATAATATAGTCTATCTGACAACTTAAAATATTTTACTCTAAATATTAACATTTATTCTCCGTTAGAAGAATAACGTTCATAAAGTTTAAAATACTTATCGCTCTCAAAGCAATTAACGCTTCAATAATTACTGCGAAAAAGATCTAACTTATGTCTAGAGATATATATCTTAAGTAAGATTAAATAGCACTTGTGGAAATTTGAGAAATTTTAGTTATAGAAGCAGGAAAATAAATTAGAGTATTTATTAACTCTTGAAAGAATACTACGACAACTTTTATATCAGGAAAATATCATTAAATTACTTTAAAGAATCTACAGCGTTCTATAAGTGTTATTACTTGTTAAGTTATAAAAGACATAGAATTTAGCCTCATTTATATTGTTGCGATTAGATGAGAATATTTTTCGTAAGCTAAAATGCGCTTGCCTGATAATAACTGAGCTATGATTACAACTTATACTTCTATTCGAAGAGCCATGTACTGTTAGCATTTATTGGAAAATCGTTGTATAAGATAATTTTTACAAAGAATTTTCTAATACTTATATCTAATTTCAGTAAATAGGATAAGTTCTATCGTTTTTATAGTAAGAATATTCACTGCTAAGAATGGTTTATTTAAAAACTATCTTATCGTTAGGATTTTACGTAAACTGCTATACTGTTTCATAGGTTAATCCAAACGAGTTCTTTCATTCCTCTCTTAGAGATAAGCTTTTACGTTTTGAGAGAAACAAAGGTTGTAAATGGAAGCCTTAACCTAATGAAGTAGTCTTATGGGAGAGAAGGCTTATATCAGATTTGTAGCTTAATAACTGTACTATCTTTACGACTTACAATATCTTTCAATAGTTGATTTCTTATTTGTTGGAAATATAGTAATTATTTTCTTTATTCTATTCTGTACTATAAAAACAATTATAAGGTAGAGGGAATTATGGCTAAGTTTTTCACAAAAACTTTTTTCGTCATTAAGTGGTTTTGAGTTTATATTTTCGCTCTTACAGAAGTTATCTATAACCCTCCATATTTCACTTCTTATTTCTAATCCATACGTGTTTGATAGTTCTTCTAATCTGAGCCTTAATCTTTCTGAAGCATGCCTAGTAAAAATACAGTTAATATAATATCACCGTTGATACTGTTACGCATGGCGATCCAAAAGGATCCCTATATTCCGGGTATATTGAAATGTTAGTCACGCTAATTAATATCTCGAATAACCTATCTTCTACCCTAACTTCTATCTTAGGTTCCTCCATTAATTCTATCTTCTTTATCTTAGCCGGTCTAGAATTAACAACATTTCCAGAACACAGAGGTCCAAATCTGGGTTTATCCGTGTGAACCGAAATTACGTTATTTACAACAAAAGAGTATTTGTGATCCTTTCTGAAAACCTTCACGATAACAGGATGAATTACAATTAATATATTCTCATCTTCAGTCTCAACTCTATATTTACCTTCTTTAATATTCTCTAAAAAATAGCTTATTATTTCACTCATTCTTAATCCTCTTTATACCTTCTTTTAGATCAGAGTCTAACGGCTCTATTGAAATATATGAAACTCTACCGCTCTCGTCCACTCCTATAGTTACAAATGCCTCCCCTTCATAACTTTTTACTGGAGTTCTTTGGAATTCAACAATCATATTACCAAATTCCTCATCAACAATCACAGTAAAGGAATTTGAATAAATATTAAATTGCGGACTATTACTAGACAACTGCGAAATATTCTGAATTACTTGACTATTGTACTCCATGTATGTATATATAACCCAAAAGACTTAAATGCATAACTAATTGTTATTTTCTTCTATAGTTATTATATTTATAAACATATGAATTGTGTGTTTATTAATCTTTGTAAAAAATCGATATTTTTATAAAATTATATAAATTAAACTAAATTTTACCACTTTTTGTTCAAGTTTCTATCTTATAGCAGTTGTTCTACTTTAACGCAGTTTAAAGATTTTCATCAAACCTAGTGCATTAACTAAACATATCTCAACTAACCTGAGGAGTTTCTCCTCATATTTTTACTTAACCAAACACTAAACTAAAAACTTTATCGATAGTACCGAGAATTTCGCATTACCGAGGAAAATTAGAACAACTGCTATATCTTAACTTTTTCTTTATTAATAAAATTTTCGAGATAATTGTTTCCTCAAATAATTTTTATAAACGAATTTGAGATTTAGGTAAAAAGGCTAGGGCTTTCGCCCTCTTAACCCCACCATTTTGTAATTTCCTTGAACTACTAAGAGAACTTATACTTCTCGTGCTGAACTAAATTATGGAAATGGATATTTTTAAAAGTTACTAAAATATTTAAAACGCAAAATACAAAAATCTTAAATTAACAACCGATTATTGCTACCCATTTTGCATTAACATCATCAGCTAACTTCTGCTTTCCAAGGCTCATCCTCTACAAAGAACTTATCCTTTATCAATGGCTCCCACCACCACCTATTATTCAAATACCACTCAACAGTCCTCTTCAACCCCTCCCTTAACGGCGTAACCTCATACTTAAGCTTAGTACTCATACAATATCTCCTATCGTGACCTGGCCTATCACTAACAAACTTAACCTTAACCTCCCTCCCCATAACCTCACTAATCATTTTAACTACATCTAGCACACTATACCTCTGCCCTCCCGGAATATTATAAACCTCACCCCTCCATTCAGCCATTTCCAAAATATCATAAATTATCCTAGCAGTATCCTCAACATAAATCCAATCCCTCTCAGCCCTCCCATCACCATAAATAGGAACATACTCCCCCATCAAAGTCCTAATTATCACCTTAGGAATAAGCTTTTCCGGAAACTGCCTAGGGCCATAATTATTTGAAGGCCTTATAATTATAGCCTTAATCCCATAAGTCCTAACATAAGCCCTAACAAACAAATCAGCAGAAGCCTTAGAAGCACTATAAGGTGAAGACGGTTTTAAAGGAGAATCCTCATCCCCACACTCCTCACCATAAACCTCATCAGTAGAAATATGAACATAATTAAAATCATATCTCCTAGCCGCCTCCAAAAGATTCACAACCCCTATAACATTAGTAGTCACAAAATCCTGAGGCTTATAAATAGACCTATCCACATGAGTCTCAGCCGCAAAATTAACAACAACATTATTAGCAGACCCTCCTACTTTACCTAAAATATTATGAATCTCCTCACCCCTAATATCAGCCCTCACAAACTCATGATCAGTACCAATTAAGTTCTCCATCCTTCCCGCATAAGTAAGTAAATCAATCACAACCGGTTTAATTCCCCTCCTATTCACCTCTCTTACAAACGCAGAACCTATAAAACCCGCACCACCAATAATTATCATAATATCACCGAAGAATTCTCACCAATTATTAGCCTCTGCCACCTATTTCCCTTCTCCACAACAGAATTGTTCCCTATTAACGAATCCATAAGTGAAACCCCCTTAATCCTTACATTATCCAGAATAACACTATACTCAACCTCACTATCAACAACCTGACTCAAATCACCTATTGAAGTGAAAGGACCAATGTAGGAATTCACTATCTTACTATCCCTACCTATATATACGGGGCCCCTAATAACTGAATTCTTTATCACAGCCCCCTTCTCCACTATAACCCTACCGTCTATAGTAGAATTCTCTACATCACCTTCAATCCTCCTTTCAGCATATTTATCTAGCAAAAAAGAATTAGCCTCCAATATATCCATAGGAGTCCCAGTATCCTTCCACCAACCTTCCACTATTTCGTAATTAACCTCCTTTCCTTCATCCACTAAACCTTGTATAGCATCAGTTATCTCCAATTCCCCCCTCCAACTGGGTCTCAATCTCTCAATAACCTCAAAAATCTCATCAGTAAATGCATAAACACCTACTAACGCTAAATCAGAAATAGGTTCCTTCGGCTTCTCCACCAACTTCACAACCCTATTCTCCTTTATTACAGCAACTCCGAAACGATTAGGATTATCAACCTTAGCTAAAAGGATAGAAGCTGAGCCTTTAAACGACATAAACTTTTTCAGATCGTAAGGCACAAGATTGTCCCCTAAATAAACCAAAAACTTCTTAGATACCACATCCTTAACCTTATATACTGCGTCCGCCAAACCCCTCGCCTTACCTTGATAAACATAAGTAATATTTACCCCAAACTTACTACCATCACCATAATAGTCTACAACCCTAGTTGGGGTATTATCACCTAAAACTATCACCACGTCTCTGATACCCGAATCCCTTATCTGTTCTAAAACCCACTGGGAAACAGGCTTTCCTGCTACTTTTATTAACTGCTTAGGACCGGTGTGAGTTAAAGGCCTTAAACGAGTCCCTTGACCTCCGTGTAAAATTACCGCCTCCATTCACACCACCATACCATCTAGATCCAACGTGTGAAAATCCGATGAAAGTATTTTCCTAGCCCTTGAAGAATCGAGGGAAGAATCGTAAGGTCTTTTAGCTATCCATCCCTTAACCTCATCAACTTCTTTAACATCTCCCGGTAAATTAAACTTCTCCTTGATCTTTAAGGCTAATTCAAAACGTGAAATTCTCTCACCTGCAACGTGAATGATTCCAGTCTTTCTTAACTCTAAAAGTTCGAGTATTGCAGAAGCAAGTTTTCTTGCTGAGATAGGAGAGTAATAGCCCTTAAAAGCGAATACAGTCTTCCCTTCCTTCAGAGTTTTATAAACGTAAATTGGAAACCCCTTATTCCTAAAAACACCAGAAGTTCTGACTATTAAACTATCATCTTGTAGAGCAAATGTTTCCCCTAAAAGCTTGCTTAAACCGTAATAATTTATGGGATTGGGTATATCTTCTTCTTTGTAGTTACCTTTTTCTCCGTCAAATACGTAATCGGTACTTATATGGATTATGTAGGAATCTATTACTTTTCCCGCTCTAATTATGTGTCTAACTGCCTCAGCGTTTATTTTATATGCCTTCTCCTTCTCTATTTCGCATTTGTCTACATCAGTCATTGCAGCAGTGTTTATTATTACGTCTGGTTTTTTCTTTATTATGAAGTCCTCTAGTCGTGGGAAATCGGTAAGGTCGAGTTTGTAACCTCCTTGAACTTCTGAAGAATTGTATACTTTTATTACTTCGTGCCTTTCTGAGAGTAAGCGTGAGAGTTCTATGCCTAACTGTCCCGATGCACCGGTTATTAGTATTCGCATTAAGTATAATTTTCTATGTAGAATATAAAGCTTTTATAAATCAGCTCTGAGGTGATTACGTATTTACTGCATTTTTAAATTTCTCAATTTACGGGAGTCTGACTTCCTTATATAAAACATATTAGTCAGATCTGTGTAATACAGATCTGACTGGGGTGTAGGCCGTTGACTTCCTTGGGCTTGAAGCCCGTCGGTGAGCTTGGCCTCCTCCAATTCGGACCGGAAGTTGGGCAAAAAGCCCGAATAAAACATAAGGGTGAGTATATATGGAGGCCCCAGTCGCGGGAATAGACGTATCAAAAGATAAATTAATTATGTATTTCCAAGGCAAATACTACGAGTTTCCTAATGATAGGCAAGGTTATGAGGAGATAATTAAGATCTTGCCTAAGGGTTGTAAAGTGGGTATTGAAAGTACTGGAATTTACCACATTAACCTAGCAAAGTACTTGATGGGAGAGTATGACGTTAGGATTATTAATCCCTTCATACTCAAGAAGTTCAAGGATTTTAGGGGTAAGAAGAGTGATAAGAATGATGCTAAAAAGCTTGCAGAAATAGTTGTAAGTATGGGTAGTGAGTTTACAACAAGTGATGCTAGGGAGTTAACTAGCCAATGGGATTTTGTTACTAGGAGTATTGCTAGGGTTAAGAATAGGTTGAGGAGGGATTTGATACTTTTGGGCTATAAGGATAGTTTGTCCAAGAAGAACTTAGAGGAGGTTTTGAGGGGTGGGGATAGTATTGTCTTGGCTGAGGTTAGGTTTCTTTTGGAGGAGTTGGAGAGACTTGAGGTTAGGAAGAGGGAGATTGAGGAGAAACTTGAGGATCTTGTTCCCAAGGATAGTTTGATTTTCACCATTCCTGGTATTGGTAAAACCTTGGGTTGTATAATTTTGGCTAGGGTTGGTGATATTAGGCGCTTTAGTGATAAGAAGAGGTTTGTTGCTTATTGCGGTCTTGACCCAGTTATTGAGTCTAGTGGTAAGAGTGTTGTTTCTAAGGGTATTTCTAAGAGGGGTGATGCTGTTTTGAGGAGAGCTTTCTATCTTGCAGCTTTAACTGCTATTAGGGTTAATCCTGTTATCAAGCGTTTTTATGAAGAGCATAAGGGAAAGTTGAAGGGTAAGAAGTTGATTATTGCCTGTGCAAGGAAATTAGCTGTTATTACTTGGGCTGTGCTGTATTATAATAAACCATTTGATGCTAGCGAGTGATAAGGAGAGCCTTACTTTTCCATAAGTAGTGTAGACTATGCTCGATTTTTCATGGAAAGGTTTTTATACCGGAAGCTCCCCACCCTGGAAGGGTCGGGGGTTCCCTTCCAGAGGGTTCATCGTTCCCACCATCGATTCGGGATTACATCTCTCATTTGGTGGGCAGTCGGGTGGGGCAGAGACCCACCCCCAAAATTAGAGTAGGGGATCCGTCATCCATATTGTCCGAATCCCGTGAAAGAGAGAAGAGGAATGATAGTTGCCCCTCCCTCAGTCCCATTAAGCCCCCAATCGAGCTGGGGAAGAGCGTCATTAACATCACTAAAAGATATCTCGATAAAGGGGTATATAAATATAAGGGGGATATCCATCTCCACCCTGAACGGTACTCCCAAAATCACCTCCTTAAAAATAAACCTGTAGTATTAGTAAGCGTTTCCTCTGATTTATTTAAATAAATCTCTGCCTCAGATATATTTTCAATAATTTTTGAAATTAGTGATTTGAAAGTCCTCATTTTCACGTTATCCTTGAGGATCGTGTACAAGGAGTAAACGAGCACGGCAAGTAAGAAGATTAACATGCGGAAAATGAACTTTGTTGAACACGTAAAGGGGAGGAACGATTTAACACTCCTATAAGACGTTTCTATCGGATTCCTCACCTTGTTATATAACTCCAAGACCTTATTCTTGGGTAAATCGAGATTTGTAGCCCTAGCGAAGTAAACAACCTTCTTCTTTTTCCTCTTGATCTTCTCCCTGCGATACACGATCAGCCTAAACTTAACCTGCTCATCCTTACTACGCCTCTTACTATTCGTAATATATTCACCATCAAACTCCTCGTAGATCTTGACATCACCAACGGGAACTCCAATAATGTAGTTGAACTGGGATATGAATTTTATCACCTCAACCGTGTAAAATCCTGCATCAAGTGTTATCAGTTTAATCCTAAATCCCATTGCAACCACTTGTTCAATCAAGACCTTGACAATCTCATCCTTTGTCATCCCATTAACTTGCGGTATGAAAGCAAGTATGAGGATTTTTCCTTCGTATTTCGTTGTAGCTGTTGCGTAGTTCCACGAGTATCCCTTTTCTGAGCTTCCCAAACCTTCTACAGGTTTTCCGTACCAAGTTATTGTTGTCCAATCTATTGATAGTTCTATCTCCTTCACGCCCTTAAGTGTTTCGAGTGAGATTTGTTTCACTTGTTCCAGTGTTTTTTCCGCTACTTGTAACCCTTGTTCTTCAACGTAATTCCTCACCGTTTGTGGTGATACGTTGTAAGCTCTGGAAACGTTTTCCACTGAATCTTTGTGTAATGATGCTGAGATCAAGGTTTTTGTAACTTCCTCTCCCTTTCTCCCTTGGAAGTTACTCATGGAAATTAATTTATACCCTATTTGTTGAGTGTTTAATGAGGGAATTGGCATTACCATGAGCCCTTATGGTAATACCGATTCCCTCGCTTTAAACCTTTTTTCCCAATTTGTTGAATTCTTGATGTTGTTATAAACTTGGTTATGTTCAACAAATTTAATATTGTTCAATCAGAATTATTTTTGTAAAATGATTTTGGGAGTACCGTGAAGGGTGAAGCTTTCCGCCCCCTTAACCCCCATTTTGTAAATGAGTTGTATCTCTGATTTAAAAGAACCTCATAAATTTGTAACTTAATGTCTATCGTCTACTTTTTATTTATATCATTCGTATTTAAATAAACTGTGTTAGAATCTCTAAAATGAAAATTATGTTTTTTGACGTCCTTAGTTGGATAGAAAGTTTGCTATAACCGCTATACTCTAAATATTCAGATTGATTAATGAATTAAATTATTTTTGTAAGGGAGCTAAATCTCCCAGATAACGGAATAAGTGGAAAATGCTATACGATAAATTTCAAATTTTATCATTGTATCATTAACAACAAAATTATAATCTTCGTCTATTCCTAGGGGAATTTTACTAATAATATCACTATCCCCGAACGTTACTTTGTATACTTCAGCTCTCTTAGGTCTCTTAGGAAGGTATATAAGAAGTTTAAGGTAATAAGTGAAAGATGCGACTTGCACACTATCTATGTTTTCTCCCTCTGAGACAAAACCCTTAATTCTCACAGTATATTTTAATCTTACTTTATCTCCTACTCTTAGTGGCGGTAAAAATTTCATCCTAACTAATAATTGATTTTTATCCTGTTGAATTTCAGCCTCAGCATTTAACTTTTCTTTAGATAATAAATTCTCTCTTTTTATATAGTTGATCTTACTATACGATATCCCTTTTACCTCATCAAGTTTAAAAGAGATATACTCTTCTGAAATACCACTGAAGATTGGTAGAAATTCTCTAACACTAACTATTCTTGCATTACCGTCCTTATCAATATTGATTTTCCTTTCAGCGTATACGTGGTAATATTTACTTCCTTGTAATTCTGGTTTTAATTTTTCTATTCCGCTTTCGACGTTTTTAAAGTGATTTATTAATTTAAGTAGTTCTTTTCTATCCATACTCTAACACGACTCCATAAATTCCATAATTTACATTTTTTACGCTAAAAACTATTTCATTTTCACTTTTTTTCTCTATAAGATAGTTTTCTATATCAAGTGGTTTAAAATGATATGAAAGGGGACCTTTTACTAATCTTACTCCTTCAACAGATTTTATCCTAGAAAAAGTAGTGATACGAAGAGAAGAAGAGAAAGTAGGTGATAATATATAAAAATACTCCACGTTATTATTTATGTAGCTTTTAGAGTAAATATAGTAAGTAAATTCTATGATTTCGCCAAAAGTAGTAGGATGAGAAAAAATTAGTTTAAATTTGACTAGGTCATTATTTTTCTCAATTTTAGCATCTATGTTTTTCTCATTGCTTCTTCTAAGTTTTATAAACCTAAATTTAGTTACTGGAGTTATATCGTAAATGAAATTAAGTTCTTTTATACCGTCTTTTGTAATCAAAAAAGTATATTTCTCACTTCTACTATAATATTCTCTCATAATTCGAACTTCTATTTTCGATTCTAAGACTAAGAAATCATATTTGTAGAGGTTTTTATCCACATATATTTTATCACGAATTTCGACAAGTTTTAAAGAGGTTAATGTTTTAAGGAGATCGGGGTCATCAATCTTATCTATGTATCCAAAATTTTGTAAGTGGGTAATTAGACCAATAATCTTATTAATATCCACATCATACATGAAAACAACGAAATATATAAGCATATATATCGAACGTTCTCAAAATAACTAATAAATAATTTTATTTTGGTTTTAATCTTAGTAGTAATTTTCTATAGAGTCGTAGTACGAAAAATTTGTAAAGATAGTATAAATTGAAAATTTACTCCTTATTATCTCTTTTATAAGCAACTACAAAGTAAAACAGATTCAATGCTTTTTCCTCATAAATCTTAACATCTAACAATCTAAAAAATAATTGCTTATACCATGAGTTAGTATTAAGTCTTCTGTAGATATAGTAGATATATTTGTAATCTTTTGGCTTCCCTTTAGCAAATATCGTTATATAAGGCATTACGAATCTCAAGTAAAAACTTAGATAAATCCTTTTTAATTTATTATCCGGTTTTCCCATAGCTATAAATCCTATTATCTTTCTTGATACCCTATTCATTTCTTTAATCACAGTCTCTATATTATCTGATGCATGTAAAGCAAAACTACTCATTACAATATCAAAAGCATTATCCCTAAAAGGCAAGGCTTCAAAGGAAGCCAGAACTCTATCATCTTCAACTATAGCTAGTTTCAACATGTTTTCGGCATAATCAGTTATTACAGGGAAGAATTTCTCCCTATATAACTTTTTAAAAACGTAAGTCAACTCTCCTTTTCCTGCTGCTACGTCTAAAACTAGTCTAGGTTTTTTTACAATAATTTAAGATAGTCTTTACAAGATCCGCTCTCCATTTTATATCTTGATTAAAGGATATATACCGATTAGCTCTATCATAAGATGATGGAATATGGTTATAAACTTCTCTTAACTCTTCATCCGAAGCTTTAATAGACACGCCTAGTAACTAAAATATTAAGATATAAAGCTTTAACTTAGTTTATAGGGAGAAAAGCAAGTTTACTAGATCTTCTATTTAGAACTCAATATTATGAGCTAAATCCTGACTGCCCATAATATTACGGCACTATTTTCATTAACATAGGTCGTACATGTGTCCTTAATGAATTCAATTTATTTCGTCAGCGTAAGATTAAATAACTGATTTTAGCAGTATATAGTCTTTTTCATAGTAAGTGCGAAGGGAAAACAATATTTATCGATAAAAAATATATTTATTGATTTAACTAAATTTCGAATATTTAGCATCATAAGTTAAAGCTGATCTTTTACTCCTTTGCAAGCTTAGGTCTGTGAGATGCATGGCATGTGGTGCCTCTCACGTGAGAAAAGGAAATTGGACATATCTCATCTAATAACCGAATGTAATGACTAAAATCCTCTCTAACTCACGCCTTTTACGATATGTTAAAATATGAATTCCATACTTAAATTTTTCAAAAGTTTATTAAAGCTGGAATCAAAGGAAGCTATATAAGAGATTCCGTTTCTTAAAATTCAATGAGAAAAATTACCATATCCTTTTTAATGTCTTATGATAAATTTATACTTATGAGAATTGTTGAAGATAAGAATGGCGAAAGGTTCCTAGAGCTAGAGAGCGAAGAAGATATAGATGAATTTTTCAATGCCGTAATAAAGAGAGCTAAGGAAAAGGCTAATGCCCGTAAATCCTCTTATGAGAGCCAATCTCCCAAATAAATACGATACAGTTTTTTGAATCCACGCTATAAAGTATTCTTATATCCCCAGTAACTTCTATTGAGAACATCGGATTACCGTACCTATCTTTTCCCAACTTTTCCCTGGCGTATTTGAAAGGATTATCTCTGAGTAATTTAATCTTCTCCCTAATGATATTTAATATCTTCACGTTAGAAAACTCGTCAGAGATATATTCTACTAATTCATTAAAACTCTTGGCTTTCCTCATATTAACTCTTATCTTCCATTCCTTACAAGCCACGATAAAATAGAAAGAAAACACATTAAAAAATCTTTCGATTAATATCTGATTAAGGATAATAATACTGATGAGTAATATAATATGTTATGAATAATAGTAGATCTTTCACGCCTCTCTGGGAGAGTCAAGTTAGTAGTTTAAGGAAATTTCCTTATCATAAAAATTATAATATTCGCCCGTGAATTAATAAATACTTTGAATTTACTCCCTTACTTTATTTAGTTTATCACAAGGAATTTTTAGTTAATAAAGACAGTATCTCTTACATATGTTTAACGTAACGTAAAAATACAATGATTTTCCTATAAGTGCATCAGGTTTCCTTTGCGAATTGTAATATTCTCTTTTAGATTAAAATAATTCTATAAAGAAATAATTGATTATATATCATTATCTCTGGGGAGTGTCAAATGCGTAATTAATATGAACAACTAAATAAAGTAAAAAGTTATAAAATGCCTTTATTTAGAATTAAATTCACTTAATTACTAAGAGTATGATAATATAAAATCAGTTTATTAAATATAATCACAAATAATCTTGTAATTTTCGATAATCAAGGCTAAGAGAACTTTTCTGATAATGTTAGACTGATATTCTTATTTTAGTGATAAGTCTTATATATTATTTCCGATTATAACGCATAAATAATAAATACACTAAACTTAAATTTATTCATTTACTACATTATTTTATGCGACTAGTTATTGCAACAAACTTCGATAATGGACTAATAGAGAAAATTTCAAAATATCCGGTAAAATATATTTACGGTAGTCAAACAGAGACGTTAACTGGACATGGCAGAGCTTCTTTTATTTTACCTAAAGTTGACGATGAAAAACTTAAGGAACATATTTCTGTAGCCCATTCTTATAAGATAAAATTTCTATATACAATGAATACTGCAAATCTTCACGGTAAAGAATATGATGAACATTTCCTTAATAAGCTAAAAAATGAAATAGAAAAATTAATAAATTTTGGTGTTGATGGATTTATAGTGGCCTTACCCTTTTTAATTTACTTTATCAGAAAAGAACATCCAGATATAGAAGTTTCTGTATCCTCTTTTGCAAGGATAACTAACATTAGAAAAGTTGAGGAATACTTACAAATAGGTGCAAATACTGTTATCATGGATGAGGATACAAATAGAAATTTTACACTATTGGAGGCTTCTGCAAAGTTAGCAAAAAAGTATAATGCTGATATTGAAGTAATTACAAATAATACTTGTCTATGGAGTTGTCCCTATAAATTAACTCATGACCAGGTGACTTCTTATCTCTCAGCTAAAGATGGAGTTAAAAATGTTTGGTTTGAATATCCGGTTCTGTTTTGCGCTACTGAGGTTAGGAATGATTTTGCTAATATTATCAGGATGAGATGGATTAGACCAGAAGATTTACATTATTATGAGGAGATCGGAATTGATAGGTTTAAGATTGCTGGAAGGAATAAGAAAACCGATTGGTTAGTAAATGTTGTAAAGGCTTACTCAGAAAGGGAATACAAAGGAAACTTATTAGATATTTTAAGTTATGTTCAGGGTAGAGCAACTACTTCTGCACTAAGGAGAATTAATGAATCGTCAAACTATGAGATACTAATGAAAGTATACGTAGATAATACTCAATTCCCGCCTAACTGGTTGAGTTATTTTAAGTATAATAGGTGCGAGGAAAGGACATGCGAGGAATGTAGATATTGTGATATAGTTGCAGAGAAGGTAATAAAAATTGATGGTAAACCATTCTTCCAACAACAAGAAAAAATTAGACCACCAATAGAACTTATTCCGAGGTTTGTTAGTCATGGTGAAGATAACAGATAGGATAAGAATTATAGAGTTGTTAGAACCAGATTTCTTTGGAACAATACTAAACCATAATGTTGTAATAATAGAAAAAGGTCCTAGTGGCGGATTAATGCTCGTAGATACGAGTCTACCAGAGAATTATGATGATTTAGAGAAATATTTAAAATCGTGGGGTTATTCAATAGAAGACATCTCAGATATCATAATTACTCATGCTCATCCAGACCATTTTGGAAATGCTGAAAGAATAAAGAGGGAATCAAAAGCTAAAATTTATGCCCATGAAGAAGAGAAGTTTGAAATGAAAAAAGTTAAGTTTGAAGATGTAAAAAAGGAATTTAATAATGTGAGTGATGTAGAGATACAAAAGACATTAGACAGAATAAACAATATGAAAGTTGAAATTCCTACTGTTGATGTTAAGCTTAAAGGTGGAGAAGAACTGGGTGGATTTAGAGTAATTCATGTCCCTGGACATACAAAAGGACATATAGCATTAATGGGTGAAGGGGTTTTGATAGTCGGTGATGCTATAAGAAATATTAACGGAGTAAAACCTCCTATAAAGTTTTTCTGTTGGGACTATGAAAAAGCCTTAAGATCTTTCAACTATTTACTTTCTTTGCCTTTTAGAATCTTGATACCATATCATGGAGAGATATTGCATGAATACAACGCGTATTATTTTATCTAAATTTTTAACGAAAGAAAGAAATTATTAGTTTTTACATCATATTTAACTCAATGTATGAGAGAGAATTTACGCTTTACATCGACTCTAAACAAGTGTTTAATATTTTATCAGATATTATATTTCTTGCTGGAATATCTGGACACTTTGCAGTATTGCTAGCTGAAGATAAAAGTGGAGAATTATTACCACCACCGAAAGCTAAGAATAAATCTGGAAAATATATTGTTGCTTACCTTAATATACCAGATACAGAAAAAGAGAAAGTTGAAGTAAAACTACTTTCTGTAACTCAAACTCTAGTAAGTTCTACCCAAATAGAGTATATTCTGTCTGATGGAAATGAGATAACAGCTCAGGTAGATTTCTTTATAAAACAAGACGGGGAAAATACTATTTTAAGAATTAAAGTAAAAGATGAAGGAATTAAATCATTTTTTAGCAAGAAAAAAATGTTTGAATATGCACCCGTAGAGCATATTTTTGAAGATCATATACTCCCTTATTTACAGCAATTAAGCAGACAACAACATCTTCATCTGAGGTTTTTAGGGAAAATAGAAGGAACACCTATTAATGCTATAAAAGAAGCTAAAAAATATATTTCAGTAATAAAGTTTGGCGGAATTTATATATATGGAGAAAATCTTGAAGGAATTTATACTATTATAGACGGTGAATTAGATAACGGCGAATTAATAATAGGAGAGAAGAGATCTACTGGTATCAACGCACTTTATGAGTTACTGAATTATGAGAAGCCAGTGAAAGTTTTGTTGTTTGATTCTGAAATAGGAGATAAAATTTACGATTTTATAAAGACAAAAGGCTTAGAAAAAATATTTGGCTAGATATTGCACAATAAATATTATCTTTTGTTCGAAAAATCTCTTATGTGGTGGAGATATTACTTTATTTCTTTTGCTATACTCTTAGTACTTTCCCTTATTCTCTCAAATTTCATTCCATTAAACTTCTATCTAGAATGTGGCGAAATATCTTTAATCTTTTTCGTGTGGTATTTATTATCCCCTTTAATTATGATCTTTTCGTTTAGACTTAAAAAGAGTAATGACGAGAGACTAAACTCACTAGTTTCTTACACATCTTCAATATTTAACATGAAGAAACCGCTTGTATATGTAACAAAGACAGATTATTCAAATGCTTTTGCATTCGGAAATTTCTTTTACAAAGCTATTGGATATACATCGGGGCTTTTGTCATCTTTACAAGATAATGAAATTGTTGGCGTTACAGCCCATGAGTTAGCACATTTAAAAAATCATGACATGGAGATTCAAGTTCTCGGCTTAATTCTTTATAACATTCTATATCTTTATCTTTTCAATATAAACTTTATATTAGGCCTAGTTACTTTTGCACTTGCTTACCCTCTTTTCATCTTTATACATAGAATGCTAGAAAAAAGAGCTGATTTAACTGCAGTTAAGAATAATAGGTGGCTAACTATCTATTTAGAGAATGCATTAATAAAAATTGGTTATTTGGGCCGAAGTATACCTTCTTACTTACTTAGAGATATTCCAGATTTTCAATTATATTTTATAAAACAACAGCTAATAATGAATAACAGTAGAAGTATTTTTAGAACCCATCCTTCATTATCGGAGAGATTGAGGTACTTAAGTAAATATGAAGCATGGAATAATTGAAACCTAGTATGTAATGGAGAAAAAAATGTAAACATATAGACGTCACATATAATAATATAACCTTATACTATTATATAGTTTATATAGAAAACCTTAAATAGGAACAGTCGAAGATATAGTTAGCATGCTTAGTTTAATTATAGTAAGGCATGGAGATGCTGAACCTCAAATTGAGGGAAAAGATGATAAAGATAGAAAACTAGTGAAGAAAGGAATAAAACAAATGAAAAGAATTGCTACTTTTCTTGATGAAATGGGGATAAAAATTGATAAAGTTGTTTCCAGCCCCTATTTAAGAGCATATCAATCAGCAGAAGCTATATTGGATAAAATGGGGGTAGATAGTCTAAAAATAGAGACTTATGATGATCTCATACCAGATAAGGATCCATCTCTATTTATTGAAAAGATAAAGGAGTTTCCAGACAATATGACAGTACTAATTGTGGGTCACGAACCATATCTCTCTGGTTTAGTTAAAGCACTGACAGGTGGAAGTGTTGAAATTAAGAAAGGAGGTATAGCTATGATTGATTATGATTTAAAAGAAAACAAAGGTGTTTTAAAAATGCTTTTAACTCAGAAGGTGCTTAAGATGATTTAATTATGTTATCAGCAGTTATTGATGCTGGTTTTAATTCCTTTCGTTTAGTCCTATACCAAGTTTTTCCTAATGGAACTTTTAGAATTATAGGCTCTCTTAAGTCTTTTGTAAGAATAGGAGAAGGGTTAGAAGAAGGAGAACCTATAGGAGAGAGTAAAATTAGAGAAGCTGAAGAAGCCTTTTCAATTTTTAAGAAGATCATCGATAAAGAGAAAGTGGAGGATGTTAAAATAGTTGCTACTAGTGCGTTTAGATACGCTACTAACGGTAATGAGATTGCCCAGAAATTAAGTAAACTCATAGGGTATGAAATGAAAATTATTTCTGGAGAAGAAGAGGGAAGATTTTCCGGGATTGGAATCCTAAATACTTTACCCGTCTCTAACGGTATACTTTTTGAACTTGGAGGAGGTTCTCTTGAACTAATTGAGGTTAATGAGGGAAATATTGGTAAAGTTTATCAGTTACCTATAGGTGCATTAAAACTCCTAAATTACCCAGAAAAAGAGATAAGAAAAATAGTGAAAGATCAGTTATCAACACTCTCTTTGAAAAGACAAGGTGTTTTAGTTGGATCTGGAGGTAATGTGAGAGCTTTAGCAAAGATGGATTTAAAACTTTCATCTTATCCAACAAGATCCATTCATGGTTATTCAATTTCATTAAAACAAATAAGTAAATATTCCTCGCTTCTTCCTACTTTAGATGTAGATGCAAGAGCCTCCCTCCCGGGAATTGGAAAAGAAAGAGCTTTCACGATACATACGGCATCAATCATCATAGATGAGTTAATGAAATATTTTAATGCGGAAAAACTAATTGTTTCTGCTTATGGTATGAGGGAAGGAGTACTGACAGAAGGAAGAAGACTGAATAGAGAGAGTTGGTTGTATGGGATAGCATACTTTAATGCGTTGGAGCCGCCAATTCAAATATTCAAGGATATAATAGATAGTGTAGGAGGAAAGTACTCGTTTTATATTGCTTCATCAGCCTATTTATCCCTGATATTTAAGATGTCTGGTTATCTCAATCCTTATGAGGCTTGTTATAGGTTTATCAAGAATTCTGTTTTACCAGGATTTCTCTTAGAAGAAGCCTTAATAATAGGCTTTATATGTAAATCTGTATATAATAAAGTAAAGAAGAAACACATTAAATTTTTAAGTGAAAAAATAAGTAAAAAAGAGCTATTATCTTATGGAAATATAGTGAAAAACGCGGTTGAGAAATATGTTAATGGTGTTAGATTATGAAAAAAGGAGTTCTAATAGCTTTTGAAGGAATTGATGGCTCTGGTAAATCAAGTCAGGCTACGTTACTTAAGGATTGGATAGAATTAAAAAGAGATGTCTATCTAACGGAGTGGAACTCTTCAGACTGGATTCATGATATAATTAAAGAGGCAAAGAAGAAAGATCTTCTTACCCCATTAACTTTTAGTCTAATACACGCTACTGATTTTTCTGACAGGTATGAAAGGTATATTTTACCAATGTTAAAGTCTGGTTTCATAGTTATTTCTGATAGGTATATTTACACAGCTTATGCTAGGGATAGCGTTAGGGGAGTAGATATTGATTGGGTTAAGAAACTGTACTCATTTGCTATAAAACCGGATATTACTTTTTACATTAGAGTTTCACCAGATATAGCACTACAGAGGATAAAGAAATCAAAAAGGAAAATAAAACCTCAAGAAGCTGGTGCTGATATATTTCCAGGATTATCACCAGAGGAGGGATTCCTGAAATACCAAGGACTAATTACTGAGATTTATGATAAATTGGTTAAGGATGAGAATTTTATAGTGATTGACGGAACTAAAACTCCGAAGGAAATACAAATTCAAATTAGAAAATTTGTAGGTGAGTTAATTGATAATAGCTTTTGAGGGAATTGAGGGATCTGGTAGGACAGCCCATTTAGAGGCTGTTAAACGTTACCTAGAAAAAGAAGGTTATGGTACAGTAACTTTTGGATTACAGATGTCAAAGTTAATAGGTGAGAGAATTTCACAAGTTAAAAGAAATATAGTATTTGAAAGAAGGACACTATTTTTAGCTTATGTTACTGATCTGGCAGATCAAGTTGAGAACTATGTTAAACCTTCATTAGACTCTGGTTTTATTGCATTAGCTGATGGCTACATATTAACCCTAATGTCATGGGGACTAGTAAGAGGATTAGAGAAAGACTGGATGAATGATGTTTTGTCTATTTTTCCTAGACCGGCAATATACTTTTCCCTTATCTCAAGACCAGAAGAAATCATAAAGAGAATAATAAAGAAAAGAGGATTCTTAGACCCTCTTAGTGCGGGAATAGATATTTGTATAAAAAGCGATGTATTTACAGCTTATGAAGATTATATTAATGAATTTCAGAAAGTTCTTATTTCTCTCTCTTCAGAGGAAAATATTATTTACACGGATAGGAATTTTGATGAAGTACATAAGGAGATAGTGAATAAAATTGAAAACCTTACGCCCTGAAGAATACGCAAACCTTAATCTTAAAGAAGTACTAGGAAGAACTAAAATTGATGAAGAGAGTATTCATGATGCTAGGGTTAGCTTAAGAAAGTATTACGATGTTCTGACTTCTCTTTACCCGGTTTATGAAAATTCCGAATGTGCTTTCATTTCAAATGAAATTATAGGAAATCTAGGAAGAATAAGGGATATGGATATCTGTGGATCAAGAGATAGAAGAAGAGATGAACTAGCTTACGATACTATAAAGAAATTTAAACGACTAAAAATATGCTTTTTACCAAGGAAAATCTATGGAAGTAGGCTTCTTCTGTTTACACGTATTTACAGTTTATATAAGTTAATTCCTCAGTTAGACGATTTCCATGAAATTAGAAAAAGAGTGAGAATCATAAGGAACTTAGCTGAAGCTTTAGGTTATAGCTCTCAAGAGATAAAGATCATTGCAAAAAAGATGGGCGATGTAAGGGATAACATATTAAAAATGGAATGTAATGGTTTGACACCACCAGAAATTAACGTAAATATTTACAAAGAGGAAGCGCTCAGGGCAATAACAAGGATTATCAAAGGTCAAGAGGAATTTCATTATCGCTTTATTAACTTAGAATAGATTATGAGAGCTACTCCAGATACTATCAAGATGGGAGAAATGACAAACATATATTCAATGTCTAAGGCTAAGCCGTAAGCCTCGTAAATAGTGAAATATACTGTGGAAGAAATATTATTAGCGTTACATAGTATTAACTTACCTGGAGAAGAGGAAAAGAAACAAATAACATATAAAATACTATCATTAGCAGTTGTAGCACCAGAAGGATAACCGTAAACCTTAATCGGATTAGAAAAATTATAAGAAAAAAGTACTTCAGAATCACCTTTATACGGAACAGTATAGGATTCGTGAGGAAGAATTACAACCTTATTACTCATCCTTATGGAGTTTTGAGATGCAAAAGGTATTAGAGAAAGAAACAAGATTCCAAGAATTATTAGTATGACGGCTATTATAAATAAACGCATGAATAATTATTCTTATATTATACTTTTTATTTCTATCCGAAAACTGCTCTAAGCTAACAATTTCAGCTTATATACCATATTGTACCCACACATCATAGCAAATTCCCAGGTTGAAGAATTTTTAAATTCAATTGCTTATAAGAAAAGTTAGAACAACCAATAATTCTTGTGAACAACTTGAGAAGTTATCAGAATTAATAGAAATAGGAATGATGGGATAATATTATAGTAAAGACAATTTTAAGTAAGAAAAACTTTCACTTAAGCTCTATTTCTCACTTTCGGAATCAGAATAAACTTGAAATAAATATATTCTTCCTCTCATAATTTAATTTATGACTAAGGTAATTAAAAGGTCTGGAAGAGAGGAAGAATACCTTTCAGATAAGTTATATAATGCGCTAATAAGGGCAGGGGCCTCTGACGAAGTTGCAAAAGAAATTGTTAAAGAAATTGAGGAGAAGATCAAAGATAGGGAAAAAATCTCGACAGATGAGATTAGGAGATATGTTTTAACAAGATTACAACAGTTGGAGCCAGAAGTTGCAGATGCCTGGCAGTTTTATGATAGAGTATTTAAAGGTAGAATAACATTTGAAAATGGTAAAGCTGTAGTAGTTGAAAAAGGAAGGCTTTATTTAGGTAGAAAAGTTAAGGACTTTAGCGGTAAGGGGCTTGAGAGCGCTGAGCAAGTTAATGATATCTTAGAGGAGTTAAAAGAAGACATGGACTACGGGTTAAGTCCTAAGATTATAAATGCAAGGCTCTACGCTCTATACATGGGGGTCCTTCACAAGAAGGACATGCCGGTAAGTGAAAAGGAGAAAGCAATTAAGTATATTAATGATTTTAGGGAAAGCCTAGGCTGGAAACCTTATGAGCTAAAGTATCCCCTAAATAGTTGATTCTCTTGTATATCCATGAAAAAGTCAAGAGAGGAGAAAACCTAAGTGATTAGGAATTTTTACATTTCACAATTATAAAGATACAGAGTAAAATTTTTCTCTTTTTAGCAAATTTATTAAATTTTTATTCGTTACATAGATCAAATTTATCTAATAGAGAGGGCTATTATCTGACTTTCTCACCGCCCTAGAAGGGCGATGGTTCCCTTAGGGCGGATCATCGTTCCCACCATCGATTCGGGATTACATCTCTCATTTAGTGGGCAGACGAGAGGGTCAGAGACCCCCTCCTGTTCAGATTAACTACAGCAATAACATCCCTATCATTCTCATAACCACATGAACACTTAAACCAACGATGAGAGACCTCCCTCATCCTTTTACCACACTTAGGACAAGAGACGGAAGAATATTTGGGATTAACGTATTGAACTAGAATACCGTGCTTCCTAGCCTGCCACTCAACCCAATACTGAATCCTACGATACTGCATTAGATAAAGTTTGTCGCGAAACTCTTTAGGTAGTTTATCTACGTTCTTGATGAGGTTCTCAAGGTTCTCCAACTTAATAACATTAGCACCAAAATCTATAACAATCTCAACAACCCACTTCCCAACCTTCCTAGCGAAATCCTCCATAATACGCCTAGCCTTTTGATGAAAAGAACGAATCCTATGCAGAATCCTCTTATTCTCCCTCCACCTCTTTGAGTATTTCTTCTGCAATCTCTCGGCTAAAGACTTCCAGTGATGAACCTCGTGCAAACGAGTTGGAATCCTAACGTAATGAGTATCATCCTTGCCAACAACAATCTCGCTCATGTTAACATCAACAGCAATACTTTCCCCTGGTTTAGCCTTCTCCAACGGTTTCTCAAAAACAACCTTAAGAAAAGCCTTATCACCCTTAACCACTAACCTAGCCTCCTTCATCCTCCAGCTTAAGTACTCCTTGAGGTTTCTAGGATAACCTAGAATTTGAAATTCACCAACACTTGCTATCCTAACAGTCATATTATCTAAGTCAACATTATAACTTGCTTTAGGAGTTAGCCAAACTGTTGGCTTATATACTCTTGGGAAACGACCCCTTCTCGGATTATTATACCAGCCCTTGTATACTGAGAGAGCTTCACGATAACAGTCTTGGGCAACCTTTGATGGTAGATTATATTCTTCTTTTAACCTCTCATACAGTCCTTCATGGACTTTTTCTAAAACTTCCTTCTCATTAGGATTCGGGACATTTTCCTTCAACTAAAATAGGGCGAAACGGAGGGCTTTTACGTAGTTATTCACAAGGGCTAGGAGGGGTTCAGATAGGGCGATCTTCATAGAAACAGTAGCTCTGATCGCTTTAACCCTCCTAGCCATTAAAAGAATTTCGAAAAAAGAAGTATTTAAACTTTCTATAAGGGGGCTATCCATCCCCGCCTCAGAGAGGCGAGGCTTTTCGCCCCCTTAACCCCCTTTTCTGTAAATTGAATTAGACACTAATTAACTAAATTTCCAGCATAGTAACAGTTAGTAAAAATTTCCAATAGGATTCATCAAAATTTGAAATTTGAAGGAAATTTTTATTAACAATCATAGATTAAATATATCTGATTTGACCGATCAATCTGAAGCATAATACGAATACTTGAAAATTTTAACATTATTTTCTTCTGTAATTATAGAAATATTACCTCACTCATTCCTTCAAATATCTCGTCTCCAGTAATCACTTTCGCATTATACTTTCTACTTAATGAAAGAAGTATACTATCTGTTATGCTAGGCTTATTTTTACCCTCTCTTTTTGCCTTGACTAACAATTCAACATATGCTTTAGCACCCTGAGTACTTAACTCTCTATCAATACAGACAATTATACTATTCTCTTCAATAAATTTAAGTCTTTCTTTAACTATATTTTCTTCAACTCCCTCTCTAATATACTTTCTGGCTAATTCAGCAAGAACTAAATCTGGCGTTATTACCTCATCTGCAGAAGAGAGGATTTTAAGGACTTTCTCTCCTTTACTACTACCCATAAAAAATCTATCCAAACATAAACTATCCATCACGATCCTCAATTTTATCATCTCTAGTGAAGGGAGTTATTTTACCTTTATCTACACCAAACATTTTCCTTAACTTTTCTTCTCGATACAGCTTTATTAAATACATGATTATATCATATATTGACGAGAAATTGTTCTCCTCTTTAAGCCTCTTTAACATTTCGAGTGTAGTTTCCTTCACTTTAATTGTCTTCTCCATAATTATACTTTCTACCTTATTTAACTTTTATTCATTTTCTTAATATGAGGCTTTTATATTTTTACATTTTCTTAAAGTACAATTGAGTAGCTTAAAATATAGTCTTTTTCACAGTAAATACAAAGGGAAATAACATTAACCAATACAGGGTATACTGACTCATTCGATTAACTTGCTCATATTCAAAGGTAAAGCTGAGCTCTTTACTTCTTTTTGTGACTATTATTAAATAAAGTTGGATTAAAATAAGAGCTGTCCGGCATTTGAAATTTTTGCTCTTTAAAACGGTCTTACTTAAAAACTTATGAAATAAAAACGCTTAAATTAATATTGTGAGAATCTTAAAATATACAGGATTCATAAGCGCAGTATTAGCATGGATTATAATATTTGTAAGCATTAGCCTTAACCCATGGTTCAATTTTACTAAAAATGCTTTTAGTGATTTAGGAGGACCTTTAGCAAAAGATCCTTGGCTATATAATTATGGCCTTATAGTAGTTTCCTTATTTGCTTTTCTTTATGCTATCTTTTTAGCAGAAGTAAGTGAAAATAAAATTTTGATAATAGCATCAGCTTTTGTAATGGTTGCTGCAATTTTTCTAGCCTTAATAGGAATATATCATGAGGGAACGTATCCGCATGTGTTTGTTTCCACTTGGTTCTTCATACAATTTGACATTGCAATTTTAACATACGGGATAGGCCTATTAACAGCAAGAAGAAAACTAGGAATTTATATGATAATTCTCTTTATTATTGGAAATATTATCGCAGAAATAGTTAAGTGGCCCTCTTCAGCAACAATTGAAGCTTGGGGAATTTCGATAATTGACATCTGGGTAATACTTTCGTTTTTAGATGCAGCTCAGAGACGATAACTAGCTATTTTACTAAAAATTTGAGAGGATAGAGAGTTCAAAACTAGTTCATTTTCATTTACATATGTCTAGGTATGTATAAGAACATGTAATAAAGTATGTTGCATATATTTATATTTTTGATGTGATATGATATAAAATTTTCAATTAATTTAGATGAATGATTTTAAATGAATGATTTTAAAAAGTTTAAAATTTCTTAAATGTTAGTTTATCGTTAATATCCATCTACAAATGTATATACCTTAACATATTCCGTTTATATCTCTGGAATTGTATAATTATAATTGGTGATATAAAATGGCACTATTCATAGATATATTAACTATTCAGTTAATAACAATGGGTATAGGTTTCTTAACCTTTGCTTACGGCTTAATTAAGACATTCCTAGTGCATTCCACAGTACAAGATTACAGAAATGCTATTAAACCACAATACATGCCACTACTATTGTTAGGTTTATTTATGTCTATTACTGGATTTTACGGAATGCTTCTCTGGCCCTTACCATCCAGTTATAACATACTATTCTACGATCTTTATCCAGTATTAGGTTTGGGAATTATAGGAATAGCTTTAAGCATTAAGAATGAGTATAAGCTCGAGCACTTAGGCTTCATGGCTTTGTTATTTGGATTAGTAACAATATATTATGGTGTTCAAGGATATTTGCATAATATGACTCTTGAACCAACAGCATTATTAGCATTATACACATTAACTGGACTAGCTTCAATATTTTTCTATCCTGTTGCAATATTCCTTGATAACGGAAAGTGGAATAAAATATGGTTAATAGTAGATGCAGTCTTACTAATATTAGCTGGATTATTAGCAGGATATATAGGAATTGAAGCGGTAGGAGAACATCTAGTTGCATTTAGTAAATGGACCCCATTCATTTAAGATTTTTCTTTATATAATTTCTGAGTTAAGATATGTTTTTATTATATCAATTTTTGAAGTAAATAAATAAGAATTTTTAGTAAGCTATAATGCTAACCTAAAGAATTAATCAAAGAGAAAGATTTTGTTTAGAGAATGCAGACATATTAATTATTTTGAATAACAAATTGTAACTATGCACTACTTATTTAAGTAAGAACAATTGTGTCTAATTCGTTAAGTTAAATATATATTTCAACTTCTCTTTATATTTATGTATGTCATTAGAATACCTCTTTAAACCAAAGAGTATTGCTGTTATTGGGGCTTCTCGCTATAAAGAGAAAGTTGGAAATGTAGTATTCAGAAATCTTCTATATACTTATCACGGAAAACTTTACCCAGTAAATTCAAAGGCTGAAGATGTTGAAGGTGTAAAAGCATATAAAAGCGTTAAGGAGATTCCAGATCCTATAGATATGGTAGTAATTACAGTACCTAGAGAGGCTGTGCCACAGGTAATGGAAGAGGCCGTAGAAAAAAATGTGAAAGCAGCAATCGTAATTACTGCTGGATTTAAAGAAGTTGGTGAGGCCGAATTAGAAGATAAGGTCATAAGTATTGCCAGAAAAGGAGGAATAAGAGTTTTAGGACCAAATACATTTGGTATCATTACTCCAGAGTTTAATGCAACTTTTGCCTATACTGACGTTAAAAGAGGAAATATTGCATTAGTTGTTCAAAGCGGTGGTCTAGGAGTTTACATGCTAAATTGGGCACAGAAATATAGAGTAGGAATAAGTTATATGGTGAGTTTAGGTAATCAAGCTGATGTAAAAGAGTATGAAGTTATCGAATACCTTTCAAGAGACCCAGAAACAAGAGCAATATTCGTTTACCTAGAAGGAGTCTCAGATGGTAATTCTTTCTTAGAAACTTTACCAGAAGCCACGAAGAGAAAACCGGTAGTATTCTTAAAAGGGGGTACTACAAGTAATGGTGCAGCAGCAGCTAAAACACATACTGGCAGTTTGGCTGGCTCTTTTGAAGTTTTCAAAGCAGCAGTTAGGACTGTTGGAGGAATTCTGGTGGATAATCTTCATGATATGTTAAACCTCGCAAAGCTCTTAATGTATTCTGAGCCGGTTACCGAAGAATTACTTGTAATTACTAATTCTGGCGGACATGGAGTTCTTACTTCTGATGAAATTGAGAAAAATGGATTAAGGATGGTTGAAATACCAGATTGGATGAAAGAAACTTTAAGAAAGATTTTACCTCCAACTTCAGTACCTAGAAATCCTTTAGATTTAACTGGGGATGCAAATAAGGAAAGATACTATTCAGCATTAAAGATTGTTAGTGAGCTAAATTCAACTAAGTTAGTTATAGTTCAGGCTTTACCAATGGTTAGCTGTACAGATGTTGCTAGAGTAATTTCAAATTTTAAAGGAAAAGGAGTTATCGGAATTACTATGGGACTTGATGAGGATACAGCATTAAAAATTTTAGAAACTACTGGAATTCCAGCATATACATTCCCAGAGGACGCTGTAAAAGCTATTAAATATTTTGTAAATAAGCCAATACCGAGGAAGAAAATAAGGACAGTTCAACCAATTGAAAGTGCTATAGAACTTGTTAAGGGAAAGAAAACATTGAAGGATTATGAGGCGATGAAGCTTATGGAAATTTACGGAATAAGAACTCCCAAATGGGGAATTGCTGAAAGTGTAGAAGAGGCCCAAAGAGTTGCAGACTCTATTGGTTATCCGGTAGTTATGAAAATTTCACCAGATGAACCAGTACATAAAACAGAGATGAAAGGAGTTGTTGTTAACGTGGAGAAAGACCAAGTAAAGGATGTTTATTCGCAATTATCTAAAATAACTAAGAGGGTAATGATTCAAGAACAGTTAAACGGTTTAGAAGTTTATATTGGTGGTATAAGGGATCCGGTATTTGGTCATGTAGTTCTAGTAGGAAGTGGAGGAATTTATGTTGAGGTTTTAAAGAATGTCGCATACGGTTTGTCACCAATCTATGAAGACGAAGCACAAGAACTCTTAATGGAGAGCAAGATTCACGCTATGTTAACTGCTAGGAAAAGAGGTTATGATGAGAATTCGCTTATAAGGACAATAATAAGTGTCTCTAGGATGATAGTTGATTTAAATATAAGAGAAATGGACATAAATCCATTATTTGTAAATGAGAGAGGAGCCTTTGCTGTAGATGTAAGAATAGTGTTTGATTAATTACCAGGTAAAATTTCTATTTTTTCTGAAAAACTTAGATAAATTGGACATTCCCTTTTTACTTTACGTATCATCTCTTCTAATTCTTCTGATGTACAACCACTATTATATATAAAAACTTTTATCTTCTTTATAACAGGATATCCTAGCATAAATTGTTTTTCATCAATCTCGTATACAGCTCTAACTTTACAATCCTTAATCTTAATTCCCTCTTTTTTAGCTATGCTTTCAAAAGCTTCAGCTATGCAATGAGGTATTGAGATAAGAAACGCATATAAAGGTGCCTCTAGATATAATTTGCTAGCTTTTTCTCTTCTACCCGGTATTTCTACGGTTGGATTTTCAAAGTCACCATATAAACTAATACTAAATTCCATTTTATAATAGATTTTAGATTAATCAATAAAAAATTAACTACTAAGTGTTTATGCGTAAGTTAATGAAGAATTGCATTCCAACATATTTAACAAACCAAGGTTCGCAACCGTAAGAGAATATAGGAATAGTATCGAGATATGAATATATGAAAAAAAGTAATTTAATCTGATACTTATCGGAAAATCGTCATGATGTAATTTAGTCACGAATTGTTAAACTTATCGTTACATGAAGTTATACTTAAACCTCATTTTAATAATTATATTCTTATGTATAGGTTAAAAGTTCGTAAGAAAGGAATAATAGTAATACCTAAAGAGATTAGAGATAAGTTTAACATAAAGGAGGGTGATGAAGTAAACGTCGTAGTTGACAATGAAGGTATTTACATATTTCCTAAAGAGAGTATTGAAAAATATTTCGGAAGCGATAAGGATGCTATACAAGCTTTAAAAATTTTAGAAGAAGAGAGGAGAAAAGAACGTGAAAAAAGTAATGCTTGATACATCTGCAATCATACTATACTTTTATGGCAATAAAGAAGTAAAAGAGATAATAGAAAAAGTGAGGTTTACGTTAATCCTGTAAATCTCATAGAATTTCTTCATGCTTATACTAGAATTAAGGGATGGAAAGAAGCACTACCCAGATATAGTATTGTAAGAAATTCCTTTAAACTTATTGACATAAACGATGAGAATATAATTACAACATCTGCCAAGTTAAAGACTGTAACATCTTTACGTAATTTTTAATCATTTTTAATTAGTATCTTTATTATGATTATGTTTATACAGTATTACCTCAATGTCTTGTATTGATGAGCTCCCTACTGATGACGGGCTCTGCTCATGAGGCTTTGGGAGTGATAAATAGGGATGGGAGGGTAGTGGGAGTTTAATCTAAAACTAATTAAAGGAGAAAAGTCTCATTTTGTTCCTTAATATAACTTACAGCTCATCTCCTAAATGTATGATTACTTGTTTAATCTTACATTAATGAAATAATTTGCAAAGCAAACCGAATCGTCCAACAACCTTGAATCCCCATAGTTCCATTTTATAATAGAGTTTATATTAACCAATAAAAATTGGCTATAAATTATTTTTATAAGGAAGCTAATTAGAAACATTTTTAAGTAATAGTTACTATAAATTAAGTATGGACTATAACAAGAATTATATTGAAGAACTGTTTGATAGTGAAGTTTATAGAAGATTAGGAGATGTGGAGAAAGATAGAGTTACAAGAATATATCTTTATAAACTCTCAGAAATGGAAAGAAAACATTCTGAAATTTGGAAGGAAATTGCAATAAGTAGAGGCATAAAATTAGGAAAATTAAAATGGTATCACAAGTGGAAATTAAATTTCTATGTTATTTTTAGAAAAATATTCGGATTAGAGCTTACAACAAAATTATTAGAGAACGGAGAGGAAAGTGATATTAAAAAATACTATGAACTTTCAAAGAGTGAAGAACTAAGTGAAGAAGAAAGACAAAAAATGAGAGAATTAAGTGTTGATGAAGCTGTACATGAAGAAATTATATCTACGGTAAAATCTAAGGATGTTAGCGATTTTGTATATGGAATTAGTGATGGATTAGTTGAGGTTCTAGCTGCAACATCTGGTCTTTCTGGTGCTTTCAATATTCCATTTTTAGTTGGAATTTCTGGCTTAATAATTGGTGCTTCTGGCACTTTATCCATGGCTATTGGTGCTTATTTGTCTACGAAATCAGAAAAAGAAATTAATGAGCATAAGAGAAGAAAAATAGAGATACAAAAGCTTGTAGATAGAAAGGAAGTTGCGAAAAAACTTTCCATGATATTAACAGAACTAGGAATTAAAGAAAATATTGCCTCTGATATTTCTCCACAGCTTGTTGATGTTGCTGAAGACATAATTGCACCAAAAGTTGAGGAAAGCCCAAAAAAGAGTGCTGGAGTTACAGCGTTATCCTATATATCCGGTGCAGTAATTCCAATAATTCCTTATTTACTGGGCATTGGAGGATTAGTCGGTGTAATTTCCTCATATATCATTTCTGGAATAGCGATATTTATTGTGGGTTATTTAATAGGTTTGTTAAGTTCAGTAAATCCAGCTAAAAAAGGTGTTGAAATGTTGAGTCTAGGAATATTAGCTGCTATTGGAACACATATACTAGGTTTGCTAGCTTCTTATTATTTGCACATTTAATTTCATCATTTTTTAACCATTTCTTTAATTTGTTCCCACATTTCGTCTATTGATTCTTGAATTTCTTTAGTTTGTTCCTCAGTAAGTTTGCTAAATCTTCCCTGTAATTTTAAGTATTCTATCACTGGTTTTCTGTTTTTCTTATCAAGTAGTGTCTTACTAACACTTGTTAACCTAAATTCTCCGTTCTCTATTTCAAATAATGGCCAAACACCGGTTTCTACAGCTAACTTTGCAATTTCAATTGTTAAACTTGAGTCAAAACGCCAGCCTGGTGGACATGGTGATAGTAAATGTATGTACCTAAATCCGTGAATTTGCTTAGCTTTCCTCACCTTTGCTTGATAATCAAATGGATAAGCTATTGATGCAGTAGCTACGTAAGGTATTTTATGTTCAGCCATAATGAATGGTAATGGTTTCTTAAACTCTCTTTTACCTTCTGGAGTTGTAGTTGTCCAAGCTCCTTTAGGAGTTAAACTTGAACGTTGAATTCCAGTATTCATATAGGCTTCATTATCATAACAAACGTAAAGTATGTCTTCATTTCTTTCAGCAGCGCCACTTAAAGTAGCAAAACCTATATCTCCAGTGGCACCATCACCAGCCCATACTGTAACTATTGCATCCTTATCTCCTCTCATTCTTAAAGCCCTAACAATACCAGAAGCTATAGCAGCGGATGCGGCAAATGCACTATGAACCACTGGAACTGTAGATGGCATCCCAGAAGTATCTCCTAGAATTACTGTTGAGCATGATGCTGGAACAACTAGTACAGTTTTCTCTCCTAATTCCTCAATTAGTATATCTAATTCCCTTGGAATTGGACAACCTGGACATGCAGCATTTCCTCTATAAAATTTTGGAATTCTTTTAACTTGAGTGATTAAACTCATAACAACCACCTCTCCTCTTCTAACCTACCTTCAATTAGATCTTCCATTACTTTTTGGAAGTGTAAGGGTCTAACATCTTTACCACCTAAACCGGCTACAACGCTATAAACTGGAACCTCTAATCCATAAAGAGATGATTTTACTTCATTTGCTAAAATACCTCCAGAGCCGAAAGATACAGCTCTATCAAATACTATTACACCCTTCATTGACCTCAAATATTCCTTTATTTTTTCCCTTGGAAACGGTCTGAATACTCTAATCTTTAATAATCCTGCCTCAATACCCTGATCTCTTAATCTGTCTACTGCGACCTTCGCATCGCCGCTCCATGCGCCCATAGTTACAAAAGCATACTTTGCATCTTCACATTTATAGCATTCAACAAGTCCGTACTGCTTTCTTCCAGAGATTTTCTCATATTCTCTCATTATTTCTTCAATGACTGACTTAGCTCTTTCCATAGCCTTCATAGCTTCATATCTTATTCTCATATACTCATCTGGCTGTGCTATTGGGCCTACTCCTATTGGATCTGAAAAGTCAATTAAATTAAATTGTCTAGGTGGTAAGAATGAATCAACTTCATAATCTTCAAGCACTTCAACTCTCTCCATTGTGTGAGTTAAGATAAAGCCATCAAACCCCATCATTACCGGCATTATTACCCTTTCATCTTCAGAAATCCTAAAAGCTTGAAGTGTTAAATCGTAAGCCTCTTGAACGTTTTCAGCCATAATTTGAATCCATATAGCATCTCTTTTACTCATAAAATCTTGATGATCATCCCAAATGCTCCAAGGCTCCGCTATTGCCCTTGTTGCTACTGCGGCTACCATAGGAACTCTTTGACCGCCAGCCCAATATATCATTTCGCCCATGTACAATAGTCCTTGTGAGGCAGTAGCAGTAAATACTCTAGCACCCGCTACTGCTGCACCATAAATTGTTGCTAATGCTGAATGCTCACTCTCTATTCTTACAAGCTCTGCTTTTAGTTCACCTGAACTTATATATTCAGCAAGTTTTTCTAACATTGTAGTTTGAGGTGTTATAGGAAATACTGCTAATACTTGTGGTTTAGCTTGTTTAACTGCATAGGCAACTGCATGATTTCCTACTAATGCTAAAGCCTTTCTTTTTAAAATTTGAGTCATTTTTATTTCACCTCCCTAACCATCTCAATTGCTTTTGTGGGACAAACCTGAGCGCATACACCACAACCTTTACAATAGTCATAATCAATTTTAGGAAACAAATTCTCTAACAAATCTATTGTATTTTCTGGGCAATAAAGTACACATAGCCTACATTTAGTGCATTTATCATAATGAATCTCGGGTCTTTCAACTCTCCATAATCCAGTATTTCCGGCTGACCCAATTTTTGGTCTTGCGATTGGAATTCCTTCTGGGACTTTAATCAACTTTTTTCACCTCTTTATATCCTCTTTCAACAGCTTCTGCATTTAATTCACCAAGCTTTCCAGGAAATTCTTCTTTTATCGCTTCCTCTAAGGAAGTTAAAGAAGGCATTCCTAAAATTTTAGCTAAAGCGCCAATCATTGTAGTATTGACTACTGCCCATCCGGCTATTACTAAGCCTAAATCTTTAGCAATTGATGTTGCATCCACAATATAATACTCATTTTTCCAAATTTTCTTTGCTTCTGATGTGTTAATTAATAAGAAACCGTCTTCTTTTATGCCTTGTGTTACATCCATAATTTTAGTTAAGGAAGGATCAAAAACTGCTACTCCATCTGGGTTATATACTTCCCTATGTAAAAGAACAGGTTTATCCGAGAGACGTAAAAATGATACAACCGGGGCTCCTCTTCTTTCTCCTCCATAAAAGGGAATTGACTGAGCATACTTATCCTCAAGAACTGTCGCTTTAACCATTAATTCTCCTGCGGTAACTACTCCTTGCCCTCCTCTACCTCTTAAGGCTATTTCGATAAGCATTTTTCCACATTTAATTTTTCTCTTATGACGAAAAAATTTTAACTTATTAAAACCCGACGTTAATATAATTAACCTTGTTAAACATTAGAAAGGTAATTTTAAAAATAAATACTACTGTATAAGCTCAAGTTGATAAGAAGAAATACAAAATGGCTTTACCTTACTTTACCTTATAATGCTACTATAGGTCCAATATCTACTCTTATAACCCTACAAATTATTTCTTTGGGAGGAAACGCACTTGATATTGCTTATGTAATATCATTAGGTAATCTGGTATTAATCCCTTCGTCGATCTTCTGGGGTTATACAGCTGATAGGATTAGTAGAAGAAAACAAATTATCACCAGTTTCTCTGGTACAGCTCTTTCTCTTTTCCTTCTATCTTATTCTAGGAATGTTCAGATGATAGCTTTAGGATACTCCTTACTTATCTTTTCATCAACAGCGTCTACGACACCATTCAATCTTTTAGTTATGGAATCTGCTAGTAAAAAGGAGTGGGGAGCGTTATTTTCTAGATATTCATTTCTTTCATCAATAGGAACCTTAATCGGATTGTTAATATCAACGTTTCTTGTAATATATATGAGAATATTTCAAATAATTTTCATATTAGCTGTAATTATGGCTATAACAGCAATCATTTCTGTTAAAATTCTGCCAGAACCAATCTTAACTTTTGAAAGAACAGCAATACTCCACCACAAAGAGTCCTTCTTTACACGATTACTTCATTTACCATTAATGTTTTTACATTTGCCTAATCCTCATCATTTTAAATTATTTAAACTTAGCAGACTTTTGAGAAAACCAATAAATTACGTTCCCTTACTTTATATTGCTATAGTTATCTTTTACATTAGTAGTGGAATCTTTAACACAGTTTATCCAGCAAGTCTTTACGTAAAAGGTTTAGATAAGTCAGAAGCTCTTGCAGTTATAACTATGGGGATGGTATTTCAAATTATAGGGTTTAGAATAAGTGAGAAATTAATTAAAGATAAGAATGAGACTGAACTTGCCCATAAATCTCTGCTTCTTAGAGGAGGCTCGTACTTTATACTTGGTGTTTCTACATTATTATTTTATGGTCAATTAATTCTGATTTTGGGATTAATATTTTATCCTTTAGCAGCTGGTATAGCCTTTGCAATTTACTATTCATCATCAAATACTTTGATATTTAAGATCGTTGGAGAGAGATCACAAGGTAAAAATCTTGGTGTGTATAGTACTGTAGTTGGAATTGCACTTTTTCTAGGTAGTCTTCTATCTGGATATATAACTCATTATTTAAGTTATGGAATTGACTTCATAACAGCTGGGATTTTACTATTCATCTCTTCATTAATCTTTAGATATTTAGAAGAGGGTTAATAAATAATCTTTCATAACAGTATAGGAATTTCGTAATTCTCTAAATGAAATAAACTCGTCATAAGCGTGAGCCATGCCTAGCTCTCCTGGGCCGTAAACTATTACTGGAACCCCCTTATATCTAAAATATCTACCATCTGTAGCACCAGTAATGATATATTTCTTAGCTTTAATGCCTAGCTGTTTATATATAGTATTTTCCAATTTTTTCACAAACTCATTATCTGGAGGAGTATAATTAGGTTCTGATAAGTCCAGAGGTATTATTTCACTTTGTTTCACAAGGCTCCTTACAATATTTAATGCTTCATCACTATTTATTCCGGGTGGTATTCTCATATCAACTTCAACTTCAGCGTAATCTGGAACTACATTAATCTTAACTCCACCTTTAATTACACCGGGATTAAAGGAAATCCTTAATACATCATTCTTAGCAATTTCTGAAGGTATTCTTACTGTCATCGCTTCTATGAGATTATCTGGGATTTTTATTTCAATCTCTTTTATTTTTTCAAGTTGAATTAAATCCTTAACGAGTTTCATTATTGCATTTTCACCTAAAGATGGAAGACTTCCGTGAGCAACCTTACCTTTAGTTATCAACTTTATTTGTAATAACCCTTTTTCACCGATGTTTATAGAGTCTGAACCGGATGGTTCAGATATGAGTACTAAATCTGGCTTATATCTATCAGCTAAATATTTTGACCCTTTATCACCACCACTTTCTTCATCTGGAACAGCTGTGAAAATAAGGTTATAATTAACTTTATCGGCTATTTCAGTAAATACTTTCATGAAAACAGCTAAGCCTCCTTTCATATCAGTACTACCTCGTCCGTAAACTTTATCATCAATAATCTTTCCAGAAAAAGGATCATATTTCCATTTATTTACATCTCCAGTAGGGACAACATCATAATGGCCATTTAGCATTATTAACTTTCCATTTCTATTACCATTTTCGGAAATAACTACTGGCCAGCCCTTTTCAAACTCTACAACTTGAGATGAAAAGCCTTGAGATGAAAGATAATCTTTTATAAATAAGGCGCAATCAAGTAAGTTTTCACCTGGTGGATTTACTGTAGGAAACTGGATTAGTTTTGAGGTTAATTCTTCTAATTCCATAAATTATTTTTGAGTACTCTGATTAAAAGGATTTAATATTAGAAAAAATAGAAGAAAAACCTAAGAAGAATAGAAGAAAAAGTTAAAATATAGTGTTGAATACTTTTTATTTTTACACCGATATTTATAATTATCTTTTACATAAATATTCACCAGCAAATAATACTAATTATCTTAACCCTCATTAATCAAGGAAATAATTCGGAATTTATTTCTATATTTTAAATTGTTCACTTAGCTTATAAGCAAATTAAAGTTTGATTAAATGAAAAATAGATAAGATATTAAAACGTATTTATACTTATGAAACTCCAAGGAATAGATATATCATCAATACTTAAGCCTGAAGCTAAGTATGTAATTCTTACTAAGAAGTTTGTATCGTCATTGGCTGAAGATTATCCAGATTTTATATCATACAATGAGATGGGCATTAAACTAAGAGAATTAATTGTAGTTAGCAAAAAAGGAATGTATACTGGTTATAAATACTCTATTACAGCGAATAAGGATGGTGGACTAACATCATTAATTGATGACGACAAAGTAATAATAGCCCTAAGAGCAAAAAAACTAGAAAAGTTCTTAACAGCAGAGCTTCGATTCTTAGGTTTTAAAAAAGATAATCTAGATAAGATTCTAATTCTGCATGATGTTCCAGTAATTGGAAGTAATAGAAAAGAACTAATTAATGGTATAAAAGAATATCTTAAGCTTTGGAACGGTATTGAAATTTCAGATTTACCTGCTATAGTTAAACCAGAGTATAAGACTCCAGTAAAAGGAAAAATATTAGACGTAGATTATGCAGATTTAGCTTTTACTGTTTGATTACCTCTTATTCTTTTTTGAAGTGTTATTATAGCTCTTGCTAGTGCTTCTGGTCTAGTTGGACAACCTGGGGCATAAATGTCTACTGGAATCCCAATTTCTGAGGGTAAGACGGTATTATAGGAGTTCCAAAATATTCCACCTTCAAGTGAGCAAGCTCCCATAGCTATTACCCATTTGGGTTCTGGCATTTGATCATAGACAATTTTCGCTGCTCTTGCCATTTTTCTAGTTAAAGTTCCCTCAATAACTAGTAAATTAGTTTGCCTTGCAGAGGAAAATGGAAGAACACCAAATCTCTCAGCATCAAATCTAGCTGCAGCAAAAGCCCCAAATTCTGTTCCACAACAGCTGGTTGTTAAATGTGGTGGCCATAGTGAAAATGAAATACCCCAATCTATTAGACTCTTTATCGGTTTTCTGTTTATCAACCATTGGATTGCTTTCTTAGATGCTTCTTGTAAGTTTCCTGTTAAAAGTAGTTCTTCAGTCATTATAATCCCATATTACAATTAGGGGCATTCTTAAAATCCTTTTGTTAATAAAAGTCGTACAATTTGTGTTGCAATGGAAAAAAATGTATATACATTTCTATGCAATTTTAAATTCTAGTACGGGTTTTTAAACCCATCATCATTTTTTTCAGCGATCACCTCATCTATCACCGTTCAACTAAATCAGTATAGAGCGCCTCAGGCATCATGATCCTCAATACTAATTTCTCATCACTGTTTAAATTTAAAAAGTAACATACTATTAACATTTTTTATGACTCAAATACTTAAGATCGATCCATTGAACCCGGAAATTGATAAAATAAAAATAGCTGCTGATGTTATAAGGAATGGTGGAACAGTAGCTTTTCCTACAGAAACTGTTTACGGTTTAGGTGCTAATGCTTTTGATGGAAATGCGTGTTTAAAAATATTTCAAGCTAAAAACAGACCAGTTGATAACCCACTAATTGTCCACATTGCAGATTTTAACCAGCTGTTTGAAGTTGCTAAAGATATACCAGATAAAGTATTGGAGATAGCACAAATTGTTTGGCCAGGCCCTCTTACATTTGTTCTAAAAAAGACTGAGAGAATTCCTAAAGAAGTTACTGCTGGCTTGGATACCGTTGCCGTTAGGATGCCAGCTCATCCAATAGCATTACAATTAATACGTGAGAGCGGGGTTCCAATAGCTGCACCTAGTGCTAATTTGGCTACTAGACCAAGTCCTACAAAGGCTGAAGATGTAATAACAGATTTGAATGGAAGAGTAGATGTAATTATCGATGGTGGACATACGTTCTTTGGTGTTGAAAGTACAATAATTAACGTAACAGTTGAACCACCGGTACTTCTTAGACCTGGGCCTTTTACGGTTGAGGAACTAAAGAAACTCTTTGGTGATATAATTATTCCAGAATTTGCTCAAGGAAAGAAAGAAGCTGAAATAGCCTTAGCACCTGGAATGAAATATAAACATTATGCACCTAATACAAGATTACTATTGGTAGAAAATAGGAATATATTCAAGGACGTAGTGTCCTTATTGAGTAAGAAGTATAAGGTTGCACTTCTTATACCTAAAGAACTAAGTAAAGAGTTTGAAGGTTTACAACAAATAATTCTTGGCAGTGATGAAAATTTATATGAAGTAGCAAGAAATTTATTTGATTCTTTCAGAGAGCTAGATAAACTAAACGTCGACATAGGTATAATGGTAGGTTTTCCAGAAAGAGGAATAGGATTTGCTATCATGAATAGGGCAAGAAAAGCATCAGGTTTTTCAATTATCAAAAATATTAGTGATGTGTATAAGTATGTTAGTATTTAAGTTTCCTAGTGTAACTTCAACTCAGGATTTGGCTGAAGCAATATATCAAATTATAAACGCAGATGAGTTTGTAATTGTTGCTGAAGAGCAAACTAAGGCAAGGGGAAGATATAGAAGAGAATGGTATTCTCCTAAAGGTGGTTTATGGTTTACTTATGTCATAAAAAATTACAATGCTGAGAGGATTCCTTTTTTAACTTTTAGATCTTCCTTAGCTGTTAGAAAAGTGTTATCAACTTTTCTTGATGTAAAGATAAGGTGGCCTAATGATATTGTCTACAGAAAAAGAAAGATTGCTGGAATTCTTATTGAGGGAATTAACGAAGGAATGAACAGTACAGTTTTCATAGGTATAGGAATTGATACGAATGTAAAGAGTTTACCAGAAGAATTACATGCCACTTCTCTATATTTAGAACTAAAGAGAGAAGTGGATAATGACAAAATACTTAGTGAAATTATTAATGAAATAAAAAATTATGAAAAAATTAGTGATAAAGAAGTCATAGATGAAATTAATAAATATTTGTCTATTAAGGATAAGAAAGTAAAGTTAGTGAGTAAAAATGAAGAAAAAAGTTGTTTAGCATTATTTGTTGATTATTATGGAAGACTTGTAACAGAATGCGGAATATTTGAAGTAGAAGACATTTTAAGAGTAATAGAGGAATAAAAAGAAGAGTTTTTACTTTACGACTAATACGGGTATCTTAGCCTCTTGAACTAGTTTTGTAGACACACTACCTAAAATTATTCTCTTAAATGTCGAAAGTCCCCTACTTCCAGTAACTATTAAATCAACACCGTTTTTCCCAGCATATTCTAAAATTGCTGTTGCTGGATCACCTTCAAGAACTACACCCTCAACGTCTTTAATACCCTGATTCTGTGCTTTTGCTTTAGCGTTGTCAATATCGCTTTTTGCTTTATTGTAAACTTGTTGAATTACCTCACCTGGAATAGGTGCTACACCCATGCCTAATAATGCTGCTGTATCTACAACTTCCACAATATCTAATTTTGCTTCATATCTTTTAGCTAAATCTATCCCAATATCTAATGCTCTGGCCGCATGATCCGAGCCATCATAAGCTACGAGGATCTTTTTGAACATATTCATCACTTTTCTTATGGAATAGATAGAATTTAAATATTTCATACGATGGTAACGTTTTTCACTCTGAGTGCTGAAGTACTCAAATTACCATAAATTATCTTATCTCCTACACTACTTTCAATACCTTTAATAAAATCCTTTAGATTTCCAGATAAAGTTAATTCCTTGTACGCTACGCCTTCTTTTTCGTTCCATGCTATAGGAATCACTACTGAGAACTCTCCAGTATCAAAATTACTGGTATGAACTCCTTGTACTTGATCTATAAATATTCCTTCGTTATCTGAACTGCTTTTTACATTTATATCTAATATTGTGGGTGAAATATAAGGGAGAACTGAGTAGTTCCTAGTAGCTGAATGCGTATTTTCTCTATTGGTCTTTAAACTCCAATAGGTATTTGATAAGAATTGATTAATTTTCCCATCCTTTATCAAGTAATTTATCTTGGATGGTAATCCCTCTGCATCAAAAGATCTACTATAAGGAGCATTAAGTATTAGAGGATTATCGCTTATTTCTAGTTTCTCGTTTATTATTTCTCCTTCTTTTAATGGCGATTTTCCTCTGTAATAATTCTCTAAAGAGATAGCGTGAGAAAATAACGGAGAGAACAACTCTGAAAGAGCTTTAGGAGTAAAAATTCCCTCTGACACAGGTTTTTCTAACTTTACTCTCCTCTTGCTAAATATTTCTTTCATTTTCAAAATCCTATCCTTAATACTATCTAAGTTAATATCTAAGGATCTACTCGTTACATGTTCGTATATTTCTGGGCTTATTTCCGTATCATTTTTTACATTAAAACTTAAACTTATTGAGGAAAGACTTCTCTCTTCCTCTACATCGATTCCTTCTGAACTAACAATCTTAACTTTCAAGTTCATAATATCATAATACTCAGCTACAACATTAACATGTTCTCTTATCTCATTACCAAAGGATAAGTAATCACTAATCCTAGTTTGTGCATTTGCTATATCAAACATTTTCAGGTTTAATTTACTGATCTTTTCTGGAGATGGTAAAACATTAAATTTATCTTCTTTAGATGCATGAAGGCCATCAATTGCTAAATCTAAAAGGTTATCAAGTCTATTACCGTATGCAAAGCCTAACTTGCCATCTTTTATTATTCTAATACCATATCCTCTATCTAAGATACTCATATTCTGATACTGTCTTTCTCTTTTAATTTGAACGGCTCTAAGTTCCGCCATAAAGACCTCAGTTGAATAGCCTAGTTCCTTTCCTTTTTGGATAATAGTGTACACATCAGTCAATTATACCACCAACCTTCATATTTTCAACTAAAACGTATGATCCGCCTACACCTACTGGAACACTTTGACCTTCTTTTCCACAATAGCCAGGAGAAACATTAAACTCTTTAGATATAGCCTTAATGTCTCTTAACGTTTCAATTGTATACCCAGAAATTCCGACATTTCTTAAAGGTTCTTTAACTTCTCCATTTTCTATCTTATATGCTTCTTGTATTCCAAACTGGAAAGTACCATCTGGACTGGTTTGACCACCACGGGGAGAAACCAATAATATCCCTTGTTTAACCTCTTTAATCATCTCGTCATAAGAATAAGAACCGGGAGATATGTAAGTATTTCTCATTCTTATTATAATAGGATTTCTAAAGTCCTCTGCCCTTGCATTACCAGTAGGTTTCTGACCAAGATATGAGGAGTAAAATCTATCAGTAAGGAATTCGTTTACCACTCCATTTTTTATGATATAAACATCTCTTCCTTCTATTCCATCATCATCATAAATGGTAACTCCTATACCCATAGGATAATCCACTACTGGAGAATCTATTATATTTACAGATTCTGGAGCTATTTGCTTTCCTCTTAATTCATAAAGAATACCATTTATAGCTAAATCAGCTTCAGCTAAATGACCTATAGCCTCATGAGCGAAAACTCCAACAACTTCTGGTGCTAATACAACAGGATATTTATCAGCTTTTGGTGGCTTACCTTTAAGTTGTCCTTCTATCCTTATTTTTAATGTTTGCAAAATATCATTAATATCAAATACTTCTAGTGGATAACCTTGGAAAGTAGATTTTGAAACATAGGCTGATGCCACAACGTCATTTTCTCTAGCTACTGCTACAATAGAAAATCCACTTATTACATATTTTTGCTTAATCTCTCTATCTTCAGTGCTATAGTATTCTTTTTCATAGTGTGATTCATAATATCGTATATTTACACTTTTTATCCTATCAGATAGAGAAAATACGCTTTCTCTTATTTTTCTTAAGTCTTTGAATTTTTCCTCAATTGACCTATTAAAATCATATTTTATTTTTATATCAACAATATCCTTTTTTGGTGGCATGTAAATGATATTTGTTTTTTCATCTCCATAACTTACGTTAATTGCATCTTTAACGTCATCATAACCTACTTCTCCAGTACTAGATTTATATCCCCAATTACTTCTATAAAGCACTCTCAATGAGAACCCTTGGTCAATTCCATTAGTGGTTATTAACTCCCTATCTTCAGTTACAGTCAAAGAAAGTTCTTTAATTTTCATTATTCTTAAATCAGCAAATGTAGCCCCTAATTCCTCAGCCTTTTTTAATAAATCCATATATTTTACTTTTCCAAGAGGTTTATATAAATGAGCGAAAAAATCAGTATATCAATACCTAGGGAATTATATGAAAGATTAGAAAGATATTTAAAAGAGAAACAAATAGTAGATAGAAGCAAAATTTTCCAGATCGCTATACGAAATTTCCTTGATGAAAATGAGGGTAGTGACACATTTGTTTATGGTATAATAAACTTGGTTTACGACGAAAATGCTTCTGAAGTTACTAAATTCCAACATGAGCATGAAGATAAGATAATCTCTGTCATGCATATTCATGTGGGAAATGAATGCATAGAAGCATTAGCAGTGAAAGGAAAGAAAAGAGATTTAGTGGAATTGACAGCAAAACTATCTCAGCTTAAGGGTGTAAAAAAAGTAAGGTTTATTGTTTCGACACCAGAAACTTAATATATGATTGTTAAAGTATGCGAAGACGCTAAAAAGCTGGGAATTTTTATTGGTTTCACTGAAGTTCACTCCGTTACTGTAGAAAAGAATAGTAAACTCATCGAAATGGAATTAGAAAAAATTGAAGAGAAGTATAAAGGAGAAAATCCTGAAACCTTAAAGGATAATCCAGTAGTTAGAGCTTATAGAGATTTTTATTGGAAAATAGGGATTGACCCAACAAAAATAAGACCTAGTGGAGAAGCATTAAGAAGAAGAGTATCAAGAAACGGAAGATTACCAAGAATAAATAACGTAGTAGATTCTGGAAATATCTCAAGTACAGAAACTTTAGTACCAATAGGATTGTATGATATGGATAAAATAGTAGGAAATCCGAGGATCATACTTAGTAAAGGAGATGAATTATTTTATGGAATTGGAAAGAAAGAACCAGAAAAAGTTAGTCCAGGAATACCAATTATGATTGACGAAAGCGGAAAAGTTATGCATATTTATCCTCATAGAGACTCATTACTTACAAGCATTACATTTGAAACTAAAAATGTTTTAATTGTTTCAGCTGGAGTACCGGGAGTTGAAAAAGATTTAGTATTTTACGCTGCTAAACTTACAGCAGAGTTATTAGTTAAATATGCTAATGGAAAATGGAATGGAATGGTGAATTTAGGTTGAAATTATTACTCTTTGGTTACGGAAATGTAGGAAAAGCATTTAGAAAACTACTTCATGAAAAAAGATCTCCAGAGTTAAATGACATAATAATTGGAGGAATAGTTACTAGAAGAGGAATAATGTTACAAGATAAAGAAGACTTTACACCAGATCTCGAAGGAGACGTATTTAAAGCTTTTGAAAAAATTAAACCAGATGTAATAGTTGATGTTTCATCTGCAAATTATAACAATGGAGAACCTTCGCTTTCTCTATATAAGGAAGCAATAAAAGATGGTATAAATATAATAACTACAAATAAAGCTCCTTTAGCTTTAGCCTTTAATGAGATATTTTCTTTAGCTAGATCAAAAGGTGTAAAAATTGGTTTTCAAGGAACTGTAATGAGCGGAACACCATCAATTAATCTATACAGAGTTTTACCAGGAAGTAGAGTGATAAAGATTAGGGGGATTCTAAATGGGACAACAAACTTCATATTGACCCTCATGAATAAAGGAGTAAGTTTCGAAGAGGCATTGAAAGAGGCTCAAAGAAGAGGATATGCTGAAGAAGACCCTACATTAGACATTAACGGTTTTGATGCGGCAGCAAAAATAACTATTTTAGCCAACTTTATGATAGGAAAGAGTGTAACGATTAAAGATGTAAAGTTTGAAGGCATAAATCGAGATTTACCAAAAAATGAAAAAATAAAGTTAATCGCCTATGCTGATGAAAAAGAAGTATGGGTAAAGCCTCTTCCTATTTCTCAAGATGATCCTCTATATAATGTTGACGGTGTTGAAAACGCGCTTGATATTACCACAGATATTCAAAGTATTTTAATAAGAGGACCTGGTGCTGGACCAGTAAATGCTGCCTATGGAGCTTTATCTGATTTAATTCTTCTAAAGAGAAATTGCTTATGATTTTTCTCTATTTGTAATTATTTAAGAGAATATTTAAATATGAAAATTACGAGAATATACGTGAGACTTATGGCAATAAGTCTATCTAGGAAGTTAATTGACTATATTAAGCTTTCAAAACCTCGAGTTATTAGCCTCTTAGATCTCGCTGCTATTGCAGGATTTGTACTTGGTTTACCTAAAGCTATTAATATTACTTCTATCATAGTGAGTTTTCTTGCCGTAATTATAGGAGGTAGTCTTGCATCTGGTGGAGGAATGATAATTAATGGAGGTCTTGAGATAGAAAAAGATAAGAAAATGAAGAGAACTTCTTGGAGACCAACAGTAAAAGGAGAAGTAGGAAGAAAAGAGGCTTATGCAATAGGTTCAATATTTATAGTTGTTGGTACACTTATTGGTTTTCTTGCAAATCCTCTCACAGCCCTATTTATCGCTTTAGGAGCTTTTATATATGTAGTTATTTATTCAATTTGGCTAAAACCAAGAACTTGGTGGAATATTGTAATTGGTGGTTTTGCTGGAAGTGCGGCAGCATGGGCTGGTTTTGCAGCAAGTAGTGGTTCTTTCACATTATTGTCGTTTTTATTAGGCTTTTTAATCTTTATGTGGACCCCAGGACACTTTTGGTCTTTAGCGTTAAGGTTCAGAGATGATTATAAAAATGCTGAAATTCCTATGTTACCAGTATTGACAGATGAGAGAACTTCTGCTAAAGCTATTGCTATATCAAATGCATTAATGGTACCATTTGCTTTACTAATAGGGTTATATGCTGGTTTAATATATTTGATTGTAAGTACAATAGTGTCCGCATTTCTACTATATGTATCAGTTAAACTTTATCTTAATCCTACAGCAGATGAAGCTTGGGAATCATTTAAATTATCCTCGCCTTATCTTGCAATAATCTTACTAACGTTAATTATAGTAAAACTTATTTAATACTTAAAGTTTTATTATTTTGTAATATTTGTTCAAAAACAAGATTAATATGGCATTGTGACTTTTAAATCAGCTTTATCATTGTTCGATATTATTATTTCAACCACTGTATCTCCACATCTTTTCCTTAATATTATTGAGTTCTCTCTTGGAATTACTTTTAAATTTCCACAATTATCTAAATTTCTTAATTTAAATAAGTAAGGGGGCTTTATTTTCTTCAATGCTTTTTCAAAAACATATTCAAATAAAGCGGAAGGGTTATCAAATGATAGTCTCTTCATAGGCACTTCAAATTTAATTTCTAAGTAGTATTCATTAACTTCTATTTTTATATTCTCATATTTTTTATAATTTAAATATGAAATAAGAAGCGGAGCAGCTATTACAATAGCTAAAATTTCGAAAAGAAATTGTTTAAAATAATAAAACGCAACTAGAATGGAAGATAAAGAGGAGAGACCCCACACTAGGGGTAAATATCTTAAAGTCTCTGAGAAATCTCGTAAATAATCTGATAATAAATATGAAGAAATAGAACTACCTCCTATTGGAATAATAGCAATAGCGGAATATAATAGTGGTATAATGTCTTTTTTCATAATTATCTTTACTGATCAAGATCTTAAAAGCCTTTTTCAAAGACTTTTAGCTTAAGCATGTTTATTTTTAAGCTTAATCTCTATGAAGATCTTATGGAAACAATTGTTGTAAAAAAAGAGACCCCAATAGGGTGGATTTATTTAAATAGGCCAGATAGATTAAATGCTATAAATCAACAAATGATAAAAGAACTGAGACAAGGAATAGACGAAATGTTATACGACTCTGACATTAAAGTAATTATAATTACTGGAAACGGAAAAGCTTTTTCAGCTGGTGCTGATATTTCTCAATTTAAAGAGTTAAATGGCTATACTGCTTGGCAATTTGCTAAGAGTGGGAGAGAACTTATGGATTATATAGAAAATATTAATAAACCTACAATAGCAATGATAAACGGTTATGCTTTGGGAGGAGGACTAGAATTAGCAATGGCTTGTGATATACGAATTGCTGCTGAAGAAACACAATTAGGCTTACCAGAAATTAACTTAGGAATTTATCCGGGTTTTGGAGGAACACAAAGATTAGTTAGGCTAATAGGAAAAGGAAAAGCATTAGAACTAATGTTAACTGGAGATAGAATTTCAGCTAAGGAGGCTGAAAAAATTGGTTTAGTTAACAAAGTAGTCCCATTAAGTAACCTAGAACAAGAAACTAGGAATTTTGCACTTAAGTTAGCTGAAAAACCACCAATCTCTATTGCATTAATAAAACTCCTTGTTAATCAAGGAATAGATTTACCAATTTTAGCCGGTTTAAATATGGAAAGCTTAGGATGGGGTGTTGTTTTTAGTACTGAAGATGAGAAAGAAGGTGTAAGTGCTTTCCTAGAGAAAAGAAAGGCTCAGTTTAAGGGTAAATAGTATCTCTTCTTTTTTATTAAATATATACTGATTCAAACCTATCTTCAAATGCATGCTTTGAAAGTTTACCAACTATTGGTAACTTATAACCACAGTATTTACACCTCATATCTTCTGTTAGATTCCACTCAAGGATTCTAAATCCTTCTCTTCTTATAACCATTCTACCACAATTAGGACAGTATGTATTCTCATAAGGATGTCCGGGGACATTACCTATGTAAACGTAGTTGAAACCCATCTCCTTAGCTACTTTATAATGTTCTTCAAGAGTTTTTACTGGAGTCCAAGGAAGATAACCCAGCTTATAATCTGGATGAAATCTCAGAAAATGAATAGGAACATCGGGTCCTAGAATATCATATAATTGCTTAAGCAGTTTTTTAGCAGCTTCTAAGCTATCACCAATTTGAGGAATTATTAAATCTGTAATTTCTACATGAATGCCTTCGTCCTTAAGCCCTTTTATAGTCTCAATAATTGGTTCTGGACCAGAAGCCCCAGTGTATCTTCTCATAAATTTTGGCTCACCATTTCCTTTAAAATCAACAGTCGCAGCATCTAGAAAGTCCTTAACATAATCTACCAATTCTGGAGTCCAGTATCCATTAGTAACCATAGTATTAAATAAGCCTTTCTTCCTGGCTATAACTCCAGTATCATGAGCAAATTCTGCAAATATTGCTGGTTCGTTATAAGTATAAGTCATACCTTCGGCATCATAAGCTATCGCCATTTCTACCAATTCTTCTGGAGTAACTTCAGTACCTTCAGCTCTTCTTCTTTGACTTATATCAAAGTTTTGACAGTACATACACATCCAATTACAGCCAAATGTGGAAAAGGAGAATACTTTAGAACCAGGATAGAAATGTACCAAAGGTTTTTTCTCTATTGGATCTACATGTGCCGCAGCAACTTTGCCGTAAACATCCAAATAAAGTTTACCATTATGAACGGATCTAACACCACAAAATCCAACTTGGCCTTCGCCAATTAGGCACCTTCGTGCACAGGCTAAACATCTAATTTTATTTCCTTCTACTTTATATAATACAGCTTCTTTTCCCATATGAAATACTCTGAATGCAAAAATAAAAACTATGAACAAAATGAAACATATATTTCATCTTCATCACATACGTTAAGTTTATCGCTTTTGTATTTATTAACAATCTTTTCTTTTAACTCCTTCCATGAATATTCATCTAAATCTTTAACATAAATCAAGTAAACAGGATTAGTATAGTCATTATTATAAACATCAACAATTACTGTAGGGTATGAGGTTTTTTCATCAATTTCAACTTCTCTATAGTAAACATCAACAACGTTAACATCTTTTAGATTCATGAATATTTCGTCGAGCACTTTCCAAATCTCATCTAAACTTATTGGTTGTTGTATTTCATAGTCAACTTCTTTTCCTTCTTCATAAAATTTCCTAAACATAATTCAGTTAGGATAATTTGAGTTTCTGGACTTAAAATTTTTATTTATTTAAATTTACGGAAAGGCACCTTGTTAATTTGCAATCATTTTTTATCTCTTCCTACAATGTTTATGTAATGAAAAGGGTAATCTACTTCTATCCTAAAGATTGTTGTGACTACACAATTAAAAATAAATTACGACAAATGGGTATTAATGTTATTGATGTAAGAATTTGCAAATATGTGGAGATCGATTTTTATGAGGATGAAAGAATAATTTCTATATTAGGTAAACCATTATTTACAAGTGAGAAATTACCATTCGAGAAATTATTTTTTAATGGTAGATTTTGGGAATCGCATGAAATACTAGAGGAAAAATGGAGAGTTGAGAAAGATGAGAAAAAGAAAAAATATTTGCAAGCTCTTATTCTTATTTCGGCTTCAATGATAAAATATTGTAAAGGACAAAAAGAGATTTCTGATTCGCTTTTAGATAGGGCTTTATCTCTTATATCCGAACTTCCTGAGGAGCTCCTTCCTTTCTTTTATATCAGCTTCTGTCTCGATACCTAGAGGCGTATAACCGTCAACTACTCCTATTACTCCCCTACCTTGATCAGTCTCTGCAATGAGAACTTGTAATGGATTCGCTGTAGCAGCAAATATTCTCACAACTTCTTCTACATTCTTTATTCTATTTAAGACATTTATCGGGAATCCATTCTTGATATAAATTACAAAAGTATGTCCAGCACCAATTTTTAATGCTGTTTGTTGGGCTAACTTGATTAGTTCTTCGTCATTTCCATCCCATCTTATTAATCTTTTACCGCTAGCTTCACAGAACGCTATACCAAATTTTAGATGAGGACTTGAGGAAGCTAATGTTTCATACAAATCTTCTACTGTTTTTATAAAATGGGATTGCCCAATAATAACATTAGTTCCTTCTGGTATTTCAACCCTTATTACATCAATTTTTACACTCATACTATATACTTAGAAAAACAAGGTAAAAACTTTTCAGACGAGGACCACTTCATCATTTTTCAGATGTACTCCCATTTACATCATGTGGATTTTAGGTATGCATAATTTAATGTTACTTCATAATTGGAGTCTAAGTTTATATTATACTTTATATGAAACACTGTAAAAAACAATGTGTAATTACCTGGTGGTAAATAGAAAGTCACTACGCCATTGCTGTCTGTTAGTGATTGATTATAATACTTACCATTATAATAAATCCAAACATCAGCTGAGCCTAGAGGATGTATACCTCCAAATGGTCCGTAATTTACTAAAATTTTGACAACAAGTTTGTATTCCCCATTTACCGGACTTCCTCCTAAATTTTTCACGTCTATCGTAGTTTTATATGAACTAAATGCATAAACACCAAGAGCTGTTATTATTATAACTACTATTGCCAAAGCAAGGTATATGTTTTTATTCATCGACATTTTTTAAATAAACCTAATATATAAGTTCAATCTAAAGTATTACTGTGTCACAGAAACTTTTAGACGCATTTAAGATTGTTGTAAAAAGTGATAAATCCAGTATTCGTAGATATCTTGTTTTAGGTGCATTTGATGGTTTACTTGTATCTCTAAGTATAATTGTTTCATCAGCATTAGCTAAAACACCTATTCCTAAGCTAATTCCGTTAACCTTATCTGGTATTGTAGGAGTTTCTCTTTCCTCAATGTGGAATACAATAGTAGTAGAGCTTAAGGAAAAAGAGGAAGAATTAAAAGAACTTGAAAAACAAATGATGAGATCTCTAAAAGGAACAGTTTATGATTATAGTTACAAAATAAGTGTTATTCTATCAACTATCGCTCATACACTCTCTCCATTCATAGGATTAATACCACTACTAATATATATTTTATTGAAAAATGTCACTTTGACTATCATATTATCAGCTGGATCACTTTCAATTTTAGGAGTTTTTTACGAAGGAGAAATAAAAGAAAAAGTATTTACAATAATTCTTATGGTAGTAGCTGGTATAATAGCATCTTTATTCTCAATCCTTATAACCACCACCCTGTAGTACTCCAACAACCATATCTTTCATAAAGTTTGATACATGACTGCTTATCCCCTTTTTCACATTTCTCGCACATTTCACCGTAACTTTTTACTGTTTCTTCATCGCAAATTATTCTACCACATATTTCCACACATTTTTTTCCTTCAAATATCACATAACATTTCATTCTAACCACAACCCTTTTAAATTACTTATATAATTTATACATATGTCTAAAACTCTCCAACGGATTGATAAACAATCTGAAATAATAAAGGAGAAAGCTAAAGAAATAATAAAGGAAATTGAAAATGAAACTGAGGATCTTAAAATAGTTGCCTTTATGGAACATACTACACCACCACCACAAGTAAGCCCTAAAGTAATAAAGTTTAATAAAATTTTGGAATTATTGAGGTTATTAGCTATAGATAATCCTATCGAAAAAGGAGTGGCAAAAGTTATGTTATACTCACCTAGTACTGGAAGATCTAGAGGATTAACACCTACTATGATGCCAGGCTTTCAATATCTATCCCCAAATGCTAAAACTAAACCTCATTCACATAACATGGCCTCAATATACCTAGTAGTTAAAGGAAAAGGCTATTCAGTAATTGGGGGTAAGAAGTTAGATTGGGAAGAAGGAGACGTATTTGTAGTTCCAGCAAATATGGTTCACTATCACGTTAATGTTTCAAAAACAGAAGAGGCAATACTATTTGACGTTACAGATTCTGGGTTATTAGAAAATTTAGGAATCTTAGAATTTAAAGAAGAAGAGGAATAAAATATTAAATCTTTCCTCTTAATAATTTTATTAAAGATATTAATTTTTCGTCTCTCCATCTAGATAGTTCTTGAAATGTTTTGCTCTTTACAAATTCGTATTCTTTCATTTGTTGCACGGATTTTACAACACCGGTATATGGGAATTTATCGTACTTAGCTAATGTATGCATCCATTCATTAGCTCCGTATCCAAACCCTCTACTGAAGAAATACTCTAATCCTCCTTCTCCTCCTCCTAAATGATAGGTTAGGAATGGACCCATGAATGCCCATCTTAAGCCAATAGCAGCAGTCATAACTTTATCTATATCCTCAACTGTTGCAATACCTTCATCAACTAAATATACTGCTTCTCTAAATAATGCAAAAGCTAACCTATTTCCAATAAATCCCGGTATTTCTTTCTTTAAAACTACTACAACTCTTTCTAGTTTGTTTTCCATAAAATCTTTAGTAGCATAAATTGTATCTTGAGATGTCTTTTCACCAGGAACAATTTCCACTAAGGGTAAAAGATGTGGTGGATTCCATGGATGTGCAATAATTCCTCTTTCTGGGTATTTAGTCATTGCTTTTTGTATTTCTGTCATTAATAACCCAGAAGTACTACTTGCTAATATTACATCTTTGTCAAGCTTTTCATCAAGTTGTTTAAATAACGCTTTTTTAGCTCCATACTCTTCAACTATAGCCTCCAATACAAAATCTGTATTACTGATAGCCTCATCAAGCTTAGTAGTAGGATGGATTCTCTGCATATAGTAATCTGGCTCCTTATCGATAAGCTTATACTCATATAAAACATTGAGATATCCTTTAATTTTCGCTAGCCCTTTATCTAATGTCTCTTTCTTTTCTGTATAAAACCAATTTTCATATCCTTTTAGAGCTAATAGAGTACTCCAACCAGCACCAATTACTCCAGCACCAATTACGGATACCGTCTTTATTTGTCTCATAAGATTTAAAAAGTATAAGTAGTATAAGTAGTTTTCTTTCAGCTAATGAGAATCTCTATATCAATGAATAGTTTTAATTAGTTAACTCGAATTCTATCCTATGCTTACTGAGGAAATCAAAGAGTACATAGATAAGATAACTCCTAAATTACAAGAAAGATTCGATAAAAGAGAAAAAGTCTTACTTATTGCAAGAGAAGTAATTAGATATTCTGGAGAAACGATATCTTTATCTCATAGATTAAAAAAGAAAGAAGCAGAAGAAAAATATAGGGTTGCATTACAAAAATTAGAAGAATTAAAGAAAATAATAGATGAATACCCAGAGTTATTGTACGGTGATGTTGGTACAGCTTACCAAGAAATTTCTGAAGCTAGTATAGTCTATTCAATGTACTTCGGAGAGAAACTAAAGACTGCAGAAGATTTAGGAATTCCAGAGATTTATTATATTCTTGGTATTGCAGATGCTATTGGGGAAATGAGAAGAAGAGTGTTAGAGTTACTTAGAAAAGACGATAAGATTGAAGCCGAGAATACTTATAAGATGATGGAAGAGTTATATGAAATATTGTGGACTTTAGAGTACCCAAAGGCTGTAGTTCCAGGATTAAGACAAAAAATTGACAATCTCAGAAGACTTTTAGAAGAAACAAATCATGATTTATTCTTAGCTCATTTAGAGTAGTTTTCTTTTATATATTCAACTAGCTTTTGTGCAACATTTATATTAGTTGCTACCATGAACCCCTTGAACTCTGGTACATCATTTAATTCGTTAACTACATAACCTTTATTTGGATGCTCTAGTATATCTATCGAAACAAATTCTCCGTGAACAATACTTACAGCTTTTACTACAGTTTCCTTTAATTTCTCATCAACTTCAATGTTTGAAGGAGTTCCACCTAAAGCTACATTAGCCCTCCATTCATTTGGTGGAATATTTCTAGCATAACAACCTAATAGCTCTTCTCCTATTGCTATACATCTTATATCTCTACCTTTATATTGAATGTATTCTTGAACTATATGAGCTTTTAAAGCAGAATTACCCATCAACTCTCTATGTTCAATTATTGTTTTACCTTCAAATACATCCCTAATTAAAGAGACTAGTCTGCCCCAGCTTCCTATTGGTGGTTTATCTATTAATGGAAATCCCCTTTGCTCATAAGCTTTTAATGCTGCTTCTGCAGAAAGAGCAATTATTGAATCTGGAATTGGAATTCCCTCCCTATACAATTTAGAGTACGTTAAAATCTTATCTCCACACACATTTATTACATCACTTGAGTTTATGGTATGAACTCCAGCAGCTTCAAGCACAGCTGAAGAATATAATGCTCTATACATACTAACTGGTCTTATTATCGCTACATCGTATCTACCTAGTGCTTTATTAAATGGTAGAGGTTCTTGTGCAACATTTATTATATCATATTGAACCTTATTTTCCTCTAGTGCTTTTGCTATTAATTTCTCTTCTTGTCTTACAATATCAACTATTAAGGCCACTCTCATATTCCTGCACCATATTCACTTATTTCGTAATATGTAACATTTGGATGAGAAAAAGCTCTTGTAACTTCAGCTCCTAATCTACCATTTAATATTATGGGTATATTATAATCCACGGCAATACGCCTCACCTCATAATCTATATGCTTAAGATATCCATCAGTTACAACAATTTCAACTTTTCTGTTCTTAATAAGTTCTATTATATCATTAATGTTTTTCTCTTCAATTCCTATGCTAGCTTCTGATAAAGTATAAACAGTCATTCCATAATCAATTAAATTCTTAGCTGTAATTTTTAAGTATTCAACATTTGTAGTACCATATACAAGAGCAATTCCTTCTTTATTAGGTATTTTATTTGGACTAGACGATAACCAGCTTTTTAATAATGCGTCGTAAAAATCAGTACCTAAAGAGGCTGCTTCACCCGTACTCTTCATTTCTGGTCCTAAAAATGGATAAGCACCTTTTAACTGAGCCCATGAAAATTGTGGAGATTTTACTCCCCATGATTTTGGTTTTAACTCAATGAACTCATCAACGCCAAAACCATTTAATATTCCATCAAGTGCTAACGAAATTATGTTTTTACTAACCACTTTGCTACTAAATGGCATAGATCTACTAGCTCTCAAATTAAGCTCTATAATATATGGTTCATTATTCTTTATTACAAACTGCACATTAAAAGGGCCTTTAATTTCTAATTCTCTAACTATCATATGTACATTTTCTTTCATTTTATTAACTACATTACCTGATAGTTTCCTATAAGGAATCGACATTGTAGCATCTCCACTATGTACACCGGCCTCTTCGACATGTTCAATTACTACCCCATATACTCCTTTACCATCTCCAGCGGCATCAATTTCAGCCTCTATAGCATCGTTTAAGTATTTTGATATAACAACTGGGTGTTCTGGTGATACTTCTGTAGCTCTTTTCAAATATTCCATTAACTCAAGATCGTTATTTACTATTTTCATAGCTGCACCACTTAGTACATAACTTGGTCTTATTAGGACCGGATATCCCACTCTACTGATAAATTCTTTTACTTCTTCTAATGATCTTGCAGAAATCCATTCGGGTTGTTTGATTCCTAGTTTATCAAGCAATTTAGAGAACTTCTCTCTATCTTCAGCTGTATCTACACTTCTACCAGAAGTTCCTAACAATCTTATTCCTTCTTCTTCTAATTTTTTAGATATATTATTTCCTATTTGACCTCCAGTAAATGTAGCTACATAAGTGAATTTCTCTTTCCTAATCAAATCTAATACTCTTTCAACTGAAATTTCATCAAAATAGAGTTTTCTCGCTATATCCCAATCCGTTGAGACAGTTTCTGGATTATAGTTAAGTATAGCTACATCATTAAAGTACTTTAATGAACTATCTAATAGTGACACTACACTCCAGTCAAACTCTACTGAAACACCTATTCTAAATCCACCAGCCCCTATAATTAATAACTTATTTCCAGATTCTGAAAATTCAATATCATCTTCTGTGCCATTATATGTTAAATAGAGATAATTAGTAACAGCTGGCCATTCTCCAGCTAAAGTATCTATTTGCTTTACTTTAGGTTCAATATTCCATTTTTCTCTTAGTTTTCTAATATCATTTTCCTTCACTCCTAATGCTTTTGCCAACTGAAGATCACTAAACCCTAATTTCTTAGCCTTAAGTAAAGTATCCTTATCAATGTTTCTTTGCTTTCTTAGCATCTCATAAAACTCTACTAATGCTTTTATCTTATTAAGGAAGAATTTATTAATTCCAGTGACTTCATAAACCTCATCAATAGTTGCACCTTCTTTAAATGCTTTAGCAGCATAAAGGAACCAATAAGGCCTTCTCGTTTTAAGATTTTTAAGAGCGTCTTCTTTTGTCATTTTGGAGAAATATATCTTTCCTCCTACAACTCCTGGCTCGCCAATATCTAACATTCTCACAGCTTTTTGCAACGACTCCTCAAATGATCTGCCAATACTCATTACTTCTCCAACGCTTTTCATTTCTGAAGCTAAGCTAACCTCCACATTTTCAAATTTATCTAAATCCCATCTAGGAATCTTTATTACAACGTAATCTAAACTGGGCTCAAAGCAAGCACAAGTGCTTCCAGATACCTTATTCAAAACTTCATATAAACTATAACCTAATGCTAACTTTGCTGATACGTAGGCTAATGGGTAACCAGTAGCTTTACTTGCTAACGCACTAGATCTTGACATTCTAGGATTTGTCTCGATTACGTAATAATTATAACCTTTTGGATCTAATGCAAATTGTACATTACATTCTCCCACTAGATCAATAGATTTTGCAACATCCATAGACATAAATCTCATATCTTGAAATTCTTTATTATCTAATGTTTGACAAGGTGAAATTACAGTAGATTCACCAGTGTGAACACCCATAGGATCAAGATTTTCAATACATGCAATTACTGCTGAATTTCCGTATTTATCTCTCATTACCTCGTATTCTAATTCTATCCAATGATGTAAATATTTCTCTATTAGAACTTCATGAATATAACTTTGACTCAAAGCCCTTCCAATATCTCTCTTTAACTCTTCTTCATTCCAAGCTACAATAGAACCTCTACCACCAAGATTAAAACTGACTCTAACCATTACTGGATAACCAATTTGCCTTGCCTTTTCTAATGCCTCTTCCTCGCTTCTAGCTGAAAGACTTGGAGGTACTGGTAAACCCACATTAATCATTGTCTCTCTGAATTTCTCTCTACTTAATGCTCTCTCAATTCCTTCTATAGGAGTACCTAAAACTTTAACACCGTACTTGTGAAGTATTCCCTTATTGTATAAGTCTACACCTACGTTCAGTGCTGTCTGACCGCCGAATCCTACCATAATTCCGTCTGGTCTTTCTCTCTCAATTACTTTTTCAACAGCCCACCAAGTTACTGGTATCATATAAAGTTTATCAGCGAATTTTCTACTAGTCTGCACAGTTGCTACGTTAGAGTTTACTAATATTGTTTCTATTCCCTCTTCTTTTAATGCCTTTAATGCTTGACTTCCAGAGTAATCAAACTCTGCTGCTTCAGCTATTTTAATTGGTCCAGACCCAATAACTAATACTTTTCTTACACTCTCACGCATTACGACTCACCATCTTTTTAAATTTATCAAATACCCAAGTTACATCCCAAGGACCGGGTCTAGCTTCAGGATGAAACTGAGTAGTAATAATTGGTAACTTTTCATGAATCCAACCTTCAATTGTTCCGTCATCTGGGTTAATAAACCACAACTTACTATTTGGTGGTAGATCTTCTTTTGAAAGAATACCATAACCATGATTATGCGTTGTAATATAACATTTATTTGATGATATATCAATAACTGGTTTGTTTATTGCTCTATGTCCAAATTTCATTTTATTTACCTTTCCACCCATTGCTAAAGTTGCTACTTGATGACCTAAGCAAATTCCTAGAATTGGGATTTTATATTCTGTTAATTCTTTAAAATTCTCTATAACTTCTTGCAATAAGTTTGGATTACCAGGCCCATTACCAAAAACTACACCTTTAGGATAATAATCCATTATTTTACTTGCATTAAACTTACAAGGTACTCTTACAATTGTGAATCCTCTTTGATGAAGTTGATATAGTATACCATGCTTTACTCCACAATCTACTACTACTATTGTTTCACCAGTATTACCTAAATGAACTATGGGAGCTTTTGGTGATGTAAACTGTGTAAAATCAATCTCATCATACTTCTTTTCTAGGAACTTTTTTGGATCTTCTATCTCATAACCAGATGCTATTACACCCATCATGACTCCTCTACTTCTTACTTTTTTAACGATACTTCTAGTATCAACGTCTGAAAGTCCTGGAACCCCCTCGCTTAGTAACCATTCATGAAGGCTTTTAGACGAATTCCATTTAAAGGGATCTGTTTCCTCAGCTACTACAAGACCCTCAACTTGTATTTGCTCTGACTCAAAGTTAGTTAATATTCCTTCTACTCTTTGCTTTTCTGGGACTCCGTAATTTCCTACCAGTGGATGTGTTATCACAAGGATTTGCCCTCTATATGAAGGATCAGTTAAGCTCTCTGGATAGCCATTCATTGATGTAGTGAAAACTACTTCTCCAGCTCTAATTCCTTTAGCTCCAAAACCGCAACCTTCAATTAATGTTCCATCTTCTAGGTATAAATACCCCTTATATCCTCTCTTACAATATAAGGTCATCTTCGATCACCTTTAATTCATTCATTTTTCCGATTATTTTTTCTTCATATTTTTTCAATTTATTCTCTTCTTCTACTATTCTATTTTCTTTAATTTTTATCTCTTCCTTTATTAACTCGGGATTAGGAGAGCCCATAACAGCCTTCTTATATATAGAAGTTTTTGGAGAAATTTCGGATATAAAAGTGCCCGCTCTAATTTTGTTAGCTACCTCCATATAAGCTTTTCTGTACGGTATTCCGGTAATAGCTAAGTCTTCTGCAACATCAGTAGCTGTAGTCTTGTCATCTAATTGAAAGTTTAGAACTTCGATACCTTCTAGTATTGAATTTATTACTTCTATTGAAGAAATAACAATTTTAACGCAATCCCAATAATGCTTATTCATTTCTTGTAAATCCAAATTATAACCAGAGGGTAAACCTTTGTAAATGTTAAAAAGAGAAGAGAGATCGCCAAAGCATTCTCCAGCCTTACTTCTTAGAATCTCTAACGTGACTGCATTTCTTTTTTGTGGCATTAAACTACTGGTACTTACGTGAGAGTCAGGTAATTTTACTATATTAATAAACATGGAGGAAAGAAGAATTAAATCTTCTGCTATTCTGCTAAAAAATAACATTAGCAATGACAAATTTGATACTGCATTAATCAGATCTAATCTTGATGAAGTAGCAGATATTGTGTTATATATAATGTCATCAAATCCTAGCAATTCAGCTTCTCTTTTTCTATCTAATTTAACGTTAGTCCCTACAATAGCCCCGCTTCCTAATGGAGATCTATTTACTAAAAGTAAAGAGGAATAAATATAATTCCAGATTGTATCTAATTCGTCTTCAATATATAAGAAATAATGAGCTAACGTTGATGGTTGAGCTGGTTGAAAGTGAGTATAAGTAGGAAATAAAATTTCTGTAGATGTCTTACTCTTTTCAATGAGGGTTTTTCTTAAAGATATAATATCGTATAAAATTTCAACAAGATATTTTCTCATCTTAAGTCTTAGTGCTGTAGCAACGTGATCATTTCTACTCCTTCCAAATCCTACCCATCCGCCTTCTTCACCAACTGTCTTTATTATATGATCTTCTAAAGCCTCATGAATATCTTCATATCCTTCTTTCAATTCATGAAAAGAGTTTATTGCTAACAAAATTCTCTTAGCAGTATCTTTTGCTATATAACCAGATAGATAAAGTTCTATAACATGAGCTTTCATCACAACTTTTACTTCTTCTACTATTTCCTTGTCACTATCTATGGAGGAAGTATAAGTAGACACAAAATCTTTTTCTGTGCCCCATCTTCTGTATAATACCACTACTCTCTCACCTGTCTTGTCAGCAGTGAATGCATACCGTATATCTCAATAAATCCTCTTGCCATTTCATCAGTCGGATACCATCCTTTATTATAACTAGCAACTTTTTCAGAAAATGGGGAGTACTTTGAAGCTCTACCTAATATTCTCATTCCATTACCTTCTATTTCTACTTTTACCTCACCAGTAACCCATTTATTTAAATTATCACCGGCCAATTGTATAGTCTCTCTTAAAGGTTCAAACCAAAGCCCTTGATAAACTAAATCAGTCCATTGTGAGTCTATATATTTCTTAAATCTAAACTCTAATGGAGAATAAACAGTCTTTTCTAAGTCTTTATGTGAATTTATCAAAACTAACGCTGCAGGAACTTCATAAACTTCTCTAGATTTAAAACCTACAACTCTATTTTCTAAATGTTCTACTCTTCCAAAACCATAAGAACCTACTACCTCATTTAACACTTGAATAATTTTAACTAAATCCATTTTTTCATTATTTATAGCAACTGGAATACCTTTTTCAAATTCAATGGAGAGAATAATTTTACCATTATTTTTCTTTTTGGTCCATTCAAAAGCATCTTCTGGGACTTCTTTTGACGGATCAGAAATATCATCACCTTCAATACTTCTACCCCATAAGTTCTCGTCAATACTATATTTACTGCTTTCAGTTTTGATAGGAATCCCTCTGGCTTTTGCAAACTCTATTTCTTTCTCTCTTGTCATATTCCATATTCTGGCTGGAGCTATGATTTTAGCCTCTGGATATAATGCTTTAACTGCTAAGTCGAATCTTACTTGATCATTTCCTTTAGATGTTGAACCGTGAGCAATATAGTCTGCTTTCTCTTTTTTTGCTATTTCAACAACTTTTTGTGCTATTAATGGTCTTGCTAAGGCTGTTGATAATGGATAAACATCCTCATATAATGCGTTCATTTTGATTGCGTAAGAAATGAAATTATCAACAAATTCCTTTTTTGCATCTATAGTATAATGCTTTGTTGCTCCTGCTATATATGCTCTTTTTTCTATGTCTTCAAAGTTATCTTTTTGCCCTACATCTACTGTGACTGTGATAACATCAGCATTAAAGGTTTCCTTTAGCCATCTTATCGCTACTGTAGTATCTAATCCACCAGAGTATGCAAGAACTATTTTCATATCGGCTTTGTTGATATAAGAAATTACTTAAAAAGTATGAGGTTAAGTAAAAAAAGGCGTTTCTCGAGAAGTAGAATGGTAAAGGAGTCCTTTAGCTCTTCCCCGATCTTTTCTTCATGTAAAATTCTAGGGCTTTTTTAAGAAAATCAGTTCTACTTTGATAACTCATTTTTTTACTGTATTCATCAATTGTTGCAATAATTTCCTCTCTTAGTCTTACGCTAACAACCTTCTTCATGTTCTCATAATAGTAATACCGAGATTATATATAAGAGTAAAAGCTAAGAAGAAAAAATAAACAAGTTTTAAAATACGGAGTAAACATATAAAAATTCATTAACTTGCTGAAGTAAGTATTACGGTTTGTTTTTCTTTCTTATATTCTTCGAGCCTTTCAAGCATTGTCTTCATTGTTGTTGTAAGAATGTCTTTATGATATTTTCTCACATGTTCTTCTGTGTCTTCCTTTGGAATTGTAACTTTACATATTTCACATACATATAGGTCTTTTTCATTTTTCTTAATTATTGGTTTAATATCGCTTGCAATTTGCTTAATTATAGGAATAATTTTTCTAGCTCTAGCTTCACTACCACTCTTTTCAATAATCCTTTGAGCATAACCCCTAAGTTGATGCTTTGATATTTGATACTTATATGCAACTGATGCCGGTCCTTCTCCTTTGACTAGATATTCTTCTAGTGCATCTAATATATAGTCGCTACCACCTAGTATCTTTAATGCTATATAATTTACCAAAGATTTTGTATCCATTTGTTTCATATTTAATCACTAGAAGGCTATATTATCACCAGAGTTTAAAAGGACTTCATTAAATGCTATATGTAGAGAATTTCGTTCTTATAGGTCGTAATTTTTATCCCTTCCCCTTTTTCTACATAACCTAATTCATAAACTGTTTCTTTTTTACTCAAAAATTCAATTATATCATCTTTAAGATCCTTTGAAACAAATATAATCATACCTATACCCATATTGAAAATTTTATACATTTCAAAATGAGGTACTCCAGCATTCTCAATTGCTTTAAACACCTCCGGAGGATCTGGCATTTTTAGATTAATCCTATAGTTCGTTATTCTCTTTAATTTAGAAAAGGCTCCACCAGTAATATGAGCCAAAGCTTTTATTTTATCTAAAATTGGTATTATAGAAGAAGAATATATTCTAGTAGGTCTCATTAATTCCTCTCCCCAGTCATTAAGAGACAATTTACCTTCATCTATGAGTTTTCTAATGAGAGAGTAACCGTTAGAATGAACACCATTACTTTTTAAACCTAAAATCACATCGCCAGGTGCAACATCTTCGCCGGTCTTCAACCTATCTGAAATACCTATTACTGAGCAAGATAAATCATATCCAGTTATTACTCCGGGCATTATTGCAGTCTCACCGCCAATAATTTCTATGTTTGCTTCATCAGCACCTTGCTTCAAACCTTTCATTACTTTCTCAACAACATCATCCATTGGCTTTTCTAAAGCCAGATAATCAACACCGGCTAAAGGCCTCGCACCAATACATACTAAATCGTTAACATTCATAGCAATACAATCAATTCCAGTAGGTTCAATTATTCCAGTCTTTAAGGCTAAAATTGTCTTTGTACCTACACCATCAACATGCATTGCTAAATACTTATCATCAAGTTTTATTGCATTAGCGTAATGTCCAATCTTTAATACTCCAGAATTTTGAAAAGTGTTTAAAGCTAGAGTATGATACTCCTTTAATTTGTTTAAATCAACTCCAGCCTTTTTATATTCACTCACCATAAACCACCATTTGGAGACCAATCTGCTGATACTCCAAAAAGGCCTTTTTTCTCTCTTGACTTATACGTGTATCTTACGATCTCAGCTTTTTCAACTTGATCTTCAATCGTTCTTCCAATATCATGCCTGAATATTAATTTTGTATCAGAAGAAATATAATTTATGCATTTATCTAATTTATCTGAAGCTTCCTTAAAATCATTAATAACTACTAATTCTAATGCTCTTGAACCTTTAGTTACTAATTGCATTCCTTCAAAAGAGACTGAACCAAAGTATATTTTACAACCTAGCTCTCTTATCTTCTGCACATCTATGTTTATTATATGATTCGATGCCATAGTCTTATTTAAGGGATATCCTAAAGGTGCTATAGCTCTAACTACTGATGGCGTTGGATTAACCTTTATTTTGGCTTTACTTAATCTTCTAGTCGCTAATAGTTCTAGAACTTCACCAAAATCACTCTCTATTCTCGGTATTATAGCAGAAGCTTCTGGATCTCCAAACCTAGAATAATATTCAATTATCGTAGGTCCCCAAATACCAGTAAGCATCATTTGCCCAGAGAGAATCCCTACATAATCCTTTCCAGTTTCTTTTTTAATAGCTTCAGCAGTAAGCTTTACAATCTCAAATGATTTCTCATATTCTTCTTTATTAATAAACGGCAAACCTTCTTTGGGACCGGATATAGAACCCATTCCACCAGTCTCTGGACCAATTCCGTCTTCATATGCATGCTTATAATCTTGTGCTAGAGGCATAGGTATTTGCGTATAACCATCAGTTAGAACATGTAATGTATATTCTGGTCCGTCTACCTTCTCCTCAATTATAATCTTTACCTTATCATTAACATAACTAGCAATTCCATTGATTCCCTTTGTTAGTGCATTTCTTTTCTCGTTGGAAAGGTAGGCTTGCAAATCAGCAATCACTTTAACTCCTTTCCCTCCAACTTGCTCTGATGGTTTTACAGCGATAGAGCCACCATATTCTAGTATAAAATTAATAGCATCTCTTAGATCTTCAAAGGCCTTAAACCTTAACCTACCGGGAATGTTATATTTCCACATTAGTTCTCTCATCCAGACTTTAGATTTCTCTATCATCGCACATTCTTTATCAGGACCAACTACTGGAATGCCTTCTTCTCTGAAGACGTTTGCAACACCATGGAATAATGGATCTTCAGGGCCTATAACACCAAAATCTGGATTTACCTCTTTTACTATCTCTTTAACAAATTCAGCAGAGTTAATATTACCTTTAAAATATTTTCCATTAGTTTTATCTACAGCTTCTTTTATTCCAGGATTTATGTATGAAGAAATTGCATAAATCTTATAACCTTTAGGAGAGTTAGCTAATGCTTCTGCTAGAGCGTTTTCTCTTGCTCCATCTCCGATTAACAAAACTTTCATCTTATATCACCTTAGGATAGTTTCTAGTCATACAACCAACACATATGCTCTTACCTAGAACTTTATAAAGACCTTCAAGACTTAACCAGTAAATGGAATCAGCACCAATAACCTTAGCTATTTCTTCTTCTGAGAGATTAGCAGCAATTAAATCTTTTTCCTCTGGAACTTCCATACCATAAGGACATTTTGATATTAACTTAGGACTGCCAATTAAAACGTGAACCTCCTTAGCACCTAAACTTCTTAAAGCAAAAACTGTATTTTTCAAAGTTCTGCCAGTGACCATAGAATCGTCGATTAAGATTACTCTTTTGCCTTTGACTACGTATTTAATAGGATTTAATTTTAGTTGAACTCCTATGATCTTTAAGAAATCATCTGAAGCCAGCATTGTTCTAATTGGACTTCCAGTTCTGGTAAAACCTAAATCATAAGGTATACCAGACTTCTTAGAATAGCCTATTGCAAAAGGTATAGCAGTATCTGGAACGCCAATCACAACATCAGCATCAATTTTCTTTTCTTCAGCTAGCTGTTCTCCAATCTTCACTCTTACTTCATAAATATTTTTACTAAATACAAAACTGTCTATTCTTGATTGATAAACTAAATCAATCGCGCAGTAATTATGTCTATTCTCATTTATTTGGCTGTAAGAAATTTCATAAGTGTCAATAAATACCGCTTCACCAGGTTTAATTTCTCTTCTGAATTCTCCACCTATAACCGTAATTCCCGAAGTCTCTGATGATAGAATAGCTAAATCAAAACCAAAACCTCCTATTTCTAGAGGTTTTATTCCATATGAATCTCTATAACCCATCATTTTTCCATCTTTTGTTAAGAATATTAATGAGAAAACACCATTAATTTCTTTTAAAGTATTCTCTGGATCTTTATATAATCCTTTTGCGATTTCATTTAAATCTCCCTTAATAATTCCATCTACTACTAAAGTGCCAAAATCTGTTATTATTGGATATCCTATTTTAGTTCCAGTATAACCTATCCCTGCCCATCCTTCTATATTCTGCGGTAACTCAATATCTTCTGGTGCACCTTCGTTAGTTATTAATTGGAAGTTTTCTTTAAGTATCGACATTCCTGAGTAACTATATCCCCTATTCTGTAATCCTATTAGACCATAATATAAAAATTTACTTATATTCCAAATTTTATCAAATGCATATACACCTATTATTCCAGCCATTTAACTCACCTTTTTAAATATAGATTCTAATACTTGCAAGTTATATGAAAATTTAAGGGGATAAACTCCAGAAAAACATGCATGACATAAATCAGGTCTTCCTATGGCTTTAATCATTTCTTCAACTGTTAAGAACTCAACTGAATCAGCACCAATATACTTAGCTATTTCTTTTTCATCTTTCTCACTAGCTATTAGTTCTTTAGATAATGGAAAATCTATACCCATATAACAAGGATATTTTACTTTTGGAGAGCCTATTCTTACATGAACTTCCTTAGCACCATTATCCCTTATCATTCTTACAATTTTTCTCATAGTATTTCCTCTAACGATTGAGTCATCAATGACAATAACTTTCTTATTTTCTACTACACTTTTGACTATACCAAATTTCTCTTCTAGTACAGCATTTCTTTTATCTTGTGTAGGCATAATAAAAGACCTCTTTGCTACAAGTGTTCTAATCAAACCGTATTCCATAGGAATCTTTGATTTCCTAGAGAATCCTATTGCAATCGGAATTGAGGATTCTGGAACTGGTATAACTACATCTGCATCAACTCCGTGATTTTCAGCTAAAATTTCTCCTAGCTTTATCCTAGAGTTATAAACAGACACACCATCAATTATAGAATCGGGCCTGGCAAAATATATGTACTCAAATGAGCAAAAACTTACACGATCCCTAGAAATAACTTCGCTTTCAATTTCACCATCTTTAATGTATATCATTTCTCCGGGTTTTACATCTCTTAAAGGCTTACCTCCTAATTGTCTGATTACGGAATCTTCTGAAGCAATTATATAACCGTTATTAATTTTACCTAAGACTAGAGGACGAAATCCTTTAGGATCTCTAAAGCCGATAAGTTCTCCGTCATTAGTTAAAACTACGAGTGAGTATGCACCGTCAGCTAAGTCAACTAACCTTCTAATTCCTTCTTTAATATTAGGCGCCTCCGAGAGAACCTTAAGAATAAATTCGGTATCAGTAGAAGTTCCGAACTTAAAATAATTAGTTATTGTACCATTAAATGCAATAGCAATTTTACCGTTACTTAAAGGTTGAGCCTCGTCAAGTGAACCTTTACCGGTAGTTGAATATCTAACATGACCTATTGATAGTTTTGCATTAGGAAGAAGCCTAGGATCTAATGCCTCTTCAACTAAACCCAGGCCTTTCATGGTAACTAAACTCCCATCTTTTCTGTAAGTAATTCCTGCTGATTCTTGTCCCCTATGTTGTAATAACTTTAGGGATTCGTAAGAAATCATTGGAGAATTATCAGCATAAACTCCAACAATACCGCAGTGTTCTTTAACCTTCATGACATCACCTCATATAAGTAGTTATAATAATTATCAATCTCTTTATTTACATTAATCTCTTTATTATCAATTTTTATTATACCTTGGTCCTTAGTTATCTTTCCAATTACTGATATATGAATTCCTTTGGACTTACGTATTATGTACTCTGGATCGTTAGTTAATACAATAAACCTACCACCATTTTCAGAATAAAGTTTAGGAATCCAATCATCAGCATCCGAAGGAATTGAAGACGTTTTAATCTCTACACCCATACCCTTAACTATTATTGAAAATAACGAGGCAATTAGACCTCCTTTATTAATGTCCTTAGCAAAGAATATTTTCTCGTCGTTTATTAAATCTACAACTAACTGACTCGCTAAATAGTCTTCATTTAACCTCGCTTTTGGAACCTCGCCATAATTTCCAAATATTTTACCAAATAAAGACCCCCTCATCTCGTCCCTTGTAAAACCTATTAAAGTAATATAACTATCTTCAACGACCTTATTACGTAAGAATTTATCCTTAATTAAGCCTGCCATGACTATCAAAGGAGTGGGTTTAATTGCCTTACCTTCTTTATTTTCATTATAAAATGATACTTTTCCGCCAACTATTGGAGTAGAAAAGAACTTTGATGCTTCAGCTATACCTCTAATAGCTTCTACAAACGAATAGTAAACTTCTGGTTTTTTAGGATCACCAAATTGAAGATGATCAACTACTCCTATACCAATTGCACCGACAGATGCTAAGTTACGATATGCTTCAGCAACAATAGATTTACCACATTCATAAGAATCTTCAGCACATAAGTCTGGATTAGCATCACCCTTTAATGCTAAAAGCTTACCATTCGGAAGTGATATTAAAGCAGAATCGGCTTCTCCAGGCTTTAAAACAGTAGAAGTACCTACTTCATAGTCAAATTGTGAGTAAGCCCATTCTTTACTTATTATTCTAGAGAGTATTGCTCTAATACTTTCTTCTAACCCAACTTCAGGTTTTTTATCACTTTTAATTAGTTTAGGCTTTTTAATTTCCCATATAAATCTTGGTGGAGATAAAAGTAAATCTGATGGTAAGGAAACAATCTCTTTACCTCCATAAAGAAACTTAATGTATGATTCTTTTACGAATTCACCTATTACAGCACAAGGATAATCGTAATATTCAAATGCTTTACAAACTTCATTAACATTTTCTTCTTTAACAGCAAAAAGCATTCTCTCTTGGGTTTCTGATACCAAAATCTCTTCTGGTTTAAGGTCTTTAACCCTTAAGGGAACCTTATCTAAATTAACTATTGCCCCTAACCCATTAGCCATTTCAGTAACTCCAACTACTAATCCACCACCGCCTAGGTCCTTAATAGCCTCTACTTTATCAGCAATTTCAAGAGTAACGTCCAAAACTATTTTCCCAGCAAATGGGTCGGCAATTTGTACAGCACCTATTTCATCCTCTCCGCTTAATTTTCTTGAAGCAAAAGAAGCTCCCCCTAAACCATCTAAACCAGTTAAGCCAACTATGACTATCTTTAACCCAGGCTCCTTAACAACACTTGGTACAATCTTATCTTTTCTTACTATACCTACACCAGCAACATCCACTAAAGGATTATCATTATATGAATCATCAAAATCTAATTCTCCACCAACTACTGGTACACCAATACTATTCCCATAAAATCCAATTCCAGCAATTATATTCTTTAGCAACCATTTATTTCTTGGATTAGATAAATTACCAACCCTAATCATATCTAATAAGGCAATTGGCTTCGCTCCTTTACTTATTATATCCCTAATTATACCTCCAACTCCAGTAGCTGCACCATTAAATGGATCAATAGCTGAAGGGTGATTATGGCTTTCAAGTTTTAATACAATTGCCCACCCATCTCCAACATCTAATGCTCCAGCATCTTGCCAATCTTCAATACCCATTACTACCTTTTCTCCCTCACTAGGAAAACTTCTTAAGAAAACTTTAGACGACTTATAAGAGCAATGTTCACTCCATAATGCATCTATAGTTAGCCATTCAGCCTCATTAGGTTCTCTTGCAAGCTTCTTTCTTATTAGTTCCATTTCGTACGAAGAAAGTGTTATTTTCATTTTCTTAACCCCTTAAATAATAATAACCCATCAGTTTCACCCGTTATAGAGGTTAATTTGAAAGATGCCCTCTCTGGATGTGGCATCATGCCTATGACATTTCCTTCTTCATTAGCAATTGAAGCTATATTGAGAATTGAACCATTAGGATTTACCATATTGTTCACATTTCCATTTTCGTCAGAATATAGCATAACAGCATATTTCTTTGCTTTCTCTACATTATCTAAATAAAATCTCCCTTCTGCATGTGCTATAGGCATTTTTAGAATAGTCTTATTTAATCCACGAGTTACAGCTGTATCAAATCTAACAACTCTCAAGTAAACCCACTTACTGATAAAACGCAAATTTAAGTTAGGCAAAAGAGCACCTTCTAGGAGACCACTTTCAACCAATATTTGAAATCCGTTACATATTCCGATTACAATTTTACCTTCATCCGCCATTTCTTTAACTTTCTTAATTGTTTCCGTACTAGCGGCAATACTACCAGCTCTAAGATAATCACCAAAACTAAAACCTCCTGGCAAAATAACTGCACTATACTTATCGGGATCAAAATCCTTATATTTTACAATTTCAGCTTCTACTCCAGCCTCTAACAGAGCCTTGTAAACGTCGATCTCACATGTTGTACCAGGGAATTTAATTACTGCTGTCTTCAATCTTGTTCGCCCTAATTTCAATTTTATGGACTATTGGGTTGTAGAGTCTCATTTCGTCGGCTAACTTTTTAACTAATTCCGTAGCCTCTTGCTGGCTACTAGAATTAACTCTAAATACCAAGTATTTTCCCGCTCTAGTTTCTGTAATTTTATCACTAAATCTACTAACAACATAACGCTGAATTGTTTCTCCTTCTGGATCTCTTATTCCTTCTTTGTTAGTTATTATCAGTTCTACGCGGTAAAGCATTTTACTCACTTATCCTTTTGAAGAACTCTTCGTAAGCCTTCTTGACGGTTTCTAAATCAGCTCCTTTCCTATACAAATCTTTATCTAGTATTCTACCAGAACCTTCCTCTCTAATCCTCATAGAGTCTAATGTGAGTTCATCACCTATGATTAACTTGCCATCCAATCTACCAAATTCAAGTTTAAAATCATAGAGGAGAAGCTTTTTACTTTTAAAAAATGGATACAAAATCTCATTAACCTTAAGCATAATCTCTTCTATTTTTTCTGCTTCTTTTCTTGCCATTAATTTCAGGTATTCCATGTGATAGTAATTTAGCATTGGATCATGTCTTTCGTCATCTTTAAGGAAAAACTCTATAATTGGAGGCTCAAAAACTTCACCCTCTTTTATGGGTAATCTCTTTACTATACTGCCAGTAGCAATATTCCTTAAAACAACTTCAACCGGTATCATTTTTAGTTTTTTAGCTATCATTGTTCTTTCGTCAAACATTCCAATATAGTGTGTCTCTATTCCTTTTGATTCTAATAGTCTAAATAAAAAGGCTGAAGTTTGTGCATTTAATATTCCTTTTCCTTCGAGTATATCTTTCCTTGCACCATCACCCGCAGTTATAGAATCTTTGAATTTCAAAAGAACACGGGAATCGTCATATGCATAAACTTCTTTCGTTTTCCCTTCACTAAGCTTTAGAAATTCCATATGACAACTTTACATGAGCAGTATAAAAAACTTGTGTTAATAACCTTAGTATTTTTACTTGGTTAAGTAAACGAATACTCATTATCTAGTTCATTTTACTTAACCCCTATGAGTGAGATTACAATAGATGACTTTGCAAAACTAGATTTAAGAGTAGGAATTGTAAAGTCAGCTGAGAGGATAGAAGGAACTAGATTACTAAAATTAATCATTGATTTAGGCAGTGAATCTAGGCAGATTATTTCTGGTATAGCTGAATTTTACACGCCAGAAGAATTAGTGGGAAAAAGAGTCATACTCATAGCTAATTTAAAGCCTAAAAAAATAAGAGGATTTGAAAGTCAGGGAATGATATTAGCTGCTGGTTGTAAAGAAGATGAGGAGAAAGGAATAAAACCTAGAATACTTACAGTAGATGGGGAAGTTCCCGCAGGAACAAAAGTATGTTAAACCCCTTTGAAAATATAAAAATACCACCAAAGACAGAGGACTTAATAAAGATAGTTCTAGATAGAATACCTAAAATAGGAGGTAAGAATGTAAAGGAGAGAGAAATAAAAAGAATACTTTTTTATAAAGAACAGCTTCAAAAATACAAAGATTTTGTATTGCAATTTCCTAGAATAGATCAGTTACATCCATTTTATAGAGAAAATATAGAGATTATCGCAGATATAGATAAGGTAAAGATGTGCTTAGGAGCAATAAATAGGGGAGTTCAGTTATCGTTTAACATAATAGAACGCTATAGAAGGTTAATTAAATCTTCAGATGAAAAAGAAGCAAATAGACTAATGAGACAATGTTTTGGAAGAGTAAGTTCTATATTACGTAGTAGAAAGGATTGTATCGATTGGCTCATAGACATAACAAGCCAATTAAAAAAATTAAAAGCAATAGATCCTAATCTTCCAACTATCATAATTGCTGGTCCTCCAAATGTAGGTAAAAGCACTTTAGTAAGTAAAATCTCATCCGCAAAACCTGAAGTTGCATCATATCCCTTCACGACTAAAGAAATCCATGTAGGACACATAGATACTGGTATTTTTAAAATTCAGGTAATAGATACTCCAGGTATACTTGATAGACCTATGAGTGAAAGAAACAGCATAGAGCTTAAGGCTATAAATGCAATAAAGAACCTTAATGGAATCATACTGTTCCTCTTTGACGTATCAAATTCTTCAATTTATTCTGCGAAAGAACAATTGGATTTATACAAAGAAGTGAAAAGCATTAAAAGTGTGGTTATCCCAGTACTGAATAAGATAGATGATAAAAACGAGGAATTATATAAGCAAATAAAGGAAAATATTCTTGAAAAAGTTTTTGAGATAAGTGCTGAGAAGAGTATAGGATTAGATACACTTTTAAATTACGTTATTAACCTACTACAAAATGGTCAGATACTGGATAAGCGAGATATTTACCTCAATTCAGGGTGAAGGAGAAGTTATAGGAACACCTTCTAATTTTATTAGACTAGCTGGATGCCATTTAAGATGCATATGGTGTGATACAAAATATGCTTGGCACAAATATGATGGAGAGGAAATGAGTATAGAACAGATTCTTGATAAAATTGATAAAAGAATTAAATTTACTACGATAACAGGCGGGGAACCATTACTTCAAGATATTTTACCATTAGTTGAAGCATTAAAATCACTTAATCATAAAGTTTTAATAGAAACAAGTGGTACTATAAAACCATCTAAAAAACTAAGAGAACTTGTTGATATATTTTCTGTTTCTCCTAAGTTGTCTAATTCTGGGTATAAATTTAAATATAATTTTAAAGATGATAATTGGGCAACATATTTTAAATTTGTTATAGTGAATCCACTAGAGGATATTCAAGAAATAATAAGATTTATAAGAGAGAATAATATTGAACCAAGCAAAGTTATTCTTCAACTCGACGGAAGAAAAGAGAATTATACGGAAGGCTTAAGAGAGCTTATTGATATTATATTGAAACTCGGAATTCCCTTCAGAGTTCTTCCTCAATTCCATAGAATTGTTGGAATTCAATGAGTTCTCAACAACTTCTTTTAATTTGCGTAATTTCTCCTTTCCTTTCTGTAATACTTTGTTAGCAATTACTACTAGCTCATTAGCTTCTTTTTCATCATAATTATCCTTGAGCAGATGCACCATTTTTACTCCAGTTCTTAACTCTACCAATACACCTTTCTCATTTACGGTCAAAACACCACTATGTTTAAAACCTACAGATCTGGCTAATTTTAATATATCCCAAGCTTCTTCATTTGTTCTAGTATAAACATGAAATATTGGTCCTTGAACTACTAACCATAAATTCCAAACTTTCCCTTTATTTATAGTTTCTAACAAATCAGTAACCGTAATTCCTAAATGATTTTTGAAGACTACACTGGAATTTTTCCTCTCCCACGGCATCTCAGCATCTATTATCGTAATTCTTCCGCTACAACTACTTTGGGTAAAAGTATCCCTTCTTTTAAAAAAGACTTCCAGTGTATCAAATATATCTGGATCAAGGTATCCTATCTCTTTATCCCTAATTACTCTTTCCCAGGCTCTCTGCTTATACGTAAACCAATTATTCATCTTTTCTTTTTAACTTATCGTAACTTTAAAATATTGTGGATGATATAGTTAACAGATTTCTAAAAGAGGAAGAAGCCGTAATTAGAGTTAACGAAGGGGAAATAAATCTATCTAATTTAGAGAAAGAAATCCCTATAGGAGTTAGAATAATTCTCGTTGGAAAGAAAAGAAAAAGAATTATGGATTTAGGAATTCTAAGTTTTATATATAAATATTGTAAGAACGGAAAGGATTTTAGCAGAGATTATTTAGATTTATCATTATCTCTTGAGGATATTTTTAAAAAGTATAAAGTATATACAGAACTAGAATTTTTAGCCTTATGTGAAAGTGAAGAAAAAAATAATTTGCATAAGGATCTTATTTACGTTTTAAATAAGCTTAAATCTTATCTAATAAGTAAAAACAAGAGATAATAATGCATTACGACGTGGTCATAATCGGCGGAGGAGTAGGAGGTTTAGCCGCAGCAATAAGAAGTGCCGAATTAGGTAAAAAAGTAGCAATCATAGAGAAAAATGAGATAGGTGGTGAATGTATAAACAGAGCATGCATACCATCAAAAACATTAATAGATACTGCAAAGATAGTAAATAAGATATTAAAATCGCCGTGGATAGCTACTTCAGCAAAGATAAATTATAATCTGATGAATAAATTCAAAGATAATATTATCGAGGGAATAAAAGATAATTTATACCAAGTTATCAATAAGCATAAAATAGATTTACTTTCTGGAAAAGGAGAGGTAAAAAATGAGGGAGAAGTAATAGTAAATGGAAAAGTTTATACTTATGAGAATTTAGTTATTGCAACAGGTTCAGAACCTCTATCGCTTGCGGATTTTCCGCTTAATGGAAAGAATGTAGTGGACCCTTGGACTGCAATGAATATGACCAACTTGCCAGAAAATATAATAATAGTTGGTGGAGGAGTTGCTGGTGTTGAGCTAGCAACTCTATTTAGAGCACTAAACAAAAACGTAACAATAATAGAGTTAATGCCTAGATTGCTTCCAGTACCTGGAATTGATATAGAAATAGCTAATGAAGTTAAAAAAAGACTAGAAGAAAAGGGAGTAAGAATTTACGTAAATACTAAATCTAGGATTATAAAGAGCGATGATAAAGTAATATTTCAAGCACAAACACCTTCTTCAAATGAAGAAATTTCTGGAGATTTAGCAGTAATTACAATCGGAAGAAAACCAGTTACTGATGGATTAGACTTAAAGGCAATAAAAGTTGAGACTGATCAAAGAGGTTATATTAAAGTTGACAATAGAGCTAGAACAAGTAACTCGAAAGTTTATGCTGTAGGAGATGTAGCCGGTGCGCCTTTATCAGCTACTAAAGCATGGAGGCAAGGTATAGTCGCTGGCGATAATATTGGTAATAGAAATTCTCAAATGCCCAAATATATTCCAACCTCTATATTTGCTGACCTAGAAATAGGTGTAGTTGGAAGTACACTAGAAGAGTTGAAGAAAAATGGAATAAACGGAAGGGAAGTAAAAGTTAATATGAAAGAAATACCAAGAGCATGGACATTAAATGAAACCGAAGGATTTCTAAAAATAGTCATTGGAGAAGATAATAGGATTTTAGGGGCTAATATGATAGGAGAAAACGCTACTGAAGTAATTAACACAATTACATTAGCCATGGAATTATCATTAAAAATTGACGATTTATATAAGGTTCAGTTCTCTCATCCTACAGTTTCTGAAATTATAACAGAGGTAGTACAAAGAGCTATAGTTGGAGAAATTTATTAAGAGTGAAAAATAAACTTAAAACCCAGAGTGAATGAAAAGGAATTACGCCAGATAAAGAAACTTTTTAAATTTCTCTTTCTTACCTCTAGAGGAGGAAATACACGTTTAAAAATAGTTAGATTACTTGAGGAAAAACCTCTTAATGCAAATCAAATAGCTAATTCTTTAGGGCTAGATTATAAAACTGTTATTCATCACTTAGAAGTATTAATTGAAAATCAAATTGTATATAAAGATGGAGAGGGTTATGGAGCACCATATAAACTAACTACATTTTTTAAAATGTATAAATCTGCATTGGACAGTTTACTCCTGGAGGAGTCTAAAAATTCTTAAATGTTATAAAATAAGAGCTTTTATGTGAAAAAGAAAGGATTGCCAGAGATTATTACGGATATTAGACTTACCATTCATAGGATAGACGCATTTATTGCTAGAATTGATAATAGAATAAAAACTTTAGAAGAATTATCTCTTTATAATATTGGCAGATTTAACTATTTATCTAAGGAATATTACAAAGAAATAGAAATAAATAAAAACATAATTTTTAATTTGTTAAAAGTTAGAGTCTTGCTAGAAATACTAGAAATTAGATTAGAAACTTTAATGATTTTGAACTCTTTAAAAGACTATATATATCCTGTAGTTAAAGCTTTAGAGAGTCTAAGAGGAAGCCTAGGAAACTCTATAGAGTTCGGACCCCTTATAGATGATATAATTCTTAACTTATCATATACTGTACACCCTGAAGCCCAAATTGTATTAAAAGAAAGTGAAGAAGTAAAAAAGGTTCTTGAAGAAGCTGAAAAAATAGCTAATGAAGAGCTAAAAGAAAAATATAAAGCACCAGCATAATAATATATAGCGAATATAGTTATGGTAAAACCTATAGTGAGAAAAATACAATTAACAGGAGGATCAACATACATAATATCTTTACCAAAGACATGGGTAAAACAGTATCTCCTTCAACCAGGGGATGAGATAGAGATATTTCAAGATAGACACGCAAGATTAATTTTGGTTCCAAAAAAGAGTGAAAGTAATGAAAAAAAAGAGAAAAAAATCTCCTTAAATTGTGATAGGCCAGATATTAGTTTTGTAATAAGAGAAATTATAGCCTACTATATGGCTGGATTCACGTTATTAACAGTGAGTTGTAGTAAATTTTCTTCTGAAGATAGGGAAAGAATTAAAGAAACTATAAGAAATAGATTATTAGGTGCTGAAATAATAGATGAAGACTCAAATTCATTAACAATTCAGTTTCTAGTAAGTGAAAAAGAGCTTTCTCTCACAAAATCAATTACAAGAGCTGCTAACATATCGTACAACATGTTAAGAGATTCATTTAAAGCATTATATGATGGTGATTCGGACTTATCGAAAGAGATCATCAGTAGAGATGATGATGTAGATAGATTTTATTTCTATATAGTAAGACAGCTTTCGTTATCTATAGAATATCCAGAAATAATTGAAAATGAAAAATATAATTTGACACAATTAGTTAATCTTTACTCTGTTGCAAAATCTATTGAGAGAGTCTCAGACCATAGTTTGAGGATTGTTGATCAATTACCAATTCTAGGAAAATTAGAGGAAAAAGAAATATACGATCATGGTAACGAAGTAGCAGACTTCTTTAAGAGTTCTATAAATGCATTTAATGAAAAAGATAAAGATATGTCTCATAATATCATAAATAAAGAATTTGAGTTACTATATAAAAATAGAAGCTTATCAGAAAAAGTGTTAAACTTAAACTATAGTCCTAAGAAGACCAGTTCACTTCTAATTATACTAGATTCAGTAAGAAGAGTTATAAGATATTCAATAGATATAGCGGAGGCTACAATAGATCTTCTGGCTAAGCAAACTGAACAAAACGAAGAATTAGATAATTGAATTTAATGTTATTATACGATTTTACTAACTCTTCTATTGTTTTACTCTTTTTAACCTTGTTAGCTAATAATAATAAAGATTCCCTATCCTCAATAATATATACTCCTCTTCTGTAAAGCAAAAGAAAACAATTTGTAGTGAGAACACCTACCGCTATATACCCTTTTATAAATAATTGATCAGCTGTTTCTATGTCCTTATGTGAGAACAAACATATATTAGGATGCGTATGAGTAGAAGCCAAAGCACTAGGATGTGGTATAACGACCTTGTCCTCTTCTCCCTCTAGAATTATATAATGACCATCATCTAGGAGAATATTAATGTACTCTATTTCTGATTCTTTAGTCTTAACTGCGTAAGTAGACATGGTAGATAGAATAAACTTAACATAAAGTTCAGCAAAATAGTCGTAAAGAGAAAGATAGTCATAAGATGCTTTACCCTTTTCTGTATCATAAACTCCTGTGATAGTATATAATTTACTGAAATCTGTAGTGGGAACTTCATTAAATTCTTCGTGAATCTGTTCAGCTTTATTTATCAATTCTGCTATTTTCGAAAGTTTTTCGCTCAATTCATCTAGGTTAATTTTCTGTTCTTTTGCACTCATTAATTTTCACTTCTTGAGTCTCAATTATTTTCTTTGCTTCAGTTACAGGGTCTTTAGACTCATATATACTTCTTCCTATTATTTCATAATCAGCTCCATTACAGATAGCATCACCAATCATAGCCCCTTGAGCACCAACTCCAGGAGAAATGATTATTTTATTCCTAAAATCATTCCTTACAATTCTGATCATGTTAGGTCTAGTTGCACCAACTACAAATCCTTTAGGATCTATTGTCTTAGCTATATTTTTTAAATAAGGGTAAAATTCATCATTCCAGCCTTTATGAGACATTGATAAGACAAGATATAAGGACTTATTCTGATTTTTCAAAAATTCTGATAATTTATCTAAGGCGCCTTCAATGCCTACAAAAGAATGTGCAATGAAAGAATCTGCGTAATTAATAAATTTAGATACTATAAGAACCATAGTATTATCTATATCAGCAAGTTTTAAATCAAATATTATTTCATCCCAGTGGAGTTTTACTATATCATCTAGATATTCTATATTTTCAAGAATTAATGGATAGCCTATTTTAACCTTATGTATATATTTATTTATTTCTGATAGAGTAGAAAGAGGTATTTGTCTATCTAACGAAAGAATCACTCTATTCAATATTTTTCACCAAATATTCTTTTATATTATTTTTATCGTTATCCGAAATTAAACTAGAATTTAGCAAATACTCCAAAATCTCCCTAATTTTATATACAGAAATTAGTTTGACTCCATACTCACCTAGTTTTTTCTCTGCACCTTCTTCTCTATCAACTATAACTAAACTTGCTACAACTCTTCCGCCTTCAGAGTTAATTATCTCAACGGCCTTACTTAGGGATCCACCTGTAGTAGCAACATCATCAACTAAGAGTATCTTCCTTCCGCTTACATCTGCCTCAAGGATCTTATCTGTACCATACCCTTTCTTTTCCATTCTTATATATCCTAAAGGCTTTCCCATTCTGCAAGATATGAATGATGCAAAAGGAATTCCTCCAGTTGCTATTCCTATGATCATATCAAAATCTATATTTTTTATCTTATCTATTGCCTTATTTACAGTATCAGAAAAAATTTCATAGTAATTAGATAATCTTCTTAAATCTAGATAATATGGGCTTATCTTCCCAGATGTTAAAACGAAATTACCTATCAAGAGAAGCTTATTCTCAACTAAGGATTTAATAAAATCCATGAATTAGATTATGAAAGAAAGAGTTTAAATAATCATTGAACGAAGATAAATAAAGGGCATTTGTGAAGGATATAATATCAGTATATGATTTTTCAAAAAGCGATTTTGATGAATTATTCGAATTGACTGATAAATTACGAAATATGCCAATATTTCCAAAAATATTGAAAGAGAAAACTGTAGCATTAGCATTCTTTGAACCTAGTACTAGAACGTATTTAAGCTTTAGTAAAGCAGCAATAAACCTAGGAGCATCAACTATAGGATTTTCTGGAGAGGAAGGCACTTCTATTGCAAAGGGAGAAAATCTAGCTGATACAATTAGAATGCTAAACAATTATGCTGATATGATAGTGATTAGACATAAATTCGATGGAGCAGCAAAATTTGCTTCAGAAATTTCAGAAATACCCGTGATTAACGCAGGGGATGGGAAACATGAACATCCAACACAGACAGTTATAGATTTTTACACAATTTATAGAAATTTCAAAAACATAGACGGTTTAACATTCGGCTTAATGGGAGATCTTAGGTATGCTAGAGTAGTTAATAGCTTTTTAAGAGCACTAACAAGATTTAAGCCAAAAAAAGTTTACTTGATCTCTCCTCCACAATTATCTGCTAGAAAAGAAATATTAGAAGAATTGAATTATCCTTACAGAGAAGTTATTGATTATAATGAGGTTATTGAAGAGATAGATGTGCTGTATGTTACTAGAATTCAAAAAGAGAGATTCCCAGATGAAAGTGAGTATGAAAAAGTTAAGGAAAGTTATGTGGTAGACATGAATTTAGTATCCAAAATGAGGAAAGATGCAATAATTTTACACGCATTGCCTAGAGTCAACGAGATTAGTAGAGAAGTAGATAAGACTCCTCAAGCTAAGTATTTTGAGCAAGCTTCTTACGCTGTTCCAGTAAGAATGGCAATCTTCCATAAGATTGTAGGTGAATAAAATGGAGACCGTTAATAAAAAAGAACTAATAGTAAGTAAAATTAAAAATGGCACAGTAATAGACCACATACCGGCAGGAAGAGCTTTAGCTGTACTTAGAATATTAAAAATTGCAGAAGGTTATAGAATAGCTCTGGTTATGAATGTAGAAAGCAAAAAGATGGGTAAGAAAGATATTGTAAAGATCGAGAATAAAGAGGTAGATGAAAAAGAAGCTAACCTAATAACGTTAATAGCACCTACTGCTACAATAAACATAATTAGAGATTACGAGGTAGTTGAGAAAAAGAAACTAAAGATACCAGATGTTGTTAAAGGTCTCCTAAAATGTACTAACTTAATGTGCATTACCAACAATGATGTTGAGGCAATGCCAGAATTTAAGAAAATAAGTGAAAAACCGTTAAAAATGAAATGCGTATACTGTGATACAGTAATAGACGAAAATGAAATTCTAAAACAAATTTTGGGTAGCAAAAGTTGATTTATTCTGAAATTTTATACTCTAAAAAGATTAGCAATAATTTATACGAAATTGCTACTTTTTTCCCACAAAAACCTCAGCCAGGGCAATTCGTAAGTTTAATTATAGCTGGAGAGAAAGAGATTCCGTTGAGTATAACTGATTATTATGAGGGAATCTTATTTTTGCATGTATCGCCAAAAATTTATGATTTAATACGAGATAGAAAGAAAATACTTATAAAAGGACCTTTAGGAAGACCATTAAAGCTTACAGTATCAAGCATACTAGGAATTGCGTATAAAGACCTTCTTTACGACATTCTTTATATATTAAGAGAAGCTAAAAGAAAAGGAATTAATGTAAAAGTGAGATGCATTGAATGCAATACTAAAGAGTTCCCTAAAGCAGACGATGAAAAAGCTGACCTTATAATTGCCTCTGTACCAAAAGATATGATCTCTTCCTTGCCTAAAGAAGCATTAGTTTACGTAAGATGGGTAAAAATGAATTGTATGTTAGGAGTTTGTGGAGTTTGTGAAATTAAGGAGAATCTTGCATGTATTGATGGACCTCTTATAAAGGTGAGTAAAATTGTGGATTAAGGGAAAAGCATGGTTTAATAATTCAATTGATACTATCTGTATTCAAATTGATAGATTTATAAAAAATATTAAAAAAGACTGCAAACCAGACATAGAATTTAAGGAAAACCAACTTATACTACCAGCCTCAATAGATATGCATGTCCATGTAAGAGGAGCGCAATTATCTTATAAAGAAACTGTCGCAACAGCAACTAGTGAAGCAGCATATGGAGGCATAGGACTTATTGTAGATATGCCAAATACTTTACCACCAGTTAATACTTACGAGAGAGTAATTGAAAGGATAAGAGAATTTGAAAATTATTCAAGAACTGATTTCGGAATATATTCTGGTGTAACTAAAGAAATAGAAAAAATAGATACTTTACCTATTGCTGGATACAAGATTTACCCAGAAGATTTAGACAGAACAGAGACTAAAGTGTTGTTACAAAAAAGCAAGAAATTAAAAGTACTTCACCCAGAAATACCGCTGGCATTAAAAGTACCAAGAAAGTTAAGAAATATATGGATGGAAATAGCAGCCCTTCATTATGTTCAAGGAAACGTTCATATTACACATATTACAAACTACGAAACAGTAAAAATAGCCAAAGAACTAGGTTTCTCTACTGATATTACGCCACATCATCTTCTAGTTAATGGTGAAAGAGATTGTATTACGAAAGTTAATCCTCCAATAAGAGATTATTTAACCAGGTTAGGGCTTTGGAGAGCATTATTTGAAGTTGATACAATTGTGAGTGATCATGCACCTCATTCAAAAGATGAGAAAAACCTAGATTATGAGCTGTGCCCAGCTGGTATTGCGGCTGTTTCATTTACTACTCCCTTTATCTATTCACTTGTTTTTAAGGATTTATTAAACATAGAAAGAGCCGTAAATCTACTTTCAAAAAATCCAGCTAAAATTCTTAATATACCTTATGGAGAAATAAGAATTGGGTATGTTGCTAATTTTACAATTATTAGTAAAAATGATTGGAAATATAGGACTAAATTCTCTAAAGTTACTGAAACACCTTTAGATAATTTCCCCCTAGAAGCAAAAGTTGAGTTTACTATTGTCCAAGGTAAAATAGCTTTTGATGGGAAAAATGTATTACCGATAAGAGGTGTAAACGCGTTTGATAAATCTAGCAGGTATCCAGTTTAAAGATCCTATTATCATATCTTCTGGCATAGTAACATTATCTAAAATACAAGAAGTGTGCAAAAACTACTTACCATCTGCTATAACAACTAAAACATTGACTCTTAAGCCACTTAACCCCCATGATCCACCTACACTAGTAAAATTTCATGATAAGTGTTATCTTAATGCTATCGGTCTTGGAAACCCAGGAATAGACGAACTAAAGAAAATAAATGAAGAGGAGTGCAAGCTAATTGTTAGTGTTGGTGGAAGTAGTATTGATGAGATAATGGAAGTTATAAAGAGAGTTGACAGAGGGGAGATCATTGAATTAAACTTGAGTAGCCCTAATAGGAAGGGGTATGGAGAAAGTCTAGCTTCTTACGTTTATGAGGTCGTAAAGAATGTGAAAGGAGTAACTAATAAACCCGTATTTGTTAAGTTAGGGCCTTGGGATAATATAATAGAGAGTGCTGGTCGAGCTATATCTGCTGGAGCTGACGGGCTTTCACTTATTAACACAGTAAAAGGAATGGTCATAGATGTAGAGACATTTAAGAAAGTCATGCATTATGGTACTGGAGGAATATCTGGGAAATGCATTCATCCTCTAGCCGTAAGAATTATCCATGACGTGTATAAAGAGTATAACGTTGATATTATAGGTATGGGTGGTGTCTTTTCCGGGATAGATGCTATTGAGCTAATGTCTGTTGGTGCAAAATTAATAGGGCTTGGTACTGTAATCATTGATGAAGGATATTCTAGTATTATAAGGATAAGAAAAGAAATGGAAGAATATTTAAAAGAAAAAGGATTAAAATATTCAGATATAATAGGTGTAGCAGTGAAAAAATGACAAGAATGACTATGAAAGGAAGGGATATAGAATCTCTTCTTTTTATGGGTAAGATAAAATCTGTTAACGTTGAATATTGCGATGAAAGTAAAAAGATGGCTAAAGTTGTCGTAGAAACAATTGATGGTGATATAGTAGAGACAGAATGTATAGCAACTAGAGCTGCTGGAAAGATATCAGTTGTTATTAAACATTATTTAAGAATGGGCGTTGATAAACTAATTATTCAAGATAATGATATAAGTAATGTTAAAAATGTGGATACGGAGGTAGAAGAAGATGAAGTTCAGGATAGACAAGATACCTAAAAGTGAAGAGGACTTAAACGAGATTCAAAGAGAGGTAGAGGAAGAGGAACAGCATCACCATCATCATGAGCATAGTGAAGAAGAATTACTTACAGAATTGTACATGTCGCTTCAAGGAATAGAGGGAAGAGTTACAGAACTTGAAAAAAGTAATGATGAGTGCAAAAAAGAAATATCTAGATTGTATAAGATAATTAGTAAATTACTATTAGCTACTCTTATTGAAAATAAAGATGAGAGAATTAAAAATCTTAAAGATATTATAGGCTTATTAGAATGAGTAGTTTAGATGCTATAGCTGTTATAACAGTAAAGTTATTTGCTATAATAGATCCTTTTTCAGTCCTTCCATATCTATTAGCAGTATATGAAGAGGCTATTAAAGAGGGATCTGATAAAAAAGTCAGTTGGAACTTTATAGTTAATAAGATAACTATAGCTATCATAATTCTTCTAATAATTTTCTCTATATTAGGAAGACCATTATTAGACTTCCTAGGAATTTCGCCTCAAGCACTTGAAATAGCTGGAGGAATTCTACTTGTATACCTTGGAGTAGATACCATGGGCGGTTTCCAGCAATTAAGATTTGTTAGAAAACTAGAAGAGGCAATTATAACACCAATTGCGACCCCACTTCTTGTAGGACCAGGAACAATGACTGCATTGATAACATTGTCGGTTAGTTATAGTCCATTAATTTTAATAATAAGTAGTTTAATAGTTACTTTTCTAGTTTACTTATCTCTACTAACTGGACCTTTCATAGTAAAAGCACTAGGTGAAACTGGTACAGTAGCTGCTGGTAGATTTACTGCAATAATTATTGCTGCATTTGGAGTTCAGCTAATACTACAAGGTATATCTCAACTAAAGTTTGCATGATAAATCCCTTCGTAAGATGAAAATTTTTTAATCACCTCATCAATTTTATTATGAAATTTATGTCGGATAAAAGACGTGTTGAAATAGATACGGTAGATAAAAAATTGCTTATGGAGTTGTTAAGAGATTCAAGAGTTAGTTTAAGAAGATTAGCAGAAGAAATGAACGTTTCTCCTGCAACATTACATAATAGACTCCTTAGGTTAATGCAGGAAGGTGTTGTAAAAGGTTTTATAGCATTATTAGACTATACTAAATTAGGCTATTCTCTCACTAGTATTATTATGGCTAAAGTAGATGGTAAACATTTGGTTGAATTTGAAAAGGAAATCTCAAATTATGATAATGTTATAGCAGTTTATGATATTGTAGGAGAATATGATGTTGCAATAGTTGCTAAGTTCAGAAGCGTAGAAGATTTAGATAGCTTTCTTAAAAACTTACTAAAGAACCCAAAAGTTGAAAGAACGCACACTAGCATTGTTTTAAATGTTGTTAAGGAGGATCCAAGAATAAGAGTAATATGAATTTTTAATGATAAATCATTACCAAAAGCCTTATATACAGTATTATGACTTTACTCTTTTATATGGTGAAATAATGAAGTTCTGCCCTAAATGTGGAGGAGTAATGATACCGACTAAGAAGGACGGAAAAGAGATACTGAGATGTACTAAGTGCGGTTACGAGATGGAACTTACAGCCAAGGATAAAAAAGAATATAGTGTAAAAGAACAAAAGGACAAAAATAGTAGAGTACTTACCACGTCATTAGTTAGTGATAAAGGAGAGAGAAAATTAGAAGAAGAGCAATTAGAACAAGAAAGAGAAGAATATTATAAAGAAGTTGGATTAGAACTATTAAGAGAAGAATTAAGTGAAGAAACAGAGTCAGATGAGGAATAATCTTATCTTCTCAGCATATTCTGACATTTCCTTTTCATCGTTATATTTTGTCCTTTTAGACATGGAGTCAATATCTTTTCCATCATTAAAATATCTTGGAATTACATGGATATGTAGATGAAATATATGTTGTTCAGCTGCTTTACCATTGTTAGATACAATATTTACCCCATCTGCTCCCATCTTTCTTAACGCTATTGCAACTTTCTGTACAACTTCTATCACTTTGCCTAATTTCTCTTTTGGAACATCGAAAATATTTTCATAGTGATCTTTAGGAATTACTAGAACATGACCCTTATTAACTGGATTAATATCTAAAAATGCCATTATTTCTTGGTCCTCATAGACTTTTTGTGATTTTATCTCTCCTTTAACTATTTTACAAAATATACAATTATCTACTTGCATCGATTATAAATAGAGTAAAAACTTTAATGTTTTGCTTCCTTTACTATAAGCTGATGAAAATATCTAACGTAGAAGCTAAATACGTATTAAACCTAAAAAATAGACAAGTTGTAGTAGAAGAAAGTAGAAATGAGAAAGGAGAAAAAATCTATTCGTTTTATGTTTTAACTTCTGCTAAACTTTCTAACGGAGAAGACTGGAACGAAGATTTAAGTAATGCTAAGACAATAGAGAAAAGAGAAGATTTACCTGAGAACCTTAGAAAGATATTAAGAAATGTTTTAAGTAGTTTATAAACAGTCTTTATAAATATAGATATACTATATAAAGAGAGGTGATTGCTTGGAAGAGCACTTTGATTTTATTTTAACCACTGATAGATGTTTAATGACGAATCATCACGGAAAAGAATTTCTAGGCTTCCTAGCTACAGGACCAGCAGTAGGAATACCAGAAACTGTTTGGAAATGGTTGGCATGTCCAAAAATGAAGACTGATGATTTAGGAAGACCAGTTCAAGCACCGTATGGAATGAGAAAAATAGAGGCTGCATTAATAGATGCTGGGTTTAAAGCTGCTATAATTGATCCGGATCATTTAAATAAACATTTACCTTATGCAAAAGCATTAATGTTCTCACATCACGATTATTTTGCATTTGGTCCTCCATCTTCTACTTGGTGGGGAATAACTAGAAGAGAGCCAGTAAATTATAAGAGTTTTATGGAATTAGTAAATAGGCCAGAGATAAGAAAAGAAAAAGAAAGAGGAATGAAGATTTTAGCTGGTGGACCATCAGTTTGGCAATGGTTATGGAGAGAAGATATGATAGAGAAAGTAGGGGTTGATACACTTGTTGATGGAGAAGGAGAGAAAGCAGTAGTAAAATTAGCTCAAATGATATTAGATGGTGAACCTTTACCCAAATATGTATATATAGGAGCTGATGAGGCTCCATCAGTAGATGAAATCCCAGAAATTAAAGGGGCTAGTGTTAATGGGTTAATAGAAATTATGAGAGGATGTGCACGTTCATGTAGATTTTGCTCCGTGACACTAAGACCTACAAGATACTATCCATTAGAAAAAATTGAGAAAGAGCTAATGGTTAACGTAAGAAATGGTGTAAAACATGGAGTTGTACACAGTGATGATGTATTATTTTATGGTGCTATAGGAATTTATCCTAGACCAGAACCACTAATAAAGTTGCATAAATTAGTAAAGAAATATTATAAAACGATAGCTTGGAGCCATGCTAGCTTAGCAGCAATAAGATATTCAGAAGAAAAGTATGGATTAATTTCGAAGCTTATGGAAATAGTGTTTGAAGATGGAAACCAAAGTTATTTAGGTGTTGAAGTAGGGATAGAAACGGGTTCAGCACGGCTTGCTAAGGAAATAATGCCAGCTAAATCAGCACCCTATAAAGTTGAAGAATATCCAGAGACTGTAGAACAAGCTTTCAAAATCATGCATGAAAATAAGATTATACCAGCTGGAACTATGATAGTTGGATTACCAGAAGAAACAGAAGATGATGTATACAAGACTATAGAGCTTGTTGATAACTTAAGACCTTATAGAAGTATATTAGTACCTATGTTCTTTGTACCTATGGGATACTTTAAGAATAAGGACTGGTTTACCAGGATTAAATTAACTGAAGCTCATATAGAACTGTACAGAAAAGTATTCTGGCACGACGTATATTGGGGAGAGGAAATAATAGATCACTTTTACATGAAAGGACCCCTATACTATCCAGTAAGAATGACATTAAAATTATTCCTCAGAGTAGCTAAAAGAATGATGAAAAAGATAGAATCAAACCTAGAATATTATTTAAAGAAATAATTTTTATTAAATATCTTTATTTATTCTTTTCTAGGATATATGTAATCTTTAGGAGCCCTACTAAATGGTTCTAAGTATTTTTTGAGCACTTTAGGTATTTCAACTACACCATCTTCTCTCTGGTAATTTTCAAGGATTGCTGTTATAGTCCTAGTACTAGCTATAGCAGTACTATTTAACGTGTGTACATAACCTTTCTTACCTCCCTTTTCTACATATCTTATCCTCATTCTATATGCCTGCCAATCAAGACAATTACTACAACTTACCATCTCTCTAAACTTAGCTTGTGCAGGCATCCATACTTCTAAATCATACTTTTTAGCTGCACATGCACCTAAGTCACCAGTTGCGATATTTATGACCCTATATGGTAATCCTAATCCTTGAAATATCTCTTCTGCATTCCTTATTAATTCTTCATGTAATTTCCAACTATCTTCTGGAGATGAAAAGATAAATTGCTCCACTTTATGAAACTGATGAACCCTAAATATACCTTTCAAATCCTTATTTGCAGCTCCAGCTTCTTTCCTAAATGCAGGACTTATACCAACATATTTTAATGGAAGTTTCTCTTTAGGTATTTCCTCCTTAAAGTATAAGGCCGCTATTGGATGTTCTGCGGTAGCAATAAGATAAAGATCTTCATTTTCTATCTTATAAATTGCGTCCTTAAATGTATCTAAATCAATAACGCTCTTTATGACCTCCCCTCTTAACATATATGGAGGAAGTACTAAAGTATATCCTTTACTTGTCATCGTGTCTATTGCATAATTAAGTAATGCAATATCTAACCAAACTATGTCATCAAATAAATAGTAGAATCTGGCACCGGCTACTTCTGCTGCTTTCTTGGTATCTCCTAGTTTTAGAACATTTTCTAACATATCTGCATGTCCAACTGGCTTCCAATGTATAATTTCATAATCAACCCTATTTCCTTTTAATTGACTAAGAAACTCAGCTTCATCTTTTTCATATACTTTAAATTTTCCCCAAAATCTTATAGGAACGCTATATGTTTCATCAGGCCCTATAGGAGCAGAATCATCTACTATATTAGGCAATTGCATTAATATGTTATCTCTTTCATTCTCTATATTATCTAGCTCTTTTTCCTTTTCTTCCAATGCCTTCAACAATTCTTTTGCTTTCTTTATCAACTCTTGTCTCTCTTCTGGTTTGGCCTTAGGAATAGAGGAGCTTATAACATTGTGCTCATGCCTTAGCTTTTCTACTTCTTGTAGTGTTTGTCTCCATTTTTTATCTAACTCTACAGCTCTATCAACCAAAGAGACATCTATAAATCTTCTTTTTATATATTCCTTAAGTTTATCCGGATTATTTCTAACTAACTCTAATATACTCCAAGACACAATTAACAAAAAACACAAAAGAATTTATGCCTTCTGATCTTGTTGATCTTGTCCTTCTGGTAATCCATATGTTTGAATCCACATCTCAACAATATCATAACCATATAATTGCTTGAACCTTTCTCTTCCCTCGGGGGTCATTTTTAACGGATTCCATGGTGTATCTAAATCAATATCTACATCTACTGATTTTGCAGGAACTGTTTCTTTAATTACTTGCTCCACTGTATAAATTAAATCATCTACAACAGGGCAACCAGGAGCCGTTAATCCCATACGAACATAAACATCCCCTTCATCGCTAATTTTTAATTCATAAATAAGACCTAAATTTACAATATCCACTGGAATTTCTGGGTCATAAACTTGCGTTAAAGCTTCCATAATCTTTTTCTTCCATTCCTCTTTGTTAATATTTTGCTGAGTAGACATTTTAACCGTATTTAATTACCACTTCATATATTTTAAACTCTTCATTAAATTAAATCTGAAAAATTCCTATAGAAGCAACTCCTATTCCCAGTATGACATACAGGGCCAACCGATTTGACTAAGAAAACCATAGCATCTCCATCACAATCAATTTTAAAATCTTCAACTAATTGAAAATGGCCACTAGTCTCTCCTTTTAACCATAACTTCTTCCTACTTAGTGACCAAAAATGAACATATCCAGTTGTCAAAGTTTTAAAAACTGCTTCTCTATTCATATGCCCAACCATTAGAACTTCTTTAGTTTTGTAATCTTGAAGAACAGCTATTATAGTAGAATCTGTATGCCTAAACCATAATTTTTCTATTAACTTAGAGGCTTCATTCTCACTCAGTTTCATCATCTTTTAACCCACGAATAAAAGTTTCTAAGGAATATCTTACCAGTTACACTGCTCTTTTCAGGATGAAACTGAGTTCCTACAGCAAAATCATTACATACTACAGCTGGGTATTTAATTCCATATTCACTATAAGCAACGTAATCATTTGTATACGCTACATAACTATGGACATAATATACATATTTACCATCTAAGCCTTCAGTCAAATTACAAGAATCTTTATTAACAAATAACTTGTCCCAACCAATATGAGGAAGTTTTACGTTAGCATAAATTTTATCAACTTTACCTTTAAACCATCCTAAACCTTTACTCAAACCCCCCTCAGTTCCTTCATCAAACATTACTTGCATACCTAAACATACGCCCAAAAACTTTACTCCTCTCTCTCTCAGCTCATTAAATTTATCCTTCATAGAATTTAGATAGGAAGAGACTGCAGAAAACGCACCTACACCAGGCAATACTATGACATCTTCATCTCCTTCTGGTAAGAAAGAAATCTTAACATTAAACCCAACTCTTTCTAGACCAGCCTTAATGCTGAACAGGTTTCCTACACCATAGTTTATTAGAGTAGCTTTCATCACTTCATCCTCCTTTTTAGCTCCTCATAAACATCTTCTGGCTTAACTCCTTCTACAGCCATTAATACGAAAAGATGATATATTAAGTCTGCTACTTCACTAATAAATCTCTCTCTCCCTTCACTTAATGAAGCCACAATTACTTCCGTAGCTTCCTCACCCACTTTTCTAGCTATATAAGGTTTACCTTTTTCTAGCAATTTTACAGTATAACTACCTTCCTTCTTATTGCTTATCCTATCTAAAATAATGGAATATAGCGTATCTAATACATTACTACTCATACCTAACACCAATACTGTCAGCATGAAATACGAAACCTTCATATTTTGCTAAAATTTTAGAAGCTTCAACAAGTTTTTTCTCTGGATTCGACGTAGAAGCATACATTATCATCTTTAGATAATCATAAACTGATATTCCACCTCTAATTTTTGCCCAACCATTTGTAGGTAAAATATGATTTGGACCAGCAGAATAGTCAATTATTGCTGGAGGGGTATTTCCCAAAGTTACAGCTCCAGCGTTTTTCACTCTTGGTAGATATTCTCTAGCATTAGAAATTTGTAAAGATAAATGCTCTGGTGCTATCTCATTAGCAATATCTATTGCTTCATCTATAGAATTTACTTTGATGACATAATAGATATTTGAATCTACTTCAAGTTCTTTAGATACAAAGTTAATAATCTTATCTGAATTGGAAAGCAAAACTAGAAAAGTTGACTTCCCATGCTCAGCTTGAGCTTTCAAATCTAATATTATGTTAGAGGGATTAGCGGTTTCATCAGCTATAATAACTAATTCAGTAGGACCTTCAATACCATCTATACCAACATCACCACTGACTAAATATTTTGCCGCTTGAACATAAATATTACCAGGGCCAACAATCTTATCCACTTTCTTAACAGTTTGAGTTCCATATGCCATCGCAGCAATTGCTTGTGCACCACCAATTGTATAGATTTCTTTAACTCCAAGCTTAAGAGAAATATATGCTATAGCTGAATTTATTTTAGTTGGAGGAGAAGAAACATAAATTTCCTTAACACCAGCAACTAAAGCAGGAACACCAGCCATTAATAGTGTTGACGGGTATGCTTTCTCACCACCTGGCACATAAATTCCTACTCTCTCGATACTTTTCCACATCACTCCGTAATCTATACCGTTAGCACTACCTCCTATAATATTTGGTGGTTTAATTGAATTGTTAAATTCGTATATCTGTGTAAAGATTACATCTATTGCCATTTTTAAATCTTGTGAAATCTGAGAAGCTAGCTTATCTACCTCAGGAAACTTTATGGATGTAAGTTTTACTTTATCGAATTTTTCTTCGAGTTCTATTAAAGCCTCGTCACCTTTTTGCTTAACATAACTAATAATCTTCTCTACATCTTGAAGTACTTTGGTAAAATCATTAGGTCTTTGCTTAGGTAACTCCTTTAATATCATACTCTCACCTCTATACCCTTCTCTAACAAAAACCTTTTAAGTTCAGGGATCTTAATAACGCCATCATGAAAAACACCTGCAGCCAACGCTGCATCCGCAACTTTTAAGACCTCATAAAAATGTTCCATTTTCCCTGCACCACCACTAGCAATAACTGGAATATTTACAGAATTATTTACCTCTTTTGTAAGCTCAATATCATATCCTTCTCTTGTACCATCTTTATCAATACTTGTAAGCAAAATTTCCCCAGCACCCAATTTTTCTACTTCTTTTGCCCATTGAATTGCGTCTATACCGGTATTATAGGTACCAGATCTAGTAAAAACTATGAACGAATTATTAACCCTTTTCACATCAATTGCTACAACAACTGCTTGAGCACCAAATTGCTCAGAGGCCTCAGTTATTATCTTTTTGTTTTCAACTGCTGCTGTATTTATACTTACTTTATCAGCACCATTACCTAGAATTCTTGAAACATCTTCTATTGTTCTTATTCCCCCTCCTACCGTCAGTGGTATAGATAATACGCTAGCCGTATTTTTTACTACTTCTAGTAATGCTTTTCTTCCTTCTATAGTAGCTGTAATATCCAAAAATACTATTTCGTCCGCTCCTTCTTCTTCGTATCTAGATGCTAATTCTACGGGGTCTCCCTTATCTTTTAAGTTAAGGAAATTTACACCCTTGACTACTCTACCGTTTTTTACATCTAAACAAGCAATTATTCTTTTAGCTGTCATAAAGATCCCTTTAGACTGTAAGTTTCTTCATAAACTATTCTAGAAGCTTCATACAACGAAAAACCAAGACCCTTAAACGATGCTTCGATAACATGATGAGTATTCCATCCTCTTAATTGAATAATATGCATGTTCACCCCAGAATTATAAGAGAAAGTTTGAAAGAAATGAATAATATTCTCTGTTGCCAAACCTCCAATCTCATCTCTTTCTAAATTAAGTTCAATATTGCTTACTCCTCTTCCAGAAATATCTACAGCAACCAAAACTAAAGCATCGTCCATGGGAATAATTTGATGAGAAAACCTTCTTATTCCCTTCTTGTCACCTAAAGCTTCTTTAAAGGCCTCTCCAATAACTATTGCAGTGTCCTCTACAACATGATGATCATCGAAATTTTGTTTATCTTCTGCAATGAGAGTAGCAGTGGAATTCATATAATAGAAAAGTGTTGAAAGCATATGATTAAGAAAATTAACTGGAGTAGATACTTTTACCTCTCCTTTCTTATCTATATCTAGATATAATTCTATTTTAGTTTCTTTAGTTTCTCTGATTTTTCTTACACTCCTAGTAGACATATTTTATCCCTCTTAAACTGCCAGAATAAAAGCTCATACCTATTATCGCATAATTAATACCATACTCATTTAACTTATATAAATCTTCTATAGATCCTATTCCACCAGCGTATTCTTTTAGTCCTTTTATTCTTATAACATAATTTTTCACGTTGTTATCAATTCCTCTCTTAGTACCCTCATTCTCTACATAAGTAAATATATAACCCAAGGAATCATAAGAAAGAAGAAAATCTAAAACTTTTATTGATTTCTCTTTCCATCCTCTTATTAATACATAACCTGAGGAATCATAATCAACAGAAAGTAAAATTTTATCTTTTCCTATTATTTTTTGTATATCCATAAAAGATTTAGGATCTTTTATTGGTAATGTGGAAATAACTATAGCAGAACAATCGTAATCTAGTAATCTCTCAGCTTTTTCAACATTTCTGATCCCCCCACCAACCTGAACCCACTTAAAACCTATTTTACATATATCTTTAACATATTCCTCATTATTTCCGTTCTCTTCAGCGGAATCTAAGTCAACTACATGTAGATAATCATAACCTTCCTCGTAAATCTTATATGCTATCTTAACGGGGTTACCGAGAATTAAACCAGAGCCTTTTACACCTCTTATCCTTTTCACTGCCTTCCCTTCACTAATATCAATACTGGGTACGACTTTTAACATTATTTCACCACTTTCTCTATATTAACTACTACAATATCCCTAGCACCATTAGCTTTTACTTTAGCTATTACTTCCGGTATAAGATCTTCATCAACTACCGTTATAACTTCCCATGCATCACTTTTTGCTAGTTTTGATAGCGTTGGAGAAAGCATAGCTGGAAGTGATGCTATAACTTTATCCAATTTATCATCTGGAACATTCATAAATATCATTTTCTTATTTCTTGCCATTAAAGCCCCTTTCATCATGGTTAAAAGCAAATTTATTTTATCAGCTTCTTCGCTTTTTACCCAATTTCTATTCGCGATAACTACAGCACTACTTTCTAAAATTGTATCTAAAGGTTTTAAGCCATGAAGTTTTAGAGTAGTCCCAGTACTCATAACATCTATTATAGCATCTGCAGCACCCAAAGATGGCATTACTTCTGCAGCACCACTGATTTTAACTATTTTAGCTTTTATATTCTTCTTTTCAAGATACTGTTTTGCGATATTATAGTACTTTGTAGCTATCCTTATTTCATCTTTAATTTCTTCAACTCTGTCAATATTCCAACTCACTGGAACAGCTAAGACAATTTTTGATTTTCCAAAATCAAGTCTGATTAATTCATCAACATCAGAATTTGACTCAATTACATAATCATGCCCAGTTATTCCTAACTCTGCGGCACCAGATTCTACTATACTAGGAATATCCTCAGTCCTAACCATAACTAGTTGTACTCCCTCCCAATTAGTGGGTATTATTAAAGCTCTATCATCGGAGAAATTCCCTTTCACTCCTACTGAAGCTAAAAATTGAACAACAGGATCTTTTAATCTGCCTTTATTTGGAATTGCTATTTTCAATTATCTCACCTAAATATTTTAATAGAGCATCAACTTGTTCCTTTGTGCCTACACTTATCCTATAATAACCTATAATTGGTTTTCTAATCGCTACACCCTTATTCAGTAATGGGGATAATAGGTCTCTCTCATCCTTTACAAAAACAAAATTTGTAAGGGAATTGTATACTTTTAATCCAAGTTTTCTGAGACCATTAAGAAGGTATTCTCTATTCTTAGTTATTTCTTCTACTATTTTTCTAACATATGAAGGATTTTCTAAAGCCGTAATACCAGCTATGTATCCTGGTAGCGAAATGTCAAATGGTGTAGCCCCCTTCATTAGATTCTTAATAACTTCTTCATTCCCAATTAAATACCCGACCCTGTAGGATGCCAATGAAAAAGCCTTACTTAACGTTCTTACTATGAGTAGGTTAGGATATTTGTTAATAAGTTTAGCAACTGTATAGCCAGAGAACTCGTAATATGCCTCATCAATAAGTATAAAGCCATTAATACTTTCCGCTAAGGCTCTTACTTTGTCTTCCTCTGCCTTCAACATAGGTGAACCAGTAGGATTATTTGGATCATCAATTATAACAAGTCTTGCATTTTTTGCCTCATCTAAAAACTTTTCAAAATTCATCTTCCACCAGTTATCATTTTCTATCAGATTTACTCGAGTTAATTTTAACCCTCTGACTGAAGCATATACTTTATACATGCTATAAGATGGATTATTTATTACAACTTTATCTCCAGTCTGTATAAGGTTATAAAATACTGCCCTTAATGCCCCATCTCCTCCTGGAGTTGGATATATATTCTTTGGTTCTACTCTGTTATATTCTGCCATTAATTCTCTTAATCTTTCTAGTAATGAAGGATGTTGATATCTATTACCTAAATGCAAATATTTCTTTACTTCCTCTATTATAAAATCTGGTGGTGGAAAAGGAGATTCATTTAAGTGTAACCTTATGCCATCATTTATATCATTGAAGCTATATTCTTCTGCTTCAATTAGCCAAGGATATATAAGGTTTTTGATGTCAAAGGTTGGTGCAATAAGAAACCCTACTTATTTCATGAAGAAAAGCAAATAAGCTTTTCTGTCAACTCTTTATAAGTGTTCGAGGATCTTCTTCAGACAAAAAGATTAATAAAAAGTTATTATTACTACCCTAAATTAGTTCTAGTTATCAATATCGCAGAATACCTCTACAGCAAGGGACGTGATGTTTGTATTTTTAATTTTGATAAAATTAAATGGGAATATTATCCATATAATTTGAATTTTCATATGAAATGTAATGAAAGATCAGAAAATATAATTTTTGAAGCAGAAGATGAATCAGAAATCCCAAATAATTTTAGTTTAGTAACTTCTATTAAGAAACTTAATCTAGGCATTCCACTATCAGAAATTCAAAAACTTGATCAAAATCTTTTTAAGATAAATATTGATAATAAAATATATTTGTTTAGGATAATAGAAGGGAAAATAGTTGAAGAAAAAATCAAAGGATTAAGTGAAGAGATTATTAATATTCTTAGGGAATATAATGAACTTTCTTTAAAAGAAATAGTGGACATACTATATCATAAGACAAATAGTAGCAGAGATAATATAAGAAAAGAGATCTATTTTCTAAAAGATATTGGAGTTATTGAAATAAAAAATGGAAAAGTTTTACTCAACAATAATAGCTGGCTTAAGAGGTAAGGCTTCTTTATTATATTTATTTTTATCTAATTTTGATACATCATATACTTCAACTGGTATACCTAGTTTGTAACTCATATATTTAGTTCCTAACTCAAGGATTTCTCTCTCATTAATATTATAACCTAAGATTAACTTTTTCATATTGTCATCTAATTCTATTGCTAGTTCGTAAATCTTTCTGATTATATTAGCTAGTTTTTTATCTGGTGGTCTCTCTTTCTCCATTAACTGCTTTAATGTACCACCATTAGATAGTATTTGCACAGCTTCTCTCAATACCTTCATTAATTCTTGTTCTGCAACATATATTTTTACGATACTAGGCTTACCTTTATAGTAATAGTTTATAATCTTCTGGGAATCCTCAATTATTCTCTTATGATATTCATGGATTAAAATATAATATAAGTCCTCAGATGACTCTTCAGCTGTAGGCCATTTCTCTAATGAGATGAAAGTTGTATGACCTAATTCATGCCAAATTTCTTCAGCAAAGTGAGGAGCAAAAGGTGCTAATAGTTTTATCCATGTCTCTATTACTTCTCTTAATAATTTTCCATTTGGTTCTTTTCCATCAGCTTTACACATATCGATATATTCTCTCAAATAAGAATCAAATGAATATAATATATCATTAATAGTACTTCTAAAATCAATATTATCCATATTCTTAGTAGAACTGAGTACAATACTACTTACTTGAGCCTTTAACCATTTATTAGCAAATTCACTACCTTCACCATCATACTTAGGTAACTCCTTTATAAATTCGTAATACCTCCTTAATATTTCTCCTACTGACTTTGCATAAGAGTCACTAAAGTTTACATCAGAACCCATATCGGCAGTAGATGTCAATGCTATTCTTACAACGTCTGGACTATAAATTCTCAGAGCTTTTCTTAATGGAATAATGTTCCTTAATGATTTACTCATTTTCTTTCCTTCATATAAAACGAAACCGTTGACTGCTATAGCTTTCGGCCATAATTCTTCTGGGAAAATTGCTGCATGATTAAATATGAAAAACGATAAATGATTAGGAATTAAATCCTTACCACTGTGGCGTATATCTAATGGATACCAATATAGAAATTCATTCCTCATTTCCCTAATTATTTCTTTAGATATACCAGTTTCACTGGAAATCTTATCAATATCTCCAATACCTAGCATTATATAATTCCAGAAATCATAAGTAAGTTGAGAGGGTTTTAATTGATATTGCCTTATTTTATGTGAAATTGTATAGTAGGCCATATAGATAGTGGAATCACTTAAACTTTCAATAATCCATTTTTTATCCCAAGGTAATGGCGTACCTAATCCTCTCGTTCTAGCACATGCCCTTTTTTGTAACCAATCTGCGACAAACTCAAAATCTTTCTTTGTCTCTGGCGGAATAAATTTCATATTAGAAATTAATTTTTTAGCTAAAGCCTTCCATTGTGGGTTACCATAGTCTAAGAACCATTGATCCTTTAGTATTTTAACTACAACCTCGTTACCACACCTACAATAAACCGGTCTATTCATAATTTCATAAATTTTCCTACCTAAGCCTTTCTCTATTAAGAACTCAGTTACTTTTTGCCTTGCCTCTGGAACTGATAAGCCAATAAACGACTTAAAGTAGTTAACAAATTCTGGTTTTACTAGCGAGCTCACATCTTTCATCTTACCCTTGTTATATTCTATTCTATAAACTTGTTCAGTTAATTTTTGAAGATCATCTTTGTTTTTTGGATTAGTCTTCTCTACAAGATCTTTAGCTAAAGTGTCACCTTGACCTTCAACTTGAATAACAGAAACTATTTGCATATCTTGTTGCTTATTTTTCTTCAAATAGTAATAATCGAAAGGAGCATGGGCTGGAACACTCATCACTACACCTGTAGCAACATTAGGATCAACAAAATCAGCTGCCATTATAGGAATTTCTTTTCCAGTTATTGGATTAACAGCCTTATATTTAGTTAATTCAGAACCTTTTATACTTCCTAAATTCTTTATATTATCAAACTGGAAAGTTAATTTGAATGCGGCCCTTTCACTAACAATCATCTTTTTGCCATCTAATTCTATGATAGAATATGTGACATCTGGATTTACCCATATTCCTATAGCACCAAACACGGTCTCTGGTCTTAATGTAGCAGCAGGTAAAATTCCTAGATCACTATTAAAGTAAATTAATACAAACTCGCCAATTTCAGGTTCCATATCTCCTTTAGTATCATGCATTCCTACTGGAATGTGATGAACTGGACACCATCCAACTGGATGTGTGTCTCTAACTATATATCCTTTCTCTTGTAGCTTATTAAACTGCCATACTATGAATGATGAGAACTCTGGGTCTATAGTCGTAAATTCTCTTCTCCAATCAATGCTTAAACCTATTTCTTTCATAGCCTTCTTTATTTCATCTCTGAAATAGTTAGCCATAAAGAGAGGATCAGCTAATTTTGAAATCACATTATCTGGAATCTCATATATATTTTTGAAAATGTCTATCAACTCTTTATCTCCTTTAGCTACATCATCAGCCATAGCAATTATCGGCGTTCCAGTATAATGAAATCCCATGGGGAAAAGTACGTTATAACCCTTCATTCTCATATATCTTGCGTAAATATCACAAGTCACATAAGTTCTTCCATGACCTAGGTGAAATGGAGAATTAGGATATGGGAAGGCAACTGTCGTAAAGAATTTATTCCTTGTTCTATCTGGGTTTGCTTCAAAGATTTTAGCTTTTTCCCATTCTTTCTGCCATTTTTCAGCTATTGATGTTAGAAAATCAACGAACTCCTTTGCTGAAATCCTTAATCACCAAAACACCTTTATAACCTCGAATATTTAAATTATGTTGTGTTTACAAAATCTGGTGATGATGGAAATACTAACGTAATAAATAAAAGAGTAGGAAAAGATTCTCCTTTAGTTAATTTTCTAGGGGATCTTGATGAATTAAACTCTTTTATAGGTTTTGCTATATCAAAAATACCCTGGGAAGATATGAAAAAAGATTTAGAAAGGGTACAAGTTGAACTTTTTGAAATAGGCGAAGATCTCTCTACTCAAAGTAGTAAAAAGAAAATTGATGAAAAATACGTAAAATGGTTGGAAGAAAGAACTGTAGAATATAGAAAAGAAAGCGGACCAGTAAAACTATTTGTTATTCCAGGTGGTTCGGAAGAAGCCTCAGTATTACATATAACTAGATCAGTAGCAAGAAGAGTTGAAAGAAATGCAGTTAAATATACCAAAGAACTACCAGAAATTAATCGGATGATTATAGTCTATTTAAATAGATTATCATCACTTTTATTTGCAATGGCATTAGTTGCAAACAAAAGGAGAAATGTAAGTGAAAAAATCTATGATATAGGTAAGTTCTGGTGAAGAAGTCCAGACTTAATTAAAAGTTCACAATTTTTGCAAATTTCTCTTCCATAACTAGTAGGCTCTCCACATATCTTACATCTTGGTAATTCTCTTAATTCAGAAGTGGTTGAGTATTCTTTTCTAACATTTTCCGAAATTTTATCAAATTCCTCAATAATATTTAATAGTGAACCAGGCTTAGTCTCTTCTAAAATGTAAAGTAATTCTCTAACTTTTGCTCTTAAGGTAGGTCTTGTAGTTATATAAGGGCATTCGACTTCTTGAAAGTTATATCCTTTATAGTAAGCATACATAGTAGTTTCCCATTCATATATTTTCCTTAAAGGTTTTACCCTAAGTACAAACTTTGAACTTAATTTAAGCGGTTTGTCACCAAATCTTATAAGCCTAATTAAATCCCCTCTAATCAAATTAATTACTATAGCTTGCACTTCATCATCAAGATTGTGCCCAGTAGCTACATAGTCTGCGTTAACCATTCTACCAGCATTATTTATTAATTTTCTTCTAAAACCACCACAAAAAGTACAAGCAGAAACATTCAGGCCCTTTTCCATAGAAGATTTAACCATCTCGTCCAAAGTATATCCTACACTGTCCTTGAAACTATCTTCTATTAATTCGATTCCTAAATCAGTAAGAAATTTCTTAAGCTGTTCTACTTGTTCCTTTCTATTATAACCATGTATTCCCTCAACTATGTTATAAGCTATCAATTTATTATGATCAATAAAAGATGCTAAAGTATCGGCTAGTACAAAACTATCTTTCCCACCAGATACAGCAAGCAAAATTTTCTTGGCTTTTTGCAACCCTATAATTTCCGCCTCTTTTTCTACTCTTTTTCTTATATCTTCTATGAAACATTGCCTACATAATCTTCTTCCAGTATGAGTTTGGTAAATTTCCGCTTCCCTAATTCTACAAACATCACATATCATGCTTCTTTTCTCCCCTCTACTATTTTATTTCCACTTGCTACCTCATCAATGCTATGAATAGCGCATCCTTCTTCTTCTAATAATTTCTTTATTTCTTCAAAGTTTAAATTACTACCCTCTATAACTATCATTAATCCCATAGTCTCTACGTCCATATCAGTAACACTAATATTTACACCATCAACTCCTTCTATACTTGAAATTTTTTCGGCTAGATCAACTATTGATGTACCTCTTATAGGTTTTAAAACATCTAAAACAAGACGTCTTATAGGCAACGTAATCACTGTTTACAATACTATTTTCAAAACATCAATAAAAAATTACTTGAGATAGAAAGGGGTGCAAGGATATTAAAATTTAAAAATGAAGATAGCGGGCTTATAGTGTGGGGGGTTTGGGGTATGATGGGGGTCGTCAGCACACCAAAAGTTGTCGGAAGACAAGTATATGGAAGCTTATATGAGTGCGACAACGAAGTTCTGAAAGACGTAAAAAGATTAGAAGAAATTGTAAAAGAAGCTGCAAAAGTAGGCAATATGACATTACTTGATATTAAATCGTGGAAGATAGGAGAAGGAGTAAGTGTAGTTGCAATTGTTTTAGAGAGTCATATTACTATACACACTTGGCCAGAGTATAACTTTGCAACAGTTGATGTATACTCTTGTGGTGCTCACACAGATCCTTATAAAGCATTTATGTACATAGTTAATGAATTAAAAGCTAAAAGATATACAATAAATGAGGCTGATAGATCATCAGAATTTTAATAGTAGGAGGAGGCATAGCAGGTTTACTAACTGCATGGAAATTAAAAGATGAAAGTATAATAGTGTTTGATAGAAAAAGAGAACTAGGAAAAAAATGTACTGGAATTATAAGTTATAATACTTTTTCAAAGCTAGGAATATCTAGTGAATTTATAGATTCTTACTTTAAGAAAATTATTTTTCATTACTCAAATATATCATTTGAAGTTAGAACAAACATAGTAAGATTAAATAGACTAAAACTTGAAAAATATTTGGAAGAAAATCTTAAAGTCAAAAAATCTACTGATGTAAAAATAGAAAATAATAATAAACTTCTTGCAAATAACGAAAAATATGAAGGAAAAATCATTGATGCTTCTGGTTGGAAAGGAAAAGCTAAATGGATTAAAGCTATCGAATATCTAACAGAACCAATTGAAAGTGATAGCATAGAAGTATTTTTTGATCATAGAAATCCGGCAGGTTTTGGATGGATAGTCCCACTTAGTTATGGGACATTAGTAGGTTCATTATCTTATTATGATCCCAAATTATTTATCCCTAAGGTAAACAAGAGAATTATAGACATACATGGAGGCTCAATACCAAGAGCTAAACCAGTATATAAATACGGTATAGGTGATACATTAGGTTTAATTAAAATATTTACTGGAGGCGGTATTTTTTCAATTGGAGAAATGTTAGAAACAATACCTAAACTAGTTTATGAAAATGATAATTCTTTACATTTAAGTAAATTTAACAAATTGAAAAACGAGATAAATAAACAATTTAGATTAACAACTATTATAGAAAAAACTTGGAGAGTAGTTTTACCATTAGCTTTCAGACTCTTAAAGGATAAAACATTGAGTGTAAACGAAGAATTCGATTTTCATTCGCTTCTCTTCCGTACTAGATTATAACATCCTTCACCTTTTTCGATTACACCCATTTCCATTAGTTTACTTATTACTTCCTCGGGATTATTAATTCCTAAAGCTTTTAACTCCCTCAAAGCAATAATTTCCCCCACCGAAATAACATTCTTAAAGTACTTTTCAGCCTTTTCAATTTCTTCTTGGGATACCACTAAAATCACCTTTTTAATTTCCTAGTAAATCAATATATGAAAAATGTCAGTAAAAGCTTATTTTGAACTTGTAAGAATACATAACGTTATAGGCTCTGCTATTTCCGCATTTATGGGCTATGTTGTTGCTTCTGAGTGGAAAATAATACCAATAAAACTTATCCTTGCAATGATTGTTGTTTCGGTTATTGCAGCTGGAGGCTATGTAATTAATGATGTTTTTGATATTGAGGTTGATAAAATAAATAAACCAAATAGACCCTTACCTTCGGGTAGGATAAAAATCTCAAGAGCTAGATCATTATCAATAGTTTTGTTTTTAGTTGGTATAGCATTATCGGTTTTACTAAACGTTTATGCATTTGTAATAGCTTTGCTAACTGTTTTAGCTTTATATTACTATGCTAAAGACTTAAAGAAAGAAGGATTAGCAGGCAATTTAATAGTAGCCTTAACATCGGCTCTTTCAGCATTTTACGGAGGCCTGGCATTTTTTGAAGGATCATGGGTTATTAGGACATTAATACCCACATTATACATATTTTTCTTTACTTTAACAAGAGAATTTGTAAAGGGAATAGAAGATGTAAAGGGTGATATGGTTAATGGTGTCAAGACGCTTGCAGTAAGAGTAGGTATTGAGAAGACTTGGTTTATATCAAAAATTATACTACTAATACTCATAGTAACGTCTTTTATTCCTTATTTCTTTGGGTTCAACATAATTTACTTAATTGGAATATTATTCTTAGACATTATACTTATCCTAGTAGTATTACTAAGACATGATATAGAAAGTGCTTCAAAAGCTAGAGCTTATATGAAAGTTTATGCTTTAGGAACATTAATTTTATTTGCATTAGGAACATTACCTATTTAACACATTTATATCAAAAATCTTTCTATATCCTGCCTTTATTCCTACAACTCTAAGATTTAAATTTCCCTTAGAATTATTCAGAGGAATTTTATATTCAATAATTTGTCCCTTGTTTATATTATTGAAACTTTTGAAGTTAATAGATATGCTATTAAGGAATAAATTTGCTAGCACTTTATCTAAATCAATTTCACTATTGTTTACTAATTTTATTTCAACATATCCATCCCTAACAATTGCTTCAGCTTTAATATCAATTGTAGGTACTTTATATTTTAACGAATAGAAAGAATATATTCTTCCATAGTTTTTAAAATTCTCTGGAGCTGAGAATATTATACTCACATTACCCTCTTTCTCTATCTTTATATCGGCTACTTCATTATCACCTGTAACTTCACTAGTTCCTATGTTTACTTTAGTATCTTTACTAGGATTCTTCGCAATAATATAACATTCACCATAACAAGTAAACTCTACACTCTCTTTAGGTTTCAATAGTAAAGATCCCGCATATAGTTGATATCTTGTTTCGAATTCTCTTACTGGATAAAATATTATATGACCAACACTATCCACGGTTATACTATCTAGGCCTTTATATACTATTGAAAAAACATTTTTACCTTGCTTTACTATTGGAGTTATATCATATATTATAGACGATATAATGGTATTGCCAGAATCAACTTCTATGTTGGGTCTAAACTCTTTCGTTAATGAAAATTCGTTTAACCATAATCTCCATTTAGGTTCCAAGAACTTTTTTCTTTCTATATTTAGTATTACATAGACTTTTTCAGCCTTTCTTTCTATGTCAAATGTATATTCCATTTCTCTTTCTCTTGATGTTAATTTAACCCCTTCAACTAGGGCATCATACTCTATGGAACCATTGAAAACGCCCTCGTCAAAAACCGCTATACTTCCAATTGGCATATATATAATTCAGTTACTAAAAAAATAAAGTGAATGATTAGGGAAGTACTTAGATTTATTAATAAATCAGACTTAGTAATAGAGGTAATAGATGCTAGAGAGCCAGATTTGACTAGGTCAAAAAAATTAGAGGAATATGTACTTAATAGGGAAAAGAAGATCTTAATAGTTCTTAATAAAGCAGATTTAATTCCTAGAGAGATTTTAGAAGGATGGAAAAAGATATTTGAGAATGAAGGAAAAAATGCGATATATATTTCAGCGACCATGCATTTAGGTACTAAAATTCTACGTGATAAAATAAAAGAGTTATTAAGAGGAAAAGAGGGAACAGTAATATTTGTAGGATATCCCAAAACGGGGAAATCTTCTATTATTAATGCACTAAAGGGAAAGCATTCTGCTTCAACTTCAAAAATACCTATGGCATATGGTTATACGAAAACCATCCAAAAGTTCAAAATAGACTCAAAAATATATGCATGGGATTCACCAGGTATCATACCACCAGACGGAAATGAATTAGAGAAAGTCATTAGAGGAATAAGTGTAGAAAAACTTGAAGATCCCGTTAAGGCAGGGGAAATGCTCTTACTAAGAATTATAAAATATAATCCAAATGCTATTAAGGAGACATATAATATAACTTTTAATTCTCCCTATGAGTTTTTTGAAAAATTAGCGTTAAAAAGAGGATGGTTATATAAATCCACTAAAGAGCCTAACATAGAAGAAGCAGCAAAAGCGTTTATAAGAGATTATCACAAGGGCAAAATTATTTATTATGTCCCTCCTTTATCTATGAATGATGATAAAGATAGTAGTGTTTGATGCCGACAAAACTCTATGGGATCATTATAATATTTCTATCTTTAAAAAACCTTATAAACTAATTAACGAGAATTCAATCGAGGATTCAGAGGGTAATAGACTTACATTATTTCCAGAAGTTAGAGACACATTAAAGAGTTTAAAAGACATGGGATTGTTTATTGGGTTAGCGACTTGGAATTTACCAGAAAAAACATATGAAATCCTTGATCTTCTTAAAATAAGAGAATATTTTGATATTATTATATCTAAAGATTACCCATTTAAGTTTATTTTTATTGCGGAAATTATAGATAAAATGAGAGAAAAGGGGATATATTTAAAACCAGATGAGATAATGTTTATCGATGATAGAAGAGTACATTTTGGTAATACATGGTTATATTTGGGTAATATAAAATGTTTAGAAATGTGGTCAGATATAATTCATCACAAGCAGATACTTGAAAAAATAAAAAGTTTTTAATTCTCCAATAATTTTTGTGAAAAGAAAAATAGTAATGCTTAAAAAGTTTAACTTCTTATGTAGAGTCTGTGAAAAAGATGATAGGTGACTGTACCCTCCAAGTCTAATTCTTTTCCTCAAGTCAAAGATAACTTTGAACAAGCACAAATTAACTATAAAAGAAATAATTCTAAAGAGGTGTTACTATAATGCCGACAGGGGCTAGAATAACAATAGATGCTCTAAAAAGAGAAGGAGTAAAAGTAATATTCGGAATACCTGGCCTATCTAACATGCAGCTTTATGATGCATTTATTGAAGACTTACAAAATGGAGAACTAAGACATGTACTAATGAGACATGAACAAGCAGCTGCTCATGCAGCTGATGGATATGCCAGAGCTTCAGGAATACCCGGTGTATGTACAGCAACATCTGGTCCCGGTGCAACAAACTTAGTTACTGGCCTAATAACAGCATATTGGGATTCCTCGCCAGTTATAGCAATAACTGGACAAGTACCTAGAAATTCCATTGGAAAAATGGCATTCCAAGAAGCTGATGCAATGGGTGTATTTGAGCATATTACAAAATACGTTGTAGAAATAAAGAAATTAGAAGAAATTCCAATTTGGATAAAGAATGCATTCTATATAGCAACAACAGGTAGACCAGGACCTGTAGTTGTTGACATACCTAGAGATATTTTCTATGAAAAAGTTGAGGAAGTAAAATGGCCAGAAAAACCCATGGTAAAAGGTTACAAAGAGTTTCCTACAATAATTGATAGACAGAAGTTAAAGAAAGCTGCAGAAATACTAGTAAATGCTGAGAGACCTATAATTTTAGTAGGAACTGGTGTTGTATGGTCCAATGCAACACAAGAGGTTCTTGAACTTGCCGAGTATTTGCATGTTCCAATAGTATCAACATTTCCTGGCAAGTCCGCTATACCACATGACCACCCACTATATTTCGGTGCCATGGGATATTATGGAAGAGCAGAAGCTTCAATGGCTGCTTTAGAATCAGATGCTATGTTAGTTGTCGGAGCTAGGTTTAGTGATAGAACCTTTACTTCATATGATGAAATGATTGAGACAAGAAAGAAATTCATAATGATTAACATAGATCCCTCGGATGGAGAAAGAGCAATAAAAGTTGATGTAAATCTTGTAGGTAATGCAAAAATTCTACTTAGGGAATTGATGAAAGCAGTATACGAAGTAGGTAAAAAGAATGATCATAATGCCTGGATAAAAAGAGTAAAAGAATATAAGGAATATTACTCACAATTCTATTATTATGACGAACCAAATAAACTGAAACCATGGAAGATATTAAAGACAATAAGGAATACGATACCTAGAGATGCTATAGTAACTACTGGTGTGGGACAACATCAAATGTGGGCAGAAGTATTCTGGGAAGTATTAGAACCTAGAACGTTTTTATCTTCAACTGGTATGGGAACAATGGGATTTGGTTTACCAGCTGCAATGGGAGCTAAATTAGCTAAACCAGATAAGGTTGTAGTTGATCTGGATGGTGATGGGTCTTTCTTAATGACTGGGAATAATCTCGCTACTGCTGTGGATGAACATATTCCAATTATATCAGTAGTGTTTGATAATAGGACATTAGGTCTAGTAAGGCAAGTTCAAGATTTGTTCTTTGGAAATAGAATTGTAGGAGTAGACTACGGACCCTCGCCAGATTTCGTAAAATTAGCAGAGGCATTTGGAGCTCTAGGATTTAACGCTACTTCTTATGAAGAAATAGAAAAATCACTTAAAACAGCTATGAAAGAAAATATTCCTGCAGTGATAAGAATTCCGGTCGATAAAGAAGAATTAGCATTACCCACATTACCTCCTGGAGGAAGATTAAAGCAGGTGATTGTACGTGACCCAAGAAAAAGTAGTTAGAGTAGTTGGATATTATAGAGATCCAGGGTTCTTTGAAAGAGTTGCTGGAGCTTTTAGAAAACTATTAATGGATATAAATTGGATGCAAGCTAGGAGAATTTCTGATGATGGTTTATACGAGATTTATATGGGTATTCCTTACAGTAATAATTTCGATATAGCGATTCAAAATTTAAGCAAAACAGTAGATGTAGAGAAAGTAGAAATTCTAGAAGATGCAAAAGTAGTAACATACATTATTAGAAACAATGGTACAATAATTGAAGGAGAGCCCTCACAAGCTAGAGAATATGATATAGTTGTTTTTAGACCAGTTTTTACAAAAGTAACAACAATCAGTTGGGGGATTGTAAGTGGCAAAAGTATATATTGATAAAGATGCAACTTTAGATCCTATAAAAGATAAAACAATAGCTGTACTAGGATATGGAAGTCAAGGAAGAGCTTGGGCGCTTAACCTTAGAGATTCTGGATTAAAGGTACTCGTGGGATTAGAAAGAGAAGGAAATTCATGGAAAGTAGCAGAAAGTGATGGGTTCAACCCAATGCATACAGAAGATGCAGTAAAGAACTCGGATATAGTAATTTTCTTAGTACCAGATATGGTCCAAAGATATGTGTATAGAGAAAGAGTAGTACCTTATTTAAGGGATGGAATGGATCTTGTGTTCGCACATGGATTTAATATTCATTATAAGTTAATAGAACCGCCCAAGACAGTTGATGTTTATATGATAGCACCTAAAGGACCTGGACCAATAGTAAGAGAATATTTTGCAAAGGGAGGAGGAGTACCAGCTTTGGTAGCAGTACATCAAAATTACTCTGGGAAAGCTTTTGAAAAAGCATTGGCTATTGCGAAAGCGTTAGGAGCTACAAGAGCTGGAGTTATTGAAACAACGTTTAAAGAAGAAACTGAAACTGACCTATTTGGCGAACAAGTTGATTTGGTAGGAGGAATTACACAATTAATGAGGACAGCTTTTCAAGTTTTAGTTGAAGCTGGATATCAACCGGAAATAGCTTACTATGAAACTATAAACGAAATGAAAATGATAGTAGATTTAATATATGAAAAAGGATTTACAGGAATGTTAAAGGCTGTATCAGAAACAGCTAAATATGGCGGTTTTACTGCAGGAAAATATGTTATAAATGAGGATGTAAAGAAGAGAATGAAAGAAGTATTAGATAGAATAAGGAGCGGAAAATTCGCTGAAGAATGGATTGAAGAATACAATAAAGGAGCACCCACACTTGTTAATGGTATGAAAGAGGTTGAAAACAGCTTGGAAGAACAAGTAGGTAGGCAAATTAGAGAGATTTCGCTCAGAGGAAAGCCTAAATCTTAATTTTTTATATGTATATTGTGAATTCCAATAAATCACGGGGTTCTTCAGTAGAACGTTATATTGTTTCTAGGCTGAGAGATAAAGGATTTGCTGTTATAAGAGCTCCAGCTAGTGGTTCTAAGAGAAAAGATCACGTACCAGATATTATTGCACTAAAATCTGGAGTTATAATATTAATTGAAGTAAAAAGTAGAAAAAATGGACAGAAAATATATATAGAGAAAGAACAAGCTGAAGGCATTAGAGAGTTTGCTAAGAAAAGTGGAGGGGAATTATTTTTAGGCGTTAAATTACCTAAGATGCTAAGGTTTATAAAATTTGATATGTTAAGGCAAACTGAAGGAGGAAATTATGCAATAGATTTAGAAACAGTAGAAAAAGGAATGGAATTAGAAGATCTAGTCCGTTATGTTGAGAGTAAAATAAGTAGAACCTTAGATTCTTTCTTATGAAGTATCAAACTTAACTCTTATTCTAATTCCATGCTTCTTCTCATACCTCTTTAACTTGCTAACTAGCTTTTTATTAAATTTGCCTATTTCTTCTTTAGGAATTGTTATAACATATTCTCCGTTTTCATAAGTTACCGAAGCATTTGGAATCACATTAAGTATGACTCTCTCTAGTTTATTCTGCATTGCATTCTGTTTGTTTCCAGCTATTTTACTAACTGGTACTAACATTGTTTGTTCTCCAAATACATAAATCTCATATTCAACTTTATCCTCTATTAAATCCTTAACTTCAACTACTGGTCTGGCTAAATCAGCCTCTCTCAATCCAGTAGGAACTTTTACTGTCATATCCAAACTGTAAACTTTAGCCACATTTCCTGCATGAATAAATATTACTGTATCCAAGATATTAGGAATAGTTCCTATATCAACCCTATTTATAAATCTATGAATAGCATCTATAGGTGATGTTGCGTGGACTACTCCTATCATTCCTATTCCAGCTAATCGTAAATCAATATATAACTTAAAATCCTCGTCATTCCTCATTTCATCATATACAGTATAGTCAGGTCTACTGAGTAATAATATGTCATGAAGTTCTCCAACCTCAGCGTAATTCTTTGAGTATTGGGTTATTTCTGGTGGTAAATGCATATCTCTCGGTGATTCAATAGTCTTAACTACTTTTCCCATTCTATTATAAAACTCTGCTAAAGCTTGGGCAAATGTTGTCTTCCCCATACCTGGAGAACCAGCAATTAAAATTCCTTCTGCATGTTCTTTTAATCTATTCATTAATTTCTCATGTAAGTTATAATCTTCAAGTTTCTTCCTTGTCACGGGTCTAGTTATTGTAACTTCCCAGCCATCACTTAACGGTGGGTGAGTGATTACAACCCTATAGTTACCTAGCTGAACTATTGTTGAACCTTTTCTTTCAATTTCTATGAAAGAATCCTTAACGTATTTAACTGAAGCTAATATTTCACTTACTAATTTCTTTATTTGATAGCCAGACGTGATCTCTGAAGATAATTCTACAAACTGCCAATAACCCGGTTTTCCTCTTTTTGCCTTTGGCGTGGTTCCTTCCTTTAGATGAACACTCATAGTATTTTCATCAAAGTAACTCTCTATTTCTAAAGCATTCTCTAATGGACTTAAGTAAAATACATCTATACCTAAATTCTCTGCAATTTGTTTCTGTATCTCATCAGCTGTAACTATAGTACATCCTCTTTTAAGGCAATATTCCCTCAATTCATCATTTGTATCTTGTCTACTACTTAAATCACCAACTATTTCAAAACTAACTAAAAGTGATTCGGAGACATCTCTCAACCTTTTAATCTCATCAAGAGCTATTTCAGCAGTAACAAGACCTTCTCGAGCATCTTTCTCTATCTCACTTAATAATCTTTTATGAATTAAGATATTACCGTATATAATTTTACGCTCTAAATATTTAGATACGCCATGTATTAAGGCTGACTTATCTATTAAAAGATCTTTCGGAGGCAATAGTTTGAACCCTTAAAAATTAATCTAATTTAAAAACTAATAAACCTATTTCTTTGCCATTTTAATGAGAAACTCGTGAATTACAGTAGTTGAAGATAACTCTGGATGAAATGTTGTAGCAACCATATTTTTCTCCATAGCCATAATTATTACATCATTAAGTTTTGATAATGGTTTTGCATCTCCCCATGTTTTGACTATAGCAGGGGCTCTTATAAACACAACTCTAGTCTTTCCTCCCCCTATTTCTGATAAATCAACAGTTGCTTCAAAACTTTCTCTCTGTCTACCATAATAGTTTCTAATCACAGAAATATCCATTGAACCAATTAACGGCTGAGATTTTTTACCGACTTTGGCGTCTGTAACATCTTTTGCTAACATTATTGCTCCAGCACAAGTACCTAAAGTTGGTATCCCAGAATTTATTTTCTCTTTTAATTCATCTAAAACACCAAGTTTTTGAGCAACAACGCCAATGGTTGTACTCTCTCCGCCAGGTATTATTATAGCATCAACATCTTTCAAATCATTAGGTTTTTTCACAGCAACTATATCTCCTTGAATTTTCAAATTGTCCAAAGCTCTTTTAGTCTGTAACGCATGTTCTTCAAAGCTACCTTGATATGCAACAATTCCAATTTTCATTGACCTCTCACCTGAAGTAATTCCTCTGGCTTCAATGCTTTAATATCAATTCCCATCATGCTTTTACTTTCGCTTATCATCTTTTGAGCTTCAAGAACTATTTCTGGGTCTTCCCAGTTAGCGGTAGCTAATACTATAGCCTTCGCTCTAACATCAGGGTCTTGGCTCTTAAAGATACCAGAACCTACAAATATGCCATCAGCACCTAACCACATCATTAATGCAGCATCTGCTGGTGTTGCAATACCTCCAGCAGCGAAATTAACTACTGGTAATCTTCCTAACTTTACTGTTAACTCAACTATTTGATATGGAACTTGATATTCTCTTGCTTTTTTCATTCTATCTTCTTCTGACATGGAAATCAACGACCTTATTTCACCATTTATTATCTTCATGTGTTTAACAGCTTCACTTACATTACCAGTACCAGCCTCACCCTTAGTTCTAATCATTGATGCACCTTCTGTTATCCTTCTTAAAGCTTCTCCTAAGTTCCTTGCACCATTTACAAAAGGTACTTTAAATTCCCATTTATTAATATGGTGTTCCTCATCTGCTGGAGTTAGTACTTCACTCTCGTCTATCATATCAACACCTAAGGCTTCCAGTATTTTGGCTTCATAATAATGTCCTATTCTTACCTTAGCCATAACAGGGATTGTAATAGAATTCATTACTTCTTCAATTATCTTTGGGTCAGCCATCCTTGCTACACCGCCACTTTTTCTTACATCATAAGGTAATTTATCTAAAACCATTACAGCAGTAGCTCCAGCATCTTCAGCGATTTCCGCCTGAGTAACATTAGTTACGTCCATAACAACTCCTCCTTTCTGAAATATTGGAAAGGCATGTTTTACCATAGTAGAACCTTGGACTAATTCTGCATCTAACTTTTGTGGTAAAAAGGAAAGTAAACCTTGATCTTTGATTATATCTCTCACTTCTGCTAGCTTATAAAAGAATTGCTCGACCTCATAAAAACTTAGTTCATATAATCTCATTTGACGTCAAATTAAAATATACATGAAATGCATAAAAAAGTTTATTAGTAGAGTTTTGCTTTTTGTTTTCTTTCTTCTTCTGGTCTAATCTTAATTATTCCCAAAAATACAGCACAATTTACACAATAACATTTAGTAACTGGATATCTCATTATTATGGCTCCTTTCTTTTCTAATTCAGAAGCTAAAGCTGGATCTACTGGACTATACATCTTCGTAACACATATAGCCTTATCCTCTGGTACTCTAGCACCACATTGATCACAATAAATATAACCTACATGACCTTTATCTCCCTTTCTCCTTCCTCTATTTTCTCTTTTCTTTGGCAAATTAGCACCCTATTTAATTCCTAGTTTATATTATTAATAAGTTTTTGCCAACCTAAGTAATGATTTTGCTGGTTTTTTACACATTACACACTTTGTATTACTAACATCTTTATCCTCATCAAGAGGAATACCCAAAACTCTAGCATTAGTTACATCTTGAAGTTGTAAGCCGCAATTATTATCACCACACCATGGTACTTCAACAACGCCAGCTCTTTCTTCTAAAATCTTTTTAGCCTCATTAAGGTCTTCCGTATATATTATTCTCGCTTTTAAGAACTTTAACGCCTTCTCATGTAAATCATTCTTTATTTTTTCTAATAGAGTATTTACCTCCTCTGCTGCCTTATCTTTAGGCACTGATTTACCTTCAAAAGTATCCCTTCTTTTAATATAAACAGTATTATTATTTAGTTCCTTAGGGCCTATTTCAATTCTTAAAGGAACTCCTTTTAATTCCCATATATAGAACTTCTCACCAGGTGTTTTCTCTTTATCATCATCTATTACCACAGTAATGCCACTATTCTTTAGATTCTCTCCAACTTCTTTAGCATAGTTAATAATTTTAGCAGTTGTTTCTTCATCCTTAGCTGGTATAGGAACTATAACTGCCTTTATTGGCGCTATTACAGGGTTTAGTACTGGACCATGATCATCACCATTTATAGCTATAAGTACTGCTATTACTCTATCTGAAATCCCATAACTAGTTTGATGAGGATAATCTAAACTTCCATCTTTTCTTTGGATTTTGAAATCAAAAGCCTTCGTAAAGTGCTGACCTAAATGATGCACAGTACCTATTTGTAAAACTCTTGAATCTGGTAATATAGTATCAAAAGCTATAGTGTACTCAGCTCCAGCAAATTTATCCCATTCTGGTCTTTTAGAAATCATATATGGAATTCCAAGTTCATCAAAGAACGCTTTATATATATTTATAGCTTCGTCTACTTGCCTAGCCGCATCCTCATATGTTTCGTGAAGTGTATGAGCTTCCTTGAAAGTTGTTATTTCCCTTAATCTCATCATAGGCCTTGTAGCTTTAGTCTCGTATCTAAATACACTAACAATTTGGTAATATTTTTTAGGTAATTGTTTGTAACTTTTAACCCAAAAAGATTCCATAAATGTTATAGAAGTTTCACTGGTAGGTCTTAATGCTAATTTTACATCTAGATCTTGAGAACCACCCTTAGTTACCCAATAGACTTCTTCCTCAAATCCCCTTATGTGTTCGCTCTCTTTTTTCAATAAATCTTCTGGAATGAGTAATGGGAATAAAACTTCTTCATGCCCAGTCTCATCTAATAATTTTCTGATAAGCTGAAGTACGTTTTGTCTAATCTTAAAACCATATGGCATCCATACCCCCATACCTTTTACTGGATATCGGCCATAATCATAAATCTCGGCTTCTCTTAATACCCAATCTAGCCATTCGCTAAAATTTTTCTCCCACTTTTCCCTGGAAACTTTCATTTAGGAAAAGGAAAATAAGAAGAAGATAAAAAACATTTTTGTCTTTTAGAACTTACCGAATAGCATTAATACTGCGAATAATATACCATATACGGCTATTCCTTCACCTATAGCTACGAAGATTAAAATCGTACCAAACATGTCTCTTCTTTCTGTTAATACACCAATACCAGCGGCAGCAGCCATACCTACAGCAACACCAGCACCTATTGCTGCTAAACCAATTGCTAATCCAGCACCTATGTTAAGTCCTTCAAAACCCTGTGCAGTATCATAGGGAGCTTGTGCTGAAAAAATAGCAGCAGATGCTAGAAGTGGTAACAAGAGAAGCGGTAGCCACGTTTTCTTCATATCAAGACACCGTGATATTATTTTTGAACTTCCTTTAAAATATTTCCTTTAAGCTTCTCCAGCTCATCTAGTCGTTGCTTTAATGTTTTTTCATATTCCATGTTTATTTTTGAAAGTAATTCACTTTTCTTCTGATCAAGTTTTGATTTCAAAATATTTATATATTTATCTATTGTTGATTTATCTATTTCCGACATTTTCCCCTCTCCTCTTTTGTAGGACTTTTCTTATCATTTTAAGTCTAACAAATTCTTCTCTTGTTCTATCATCTAAAACTCCTTTAATATATTTAGCAGAAGATGTATAATATGGAAGTATATAAGAATCGATTGCATTAATTAGTCTTTGAGTTTTTCTTAATTCAGCAGATAATGACCTTATTGCAGATTCCATTTCTACTAGCTCTAATATTTTCTTAAATGCTTCGGCAATTGCTTCTCTTGATTTAGTTATATAGGGTGAAACTTCTATATCACCAAAAGGTTGAGGTTGTATAGAAGTTTCATCAAGTTTAACTATAGGTATTCTTACTCCAAAAAGAACCTTAAGATCACTTTTTACTTGTAAAGATGGAGGAACAGAGTTAGCATAAGATTCCACTGTGGATATTCCTTCTGCACTCACACCCATTAAATATGTTTCATAGACCTCTTTGAGCAGTTGACTAACTTCTGAATAAAGTTTCTCATACTCATTAGCATATTCTCTTAAATATATCAAAAGAACTTCTCTTTTGTTTTCCAGTAATCTCTTTATAGTTCTAGTTAATCTTATTTGTTTTCTTAAATTAATCAAATTAAGTTTTGTAGGTAGAATTTTTCTAGAGCTCATTTCTTACCACGGTAATTAGGATGATATTTCTTAATATATTCTGACCTTATAAGTGAAAGTTCTGACTCTGGTAATATAGATAATACTTCCCAACCTATATCTAAGGTAGTTTCTATGCTTCTATTTTCGTTAACACCTTGAGCGACAAATCTTCTTTCGAATGCTTCAGCAAATAATAAATATTTCCTATCTACTTCAGATAAACTATCCTCACCTATTATTGCAGCTAAACCTCTTATATCTTGAGCCCTAGCATAAGCTGCAAACAACTGATTAGATAAATCTTTATGATCATCTCTCGTTTTACCTTCTCCAATACCATCTTTCATTAACCTTGATAAACTCATCAGTACATTAATTGGGGGATATATACCCTTATTAAATAGTGATCTATCTAACACAATCTGCCCTTCTGTTATATATCCAGTTAAATCTGGAATAGGATGAGTCATGTCATCATTAGGCATTGTTAATATAGGCATTTGAGTAATTGATCCTTTCTTACCTATTACTTTTCCAGCTCTTTCATAGATTGTAGCTAAATCAGTATACATATAACCAGGATAACCACCTCTACCTGGAACTTCTTCTCTAGAAGCACTTAACTCTCTTAAAGCTTCACAATAGTTAGTCATATCAATTAATATTGCCAATACATGCATATCCTTTTCAAATGCTAAATATTCGGCTAAAGTTAAAGCAGTTCTAGGAGTTAAGATCTTTAAAGATGGCGGATCATTAGCTAATGTAACGAACATAGCTACTCTATTAATTGCCCCGGTTTCTTCGAAAAATTTTCTAAAGAATAACGCTTCATCATATCTAACTCCTATAGCGGCAAATACTACTGCGAAATTACTTTCTTCTCCTCTAACAGTAGCTTGTTTTGCTATCTGAGCAGCTAAAGTATTTGCAGGTAAACCGCTTCCACTGAAGATCGGTAATTTTTGACCTCTGAGTAATGAATTTAAACCATCTATCGCGGATATACCAGTTTGTATAAATTCTTCTGGATATTCTCTGGTAGCCGGGTTTATTGGATCACCATTTATGTTTCTCTTCTCACCACCTATTACTGGTGGGCCATTATCTAATGGCTCACCCAACGGATTAAATATTCTACCTAACATCTCTTCTGATATTTTGACCTCTAAACCCCTACCTAGAAACCTTACTTTGGAACCAGTAGGAGAGATTCCAGTAGTGCCTTCAAATACTTGAACAAATGTTACACCCATCTGAGAATCTACAACCAATCCTCTTCTTTTACTTCCATCCGACATCTCAATTTCAACTAATTCATTATAAGCGGCATCACTAACCCCTTGAACAGCAATTAATGGACCTTTAATCATTGAAATATTTGAATATTCCCTAACATTAAGGAGACTCATTTAGCTCACCTCTTTTAATAATGAATCAAATGTAGCTTTTAATTTATTCTCTATCTCGTCAATCTTATTTAACTCATCATTCTTAATCGTGTATTTAATTCTGATAATTTCCGGCTCTATAGGACCGACTTTGTCTAGTATCTTCTTCAATGGAACACCTTTACTGATAAGATCTTGAGACTGATTATAAAATATATAGATTAACCTCATAATTCTTACCTGCTTTTGAGGTGAAGAAAAAGCATCAATATCATCATAAGCATTCTGTTTAAGGAAGGCGTCTTTTATTAGTTTAGCAGTCTCTAGGACTAATTTATCTTTTTCAGCTAAAGATTCTGGACCCACTAATCTAACAATCTGTCTTAACTCATCTTCTCTTATCAAGACTTTCATCATAGTATCACGCATCTCTTTCCAATTAGGATCTACATTCTTATGCCACCATTGAGCTACTAAGTCCACGTATGCAGAGAACCCCTGAATCCAATTAATTGCTGGATAGTGCCTTGCTTGTGCTAATGAAACGTCTAAAGGCCAAAAAACTCTTACAAATCTTAAAGTATTGCTAGTAACTGGTTCTGTAAAATCACCTCCAGGAGGAGAAACTGCAGAAGCTATAGTAACTGAACCATATCTTTCTGGATTACCAAGAGCTATAACTCTTCCAGCTCTTTCATAATATTCAGCTAATCTAGATGGTAAATAGCTCGGGAAACCTTCTTCAGCTGGCATTTCTTCCATTCTTCCTCCTAAATCCCTTAGTGCCTCAGCCCATCTACTCGTAGAATCAGCAACAAGCAGTACATCATAACCTTGATCTCTGAAATATTCGGCCATAGTAACTCCAACATAAATACTAGATTCTCTAGCTGCTACTGGCATATTACTAGTATTAGCAACTAATATAGTTCTTAATAGGAGTGGCTTTCCAGTCCAAGGGTCTTTTAACTTCGGGAACGATCTTAACTCGTCAGTCATCTCATTTCCTCTTTCGCCACAACCTACATAAATTACAACCTTTGCAGCAGACCATTTTGCTAGACTTTGCAATGTTACGGTCTTTCCACTACCGAAAGGTCCTGGAATAGCGGCTGTTCCACCTTTTGCAATAGGAAATACAGTGTCTAAAACTCTTATACCAGTTAGTAAGGGCTCCACTGGTTCCAATTTTTCTTTATAAGGTCTAGGTATTCTGACTGGCCATTTTTGGTACATTTTTACTGGTATTTCATCACCATTCATATCAACTACAGCTACTACATCTTCCACAGTATAATCTCCTTCTCTAGCTACTTCTTTTAAAGTCCCATGAACATTTGGGGGGATCAAAACTCTGTGCTCTATAAGATCAGTTTCTTGAACCACACCAATTATATCCCCAGGACCTACTTTGTCACCACTTTTTACCTTAGGAACAAAATGCCATTTAGTTTGTCTATCTAACGCTGGTATAGAGATACCTCTAGCTACAAATGGAGAATTAGAAACTTTTGCTATAGAATCAAGTGGTCTCTGTAAACCATCATATATTTTTCCTATTAGCCCAGGACCTAATTCTACTGATAATGGGGCTCCAGATCTATAAACTTTATCGCCAGGTTTTACACCATCAGTACTTTCATAAACCTGAATAAATGCTCTATCTCCTTCAATTCTTGTTATTTCACCTACTAATTTAAGATCACTTACATATACTACCTCAAACATTTGTGCCTCTCTCATACCATCAGCTATAACTAAAGGTCCGTTTACTCTCACGACTCTACCTTCAGAGACCATATTACTCACCAAATAAAATTTGGGCTATTTTATCCCTTATATCATCAAAAACTTGATTTAAAATTGTTTCAAGTGTAAAATCTTTTAATAAACTTTTATCAGGATAGTAAATTTTAATACCGCCTACTATTTTTTCATCAACAACAATCTTACAACTAATCTTCTTCTTCTTAATAATATCACTTATGGATTTTTGATCACTAGGTGAACAATAAATAATTGAACCATCGCTTACTTCTCTGCTAATAATGGATTCTAAGCCTTTTTTATAATTATCAGTTTTAACAAATTCGTACAATGATTTCTTTGCATTTTCTTTAACATTTTCTATCCAATAGTCCATTTCTTTACTTATAAGTCTCTTATTTTCTATCTCCATTTTAGCTATTTCTCCTCTAATTCTATCATTGTTTTTATTCACAAGGTCTATTATTTTAGCGCTATATTCTCTATATACTTCTGCGTAAGCCTCGTCTATTATTTGATTCATTTCAGATAAAATTTTTTTAAATTCTTCTGTAATCTTATTTTTTTCTTCATTTAAAGAATAATTCAACAAATCTTCAAAAGAAACCAACTTTATCACCCAAATCCTAATGCTCTAAGTATTAAACTTTTCACATCAATTGGTTTAGATTCACTATAAGGAGAAGGTATAATCGTAATTAAAGGCTTTTTCTGTTCCAATAATAACGAATCTATTTTCTCTTTTACTGGCGTATACAAATCATTAGAAATTAATATCAGATCTATATCCTCTCTTTTCTTTAGTTTTTGTATTGTATCCTCTAATTTTAGAGGATCTTCTAGGACTAAGCTTTCAACACCAATTAATCTAAAAAGGTTCACAGTGTACTTGTCCCCAATAACTAAAACTTTACCCATCTCGAACTATCATTTTAAATTTAAGATTAAATATTTTTAACCTATCCGTAATTTAACATAATGAATCACAGTGATTATTCCCGAGACAATGGCTAGAGTGGAAATACTGACACCGAAACAAAAAATAAACGAACTCATAACAGCCCTCTTGAAATTTAAAGAATTCGAACCAGAAGAACCTAAAACACCAATATCAAACCTTAGATTTGAGGATGCAAGACGAAATCTAGGTGAAGTAAACGAACACATAAACAAAATGAAGATCTTAATGGAATTGGGTGGATTAAATATAGAACCTCAAGGTAAAATGAAAGTAAATGACTGGATAGAGGCATCTAATCAAGTATTTATCGAGGGCTCAGAAATAGAGAATAAATATAAAGATTTACTAGAGGAAATAGGAAAATTAAGGGCAGAATTAGATACTTTGAATTCACAACTTCAGGAAGTAGAACCATTTAAAAATATTGGAATCGATCTTAAGGTTCTATATTCCTCTACACATTTCGAAGTAGCATTAGTAGTTATTAATGAAATCCAGAAAAAACAACTAGAGGATAAAGGAGCTGTAGTTATAGTAGATGAATTAGGAAATAATAGATATGCTAGCCTAGTACTTTCAAGAAAAGGCTCAAACTTAGACGAAATATTAAAAGAACTTGGACTTAGAAAATTTGAAACACCTGATTTTATTGCACCACAAATTTACTACGGTAACTTGAAGGAAAGAATTAATAATATACAAACTATACTGACTCAAAGAAGAGAAGAATTAGCTAAGAAAATTAAAGAAGATGAGAAAAATATTAAAGAACTTTATGGAAAATTACTCACAATTAGAGACGCAATGAATATTCTCGCAAAAGCAAGAAAATCTGAGTATTACGTACAGGTTGAAGGTTATGTACCAGATAAGTCACTAAAAAGACTGTCAAAGATGATAGAAAATATTGCGTTTATAACTTATGAGTATCCGAAAAGATACGGAGAAGAACAAGAAGAACCACCTACTTATGTTAAATTACCAAAATCAATTATTCCATTAGAATCTGTAATAGAATTTTATGGAACACCTTCTTATTGGGAAATTTCGCCAACAATATTCCTTATTATAACATTTCCCTTCCTTTTTGGTCTAATGTTCCCAGATTTTGGAAACGCACTTGTTCTTTTACTCTTTTCTATATGGTTTTACAATTACGGTAAAAAGAGAGGAAGCGAGAATACAGTAAAACTCTCATTAGTTCTTATATACTCAAGCATAGTTGCAATGGTTACCGGTCTTCTAGCTAGAGAATTCTTTGGTCCTTTACCAGTAGGAGGTTTACAAGAATTACTAAATAACCCGTCTGCACCAGTTGGCCCGTTATATTATGCTTGGCCCATTCCAGTTTCATTTTATGAAAAGATAAGTGATATAATTCCTACTGGTGCAAACGCAATAATTAATACAATATTATTATCATTACTACTGGGATCTATATTACTATTCGTAAGTACACTACTTGGAGTTATAAATGCTATAAAGAAAAAAGATAAAGAATTTCTATTCTTAGATAGGTTACCATTATTTATTATATATATAGTACCTCTAATAGTTTTCCTATATGGATTCATTAACATCAGCAATTATCAAGGAGAAGAAGCAATGATATTAGGAGGAATTTCATATTTCCTATTCCATTCAGGTACGCCAGCACCTCCAAGTGTACAAATTTTAGCTGACATCTTGGTAATATGGGTAGAGATAGGACTAATATACAATTGGGTTGCAAAAGCGTATCTCTTAAAGAAGCATGAGCATGCTAGCACTGGTTCAGCAATAATATTTGGCTTTATTGAAGGGGGTTTTGAGGCAGCTTTACTGTTGCTATCAAATACAATATCATTCATACGTGTACTAGTTTTTGCAATAGCACACTATTACATCCTTTATGCATTCTCTTATATGGCTTACTTGGCTGCAGGAAATCCTTCATCGTTATTGTCAGTTTTCATAAACCCAGCTGGCATAGTCATATTGATTATAGGCAATTTACTGGCAATAGCCTTAGAAGGATTAATAGTATTTATCCAAGACATGAGACTTCACTTCTACGAAATGTTTAGTAAGTTCTATGAGGGAAGAGGAAGAAAATTTGAACCAGTAATGACTTATGTTGAATTAACGCAATAAGGTAGGTCTTATTTTTTCTAAGTTCTTTCTTATTTCATCTATTTTTTTATTTATATCATTCTCATTTAGTTCGACTTTTTTAAACAGAACGCTTACCTCATTAATTTTATGATTAGATTTAATAACAAGTTCTCCAGCGAGATCCCATTTTTCTCTCTCTATATCTTTAAACCCTAACATGTTATATAGTTTTTCGGCACTCTTTGGCATTAATGGATATAGCATGATAGATAATGTCCTAAGAGAATTAACGGCAATATTTAAGACATTCCCAGCTTCTTCTTTATCGTTCTTTATCAAATTCCAAGGTGCTCTTATGTTTAAATATGAGTTACCATTTCTAGCTAACTTTAATATTTCTTCGCTTCCGGCCTTTAATTTTCCTAACTCAAATAATTCACTCATCTTTTTAGGAGCTTCTTTTATTTCACTAATAAATTTAGTATCCTCATCTTTTAGTTTTTCATATTTTATTTGAGGAACCTCTCCATTAAAGTATCTTCTTACCATACTTAATACTCTATTTGCATAGTTACCGATATCATCATTTAATTCTGTATTAACTATCCTTAGTGCTTCTCTCCATGTAAAATTAGTGTCTCTCTCTTCTGGTCTAAGTCTAATCAATATGAATCTCCAGTATTCTATGTCTAATAATTGAGGAGCTTCATCAATCCATACACCAATTTTCCTACTTTTACTGAATTTTTGCCCTTCATAAAGTAAATATTCTGTTGCCGCTATAACTGTAGGTAAAACATAATTTTCTCCAGAAGCCATTAGCATTGCTGGTAATATTACAGCATGGAATGGAATGTTATCCTTTCCAATAAAGTAATAACTTTTAACATCATTTCCAAACCAGAATTTCTTCCATTCTTCTTCTTTTCCTATCTTCTTAAAATATTCTATCGTAGCAGAGATATAACCTAATAATGCCTCAAACCATACATAGATAGTTTTACCTTCAGCACCTTCGAAAGGTGCTGGAATACCCCAAGCATTATCTCTCGTAATGCTTCTTGGCTTTAGTCCTTCTTTAACCCAACTTAAGGCTACTGACTTAACATTTTCAGGTAGTGTCTGAGAATTCTTGATCCATTCCTCAATTTTATCATTAAATGCTGAAAGATCAAAAAACCAGTGTTTAGTTTTCTTAAATACTGGCGTTCTTCCACATAATACGCACTTAGGATTAATTAGAAGTCTTGGCGTTAATAGTCTACCACAATTATCGCATTGATCTCCTCTTGCATCTTCAAATCCACAATAAGGACAAGTACCTTTCACAAATCTATCTGGTAAGTAAATTTTATCATACTCACAATATGGAATTTCATCTTCTTCAGTCTTTATATATTTTTCTAATTTTAACATAAAATCTCTGACAAAAGTTTTGTGAATTTCTGATTCTGTTCTAGTGTAATTATTATAACTAATCTCCCACACATCTAAAAATAACTTTTTATCGTATTCATGCGCTTGATCAGTTAACTCTTTAGGATTCACATTTCTCTTCTTGGCTTCTACCTCAATTGGTGTGCCATGTTCGTCACTTCCACTTACAAATACCACGTTCTCTTGGCCATATTTTAACCTTGCATATCTAGCAAAAACATCAGCAGATAATACTGATCCTATCAAATTACCTAGATGTGGTACTGCATTTACATAAGGCCATGCAGAGGCTACAAATATCTTCATATTGCTCTTAATTCCTTCGTAAAGGTAATAAGCTTATAAAAACTTTGTCACTAAATTATTAAAGGAAGTGCTAATACTAGACTTTAGAAAATATCCGTTTTTAAAACCATTAGAAGATGAATTAAACAAATATGCCGGAGGAGTAAGTCTAAATGATTTATTAGTTAATGGAAGTTATTATCTTGATCAAGCTAAGGAAAGAATAGATAAAATTTTAAAAGATAAAGAATTAGAATCTTATGATAAAATAAAGGATTCTGTTCTAGTATTTTATACAACCTTATACCTTGTAACTGCATTAGATAATGACATGCTAAAGAAAAAGTTCCTAGATAAAGAGTCACAAATAATTGAGAAAAATTTGCTTAATGAAAGTGAAGAAACACTAGTTGAAATAGCAAATTATTTAGGATTAAATATTAATTATAATAATATAGAAATAAAATATAAGAAAAATAAAAAGACTCTTTCTTTATCGCTTAAATATTCTTTGAATTTTATTGATTTTTTAAAATACACAAGAGAACTTAGAAAAATAGATAACAAATTTAGTTTAGCATCACATATACTTAAAGATGGTAAAGTATATTTAACAAAAGAAGAAATTGTAAGGATCCTAGTATTTCAAATAAGAGATAAACTAATGAAGATGGTAAATGTTAGTGACGTTGTAATCCCAGAACAAATTAGAAAGCTTGCAGATGAATTAAAGGGAAGAAAAACGCCGCCTTGTATTTTAGAATTAAAGAAAAAAAAGGAGCTAAATAATACAGAACTCGGAGTTTTAATAGCATATTATATCGATATAGGTGATGAAAAAAGTGCTATAGATCTTACAAAAGATGAGAATATTGTTAAAAAATTTAAAGGAAATAAAAAAACTAAGTATATAGTATATTCTTGTAAAAAGATGAAAGAACTTGGTCTTTGTGTAGCCTCTTGTAATACTTTAAACCCTCTTCAATTTTATTATGGTAAACTGGAATAAACTGCAATAAATCTTTGGATAACAGTTATTATAGAAAGTATTAAGAATATGAGAAAGAAATAATATGAAATAGTAAAAGATAATAGATACAACAATAAAAGTATAACCAAAAACATTATTCTTTCTCCTCTTTCTATGATTCCTCTACCTTCCATTTTTATTCCTAAGGATTCAGCTTTAGCTCTTAAATAAGAAATTGTTACAGATACACCAATTAATAGTCCTATTAAGAGGGGCGTGAAACCTAGACTAAATAACCCAGATATATAATTAATATCTTCTATTCTATCTAAACTACTATCAAGGAAACTTCCCTTACTTCCTGCTTTATTACTTAACCTGGCAACTTCCCCATCTATAGCATCCATAAATGCGGATAATGCAAGAAGAATCAAGCCAATTATTATATCTTTTAAGAAATACATAATCGCTAAATATAAGAAAGATAGAATTAAGCCTACAAAAGTTATAGTATTTGCAGACACATTAATCTTTATTAAAGCCAATGCTATAGGCTGCAATATCTTCTTAGACTGCTTTCTTATCTTAGTAATCAAAACCATCACCGTTTTAAACTATTACTTTTACTTTTAGTGGGAATATGAAGGCTAAAAAACTGATTCTGGTAACCTCAGAAGCACATCCATCTCATAAACCATTTTTAAAAGTAATAGATGAACTAAGTAAGGAACTAAACTTAGAAAAAGAAATAAAAATGGAAGATTATGCTTTTTTAGCTGACTATGGAGAGAAAGACGAATTTGGAACGACTTTTTTACCACAATTGTTTTTAGAAACAGATGATGGAAAAATTACACCTATATTAACACAAATGCCTTTTAATCCACAGAAGTTAGAGCCTGACCCGGAAGAAGGTAAAAAACAAGCACTTGAAAAAATTAAAAATATCTTGTCCCAATAAATTACATTAGTGAGCAAAGTGAGCTATATACCTCACGTCCCATATGTACCAACACCAGAAAAAGTAGTAAGAAGGATGTTAGAGATCGCTAATGCAGGACCAGAAGATATTGTTTATGATTTAGGATGTGGAGACGGAAGAATCATAATTACTGCAGCAAAAGATTTCAACGTTAAAAAAGCTGTAGGTATTGAAATAAATGACGAAAGAATAAAAGAAGCTCTAGAAAATATAAAGAGAAACGGAGTGGAAAATAAGGCCATAGTAATAAAGGGTAATTTTTTCGAGATCGATCTTTCAGAGGCTACTATAGTCACTATGTTTCTACTAACTAACGTTAATGAAATGTTAAAACCTAAATTAGAAAAAGAGTTAAAGCCTGGTACTAGAGTAGTTTCACATGAATTCGAAATGAGAGGATGGGTACCAAAAGAAGTTATAAAGGTTGAAGACAAAGGTATGACTCATCAAGTTTACTTATATGTTATAGGTGAGCACAAGTGAAGGTTTTAGTAGTCAAAAGTGAAAATGGCCAAGTTTCAAAAAAGGATATTGTAGAAGGTGACTTACCACAAGTATTAAGAAATACAGCTACGTTAGCCCTAAAAGAATGGAATGAGAACTTATCTGATTTCATAATAATGAAAGATATGTATGAAATTCATATTCCTCTGCCCCTTAAACCACAAACCTATGAAATGTTAAAAAATTATATAAAATCTAGAACAAAATCAGAGGCAATAGCTGAGATTCCTATATTTGTGATCAGTTTCGATAATGAGTGGGTTGAGTCAGATTTTAAGGACAAAAAAGTTTATGTTGTTTCTCCTTATATAGATGATAAAAGTGAAAACGAATTATTAGAATACGCAAAACAAGTAACTTCACCAGTACAAGAGACAGAAACAGAAGAAGCCGAAGAAGAAGAATAAAACTACTTTTTACTTATGTTAAAGAAAGTATCGATAGAAGTTGTAGTAAATTGGCCCCAATTAATACCAAACGCTTTTAGTATTTGTTCAAATGTTGATCTTACTGCATCAATATATTTATCCACATCTATCTCACTCAGTTTTGCAAGTTGAACAGGTTTTACACCATCTTTGCTTTTCACTTTGACAAACATTATTATATCTCTAGGTAGAACCATTACACCATAAGATCTTAATTGTAATGCAGCTTTAACATGTTGTGGTGTATTCTTAGTATAACTTTCTAAAGGCTTAGATAACATTACTCTAAATGCCAGCTCATCAAGATTGTAACCCTTATGTCTTAATTTCTCGTATATCTCCTTAATCTTATACTCTAATTGATCTCTTATCTTAGGTATATCATCTGGGGAATTTATAGTAGTGACAAGCTGCTTAACTTCGTTAAACTCTTTTTTAATGAACTCCGGAGTATTTCTCTTCTTGGCTAACATACCTTTAATATCTGTTTTACCATCCGGATAAACACCTAAATAGTTCTTCTTTAGACCAGAAAATGCTACAAATTTATATACTTTATCTACTTCTAAGTCTAAACCAAATTTACCCTTTACAAATTTTATTATTTCTTCTAATTTCTCTTTAGATGGATTCCATAAAAACATCGAATCAGTATCGCCATATAAAACTTGTAAACCAATTGACCTACAATAGTTTACCGTTGTAGTAATAACATATCTACCTATTGCAGTAACACTTTCAGCAACAGCAGGAGCATATAGTGGGAAATTCTCAGCACCAAATACACCATAAGTCGCGTTTATGAATACTTTCATTGCTCTTTGCACTACATCATAAACCGATCTCTGCTCTTCAGATATATTTTGTGACTTTGCCTTTTTCTTGTAAACTTTAACTCTAAAATCTCTCAACAAACCTGTAATTACAGCCGTTATACCAGGCTTATCTTTACATATATAATGTAAAACTTCACCAGTTTCATCTCTTACATATTCTTTGTTCTTACAATTTTCTACATCAACAGTTTCGTAACTTATGTTCCAATTCCTAATAATTGAGGGATACAGTGATGCAAAATCAAGAACAACGACATTAAAGAAAACACCAGCTGGTGGATCAATTACTACAGCACCCTTATATCTCTTCCCTTTTATTATAGCTGCAGTCTTAATCTGACTTGATCTAGTTAGTATTTCTTCTTTTAATGGAATAAGCCAGTTTCTTCTCCTATGTTCCCAATAATATAAGTTTTTAATCCATGTAGAAACTTCAGTTCTAGTTAATTCCTCTAATCCCATCTTTGATATTCTTGCTAATAATATAATTAATTTCCATACCAAATTATTATTAAATGTAGTTAATTTAAGAGTTATTTCAGCATCTCTTGAATTATATTCTATCAGTTTATCAAGATCTAAGAAACTGATTAATGTATCAAGCTTAACTTTAGACATTCCTAATAGTGCTGTGGCTACTGCATCTAGATTATACTCATTATATTTTCCTTCAAATGCATAATTTCTTATTGCTCTATTAAAGAAAAATTTATATAAATCTATATGAATGCCTGCTAAATATTTTCCCTCATCATTTATTATATCAAATGGTATTTCTTCTGGGGTAAAATTAAGCTTTAAAGCCCTATAATAAATATATGGAATATCGAAATCATCACCATTAAATGTCAGTATAATCGGATAATCAAGAATTATATCGAAAAATCTTCTAATTAATTCTCTTTCAGATTTAAATGTTTCTACAATCACATCGTGCTTAGTAATTTGAGAATTTACATCCTCCCTAAGTAGGACTAGAACTCTTTTAGTACCATCATTCCCAGCTAGGGATATGCTTATTATAGGAAATTCTGCTTTCTCTGGATCTGGAATTCGTCCCTTAATAGGAGTATATACTTCTATATCTATTGCTACTCTTTTCACATCAGGAACTTCAGATTCAAAAATAGGAATCCAATCGTTAACGGCTTCTTTAGTCATTTCATCCGAATCAGCAAAAGCCTTTCTTATCTCATCTACTTCTTCTCCTTTAAGTTCTGGTCTTAATTGCTCTAATTTCCCTTTTTTCACTACATAAGGCAAACCTGGTATAAGGCCTAAATCATAGATATAATTGTTAAAATATTTGATATGAGCTTCGTAAGCTTTTGGAACAGAGTTTCTCATCCTTCTTACAGCTAATGGGTCTTTTACAACTATTTTTGTAAGTTTTATCTTATTACCAGAATAAGGGTCTATCTTAATTACTGTTTCCAAATGATCAAAAGAAGGATCTCTTACAACTTTAGGAATTTTATTAACTTTTTCTGGGTCTATATCAGTAAGAAAATAAGGTTTATGGCCTGTATTATCATATAATATGTATATTTTTTTCGTCTCCTTGTCATAGAGTTTACAAATAGCTTTTGATTTTTTGCCATCATAATCAACTTGAAGTAAGAAATAACTCTTCCCTTCTTCAGCCTCCTTTATCCACTCCTTAGGTTTTCTCCTCTCTTCGTTGATATTAGCGTGCGGGATCTCTTCTTTTCTACTTTCATCCTTATTTTGTTCTTTCTTCAATGTAAAATCAAAAAGTGTAATTTGTCTTGCCATTTCTCACTACAAAATATTATTATTCTGAAATACGATATAAACTTAAATGCCATTTAATGAGGGCCCGTAGCTTAGCCAGGACAAAGCACGGGTCTCCGGAACCCGAGATCCCGGGTTCAAATCCCGGCGGGCCCGTCATAAACAGTTAAAATTGATAATTACCACATTTAATGGCATTAAAAGAACAATTTATGATTATAATTATATAGCGTTTCTAGTAAACTGTTTTAAAAAATCTCTAGTTTCAATAGCTACATTTAACCAGTCAGAGTGTTTTTCTATAAATGTCCTTACTTTCTCATCTTCATGCTCCATAGTATATTCTTTTTCAGGCATACTAAGTACTTCATTAGCTACTTTTGCTAAAGATAAATAATCATATTCTTTTACCATTTTCACTGGCTTTAATCCTCCATAAACAAACCTAATAGCTGGTATATCGTAGGCTACTACAGAAGTACCTAGGGCTAAAGTGTCTAAAACTACTAGTGAATACCCATCTTGGTGAGACGGATATATTAAAACTTTTGCCTTGCTAACCGTATCATATACTTCCTCGATTGGCTTATAGCCACGATATTCAATATTCTTAGATTGAAGATTTTTTTTGTATTTTTCTGAAAATAATTTCCCAAAAACAATTATTTTGGTTGAAAGCCTCTCAGCAATTTTTGGTAATTCCATAAGACCTTTTTGAGGTACTAACCTAGCGAAGAAAACTGCATAATCACCTTTATCTTTTATTCTTCTATATTTAAAAATTAACTCTTTATCAAAAGCATTTCCAATTTCATAAACTTTCACTGCCACGTGATACTTTTTTGCTATTTCATCAAGTTTCGAATAGTAAATTGACGCATATGATACCGCGGCTATACCTCTTAATATTCCATCTTCCATGGAAATTTCATATGCTCTTTTATCAAACTTATAAAAAATAGACATTAAAGCATCATAAATAAAACCTTGAAGACCGAGAATCTTTCTATAACCTCTACCAAAAGATGAATATCTAAAAGGTTCATCATGTAATAACTTAACCACTGGGACATTTAATTTCTTCCCTAAATAGTACGATAATCTTAAAGTGATAGTATCTTCATGCATATCATATATTATATCGGGCTTTATCCTATCTAGATCCCTTAATAAAACCTTGTCAGCTCCTATATCATTCCATCTAAATATAACTGTATGAGATTCTATAAAATAATTAATAGTTCTTATTTTGCTTTTATATTTTTGAATATAATCATACACGAAAGGATATATTTGAACTCCAGCTTTTTCTAAGTCTTTTAAAATTTCAATTTTATTATCTATAAGAAAATGTGGAACATATAATGTGACTTCTTCACCTAATTTAGAAAGACCTTTAAGAACATTTATAATATGCGAAGAAACACCTGAAGGATTAAAAACATTCCCTATAGCAAAAATTTTCATACCAAAAAATTTAGCTTGCTTTACCTTTTAATTCTTCTACTCTTTTTACAATCTCATCTAATAAATCCTTTGCTTCTCCAGGATCTATAATAGCCGCTGAGGCAGCAGCCACTTGTAAACCACATGCTTCTCCCAATGCCTTCTTTGACGGGACATAAACATATGGTATTTTCTTTTCCTCACATAATAGTGGTAAGTGAGCTACTATTTCTTCGGGCTGCACGTCTGTTGCAATTACAACCAGCTTGGCTTGACCTCTTTCTACAGCTTTTGTTGTCTCATTAGTTCCTTTCTTTATCTTTCCAGATTCCTTTGCTTTTCTTACAGCATCTAATACCTTATTAGCCAAATCCTCTGGTACATCGAATTTAACATATGAGGGTTTAGACATGCGTTCATCCTCCTCTTATTTCGTCACGCAAAAAAGAATTAACTTATTAGGTTAATAAAGTTACTCATGTGAGAATATTACGGTAACCTTATTATCGATCTTATTATCGACCCTAACGAACCCAAATCTTATGAACTGTACTATTTCATTGATTTTTAGATTCCCAATTTCTTTTTCTCCATAACCGGATATAGGTGGCTTCTCTTCATTCGGATCTGGTATAATTACCTCAACGTTAGAAGCTTCATCCTTTTTTACCCATTGTATGATTTTTGCATTTAATTTCTTCGCGTCTTCCAAAGTTTTACTATGAAATATTAATTTATTTCCAGAAATTGTAACATTGCAAAGTTCCATTAACCTTACTACCGCACCTTCTTCTGCATCCTTCGCGTCAAGAAGAATCTTATCTCCAGGATTTACTAAAATTTCTCTATATTCTGAAGGTTTACTAGGGTTATATGGTATTTTTGCCCTAATTGGTTCTGATAACTCAATAATAAACTCCTTAGGCTGTTGAACGAACATAAGTCTCTTAGCTATTGGATCCAACTTCTTTCTATTAAGTGCAGCTAAATTGTCAAAACTTATAGTTGCATCACTAACCTTTAAACCTACTGTAATTATAGTTTCTATTATTGTTTCTGGTAGAATTCCTCTTCTCCTTAATCCAGCCAACGTAGGTAATCTGGGATCATCAATGCTTACGCCTTTCTCTAATACTGTTCTAATCTTTGATTTACTCATCATAAATCCTTCTAATCTAAGCCTACCAAATTCTTCAACATAAGGATATTTCCAGCCCATGTAGTTGTATATCCATTTCTGTTTTTCTGCATTTACTTCATGTTCTTTACCTCTGAAAATGTGAGTTATACCTAAGTCATGATCGTCTAAGGCACTTGCGAAATTATAAGTAGGCCAAATCCAATATTTATCGCCAGTGATAGGATGAGGGTTTTTCTTAACATCTATTATTCGAAGTAAAACCCAATCTCTTTGCGATGGATCAGGTAAAGAGAGATCAGTTTTTATCCTTACTACAGCTTCTCCTTCTTTAAACTCTCCATTAAGCATCTTCTCAAATAAGTAAAGATTATCCTCCGCTGATTTTAATCTATTTGGACACGGTTTACCAGAATCTCTCATTTTTTTGAACTCTTCCTCTGAGCAAGTATCAACATATGCAAAGCCTTTACTTATAAGCTCTTTAGCCATACTGTAATAGAATTCTAGTCTTTCTGATGCTTTAACTTCTTTATTCCACTTTATACCTAACCATTCAAGATCTTTCCTAATCCAATCATACGCCTCTTTTATTGGCTTTTTAACCTTTGGATCAGTATCGTCAAACCTTAGGATAAACTCACCTTTATACATTTCAGCATATTTATAAGAGATGATAGCTGCCCTAGCATTACCTAAGTGAATGGGCCCATCAGGATTTGGTGCAAATCTTGTAACAAATTTTCCTTCGACCTTAATTGGAGGAAGAGTTTTCTTTTCTGGCTCTTCCTTCTTTTTCTCTTCGAGTAAATCTGGATATTTTTCTTTAAGTTCTCTTTCTTGATCTTGAATACTCATCGAATTTACTTTTTCTACTATTTTCTTTGCTATCTCAGATATTTCCTTAGCTCTAGATCTTAAATCAGGACGCTCAACAAAAATCTTGCTTACAACAGCTTTGTCTTGCGCTTTACCACCGTGTTTATAAGCATTCTGTAGTGCATATTTATATACTAATTCCTCAATTTCTTCCATCTAACTCACCTTTTAATATTTTATCTACGATTTCGACTACTCCTTTTCCACTATTATTTAAAGTAACATAGTTAGCTACCTTTTTAACTTCTTCATCACCATTACCTACAGCAACTTTTATACCAACCTCTTGAAAAAATTCTATATCAGTGCTTGAATCTCCAATTCCTAGAACTTCTGATTTATCTAAATTATGAAGCTCTATTAGTTTTCTTACACCTATTCCTTTACCAGTTTGAGATTTCGAAATATGAATAGCATATCCACTACTCTTAATATAAAGACCCATATTTTTAGCCCATTCTATCATTTTGTCAGAAAGAGTTGGAGGTGTAAAAGATAGATCACAACACTTAAACTCATTTTGCCAGCTTGAAATAACACTAAATATTTTACTAAATTTTTCTGCTAATGATTTATCAATAGGTTCACATACTCTTACAAGCTTGTTATAGTATACTATACAACCATTTTCAGCAACCAAACCCCCATGAAAATAAAAATATGTGTAGAGACCTCTTAGTACTGGATAAGAATTACCGCTTACTAAACCTACCTTTATACCATTTTTCTCTAATCTTCTTAATGATTCTATTGCAGAGAGTTCTATCTCATATGAATTTCTATCAACTGTTAACGTACCATCTACGTCTACTAAAACTAACCTTATCAACTAAGTAAGTCCCTCGCTTTTTTTGAATACATGCCTTCAACATAAATTCTTCTGATATAAATAACTGAAGGAATTACGTTAAGTAGAGTACTTGAATACTCCTTTAGGTCCTTTTCTTTGTTCTTAGTCTTTATTTTTATTTTAGATTTATCTATGATTTTAATTGCTTCCTCAAACGGATATATAGCTGTTTCTGGAATTCCGTACCTAGTAAGTTTTAGCACATTTTCCTCTATTCTAGATTCAATATTTTGAAAAGAAATTTCTTCATAAACTACTTTAGGACCATTCCTATCTAAGAAATTTTTTATCTTAACTTTTATGCTGTCTGGTACAGATGGGTCAAATAGGCTTTCATATAATTTTGAAAATAGCCATTCATCGTCCCAATATGCAAAGTAGTTTGTAGTCACGCTATCTTTAAGAAAAGATTCATCGAAAATCCCAGGACAGCAGAATTCTGATAATTGAGAGAAAATATTTCTTAATTGAATTTCGTACCCTAAAATAGTTTTATGATAATAAACTGACTGGTACATATGCAATCTGGATATATAAAAATTTTCTAAGGAAGTTAATCCCTTATCAAGAATTATTATTGTTTTATTCTCTCCGTAATTAATAGTATCAATAAGTCTATCTAAATCTAAGTTACCTAATTGCACACCAGTATGTTTTGAATCTCTTATTAGATAATCCATCCTATCTACATCTACATCACTATCTATTATAGCTGAAAGAAAAGATTGACCGTGATATATATCTAGTATTTTCTTCGAAGAAATAGAATATTCTTCAAATATCTCGTTTATTTCTTGACTTTTTGTAATTATTAAATCTCTTAAATATTTATTACTAATATTCTTGCTAAGAAATAAAGGCTCAATAGAATGACTAAAGGGAAATTGACCCAAATCATTTAATAAAGCTGCAAGCCTAAGATACTGGATCTCTTCTTGGTTTATTACTCCTTCATTATAAAGTCTCAAGCCTAATCTATTTGCTAAATGTAGTGCTCCAATAGAATGGCTAAACCGAGTATGCATAGCGCCTGGGTACACAATATAAGCTAAACTAGTTTGTTTAACTCGTCTTAATCTTTGGAAAATGGGTGTATCAACTAATTTTGTCTCTATATCATTAAGTGTTATATAACCATGAATCTCATCGAATATTTTTTTCATAACTAAAATGGTGTAGTATTATTATTAAAAATTTGGTGAAGCCCATCTCGGCTTAGAAGGGCTGCGGGTCCTCGCGGATCCCACGGCCCTTCTAACGTGGGCGGCTTAACTTCCGGGTTCGAGACGAGTCCGGGTGTTACCCGCCCACTATGGCCGAGTGGGCAATTAATAAATAGTTTAACTCCCTTAAAAAACTATCTTACATAATACTTACTTCTTCTCATTTACTGATTTCGCGTAAATTCCCCAAATATATAATGGAGAACCGTCATTTGGACATGTACCATCAATCTTTAGCACAAAATCTCCTTCCCTAAATTGCCTTTCTACAGAATAAGAGCATTTTAAGCACTTTAGAACAGTGATAATTGTTTTATTCTGTTGAGTCTGATTAACTTGACTCACTGTGCAACACCTACTGTGTTACCTACACCCACTAAGATTACAGTATCACCTGGCTGAGTTCTCTGCTTGATTAATTGTTTAACCATTTCGACTACTTTATCTGCAGCTTCATAAACTTCTTTTGGCATCTCAGTTATAGCCTCCTCCATGCTCATTTTAACTATTAAAGCATCAATTGGAATATTGTATTTCACAGCAACCCTTTCAATAGCTATTTTTTCTGGTCCAGGATCACCCATTGCTACACCAGTTCCCTCTGCTATACTTCCAGTTTGCTCTCCTTCAAGCTTTGCAGCAGCATCAACAGTTATAATTCTGCTAACTTTTCCACCCAACTTATTTACAACATTTTCCACAGCCTCGCCTGGAGTTCCCACTGTTGCCATAGGTCCTTCAGCCTTTAATACTATTAATCTTCTCCCTTCAAATTCTGTTTCTCCTGCTATCATTTCTCTACTTGGTGACCATTTCTCAGATATATTAACTAGAAATCTTGAAGCTACTAGAGGTCCTAATGAATCTCCGACCGGTATACCTTTTAGAAATACATCTTGTGCTTTTTCGTAAGCCTCAGCCATTTTAACGAGCATTGGTACGATAGACTGTAACTGTACTAATATAAAATAACTTTGAAGTTTTTTCCCTAATATTAGATAATGTCTAATTACTTTATATATCATATTTAATGCGTTAACTATTTCAGCTGAAACTTCTATTTTACTTCTAGTTACTGGATCCAAATTTGGCAAAGAAAGCATTATTAATTGTTTTATTTTATCTTCACTGGTTCTTATTAGAAGTCTCATTCTGCTTATTATATCAGTTGGTTCGACATTTACTGGGTCTATTGTAAACCATTCAGCAAATTTTTCTGTTAACTCATCTGCATTTACCGCACCATTCTTTTTAAGTAGCTCAACAGTTTTCTTTTTAGCATTTTTACTGAAATTCTCTAGTTTCAAAAGTCCATTTTCTATGTCCCTTGCCACAAAATAAATATACATCTTCTGTTGAAATCCAGGCAATGATAGTAGTATTATAATTAAGAAGAATACAAAGTAGCCTATTATAGTATAGGTAGCATTAATTTGACTTGAGCTACTTTGTGCATATGCTAATAGATCTAACATGCTTCTCATTGATTAATATTATATGCCACCTAATTAAACTTTATTAAAAATTAATGGATGGCTTAAATGTTGTTCATAGTGCTATTATTAAGCTATTTATAAATGGTTATGTTTCTACAGAAAGTAATAACATTAAATAAGATGTCTCCATGAGTTTAGATTAGATCATTTGCAACAAAATGTTAATCTTGTTAAGTTATAATTTCAGCACCATCTCTAGTAACTAGTACCGTGTGCTCAAACTGAGAAACTAATCCTTTTCTTACTTCTATTAAAATTGGATATGCCCTTAATGCACCCCTTCTTACTAAAGTTTTTAACATTTGTCTTATGTAATTAGGTTCTCCCAGATCTCTTAACCATCTTTCATTGAATGGTAGCATATTTGCTTTTTTATATATTTCAGCTAGGAATCTTTTTTCTTCATCAGTAAGTCCTTTAGCATTTAGTGTTTTAATTGAATAAATAGTAATATCTTTACCTTCAATAACCTCTCCTTCCCCATTTGTTGCAAATGGTTCTATAGCATAGGTATTACCTTCAATAATTCTTCCAAGGCCTCTTTCATAAATGTTTGGTACAAACACTCCAGCATGAAGTTCATATCGTCTTATCAAATGGCCTCCTAAATTCCTTATAGGTTTGAAACCATGGATCTTTATTATTTTTTCTATGTTTTTTCCAATCTCTCCTAAATCAGTACCGGGTTTAAAGTTAGCTATAGCAGCGTTGAGTGCATCTTTTGCTGCTTCAGCAAGTTTTTGGTATTTATCGTCTAATACTACTGTAACTGCCGTATCAGTAATATAACCATCAATATGAGCACCTATATCTAATTTTACTACAGCACCTTCTGGAATAGTTTTTTCATCATCTATTAATGGGCTATAATGAGCTGCTTCAGAATTTATAGACAGATTGCAAGGAAACGCTGGTTTAGCTCCCTCTTCTATTATTATCTTTTCTACTGTTTCACAAATATCATAAACTTTAGCTCCAGGTTTTATCAGTTTAGCACCATAATCTCTAGCCTTTGCAGCTATCTTGCCTGCTTTTCTTAATAATTCTAAATCTGATTCTTCCACACTGTAACAAAGGAATAGAAACTTTAATTTTTTCCTTTAAAATAACTTTGTATATGCCACAATTAAGATGGCTAGGTCACGCAGCAGTTGAATTAAATCTAGGCGGTAAGCATATTTTAATAGACCCAATGATAAAAGATAATCCAGTATCACCAGTAAAATTAAATTATTTTGAAAATAATTTAAACTTAATAATAGTAACTCATGACCATTATGACCATTTAGGAGATACTGTTGAACTAATGAAAATAAATCCTAAGGCTTATCTATTTGCAACTTACGATTTAGAAAATTATCTTGCTACTCAATTTAATATACCCTGGGAAAGAATGATCCCGGCAAATGTAGGAGGTTACATAGATTTTGATGGCATAAAGTTAGCATTAACTAAGGCTGTTCACTCGAGCGAACATAGCGATCCTACTGGGGCTATTGTAAGTGGAGAAGGAGTTACAATTTATCATGCTGGAGATACTGGATTATTCGAGGATATGAAACTTATTGGAGAGATCTTTAAACCAGATTACGTTCTTTTACCAATAGGAGGGCGCTTTACTATGGATCCTTATCAAGCTGCGATTGCTGTCGAAATGCTTAAACCAAAGAAGTATGCTATTCCTATTCATTATAATACATGGGATCTAATAAAAGTAGATCCTAATGATTTTGTAAAAGAAGTTTCAAAAAGAGGATATAAAGCTTTAGTACTTCAGCCAGGGCAGAGTGTGGAGTTATAGATGTTAAGTGAAAGCGAGATTAAAATTCTCGAGTATTTAAGTAAGAAAAGGGAAGCTTCAGCTGAGGATATAAGCAAACAACTTAACATACCCATAGAAAGTGTTTTCAGTATTTCACAGTTACTAAAAGAAAAAGGATACATAGAAGTTGAGGAAAAAAAAGTTATAAAATATGAGCTTACTGATGAAGGAAAAAGAAGATTAAAGGAGGGTTTTCCGGAGGAAAAACTAGTTAAATTATTAGATGGAAAAGAGAAAAAAATACATGAATTAAAGGATAAACTAGGAAGAGATTTTGAAATTTCTATTGGATGGGCTAAAAGAAAAGGGCTTGTAAAAATAGATGGAGATACAGTCATACCACTTGTTAAAGACTATGAGGCAAAGGAAGAAAAAGAAGCATTAATAAATCCAGAAAAAGCAAACAAAGATATTTTGCAGCAATTATTAAATAGAAAACTACTCATAAAAAAAGAGGAAAAAATATTGAATATAAGACTTATAAGAGAACCCTTAGAAATCAAACCGGCATTAATATTTTTAACTCCAGAGCTTTTAGCTAGCGGGGAATGGAAAAAATATGCTTTAAGGGAATATAACGTAGAAGCTTATCCTCCTTTTTACCCTATAGGGAAAAAACATTTCTTTAAAGAATTCCTAGAGAGATTAAGAGATTTAATGAGAGACTTAGGATTTAAAGAAGTATACAGTGATTATGTAGAGATAGAATTTTATAACTTTGATCTTCTATTTCAAGCTCAAGACCACCCTGCTAGAGAAATTCATGATAGTTTTGCAATAAGTGGTAAAGGTAAATTAACCGACGAGAAATTAATAGAGAGAGTTAAACAAATCCATGAGAGAGGATGGAAGTATAATTGGGATGTCAATATTTCAATGAGACTTATGTTAAGAAGTCAAACTACAGCAACTACTGCAAGAGTTTTAGCATCAAGACCTAAACCACCAATAAGAGTTTTCACGATAGGTAAAGTCTTCAGACCAGATTCGATAGATGCTACGCACTTAATTGAATTTCATCAACTAGATGGTTTAGTAATAGAAGATAATTTCACTTTTAGAGATTTATTAGGTACTCTTAAGGAAATATTCAACGGTATCGGAATTAAAGAAATAAGATTTAAACCAGCCTATTTTCCATTCACTGAACCAAGCGTGGAAGTTTACGGAAAAATAGAGGGATTAGGATGGGTTGAGATGGCTGGGGCAGGTTTGTTAAGACCAGAAATCCTAGAAGCAGTTGAAATTAACTCATCTGCTGGTGCATGGGGATTAGGAATAGATAGATTAGCTATGTTACTTCTTGGTCTTAAAGATATAAGATTATTATATGCTACAGATATTGAATACCTAAGAAATAGAAAGGTTGAGATAAATGCCGACAATTAATATATACAAGTGGCGACTATTAAATGAGTTAAAAATTAGTGAAACCCAATTAGAGGATTTATTATTTAATCTAAAGTCTGAAATGAAACCAATAGACCAAGATCATATAGAGATAGAAATAAACAATGATAGGCCAGATTTACTATTTGTTTATGGAATTATTAGATCAATAAAGGGGCTTCTTAAGAAAGAGTTAGGAGAACCAAGATATAGCGTCAAAGATACTGATTACGTATTTGAGATTAAAGAAGTACCAAGTAGACCTTATGCTCTAGCAGCTGTTGTTGAAGATATTAAGTTTGATGATGAGTTATTAAAGGAACTTATTCAATTTCAAGAGAAACTTCATATAACTGTTGGGAGAAAAAGGAAAAAAATTGCTATAGGATTACATGATTTAAAGAAAATAGATTCTAAACATATTATCTACACAACTGTTAATTTAGACTATAAATTCATTCCATTAAACTCAGATAAAGAAATGAGCGTAAGAGAGATCCTTGAATCAACGCCTCAGGGAAAAGAATATGGAAATATTTCACTTTTAGATGGAAAGATGCCAGCAATAATGCAAGATGATGGGCAAATTTTAAGTTTACCACCAGTTATAAATTCAGAAAAAACTAGGATTAACACTAAAACGCAAAGCCTTTTCATAGATGTTACTGGAACTTCACTTGATACAGTTATATTCACACTAGATGTTATAGTTACTAATCTTGCGGAAATGGGCGGAAAAATTGGTAGAATAAAAGTAATTTCACCATATGTGGATAAATCTCCATTGCTTCAACATAAATCTATAAAGATTACAGCAGAATATATAAATAAAATTCTTGGAACAAATCTGAATAAGAATGAAATAATAGAATATTTAAAAATGGCTCGGTTTGATGTTAACGATCTAGGAAAAGAAATAGAAGTTATAATTCCCCCGTATAGAAATGATATCTTGTCTCAAATAGATATTACAGAAGAAGTTGCAATTACATATGGATACAACAATTTGTCACCATCACCATATAAAATAGAAAAAATGGGCTCCTTATCTAATAGAACTAAGTTAATACGAATATTAAGGGACTTAAGCATTGGAGGAGGATTTACAGAGATATTTACATTTACTTTGATTAACGAATCATTTCTTCTTGGAGACTTTGTTAAAATACTTAACCCAATTACAGTTGACTATAATTCAGTAAGAAACTCACTTTTACCAAGCATATTAATATTCTTAAGCAAAAATCAACACGCTAGAATGCCTATTAGAGTCTTCGAAATAGGAGACGTTGTAATTAGAAACGAGAATACAGAAACTGGCTATTCAAATAAATTAAATGCTGCATATGCGATTATGAATAGTAGAGTAAGTTTTGAGGAACTGCAAGCTCCGCTTCATGAAATTCTAAATAGTCTTGGAATAAATCTTGTATATAAAAGAGATACTCATCCTCTCTTTATAGAGGGAAGGATTGCGTCTATTCATGCAAATAATAAAAAGATAGGTATTATTGGCGAAGTTAATCCAAATATACTGGAAAAATTAGGTATTGAATATCCAATTGTTATGAGTGAAATTTATTTAGATGAAATAAAAGACATACTTTAATGTTCGCTTATCTTTCAAATGGAATTAGAATTTTTTATGAAGATAGAGGAAAATACGAAAATAAAACTATTATTCTAATTCATCATCTTGCAGGAAGCATTAACAGTTGGAAGTATATTACGCCAGTATTATCCGAAAAATTTAGGGTCCTTGTATACGATTTAAGAGGACATGGTAGATCCTCAATTCCTCCAGGTCCATACAAAATAGAAGAACACTCAGAAGATTTAGAGGGGCTAATAGAAGAACTTGGAATAGAAGACCCAATAATTGTTGGACATTCTATAGGTTCTCTAATAGCAATAGATTACGCTTTAAATAATTATGTTAAGAAACTTATTTTAATAGGAGCTTTATATAAAGCACCTAACCCTGAACCTTATCAGAAATATGTTTCAATAGCCATGAATTTAGGAATGGTAGCATTAGCAGAATATCGTAGAAGTCAGGGAGAACTCTCAAACTCTTTAATAAATAATCCGACTTTATGGAAAGACTTTATTAATATTTATAATGAAAACACCCCTTTAGGCTATAAATATGCTGTAGAAGGTTTACTTTCAGCAAAAGATTACTCAAAGGAATTACAAAAAATAGATAGTAATGTATTACTAATTTATGGCGATAAAGATAAATTATCTGCAAACGTTACTGTTTTCCAGCAGAACATACGCAACTTAACTGTACAAACATTTAAGGGTTACGGACACTTCTTAAATCTAGAGGAGCCAAAAGGTTTAATAGAAGCTATAGTTAACTTTGTATAATTGTTCCACCTAGTTTAACCCCTATTTCTTTTAATTCCTCTAATGCTTTTTGAATTCTTTCTTTTATTTCTGCTTCATTTTCTGAACTGCCGGCTATTTGAATTTCAAGAATTGGCTTTGATAATTCTTGTCCCTTAGGATGAGTTTTTATATATAAATCATATTTCTTAACAAGCTGTTTCACATATGGAGCAATAGTCGACTCCATTACACCTTCTAAAAGAAAACTCGTTTCTAAATACTTAACACTAGGTCTATCTTTCAGATATTTTTTAATGAAATTTTCCAGTACATCTTCCATTTCTTTAGGTACTCCTGGTGTGGCTAAAATAGTTATACCTTGATAGACAATAAGTATCCCTGGAGCTACACCAGCATTATTTTCTACTGGGATTGAACCTTTAGGCATTATTGCCATTTTCTTTCTTTCTTCAGTTATTTCTATGTTAAGTTTGGAATATTTTTCTAATAACATTTTGTAAGCAATTTCATTTAATTCTAACTCTATATTTAATGCCTTAGCTAAACCTTCATTAGTTTTATCATCATAAGTGGGACCTAAACCACCAGTAGATATAATAATTCTGGGTCTTCTATTAATAGCTTCTCTGAAAGCGGAAACTATTTCCTCAATTTCATCTCTAACTACCGTTATTCTTCTTACGGTATATCCTAATGACGTTAATCTCCTTGCTATGTGAGAAGCATTAGTATTAATTGTTCTTCCAGTAAGAATCTCATTTCCAATGTTTATTATCTCAGCGTACCAAATCTCCACAATAATAGATAAAAACTTTTAAGTATATATAGGGTTGTGAAAGCATGTTCGAAAGATTTCTTTCAAAAGACGTATCAAATTTAAGGTCGTCAGAAATTAGAGATTTATTAAAACTGACTGAAGGAAAAAAAGTTATTAGTTTAGCTGGCGGTTTACCAGATCCTACTACTTTTCCCGTTGAAGAGATTAGAAAAATAACTGACGATGTACTCAGAGAAAAACCTGATAGAGCCCTACAATATTCAACAACGTCTGGGATAACTGAGTTCAAAAAAGAGCTTGTTAACCTATCAAGATACAGAGGAATAAGCGGTATAAATGAAAATAATACATTCGTAACTGTAGGAAGCCAAGAAGCCTTATTTATGATATTTAATCTCCTAGTAGACCCGGGAGATACTGTAATCGTGGAAATGCCCACATATCTTGCTGCACTTAATATTCTTAGAGCGAGAAAACCCAATTTCATTGGCGTCCATCTTACACAAAATGGTCCAGACCTTGATGAATTAGAGAGAAAAGTAAAAGAGAGCATAAGTAATGGCAAAAAACCGAAGCTAATGTATGTTATACCTACAGCTCAAAACCCTGGAGGAACAACAATGAGTTTAGATGATAGGAAAAGACTTCTTGAAATAGCTCAGAAATACGACTTTTTACTTATAGAAGATGATGCTTATGGCTTTTTAGTTTTTGACGGAGAAGCACCACCACCACTTATAAGTTTAGATAAAGAAGGAAGAGTAATATATACATCTACATTCAGTAAAATTTTAGCGCCAGGTTTAAGATTAGGATGGGTTGTAGCACAAGAAGAGTTTATAAGAGAAATGGAGTTATACAAGCAGAATATAGATTTGCATACTCCTACACTTACTCAAATGATAGCAATGGAGGCAATAAAAAGAGGAGTTATACAAAATCAGTTACCATTGATCAGAAGAGTATATAGAGAAAAAAGAGATGTAATGCTAGCAGCAATAGAGAAATACTTCCCGAAAGAAGCTAGGTGGAGCAGACCAGTTGGAGGAATGTTTGTTTTCGCCTGGTTACCAGAAAAAGTAGATACAGTAAAGATGTTAGAGGAAAGCATGAGAAGAGGAGTAGCCTATGTTCCTGGATCTAGTTTCTACCATGATTATTCTGGGAGGAATACTATGAGATTAAACTTCAGCTATCCTACTAAACAAGAACTAGAAGAAGGTATAAAAATTCTAGGAAATACTATACTAGATTTTCTTAAATAATTTTTCTACATTTATTATAATTCCAGGTTTTGACGTGGGAATTGAAGAGAATAGATCATCAGATATCCCAATAAGTTCATTAAAGAATTTATCACTAATTTCATTTTCTATATATTCGAAAACTCCATTAATTTTTGCAGGTTCTATCAGTTTTATATTATTAGGACTCAGAGCAGGCCAAGTATTCATAAACTTAGGCATTATAATTACAGCATTAATAGGTAAAGATCTTAATACAGCCCTTGGCCAGCTCCTCATAGTTGTAATTAATATCACTTCCCATTTCGCATTATCGATTTCTTTGACTTCTTCAACTCCATAAATCTTTACTTTATAAGCATCGTCCCTAAACATACTAATTTTATTTGCATAACCTACAAGCATCTGTGCAGAAATTAACCCCGTTAACCCATCACCTATAATTAGAACATTTTCACCTCTTGTTATTTTCCTTAGCTGTAATCCGATACTAACGAAAGGATATAAAACGAATTTTTCTATATAATCTGGCGGAAGAGGTACTATTGAATCATCTGGAATAACAGCTTTCTCAACTAATATACCATCGATTTCTGTCCCAATCCCACCGTATTTTTTTGAATAAGGTAAAACAATAGCATGTTTTCCTTCCAATTGAGTGTCGACATCTAAACCTACTGTGTCAATTTTTACAATCCCAGTACTTCCTAATATTGTTCCAGGATGTATCCAAAGTAACCCAGTATAAATTGAGTTTTCTATTCCAGATATTAATACCTTTATGGGAGATACTAGTAAGAAATCATTTTTAATAGGCTTTTCAACGATATCTTTCATTGTAATACCTAAATCAAATACTATTGCATTCATTCAATACTAATTATGGTAAGCTATTATTAAATTTAAGGAAAAAGTAATGATTATGCGAATTGTACATAATCTTAGTAAGGATGCTAGAGAGAGAATAATAAGTCTTTTACTAGAAAAGAGAAGTAAAAAAGAGTTGGCAGAAGAGTTAGGCATATCGCCCTCTGCTATAACCAAATTTTTAAATGGATTAACGCATCCAAGTGATGAAACTATAGAGAGAGCAATAGAAATAGCTGATGAGGAGGAAAAAGAAAGAATATACGAGATAATAATCGAAGATATAGTGGAAAGTCTTGAGGAATTCATAAAAAATAATTATTTTAATAGTGAAAAAATTAAAAACATCATAATTAGATCTTTTTAGGCTCGTATAAAGGACATGTTATGCATAATTCCGGGAACTTTGCTACTACAACTTTTTTGGAACCATTTTCAGTAACAAATATGGCATCTTGTGGAATACCCAATTTTTCGGGCTCACTTATACTCCAAGCTGAACATGAGTCATTATTTACGTATCTACAAGTCTTTGATTTCCATATGCCTTGTGATTTTGCTATATTTAACCAACCTGTTATTGTATGTAGTTTATCTAATTCTGATTTTATTTTTTCAAACTCTATATTATTATTATTATTAATTTGTTTAATTTTATCCTCTAATTGCTTTATTTCATTTTCTAGATCTGAAGCTGATATCAGAACAATATTAGGTTTAAGCGTCTCTTCTGTTGTGCTCATGTTATTATGATTAATTTTAATACTTTTTTAAGGGGGAGTGCTAATAAAAACGGTATGGTTAAAGAGATTTACAAAGAACGCGTCAAAGTACTCACCGATCTTTGGAGCAAAATATTGCAAGATGAAAATTTAGCTAGGGGCGATGTTATTGAGCTACTTAAGGAGTCTTATGAGGAAAAAGGTATAAAACCTATAAGAGGTTTTAAAGCAGAAGATCTATATGAGAAAGAATTAATTAGCCTATATGTCGTAGGAAAAGACGGATTAGGACTATTTGATGATTATAGAGACGTTTTTAATAGACTCTTTAGTTTTGAAATAAACTATGATGATGCCCTAAAACTTATACTAGAAAATAAACCTTTAGACGCTTACGAAAAACTTGATAGAGACAAAGGCAATGTTGCGAAGTCTCTGAGGCTAGCATTTATTGAAACAGTGTTTTCATTTAAGCCCGAGGAAATCTTGTTTAATGCAATAAGGAATCTAAATAATACAGCTTTAGATGACTTAAAGCATACTGCAGTTAGCTTCTCAAGATTTTATACCGCTTTTAAAATAGCTGAAGGAATAGCAGAAAAAAGTATAAGAGATAAAATGTCATTAGAAGTTATGAAAAAAGTAATAGCTATAAACATTGGAATAAAATATCCTTTACCAAGGCAAGAATATATTAGTTTGATAGCTTCAGAAGTATTTAACATTAATCAAAAAATTCTAAAAAGAATATTTTCTTAGGGAATTATTTTTAAACCTAAACTTGTATTATAATTATTGATGCAGAATCTATCATCTACTCAGAGGGAAATACTTCTAGCATTAGTAGACCTATATAACAGATATAAAAGGATGATAAAAAGCAAAGAAGTTGCTGACGTTATTGGAAAGGATGAGGGAACAGTTAGAAACATAATTCTTAGCCTTAAAGTCTTAGGCTTAATAGAATCTAAACCGGGTCCTAATGGTGGTTACGTTCCTACCTTAAAAGCTTATGAGTCTATCAAAAATCCAATTATTACACCGGTATTTGATCAAATAAGTTTATATAAGGATGGACTAGAAACGGACATAAAAATTAGTAATATTGAACTTCTTGATATTACAAACCCTTCTGGGAATAAAGTGCTTTTAAGAGTAAACGGTGACTTAAGAAAATTAAAAGTGGGAGATTCTATAAAGATCGGTCCTATTCCCTACACTAGACTTGTAATAGAAGGAGTTGTTATACATATTGATGATACAAGAAAAGAATTAATCGCAGACGTAACCAGAATGATTAGTATACCAAAAGTTCAGATAAAAAGTTTGATTTCAAAGAAATTAGTAGCCCTAAAACCGGATATGACTTTAAAAGAAGCGTCTCAAATATTCTACAAGGAAGGAATCAGAGGAGCACCAGTACTTGACAATGAAGGAAAAACATTAGGAATCTTAACTACGGCTGATATAATCAAGGCTTTCTTTGAAGGAAAATATGATGCGAAAGTAAGTGATTACATGAAAACTAATGTTATTAGTATAAGAGACGAAGACGATATTTTAACTGCAATAAAGAAAATGTTAATATATAATGTGGGTAGACTTCTAGTATATAATCAAGATCAGAAAGTTATAGGAATAGTGACTAGAACTGATATACTTAAGACGATAGCGGGTTTAGAGGAGTTGATAACTCCTTGAGAAAAGAGAAAATTGGAATTCTCTTAGAAGACAATACAATTGTTTATGTTGAAAATGTATCTAAAAATGAAAATAGATTTGAAATTAACACAGAAGAATTTTATAAATACTTGCCAAAAATCAAAGCTATTATACATACTCACAAAGATTCTTGCGAGCCTAGTATCATTGATATAATAGGTATGATTTACTGGAATTTTCCATGGATTATAGTTAGTAACAACTGTGTGAAATCCTATAGAATATCAAATTTCAGTATATTTGAGATCGATATTAATTCCCTTATTCCTCAAGAATTCAATAACCTTATCATGCAACTTTCTCAGTAAGTCTCTTTTTTCTTCAGCTAACACAACATCAGAGTGCTCTTTCAAGATAATGTTATGAGCAAATGGACTAGGAATTTTATTAGGACCTATAACCTTTATATCTATCTCTCCTTCTCTCACTTTTTTAACTATCTCTATAGCTTTTTCTATATCCATATAATCTTCTAATATTTCTCTTATTGTTTCTTTCAATACTGGAAACCCTTCATATTCCTTGACTACATTTAGTAAAATCTCTGAATTAAGTTGTCTTCTATCAATACTGGTTTCCTTTCCCTTATAACGTCTTAAAAGCATAAAGGACCTTTCGGCGCAATGTCTGAATCTTTTCTTTATCATTTCTGTTCTTAATATAACTTTAGATAATATATCATACATTTCATCAGGGTCTAACTTATATAATACACCTTTAATGTCATAATCTATAATTTTAGGTATAGTTATAATAAAACCATTATCGGTAATAGATATTCTTACATCTAAATTTAATTCTTCACTAACTACGAAAGCTACTGCCCTAGATAATGCGTCAAGAGCTCTTCTACCATATAGAGCATGAAATATAAAATTTCTCCTATTCTCTTCATCATCGTATATTTCTATTAAAATTAATTTAGCAGTAGGAACAATACCATTTGTAAATAAGTACTCTTCTAATACATACTCATATATAGACCAAGCTGCATTTTTGCTAATTTCATATTCCTTTGCTATAATCTCAATAGCTTCTTTCTCATCAATACCTTTTTCAATCAAATTAGCCACAAAGCCCCTAAACTTTCCAACCTCTAATGCAGAATCGTAAGCTAAGGGAAGCATTTCTGAGAACCAACTTGGAACCGTTGGCTTTTGACCTTCAACACTTCTAACAATTGCTAGGTTACCTTCACTTCTAATAAACTCATAAGTCTTCCCTGATAATACAAATATGTCACCTGGAATTAGAATTTCAGCGAAGTCCTCTTCCAAATTGCCTACGTATTTTCCATCTTCTGTCTTTACTGCTATATTTGCTTCATCTGGAATAGTACCACTATTTAAAAAGAATATCATTCTGGATCCTCTTTTAGGCTTAATTACGTTATTTTCAACTCTAATCTTAGAGTAGACATTTTTAGCTTCTAGCTCATAACTACCTTGTAAATACGACAAGACAGAATCAAACTCTTTATAATCTAAGTTATGATAATTATAAGCCCTAGTTATAATTCTGAATAATTCTTCCTTGTTAATTGGAGTAATTAAAGAAGCAGCAACTATAAGCTGAGACAAAACATCTAAAGGCTTCATTGGGATATGAATCTTATCTATCTTTCTGTCCCTAGCCAACTTAGCTAAAACTGTACATTCTACTAAATCGTCCCTATCTACAACAACAATTCTACCTTTACTTATATTCCTTATATTATGCCCAGCTCTTCCAATTCTTTGTAGCAATCTACTTACACTTTTTGGGCTACTAAGAAGAATAACTAGATCAATGTATCCTATATCGATTCCTAACTCTAGGCTAGTAGATGATACGACTACCTTTAACTCTCCCCTTTTTAACTTTTCCTCTACTTCTAATCTTACATCCCTACTAAGACTACTGTGATGTGCTGCTACTAAATCACTGTCAAAAATCTTCTCGGTTTCAAAAATTTTCCTTAATTTATACGATACTCTTTCAGCCGCACTTCTTGTATTAGTGAAAATCAAAGTTGTTTTATGTTTTTTTATTTCTTCTACCAAGTATGAATATATTCCTTGACTTACTTCTTCTTCTGTTGCATGAACTAAATCTTTCACTGGCGAAATTACTCTAATATCTATAGGTTTTACAAATCGTGCGTCTACTATATTATATTCTCTATCTTTACCAACTAAGAACTTTGCTACCTCATCTAAAGGAGATACTGTAGCACTTAAGCCTATTCTTACTAACTCATTTTTTGCAACTAGGGCCTGATATAATTCTAACATACCCATCAAATAAGCTCCTCGTTTACTATTAGCCAATTCATGAATCTCATCAACTATAATCCATTTTGCATCACTAAGTTTCTCTCTAAATTTTGGGGAAACAAGGGAAATCCCAAACGATTCTGGAGTTGTAATCAGAATGTGAGGAGGATTTCGTAACATTTTTTGCTTTTCATAGGAAGAAGTATCACTAGTCCTTACAGCAATTCTTATTTCGGGTAAATCTGGGTTTTTCTCTTTTAGTTCTTGTAAAGGTTCGAATAGATTTCTTTTCATATCATTATTAAGAGCCCTTAAAGGGGATATGTAAATAGCATAAATTTTGTCTTCTAATTGATTCTTATATCCCAAATCTATTAATGTATCTAGTATTCCAAGAAATGCTGCGAGCGTCTTACCACTACCAGTAGGGCTAGATACCAAGACATTTTTATTCATCTTTATTAAGGGTATAGCACCACGCTGAGGAGGAGTAAAGGTCTTATATTTCTCTTTAAACCAACGTGCTACTTGAAACGTTAACATACTTAGTATTTCATCATCGGTAAAGTAATTTGTATAATTAATTTCCATCCAGATGTAGATAACTAGTTAGGCTATTAAAAAGATTTGTTCATAATTCCTTGTTAAAAGTTAATAAAGTATACAAGAAACCGGAAGAATAGTAGGCTAACCATAAAGAGGTAAAATAGTTATGGTGTAACAAATATATTATAACAGCAAGGGTATATATAATCCCTAGAAGCCCTATAATAATTATCGTCCTATATTGCTTGCTTATTTTATTTCCACCTTTTGGTGTAATAATATAGGTTTTTCTATTGCTTAATAAACCTTTTAGAAAATAATAGAATATAAATGGTGAGATTGCTACTGTAAATCCAGATACCCTACCTAACGAGAATATAGCGTCTCTTCTCCTAAAACCTAATTTTATGGCAACCTCATAAATTATATATGCATATAAACCTAATATAATGCCCCAAAATAGAAATAATGGAGTTTTTAAAGGATCATAATTAATAAAAGGAGCTAATACTACTAATATCACTGATCCTATAAATGTAAAGAGAATCGGAGTATATTGTAATAAATGAAATATCATATCTATTTTTTTTAGTAAGCCAACTTTCGCTGTTATTATATATCTTAACCTATTTCTAATAACTTCCCCAGTACCCATAGCCCATCTTGTTTGCTGAATATAGAATGAAAAGAAATTGTCAGGCACTTCAATATAAATTGGCACACCAGAAGAACATATTTTTTTATTTTTATTTATTAATCTTGTACCTATTTCTAGGTCATCTTGAATTATTTTATAGTCCCATCCTCCAACACTTTCTAATGCATCCCTTCTAAACAGTGTACCACTACCTACTGGGAAAACAGTTAAGTGAATCTTCTCTTTACCTTCAAAGAGAGCTTTACTAGCAAAAAAAGTAGAAGCCATTATGCCCTTAGCTAGTTTAGAATAAGTATTCTCTGAATACCCTACCCATTGTAGAGCTACAGCATCACAGTTATTAGTTATCATTCTAGAATAAGCTTTTACAAGTGCATCTTTCTGTAACCTGGAATCTACATCAATAGTTAATATTAACTCACCCTTAGACCTCTCATATCCATATAATAAAGCACCGCTCTTATAACCCAGCTTCTTTTCTCTTCTATATAAATATACTTTTAAACCTTCTGGAATAATAAGCTTGCTCTTTATTTCTTCAAAATATTCTTCTGTATCATCGGAAACAATAATTACTTCCATTTTGTCTTTATCCCATATTAATTCCGAGATATTTTTTATCAAGCCTTGAATAATAGATATTTTTTCGCCTTTTGTAGGAACAATAATAGATAAGAAGGGATAATTTTTAATTTCTATATGATCTGAATTAATAGTATTATTAGCAATCCTATACAAATACATTTGATACGTAACAAATAATGCTGGGTAAAGAAATATTAAAAACTGAAGTAACCAACTAATATTCATTAATCCCAATTTCTTCTTTAGCTATATAAAATTTATACTCGTGCCTAGTTGATTTTGGTGGAAATCTCAATCCTTTTAGAGCAATACTAATAACGTATTCTTTTTCTAAAGGAGGAATATATAATCCTTCTTTAAAATTTTTTATAATCTTATAACCATTTTTTATTAGAATTTGCTCTAACATATTTTGTCGCCAGTATAGTTTATAAAGCGAATTATCACACAAAATTTTAGTTCCTTTATCTGTTACACAATACTCTCCATTTACATTTAAGGATAACAGCAGTGGAGGGTAAATTAACCTATACCATGTATTTACAATTATATTACTACTCCTATAATCTACATAGTATACAGGAATTTTCCTTATTCCTAATTTTATAAAAGCATAATACCTATGATGACCGTCTAATATAAGATTAGTATTGGTATCTACTATTATAGGAACAATTTTTTGTTTTTTCTTTATATTTAAAACATTTTCTTCTACTATAGAGGGTATGATATCTTCATGAGGTAATAAATCCTTAGTGCTTACCCATTCGAGAGAAATATTCACAGCAATAATTTATTACACATTTATCGCATAAAGGTTTTTTTGCAGTGCAAGTTTTTCTTCCGTGAAGTATTATCAATTGATGTGCTTCTAGCAATTCATCTTCATTAAGTGATGAAATAAAGAAATTGGCAATTTCCTTATATTGTGGTTTTGACCCTAAAATACCTAGACGGCTCATAACTCTTTTTATATGTGTATCCACTGGGAAAAACTTACATTTAAAACAATTTACCAGAACAACATCAGCGGTTTTTTCACCAATTCCGTCTACAGTAAGAAATAATTCCCTTAATTTATCGCAAGGAAGTCTTGTAAGCTCATCTATTTTATTTCTTTTGAAAAATAATGCTATATTCTTTATATACCTTGCTTTTGAATTGGAAAGACCTACAATCTTGATAACTTCCTTAAGTTCATCTTCACTTATGCTTAAAATCTTATCAACCGTAACTCCAATTTTATTTTCAAGATTATTATATGCAACATATGTTGCTTTATCAGTAGAATTCTGTGAGAGAATTGTGGCAACAAATGTTTTAAACACATCACTTGTGTTTTTACACACATAGTATGCTACAAAATCCTTTGGGTCTATAGAATAAACATTAGATAATTTATTTAAAAGTTCTTTTGGGTTACACACTAGGTATATTTGCTATTTACCTTAAAAAGGTTTGAAATAAATGTGATAATTAATGTATGAGATAAAATTAGTGTTAGAAGCAATTAAGAAAGGACACGTTAATCCTGGTGAAGTTGTAGTTTATACTGGATTACCACGATATGAAGTATTAGCATTGTTTCATGTGCTAGAAGATTTAAAACTCATAGAGACTATCTACTCAAAGGGATCACATAAAGTATATAAACTTACAGAAAAAGGAAACGAGATACTTAACGCTTTAGAAAAAGGGCTAGAAATTGAGATTAATGTAAAAAAAGATATAAACCTTATCTAATATTATAGTAATAATAATTACCGTTCATTTCTATTATTAAAGTAGAATTTGTCAGAATTAAATTAGCACCAATTATTTTACTTAATGGTATAATTTCATTTGGTTTTATAACTATATTTATATGATATTCTTTGTTATTTATAATTAGTAAACTAATACTAATCTGACTTTTTCCATAGTTATAAAAATATATTTGAGCTGTACTATTTCCTAGATTTATTATAGATAATTGAGTAAGTGTAGCATTATTTAGTTTATTAAAATTTTGGCTTATGATCCCATTATTATTATCATATAATCCATTAAAATAGAAGAATAATGGTACTGCTAAACTTATGGTTATCATAGTAACAATTAGTGAAGAAAAAATTGACGAAATACCTTTCATTTTAAATCACTCTGTCTCACTAGCAAGCACATTGAGAACTATTGAGAATGGTTTGCCAGTTGAGGTTTTACCAAGAAATATTACGGTATAATAATTGCCTGGTTGTACGGATAAGCTAGAACTAGTTATTGGCATTATGTCCTGATAGGATTGGCCAGGATTTAATTCTATAGATACATTATTACTTGTATAGCCTAAAGAACCAGTATTGCTGGCTCCTCTTACTGTTATATTATATATAATAACTTGTATGTTGCCATTATTTGTTAAGGAAAATTGAAGATAGGATTCGCCAGTGGAAGGATTTACAATAATTTGAGCCTGAGCACCAACATTAACATTTTGAGTTAGATTACTAAACATTCCGTTTGCATATGCATATAACAATGCCCCTAAAGCTATAGTTATTGCTAATACTATTACAGTTCCTAATATTGATGAAATCCCTTTAGTTCTTCTCATATTGTTCCCCATATAACTATAGGCTATTAAAAGACGGGTGGCAAAAACGAAAGTATTAGTAAGACTACTACAAGAAGCAAAATTGCTGGGAAATATAATAATGTGAATCTAGATAATTTAGAGAATAAAATTACTGAACCAACACTATAAGCCGCTATTATATCTATTGCTGGAAGTGTGCTACTTACTATCTTATTTAAAGTACCAAATGCTAACCATAACATTATTGGAGTTAATATTATCATAGCATCATACAGTCTAAGTTGTCTAATTAGAGATTGTTTAGCATATACTATTTCATTGATTGCATTAGCTAATTCCTCTAAAGCTACCGAAGAGGAACCAGATTTTGATATAATAAATAAAACTTTCATACTCATATTAAATAGTTTTGATGGTGTTGAGATCTCATTGGATTGTCTTAAGATCTCACTTAAAACTTTATTTACTTTAGATGAGTTAATTTTTATTCTAGGTATTGCATTCTGTATAGTATATCCCAGTCTTAGATACTCTGCTATTTCCTTAAGTAATAATGGCAATGATTTCTCTAATTCATTAGCTAATTGTATTTGTTGATATATGAAGAAACTTACAAATAAGAGTACTGAAAAAATTATTATCAATCTAAATGCTATTTGTACAGGAATAAATATAGCTATCGGAATTATTATAAGCGAATAAATATACTTATTATGTTTAATATTATAATCAACTCCCGGTTGAATGGTCGAAATTACAAAAATTAGTGGGGGAATAAAGAGTAAAGGAAGAAGAAGTTCAGTAATTGATGTTTTAAAAGTAAATGCGAATCCGAGCAATACAATAGGAAGCAATAACAGTAAAGCAAACTGAATTTCTGCTAGTTCGGCGGATTTATCAATATAGGTCTTATATGATTCTTTTAACTCATACATTACATCTTTTAGTACATCCCTTAATCGATCCTTAATAGTTACACCTAGATTTAAAGCAGCAAGATAATTGTCATATAATTTCCCTAACAAATCTCCGCGGTGCAAATTAGCCCTCTTTTCTAACGCCTTAATGTATGAAAACCCCATATATTCTATCATTTTATTAAGAAACGTGTACTCAATTCTGGGTATTTTTAACTCTTTAACTTCTGATAGCTCCTTAAAAGTATATAATAAACTTTTATCTACAATTGAATTAATATAGACTATTATAGTGGTAAAAGGAGCTTCTAAGTTTACAGTTTTCTTATATTCTTCTCTTCTAGACCAAGTATAAACCAAAGGATAAGTATATGCTATTAATCCAGTTGGTATATCAAGAAATATTAAGAATCTTAATAAAAACATTCCTAGTATAGTTATTGCTATTAGTAATAAAATAAATATTTTTAATAGATAATGATACTTACTACAGATTTTGTTATAATCATCGCCATAATATTCAATATACTCCTTAATTTTCTGATTAAAAACATTACATGGAGAAATTTTATTGAGCTTATTGAGCAACATTCTTAGCACTAACCTCACCTACTTCATAAAACTTTCTTATTTTGTAAGAAACATCAACAAAATCAATAACTTTCTCGTTTTTTAAAGTAGTAAGGAAATTCATCCTTCTTTCTATTTCTTGTCTTATCTCTTCAATGGATAACCCATAAACTCTACTAATCCATTTTAGTCTATATGATCTCTTTGATAAAGAATTTATATCTAGAGGAATAAATTCATTTTTTATAAACGACCATTCAATTACTTTTTTAAATTTAATTTTATTTTTATCTATTAAAGTCTCATATATTCCGATTATACTACGAATACTTTTGTTTCCTTCTTTTCTTCTACTTACTATTATGAAGGACCATATAGTTTGCAAAAAAAGTTTAGACAAATCAGAAGATAGTAAATCAGTTATTCTAGTAATAGCGTCTATAGGTCTTGAACCATGAAAAGTAGTTAAAGAACCATGGCCAGATGCTGCAGCATGAATTAGAGCTTCTATCTCTTTTCCTCTAACTTCTCCAACCACTAAATAATCGGGCCTATATCGTAGAGCTAATTTAGCTAAATCACTTAAAGTTACATCATAGTTACCTGCCAAAGTTGATCTACTTATAAACCTAACCCAATTGTCACTGGTTATATTTATTTCTGGAGTGTCTTCAATTGTTAAAATCTTATAACTTGGATTAATTAAATTAAGAATAGCTGTTAAGAGAGAAGTCTTACCAGAACCAGTAGGTCCCAAGATCATTATAAATGGTTTATATTTCATTATGAACCATAAATAAGATGCTATTAGCTCATTTAACATACCATTAATGATCATCTGGATAATACTGAGAGGTTTAGACGGAAATTTACGTATATCAAATGTAGAACCAGGTAATGATATTTCACTGCCTAAAGTAGCAGCTACTCTATGTCCTTCTGGGAGTGAAAACTCAACATAAGGTTTAGCTATATTAATACTTTTATTGGCCTTATTTGCCATTTTCTCAATAATTTTTATAATATCATCCTCGTTTTTTGGAATTATATTCGTGAAAAGTCTAATACATTCCGAAAAAGATCTGTGAATGACAGTTATAGGATAACCAAAACCTCTACATTCAATTTCTTCAATTTCTTGATCTAACATTAATGGAGTTATATTATCATATAGCATGCTTTTTTTAACATGATAGAGAATTTTTTCAATTACATCATCCTTAAATCCTTTATCTTTTAACTTACTAATTACAAAATCTTCTATGTTTTTTAAATTAGTATACATAATTTCAGATAATATGGAATTCTTTATTTCTTCTTCGTATTCTGTTAGTTGTGGTTCTTCAACAATGTATTTACAAATTCCATTATCATCACGTAATATTCTTATTTTAGCTGGACCTACATAGTACTCATGAAGAATAGTTGTCATATTATTTAGGTAAATAAAAAAGAACTCTGAGCAAAGTGAAAATATTATAAAAGACCAAAAGTAGCTAGCTCTTCTTTTAATTTTACCGCACTAACCAATGAATAAATTATAGATTTTCTAAATAGATCTTGAAGTTCATATTTTGTTTCCCATTTTATATCATTTGAGTAATAAATTTTTATATTTAAAGAAGAATAAGCAGGATCTAATTCAAAAATATATTCGCCACCATTACTTGTTTGAATTTGAGTACCATAAATTACTGTAATTGGTATTCTTAAAGCTGTATCCACATTTATGTATAGCTTATTATTAAGTATTTTAGCACTTATATTTCTAATAGGGTTAGGAATTCCATAAACTATATAAATCCTCTTGTAACCAGTTTTAGAGATTTCTATTATCTGCTTTCCCTCTCTAACTTCAATTTCTTTACCTTCAATTATTACCTTATCTCTTGCTTTAGCTATTATAACATTTTCATAATCTAATGGAAACTCGAATATCTTTATCCATTCAAAAAGACTGTCACTAGATTTTTCTATTACCTTTCTTACTGTATTTTCAATAATTTCTTCTCTGTGATAATTTTTATTTTCCTTTACAATTTTGATAGGTATAAGAAATTCTTTTGTAGTTTCAATATACCCTTTACGTTCTACTTGTAGCACTACTAATTCTTCGTTATTGTCAAATTTTACTAATGGTATAGAAATAAACATTTCTCCTTGTGTATCTTTTATGTTAAATTTATACTCTTTTTCGTGCACTTTTATTTTAATATACTTCTCTGTTCTACTTGGAATTTTATATTTTATATTTAGCCTTAATATACTATTATAAAATTCTGGAGAGCCTTTTATTCTACCATTAACAGCCTTAATTAATTCAGCATTAACTAATGAGATATCTAAATTTTCCGAAATAACCTCTAAATTCTTACTATATTTAAATAATTCATTTTCTAATGTTATAGTCGAAGTTACTTGAGTTAACCTATAAGGCTCAACATATAATAGCCTGTAATTACTTTCACTCTTTTTCTCTATTTCAATAAGCTCCTTACCTAATTTTATATCCCACATGTCAGAAACTTTTATTATTGCTGGAGATGACAAGGTGTTATTAGAATTTATTACTTCTATCAAATCTTTCTCAATAGGTTCTATAAGATATAACTTATGAGAATTTGATAAAACAAATAAATATTTTCTATTAGCTATAATACTTTTAACGTTTTGAAGATCAAATAGCTTCTTAAGTTCACCAGTATAAACAGATGTTTGAAGATCAGTTATAATTACGAAATTATAATTTACAAAGCTAGCTGTAATATTTGATATATTAGAAATATAAGACCATCCTCCTTTATAGTAATTTTTTACTTTTTCTCCACACGCGATAATTATACCAGAAGAAGACTCTCCTATTAAATAGGCCTCTGAAGTACATATGCCTAAAAGGTCATATTCTTGTTCAGAAATTATCTTCCCGGCAACAGATTGATATATATCTCCCAGACTTGTTTTACCAAGATAAAAAGCTGGTTTGTTCATTCTCTCTTTTTTCCCAGAATTATCAATTAATACAGAATGATCTTCATATACTATAGATATAAATGAGGGATAAATCCTATATTTAATGGGCTTCTCTAAATCTATTAACTTTCCGTTAACAATTACTTCAATTTTATTTTTATTTTCTAGCACATAAAAAGAATATTTGTGCTTATAATCAATATATTTTTCGTTATTAAATATAATATATTTATTTTTTCTTAAAATAGGATAAACTTCTTCTCCTAATAGCACAAAATCTAAAGCTTGAGGATCAGAATAGACTATTTTTTCATTGTTATCTTCATCAATATGTATAACGGAAAAATTTCTTTTTATTACCCAATATCCCTTAATATTAATACCATTTTCACTTAATGAGATTTCTGGTGTAACTATCGCGTTTGAAGAAAGTCTAATCGTTTCACCATTAGTATAAAACCAATAATTTAAATCATTTGGCAAATTAATAGAAAATTGCGACACTATCTGTGGTATCATTGAAAATAGATTTAATAAAAATTACACTGAGTAGTTTGAAAATACTCTAAGAGATTAAGTAAAAGTATTATAACGAATTATGTTGACTTACGTTAAAAGTAAACATAAGAAAATAATCATATGAAGGCAATCTATATGCAGTTATCTTTACTCCTACTATCCCTTATATTATTCCTTGCAAATATACCATACCCAGTAGAATTAGCAATTGCAATACCAACTTTAGTAAGAATGTTTAGAATATCAAAGAAAATTAAAGCAAAGAAAGCTTAACCTCATTACATAGTCCTTTTTCTCTACAAAGCTTGAAGAAACACTCTATTGCTTCACGTCCTTTTAACCCTAATTCCTTTGAGGTACTTTCTACTTCACCCTCATTTACCATTAATGATGCAGAATCACGTATAATAACCTTTAATTTTAGTAATTCATCATCACTTAATCTTACACTCCCTAACACTGAAAGAACTATTGGTACCTTACCACAGTATTTTACCCACTCATTATATAGGTCAAGATCCCCATCATTATAATTAATTACTGAGTTATAATTAGAAAAAGCAGGCATAATATTACTATTAATCAAGATTTTTGCTAGATAAAACTCTGTGGAATTTGTGCCACTGACTAATAATTTTAATATTTTGTCCTCTTTTATTCTCTTTATAAAAAGTTTCTCCGTTACATTACTTCCATTCGTTAGGATTTTAATATCTTTAACAAGAGTTAAAACAGGAAGAGGTATAAAAAGCAGATCAAAATTATTAAGATTGAATTTTATCTCGTCTTCCTTTATTTTAGCTACTTCAAAATCATATCCTCTATTATTTATCCTACCGTTTAATAAAGGAAGTAGTGGTTTTAATTCTTCATCCTTTGAATACGCTAACTTTACTTTCACAACAAATTGTATATTTTTGGGAAATTTAATTTATCCCATCATGAATAGTCTAATATTAGGAGCTGGATATGCAGGAATTAATGCGTACCATATACTCAAAACTAATTTAATAGCGGAAAAGGAAGAATTTGTATTTTATACTGCATATTTAAGAAATTTGATTAACAATAAGCCATTTTCAAAGAAACTCACTTTTGTTAAAAGAGAGAAAGTAATAGATATAGATCTTAAAAGCAAATGGGTAAAGACTGATAAATATGAATATAGCCCAGATAATCTTATTGTCGCATTAGGATGCAATAAAAACGACATATTAATTAAGATAAATGAAATAAAAAGAAAAGATAAACTACGTATTACATCTGAGGATCCTTCAAATGATTATCTAGCAATTCAATTAGCTTTTTATTTTAAAAATTTAGGAAAAGATGTAAAATATTATGGTAACTACTTGCAGTATCTTGGAGAAAAAGTTAGCTCTACAATAAAATATTATATGGAAAAATATGGGATTAAAGAAACAGAAAAGCCAGAAGATGTAATTCCCTCATGTAAACCTCCTCATCCGTTTAGTTCATTTCTTAAAGTAAATGAGTATCTTCAATATGAAAATTCATTTGTTATAGGTGATCTTATTCAAGGATATCCAAAGTTAGGCGAACTTGCTATGAGAACTGGAATTTATGTAGCAAATTATATTCTAGGCAAAATCAATAGTCCATTCAGACCTATATTCATAACTATTATTGATACTGGAAAAGAAGGAATACATATAAGATCAGATAAATTATGGAATGGAAAGATAGAAGTAGTGAAAGTTTCAAAGATGAGACAGTTAATGAAAAGATTCATTGAAAGATATTATTTAATTAGAAATGGAAAAATGGGCTTTTTATATCATTTATGAGTACCCAGGGACCTTGGGGGGTCAGGGGGATCATCATTCCTTATCATGAGGTCCCTGGGTACCCCATATTATTTTAAGTGGGTTAGGGGTATAAGTAGTTTTGCCATTGGGTATTTCTTTCTATATTTTAATAGAAATGTTTATGGTAACACTCTATTACCTTAATAAGTGTTACTAAGACCAAGATATCTAATGTGAAACTACAATTAGGTAAGCCAGATGTCATTATCAACCCATTCGACGAATTTATTACGGCTTTAACGATTGCAGGAGCCTCTGAAAATACAATAAGATTATATTCAATAGCAATATCTGATTTTCTTAGTTATATAAGAAAAGATCCAAGGACTGTTACCGCCTATGATTTAAATAATTGGATTAGAAATATTCTAAGTAGAGAAACAAAATCTAAAAATGAAAATGAGATAGAAAAAAGAAGAAAAAAATCAGTGACTGCAAGGCATTATATAATAGCAGTATTAAGATTCTTAAAGTGGTTAGGAGTAGATGTAAAACCAACTATACCTAGAATTAGAAGAAAAGAAATTAGAGCTTTATCAGAAGAAGAAATAATTAAGATAAAAGAAAATGTGAAAAAACTAAAAGACAGACTACTAATTCAACTTTTATTAGATACAGGATTACGTTCTAAAGAATTACTTTCTATTAAAAAATCCGATATAAACATAGAAAGAAGATATATAATTGTTAGAAATACAAAGAATGGTGAGGAAAGAATTGTATTTTTCACAGAAGAAACAGCTAGGTTATTAAAGAGTTATTTGAGGAACATAGAAGATAATGGAATACTTTTCAACATGACTTATCATGCTTTATATCGGAAACTTAAAAGATTAGGCAAAAAATTAGGGATTGATTTAAGACCACATATTTTGAGACATACATTTGCTACACAAGCTATAAGAAAAGGAATGCCATTACCAGTAGTTCAAAAATTGTTGGGGCATAAGGATATCAGAACAACACAAATATATACTCATTTAGTAACAGAAGACTTACAGGAAATTTATAAGAAAATATTTGGTTAAGCTTTCCCAAGGAATCTCCATTTTATCATTTCATACACGTATTCAGCAAGATCTTTTACACTATTAAACGAGGCTGTTTGTAAATGAAGATACTCAAATTTTGCTTGGTTATTCAGCATATAATTCTGCAATTCTTTTACTACTGGTTTTTTCAATATATCATTCAGTTTTTCAATAGCTAAATTACCTACAATCTTTCCATTTATATCATCTGGATAAGGCAAATCGCCGTTGGGATAAATGGAAATAGCGTAGCTAACAACTCTTTTTATTCTTGTCTTACCAATTAATGCATTAATAAATCCCCATGAATTATTAATTGTTGCACCGTACTTTCTCTTTAGATCTGACATAACTTCATATAATTCTACTGGATCTGGAGATAATTTCACTTTAGATTCTGGGTAATCTATTGCAGGTAATATTACTATTTTATAATTGCATTCCCTAACTTTCTTGACTTTTTCCTCTAACTTATGTAAATTATATCTAGTTACAACAGTTTGTACATTTACTTTAAGACCATATTGTCTGAATTTACAAAGATTTTCAAGAGCTTTTACGTTCCAATGATATTCATCTATGGAATAATGAAGAAAATCTATCCTATCTGCTAACTTTACTAAAAAATCTTCATCATTTAACCTGTATCCATTAGTAGTTAACATGACATAGAAGGAGCCATCATGAGCATATTCTAACAATTCTAGGATATCGTTACGTAATGTTGGTTCTCCTCCTTCAAAAGATAATACAACAATAGATGAGTCTCTCAAATTATCAATAATCCTCTTTATAATTTCAGTACTTCCTTCACCTAATTTACCAGAATAATAATCCGGTGAACAGAATGTACAATGAAGATTACACCTCGACGTGACTTTAAACGTTGCATATGCTGGATTGAAGGGATCTTTTAGTATTTGAGTTTTAATAAACCACTTAAAGGCTTTAAGATCTCTATTCAATTTTCAAAAACCTCCTAACATGTTTTAAATATTCTTCGGCATTCTCGGAAATTAATTTTATTTCTTCCTCACTAACCTTTCTTATTACCTTTGCTGGCACTCCAACTGCAATACTGTAAGGAGGTATCTTCGTGCCTTGAGTTACGACAGCACCAGCACCAATAATAGAATACTCTCCTACTTCTGAGCCATTTAAAAGTATAGCACCCATACCTATAATAACATTAGAAGAAATTTTAGCGCCATGGACTACAGCATTATGTCCTATACTCACTCTATCTCCTATAATGACTTTATATCCAATGTCCGTGTGAATTGTTGAATTCTCTTGAATATTTGTTTCTCTTCCAATTTCAATAGAATCATTATCACCTCTTACAACAACATAATGCCATAAACTAGAAAACTCTCCTATACTTACATCTCCTATTACATAAGCTGTAGGATGAATATATACTTTGTCAGCAATTTTAGGTTTCTTACCTAAATATTCTTCTATTACCATCATTTTCTCTTAATTAATTTGGCTATAAAAAATCCTGTCATATCATGAATATTGGGATGAAATCTAATAATATCTTCAACTTCAAATCTTTCATCATCAATTACTTTCTCATTTTCCCATGTAGTTACTGTACAAGTAGAATAAACTAATATGCCATTTTTCTTCAGAATCTTATATGCAGAATTAATAAATTGTCTCTGATAATTATGAAAATTAATAATATCTTCTTTAGTTTTCCTGTCATAAACCTTTGGTCTTATACCTAGAGCTGAACAAGGCGGATCAATAATTACTTTATCTACATCCCTCAATCCAAAATCCTCATAAAGATACCTAGAATCTGCTAAATAAACTTCTATATTCATTTTCATCTTTTTTACTTTTTCTCTTAACTCATCTACTTTTTTCCTGGTATGATCAAAACCAATAACCTTACTCCTAGGTTCAAGTTGATATATATGAGTTAATTTCCCTCCAGGATAAGCCGTCATATCAATAATTTTTTCATTAGGTTTGGGGTCAAGCAAGTGAGCAACATACATTGAAGCCTTTCCTTGTAAGATTAGTGAGCCATCTTTAACATACTCTAAATCAGCAAACTTAGGAGCTGAATACAATGGGTTTAAAACTCTAACAACTAAATTGCCTTTATTTACTAATTCCCCTTCACCTACTATTACACCGTTCTCACTAACAACGTTAACATACTTACCATTTCCAAGTACTTTCTTTATTCCTGGGCGATATACATCAGCACCCATAATCACACTTTCAGCAGTATGTTTATCTACAATTACCTTTGTCTCATGCTCTTCAATTTTATTTGGTCCCTTTAGCTTCACAAAAAGAGCTTCTTCAAAATCTTCATCCCTTTCAAGAAAATTTAATTCAGCTAAGATTTTCTCTACATTAATCTTCAAAGTATTTACTCTAACATAAAGCCTACTATTAGGAACTAAAATAGATCTCAAAAAATCATTAATAAATCCTTTATAAACGTTCTTTAAATCTTCCATCACAAATTCATCATAATTTAATCTTTCAACCATAAGACTTTTGCACCCTCATTATTAGGCTCTGTAACAAAACCACCAAAATATGAAACTAACTCTTCTCCTTCCCTTCTGCTTCTTACAAAAGTATATACTGCTGGACCAAAAGAAGAAATACCTGAATAATATCCCTTTTGATACAACTGTTTCATAAGCATTTTTACCTCTTCGGTTTGAAGACTAACTTCTAACTTTTTAAATCCTAAATTCTGAATCAAACCTATAGCTTCTAGTGCTTCTTCCAAATCATTTTCAATCACAGCTGGAATAAGTTTCATAAATATTATTCTAGTTAATGTATCAATGCCCTCTACTTTAGCATTCTTAAATATTTCAAGCTCACTTTTACCGTATATTTTTCTTCCTTCTTTAGGTATATTTACGTAAATGTACCATGGAAAATCATACCTTGCAATTAAAGGAGGAGGAGAAACAGTAGAGTAATCCGAGGGTAAAATTTCTTTCTTTATTTTCTTAGAATGACCTCCATCTACAATAAAACCACCATGTTTAAATGCATAAACCCCAACACCAGAAGTACCACCACGCTTCACCAATTTAGCTAATTCTACCACATCTATATTCTTTAAGTTATACTCAGCACCTAATTTTGCTACTGATAATAGAAATTGGGTAGTATGTCCTAAACCTACATGTTCTTCAAAATCTTCTTCTATACAATAATCTGGTATTGTAAACGGTAGAGTTATATCTGGTTTAATACAATTACCAGTTCTTAAGACAATTCTAGGATATTTTAATGCCACACCTATACCTCCATCAAGTCTGCCAAATTTACCTTCTAAGTCAATAAGAGTTATATGAATTCTTGATAACCCAATAATTTTTATCATACAAAACACTTCATATATGAGAGACTTATGAGCTTAGCCAGATTAGTGTATGAGTGGAGTAAAAAAACTCCTAGTAAGACTTTTTTAATAAGTGAAGATAAAAATTTAACTTATGAGCAAGCGGTACAGGAGATAGCAAAAATAGCATCTAACATCTCGCCGGGTAGCACAGTAGTGCATATAATGTTCAATACAGTAGAATCCATTCTGGCTTATTTAGCTATATTGTGGGCTGGAGGAAAAATTGTTGCAGTCGATCCATTAACTTCTGCAGAAGACTTAAAGTTTATATTAGAAGACTCTAAACCAGATTTAGTCTTCACAGACCATGACGTATATGAAAGAGAAAAAAATATACTAAAGGATTATAAAACAGTAGTTGAAGTACCTAGAAAAAATGTATTCTCTTCACCTTATGAATATAGAGAAGATGAAGTAGGATTAATATACTATTATGCTGGAATAGCTGGAAGAACAATGCAAGTTTTACATAGTGCAGAAAGAATGGAATTGAATTCTTTGTCTCTATATAGAGCAACTAAGTTAAAAGAAGTTAAAAGCATTTTAACAGTACCAATTGCTCATGTTCTCGGTAATAGCGTTTTAGGTGTAACTTTAGAAGCAGGTGGAGCAATGTACATAGTAAAAAAATTTGAACCGAAAAGTGTAGCTAGTGTGATAGAGAAATATTCTATTAACTATCTTTCAACGGTCCCAATGGTATACGATTCCTTAAACACAATAGATGCTAATCTTTCAAGCTTAGAATTATGTGTAAGTAGTGCAGCTCCTTTGTTCCCTAATACCGTAAATACATTTTTCAATAAATTTGGTAAAAAGATAGTTCAACAATACGGATTTACTGAAGGATTTGTACTTACTTTTCAACCATTAGAATATGCAGATGTAATTAGCGTAGGAAAACCGTTACCAGAAGTCGAGGTAAAGATTGTTAAAGATGATGGAAAAGAGGCAAAAACTGGTGAAGTAGGAGAATTATGGGTAAAGGCACCATGGTTAATGCTAGGATATAAAGACATAGAAGAAACAAATAAAGTATTTTCTAATGGATGGTTAAAAACTGGAGACCTAATGAGTATGGATGATAAGGGATTACTATATTTCAGAGGGATTAAAAAAAGAATGCTAAAGTATAAAGGCTATCCTATATTTCCAAGAGACTTAGAGGAAATATTAAAGACTCATCCTAATGTAATAGATGCTAAAGTAATTGGAGAAGATGCTGGTCAACTAGGACAGCAACCTATAGCAATGGTCGTGGTAAAAGAGAAAAAAGATGGTATTGAAGAAGAGCTTCTGAATTATGTTAACACAAAGGTAGCATTTTATAAGAAGTTGAAGAAAGTATATATAGTGGATAAAATTGAGTGAGATTGACACATTAGTTAGAGAAATAGCCAAAAGATTAGAAGAAAAAGCCGAAAAAATATTAAAAAAGGAGGAAGCTACTATAACTATAACTGATAGTAACATAGACGACATATTAACAAAAAATAGAGTAGTGTTTGTAGATTGCTGGGCACCCTGGTGTGCTCCTTGTCATATCTACGAACCAATATTTAACAAAATGGCCGAGAAGTATAAGGATAAGATAGTATTTGGAAGACTTAACGTTGACGAAAATCCAAAAACAGCAGATAAATATGGTGTCATGAATATACCAACTACCCTGATCTTTCTTAACGGTAATCTAGTAGATCAAATAGTAGGAGCCGTAGATGAGACAACACTAGAAGAATATATTAAAAAATATTTGGTATGAAGAGTTTTCTTTAACTTTATACCACTTAATCAATTATTTTTTATAATGCATTTTTAAGCAAAATTTTACATTTGCATAATCTGTAATTAAGAATTATATATAAACTTCTGAACAGTTTTTATATCTAACACTAATAATCTTTTTAAACAATTAAAGCTATTCGTAATCATGCCAAGTTTACCTAAAACAGCCGAAGAGGCTCTGAAATTTCTAAAAGACAATAAAATAAAATGGGTGGATCTACAGTTTACAGATCTACCTGGAAGATTGCATCATATTACTATCCCTGCCTCAGAATTTACAGAAGAATCATTTAAAACAGGATTTGGAAAATTAGATGGAAGTAGCATAAAAGGATTTACTATGATTTATGAAAGCGATATGGTATTAATGCCGATACCACAAACTATGGCAGTTATACCTTGGAATGAAGGAATTGCTAGAGTTATAACCCAGGTATTTTGGGGAGGAGGAAAAGGAAGATTTGAGAGAGATCCAAGACATATAGCAGAAGAAGCTGAAAAAAAACAATCAGAAGAAGGTTATATTAGTTATTTTGGCCCAGAACTAGAATTCTTTATATTTGATAAAGTAGATTTAGATGTAGCCACACCCCAAAGTGGGACTGGATATAAAATATACGCTAGAGAAGCCCCATGGGCTAAAAATGGAGGATTTTTAATAAGATACAAAGAGGGCTATTATCCGGCACCGCCTGTAGATCAGCTAATGGATATAAGAGTAGAGGCTATTAATATATTAACTGATTACTTTGGATTCAATATAGAAGCTACTCATCATGAAGTTGCTACAGCTGGACAAGGCGAAATCGATTTCAGATTCTCTACATTAGCTGATACAGCCGATAAAGTTCAAACATTAAAATATGTTGTAAAAAATGTAGCAGCAAAGCATGGAATGATAGCCACTTTCATGCCAAAACCAATGTTCGGAGATAATGGAACAGGAATGCATACGCATTTTAGCTTATGGACAAAAGATGGAAAGAATCTAATGTACGATCCTAACGATGAATATGCAGAGTTAAGTCAAATAGGTAGATATATAGTAGGGGGAATACTAGAACATGGTAGAGCATTATCAGCAATAGTATCGCCAACTACAAACAGTTATAGAAGATTAATCCCAGGTTATGAGGCACCAGTATATCTAGTGTGGAGTAGATCCAACAGAAGTGCAGCAATTAGAATACCATCATATTATAGGGGAATGGAAAAAGCAAAGAGATTAGAATATAGACCACCAGATCCCTCATGTAACCCCTATTTGGCATTTGCCGCAATACTAATGGCTGCTTTAGATGGAATAAAGAAAAAGATTGATCCTGGTGACCCTGTTGATGAAAATGTATATCATATGAGCGAAGAGAGGAAAAAACAATTAAAAATTAAGGAATTACCTAGATCATTAGATGAAGCATTAGATGAGTTAGAAAGCGACAGTGAGTTCTTGAAACCAGTATTTAATTCATCAATATTAAATACATATATTGATCTAAAGAGAGACGAAGCAAAAACTATGCAACAGTATCCTCATCCTATGGAGTTATATTACTATTTAGATGCCTAAGATTCCAATTTTTCTCAAGTTTCTTCTTATTTCATTTAAATCTAAATAGTAATCGAAAACATAATTTTTTACTGAATCTGAAAGGATAGAATAGTTAATACCTAATAAATTAGCATAATCTATCACCCATCTATCTTTTTGAAATAAAAATGATGTGAAAGATTCTTCATAGACCTTTTTTATTAAGTCCTTATCAAGTTCATTTCTTACAGCTAATGTACAACAATGTAAAGGTTCAAATGTATGTAAAATGGGGTAACCCTTGCGAATTAAAATAGTAAAGTAAGGTTCCCAAATAGATATAGCGTTAATTTTATGATTTTCAAGATCAGTCACCATAGATTCTGGAGAATCATAACTTTGCAAATTTAAATCTGGATTATATAGTAATGACCATATTTCCATACTAGACATAGTTGTGGAGCCGACTCTGTCACAAAGAGATTCACCAATTATTCCACCTCCTCCTTTAGCCCCACCTCCTATAATATCAAAATTATTAAATATTTTCTTAAAAATTAATTGTGTTACTACAGGTGAAAATCCAATATTTATCTTACCTTCTACTAGATCTTTAGTTAAGCTTAGTCCATTATCATAAATTAGAATATCAACAAAAAACCCTCTTTCTTTAAGCGCTTTTACAAAAGGTATAATAAATGGATATTCAGCCGCCCTAATTATACCTATTTTTATAAACTTATTACTTAACTTTACTGATAAATTTTTTCCGAGCGATTTTTTCCTCTCTATGAGTCCTTGTTTCTCCAGCTCAGACAAAATTTCTGACAATCTACTTTTTGATAACCCACTAATCCTAACTAGTTCAGATTGAGGTAATTCACCAAATTTTTTTAAGATTTCAATAATCCTAGATTTTGAGTCACTCATTCAATAAAAAATCTATTTTACCTATAATAAACTTGTCTTCTTTGACGTTTCGAGTAATCTAAATACATAGTTCCTTAATGACACATTATTTTTGAATAACCCTCTCGTTGCTACTGATAATAAACTTGCCTCTCTATCTTTAACACCCCTAACGTATGCACACATATGAAGAGCATCTCCTATAACCATGACACCTTTTGGATGAATATCACTATTCATTATAGCATCAGCAATTTGCTGAACCAATCTTTCTTGAATTTGTGGCCTTGATGCATAATAATTCACAATCCTTATAATCTTACTAAAACCAGCTACTTTTCTTTCTTGACCTACTATATATGCTACATGTACTTTTCCTATAATAGGTAGTAAATGATGCTCACATAAAGATGAAAAACCTATATTCTTTACAAGTATAATTTGGTCTTCAACTTCAGATATACCATCTTCGGATAGGTTAAATGTTTTAATTTGAGGTTGAGGAGTTCTAAGTCCACTTGTCATTTCTAATAAAGCTCTAGCTACCCTTAATGGAGTTTCTCTTAGTCCTTCCCTATCAGGGTTTTCCCCTAAAATTTCAAGGATCTCTCTTATCCTTTTAGCTATCTCTTCAACCATCTTTTCTTGGTTTAATGTCTCTTCCATAACAATAGTGTTATTGGCCCCCATTAAATATAAAGTTAAATTAAAAAGAGTACTAAAAAGTTATAAATACTTGAATGTAGTCTCAAGAACAATGGGTTTTCTCTTTGTTACAATAACTGTATCTTCTATTCTAATTCCAAATTTATTCTTTAGGTATATTCCTGGCTCAATAGTTATTACCATATTTTCTTTAAGTTCAGCGTCTGAAGTGGGTGAAATTGAAGGATATTCATGAACTTCAATACCTACACCATGACCTGTAGAATGAATAAAGTGTTTCCCATAACCAGCTTTTTCAATCACACGTCTTGCTGCCAAATCAACTTCTGAAGCCTTTACGCCTTCTTTTACTTTATCAATAGCCTCTAATTGAGCTTGTAAAACTATTTCGTAAATTTTCTTTATTTCGTAGTTTTCGCCTTTTAAAAACGTCCTAGTACTATCAAAACAATATTTTTCATACCTTGCTCCTATATCTACGACAGCATTTTGTCCTTCTTTTATTACTTTATCAGAGGGAATATGATGAGGAAAAGCAGAATTTTCTGCAAAAGCAACAATACTAGGAAATGCATAATCTTCTGCACCCTCAGTTCTCATAGTCATGTCTATTATACCAGCTAGATATTTTTCTGATATTTCTGAGTTAGTTAACTTGTCCTGAGCAATTTTCATCGCAGCAGTAGTTATATCTCCAGCCCTCTTAATTAATTCTAATTCTTCTTGGTCTTTTACTGATCTCATGATAGAAATATCCTTTGAGAGGTCTATTATTTCAAATTTACTAAAATAATTATAAAATATTGAAGAAGTATTTTGAATATCTAAACCAATTTTATTTTCTTTGATAAAATTAAGAATTGCATCTTTTAAAGAACCTTTAATAATCTTTTCTCCTTCTAATGTCGTACTATATGCAACTAAATCTATTTCTTTTACCTTATCTTGTGCCCTATATAATTCTAGTAAAGGAACTATAAGAGTAGCTATACCATCACAATAAATTAAAGCAACAAAGTTACCTATATCCGTCGTTATATAATCATATCCAGTTAGGTAAAATATACTAGCTGGACTGGTTATTATTGCACATTTTAATCCTTTTACTTCTAATAGTTCTTTAAGCTTATGAAGGCGCATAACTCTCAACCCTATATTTAAAATTAGGTTCTCTTATAGCTATTGCTATTTCATAGGCTTCACGTATTAATTCAATTTTTTCTTCTAAACTAAAATCACCACGTAATATATCCATTATGTCTATTTCTTTATCTTGTCTATATAAACAAGTCTTTAATTTGCCGTCAGCTGTTAGTCTTATTCTATTACATCCAGCACAAAAAATTGGGTTTGCATACGGTTTCACAACCTCAATGACTAAATTATTAAGATAATATCTTGGTCTATAATGTTTACTTCTTATTTCTATTTTATCAGCTTTCTCTTTTAATATTTTCTCTATACTTTCCAATTTTTCATGATATTCAAATGTATTTTTACCTAATCCTACTGGATGAAGTTCTATTAAATGTAGTTCATCTACTCCAGTTTCAATAGCAAAATTAATTATATTATCTAATTGCGATATATTTTTCTTAGTTAATACAAAATTTAATTTTAATGGTCTTAATCCAGCCTTAATAGCTTCTTTTATTCCTTCAATAACCTTATCTAGTGCGTCAACTCCAGTAATCTCCTTGAAAAGCTGTTTATCTAATGAGTGTAAACTTACATTAACTCTATCTAGTCCAACTTCTTTAAGTTTCCATGCTAACGTAGATAAAAGAACACCGTTTGTTGTCATAGAAACTTCTTTTATACCTACATCTTTTAACTCTCTAATAATTCGCAATAAATCCCGTCTTAGAGTTGGTTCTCCACCAGTAAGTTTAACTGATCTTATTCCATATTCAATTCCTACTTTAGCTACCAAAGAAATTTCTTCTGGAGACAACAAACTCTGAGAATTGTCTTCTCCTTCCATATGACAGAAAAAACAAGAAAAATTGCACACATGAGTTAAAGTTACTCTTAAATCCTCAATCGGCCTTCCAAATCTATCAATCATTACACTTATTATCGTTTTGGTAAGTATTAAATCTTGAATATGAAAAACGAATTATTATGCCCTAAATGTAACATTAAGATGGATTTTATAGCTGAAGCAGAAAATAGTAGCGATGGAAATAAGATAGTTAGATATTTTTATAGATGCCCAGCTTGCGGTACTAGACTTAATGATGAAATAATAAATATAAAAAAGGAAAACGATTCTATCATTATAAAAATTTCTCAACAGCTTTTTTAAAATAGTTATAATGAGTAAATGGTATAAGACTAAGTAATGGTAAGTTATTAAAGTTTAATAACTCCTTAACTATTTCTTTACTTGGAGAATAACCTTCAAGTAACTTAATGTAATTTAAATAAAAAAGTTGAGGATCCTTTAGGAACTTATATGACATAGAGAAAGCTAGAACTAATAAATCCCAAGAAAAGTAAGAAGCATTACTAGTTTGAATAGCTTGCTCTGCATCTATCACATAGACTTTTTTATTATATAAGAAGTTTTCTAGCTTAGTATCACCAAGGGCAAAATTTCTCCTATGTATTAAATTGATAGCTTTTCCTAATTCTTCAAATTGTTCAAGGTCACTGATCTCTTCTCCATCTATAAATTCTCTATACATACAGATAGTTTCTTCATCAAAATCTATAACTTTAGGTACTTTTAACTCATCACCCCAATTGTAAGTAAAAAAATTAATTTCTCTATTCATCCTTTCTAGAGGATTTGATGTATATGGAAACCCTCTAAATGCTGGTGATATCAAATACCATTTAAAAGATGAAGATGAGCTATAACATTTAACAACAATTTTTCTATTGTCAACTTCTATAAGCCTAGTTTGAATGTAAAAACCTTTGAAGAAATCTTCTAACTTCATTTATTATCTATTTTACCTCTAACTCTTATTAATTCACCATCATCATACACTTCCTTATCTTTTATTTCCAATAATTTATTTAAATCTATATCTCTTGGAGAAAAATCCAATATATCTCCATTCTTATTAAAAATAACTATTACCTCTGTAGCCACGAAATATATCTTACTTTAATAAACCTTTAAAAAATTAATTATACATACTCCTCTAATTCATTAACGTACTTAAATGCGTCATCTGGGAATATTAAAATAGTAGCACCTTCACCCTTACTTTCTCTTATCACTTTTTTGTATGCAGAAACAGTGGCACCAGAGCTTAAACCTATTAAAATACCATCATTTCTAGCAACATCTATTACTCCCTCTACAGCCTCCCTAAACTTAATCTCTATTATCTTATCAATCTTAGCAATTTTAAGGAACTTATTATCCTTATCATCTGTAACTCTTTTTATTCCAGGTATACGCTCTCCTTGCGCAGGTTCAACACCTATAATTTCTACATCATCACCATATTTCTCTTTAAAATACTTAGCTATACCTACAATATGTCCAGCAGTTCCCATAGTAGCTATTATCCTTTTAACTTTAATACCAGAAACTTTAGTTTGTTCATCAATTTCTTTAGCTGTAGTTTCATAATGAGCTAAAACATTAATCTCATTATGAAACTGATCCAGATGAGTATACCCGTTAAATTCACTTAGTTTCTTCACTAAAGGTAAGAGCTCAGTTGTAGAATTTCCTGCTGAAATAACGTTTGCACCCAAAATTTTCATTAAGACTTTGAATGATGAAGGAGCTGTAGATGGTATAAACACTGTAAAATTTATTTTAAATATAGAAGATAATGCAGAAAGAGCTATTCCAGTATTGCCAGAAGTTGCCTCAACTATTGATTTAGCGTTTTGCTTGATTGCTTCTTTAAATAAGAATAGAGCAGTTCTATCCTTAATACTGTGACTAAAAGGATTATAGAACTCTAATTTAGCCCATACATCATTACCTATATTTAACTTTAATAATGGAGTAGGCCACATTCCTTGCATTAAATCTATGGCATTTTCGAAAACATGTACCTCTTTTGATGACACAATATTGACCGCCTAACTACTTTTAGTAACTAATAACTTAAAAGTATTATTTTCCTTTCTTCATTTTAATAACATATTTATTCCCTTCTTTCTCCCAACCAATGTATGTATTACCGGTCTCATCACACCATTTTTTTAATTCTTGTACAGCAGCTTCCCACTTTGTTTTAACTACTATTTCCTCACCTTCCCTAGCGTCTCTAAAAGCCCTTAATGTTTGAACTAGAACTACTGGACACACGTCATCAGAATCAATTATCATAAAGAGATCACCACATCAGCTTCTTTTGCCTCTGTTAAAAAAGTTATACTACCAGATAATTTCACACCATCAATCAAATCTTCTTTACTAGCACCTATTATTTTCAAACCTACCTCATCAACGTAAAACTCTACACCTTCTTTCAGTGCCTCTTCTAACATTTTTTCAGCATCAGTTATCTTTAGTCTCTTCATTTGTAAATTTAAGAATAATCTTGCGAGAAATGGCATAGAAAATTTTCTCTTTGAACCTTTAATAAATAAAGCCACAGCTTGAGAAGTTATAAATACTTTAACACCCCAACCCAAAGCTTTAGCTGATAATGCTAAAGTAAGAGCATGATACATCGCATCAAGGCTATTATTAGATACAAGAATAATAAGTTTCTGCATACTTAATAAGAATAAGAAAAGTAAAAATAAAATATTTGCCAGCTATATTCGAATACATGAAAATAAGGGCATTAACAATATTCGTTACGAATTTTGACAAAAATAAAATAAATGATTATATTCAAAAACTAGAGGAAATAAAAGACGAGAAAATATGGACAAAAAGGATTGCTTTACCACCAACACCTAGAGACTTGTCTTTAGATAAAATAGCAGATCTCATTCCTATAGACTCTAAGGAAATTATTTTCTCACTATTTCATTTAAAATCTAATGATAATAGGATAAAGGAATTAGCAGGGATATTACATACAAATGATAAGATTTACGCTTCAATTTTACTTAAAAGACCAGAAGAGACCAAAGATGTATCAGATTTTATATACTCCTTAGATCCTGAGATTTCAACTAGAGTAGCTGTCCTAATCTATGATGATTTCCTTTTAACTCCATATTTTCCAGTAGGATCCGCAAATACAGTAACTGACTCTATTGGCGTATCTGTATTATTTGCTAATGATTATCTACAAGGTAAAGGAAACATAAGCTTGATTAATGCAAACGAAATTGCGGCAAAATATGCTAAAGACTTTAAAGTTAGGTATTTAGGCGTTGATATTTCACTTTCCCCGTGGATGACTGAGAGTGTTGCTGATATAATAGAAAATAAAAGTGGAAAACTATTTTCGCCTGGTAATACTTTTGCAGTTTTTGGTATTAACAAGGAATTATTCAATTTAGCATGGCAAAATAAAATAAAACCTATAGGCTTCTCTGAAGTTATGTTACCAGTTGCCGAAGATATAACATTAATGAAAAGAGTTGAAGAGGAAAGTCTAAAATTACCTCATTTGCAACAACTCACATTTGCTTGTGTTGCAGGATTGGACATGGTAGCAATAACCAGGGATAAAGATCTATATTATAAAATATTTCTTGATAGTATTGCAATTCAATTTAATAAAAGAAGACCTTATGGTATAAGAATTATTCCATCTACTGGTTCAAGATATATATTTATTAATGGTTATGGCAAAATACCCGAGATTAAAACTGTCTGATACCTATTTAAACTACTTTTATAAACTTTGAAATATATATAACACATAGTATAGTGATAAAAATGGAAGTACGTAGGGTTCAAAAATTTGGGAAATCAACATTAATGGTTTCCCTACCAGCTGAATGGGTAAAAGAAGTAGGATTAAATGCTGGGGAGAGCGTATATTTAGAAGTTGATGAAGATGGAAGCCTAAAAATCTATCCGCCAAATATGAAAATTCAAGGCTCTCCTAGAGAAATAAAAGTAGTCATCTCTAATCTTGTAATGCCAGAAATAATTACTAGAATAATATATGGACTTTATATTCTAGGTTTCGATAGGATAGAAATAGAGAGTAAGGAAAAATTATTCAGTGAGGATTTGCTCAGAAAAATTAAAGAATCAGTAAGAAGTTTAATTGGTTTTGAAATTACTGTACAGAATGTTGATTATATACAAATTCAATCTTTCTTAGACCCTACAAAATATACTATGAACAGTCTACTTAATAGGCTTATAAACAACCTAAAACAAATGCTCCACTATCTAAGTCTAGGTATAAAAGAAGGTAGTAGAACATTCTTACAAGAAACAATAGAATTAGAAAGAGAAATAGATCGTTTATATTATTTAGCACTAAGACAACTCATACTCTCACAATCTAATAGAAGCTTAGCATATATGATAGGGGTAAAAAGAATCCAGTTAATTGGAAATAGAATATTAATAAAAGCTATCGAAGAGGCTGCTGATGAAATAAGTGAAGCAGCAAATGATTTACTTGCATTACCCCCACAAGATTTAGATGAAATAAAGAAATACTGGAATCAATTTAATGATTTAATAGAACAATCTACAGTAATAATAAATCATGCTATAAAAGTTCTTAATAAAGAAGATATTAAATTAATAAATGAAGCCATGGAAGAACTAAGAACATTAAGAAGAATATTAATAGCAGAAGCCACTAAAACCGATTCCATGGATGATTACAGATTAATTATAGTAATAAGAAGTGTAAACCTAAGACTGTACAATGCTATAAGAAGAATGGAACCAATAGTTGAAATAGCATTCAATAGAAGTTTAGAAAATACAAAAGAAATTATTGTTGAGTAATTTTCTTTAATTGTTGTAACACATACTCCCTTATTTCTTTTATAGAAGGCAAACTTCTTGTTAATTTTCCATTTTCCATATATTTGACTAATAAAGGACGACAATCAGAAGAAGGAGGCTTCCCATCAAGAAGTGTTATAACGTCATGATCAGGTGTAGACCCACATCTATAAACTTGTTTAGCTCCAGGCCATTTTCCTCTTTTAGTGAATGGAATCCACTTACCATCAACGTATTTTTCAACAATATCAGCACTAAAATCTACACTTGGAGGAAATGCTATACTAGTTCCTACACCAAAACCATCTACAACATCTCTTAAATTTACTACATCATCTTCATCTATACCTCCACTTACAATAATCTTAACGTTATTATAACCATGTATATCTAATGTCCATCTTACCTCTTGAATAATTTTCCTAAAATTGCCCCTTCTACTAGATGGGGTATCTAACCTTACACCATAAATTCTATCCTTCAGTAATTCGGCTGCCTTTAGTGCTTCAGTTCTTTCATCCTCAAATGTATCAGACAATATTATCCTTGGAACGCTTGGAGGCATAGCCTCATCAAATGCCTTCCACGCTTTTACATTATCACCAACAACTAACATTAATGCATGAGGCATTGTTCCAGAAGGTTCTATATTAAAATATTCTCTATCAAAAGCTCCTGAGATCCCATCACAACCGCCTATATAAGCTGACCTATCCGCCATAGGAGCTATTGCTGGATGTAAAGCTCTTAATCCAAAAAATAACACAGTCTTATCCATAGCTAAACTTTTTATTCTAGCTGCTTTCGTAGCTATACTAGAGGAATGCCTTAGCATTCCTAGAAATGCAGTCTCAAATACCCCAAAATCTAAGTAATTTCCTTCTATTATCATTACTGGTTCTATTTCCTTAAATAAAGTACCTTCTGGCATAGCATAAATATCAACTGGTTTTCCTTCAAAAAGCCTAAGCACCTCCTCGAGGCCTGCAAATACAGCCCATTTATATCCTTCTGGTAAACCATAAGAATGAATTTCCATTCTTACTTTTACATTTGAAATTCCCAAGTGCTTCAAAGTTTGTTCCGCTCTTTCAAAATAAATATCCGTTATTTTTCCAGAAAGTATATCCTCTTCAGATGCAATATAAAATTTCATATCAACTCGTTAATTAAAAAGACAAGTTAAATTTTAAACCTTCAGTAGACGATCATATACTGGAAAATTTATGATAACACCTAAAATGGTGCCAGCAGATATTTTCATCCCTAGGTTAGCACAGTATCTAAGAGAAAATGTAAAAGAACTACAACCGGCTGAATGGTCCTACTTTGCTAAAACCTCTAGCTTTAATGAGAGAGTTCCAGATAATCCAGAAATCTGGTGGTATGTAAGGGCTGCTTCTTTATTACGAAAATTATATTTCATCTCACCCTTAGGAGTTGGAACTACAAGAAGATTATATAGTGGACTAAAGAGAAGAGGAGCTAAACCACCGAGAACAGTTAAGGCACCTGGTCATGCTAACAGATTAATTTTACGCCAATTAGAAAAAGCTGGATTAGTTATAAGAACGAAAAAAGGTAGAGTTTTATCACCTAAAGGAAGATCACTTTTAGATAAATTATCATACGAAATGTTTAAAGAGTTGGCTGAGAAAAAACCAGAATTGAAAAAATACTTAGAATAAGGTGATAAAAATGAGTGATGAATATGACGCAGAATTAGATGAATTATTAAGAAGAAAGGCTCTCGAACAACAAAGAAAAGCATTGGAAGAACAACAAAGAAAAGCTGAGTTAGAGGCAAAAAAAGATGCTATTCTAAGAGTCATCCTAACACCAGAAGCCAGACAAAGATTAGCTAATGTTAAATTAGTTAAACCAGAGTTAGCTGAAGCAATAGAAAATCAACTGATAGCTTTAGCACAATCTGGAAGAATACAAGCGCCAATAACTGATGAAGAATTGAAAGAAATATTAGCACAATTAACTAATCAAACTAGAAAAGATTATAAGATTACAATTAGGGAAAGGGGTTGGAAATGAGTAAAAATAAACCTTTGGGGAGAAAATTAAGATTAGCTAGAGCATTAAAAAGTAATTCACCAGTACCAGCATGGGTTATAATAAAAACAAATGGAAAGTTTAGATATAACTTCCACAGAAGAGATTGGAGAAGAAATGATTTAAAGGTGTAAAAAATGAAGGAGAAAGATAATTTCGAAATGGTAATCAATTTCAAGAGAGCTTTCATGGGAAGAAGAAATCAAAGAACTAAAAGAGCAATCAAAATGATAAGAAATATAGTACAAAGACATTTTGGAGCCGAGAAAGTAATAATTGACCCTCTATTAGCTAAGAGTATAACATATAACGGAAGAGACAAAATAGTAAGAAAAGTAAGAGTAGCAGTAAAAAAGATAGGAGAAAAAACATATTTAGTCAGACTTGCATTAAAGAGTGAATGATCATAGATAAGTTAACTATTTTTGGAACCGATAACATAGGGATATATATCTTTACTAATGATAAATATACTATAGTTCCTAAAAATTTGGATGTTGAAACAATCCAAAAAATCCAAGAAACTTTCAAAACAGAAATAATACAGACAACTATTGCTAAAAGCTTCCTTATAGGAATTTTTGTAGCTGGTAACAATAATGTTATATTATTACCCAGAAATGTTGATGATGAAGAAGTAAAGAAAATAAAAGATATAGCTAGAGATGTTAGAGTAGAAATTTTAGATATAAGACCAACTGCTTTAGGAAACATAATTCTCACTAATTCTTATGGGGCTTTAATTTATCCAGAGTTAAGTAGCATCGAATTTAAAAAAATAAAGGAAAGTCTACAGATTGATAATATAGAAAAAGGAAGCATAGCTAATATTATAACTGTAGGTTCTGTAGGAGTTATAACTGATAAAGCTGGTTTAGTTCACATAGATACAACAGAAGAAGAACTCGATAAATTAAGTAAATTATTTAGAGTGAAAATAGATACTGGTACTGTTAATTTTGGCAGTGCTTTTATCCATAGTGGTTTAATAGCAAATAGGAATGGAGTTCTAGTAGGTTCAGCAACAACAGGACCAGAGATTTTAAGAATCCAAAGAGCTTTTAGTGATTGAGATGAGTGAGATAAAAACTTACGTCATAAGAGCAATAGTAACATTTAATGCTTCACATTATCCAATGAGACAAAAAGTAGTTAAGTATGTAAGAGCACTAAATGAAAGACAAGCATTAGAGTACTTGTATTCATATTTAGGAAGCAAGAACAAAGTAAAGAGATATAATATAAAGATAGAGGAAATAAAAGAGATACCAGTAGAAGAAGCAAAAGATAAAACAGTAAGAGATTTAGCAAAGTTAAACAAAATAATAATGTGATATTTATGAGTAATGAAGAAAATCAACAAAAAGTAGTTGTCTCTTTAGAGGATTTATTAGCACAAGCAGATGCATTAAAAAAGTATATTGATTATTTACAGAAAACTTATGCTGAACTACAAGATAATATAATGTCAATAGACTCCTCATTACAAGCATTAAAAGAATTACAGAATAGTCAAGAGCTCTTAATGGTAGGGGACAAAAGAGGAAACGTAATATTCAAGGTTCAAGGTATAGATAAGGCAAAAGTTTTAGTTCATTTAGGCCTAGAATATTATGCAGAAGTAGACCCAGATTTTGCAACTAAAGTATTAAATGATAAAAAAACTGAATTATCAAGTGTTTTAAGTAACGTAGAAAAAGAATTAGCTAAATCTTTAGAAGCCTATAAAGAAATAGCTGACATACTTAATCAAGCACAACAACAATTGCAAGCTCAACAAAATAAAGGTGGATAATTTGTTTTGATAAATTAAAAAAAGCATTTAATAATTTATTAGATAAAATAAAAGGAGAAAGCAAACCTGAAGAAGAAAAGAAAGAAGAAACAAAACAAACCGCTCCAACTTTACAAATCGAGGAAGCAAAATCTCCTCGATTAGAAGAAACACAAACCCAACAAAAGCAAGAAATTACAAATCCTCCAGAAGGAGTTCAAATAGCAGAAAAAGAAGAGAAAAAAAATATAATTACCACAGAAGAAAAAAAATCTAGGTTTTCATTTTTTGATTTTATTAAATATAAAACTATTAAAGAAGAGGATATCCAGGATATATTAGAGGAACTTAGATACCAACTACTAGAATCTGATGTTTCGTATGAGGTCACTGAAAAAATATTAGATGATTTGAAGAATGCAATAATTGGGAAAAAAGTCACTAGGAGTGAAGATTTAGAAGAGCTAGTTACTAATTCATTAAAAAAATCAATAGAAGAAATATTAACAAAAAACCAGAGAATAGATCTAATAGAAGAAATAAGAAAAAGAAATAAGAAACCATATGTAATTGTTTTCTTTGGAGTAAACGGAGTAGGAAAAACAACTACAATAGCAAAAGTAGCATATTTATTAAAGAAAAATAAAATTTCGTGTATAATCTCAGCCTCCGATACATTTAGAGCCGCAGCTCAGGAGCAACTCGCATATCACGCAAGCAAGTTAGAAATTCCAATAGTAAAAGGAAAATATGGTGCTGATCCTGCATCTGTAGCTTTTGATGCTATTAATTCTGCAAAAAGCAGAAATATTGATGTAGTATTAATCGATACTGCGGGGAGAATGCATGTTGATGAAGATCTAGTATCTGAGTTAAAAAGAATTGTAAAAATAGCTAAACCAGACTTACGAATTTTAGTTCTAGATTCATTAGCTGGAAATGATGCATTAGAACAAGCAAAATATTTTGAGAATAATGTAGGCTATGATGCCGTAATATTAACTAAAGTAGATGCAGATGCTAAAGGGGGTGTGATTCTATCCCTAGCATATGAATTAAATAAGCCAGTAATATATTTAGGAGTCGGACAAGATTATGACAGTCTAATACCGTTTGATGCTGAATGGTTTATAAAAAGGCTTTTTAGTAGTTAAAGTTAATAACTAAACGTTTAACTATATCGTATATGAGTCTTTCACAAAGGTTAAAGAATTTAAGAGAAGATTGGAAAAGAATAATTTCCGTAGCTAAGAAACCTGAAAAAGACACATTAAATCAAAGTATTAAGCTTACCTTACTTGTTATGGCAATTGTAGGAATAATTGCTTATATTATTCAATTGACAGTAGCCCTATTACTACACTAGGGTAATAATTATGGAAAGGCCTAGATTCTCCAACTATTATGCTGTTAGAGTAACTGGAGGGCAAGAGATAAATGTTGCATTAATGATTGAAGAAAGAATAAAGACAAATAATATAAAAGAAGTATATTCTATAATAGTACCACCTAATGTAAAAGGTTATGTGATTTTAGAAGCTGCTGGACCCCACGTGGTTAAGCTTGTATCGCAAGGTATAAGACATGTCAGAGGATTTGCACAAGGTCTTGTACAAAAAGATGATATAATTAAATTCATTTCTAAAACCACAATTGCCCCAGCATATAAAGTAGGTGATATGGTAGAAGTTACTTCTGGACCCTTTAGAGGCATGCAAGCTCAAGTAGTTAGAATAGATAGTGCCAAAAATGAAGTAGTTTTAAATATTTTAGAATCATCTTTCCCCTTACAAGTTACAGTTCCAATAGATCAAGTCAAACCTGTGAAAAAATAGGTGAGAATAGATGCCTACAAAATCAATTAAAATCGTGGTTGAAGGAGGAAATGTAAAACCAGGTCCACCATTAGCTCCTACACTGTCACAATTAGGACTTAATGTAGGAGAAGTAGTAAAAAAGATAAATGATGCAACTTCTCAATTTAAAGGAATGTCAGTACCAGTAACATTAGAAGTAGATACTGATACAAAGAAATACGAAATAAAGGTAGGAATACCAACTACTACTTCATTATTGTTAAAATTTGCAAATGCAAATGAACCCTCTGGAGATCCAGCACACAAAAAAGTAGGCGATATAAAATTTGAGGATATAATCCAGGTAGCGATAATGAAAAAGCCCCAAATAACAGCAAAAACATTAAAAGCCGCAGTAAAATCAATCTTAGGTACAGCTTATTCTATAGGTTTAACAGTAGATAAGAAAAGCCCTAAAGAATTAGTTAAAGCCGTAGATGAAGGAAAATATGATGATTTATTAGCCAAATATGAACAAAAATGGAATGAAGCAGAAGGGTGAAGAACATGTTAGCCAGTAAGGATAGTTTAGTAGAAGCTCTTAAAGTTGCTCTTAATCCAGAAAATAACCCTAAAAGGAATTTTACACAAAGTGTTGAACTCATAGTTACATTTAAAGGAATTGATATGAAAAAAGGTGAGTTAAAACTTAGAGAAATCGTACCATTACCAAAAGAACCTTCAAAACCAAGAAAAGTTTTAGTAATACCAGCTTTTCAACAAATAGAATCTGCAAAAAAAGCAGAACCAAACGTATTGCTTACAAAAGAAGAATTACAGAAACTTCAAGGACAAAAAAGAGCTATTAAAAAACTGGCAAGACAGAATGATTGGTTCCTTGTAGCACAAGATTCTATGGCTTTAGTAGGTAGAATTTTAGGTCCTGCATTGGGTCCGAGAGGAAAATTCCCTACACCACTACCAAATGCCACAGATATTACAGAGTATATTCTTAGATTCAAAAGATCAACACTAGTAAAAACAAAAGATCAACCACATGTCCAAGTGTTTATAGGTACAGAAGATATGAAACCAGAAGATTTAGCCGAAAATGCGTTAGCTGTACTTAATACAATAGAAAACAAAGCAAAAGTTGAGGCAAACTTAAGAGCTATATATGTAAAAACTACAATGGGTAAAATAGTTAAAGTAGAAGTAAAGAAGTGAGAATCATGGCAGTTATAACGCAAGAAAGAAAAATAGCGAAATGGAAAATTGAAGAAGTAAAGGAACTTGAACAAAAACTAAGGGAATACCATACAATAATAATTGCAAATATTGAAGGATTCCCAGCTGATAAATTGCACGATATTAGGAAAAAAATGAGAGGAATGGCAGAAATTAAAGTTACAAAGAATACATTATTTGAAATAGCCGCGAAAAATGCTGGTTTAAATGTATCCAAATTAGAACCTTATTTAACTGGTCCTAACGCTTTTATATTCACGAATAAAAACCCATTTGAAATTCAATTATTCCTTTCAAAGTTTAAACTAAAAAGGTACGCAATGCCTGGTGACAAAGCTGATGAAGAAGTAGTTATTCCCGCTGGAGATACTGGAATGCCTGCAGGTCCAGCATTAAGCATATTTGGAAAATTAAAAATAAAGACTAAAGTTCAAGATGGGAAAATTCATGTCACACAAGATACTGTAATAGCTAAACCAGGAGATCCAATTCCTCCAGATGCTATACCAATATTACAAAAACTAGGAATAATGCCTGTTCACATAAAACTTAATATAAAAGTAGCTTATGATAATGGTCTAATTATACCAGGGAATCAACTATCTATCAACTTAGATGATTATAAGACAGATATAATGAAAGCTTATCAATCAGCATTCGGATTAGCAGTAGAAATAGCATACCCAATACCAGATGTTCTAAAAGTCTCAGCAGAAAAAGCTGCAAGAAATGCTTTATCATTAGCTGCGGAAATTGGATTTATAACACCAGAGACTGTACAAGCTGTATTCTCTAGAGCTATATCAAAAGCTTATGCACTAGCAAGCGCAATAAGTGGAAAAGTAGATTTAGGAATTCAAGTGCCGCAAACTCAGCAAGCACCAGCTCAACAAGCTGAGAAGAAAGAGGAGAAGAAAGAAGAGGAAGAAAAGAAAGGACCAAGCGAAGAAGAAATAGGTGGAGGACTATCCTCATTATTCGGAGGATGAATTTATATATTAGTTAATACCTTTATGGTGTGATAGATATGGAATACATATATGCTAGTTTACTCTTACACTCAGCCAAAAAAGAAATAAACGAAGAAAACCTAAAAAGTGTATTAACAGCTGCAGGTATAACAGTAGATGAGGTAAGATTAAAGGCTGTAGTCGCAGCATTAAAAGAAGTAAATATAGATGAGGTATTAAAGAATGCTACTGCAATGCCAGTAGCAGTAGCTGCAGCACCAGCAGCAGCACCAGCTCAACAAGCTGAGAAGAAAGAGGAGAAGAAAGAAGAGGAAGAAAAGAAAGGACCAAGCGAAGAAGAAATAGGTGGAGGACTAGCTTCCCTCTTTGGTTAAAAATCTTTTTTAATACAAACTCTTTTAATCTGCTTCTTAATTACTTAGATTATGGTTCAAGTTAATGAAAATGAGTATCGTTTGAAATTCTTTTTAAATAATAATTATAACAGAAAGATTTGCCAAGTTTGTCAAACACCATTCTGGACTAAGGATAAAGAAAGAAACGTTTGTGCTGATATACCCTGCACAGATTACTACTTTTTTGATTTAAATATTAAGAGCTCACCATTAACTGTAAGAGAAGCAAGACAAAAATTCCTCAAATTCTTTGAGAAAAAAGGTCATACAATTATTCCACCAAAACCAGTATTAGCACGATGGAGAGAAGATTTATATCTTACAATAGCGAGTATAGTTGATTTTCAACCCTTTGTAACTAGCGGAATAGTGCCACCACCAGCAAACCCACTTGTTCTCTCCCAGCCCTGTATTAGATTGGAAGATGTAGATAATGTAGGAGTTACTTTTGGAAGACATTTAACAACATTTGAAATGGCTGCCCATCATGCGTTTAATTATCCAGATAAGCAAATATACTGGAAAGATGAAACAGTTGAATTATCAAAGGAGTTCTTTGTAGAAGAAATAGGTATACCAGAAGAGGAATTAAATTATAAGGAATCTTGGTGGGAAGGAGGAGGAAATGCCGGTCCGTCATTTGAAGTAACTGTAGGAGGATTAGAATTAGCAACACTAGTATTTATGCAATATGAGATAAAAGATGGCAACTACGTACCTTTAAAATTAAAAATAGTTGATACAGGTTATGGAGTAGAAAGAATAGCATGGTTTACCCAAAAGACTCCCACAGCATTCCATGCAATTTACGGTAATTTAGTGTATACTTTCTTTAATAAGATAGGAGCTCCTCTAGTAGATGACGAACTACTAAAAACAGCAGCAATACTTGCTGGTAGAATAGACCCAGATAAACCAGAAACAATTAAAAGGCACAGAGAAGAAGTAGCAAAGAAACTTGGATTAGATTTAAAATATATAGATCAAGAACTAACAAGAGCTGCTAGAGTATTCCAAGTATTAGATCATACTAAAACTATAGCGTTAATGCTTGCCGATGGTCTCGTTCCATCAAACTCTGGAGAAGGATACTTAGGAAGATTATTGATTAGAAGAGCATTAAGAGTACTAAGATTATTAGGAAGTGATATAAAACTTTATGAATTGATTAAAGAACAAATAGAATATTGGAAGGAAGATTTTCCACAGTTGTTAAAGAATAAAGATTATATCCTTGATGTAGTTAATTTAGAGCAAGAAAGATTTAACGAAACATTATCAAAAATATCACTTACAGCTTCTTCTTTATCTAGAAGAAAAGAAATCTCCGTGGATGATTTAGTAAAACTTTATGATTCAAATGGTATTCCCCCAGATTTACTAGTTGAAGAAATAAGAAAGATAAATCCAGAAATAAAAGTTGAAGTACCTTACAATTTCTATGGCTTAGTAGCAAAAAGACATCAAACTGCACCATTAAAAGATACTAAAAAAGAGAAATTACCTAAAGATGTTATTGATTTGGCAGAAAACTTACCCCCTACCAAAAAATTATATTATATAGATCAATATAAAAGATCATTTATAGCTAAAGTAGTTAGTGTATATAAAAACTACCTTGTACTCGATCAAACTACATTCTATCCAGAAGGAGGAGGACAAATAGGAGATACGGGAATAATTAAGGATGAAAAAGGAAATACTTACCAAGTAGTTGATACACAAAAAGTAAAAGATGTTATATTCCATATACTTGATAAAGAGCCGTCTCTAAAAGAAGGAGATGAAGTCTATGGGGAAATAGATTGGCAAAGGAGATATAGAATAATGAAACACCATACAGTAACTCACGTAATTCTTTCTGCAGCCAGAAAAGTACTAGGAGAACATGTATGGCAAGCGGGAGCAGAAAAAACACCGCAAAAAGGAAGATTAGATATAACACACTATAAATTACCCACTGAAGAAGAGATCAAGAAAATAGAAGACCTAGCTAACTATATAATAAATGATAGGAGGCCTGTAAGGCCTCTAATAATAAACAGAACTGAGGCAGAAATGAAATATGGTGTTTCAATTTATGCTGGCGGAGTTCCTGAAGGAGCTGATGTAAGACTAATTGAAATAAAGGATTGGGATATTGAAGGATGCGGAGGAACCCATTTATCTAATACTTCAGAAATAGGAGCTTTAAAGATAATTAACGTGGAGAAGATACAAGATGGCGTAATAAGACTAGAATATGTTGCTGGAGATGTTGTGGCTCAATATGCTAGACAAGAAGAAGATAAATTAAAAGAAATTTCCAGACAACTTTCTACTTCACCAGAACAAATAGAAGTAAGATTAAAGAGATTCCTAGAGGAATATAAGGAAAAAGAAGAATTATTGAATCAATATAGGAAAATTATGCTCCAGCAGATAGAGAATATAAGCGAAAAAGAGACTGTAAATGGCATTACAATTTATATAATTAATCTATTTGATGAAGAATTAAGAAAAGAAGCAATGAGAAAATTAACAATGAATCAAAAAAGTATAGTTGTAAATATATCTAACAAAGGAAATAATAACGTGGTTGAAATAGCTACATCTAATGACCTAAGAGTCGATAAAATTATTGAAGCTTTAAGAAGAGAAGGAGGAAAAGGAGGAGGAAAAGGAACATATGGAAGTATAACAACACAACTAAATGTTGATAAAATTGTCAATACAATTAAATCAACAATTAATAATGGCATATGAGGACTATAAATACCTATTAAACAGAGGATATAATAGAAAGCCAGCCTTAGATTTAGTTACCGCTAGATACAACTTAAGTAAAAAGGAAAGGCTTTTATTATACAGATGCACTCATTCTGATAAAGAGATAGAAGAGGTAAAAAGAAAAATAGTTATTAACCCAAGTGAAATAGCAATTGACGGCTATAATATAGCAATAACACTACTTTCTGCTATTTATGAAGATGAGATATTTTTATGCGATGACGGATTTTATAGAGATTTGGGATTAGGAAAAAGAAAAAATGACCCAGAAATATTTGAGGCACTTATTCTTGTTAATGAATACTTAAGTCATAAAGATGTAAAATCTTTAATTCTACTCGACTCTCAAATAAGTAAAAGTGGAGAATTAGCTTCCAAGCTTAGAAAACTAGGAATCAACGTCGAGGTTGTAAATAAAACAGATAAAATGCTATTACTTAGGAAAGAAGTAATAGTAAGTAATGATTTCTTGATTTTAAACAAAGCAGAAAAAGTATATGATCTTTTAGGAGAAATAATAGGTAACATATGGAATATTAAGGTTTTCAAAATACCCCCAACATAAGATAACAAAAAAGCTATAAGATAAAATATATAATTTTATAGCGGACCCGTAGCTCAGCCAGGACAGAGCGCCGGCCTCCTATTTTGGCCGGTATATAAAGAAGACAGCCGGTGGTCCCGGGTTCAAATCCCGGCGGGTCCGCTATATATTTAAGTTCAAAAGCAGATTATTCTTTTGTGTTAAATGAACTATTAGATATAATTCATGACCTGAATGAAGATAGAATAATAGAAGCAGCCAATAAAACATTACAATTAATCAAGGATAAAGATGAGGAAGATATTATAAAAATAGCCGCAGAAATAGAAAAGGAAATAAGAGCTATAAAAGAGGATGATGAAATATATTATATAGTTAAACCGGAAACATTGGAAGAACTAAAAAGAATTAACCAGGAATTGAAAGATGTAAGAATGAGAAAAATAAAAGTATTGATAAAGGATATATTAAAGAGATTAAGCAATAATAATGTTATTATAGTTGAAGCATTAAAACCTAAAACAGAAATCAGGCCACATACTTACATTTGAGCACATCTTACGAATCTCCCAATATCACTCTAGCTAAATGTTTTCCAATAAATATTTCTGGTGTTAACTCTTCTAATACTTTATTTCCACCAATTAACTTATCTAAAAGAGTAGCTCTGTATGCAAGAAAAGAATAAATAAATAATTTCCTTTCTTTTAATTCAAATGAAATTAAATATTTAAAATTGTCACCTAAAATTCTATATTTTACTATTCTATCATATATAAAAGGACCTTCTAATTTTCCAATCAAACTTCTTTTAAGAACTAGACCAGTAATATCTTTTTTAAAGGGCAAAATAAAAATCACCTTATTATCACCAGCTATGTTAAACAATAACCTAGGATTTGTAAGCAGCTCTATAATTGAAATAGGGTCTTTTATTTCTAATATTTCTGAAAACGTAAAAACTTGCCATTTTGATTCACGGTTCTTAGTTATTATCATCTTGCTTATATATCAATTATAAAATATATAAAGCTTGAAATATCAATATTAACAACAAAAAGTAAAAATAAGAATAGATTTCCTTAGTGTAGCAAAGTTTAAATAGAAACTTAATGAATGAAAGACTATTATCTCTCCACATGATTATATTAACAAAAAAGAACTTCATGAACTAAGTGAAAGAATTATTATGTATATCATACTATGAGATAAATTTAGTTTATTTATATAAAAATCTTAAAATAAAGCAAAAGGTAATCAGATTAATGTTCATGTCAAGATCATAAATGACAAACACATTGCTCTAACATTATACGGCTTAACTAAGATTTAATTCCTAGAACATAGAAATTTTCATAATATTTACTATAAAATATCATTTAACTAATGTTTAATCCAACAAAGTATTTACAATTTATTAAGAATAAATTCACAACATAAATTAACTTCCGATGCTCACTAATATCAATGCTAAACTAGAGCTTTATGACTAGACAAGCCAATTAACATTTAGATAATTCACAGTATTTTCTCGTTATTAAAACTAATATTAATTCACTTTATTTAGCAGATTTCATTAATATAGAAGATTAAAATATTTATTTTATGAATAAATTTTTCAATATAATTCTTAGTTCTATATCTGTTACCGAAGTACATCTGACTAAAAAGAGCTATAATCAAATTAATGTTACGCCAAGATGTAGCGATTTCCTAATAACTACTACTTATTTCACAACTTATTATAATCTTGAACTCTATCTTTTTATACCTTCTTTGGTTTTTATTCAGGTATAATACTATTTATAGATTCTTTAATTATATGAATGTATATCTCTATGTTAATCTTTATATTAAATATATTAATTAACATTTTGGAATAGATTTAAATATTTAAAATGATAGAATAAAATATGGCAGTCGAAACAGCACCCTCCTTAAGCTCCTTAGGCGGAATATTAGGAGGAATCATAGGCGGAGAAATAATACTAGATCAACAACAAGCTAATTGCGTAATAGAAAACCTAAAAAGATACAACTCATTACAAACAACACAAAGATACGAGATTTACCCCGCAATAGCCTCAAGTAGAAGAGTATTAAAAGAAGCCTCAAACTCTCCAGAAAAAATCTTCAGACAAGGAATACTCATAAAAACAACAGATACAGGAGATTGGTATTACATAGGCGGAATCTCCCCATACTGGTCCCCAGACCAACTAATAGTCTACCAAGGAGGATCACAAGCAACATCACCAGGAAAACTAAATAGAAAAACAATCGACGACATAGCAGACAAAGGACTAGGAGCAATACCACTAATCAAAACAAAAACACCACCAACATGGTACAACCCACCACTATTCAAAGACTGCCAAGGAACATTTAACATCTTCTGGAACTACCTAGCAGAATTCCAAGGAGGCATACTAACAATATTTACCAACGCACCACAGATACTACTATATACACAACAATTACTGGATTTTAGAAAAGCTAGTTTAACATATTCATCTGGGGGTAGTTATTATCTTTCTATAGCTGCTAGGAATGATGTAATGCGTCCTGCCTCAGATACATATCCTTACATCTACTTTGCTTTTGGTACTAACCCAGTGGTAGCAAAGAGTCAAGGATTGGAAATCTACCCCGGTTTTACATTTGATACTGTGACTAAAGAGGTCTTATCAAATTGTAGCGAAATAATGTCTAGGGGTTATTGTTCTTCAAGTTTCCTAGATTACATTAAGTTTAATGATATTGGTGCCCCAGTTTATGCTGTGTTACCTTGTGGTACATCTTGCTCCCAGTTCGGTTTAGCCGGGTTAATTCTCGATATTTCTCAAATAACAATTAAGGGAATACAACTAGTTTATCTGAGAATTGCTCAGCCTCCTTCTGACTTAACTACTACTGCTATAATTGAGTGGGCTAAGATGATGAACGTTTATGATTCACTAAATAGTCTCATGGGTGCGAGTAAGAAGTTTAAGAAGGCTGTCTCTGATCTTTTTGTTGCGTTTCCGCAGTTTATTGCCACTGCTGCTGCACTCATTGTGGATTGGGTTGAGGTTTCTTATGATGATGGTTTAAAAGAGGCTGAGGAGAAGGCTAAGGAGTTGAAGGAGATGTATGACAAGGTTGTTGATGAACTGGCTGGTAAGTCCCCATCAATAACCAATAGGTACGTTTACAATCAGTGGTGGGAGTATAAGACTAGAGTAGAGGAGTGTGCTAAAGAAATAATACTAAACAACCCAGATATAACATATGAAGAACTATTAAATGAAGTAGACCAGTGTGCAATGTTAGAGTAAATTGCTCTAATAAAGCTCTTGAATTATTAACTACAATCCTGTTTTCTTAACTTTTTAGCTAAATATCATCAGATGAGAATACCATGCTAAGTCCTTAAGAGAGAATTTTACAAGTTACAATACGTTAAAGAATAAGTAAGATACATGACTTAAAATTCAGGTATAAGGCATACAAAGATTTTATGTCAGTAATATTTTAGAAAATTTAAAGAGCTCAATACTACTTCTAAAAACAATAATTAAAGTTCAAAATATTACTCGTATTCTAACAAGTTAAATCTATATTATATTCGTACTTAATTACAGTAATATTCTGTTAGATTTGCTCAAATGAATTAATTTTCAAAAATGGAAAAAGATGTTTTATTTTAACAAAAACACAACAAATAAGGATTGATTAAAAAGAAAAGATCAGTAACAGTCTTTGATTAAACGTAATGCTCAACTAAGATAATCCTAATATAAATCGTCATAATCCCTTAGAATTTAATTACATTTTTAACTTCAATGTTTGCTACTAAATCTTTTAAATAAATAGGCTATTACATTAGTTACACAAGCAATTACCAAACCTACTCCAACTCCTCTAAAGTATATATTGCCTTTAAGATATCCGATTAAAATAAATATAATGCTTAAAAATAGCTCGAGCAATATTAATGCTATAAGTAGATTCTCCTCCAAAATTCTTCTTCTCCATTCTGATAAAATCGATTTCTTAGTCATTTGCATCCTCTCCTATCTTCTTTAAGTAATTGTTTTCTACATATTTATCGAATACTAAAGCTATAGTACTTAATATAAAGAAAATAACTGCAGCTAATTTAGAATATTTTACTATTAATGCCCCTATTGCTGTTATAATTATTACATGCAACACTATGTTTATTATATGTCTTTTCCATAAATATTTCTTTTTTAAAGCAGTTTAATATATAATTTTTTCCATAGTTAGAGCATGTATACGGTTTAACCATAATAAATTATTTAACTTTCCCTTGGTTTTTCAAACGTATATAAGAGGCGTTATATGCTAAACCTTTAATAACCTAAGTTTGCAAATGTGGGAGTGTTAGAGTAATTCCTTCTTTGTAGAAGATAGTTAATTTAATTGGTTTGCAAACTAGTGAAAATATTATACTCGAAGTAATAATGCGCGTAAATAAACTAAGAAGAAAGATTAGGACATATAAATATAATTTATAATGAAGATAAAGATATAACTACAAGTAATTATTAAATTAGTTTAATGCAGTTTTCTTTTACTGATTGAAAGTATACTAAGAGTATTATCAGTTATAGTCTAAAAGTCCTAGGAGTAAGAATAATTTTTTTATAAAAAGGTAGCCGGGCTGGGATTTGAACCCAGGTCCGAGGGGCCAAAGCCCTCGATCCTTGACCACTAGACGACCCGGCTAATAATAATATTAGAAAGTAGATTTAAAAAGTGAATGGCTTTCTTTTATTACAAAAGCATCTTTAAAAGTCATTAGTTTATTATGAACCTTTAAATCTTACCTATCAAAAAATATTAAGAGGTTAGTTGTTTTGATAATGAAGTTTTTTAAACGGAAGGACGATGATAACTCTATAACAGTTACTGATGATTTTGGGGAATGGTTAATTATAAGAAAGAACTCTAACGCATCGTTGATTAAGAGTATAATAGAAAGAACAATGAAGAAACTGAAGGTCAAGGATTGGAACCTTAGTTTATTATATTACGTTGAGGATGAAAAAATTAAGGGATTATTCTCTGTAAAAGGTATGCTAACTTTCTCAGAACACATTAGAGAGTTAGATTTTTACAATGCACTTAAGAACGTAACTTCTGATTACTTGACCTTAGGTGAGGTAAGATTAAGTAGATTAAGAGCTTGCAACACTACTTTTCTTTTCTTTTCAACTGATATGTTAATAAAGAAGCAGTCAAAGATAGATGAGGATTATATTAAGATGCTCTTACCTCCTAGGGGAGCTTATGGATATGAAATACCTTATGCTATGAAAGATCTATTCATCAAGATGACTGAAAGAACCTTAGAAACTAGTTGTCATTCTGTTTCTTTAACACTAAATAATGGAAGCTTTGAATCTATTTATCAATGCAGGGCTTTTAGGGAAATTGATACAGAAATATTAAAAGATACATTTTCATATTTTTCAGTAGAGCAGCCTAACGTTACTTTGAAAACTACCTCTCCGAGAAATGTAGAAATTCAAGTAAATATTCCAAAATTTAAGACTAAATATTTAATACCACTATTATGGGGTAATATATTAGCGTCTAATATTGTTTGCTAAAATACTACTTATTTATATACCTTTTTTCTAATCTTAAACATGAGATTATGATAAAAGTGGCTGATCTTAATATTCCTGTTATAGAAGATTTCGACATAAATGGGAGAAAAGTTTTACTAAGAATAGATATAAATTCGCCCGTAGACCGAAAAACTGGAAAATTATTAGATGATTCCAGAATTAAAGCCCATGCTGAAACAATTAGAGAGCTGCTCGATAAGCAAAATTCTGTAGTAATAATTTCCCACCAAGGTAGACCAGGAGATGATGATTTTATTTCTTTAGAAGAACACTCTAAAATCCTATCTAAATATGTTGGTAGGGAAATTGAGTTCGTCGATGATGTTATAGGTCCTTATGCTAGAGAAAAAATATCTAAACTAGGTAAAGGAGAAGCCATCTTATTAGAGAATGTTAGAATTGTATCTGAAGAATTAATAGAGGCTCCTCCACAACAGCAATCTAAAACTTTTTTAGTAAGAAAATTAGCCCCATTAGTTGATTTTTACATTAACGATGCTTTCGCAACAGCACATAGAAGTCAGCCAAGTCTAGTAGGATTTCCTTTAGTAAAACCCTCAGCTGCAGGAAGAATAATGGAGAAAGAAGTTTCTGCATTATCTAAGATATTTAACAAGGAAGACTCTCCAAAAATATTTGTTTTGGGAGGAAGTAAGGTTAGTGATACATTAAAGATAATTGAACACCTAGCAAAAAATAGAGTTGCTGATAGAATATTAACTGGCGGTTTAGTAGCAGAACTATTTGCTGTTGCGAAAGGTATAAATTTAGGTAAGCCTAATATGCAAGTTTTAGAGAATAAGGGCCTTCTGAGCCTAATTCCGAGAGCTAGAAAAATCTTGCTATCTGGTGCACCTATAGAAATCCCTGTTGACTTTACAGTGGAAAAACCTAGTGGAGAATTAAGCAATGATCCGGAGAATAATGTGAGTGGTATTATAAAAGATATAGGGAATACTACCATTGAAATTTATTCCTCTTTTATTAAGGAAGGCAAAGTCATTACATTAAGAGGACCTATGGGAGTTATTGAAGATGAAAGATTCAGAATTGGTACTAAAAGCTTACTGAAAGCCTCTATTGAAAGCCCGGGATATGTAATTATTGGTGGCGGTCATATGATAAGTATGCTTGATAAAGACGTAGAAATAAATCCAAATAAAATTCATGTATCTACAGGAGGAGGAGCGTTGCTTTTATTTTTAGCTGGTGATAAGTTACCGGCATTAGAAGCTTTACATATGTCATGGGTGATGCAAAGTGGAAAAAGTTAAAGTAGCTGTAAATGGTTACGGGACTATTGGAAAAAGAGTAGCTGATGCGATAAGATTACAACCAGACATGGAATTAATAGGAGTTGGTAAAACATCACCAAATTATGAGGCAATAATTGCCGATAAAAAAGGCATAAAGATATACACAGTAAAGGATAATCTTGGTAAATTCGAAAAGTCTGGAATCAGAGTTGCAGGCACCATTGAAGATATGGTAAAAGAGGCTGATATAGTAGTAGATACTACTCCAAACGGAGTTGGAGCAACATATAAACCTTTATATCAAAGTCTCGGAAAGAACGCCTTATTTCAAGGCGGGGAAAAAGCTGACGTGGCAGATATATCATTCTCTGCTTTATGTAACTATGATGAGGCTAAAGGCAAAAAATATATCAGAGTTGTCTCATGCAACACAACTGGGATGCTAAGAATAATATGTACGATGAATAAGATTAGTAAAGTTGAAAAAGTTAGAGCTACAATAGTGAGAAGAGCTGCTGACCCGAAAGAGGTTAAGAGAGGCCCTATAAACTCTATTGTTCCAGATCCAGCAAGTGTACCTAGTCATCATGCTAAAGATGTTCTTACTGTAATAAAAGGAATTGATATAGTTACAATGGCTGTTATTGCTCCCACAACTTTAATGCATCTACACACAATGGTTTTAACAGTGAAAAATAAGGTTAACAGAGACGACATCATTAACACTTTCCTTAATACTCCTAGAATAATCTTGGTTAATTCCTCACGTACAACAGTTTCTTCTACTGCTGAAATTATTGAAGTTTCAAGAGATATGGGCAGAGTTAGATATGATATCCCAGAAGTTGTTGTATTTGAAGATTCTATCTATACTAATGGAAATGAAGTATTCTTAATGTATGGCGTTCATCAAGAGTCTATAGTAGTCCCAGAGAATATTGATGCTATTAGGGCTTCCCTTGGACTTATGGGAAAAGAGGAATCAATTAAAGTTACAAATGATACTTTAGGAATTATGAAAGGGTATCTATTATGACTGAGCCTACATATACCGTAAGTTTCTGGTTAAGAAAAATTTTAGTTCCGATAGACGGTTCAGAAAATAGCTTTAGAGCCCTAGATTTAGCTATAGACTTTGCCATGAGATATGGTTCTCAAATCTCAGTTATTCATGTATGTGAAGAGTGTAATGAACAAGCGATAAAAGAAAAAGTAGAAAAAAGAGTTAATGGAAGGGTAGATTATGAGTTTAAAATAATAAAATACTCAAGTAAAGAAAGTAGCATAAGTAATGAAATATTAAGATTTTTATCAGAAAATTCTTATGATGCAGTTATACTAGGTGCTAGAGGGCTATCAATAAATAGTGATATAAATATTGGCTCAATTGCTTTATCTATTTCAGTAAATGCACCAACAACAGTTATATTAGTTAGATAAGTAATGGTAGCATTTTTCCATTAGAATACTTTGATAAATCGACGCTGAATGTGTATTTGACCTCTAAATAATTCTTTCTAAATTCAATTACTTTTTTCTTTACTTCATTTGGATCTTTACCATCAATTGCCACTTCTCTCATTAGCTTTGCTATTTCTCTCATTTCTTCTTCTTTCATACCAAACCTGGTCATTTCTTGTACTCCTAACCTTATACCACTAGGATCTTTTACAGCACTAGGTGGATCATAAGGTAATAAGTTTTTATTAGTTATTATGTTAGCATCTTCGAGCAATTTAGCTATTTTAGCACCTCCACCTAAATTTCTAACATCCAGCACTACTTGATGACTCTGAGTATAACCTAAATGTTCTCCTATAACCTTAAAACCTTCAGCTGCTAATGCTTCAGCAAAAGCCTTTGCATTTTTAGTTATTTGCTTTGCGTAATCCTCACCAAAATATTTCATTTCAAGAGCAGTAACAGCAGTTGCTGGTAATCTATGTAAATGATGATTACTAACAAACCAAGGAAATATTGTGTCAGCAACTTTCTTAAATATTTCTTCTTCATTTGAAAATACAGCACCACCTTGAGGTCCAGGGAAAGTTTTATGCGTTGAAGAAGTCATAATATCTGCTCCTTCTTCTAATGGGTTATGCCACGCTTTTCCAGTTATTAAACCATAAACATGAGCAGCATCATAAACTACTTTTGCTCCAACAGCATGTGCATGAGGGACTAATTCTTTAACTGGATGAGGAAATAAATATAAACTTCCTCCCATCACAATAAATTTAGGCTTAATCTGTTCAATCATTTTTATAGCTTTATCTACATCTACATTCATTTTATCAGCATCATAAGGAAGCTCAATATGTTCTATACCTAAAGCTCCCAATGTGCCAAATTTAGTATGACTTACATGGGCCCCAGCTTGAACTGGAGCAATTAATGCCTTTTCACCAGGGTTAGCTAGTACTCTAAACACAGCAGCATTTGCTATAGTCCCACTAGTAGCTCGTAAATCACAGAATTTAGTATTAGTAATTTCATTCATTAATTGCATAGCTAATGTTTCAACTTCATCAACATATTTTGTTCCTTGATAATATCTTTTATATGGCTTACCTTCTGCATATCTTGACATAAAGTCACTCATATAAACCGTTTCAGCTAAAGGGCTCATTACGTTTTCAGAAGCTATTAAATTTATTACCTCTGTTCTTCTCCATCTATTTTGTTCTCTTGTTAGCTCAATTACTTTTTCAAGCTCTTTAGGAATTTGACTCATATGGTTAAGTTATTTTTTCATAACTTTTAAACTTTGGCCCCTCTGCCTAACCTTAAATGGGCTTTACCTAATTCCTTATTCGCCAATGCTGCAAGTAAATTCAGTTCTCCCGCAAGAACAGTAGATGCTACAATTTCTGCAAATTTTCTTGCATTACTTCCAGGAGGATTACCTGGCCCATATACCCCCATAATTGACAAAGCTTCCCTTTGAGTTGGTAATCTAGTACCCCCACCTATAGTACCAACTTCTAACGACGTTAAAGTCACAGAAATGTATAATCCATTATCTCGTATTTCAGTCCATGTATACCCAGAACTGCTTTCAACGACTTGAGCTACATCTTGCCCAGTGGCTATAAAAATAGCTGTAACAATATTAGCAAAATGAGCGTTAAACTGAAACATTGTACCAGCCCTAGCTCCGCCTAACCAATTTTTCCTTAAATTAACTTCATGAATTAAAGCTGAATCAGATTTTAGCACGTTCTTAATCACATTATTTGGAATTAATGCCTCTGCGACTACAGTCTTACCTCTACCATGCAGAGAATTTACTTGAGATTGTTTCTTATCACTACACATATTACCACTTACCGCCAAACATACAGCCCTTCCAAATTCTCTCTCAATAAACTCACATGCTTTCTCAGTAGCTACAGTAACCATGTTCATACCCATTGCATCACCCGTTTCAAAAACAAATCTAAGCCATACATTATTACCTAAAACGTATGGTTCTATGTTCATTAGCTTACCATGTGAAGTAGTGCTCTCTGCAATCTCTTTTATCTTTGAAAAATTATCCTTTATCCATTTTAGAAAATCAGCAACATCTTCTATGCTACTAAGTTTAAAAACTGGTGCTCTAGTCATTCCATCAAAAATTAACTTTACTCTTGCACCTCCACTTTTAGTTATAGCTTTTGCACCCCTATTTACACTGGCTATTAACGCACCTTCAGTAGTTGCTAGGGGAACATAAAAATCTCCTTTAGCATAATCGCCATTTACTCTTAAAGGACCTATAACGCCTACTGGTATCTGAATTCCACCTATAACGTTTTCTGCGTTTCTATTTTTTATCTCAGCATAATCAAGAATTGTTGATCCAATAGAAGGAAGTTTAGTATTTGTTAGTTTTTCTATAACTAATCTTCTAGCTACCATTGCAGCATTTGCTTCTAAAAAATTATCTATCTCATGAAGCTCTATCTCACCTTTAAGAACCTTATTAACTACCTCATCAATTATCTCTTGCATTATCTATCACTCTAAATTTAATACCGTACTGTATTAAACCATTATTAGAATCAGCAGTAATTCTCCTTAAAACAGCTTCAACCTCAGCACCTTCTTTAATGTTATCAGTATCAGTAAGAGGGGCTAAAATCCTAACTCCTTCATCTAATTCTATTAATCCTACAGCCATAGGTAAAGCCTTTTCATACCCCTCACGTGACTGATAAGATATTGTGTATTCAATTAGTTTTCCGTGACCTCTTGAAACAATTTTCTTCACGTTAGTCGAACCGCATGAAGTACATAATTGCTGATAAGGATACATTATATTTCCGCATTTTTCACACTTGCCTAAAACAATTGAATATAAAGTTTCTTTTAACCTCCAATTTCTTGGAGGACTAATTTTCACTTTTAACTTCACCTCTTTAAAATTGAAATATAAGAAGATGTGATTAAATCATCTGCCGAAATAACTACCCCACTTTCACCTATAGCTTTCTTTCCAGGAAATTCGCCTCTAAGCTGCATAACAACCTCAGCTAGCTGATAAATAGCTGTAGCTCCTCCAGGATAACCCCTAGCTTTTAGACCACCACTATAGTTTATCTGATAAGAATCCAGTTCTAGTAATGATTTACCCTTTTCTCCCAGACCTAATTCTTCTAACTCTAAAGCAGCCAATATGCTATAAGAATCGTGAATTTCTATGATATCATTCTTATTAGGAGCATATTTAAGTTCATTTAGAGCTAATCTTATAGAAGGTAAACTTAAATCATATATATACTCGTATATTGCTCCATGAACATTTGCTAAATATACTGGAGTATCTGTGTACTTCTTTGCTACTTCATCATCAGTTAATAATATAATACCAGCTCCATCAGCTCTTGCAGCAGTATCAAATATTCTTAAAGGTTCAGAGACTAATTGAGATGAAGTAATAGTTTTAAGATCTGTCTTGAACCTCAAATATGCGAACGGATTTTCTACTGCATTATCATGCATCTTTAATGGCCAGTTTGCAAAATATTCATATGGAACATTATATTTTTTCATATAAAGTTTAGCTAAAATAGCTGCATATGAATGCGGAGTTAATCCTAAATGATATTCATGATCGTGAAGCAAATTCATAGCTAAAACATCATTAAGCTGTTTTGAAGCTAGATCTGAAAATTTATCAACTCCAATTAGAAGTACTGATTTTGCTAACCCAGATTTTATAAGAGAATAAGCAGTATAAATGGAAGGTCCTCCATTATCTCCATTTTCTATTCTAAATGTTCTTACCCCTTTAAATCCAAGAGAAGATGAGAGTTTTACAGCTGATAAAGAAGATTTTCCAATACTCTCAGCATAACCACTTGAGACTATAACTACATCTGGTTTTATGTAATCTTTTACCTTAGTTTCTATTTGCTTATAAGCCTCTATAACTAAATCTTTTTCAGAATATTCGTAATAGCGATCAATCTTTATGAAAGAAACTTCAGCTATTGAAACCATTACTCATACACCTTGTATTTGTTTGTTGTCTTTGCATAAACAGAGTATGAAATTACTTTCTTATTATTAATGTAATCTTCAACTCTTGGCGCAAGTTTTTGCCTCTCTTCTATTTTATCTGTAACTAAGATACTAAATGCATCACTTCCAGCACCACTTCCAAAAGGAGCAACTAATATTCTTTGTCCAGGCTTAGCAATATCTAAAACCTTTGCTAAACCTAATAATGCTGACGCATTATAAGGATTTCCTATATACGGGGACACTAATCCTTCTTTGACTTTCTCTAATGGGGCGCCTAGCTTTTTAGCAACTTGCAATGGGAATTTGCCATTAGGTTGATGAAATACAAAATAATCAAAATCAGATATTGAATACCCGCCCTCTTTAAGTAGAAGTTGAACAGCAGATATAATATGGGCAAAATAAGCTGGTTCACCAGTAAATGCCTCACCATGAAGCGGATAAGGCATCCCGTCTCTTCTCCAAAAATCTGGTGTATCAGTTGTATATGAAGTAGCATATTCTACTATTGCTGAAGATTCATTAGCTGGACCAACTATATATGCTACTGAAGCGGCAGCAGAACTTAATTCTAACACATCCCCGGGATTAGATTGGGCTACATCGCTGCCTATTACTAAACCATATTTTATTCTATTTGCTTCAACCATACCAGACAATAACCTTAAACCAACAGATGCAGCTCTACAAGCAAATTCTAAATCTGCACTTAAAGTCTCATGAGAGAGGCCTAAAGAATCAATAATTATTGTAGAAGTAGGTTTAACTGCATAAACTTTAGATTCAGAACCAAATAACACAGCTTTGATTTCAGAAGGGTCAATCTTTGCTCTCATTAAGGCATTTCTTGCTGCTTCCCATGCCATTGTTGTTGAATCTTCATCGTAAGAAGGAACAGCTTTTTCTGTTAAACCCAAACTTTTTACAACACCTTCATCATATCCCCATAGTTTAGCTATTTCTAAGACATTTAATCTATAACGAGGAACATATGCTCCCCATCCTACTATTCCAGAATTCATCGGCTATTATAAGGACATTTTTAAATAAAAAGAGTTTCTACACTTGTCTATGAATTCATAGACTATTGTCGAATATAAGTTTAAAAAAGGAAATAAGAAAAAGACGGAAGAATGATGAAAAAACAAAAAATGATTTGATGATTTACTCAGCTCACTCTGAACTTCTATCAGCATAAAACATTTGGTACCGTTTTGGTTTAAGTTGAGATACAATATATTCAAAAGCAGCTTGAGGATTACTATTTTCTCCGCAAGTATATACATCTAGAGTAGCGTAATTATATTCTGTCCATGTATGAAGAGCTATATGGCTCTCTTCCACTAATGCTATAACTGAAACCCCACCTTTTTTCCCACCGAAATTCCATGACTTTATTTCAACTAACTTCATGTTGGCTATTTTTACAGCTTCTAATACTAAATTATGTAAAAAATCTTTATCATTTAAAACTTTTGGATCTATATCATATAGATTTCCAAAAACATGTTTACCTATTATTCTATCTGTATTAACTAGAGAAATTAGTTGAGAGCTCATTTCTTTTCCTAAGGCCCTCCAATTAGCCCTTAAATATATTATGATTAATAAAGTAATCTGTCCTAATTAGCCTTTGAATTAAACTCAAATACTACTAACAAGAATTACCTCATAATGAAAGGTATATATATTCTTGGCATAGTAATAATATTATTAATTGTAATTGGAGCATTATTTTATTATGAAAACATAAAATTTGATATAAACGTAGTACCGTATAGTCTAACATATGAAAGTGCATACCCTGGACATTTCATACTAAAGTTAGAAATAAACACGATAAACTACGGAATCTTACCTATGACCGTATCAGCATCAATAATTCTAGGCGTTTCTCTACATGCAAATTCATCAATTACTGGATCTCTTAAACAATATACAAATACTACATCGATAAGTGTAGGACCGTCAAGTAAGAGTAAATCAATAGTGACTTTTATCCTGCCCGGAAATGTACAATTTATATCATATATATACATACAAGCATCAGGATATTATAACTATCATTATACTAATCAATCAACAACAGAACTTATCACTCAGATAGATCAGATGATAGAAAATGTTTATAAGATAGACGGGTTACCAATAACAACTATAATGGCGTCAACAAATATTAGTTTAATAAAATCAGCTCAACCATTATATTATCCAGTACCATATAACATAACATATTTCTCTAATTCCACTTACTATGAAAATATTTACCTTATTATGAATCCATCTAACTTTAATATAAAGCCTGGAACTTATAAGATTGAAGTATATACAAATAATACTAAGACTTACAGTACAAGTATACAAATACCGTATGAATATAACGAATTGCTACTTCCAATAGTAACAACACCTTTACTTAAATATCCTAACTCGTCTTACTTAATAAAAGTAAATATATTAATTGAAGGCGTATCATCATATTATGTTTCAGCTACAATGATTATAGGAACTTCATAAGTTAATGGAATTAAACTTTATAAGCATTCACACGATTATTTTTATTGCCGCCGTAGCTCAGCCTGGTTAGAGCGCCGGACTCATACGGTTCTGGGGACATCCGGTTGTCCGGGGTTCAAATCCCCGCGGCGGCACTAAATAGAGTGAATCATTTACCTTACTTTTCCTATAACTACAATTTTTTCCCTGGTCAGAAAGAATTACGACCTACAGTTATTTTTATAAAAAACGAATTAGGGTCTAAGGAATAATAATTCTTAATGTCTATTAAAAATTGTTTACTATATACGGTATTAGTATTACTGACAATTTAAATTTTATGACATAATAACTGTCTATTTATGATAACTTTTTAGGATTATTGAGAGTTTAAAAAAAGCCGTTTAAGCTAAATTTAATTGAAGAAATATGAGGAGAACATTTAAAGTTAATATTGTAGGATTGACATTCATTACATTATTCCTTATTTCACTTTTTCCCTATCCAGTCTTCTTAAACCATTTAGTTCTAGCAAGTGATACCAACTCATTAAATAATACTACTATCAGTTATTTACACTTATATGTAATCAATGGAGAGAATATTAGCCAAGAAGGAATTAAAAATATTTCGATTAAATTTGTACTAAATGCATCTAATTATACTATATTATATAATTTATCTAAGACCAGTTGAGTGTGGAGATAGTGTCGTCATTAGGGTATAAATTCTTGTATTACTTATGGGTAGGAAGCCTGTATTTAGGCAAGACTTAACTTGTCCTTCTTGTGGTAGTCATCATGTTGTTAAGTGTGGTTGGGTAGGCAGAAGTATGGGGATTGTGGTAAGCGTTTTTTGGGTGATGCTTCTAATCATAAGAGGGTTAGGGAGTTGGCTTTGAGGATGTATTCTAATGGTATGAGTATGAGGGCTATTTCTAGGGTTCTTAACGTACCTTTGGGTACTGTGTTTACTTGGGTTAAGCGTTATGGTGGGAGGAAGTATGAGAAGCTAGTTGACTTATGGAATAAGGCTAAAGAGTTTGTTAAGGGTAAGGTTGTTACTAAGGTTGTTGATGAGATGTGGACGTACTTGTACAGAAACACTAGGGCTTTCTACAAGTGGGTCTTCACTTGTTACGTTTTCACGGGTCTTGGACTCTACCCAATTTACTCTGTTGGTGATAGGGATGAGAATACTTTCAGTGAGATTAAAATGTACTTACCGGATGAGGGTAGGTGGGTGAGTGATGATTACAACTTTTGGTTAAAGGATCACACGGTAGTCTCACCCGTTAACCCCAACGAGGCACTTCATTCCTCACTAAGGGATAGGCTTATACGTTTCAAGAGGGCAACAAAGGCAGTGAATAGGAGCATAAGCATGATGAAGTATTCTATAGCCCTAGTCTTATGGGAGAGAAGGCTAATCCCAGAATTTATACCCTAATGACGACACTATCTCCACACTCAATATTACTAGAATTAAATTTAAGCTTAATGCCTTTTTGTCTAAATTTAAGAATGTGAAGTTCAGTAATACATCTTTCTATCATACTTATATAGAAGGTATGAAAGACCCGACTTCTGCTTGCTATTAATTATCTCGTAAAAACAAGATAATATTATTATGCAAGAATATCAAGAATATTCAGTAAAATTATTTTATATAACTTTTAACTCCATAAAATTATTTTCGAGATGATAAAATTGAGGTCTAAGTAGAATATAAAAAAGATTATTTAGGTGTCCCTTCTTATCTTGTCTACTGCTATGAAACGAGACAGTAGAGTTTACATTATTAACGTAATTTGCATAGATTTTTTTACCTTAAAAACAATTATAAATAGAAAATTAATTTATGTAATTTAACTTTAAAAATCAATAATTCTAATCTAAGGATCTAAAATTGTAAAATTTTTGTAATCTAATAAAATTCCAGCTTTTATTAATGCTCCTTCACCTACTATATTGTCTTCTAGTTCTGGGATCCATAAGGCTCTGCATAATATTTGCCTTCCTAAAATATCTATGCTAACTACCTTTTGCAAGGCTGAAAAACAAAGGTCTTTAGCAACACAAACTTCTCCTCCGTCTGACGGTTTTGTACGTATTTTGTCGAAAATTTCTGTTTTGACTATTAAATCTCCGTTAAATCCTGTATCTACTAAAAACCAGTCCTCTATGTTCCCTATCATAATTTTAATTCTCATTTCATATAGAGTTGTGCAGGAGGAATTATTCTAATTTTCTTACCTTCTTTCATTTTCTCTTTAACAAAATTATATGCATCTTCTTCACTGTTAAAAACACCTAGAATGTTGCCTATATCGTCTATGACATAAAAGCTTCTATCGTCAATTAATATTCTTATTTTTTCTCCATCTCTTGATTTTAAAAATTCATACGCATCGCTTAATTCTCTAAATTCTCTTATTACATTACCCTTCTCGTCTACAGCAAAAAACTTCTCATGCTGAATTTTTAAGTGAACTTTCTTACCTTCTTTCATTTTCTCTTTAACAAAATTATATGCATCTTCTTCATTACTGAAAGTTGCTAAAATATTACCATCGTTATCTATGACTAGTATCATAAAATAAAATTTGTGTAGATGGTAAAAAACTCTCGCATTTAGCTTACCTAATCTTTCTTCTTAATCAAAGACAGTTATCAGGATAAAAATAACTCTATCTAAATACTGTATATCTTGAATCCATTTTACAAGAATAATTTCATTTAATACAGAAAATTTTATAATCAGAGAAAAGTTAATGTAGGTCATAGTGCTAAAATTCGCAATATAAATTTATTAAATCGCCTTTCTTTATAAGTAGCATAAATATTGAATTAACATATTACTATGTGTAAAAAATTCATAGAAATAGTTGAATGGCGATACCATCTCCACACTCACACATAAAAAGAGGAAGGATTTAACAGAGTAATATCAGATAAGGAAAGATAAGAGAAGGTATTATCTCATCAAATGAAGGTAAAAGAAATGATCAATAGCAGGATCTTTAGACAAAATTATAGAATTTTACGTAAAAACATAATGCGGGGGGTGGGCTTCGAACCCACGCAGGCCTACGCCAGCGGATATCCCCCTTGGGTCTTGAGTCCGCCCCCTTTGACCAGCTCGGGCACCCCCGCTCTAGTTTATAAATTTTGTACAATAGCTTAAATAGGTTTTCTTCATCCTAAACCTTTTATTCAACATATCAATAGTTCTTCTCATGGACCCAAAAGAAGTAGTAGCTCGCTTTATTGTTGATAAATTAAAGGAGTATAAACTAATAGGCTTAGGAACAGGTAAAACAGTAAAGAAACTAATAGAAGTTTTAAGTGAAGAAGGTCTTTTAAAGGAAAAGATATTTGTGGCAAGCTCAATAGATACGGAGTTAGAGATTAGCAAGAGAGAAGGAATGGTAATCACTTTATATTCTGGTTTAAGACCTCAAGTATATATAGATAGTTTTGATTTCGTGACTTCTGACAAGATTATGATTAAAGGTGGAGGAGCCGCTTTGCTTAGAGAAAAAATGTTATATACATTCTCTAAAGAAAAGATATTTATTGGTGAAGAGTCAAAACTTAAGGATTTAAAAGAGTATTCTGTTCCTGTTGAGGTTGTACCGGTAGGAGTATCATATGTTATTTCAGCTTTTAAAGAAAGGGGTTATGAGGCAAAAATAAGAGAGGGAAATGGTAAAATTGGTCCCATAATCTCAGATAATGGGAATATAATTTTAGATGTTATTGTAAAGAGGGAAAATTTATGTGATTTTGAAAGATTGGTAAAAGAAATTCCTGCAATAATTGAAAGCGGTATATTTTGCAAAAAAGATTATGAAATTTACTTGGCTAACGAAAATGGAAGGATTAGTATTTTGTGATTTTTTAGTAGTAATCATACATAAATGAATAGTGCCGTTATTAGGTTATTTTATCTGAGAAGTAAGAAGGATCGCAATCTATATAGATTTATAGTGCTGAGTACTAATGAGAATTATAATTTTCTCACATAGAATTAGAATAATTATACTAATAAATAATTGATTATATATCATAATGTCAATCTAATCCGTAATATAACATTAGTTTACCGAATTACCAAATAAGGAATCAATTATTTAATTTCATATTAACAAAATAAAATGAGTTCATAATTGACACCAAATTGCCCTATTAGTCCAATAATTTTCTATTCAAAATAATCGATCTAAAGAAAAATAATGTTAAAACTAAATTTTTGTATTTGACTTATCAATAATTTATAACGTGGTGTCACTATAACCACATTCCAATAATTGAAATCAGCTTTTTTATCTGGATCTTTACTCCTTAAATCGATGAACTATACTTTCAAAAGTGTTAACTAGTTGTCAATAAGGATATATACGCGTATATACAAATAATATTTTATGAAAACTATAACTGTAAAAGTACCAGACGAGCTTTATAATAGAATGAGGAGACATAAGGAGATAAATTGGAGTGAGATTATTAGAAATGCAATTAAAGCTGAATTAGATAAGATAGAAAATGTAAGTACAGGTAGTGAAATTATAGAGAGGCTTAAAAAATTAGGAGTGGAAGAAAAGGACCTAATTGTAGAACCTCCTCAAGGTGAAGAAGAATTTCAGAAAGAACTAAAGAGAAAATCTATGATACAAATGTTCTGATTGAGATCTATAAAAATAGGACTTTACAAGATAAGTTAGACTTTATTATTACAAGTATTTTAAACGTAATTGAATATCCTCCTATACTCAATCTTAGGAACAAGCTTTTGGTTGTATATCCTACTAAAGAAGATTATGAGTTCGCACTTAAGATTATGGTCAAGCTAAGGAAGATAGGAAATCCTGTTAATGTTGTTGATATAATATTAGCGTCAATTGCGATAAATCATAATATGATAGTAGTAACAAATGATAGAGACTTTGAGCTAATTAAGAAAGTTGAAGATAAGCTGGAAATACAAGTTAACCCTTAAATATTTATCCGAGAGATACCTTACTTTTAATTACTTATAATTCAGCCACGTGTATCATTCTTAATCAAATCAATAAATAAAAAGAATTTTATCTACTAATAAGAAAATAAACTAATTATAAAGAAATCTAGTATAACTTTCAAGATTTACTAAAATAAAAATTATACTTAGCTATTGTAAAAGTTTACATCTTTTTAAGAACTAATGATGTTAAAGTAGAACTTACACCCTTTACAGCTCTGATATTTTCAATAATTTGATTAAGTTCATTAGGATCTTTTGCCTCAACTTTAACGAGAATATCATAATCTCCAGAGATTTCCATGACTTCTTTTACTCCTGGAATAACAGATAATCTTCTAGTTACTGCTGTAGTATAAACATTTGACTCACATTTAACTGAAATTAAAGCTTCAATATTTTCTGGCGGTTTAGGTTTTAATACTCTGCCAGTAACTGACTCAGCTATTTCTAATAAGTCTACATCTCTATAGAATCTAACATTTGGATTGGATTTTATTTTAGCTAGTACTTGATCTAGTTCTACATCACTTAATTTAACGCCCAATTTTTCAAACCTATCTTTTAGTGCGTGCTTACCAGTATATTTATCAATAACGTAGTCTCTACTTCTTCCAAAAGTCTCTGGTGGCATAAACTCGTAAGTTGATGGATCATTAAGAACTCCAGCCACATGGATACCAGCTTTATGAATAAATGCATAATCTCCGGTTATTGGGTAGTTTGGAGGCATCGGTATACCACTATATTTTTCGACTAGACTGGCTAATTGTTGTAATTTATTTAACTTTACAACTTCAATTCCAAAATGATATTTTATTGCTGCAGCAATTACTTGGAGAGGAACAATTCCTACTCTTTCTCCTAATCCATTTACTGTAGTATGAATTATAGTAGCTCCGCCTTCTATTGCAGCTAACGCATTAGCAACGGCTAAACCTAAATCATTATGAGCATGAATATCAAATTCTAAACCTGGTACTTCCCTTACTAAGGTACTAAATAATTCTCTTGTTTTTGTGGGATAAAGAATACCCACAGTATCAGCTATACTTACTCTGTCAGCACCTGCATCTCTTGCTGTTTTACACACTTTTATTAAATAATCTAAATCAGTTCTACTACCATCTTCTGCTGTAAATCTTACTTTAACACCATGGCTTTTTGCATAACTTATTGTTTCTGCTATTATATTAAGTGCCTCCTCTCTTGTAACATGATGTTTTGCTTTAAGGTGAATATCACTTACACCATAAAATATTGCTATTCTATCTACTTCTAATTCTGCTGCTACTTCGATATCTTTTTTTACAGCTCTACTATGCCCTACTATTTCTGATGTAATAAGTCCTTCTCTTTTAAGTTTCATAATCCTTTTTATTCCCTCATAAATATCCGAGGATACTGCAGGATGTCCTGCTTCTATCATCTGAACACCAACATCTGATAATGCTTTTGCTATTTCGACTCTTTGATCTATTGTGAATACAACTCCGGGTGTTTGTTCTCCTTCTCTTAGGGTTGAGTCAAGGATTCCTACTTTCATACTAGTAGTTTTACTTTTGGTAATTCCCTTATAAATAAAGCTATAAAGGAAAGTTCGAATAAAAAACTATTTCAGAGAGTTTATTATCAGTTGAATTACATTTTCTGCTCCTATTTTTGAAGTATATTTATTCAATATTTTAGATATTAAGTCAAATGTATCTTTATTCTGCTTTATAATATCAAAATAATTAGAATATACAAATATGACAGATGAGACAATATTATTTGTTTTTTCGTAGTCTTCTTCTATCTCAGTTAATATCTTTTCTACTATATTTATATTTACTTTACCTCTATGCTCCCTTAATAGCCTAAATTCCTCTTCATTTAATATAGACATTTTTATCACATCGGTTCAATTATACTACCAATATCTTTACCATGAATAATATCTAAAATTTTATTAAGCCTTTTATAATTCATCACAATTACTTTTATTTTTGATCTTTCTATAATTTTTATTGCTAATGGATCAAGCAACTCGTAAGTTCCTGCTTTGACTGATTGTGATGTTTCTAAAATTTTCTTTAATGTTTCTGTATTTAATTTAGAAAGTAATTTTGCATCTTTATTATACCTAGGATCTTTATCGTATACACCATCTACGTTTGTAGCTAAGATAAGATAATCAGCAGCTATGGCTTCACTAACTAGAGCAGCTACTGTAGCTGTGGATTGCCCAGGTTGAAAACCACCTGTAATAACTACTTTCTCACTTTCCCATTTTTCAATAAATTCCTCTAAATTTTCTGGTACTTTCATGTAACTTAAATCAGAGAGTATAAAGGTTAGCAAATAAGCATTTAACCTTGAGGCCCATATTCCTAATAAGTCTAAGTGGGCTTCATTTACCCCTAACTCTCTTCCTATTTTGATATATTTTCTAGCTGTAGAACCTCCACCACTTACTATTGCTAGTCTATGACCCTCATTAACAATATTTTTTATAGTATTTCTTAATGAAATAAAATTTTCAATATTCTCCTCATCAAAAAATTTACCACTTATCTTAAGAACTAACTTCATCTTTGAAAAATATTATGACTTTATTAAAAAGTTTAGACTGGATAATCATCTGGCAACTTATGCCTAAAATATTTCCCAGTTTCTGGGTCTTTGAATAATCCTATCTTTACACCTTTTCTCCCTTTAGGTGCTAATACCCAGACTTTTTCTGGTGCCAATTCCGCTTCTTTCCCACTAGGAGTCTTTACTTTTACCTTTTTCTCAGCCATACCTATCATTATAGTACTTGTTCAAACAATTTTATAAACATTTTGTCAAGTATTGTAAGGTGTAATACCATGAGTAACTTAAGCCAAAGTTAAAGGAGTCCTTTAATACTTATATTGCATCACTAGTACCTCCATCTATTTGTATTACGGAACCTGTTATATATGAAGCATAATCAGAAATTAGATATGCAATAAGCGAACCTAATTCTTTTTCAATATCACCAGTTCTTTTTAACGGAGATCTTTCTATTACTTCCTTTTTCCATAACTCTTCGAAATCTATCTTTTGTTTCTCTGCTAATTTTTTAAGACTTCTTTTTGCCCCTTCTGTCTCAAAACTTCCCATTAGTATTGTATTAACAGTAATGTTATAGCTTCCTAGTTCTTTAGAGAGAATCTTAGTTAATTGAACAATTGAAGATCTGGACACATCTGCTAAGACAAAAATTCTTTGAGGTTGTTTAATTGTCCATGAAGATAAATATAAAATCCTGCCCCATCTTTGCGACTTCATATAGGGCAAAACCAGTTTAGTAAGTTTTATTGCACTTAGTAAATAGAGTTTAACAGAATACTCCCAGTCCTCTATTGAAGTTTCATCAAAATAAGAAGGTTCAGAAGGAGGATTTCCAGAATTAAAAATGAGAACATCAATGCCTCCGATTTTTTCTAACATAAATTTAACTAAGGCTTCTAAGTTTGAATAATCGGTTAAATCTGATACGTAACCGTAAACTTCAGGGTTGTATTTTTTCAACTCTTCAACAGTAGATTTAACCTTATGTTCATTCCTAGAAGTAATAATAACTTTACATCCTTCTCGTGATAGGGTTCTTGCTAGACCTTTACCTATTCCTTCAGTGGATGCAGTTATTAAGACTCTTTTACCGTTTATATCGACATTCATCTCATTAATTATGAAAAATTCTTTTTAATATAAGTGTCGGCTACTAGTTTACTTTTGCCTACAGTAGATATTAAATCTATGGAAATAACCTGGTAATTTTTTATCTTCTCTCTTAGTTCTTTAAAATCTTTTGCCTCTATAAATATATCATAAATTTTATCATAAATTTTAATTCCCTCCTTAATTTCCTCATCTGAATAAACTGTTACTCTATATAGACGTCTAGTAGGCTTTATAGTAAAAATTGTTGATAGCTCTTTTCCCGCAATTTTTGATACTACAGTAATATGGAATCCTTGCAAGTTTACCTGTTTCTCAGTTATATTTTCTATTATAAGCGGATAGTCATCAATTATTCTGTACTCTGAAGCCTCGGAATAAGGAGCAACAACTTGCGTAGATAATAGACTCTCTAAAGATTCTCCTCCTTTAGAAACCCAACTAGATATAGGTATACCTCTACTAAGTCTATTATAAAATGCTAAGTACTTTTTAGACTTAGTAAATACTATTACAGTATCATATTCCATATCATAGACAAGTTCTACTTGAGGATTATCAAATTCTGGTATAAAACCCATATTAGCCAATTTTTTTCCTACGTCTCTTTTTATTTCATTTTTTATACTTTCATAATAAAATAATTGATTTTCCACCATAAATTTTTCTTCTCTATTCTTTAATTCGTCAGTGAGTTTAACACCTAATACAAAAGTCTTATTATTTCCTATCTTTTCTAATGCTTTCTTAAGGAAATTTTCTTTAAATTCATTTATTCTATTGTCACAAATGTAACAACTTCTATTTTGAAACTCGTCATTAAAATAATTCTTATATAAAGTAAGGCTTATTTCTCCCATATTATATAGAACTTCTTTTATTTGTGGTAAATCTTCTATTTTATGCTCTTTTATTGCCTTATCTATTTCCATTAATAATAATATCTTTATTGCCTTACCTCTTTCTTCATTACTATGACCTAAACTGAGCCTTGCAAAACATCTTCCTAGACAACTATCACAAAGAGGATACTTAGACAATAACTCTAGTGATTTACTTAGAATTTCTGTCTTCAAAAAGTTTTGCAAGACCTTTTCTCCTCTTAACCATTTTTAACAAATTATTAGTTACTTGATATTGCTTTAATAATTCCTTTACTTCCTCTGGCGAAGCACCAGAACCTTTTGCTATTCTTCTTATTCTAGATTTATCTATTATTGAAGGATTATCTAACTCTTTATATGTCATAGAGTTCATAATTACAAGAAATTTCTTAATCTTCTCTTCTCCTAATTTCAATTGTTCTTCTGGAATTTGAGAAAAAACTCCAAAGCCTGGTAACATTTGCAAAATCTTATTTAAAGGACCCATCTTTCTTAGAGCTATTAATTGCTTGTAAATATCTCTTAAGGTCAATTTGGCTTTTCCACTCATAACCTCTTCCATTTTCTTTTGAATCTGCTCATATTCTTCCATTCCCTTGATTTTTTCTATAATGCTCTCTATGTCTCCCATTCCTAAGATACGTGAAACAAATCTTCGCGGATTAAAGACTTCTAGCTCATCTAATTTTTCTCCAGTACCTATGAATTTTATAACAGCACCAGTAGCAGCTACAGCAGAAAGAGCTCCACCACCTTTAGCCGTTCCGTCCATTTTTGTTACTATAATTGACCCTATGGGACTTGCTTGATGAAATCTAGAAGCCAAATCATAGGCTTTTTGACCTATTGAAGCATCTATTACCAAGATTACTTCATCTGGTTTAATCTCACTATACATATTTTTCATTTCTTCTAAAAGTTTTACTTCCTCACCATATCCATGTCTACCAGCTGTATCAACAATAATAATATCGTATTTTTCAGATAGGAACTTCTCAACTCCTCTTTTTGCTATCCCAACGGCATCTGTATTATTTGGCTCTCCATATACTGGAACATTTATTTGTTTACCTATCTGGACCAATTGGTCATATGCTGCTGGTCTATATACATCAGCGGCAACCAATCCAACTTTATATCCTTTTTTCTTATAAAATAGAGCTAATTTACCTGCTGTTGTAGTTTTACCACTTCCTTGAACACCTACTAACATTATCACATAAGGAATCTTCTTAGGCGTGATTTCTGGGTTTATATCACCACCAAATAATTTAGATAATTCATCATATACAATAGAGATAAACCATTCTCTTCTCTCTATTGCTGTGGGTGGTTTTTCTTTTTCAAGTCTGTCTTTTATTTTTTGTGTTAAATTACTTACAAGTTTTACATTTACATCTGATTTAATTAAAGAAATTTGAAGTTCCTTTATAAAGTCATTTACTGCTTTATCATAATTAGAGGAACCTAAAAATTTTCTAACTGCATCTTTTAAATTATCTAACAATTTACTTTACCCTAACAATTTTCTTTCTACCCATAATTTCCCAATACTCTACCTCTGCTCCTGGCCTAATTTTATCAACTATATCTGCATCTGTTGGTTTTTCTATGTCAAATGTCTCATAATTTTCCATATCCATAATCGTAATTGTATCACCTTTATCAGCCAAAATTTGACCTATATGTTTTTCAATTATCGGAACTTCTACTTGTTGATCTACTGGTGCCATTAATGTTCTTTTTTGACCAGTGAAAAGACCTATCGCAACGATATTAGCTTTAGCGCTTCCATGTTTTCCAGTTTTGGCCTTACTTATCTCAACTACTCTACAAGGTTCACCATCAATAACTACATAATTACCTACCTTTAGATCACCTACAGTCGTGTATTGAATGCTCATTTATATTCCCAAAATAACCTAATTAAGGCAAAGCTATAAACTCTTTGCTCCGAGCTTTGGCCCTTCATCACAAATTCAGTATATCTAGCCTCTTCACAGCAAATCTTATTTAACTTCAGAAATATAAAAAGCATTATGCCATGGAAACTTAAATGCAGAAATTGCGGGACAGAATGGACTATCAATATAAGCTTTGATATAAGTAAGCAGCCAGCAATATATCAATACTGTAGAGTATGCAAAAGAAATACTTTTAATGATATCCTAGGATACTATGAATGATGAAGAGACCCCAATTTTTGAATGATGAAATAACCTGTCTCGGCGGATCACTCAACATAATCTTTTGATTTAATTTTCTCTGGAATGTATTGAAACGCTAAGAATTTTAATCCCTTACTCGCCATAGCTTCTATTTCTAACTTAGACTTTTTATTAAGAAAGATCTCTATTTCATGTTGCCATGCCTTAGTCTTAAACCATTGATAGTTCTTTATTTCAGTAGCTCTTTTTATATCAGCATCTTTGGCTTTTATAATATAGTTTCTTCTTTCTTGCTCTGATAGATACGGTTTTTTATTGCTATCGCCAAAAATATCAGTCATTGAGACTCCAAGGAACTTCGCATTAGGAGTAGCAAGTCTTTCACTTTCGTATGATAACGAAATAGATCCTATTCTAAAAACACTATAAATATACCATCCGTATGGATCTGCATCGGTTAAAATATAAACCGGTAATTTTAGTTCTTCATTCAGTCTTCTTACGAATCTTCTTGTAGCTCTATCTGGCTGTCCTGCACTTGTAACTAAAATGGCTTTATATTGTTTCCAGAATCCTGCCCTATGAAGCTGTTGAAATACAGCATCTTTCTCAACTACTAATACAAATTCAGCATTAATATCTACAAAATCTATTAAATCTGGGGTTGGCTCAATAGAATATGCACCATGACCCATTTTGCTTAAATCAATTATGTCGTTTCCACTTCTGATTCTCATATCACCGACAACTTTACCTTTCTCCTTACTTAGAATAAGCATATCTTCCCTAAGCAAGGACGTAAATACCTCAATATCCATTATTACACTATCTGACTCCTTTTGCTCATCCCATGTATTTTCTTCATAAGTTTTACCTCTAGGATCCTTTAATATAATAGAATGTTTACCTCTATAATATAGATCACGTATTGTTGGATATTCATCGTTAATAAGTGCATCGTATATTATACTAGCCATAAGTACTGTTTGCATAAATCTTTTAGACTCATTAAGATCGAAGAAACTTCTCTTTAATTTCTCTTCGCCTAAAAGAAGTAGCTTTCTCTTTTCATCATAAATAGTATTGCCAAGAGTTCTCTTTGGAATTTCCATAGTTGGAGGTTCAGAGTTATTTATTTGCTCAATTAATTTTACAAAAACTTGCCTAAGAGTGTCAGCTGCCTTCTTCCTAGCTTCTTTATCCACCTTAGAAGTTAATTCACTACTCATAACTCCTCTACTTTATAATTACGTATTTCCTCCTCTAATTTTTTATCGTTTACCTCAAGTTTATTCAACGCTATTTTAAGTAGTTTTTCTCTCAAATCTGAATATGCGTCTCCTATTTTCTGTTTATCTCCTCCTACTAAGAATAGAGCTAGCCCTCTACTAACTTCTGGGATATATTTTAGGTAAGTAATAAGACGTTTTTTTGCCTCTTCTTCTTTCCTTTTCTCTGTTATGTATTTCTTTAATTTTCTAGCTACATCCATTAGGGCAAGTTTTATTTCTTTCTCTATTTCTTCAACATCAGCAATACTTTCTTTACCAGCGCTCCTATAAGGAACTTTTGTACTGCACAAATGTACCATAACTACTAGCGGAGGTTGTTCTTCCTCTATTCCGTATCTTTTCCAGTCCATTTCTTCTGTAACAACTTTCCAAATAACATCTGATTTTTCATCATAAATTAATGGTATTTTATTAGCGTATCTTAATACTATTGGCTCTGGAGATGGCTGTATTGCCCCGCCATAAGCTATACCAGCCTCTACTATGAAAGGATGTCCTTGATACGCTTTAGGTTTTCTTGTAATAGCTTCTGCAAATTCTGGGTTAAATATACTTTTTAATCCTAATTTAATTAAATCTTCTCCTATAACTGAAAGGGCTTCTGCTGAAGGGGGTCTAAAATCATCAAACTTCTTCATTACCTCAACTAATCTGGAAATTTCTTCGTCAGTTAATTCGGTTGTCTTCTTATCTTTGGGAAGCTTAGCCATCTCTAATATTTTATCCGCTGTAACATCACCTATGCTTTGAAACTCGTTAATCAGAAAATCTCTAACTGGGACTGGCTTATCTTTCTTAACAATCATGAATTTTATTAGTTCAATATCCACACCGTAAGGGTGAGGCTTAACTTCTTTAGGAGGTTCTGGTATCTTATCTGTTAATCTCTTATAGTAAATTACATTATTATCTGGATCTTTGAAAAAGAATTCGGCATAAGGTGAAATAATGTACGTTTTCTTTACATATTCATAAATCTTTTGTTTTGCTCTTTGCCAGTCAGCATATAAATAAAGTGTAACGGAAGTACCATGCCAATTCTTCTCATTAACTACCGAAGTCCTTTGTAAAATTATAGGCTCATTTTTAACTACATCAATTTTTAATTTAAAGAAATAAATTCTTTTAGAATTTATAGGGGAAGTGACTACTTCTACTGGCCTTTCTTGATACATTTGACTATATAGAACTGCTGCTTTAACTCCGAGCCCATACATACCTCTTGTTTGCCTTAAAACATATTTAGAGCTATAAAGAACTTTACCAAAAGCATTAGGAACTATATGAGGAGGGATACCAATTCCATTATCTTCTACATTAACCTTGTATATTTGCTTCTGAGGATCTACTAACTCGATTATTATCTTAATTGAAGGTAAAATATTATGGACGTCAGTTGCGTCTAATGCATTTTCTACTAATTCTCTGACTGTTTGATATAAGGCTCTTGCAGGATTACTAAAACCAGCCAACTCTGGATTCCTTTTAAAGAATTCAGCAGGAGAAATACTAGTAAACTTCTCAGATGACATAAATCATCACAATACAAATATTTTATTCGCTTAACCTAATAAAGATGCTGACAAAATGGGCAAAATAATTGTAGCATCTCCATAGATGACAACATTTTCGCTTGTCGGTTTAATCTTATTCCATGATATAGCTTCTCTAGGTTTAGCACCACTAAGACTTCCATCATATTCTTGAGCTGTAGTTATGTATATCGCATAATCTAATCCGTCTTTAAATTGGTTCCACCAAATTGTATGATGCTTACTTATCCCTCCTCCTATTATAAGAGCACCGGACTTTTTACATGAAAATATTAGATCCTTTATAAGTTTCATGTCTTCAAAGAGATTTAACTTTAATTGAGTAAATTGTGAGTATATAAACAAGTTAGTTCCAAATGATCCATCAATAATACCAGGAACTATAATAGGAACTTTTTTCTCATAAGCGGCTTTTAGTATAGAGTTTTCATCACTTATTCTTTTACCAAATTCCCATAAAAGCTCATATACAGGCCATTCCTTCTTTATACTAACTATCTCATTTATATATTTTCTTACTACGTCTTCAATTACTTTACCATAACTTTCCATTGGTACCAGAATATTGCCTAGTCTATGAATTTCTAATTCTCTAAGCATAGAATCATCATATTCGAAAAGACCTTTATAGTACCTCCCGCCGAAACTTCTAGCTATATCATGATCAATAGTACCTCCTGTTGTAATTATTACATTAAAATATCCTTTCTTAATAAGATCAGCAAATAGACCTCTTAATCCCGTAGATACCAGATTTGCAGTAAAAGATAAGAATCGTAAATCGGCTTCTTTTATCATATCTTTTAGTATCTTTACTCCTCTAACTATTGATTCTGCGGTAAACCCATAAACTTTATCTAATATCTTATAAAAATCTGCATACTCCTTAAGCTCTTCTAATGTTAGATCTTTTATTTCCTCGACAAGTAATTCTTCTCTTTTCATCCTTTAGTAACACCTATTGGTCTTAATCTTACAACTAGTTTAGCTATTTTTACCTCATGAGCTACTTTAGCTACTCTATCTACATCTTTATAAGCTCCAGGAGCTTCTTCAGAAACTACTCTTCTAGTAGCAGCTCTTATAACTATTCCTTTTTGCTCCAGATTCTGTACAACTGAATTTACTGGATAATTACGTACAGCGGCCTCTCTTGACATCCATCTACCAGCACCATGAGGGGCAGTATACCATGTCCTTCTACCTTCTGGAATTCCAACCATAACATAACTTGCAGTACCCATACTACCGGGAATTAAAACTACTTGACCAATATTCCTATGATCTACTGGAATTTCTGGGCTACCAGGTGGAAAAGCTCTTGTAGCCCCTTTTCTATGAACCAAAACTTTCTTTCTCTTTCCATTAATATCATATTCTTCTATTTTAGCAATATTGTGAGCAACATCATATATTATGCTTAAATCTAATTTTTCTGGGTCTACATGAAAAACTTTTCCAAAGCTTTCTCTAACCCAATGTGAAATCATCTGCCTATTAGTCCAAGCAAAATTTGCTGCTGATGCCATCGCATGAATATAGTCTTGAGCTTCCCTTGTATTAAATGGAATTGCTGCTAATTCTCTATCTGGTACTGTTATATTATATTTCTTCATAGCTCTTTCCATAATTTGTAAATAATCACTAGCTACTTGATGACCTAATCCCCTAGAACCAGTATGAACCATTACAGTTACTTGTCCTTCATGGGTAATTCCTAACGCTTTAGCAACCTCTGGATCATATATTTTATCAACCACTTGAATCTCAAGAAAGTGATTTCCCGCGCCTAAAGTACCTAACTGAGTATGTCCTCTTTGCTTAGCTATAGGACTAACCTTTGAAGGATCAGCTAAATCCCAACTACCATGTTGTTCTATATGTTCCATATCTTTTTCCCAGCCATATCCGTTATCCACAGCCCATCTCACACCTTCAGCCAGTACATTATCTAACTGCTGGAAAGACAATTTTACTTTTCCTTCACTTCCTACTCCGCTAGGTACATTTCTATAAATCTCTTCAACAAGATCTCTAAGCTTATCTTTTACATCTTTATAATCCAAATTAGTTCTAAGAAGTCTAACTCCACAGTTAATATCATATCCTATACCTCCTGGACTCACAACCCCTTCTTCATCAATTGCTGTTGCAGCTATGCCCCCAATAGGAAATCCATAACCCTGATGCCCATCTGGTAAGACATAAACAGACTCTTGAACACCTTGCAAACATGCAACATTCATTGCTTGTTTCAAAGTAAGATCTTGTTTCATTTTTTCTATAAGTACATCATCTGCAAAGACTGTAACTGGTACCTTCATACACTCTTGCGTTCCTTTATCAATACGCCATTCATAAGTATTTACTCGTTTTATCGTAACTTGTGACATTCCAAATGAAAATATATAGTAATTTGTTAATAAATCTGTTTTGATGATGACAATAGCGGACGCTGAGAAATGATGTTCACTGGCTGAGCTCTGATTATATTACTTTTTTAGAAGCTTCTCTCTTCTTTTCTAATATATCATCGTATTTTCTTCTAACGTCTTTAGCTACTCCAGATATACAATCTGGATCTACTGAGAGAACAACTTCACGTAAGAACTTATATGCACAAGCCTTACTGTGAAAATAATAATCAGTACCTTTTATTGTTATTTTGACTCCTTGCCCCTGGGGAAACATTCTACCGCAAACTATACAAACGTATTTTTCAATCATGTTTTGAATCGTAGAGTTTAAATTTTTAAAAATAGCGGTATAATGTGCATTTAGTGATTGCGGTGATAGTTAGTGAATAATTTGCACGCTAAGTTGCTGACCCTTATAAAAGAAAAAGGATGGGACGAACTAACACCGGTACAAAAGCAAACATTATCTCCAATTTTGGAAGGATATAACACATTAGTTATTGCACCCACTGGTTATGGCAAAACAGAAGCTGCACTTTTACCGATATTTAATTTAATGCTTCATGAAAACATAAAACCAGTTGCCGTACTATATATAACACCATTAAAAGCTCTAATTAATGATATAACGTTAAGAATAGAATGGTGGGCAAACAAACTTGGGTTTATTGTCAGCAGAAAACACGGAGAGGTTCCACAAAAGGAAAAAAGTTACAGATTAAGAAAAGCTCCTCATATCTTAGTTACAACACCAGAAGGACTAGAAATTGATTTAGATTGGGCGACTAAATTTAGGGAATATTATAAAAATTTACGATGGGTTATAATAGATGAAGTTCATGAGTTAATAAATTCTAAAAGGGGAGCTCAACTATCTTTACTCCTTGAAAGACTAAAGAATTTTATTGGATATGATTTCCAGAGAATTGGATTATCTGCTACTATAAATAATGAAGAGATAGTTGCCAAACTTATATTTGGATCCTCTCAAAGAAGGCATCACATAATAAGAGTAAGTTCTTCAAAGTCTTTTGATGTAAAAATATCTAAAATTCCCTCTGAAAAAGATATATGGGAATCCGCTGCAAAAACTATTTTATCAAAAATTGAAAGACCTAGTTTATTATTTACAAATTCAAGGTTCACTACGGAAAGACTGTATGAAGAACTTGAAAAAATGAATGCAAACGATATTTATGTTCATCACTCTTCTATATCAAAAGAAGAGAAAATAAAAGTAGAAACAAGTTTAAGGGAAGGAAAAGCTAATCTCGTTATATGTACTAGGACTCTTGAACTTGGTATACACGTAGGAGATATTAAAAAGGTGTTCTTATATAGACCTCCACCCTCAGTAGCTTCATTCTTGCAAAGATTAGGTAGAAGTGGGCATGCAGTAAATAGTGTTTCTCGAGGAGAAATATTATGCTTATACGACTTTGACATATTAGAAAGTTTAGCACTTTACAAATTGGCTAAAAATGGGAAAATTGAAAGCCCCTATATATTCCCGTATCTCGATGTTGCATCAAGAGAAATAATTGGCTTAGCGTTACAGTATGATGAAATAAATGTAGATCAAGTATATGAAATTATAACATCATCTTATTATTATAGGAATCTTTCTAGGCAAAAATTTGATGAATTAATTAGGTACTTAGCCAAAAGAGAAGTGATTAAAATAGAAAATAATAGTATTAAATTAGGCAAAGCATTCTTCAAAATATGGCGATTTGAAAAAGATAATAAGATGAGTTGGGCTAAAGAATTTTCAGAGTTCTTCTCATTTATAAATACTGATGATACTTTCTCTATCCGTTTTGAAAATACGCCAGTAGGTGAAATAGATGCTATATATGTTTACAGACACTTAAGAAATAACGATATTATTAGAATAAGTGGAAAAATATGGAAAATAGTAAATATAGATTTTAATAAGCATTTAATTAATGTAGTTCCTGTAAATAATGGAGAAGGAGAAATACCTATTTGGAAAGGAGAAAACATATCTAAGTCTAATCTACTAACTTCTGAATTAGCTGATGTTATTAAAGACCTAGATAAAGAAAAGGAATTATTAGATAAAGAGGCTAAGTTATCAATAGAGAAATTTATTAATTATTATAAAGTCCATAATTTACCGCTACCTTCACAAAAAATTATCTATGTAGAAAAAGATGACGATGAAATAATATATTCTACGATTATTTCAGAAAAAATAGCTAATACAATATCGCATATGCTATTATATTTAGCTACAAAGAAATATAATCTGAATGTATCTGCGAGAGCATCAATTTATGGTTTTTCGATAAGAGGTATTAAAGAGGATTTATTTAAAGAGATATTGGCATTGGATTATAAAGATATTAAAAAATTAATAATTAAATCAATATTAAGATCTCCATTATTTTTTGCAATAGCTAAAGAAATTCAATATAGTTTCGGCAAATTAGGAAAACTTATTCCAAAAGAGGATAAAATTATTATAAGAGAAGCTCTCAAACAGACAGTATCTAGATACTTTAGTATAAAGGGAACGCTTAACTATATTAGTAAAATAAAAGAAGGAAAAGTTAGACTAATTGCCATAGAAGGATTAACACCATTAGGAAAAGCCGTTTTAACTCATACTCCAATAAGACCTTGGATTTCCGATTTACAGTTAAAAATCTACCAAGCATTAAAAGGAGGAGCTTACACATTAGAAGAGTTGGCTGAACTAGTTGGAGTTTCGAAAAAAACATTAGAGTTAAAGCTAAAGAAAATGAGAAAACCTTGCTCTAAATATAGAACGTTATCATTCATAGATATTGATAGTGGAGAAACGAGATGGTGCTTAGCTGAAGATATAAAAGATATAGTAGACTCAGGAGATTATTATAATTCCTTTAGTCCAATAAATCTTGATGAAACATACATTGCAGTAATGAGACCATTACAATCTGAAGGAACAACAGAAATAGTTTTCAGAGTTAAAGATTTAGTGGAAAATCCAAATTATTTCCTCAGAAAAATTCCTTTTAATGAAATTCTAGAACTTAGACTTAAAGATCCAAATGATGCATTAATATTCTCAATATCTCCTAAATATTATTACGTAAGCAAGACTACTGTCGGATTTTTAGTACTGAATGCTGTTAGTTATATTCAGAATAAGAAATTTGGATGATGAAGCCCTTAAATATGATCGGTGATAAAGGCCCGTGTTACTGATAGACAGATTTATTTTTCTTCCTTTATAATCCACTAACGATATAAAATGACTGTGAAAAAGCCAAATGAAATTTTAATAAGTAGAACAAAAAGGGTAGAAGATTATGTTTTAGATGTAATAGTTATGTTTAATCAAGGATATGATGAAGTAGAACTTAAGGGTGTGGGAAATAGCATATATAAAGCCGTTGAAGTCTATAATCAACTTAAAGATAGACTTGGAGATGGCATAATTTTAGAAAAAGCTGATATAGGAAGCGAAGTAAAAGACAGAAGAAGAATATCATACATTAGTATCAAGCTTAAGAGAGTTTACTAATTTTCGAGATATTTGTGTAATCTCCTTGTGTAAATCTTCTAGTACATAGTCGACATTTACATCACCATTTGCTATTTTATCTATTTTCTGTAATAACAATTTTGTCCTATTTTCACTAATTAAGTCACTACAACATGAAGATAAAAATTCATAAGCCTTTATGCCTTTGTTAGTAGCTATAAGCAATGCCTTTCTTTTGCTTTCTACTACATATCCATGCCTTATAAGTGCGGAAATAGTCTTAGCGTAAGTGCTAGGTCTTCCTATTTCTTTTTCTTTCATATTCTTTATTATCTCAGCATATGTAAATAATGGTATTATAGATCCTTTAGTCAAATATGTGGAATGTTTTTCACTTACTACATAAGTTTTTAAAGGATAAATTGTAGAAAATCCACCACTTATTTTTGTGGGTAACTCTACCTCAAGTTTTTCACCATTTATAAATATTTCAAATTTGCTATAAGTAACCTCGGCTGGCTTCATTTGACTTGCTATAAATCTTCTAAATATTAAATCATATATTCTTAAATGATATTTAGTGAACTTTATGAAATATTTATTAGGATTATCCTCAATATCTTTAATAAGACTCTCTGTATCCATTGAAGATGTTGGTCTAATTGCTTCATGTGTGCCTTCATTTCCCCATGATCTACCACTAAAGCTATTATTTAAGTTTTTAGATTCAAGATATTCTTTCGCAATTGATATACCTAATGCAGATACATGAGTACTATCAGTCCTATGATAGGTTATTAAACCAGATTCAAATAGGTCTTGTGCAATTTTCATTACTATTTGGGAACTAATCCCTAGTTTATCATATGCATCCATCAATAACGAATCTGTAGTGAATGGTGGCAAAGGATTTTGTATTTCCTTTCTTTCAGATATTAAATTGATTTTAATATTTAATTTTTCTATGAATTTATTTGCTTCCTCTTTGGTCCTAAAGAATTTCTTTATAGCGTAATCTCCTAACTTTATATAAAGAATCCAACCATAATTCTTCTTATACTCTTTTGTTCTCTCTACAATCCAACTTAACACAGGCCCTTGCACTCTACCTGAACCATGATTCCTTTCATAAAACATAGATTTTAATGCCGAGCTCAGCTCAAAACCGATCCATCTATCTTCTATTCTTCTTACTATTTGTGATTTTACTAGATTCATATTAATTTTTCCTTTATTTAATATAGCATCTAAAATTCCATTTCTAGTAATTTCGTGATATTTAATTCTATAAATATTCTTATTATAGGGACTAATTAACATAGCTACATCATATGCAATCTTTTCTCCTTCTTGATCTGGGTCAGATGCTATGTATATTTCATCTACTTCTGTGCTTAACTTTCTTAATGCTGAAACAACTTTCTCTGATGATGAGATAAATACAGACCCGCAGTAAGGACATGTGTTAGACTTGATTGTAAACGTTTTTCCACAATTATAGCATTTATAAATTGGCGAATAGTACGCGTTAAATTCATTATTATCGACTTCAACGCCATAGTAACCTATATTTTCTGTAGTTAAGTCGGTTATATGGCCTTTAGTAGCTATAATATTGGTTATTAAAATCTCGTCGTTAACTAAAATTATAGTTTCATAGACAGGTATGCCATGAACTTCTCTTCTACTAGGTCTTCCAAATAGTCTTGCTATAGTCTTAGCTTTCGTAGGAGATTCTACTATTAGCAATATAGTCTTAATATTTATTTTCTTTTTCTGGGACGTAGATACTTCTCTACTTGAGACAGCCAAAGATTTTAATTCTCTTATATCTACTTCATTTATATTTTTAAATATAAAATTTGGTATAATTTTCTTTAGTTTTTGTGAAAGAATATCCAACAAATCAATATTATCCACTAGCACTATGCTAATACCAAATGTTAAACCGTTACTAATTATTCTACTACTTCTACCAGAAGCCTGAATATAGGTGACAGTATCGGGTATATATACGTAGTATTTACCATTATTTTCAGTTACTAGAAATGTATCTGCTTTCAGTTTTTTAATGTTATTACTCTTTAAAACGTCCCATATTTTTTCTTTAATATTTATTAGATTAACTTTAATATCTTTTAGTTTTCCGCTAAGCTCTTCACCTTTCATTAAACTATACCTTAATATTTGAAATTCTGGGGGACTTAGGAATAGAAGCTTTCTTCTGATATCTTTTACATCTATATTAAGTAATTCTCCTATTTTTACTATAAGAGACGGATTGTTTAGTGCATCGGTTAAATTTAACCTAATTTTAGGTATGCCATAGAAGATTACATATTTTAGCCTTTTAGGCTCATCAAGACCTCTTACTGCTACTCCATAATAACTGGCAGAACCAATCAAGTAATCAATTTTACCTTCAGTAAATTTATTGAGGAATTTTCTTCCAGATATAGCAAGACCAGCAGAATATCCTCGTTTTTCTATAACTTCCTTTAATTCTAACATTTTTTCTCTTCCATATTCTTTGGAAACTAATAATAGTCCGCCATTATCTGAAATTTTATCTAAAATTGCTTCTATATCTACTCCTTGATAATATAAATCGGCTATGTTTCTCAAATAAGTCTGAATAGTAGAGGGCTCAAATCCTATTAATGTTCTTAAGGCTTGTTGTTTTATACCCTTTGGCCTTAACGTAGCACTAGCTACTAGAAACTGAACGAAAGGCTTCCAGCTACCAATTTTATATTCTAGTTCTACTATTTTATTTTTTAACTCTTTATCATCTTCGTTAAATTTAAGAATTCTTTTCAATCTTATTAAACTGATAGCATACTGGAAAATTTCCTCTGATATCCCAAGTATTTTAGCCATTACCTCTGTCGTTTTACCACTTTTTAGAATCATATCAGAATCATCAACTATGACTAACTTTGGTTGTAGACTGACATAGTTATCATAATGCCTTAATATTCTATTGAAGGTTGCAACATTTATGTATTCTTCTTTAACATCATTACAGCTAACCTTAGCCCCCATGTTTCTTAATCGTTCGCATATCTGATCTTTTAAAGAGTTGGTTGGAACTACGTATAAAGTCGTATTACTAAAGAATAATGAATATACTAGAAGAGTTGTGGTTTTCCCTAATCCAGTAGGCGCTGAGAGTGAAAAGCTCTCACTCTTGGCTAATCTTTTTATCCAATATTTTTGCAAATTCCAGGGCTCATTTCCTATTACCCGTTTAAATATCCTAACTATTTCTTCAAAAGTTTCATTATCATAAAAGTATTCTGCATAACCTTTCAACGTAGAATTTTTAACTAACAAATCATAGATTACTCTGTAATCTAAATTTTCTACTCTTCCAGGTAAACATTTACTACATGGAACTCCGGCTAGTAAATGTTCATCATCGATAGGACCACCACAGTTAGGACAACCAAACGTATAGTAAACCTTCAGCATGCTAAAGTATTAGATTAGATTAGTATGATCTTAAAAATCAAAAAACTAAGTGATACTTAATGAATTCTTTTAACAAGACCTTTAAGATAACTTTATTATCCTTATTCGTAATTCTATTATCCGACCACTTGGGTGGAAAAAGATGAGCAGCACTGCAACCCCAACTCCAAGCAATGTAGTATTAGTAGGTAAAAAGCCAGTAATGAATTATGTCTTAGCAGCTCTAACTCTATTAAACCAAGGTGTAAGTGAAATAATAATAAAGGCTAGAGGTAGAGCAATAAGCAAAGCCGTAGACACTGTAGAAATAGTGAGAAATAGATTCTTACCAGACAAAATAGAAGTTAAGGAAATTAGGATAGGAAGCCAAGTAGTAACAAGCCAAGATGGTAGGCAATCTAGAGTATCAACAATCGAGATAGCTATAAGGAAGAAAGCATAACAAAGATAAAGCCTTTTTATTCAGCCCTTTTCTTTAAGCAATAGATTAATTAGTATCTTTATATATTATATAATTCTGTGGTAATATGCCAGAAAATACTCAACCTTCTTATAAAGTAGAATTTGAAGGAAGAGCAAAAATAGGGGAAGTAATGGGTAATCTAGTTTCGATACAACTAAAACCTGAAGATCTTTCTAGCCCTCTAGCTTTTCAGATGGCTTTAACCAGAATATACAACGAAGTATTAAATATGATGCAACAGCAACCTAAGTTACATTATGTAGCAGAAGTAAAATTTAATGATTCTATGGGCAATCCAGTTGTTGTAGGAGTAGATTTCGGTGATAAAATACCTCCAATTAGTAAAAAAGATGTAAAGGTTAAAATTACTATTGAGTTTTATGATGAAGAGTAAGCCTTCTTTTTAAATATTCATAAGATACAATAGATAAGTATTCATCAAAGGAAATTAACCTATATTCTAGTTCATTGACTTTAACTATAAGACCTAATTTTACCATATATTTTAACGTATTTTTAATAACTTTTTTTGAAAAATATGGAGATAAAGTATCTAACGCTAAGCCTATATTAAACTTATCATTTCTAAATTTCCTATATAGTAAATAATATATAACTATTTCACGTTTTTTTAACCATCTCATAATCAACAGCCTAGTTACTCATCATATATCAGACCTTACAAGGTTATATCATTCAAAACTAATATAAAAAATGGAGTTAAAATGCCTTATGTTGATAAAGGCTCTCGTATATGTAAAGCTGAGCACAACTTAGATATAAAATCTAACGATATAATAATAACCTACCCAGCATTGTTAAAAGTTAATAAAAATCTAATAATTTATCCACCTTTGTCAAAAATATCAGACGAGTGTAAAGATGAAATAGAAAGTCCTTCATGGGTTGATGGTTATGTTGTAAAGGGGAATGAAAGATTGGAAATTATAGCAGAGAATTTGATTACTGTTAAAGGAGAAATTAATGTAGATTGCAGCAAGATATTAACAGCGTATACATTAAAGAAAATTCTAGGGGAGGTTAAATTACAAATATCAAATGTAATCACTAAAGGATATCCTATCCTATCAATTAATGGATATACACTGATTAGTTTGTATAGGGACTCTGTTATAATATACACTCCAACCGCAATTCCTATTATAAAAACATTTGCTTATTCTGTGTTTTATTATACCAAATCTTCTTCTGAAGAAGAATAAATATCTAATCCAAATGTTATATCTTTCCTTTTAGAAGCTTGATACTCTTCTGCCGTACCTCTAGTAACTATTTCATAAAGTCTTGCGACCTTACCATTACTTGGTCTTAAGAGCCTTCCTAGTCTTTGAATAAATTGTCTTCTTGAGCCAGTTCCGGTAACTATTATTCCTACATTAGCGTCTGGTATATCTAGTCCTTCATCACCTACAGTAGTTAACACTAGTATCCCAGATTTTAATGTTTTAAATATTCGCAGAATTTTTTCTCTTTCATTCTTATTTGTCTTACCGGTTATTAAATAAGCATTATACTTCTTTGCAATTTCTTCAGCTTGATCTACGTATTGTGTAAAAATTAGTATTTTATTTCCACTTTCCTTTTGGATTATATCGTCAAGAGCCTTTAATTTATTTTCAGCTAGATTAACAATTTTTTTCATTTCATTATAAATTTTCATAGCTTCAATAGCATTAGAATTACCTTCTTTTACTAACTGTATTAGCTCCGAAACCTTTTTACCTCCAGAAACTTTTCTAAACTGGGAGAGTAAAGTAGCATACTTTATTTTTTCTTTAGGCGCTAAATTAACTCTAATCTGAATTAATTCGAATGGGGCTAAATAACCCTTCTGAATTAATTCTTGGGGAGTTTTAAAATATATTAATCCGCCCATCAATTTAAATAACTCCTCGTGCTTTCCATCTTCCCTCACTGGAGTAGCTGAAAGACCAAGCCTTTTAGAGGCTATACACTTAAGCGCTATCTCTTTAAATCTATCTGCGGGTAAATGATGCGCTTCGTCTATTATCAAAAGCTCAAATTTGCCAGATAGTTCAACTATATGCCTATATGCAGTATGATATGTTGTTATTGTGATAGGTCTTATGTTCTTTTCCTCAGAGTAGTAAAGACCAATATCACTTCTATTCGCATTTGTAAATTTAAGTATTGCATCCCTCCACTGTAACATTTGATCCTTAGTAAATGTAACTATTAGTGTCGACTTCCTAACTTCAGTAATTATTTTTATTCCAATGACTGTTTTACCTGCACCAGTAGGAAGTGCTATTACTCCAGAACCACGTTGTAGCCACGTATCTACTGCCTCTTTCTGATAATCTCTCAGTTCTCCCTTGAAATTAATGTTTAATTCTTTTACATCTAATCCCAGGTCTTTAATCTTTAGTCCGTTTTCTTCTAATCTATTTTTTATCTGATAGTAGTAGTATGGATCCGTTACATACACCTTACTCTGCTTATCATATTTTAAAATGCCTTTATCTTTGTAATCCTTTATAATATCTAGAATGAAAACGTGAGGTTTTATTATTAACTTTCCATCTTTAAGTTCAAATTCTACATCATACTCGGGCAAATATTTAGCCATTTCCCTTAAGTCGGTTTCACTTAGTTCTATACCAAGTTCAGATAAAATAGAAAGTATATCATCTAATTTAACTTTATTTCTTCTTGCTCTTTCTATGTCTATCACGAATTGTGAACCATTCTTATCTCTACCTAAAAACCTAGAAAACGTTAGCAATTTTTTAAATGTCTCATCATCAAGCCATTGCTGTGTATAAAAAGTCTTCAAGAGCATCTCTGATCACTTCAACATAAATAACTTTTATATCATTACCAAACATATTTATAAAATTCCTTAAATTAGTTATTTGGTATATAAAATAGGTATTACCATTTTCCTCAGGCTTAAAAATGCCAATTAATCTCAAATCATTATTTGAATATTTCTTATTAGAATATAGTAAAATATAAAGAATTTCGTTCTCATAAGGATTAACCCTTAAAATAATTCCATCACCATTATCTAGCGTAATGCCTATAAACTCTTTACCCAACTCCTCACATTCGCTAAGCCCATAAAATAATGCTTCCCTAAATCCCTCCCATTTTATGATATCAATTAGTTCTTCAGCCTTCATTGATTTTTTAATTAAAAAGCAGTAACTAATTAATATGTCGTATATTATTGCTCTTACAACAATTGGTGGAATGGAGTCCGCTAAGAAGATAGCAAAAACTCTAGTTGATGAAAGACTTGCAGCTTGTGTTAATATAATACCTTATGTAAAATCCTTTTATGTCTGGGAAGACAAAACCACTGAAGATGATGAAAGCTTATTAATAATAAAAAGCGATGAAAAGGTAAAGGAAAAATTAATAAACAGAATAAAGGAACTTCACACTTATACTCTACCAGAAATTATTATAATAAACTTTAATGATGGCTTACCAGATTATTTAAAATGGATTAGTGAGAGCGTGAGAAGAAGTGAAGATCGAAGTAAATAATGAACTTATTTCTAGATTACAGAATTTAGCCCTAGTAGAATTAAATGATAGAGAAAAAGAAAGAATAAAACGAGATATAAAGAATATTCTCGATTTCTTTGATCAGATAAATAAACTAGACCTTTCTAATGTAGAACCTTTATTTCATCCTATATCTACTGGTAAGCTTAGAAAAGATGAAATTATAAAACCATTGAGTAGAGACGAAGCATTAAGTAATGTGAAAAGAAAGGAGGATGGTTTTATAGTAGGACCTGCTACCTATGGGGAGTAATATGATTACGAAACTGGTAGAAGACTTACTAAATAAGAACTTAGATATTGATGAATATGTTGAAAGAACATATGAAAGAATCGAGAAAATTGAGAAAAAAATCAAAGCGTTTATAACAATAAGGGATAAAGAAGAAGTTAAGAGAGAAGTAAGAGAAAAGCTTAAGAACCCTAAAGGGAAATTATCTGGAATTCTAATAGCTATTAAGGATAACATCTCCACAAAAGGAATTAGAACCACTTGTGCTTCTAGAATGTTAGAGGATTATGTACCGCCATATGATGCTACTGTAATAGAAAAATTAAAGCAAGAAGGAGCAGTTATTCTAGGCAAAACAAATATGGATGAATTTGCAATGGGATCGACAACGGAGACAAGTTATTTTGGCCCTACAAGAAATCCTTGGGATCTAGAGAGAACACCTGGGGGAAGCTCTGGGGGAAGCGGAGCCGCATTAGCTGCAGGAATAGTAGATATAGCTTTAGGTAGTGATACTGGAGGTTCAATAAGAGCGCCAGCTGCGTATAATGCCGTATTTGGCTTAAAGCCTTCTTATGGGACAGTTAGTAGATTTGGGTTAGTAGCTTATGCAAATAGTTTAGAACAAATAGGACCGATGGCAAAAAATGCTGAAGATCTGGCTTTACTCTATTCAATAATCTCTGGTGATGACCCTAAAGATGCTACCACAATTCATTTTGAACCCCAAGTACCGGAAAAAGTAGATCTGAAAGATGTTAAAATTGCTGTTTTGAAGGATATAGTAGAGGCATCAGATAAACCAGTTGTTTCGATATTTAACTCAACTCTAGATAAATTAAGTTCTGAGGGGGCAATAATTAAAGAAGTGAATTTAGGATATGCTGAATATGCTTTACCGGCTTATTATATTATTGCTATGTCAGAGGCTAGCTCTAATTTAGCTAGATTTGATGGTGTAAGATACGGATATAGTAAATACTATGAAGGTAATTGGAGAGAGACTTTTGCTAAAAATAGAGGAGAAGGATTTGGAATAGAAGTTAAAAGAAGAATATTATTAGGAAGCTTTATCCTAAGTGCAGGATATTATGAAGAGTTCTATATTAAAGCACTTAAAATTAGAAGATTAATAAAAGATAATGTTGATAATATACTTAAAGAATTCGATCTAATAGCATCACCAACTATGCCTATATTGCCCCCAAAAATAGGTGAGGTAGTTGAGGATCCTATTAAAATGTATGCTATGGATCTAAACACTGTAATTGCAAATTTAGCTGGAGTACCAGCTTTATCTCAGCCAGCAGGATTCTATAATAATTTACCCATAGGATTACAACTTATGGGAAGATATTTGTCGGACTATTACATTATGGCTATTTCAGCAAAAATAGAAAAAGTACTTAACCTTTATGATTTAACAGCACCTATAAGTTAAAGTTTTTAATCTTACATTCAGTAGTTTAGTAGATGGTAAGTAATCTTAGGATAGATACTTTAAGCTTGATAATGAAAGAACTAGAAAAAGAAAAATATCACATAGTTGGAAATCATAGCGTATATAAGAAATGTCATTGGACTCACGAAGCCTTAACTTCAGGGAGATATTGCTATAAAGGCAAGTTTTACGGAATTGAAAGCCATAGATGTGTTCAAATGTCACCTACTGCTGCGTGGTGTTGGTTCAGATGCATTCATTGTTGGAGATTAGAACCAGAGGATATAGGAATTGAATGGGATGAAACAAAATTACCAGTAGAAGATGATCCAGATATTATTGTGGAAAAAAGTATAGAAGAACATAAAAGGGCAGTATCTGGTTATTTTGGACGTGAGGGAGTAGATAAAAACAAAGTTAAAGAGGCTATAACACCTAGACATGTAGCTATAAGCCTTACAGGCGAACCCACATTATATGATAGGCTTGGAGAACTAATCAAAGAGTACCATAAAAGAGGGCTTACAACCTTTTTAGTAACTAGTGGAGTAAGGCCAGATATACTTGCAAGCTTAGAAGAAGAACCTACTCAATTATTTGTATCACTTCAAGCCCCTAATGAATTTAAACATAAACTAATAAATAGACCTATTGTTGCAAACTCATGGAATTTAGTTATGAAAACATTAGAAATTCTTCCAAGCTTTAGTTCGCCCACAGTTATAAGAATGACTATGATAAAAGGATTCAATATGAGTGATGAAGATGCAAGAGAATTTGCAAGACTCATGGAAATCGCACAACCAACATATATTGAAGTAAAAGCATACATGCATGTAGGACCTTCTACTTATAGACTTAGTAAAGATGCTATGCCTAGACATTTTGAAATTAAAGAATTTGCTAAAAAATTAGCTGAGCATACTGGTTATAAAATTCTATCTGAACATATACCTAGTAGAATAGTCTTATTAAGTAAATTAGATAAACCTATACAGATAGGTAATGCTTGGACAGATAACTGGAATTGGGCAACTAAAGACATAGAAGATGATATAAATGGAGAATATAAAGAAGCAGAACTAGGTTGTACGGAGGGAGAAACTTGAAAAGATACACTATTTACATGTAAACTGTTTAAGTTATTAAATAGTGATAAGTTAGTAACACAAACAGAGATTTCAAAAGAATCTGGTTTATCACAGCAAACTGTATCAAGAAAATTAAAAGAACTCGAGGAAGAAGGGATAATACAAAGAATTATAATAAAAGATGGGGAATATATAAAGCTTACAGATAAAGGAGAAGAAGAATTAAAGAGATGCATAGAAGATATATTACAATTAATTATGAGGACTAAAATATTACACATAAAAGGAAAAGTGACAGCAGGGTTAGGAGAGGGTAGAATTTTCCTTTCAATTCCTTACTATATCGAATCCTTCAAAAAATACTTAGGATTTGAACCTTATGCCGGAACTTTAAATATTGTTATCTATGATAGGATATCATTAGAAAATAGATTGATCTTAGATTTAGCTAAAGGAATTATTATCCCAGAACACAAAGAGCCAAATAGGGTTTTAGGAAGTGTAAAGGCTTTCCCATCTTCGATAAATTCAATTTCACCAGCAGCTATAGTAATTCCAGCGAGAACTACTCATCCAAAAAGTGTTGTTGAAATTATATCACCTTACTATTTAAGAGAAAAACTTAGTCTTAAAGATGGTGATGAGGTAGAAATTGAAGTTTATCTTTGATTGCAATATCTTTTGACTATTTCTTGAATTATTGATGTAGTGCTTGAATGAGACCAATTATTTATTCTTTCTTTCATTCTTATTATTTCTATGTTATCAATTCCTCTTTTCTTTAACTCTTCTTTTAATTTATTCTCATCAACATGCTGATCAGGACCTAAAAATAATATGTCTGGTTTTACCCTTTCAACACTTTTTAGAAAATCTTTTTCATCTCCTAAAAATGCTTCATAAACATATCTAATGCTCTTTACTACTTCTAATCTTTGATTTTCATCATTTATTGGTTTTCTCCCTTTTACCTTTTCTGAGTTTTTATCTCTTGCAACAGAGACATAGACTCTTCCATAACGAGAAGCCTCTTTTAAAAATTCTATATGACCAGGGTGTAATATATCAAATGTGCCACCTACGAATACTTTTTTAGAAATTTGTGAATCTATATCAAGATTTTCATTAAATATAACTGAATCTAATAAACCTTCAGCATAAACTACATCAACCAACGCAGTAACTTCATCTTCTTTACTCAGATAATATTTTGCATCCTCTGTATATTGTTTAGCAAGATCTAGTACTTTACGATATTTTTCATAGATATGACTAGGTATTTTTTGTAACCTTTCTTCCATTCCTTTTATATATTTTTCTACTCTATTTCTTATTTCATTAGACATTTTAAAGCCTCTACCTCCATGAAGTGTAACTTATCTGTAGGAAATACAATAATATGTGGTGGTTCTTTAAATTTATAATTAAATACTTCCTTTAATCGTAATGCAACTACTTCCTCATCATCGCATCCCAATCTCTGACCTACTATGATGATTCTATCATCACTAATTAGTCCTTGCTTCTTTATTTTCTCCATTTCTATTAGAAGTTCTACGGCTTCTTTAGCTGTCATAATTTTATCTTCTTTTAAGTCAAGATATAGTATTGTGTGGAGTCCCCGTATAAAATTATCATAAATTACATCATAAGGAGTCGTATCAATTTTATTATTATAAGGGTAAGTTATAGTTACAGATTTACCAAATTTATAGGAAGATAACATAGATTTTGAAATTATATAGCAATGAACTGATATCCCCGGAATTACTTTAAAATTATAGCCCTTGTCTTTCACCTCAACAATAAGACTCACATGTGTTGTTGCAATCATAGGATCCCCTATAGTTACTATACAAACATCTTCTTTCTCTTTTAACAGTTTAATAATTTCTTTAATATTATTTTCAATAAATTTTCTATCTACAATAATAACATTTTTATTTAAAAATTTAATAAAATCTAAATTTATATCACAAGATAGAGAAGTATAACTTTCGAATAGCACAACATTACATTTACTTATCTCATCAATTGCTTCTCTAGTTACAAATTTAGCAGAGAGGCCCAACCCTATAAGCTTAAGCGTTGGCATGTTTTTAAATTGGTATTTATTAGTATTAAATTAGATTATAAGAACAAGATGATAAGTTTAGTTGATGATATTTACATTGATGAAGATTTGCCCGTTATATATATACGAAGACTTAACTCTATAATTCTATCTGATGTACACATAGGTTACGAAGAAGAGATGGCATCAAAAGGAATATTCATACCAAAAGTTCAAAAGAAACGTTTTCTCAATATTTTCAATAGAGCAAGAGAGGTTTTCAAAACAAACAAACTCATAATTAATGGAGATCTTAAACATTCTTTTAGTAAATTAACCAAACAAGAAAAAACTGAACTTAATGAAATATTTCGAATATTAAAAGATGAAGGTACAGAAATTACGATAATTAGAGGTAATCATGATAATTATTTATCTTTAGTCACTGAGAATTATGATAATATTAAGCTAGTAGATTCTTTGATAGTCGATAATATTGTTATATTTCATGGCCATATGAATATAGATGTGGAAGAAAATAAAATATATATCATAGGGCATGAGCATCCAAGGTTAGGATTAAGAGATAAACTAGGCTTTGTAAGAAGAATGCAATGCTTTCTAGTAACTCCACTGAAAAATAACTCAAAAGTAATTATTTTACCTGCAATTGGAATTTATCAAGCAGGGAACGATATTTCACTGAATCATTCCAACTACATGTCTCCACTTATGAGAGAATATTCTATTCTAGAAAAATCTAAACCTTATGTTATTATTGAAAAAGAGGGTATAATGGAGTTTCCTGAATTAGGGCTACTGAAGGACATTATGCTTTAAATGGGAATTTATAAATGTGTATTTATAAACTATTTTGTAGGTGACCTAATATACCAGAAATACCGTACAAGGCAGTAGTAAATATTGAAAACATTGTAGCTACAGTAACATTGGATCAAAACTTAGACTTGTATGCAATGGAAAGAAGTGTACCAAATGTCGAATATGACCCAGATCAATTCCCTGGTCTTATATTTAGGCTCGAAGCACCAAAAGTTACTTCTCTCATATTCAAATCAGGTAAAATGGTGGTTACTGGGGCTAAGAGTACTGACGAATTAATTAAAGCAGTAAAAAGAATAATAAAAACCCTAAAGAGATATGGAATGAATTTAACTGGAAAACCAAAAATACAGATACAAAATATTGTTGCATCAGCAAATTTACATGTTATCGTAAATTTAGATAAAGCAGCATTCTTGTTAGAAAATAATATGTATGAACCTGAACAATTCCCTGGATTAATATATAGGATGGAAGATCCTAGAGTTGTATTACTCATCTTTAGTAGTGGTAAAATGGTTATTACTGGGGCTAAGAGAGAAGAAGAAGTACATAAAGCTGTAAAGAAAATATTCGATAAGTTAGTTGAACTAGATTGCGTAAAACCATTTGAAGAAGAGGAGTTAGAGTTTTAAAGATATAATTATAGGTGATAAATATGACATTAAAACACGGAAAATATGTTTATGTTCAATTAGATAAAAACAAATATGTTAAGATGAGATATTTAAAATCCTATGAGAAAGCAGAAAAAGCAAATGATGTTAATGCATACATAATTCTAGGTAAAATAGTTACTAAAGCCAGTAGAAAAGCCAAGATCCTCAAGAGAGAAGATTTACCAGTTGAAGTAAGAGATAAACTTCCTAAATAATTTTTATGTTATATGTTTTTCTATTATAGAAAAAACTATATATAAAGAAACAAGTACAAGTGTTATTACAGATAATGTATACATTGTTTGAAGTTGAACACCTATTACATTTTCCTCAAGATTCTTAGATATTAAAACCATCATATAATAGATTATAATTACTGCAATTATTCTGAATATATCGTGCCATACTTTTATATCTCTATTCATGACTTTATTTATTGCTTTAGCACCAAATAAAACTATTATAGCGAATACGATAAAGGGAAGAATAGTAGTTAAAATTATAAAAATAGAAGAGAGATCATATAGTTTTATAGATGCACTCACATAATAACCTTCAATTATCCCTACAATAGTTGAAATTAGAGATATAATCGCTGCTATTACCATTATCGTAGAATTTTCCCACCATTGTTCTATGTATTCATCTATTCTGAGACCTCTACCTAATAAGGCTAAACCAATTATTATTAGAATGGCTGGCGTTGCATAAACTGTAAGATTTAACAGAGAAAATATACCTATTGTAATTAAAATAATTCCAGGAACACCTAAAAAAATTCTTGCAAATCTAGGGTCGGAAATAGCTTTTTTTATGTATCTTCCTAATAAAGCATAAGTTTCCTCGACTCCTCTATATTGCTCAACTAAAACTCTTTCGATACCTATAACTTTCAACTTAGACTGTATAATTGGTATAGCTTTAGCATCTTCTGGGCTATCATACACAATGATCGCTTCTTCTGCATTTGTAGTTTTTATAGCTTCATCTAATTTTCTTGAAAATTCTATTTGACCCTCTATGTTACTTCTTTCTGACCCAGATATAAATGCTATCTCTACATCATTATTTTCTTTACGAAGTTTCTTATAGATATTATATGCTACTACCATAGTATTAAAGTCTGAATCCGTTGGAATTGTTTCTGAAGCAATATCAATAGCTTTTTTTACACGTTCTTCTCCTATAATAGGAGTCTCTAAACCTATTTTTCCTAAATCATCATCAATATCAACGTAAATTATTAGAATCTTGCTCATTATTATCCTTATCATTATAGTACAATATTAAAAGTTCATCAAATGTTAGTCTCTTATTGTTTTTCAGCTTTTCCTCGGCTTTCTTACGCTTATTCTCGATTATCTCTTTATTAACATTTTTAAGTTGATTCTCGTAAACTTCCGTGATATTCCTTGATTTTAACATATCCTTAATTTTCTTTAACTCATCCCTATATTTCTTAATTTCATCTTTTTTCTCAGTAATTTTATTTTTTATCTCGTTGTTCTTATTTACTAGTTCACTGATTTGATTATTTAAAATCTCAATTTCTTTCACTAATGAATCTCTCTCATTCTTTAGTTGTTGATATATTTTCACTTTCTCTGAAATTTGATTCCTTAATTCAACTATACGTTGTCTTATTGTTGATAGTTCAACTCTTTTAGCTAAAAGTTCCGCTCTATTCTCAGTATTTTTCTCTTTAAGTTGTGCTAATTTTTTCGCTGTTTCTAGTTTTTTCTCTAAGTTAGCTATTTTTAAGATTATTTTCTTCTCTTCTTCTAATGAGAGACTAGAAGTTTGTAGTCTCCATTCCAATTGCTCTATTTTCTTTAAAATTTGTAATGGGTCCAATTTTTCCTTAACTTTCTCAACGTTCTTGATTTGTTCAAATTCCTTTTTTATTTCACTTATAACCTGGATCAAACTCTGCTTCTGTTGAGAAAGTTGCTTAATTTCTTCACTTTTAGCCTTTAACTCTTCTCTTAGTTGTTTTATTTGCTCCCTTATACTTCTAAGTCTATCAACTTTTTCTCTTCTCTTTTCTCTTAATTTTCTTATATTTTCAATTATTTTCTGTCTTTCTTCTCTTAATTTTCTTAACTCCTCTGAGGCTTTTGACAATTTCTGCTGAATCTCTTCTTCTGATTCAACTGAATCGCTCATTCGAATATCACTATTTAGCAAGAGTTATTATAGTTATTTCTTAATCCAAATATAAGCTTTCAAGCCAATAATCTAAATCTTAAGCTCAATAATACCCCATCTTCTTCTCAAAGAGTATTATTATAAATATCAACTAATATATGGGAGAATATATTATACTTGTGACAAAGATTAAACTTGTAGAGGTAGGCGAATACTTAAAAAATACACTAAATAATAAATGGCTTCTTAAAGGAAATCCTAAAATAGACTATTCGTCTCAAGAGTATACTGGTAAAGTTTTAGTTGATGAACAAGGAAATCGAGTAGGCAAAATCTTAGATATAATTGGAAATGTGGAAGAACCATACATACTAGCATTACCGTTATCAGAAAAAGCACCCCAAGGTAAGTTATACGTAGAACTTAAAGAAAAGAGGGGTAAGAAAAAATGGAGAAAATAAAGTGCCCTAATTGCGGAAGTGAAAGTATAACATTAGATCTAAACAGAGGCACATACATCTGTACTAATTGTGGATATGTCATTGATGAATTTGTTATAGATCAAGGTCCAGAATGGAGAGCGTATACAGAACAAGACAGATTGGAAAGAGAAAGAACAGGTTCTCCTATTACTGCAAAAGTTCATGATTTTGGAATAACAACAACAATTGGGTATTCTAGGTCCAGTAATAAAACTAAAATAGAAAAATTAAGAGCAATACAGAATAAACTCAGAGTTTCTCCAAAGGATAGAAAGTTAGTCACTTATTTATCCGTATTAAATAATGAAGCTGCTAAGCTAAATCTTCCTGAATACGTAAAAGAAACAGCCTCTCTTTTAATAAGAAAAATAATCGATGAGGGAAAAGCTAAAAGAATAGACATATATACGTTAATTGCTGCGGTACTTTACTATTCTTGTCAAGTAAATAAAATACCAAAATCCCTTCAAGAGATAAAGAATAATTATGGTATTTCATCTAGTGAATTATGGAAAGCACTAGAGAGAGTTCAAAAAGTAGCTAAGAGTTCATTAGAGTTTAAACCCAATATAAAACCTACAGAGTTCATTCCAAAAATTGTAGAAAAACTTAATTTACCACCATATATATCTACTAAAGCTTCTGAATTAGTTGACTTAATGCACAAAAATGGTCTAACTAGTGGAAAAGGATACACAGCATTAGCAGCTGCTAGTGTGTACCTTGTAAGTACACTAATGGATGCAAAAAAGACTCAAAAAGACATAGCTAATGCACTAAATATAACAGAAGTTACAATAAGAAATAGATATAAGGAAATTATATCAAATTTCGAAATAGAAGTTAAACTTTAAGGACAACAAAATAAATAAGCTAGTTTTACAATATATTAATATAGCCAACACGGTGGTTTTATGGAATCAACTACATCATCATATGAAGATCTTGCTTATCAAAAGATAAAAGAAGCAGGCGATAATGGAATACCACAAAAAGATTTAATAAAAGAATTGGGGTTATCAACTAAGGAAGCAAGTCTTATAATTAAAAAACTTATTGAAAAGAAAAAGATAATTAAAAGATCTGTAAAGGAAAACGGGAAAAGCATATTAAAGCTATTTGCAATAGATGATGATGGAATAGATATATATGTTAGCTTATCTTCTATTATAGAAATTCCATGCTATACTTGTAAAATTCTCAAAAAATGCGGAAATGGTAGCTATATTTCTCCTTCGACGTGTCCACAATTATCTAAATACTTACTAACTAATGCTAAATCAGCTAGTTAATTTTTATACAATTTACTATTTCATCTATTTCTTTATTAGTTTTTATACCTCTATAATCAAAATGAGTTATTGAAGCTTCTTTTAAACATTCTAACATTTTTTCTCTTTTTGGTATATTTCTTTTTATTAAGGATGCTATAAAATCTAGTCTAAAATAAGGTGATACATACTTTGACTCTTCTACTAATATATTTAACAACTTATTTACTTGCATGAAAGTATCAAAGTATGTGAAATTCTTTAGATTCTCTTTCATACTTAACAAAAACTCTCTATTCCATAGTTCCCCTGTCCATGCTGGACCATATCTTCTCATCTCGATACCACATCTAGGACATATTTTTCTTTCTGCATAATAATCGACCTCACGATACCCACATTTAGAACACTCATAATAATACCCTTGTTTCTCAAGTAATTTATCAACTTTTTTAGCGCCATTTTCTATTCTAAAGAATACTCTATAATAATAATCAAAATAAAATGAAAATATAGGATATGCGGCTTTTTCTATAATAGCACCTTCTCTTATTACCTTGGCAATTAAACCTCTAATTCCTAATTCTTTGGAAAAACTTAATCTTTCGCATATCAAGTCGTATTTTCTTCTAGCAGAAAATTTTGAAGAACATTCTAGGGCTGATAAATCAGTTGCAGTAAAAGCTACATAGCCTTTGTTTATTGTAGCGTTTATGGCTGACAAGATAAAAGGGGCTGGAGAACCAAAAGGATCTATATCTACAAAATCTGCTTTAATCTCATATAATAAAGAATTTGCGTCCTTTGTTGTTATGTGAGCATTCACATAGTTCTTCTCTGCATTTTTCTTTATTAATTCTGTTGCTATAGGATTTTTATCATTTAATATCAATTTTTCTATCCCTCCAATTTCAGTATAATATCTTATCCCTCTGACTCCAGAGGCAGATAGAGCATCAACAACACTTCTAGGCTTTATTACACTTAAGGCTAACACACTAATATCTCTATTTAATCTCATCTTAGGATTGTAGAAAACTGGAGACCAACTGGGATCATATCTCCCTTCTTTTTCATAATCTTTAGGATTAGGAATTAGTAAAGAAGCCTTACCTTCTTTTATTTCAATCAAATTCATAGTTCATAATTTCGTTTTCACTTATTGTATTAAAATCCTCTTTTTCATATATTTTTTTATTTTTACTCTCTTTTACAACCACAATAAGGCTTGCTTTTATTTTGCTGGTGATCTTTTTAGCTTCATTAAATTTTCGTAAGGACTTAGAGACATTATCAGCCTCTACTGAAAATAATAGTTTCTTATCATTCCTGGAGGCAATAATATCTACTGCAGTAAAGTTCATCTTCACTACTTTATATCCTTTTTCATTCAAATTTAACATAATTTTATCAGATAGGCTATCTGTCTGTGTTTCTAGATTAATATCCTTTTCATCAACCTTAAAACCGCTTAATACATCACCTAATATCTCATCACCAAAAAGTTCAACAAGTTTTTCAGCAATATCAATTGACACATAAGAGTCTTCCCTTTCATAATCGTAGATTGATATCCTCGAAACTCCTAAAGCTTGAGCAACTTCTCCTAAGCTTAAGCCCATCTCTTCTCTTTTCTTTTTTAACTCCTTAGAGTTAATTTTAACAAAGATTCCTCCCCTTGTCTTGTATAGGAAGACTTTTTCTCCATCTAGAATTTTTTCAAAAGTCTCTACATTCATACCTAATATGTTACCTCTATCATTTATTATTTCTTGTTCAGTGGAATCTTCAATTATTACTGGAATTCCTAGTCCAATTCTTGCTATGTTTTTTAAGTCACTTTTGATTTTTGATGATTTCTTATTACCTAGAATCTTAACTATCATTTTCTTATTCCTATTTACAGCTATTATATCTATTGATTTTTCCTTTTTATCTGGATAATTAATCATAGAATACTCTAATGATCTTTTTGAAAGAATCTCTGCAACCTCATCAATAGTAACCATTTTCCTCATCCTCATTAGCTAAATTAATAGGACTTAATGTTATAATTATTAAAGATTTATATTCTTTTATTAATTTTTCAATATCTCCCGTACGTAATCCCTTACTTACATCTTTATTAAGTAATATTGACAATGCCTTTATTTCCCACTCACTACCATTTACAATATATTCGCCGGGTTCCATAGTTTTTAATATTACAAAAGGAATTCTTACTAATGACCATAAATAAAGAGGAATATAATGTGAGATTTTTTCTACTTCTTCCTTCTTTAGTAAATGAGAGTAACCATCAGATAATCTAATATTTAATTTCCCATCAAGAGCTTCACGAATACTTACGAAATCCTGGGGATAAAAACTTAAAAAATTCTTTAATCCTATCTCAAAAATTTTATCTATCATTTATTTTCCCTTATATTTTGCTAACACCATTGCATGGTCTTTATCGTAAGGATCTAGTTGAATAACCTGGATAACATCAAAGTTATTCTCTTTTAACTTATTAACTTCCATTTCATAGATTTCAGTAGGCTCTTTTGTAACGTCAATACTTCTAGCTTTTATTGCCATCATCATATATCCGCCATTTTTAAGGAAAAATTTAGCATTATATATTGCTATATCTGTTTCATCTGGCTGAGCAATATCTACATATAACACATCAACATCTTCTACAAGAGTCCTATAATATTGCGGAAATCTAGCATCTGCTAAAATGGGAAATAAATTAGGTCTATGCTGAGCAACAAGTAAAAATTCCCTAACCACTCTAGGAGAAAACTCTACTCCATATACCTTTCCTTCTAATTCAACTATATCAGAAACATGACTTGGAGTGGTTCCAGAAGCTGCACCCAAATAAAGTACTTTAGTTCCTTTTACAATAGGATTCTGTTTTAAACCCTTTAGAATAGCACCGCCTAGTTTACTTCTAAAAGCATTCCATTCTCTATACTCTATCCCTTCTACTTTAAATAGCCTCTCACCATAAACACTAAACCCTGGAGCTAAGTTTTTAGTACAAAGCCTTACTGTACCATCATTAAATTCACATTGAAATACATTTTCAAACTGTGTTTTTGAAATCTTAACTAATTCTGACATAAATTTCATCTCCTACCTTTTCTTTTTTCTCTTCCTCCTTTTTTACCTTTTCTTTCTTCTTCTTTTCTCTTTTGTTCTTGTGGCTTCCTTGGTGGAGGTTGAGCGTACTTTGTCTTAATCTCCTCAATCCTTTTCTTTAACTCTTCATTCAATTTATCACCTATAAATCTGCCACTAAAAGCATCTATCCTAGCAGCTATTGCCAATTTAGCAGCCAATGCTCTTGCAATTTTACCTCTTTGCCACCTCGGAGAAGTGTGAATTGCCGGGTATTGAAATATAACACCGTGTTTTGGCGGTTTGCCTCCTTTTCTTAAAGCTCTAAACAGAGCTTTCTCTGCACCTAAGACCTGGATTGTACTAGCAGGCATTTTAGCTAAATCTTCTAGGCTACCAGCTAAACTTAATAATCGTGCACCTAGTGTTGGTCCTACTAAAGCAGTAACATTAGGAGCTACTTCTTTCATAACTGATTCAACATAATCTGTAAGTTCTGATCTTATTCTGAAAAGCTCTAATATGGTATCGCTTAGCATCTTAATTGATCTTATATCTACATCAGTAATATCAGCTCCAATACTCTTTTTCGATGCATCTAAAATTTTAGTGCTCAGATCTTTATTCACTCCTATTTCATCTAACCCCGTATTTGTTATCTCATCCCTATGTCCAAATTTTGAAACAATAGAAGCGTAAAGTTCATGATCTTCTACAAGCTTATTAAGTTCTGGGAAATGAATACTATACCATTCTCTTAATCTTTCCGAAAATAGATTTATAGTTTTATCAATATCATCAATTGCCCTAATAGCCTGGATTGCTAGTAAGTCTCTTTTACTGGCTGCAGTTCTTAATTTTCTTCTAGTATATTCAAAAGAAACTTCATATAAAAATGAGTATAAATCGTTCTCTGAGGATGCAAACTTTGTTTCTATTGCTATCTTGGGTAATGATTCTCTAAATATTCTACTTCCAAGATTATGTATCTCATAAGAAGCTTTAACACCTAACTGTTGCAAATTTGGTATTTCTGCCTCATTCTCCACTACTACTTCTTCTGGTTTTATCTTCTGAATTAATTCTATGGTAGTTGGCAATGGAATACCTTTTTCATTATCTAGTAAAGAATCTACAACTTTTCCTAAGTCCTTACTACTCAATACAAAGTCTATAAGCTTACCTTGCTCATCATATGCAAACGACCCTATCGCATGTTCCACGATATATACTTTCATCAGTACTCAAAACAACTAATTAGCATTTAAGTTTAAATTTTTCTTCATCACATATAATTTAGTATGCCATCCCACGGTTCGCTCACAAAAGCTGGGAAAGTAAGAAATGCTACACCTAAAATGCCAAAAAAAGAAAGGCATAAAGAAGTTCCAAGAGTTAGAAATAGAATTGAATATGAGAAGAGAGTTGTAAAAGCTAGACAGTCAAAACAAGCTGTAGCTGCTAGGTAAACGTTTTTATCTATTTTTATATCTTTTATTTTAATGTTAGAAGGTTATAGAGGTAAGGCATTAGAATTTTTATCCTCTCATAATGTTGATGTAGGAGATCTAATAGAGCTACAAAAAGATGGGTTATCGATAAAAGGGGTAGTAATGCCAAGCTATTCTAAGGAAGACGATATAATAGTTATAAAATTAGATAATGGATATAATATAGGAGTTTCGATAAGTGGAATTTCTAACTTTAAATTAGTTGAAAAAAAGAGACAGAATATCCAAGTTAGTAAAGGAGAGCAAAAACCCCTAAAAGAAAAGAGCGAAGTTAAAATAATTAGTACAGGTGGAACGATAGTAAGTAAAGTAGAATATGAGACTGGCGCTGTAAGACCAGCACTAACAACTGAAGAGATTATAAATTTTATGCCCGAAATAAATGAGATTGCAAAAATAGATGCAGAAGTATTATTTTCTATCCTAAGTGAAAATATGAAACCTGAATATTGGATTAAAATAGCAGAAAGTGCAAAGAAAGCCTTAGATGAAGGAAATTTGGGCGTTGTAATTGCTCATGGCACAGACACTATGGCTTATACTGCTTCAGCTTTAGCTTTTTCATTTAAATCTCTAACCGGACCTATAGTTCTTGTAGGATCTCAGAGAAGTAGTGATAGACCTAGCAGTGACTCTCCAATAAATCTCTATTCTGCTATACTAGTAGCTAAAAATTCTCCATTTGCAGAAGTGACTATCAATATGCATGGAGAAAGCTCAGATACATATACTTTAGTACATAGAGGAGTAAAAGTAAGAAAAATGCATACTAGTAGAAGAGATGCTTTTCAATCTATAAATGATATACCCTTAGCGAAAGTTTTTTGGAAGGAAAAAGAAATTAAACTTCTGAGAGATGATTATATTAAAAGAAAAGAAGAAAACGCTTTAGATGCAAAATTCGATACAAGAGTATTCCTGTTAAAATACTATCCTGGTATTAATCCTGAAATAATAGAATATCTAATTTCTTCTGGAATTAGAGGAATAATAGTTGAGGGAACAGGATTAGGTCACACATCTACTGAATTTGTAGACTATTTCAAAAAAGCAACTAAAGATGGAGTATTTATAGGAATGACGTCACAATGCTTATTTGGAAGAGTAAATATGAACGTTTATACTACGGGAAGATTATTGCAAGAATCTGGTGTTACTCCATTAGAAGATATGTTACCAGAAACAGCACTTGTAAAACTTATGTGGGTTCTTGCACATGAATCTGATTTAGATAAAATAAGAAGTTTAATGCTTACTAATTTTGTAGGGGAAATAAACTATAGGCACGTACCAGAATACTTTCCAAGGTGGTTCCATGACGGAATTAGATTACAGTAAAATAGGATTAAAAGTTGGTCTTGAAATTCACCAGCAATTAAATACAGCTCATAAACTATTTTGCAAATGTCCTACAACACTTCATGAAGAATATCACACACAATTAGAAAGATATCTCAGACCATCATTTAGTGAATTAGGAGAAATAGACATAGCTGCATTATTTGAATGGCAAAAAGGTAAAAAATATGTATATCGAGTTCCTCCAAACTCTTGCTTAGTAGAATGTGACGAAGAACCTCCACATATTATTGACGAAGAAGCATTAAGTATAGCTGTAGCCGTTTCTCTAGCACTACACTCTACATTAGTTGATGAAGTTTATGTAATGAGAAAAATCGTAATTGATGGTTCTAATACATCAGGCTTTCAAAGAACGGCGATTATTAGCTTAGGTGGTTACATAGAAGATAACGGACAAAGAATAGGCATTCAGACAATAGCATTAGAAGAAGATGCGGCAAGGAAAATTACAGATTCACCAACAGAAACAATATACAATCTTGATAGACTTGGAATTCCTCTAATAGAAATTTCTACTGCACCAGACATAAAAACCCCAGAACAAGCAGAAAGAGTAGCATTAAAGATTGGACAATTATTAAGATTAACAGGTAGAGTAAAAAGGGGAATAGGTACTATTAGACAAGATCTTAATGTATCTATCCAGGGAGGAGTAAAGACTGAAATAAAAGGAGTACAACTTTTAGAGTTAATACCAGATATTATAAAGAATGAAGCAAGAAGACAATATGAATTATTAAGAATTAAAGAAGAATTACAAAAAAGAAATCTTAATAAAGATATAGTGAAGAACTCTTTTAAAATAGTTGATTTAACAGAGGAATTTAAAGATACTAATAGTAAAATAATTAGAAAAGAATTAGAAAAGAATGGAAGAATATATGGCTTAAAAATAGCTGGTTTCAAGGGAATATTTGGCTGGCAATTAATGCCTAATAGAAGATTCGGTACTGAAGTAGCAGATTATGTAAGAGCATTGGCCGGTTTAGGAGGCTTATTCCACTCAGATGAGCTTCCTAATTATGGTATAACTAAAGAAGAAGTAGAAAAAGTAAGAAAAATCCTTCAAATTAATGAGAATGACGCTTTTATAATTATTGTAGGACCTAAAGAAAAACTAGATATAGCTACAAATACGATTTTAGATAGAATATTATATGCTTTTGATGGGGTTCCGAAAGAGACAAGAGCAGCATTAGATGATGGTACAACTAAATTTATGAGACCACAACCTGGATCAGCGAGGATGTATCCAGAAACAGATATACCACCAAGAAGAATAGATGAAAGAATATTAGAGTTATCTAAACAATTTGTTCCAGAACAACCTGAAATAAAATTAAAGAAATTGATAGAATTAGGACTTAGTAAGGACTTGGCTAATACAATGCTAAATAGCTTAAGATTAGATTTGTTTGAAGAATTAGTTAAGAAGTATTCTCCAAAAGTATCTCCTACATTTATAGCATCTACATTAGAAATAACAGTAAAATATGTAAAAAGTAAAGGTGGTGATATTTCCGTTATTACTGATAATATACTAGAAGAATTAATAAAATATGTATATGAAGATAAGATAAGTAAAGATGCTGTGCAAGAAATTCTATTAGAATTAGCAACGAGTAAAACTCAGCTTAATGAAATAATTAAGAAATATACTCCATTAAATGAAACAGAATTAGAGAAAATTATAATAGAAACAATAGAAGAAAATAAAAAAGAAATAGAAAATAAAAAAGATAAAGCGTTTAACATAATAATGAGCAAAGTAATGAATAAAGTAAGAGGAAGAGCGGATAGTAAAAAAATAATTGAACTAATAAAGAAGCATTTAGGATGAAGAATTACCCCCGAGACAGAAATGATGAAGAAAAGGCATTTGGCGGATTTAGCAGATGATGAGCTTGACCACTTATGAAACTAGATGATTTATTAAAGGTAGCCTCTGATTTTCCTATTCAAAAAGTCAGAAAAATTAGTGTTTCAGATGATATTTTTTCTATTGAACAAGCACCACAACTCATATCTTTACTTAATCCAGAGGAAATTGAATGGAAGCACAACTCCATAATAATTGGACCAGATGGAACAGAAATTCAAACTAGAGGAAGTAAACGAGATAAAGAATACTATTACCTTTCACCTATTTATGAATCACAAATAGGATGGAATTTAGAGCTTAGTAGCATTAAATCATTAGAAAATATGATCTATGACTTGCTCCCTTGCAAAGAAGGAGAAAGTTACTTTAATCCTTCTTTCTGGTATAGAGAAGATATAATAGAAAATAAAAACATTGTAATGGAAAGTGGAGAAATAAATGAAAAATTAAGGGAGAGAAACCACAAATTAACCTTTTATGATAACAACTTAAGCTTAGAATTAGGGTACGTTAACCCATTATATACATATCTTAATCCCTTTATTATTTCTCAGTCTAAGAAAATAATAGGAAAATCGGAATTTTTTAGTATCTCACTAAAAGAAACTTATACAGTTATAGGAGAGAACAAATTATATCTTGAAAACAATAACGGATATATTAAAGTAGAATCTAATGGAAAAATAGCATTAATGAAATCAATTACTTGGAAAGAAACTAAGCCTTATGAAATTGTATGGAACTTAAAAAATAAGGTACAAAGAGTAGACTGTAAGTTACCATTCCCTATTTCATTATATAAATTGTATCCAGCCGGAATTTTACCATTTTTTATAAAATATGAAAATCATACATTGACATTAGGTTTAATAAATTTAAATGAAACACCGATTGTAGTAAATTTAGTATTAGCAGCACGCATTGAAGAAGCTAATTTATTATCACCACAAGGAGAAGAAATAGAGAAATTAAACCCAGAATTTGATAGAATAAAAATACCTATAAGAAAATTAGGTATTGTATATATTAGATTAAAAATAAGGAAACTTCTAGAATCATTCCTTAAGAGAAAAATTATAAGCTCCTAGAGCACTTTCAACAATACAATGTGACAGCTTGTAACCATTTTTATTTAACACTTTTTTACCTTCAGCGCATAAAATACAATAATAAGATGATATAGAATTTATATCCTTTTCCTTAACCACTTTATCACTAAAATTCTCTAGGAATTCCATAAATTCTTTATCTCTTCTTAAAATCTCTTTAACAGCAGTACCTCTTCTCTTCTTTAAATAGTTCTCTACAGCAGCAGGAGTTAAACCCATTAAATCAGCAGTTTTATATATAGAAAGATTTTTTTCTTCAACAAGTTTTTCAGCTATTAGCGCCCTAATAGCTGGCAAAATCTCTTTAACTGAATACTCACAAGGAAGGATTAACTGCATAATAAACACACTACAATAGGAATATCGAAAAATAAAAATAAAAATTTTTACAATTCACACGTTTTGCATCCACCGGCATATGTCTCGCTTACTTCAACAAATTTTTTCTGGATTCTTAGTGAAGATGGTAGTAATTGCTGTATCTTTTTTTCCTCTTCTTTCTTAACTTCTTCCCTTTCTTTCTTTATTCCGAAGTAAATTACTTGTTGACTCTTCGATTTATCCCTATATACAGTAACGCCCTTAATTCCAAGCTTCCATGCCAACATGTATACTCTTTCAACAGTTTCTGGTGGTTCCTCACTCCTTAAGTTTATTGTCTTTGAAGTACCCGAATCGTTCCACTGTTGCCAAGCAGCTTGATGCAGCAAGTGATACTCTGGTGATACTTCATGTGCAGTCCTAAATACTTTCCTCATACTTTTTGGCATAAATGGATTATCACCAATCATGCCAGTCTCAGCTATTTTTTTGACAACTTCAGGATTATCTAGCTCATATTTCCTTAAGTAATCTAGGAATAGTGGGTCAATTTCCATGAACTTTCCAACGGCAACATTTCTTATGAATGCTAATGCAAATAGTGGCTCTATTGATGATGAAGTACCGGCAATAATTGAAATTGTGCCCGTAGGTGCTACTGAGACTACAGTAGCATTTCTTAATCCATACTTTATCCTATCCTCCTTAAGTTTATCAAAGTCTAATCTATCAACAATTGAGGTGAGTTTCTTCACATAATCACTAGGCTTATCCTTAATACCCATAATTTCAAGTATTTCATAAAAGTCCTTTGCACTCTCCCATATGTCTTTGTACAGTTTTGGATCATAAGCTGGGAATGAACCTTTTTCTTTAGCAATCTCAATTGACTCCTTAAAAGCGTGATAATATATGAACTTGGCTAGTTGATAAGATAAGTACACAGCATCAACAGAGTCGTAAGGTATACCTAGTTTAATTAACATTCTAGCTAAACCCATAACACCTAAACCAACTTTCCTAGTCTTCTTAGTAGCTTCCTCAATCTGCTTTAACGGATAACGATTAGCATCTATTACATTATCTAAAAGCCTAACAGCATAACGAATAGTTTCAGCTAAACCATCCCAATCAATCTTACCATCCACAACAAATTTTTCTAAATTGATAGAACCTAAATTACAACTTTCCCAGGGTAATAAGGGTTCCTCACCACATGGGTTTGTAGCGTTTATCTTCCCTAAATACCACACTGGGTGGCGCCTATTTATTGTGTCTATGAATAGTAATCCTGGATCACCAGAGTCCCAAGCACCTTTTACAATCTCATCGAACAAATTCCTAGCATTAACCCATTGTGTTATAGCATTTTCTTTCTCAGCAATTACTAAAGCCTCATCAATAGTTATTATCTTACTTTCAGCAAGATCAACCGTACCACCCTTCTCTTCTAATTCTGACAATATAACCTCTTGTATCCACTCCTCATTCATATAACCTCTAGCCTTAGACATGTAATAATCCCAATCAGTAATCTTAGTCTTCCTAGGGTTAATTAATGGTACAACATCACCTCTCTCTACAGCTTGCATAAAGTAATCATAAACTCCTACTGAAATATTAAAATTCTGTAATTGCGTATCTTTTAATTGACCAGTTTTTGCTTTAATAAACTCCTCTATATCAGGGTGCCATACATGCATAACACCCATATTTGCCCCTCTTCTCTTACCTCCTTGCTTTACAACATCAGTAGATACGTCAAATATTCTCATAAACGACACTGGGCCTGAAGCTACACCTGCAGTAGAAGCTACAATATCCCCCTTAGGTCTTAGTTCAGAGAAATCAAATCCAGTACCTCCACCTTGCTGATGAACAACAGCCATAGCCCTTAATGCATCATAAATACCCTCACCATTTGGGGTAATCATTGAATCCCTAACTGGAATTACAAAACATGCAGACAAAATTCCCAATCTTGTACCACTATTCATTAAAGTTGGTGTATTTGGTAAGAACTTTAACTCAGACATTATTTTATAAAACTTCTCCTCTAATTGTTTAACCTCACCCTCAGATCTACCATATTGCCTTTCTACATTAGCCAAATGTTTTGCTACCCTCCTAAACATCATCTGTGGTGTTTCAATATAACGTAAAGTGTTTGGATCCTTTAACAAATACCTTGCTTCTAATACTTTTAACGCATTATATGTTAACAATAAATCTCTTTCATCAAAACCTTTCCAATTGCCCTTACCAAATACATGATTATAAATCCTAGCTAAAACATACTTCTTTGCTAGATCCATTAATTCTGGATGATCCAAAGAGTGTTCAATCAGGTTCCTTTCGACGATATCTGCTATAGTTCTTGTATCTATAGCATTATCTTTAGCATTTTGAGCTATATCATTAAGTATTCCATCCATTACGTCTTCTGGTATAATTCCTAGCTTTGAAAATATCTTATCCGATTTAAACTCTTCAACCTTACCACTTCTTTTGAGAACCTTAAGCTTTGAGAGTGAGAGGATGGTAATATCAGCTTTTTGCATTTTCTAATCATTAAATATTATATTTCTAAGTATATATGCAGTATCTCCAATGAAAGTAGGTATTACCCCAAAAAGAGAATAATTTCTAATACCTAAGTTCATATTAGTTATATTATATGTCATTACTTCTACTAATTGGATTAAAGGGAAACTGATTTAAGACTGTAAAATAGAATATACATGGACCCGTAGCTCAGCCAGGATAGAGCGCCGGCCTGCGGTTTTAAAGTAGGGAGCCGGCGGTCCCGGGTTCAAGTCCCGGCGGGTCCGCTATTTTACATCCTCTTTAACGGTTTTATTCCAACAATACTAAGACCGTTATATAGAATTCTTTCGACACCTTTAACTATAAATAGTCTTAGCATTCTTTTTCCTTCGTTTGGTTCTTGTAAAACTCTTTCAAAGTTATACCATCTGTTAAATATATCTGCTATGCTTCTCATAAATCCTAATAAATCTTCTGGTCTTAATTCATCAACAGCTTTAGTAGCTACTTCTGGGAATTTTGCGATTGATATTAGAAGACGCCTCTTATCATCTACTATATCACTAAAATCTACTTTATTAATATCTAATTTTTCTTCATTTTTCGCCAATATATTATACGCTCTAGCATAGGTATATTGTAAATAAGGTCCACTATTTTGATCAAAATCAACTATATTCTTTATATTAAAAGAAACAGGCTTATTTGCTGATACTGACAGAATAGCATATCTAATAGCTGAGTTAACAATATCTGGCAAATTATTTAAGTCTCCTCCTTTTTCTTTTATTTTATTTTCAGCAACTTCTTTTACCTCATTTATTATTTCATCTAAAGAAATATACCTACCTAGTCTGCCACTCATTCTCATTCCTTGTAAATTCACCATACCATAAGAATAGTGTATAAGATTCTCTGCTATATCTTTGAAACCTAAAAGATATAATGATGCTCTTAATTGCATTTGTGGAACTGATTGCTGTTCAGCTATAACATTTATTACTTTATTTGCAGAGAAAACTTCAAATTTATATAAAGAATAAGCTATATCTCTAGTAGTATAAAGAGTTGTTCCATCAGATCTAACTAAAACGAGGGGAGGAAGTTCTAACCCTAATGGAATATTAAGTCTTTTCCTTGTCTCTGGATCTAAATCAAGTGAGAGGGCTATAGTACCTTTATGCTCCTTTATATTTTTTGAAGAAAGAGCTAATTTTACAATCTCATCTACTCTCTTACTCCATAATAAATCACTTTCATAATCAAAATTATCAAAATGAATATCTAATATCTTTAAACTGTCTTTAAAACCTTCTAATGTCCAGTTTACTAATTTTCTAATTACATTCACAATTTTCTCATCACTATGTCTCTCATAATTTTTTATTATGTTTTGTATTTTTTCTTCTATGTTTTCTATCTTACTTATCTCATCAGCAAGTTTATCAAATATTTCTGGATATTTTTCTCTATGTTTACCTGCAAGTGAAATTAATTCGTCTAACTTAGATATTTTTTGTCTATATTCTTCTTCACTGGAATTAGAAAGTTCTTTCTTTAATTGATTTATCTCAATTAGAATGTTAGTTATGGCATAAATAACACCTATCCATTGATCTATTTTCTCATCTCTAGGTGGATTTGGTTCCCCTAATAAAAGATAACCTAAAGTAAGGATTGCAACTTGCCTCCCAGCATCATTAACATAAAACCTTGTATTAACTTCATGTCCTCTAGCTTTTAGCATTCTAGCTATTGCATCACCTAATATAGCATTTCTCAAATGACCCACATGTAAGGGATGAATAGGATTGGCACTGGTATGCTCTACCACTACCCTTTGGGGTTTTTGTATTTTTTCAATGCCATAATCCTCGGGAAAATTAGTAAAAATAAGTTTAAAGAGCTCAGATTCGTTTATGATACCATTAACATATATGCCAGATTTTTTAATCTCTCTTATAAGTTTTCCAATATAAGGAAAATCGGAGATACTAAGCAATTCTTTATTCTTAGTAACTGTTGGTAATGGTAGTGAAACGTCTCCCATTTGTTCTTTTGGAGGGTACTCAAAATTCTCATATATCTTGTTCTGGTCAATGCTTAGCCTTTCCGATAAAATTTTAGCAAATTCGAGCTTCACTTCTTTTATAGGATTCACAACAGAGCATAAGCCACTATCTTTATATCTTTTTCCTCTCTTAAGTCATAAAACATGAAAAGAGCCGAGGTATTAATAGTAGAAGATTTAAGAGGAGATAGAAAGGTAGATGAAAATAGAGTATCCGAAATTATAGAGAAGATAAATGGAGTTGATGAAATTATTATAAATAAAATTACATTACCAACAGAAACGGGAGATGATGATTTATTAGGTGTTCACATAATAGTGAGAGAAATTGCAGAAACATAGTGTATGTCCCTTTTATAAAGGAGGCTTCTGTACTTCCCCGATGTTAGAAAATCCTTCTGACACAGTAACAAGCCCTAATCGATGTTTAAAAGATTATAAAAGTTGTAGATTCTTTATAGCTGAAGAAAAAAGAGAAGGGTTAGAAATATTTACATCTGATGAAGATGCTGAAGAGGAAGTAAATTTCTATCCTAAAATAAATATTTTAGAGAAAGTAATGGATAGCGAATGTAGTTATTTTCAAATAATAAAAACTGAAAAAGGATTAGTTGCATATTGCAAAGTACTAAGAAGAATATTAACCGAATCACAAGCTAGTTTATGTTCAACACAATGGAGAAATTGTCCATTTAAAAACTTAGCCTAACTTTGCATATCTTCCATCTTCTAGCATTGTTACCATATTTTTTTCTGCTAAATCTGATAATGCTTTCCTTATCTTATCTTCACTAGCTATTCCAGAGAGATAAGAATGAAGCTCCTTTAAATTCATGGGTTTCTCGCTTAATAAATCTAATAATATTTGTTTTAACTCTTCTTCATTAGGAGCAGTCATAACAACCACTTCTTTATCGGAATATAACACACGGAGTTTACTCTCAATCTTATTAGAAGTCTCCTCTTCTTTTTCACTTGTTCTTTTCTTCTTCTTTGCCGAAGCCATTACTAAACCCTCAATACCTAATCATATTTAGAATTTTTAATACTTATAAGTGTTGATGAAATGTGAAACTTAAAATTACAGCTTTTATATGCCTACTATATTAATTATATCTTAGGCGAATTAATTGGGCGAACCTGACTTTCTAAGACATATTGTGAGTAAAGTATTAACGCCCGTCAGTTTAGACATGAAACGCTTAGATGAGGCTCAAAAATTATTAGCAAAAGCAGAATCAAAGTATGGTTTTTCATCATATGGAGGAGACCCAGAAAAATTAGCAGATTTTTTATTAAGTCCAGATTTTACAAATTTAATTTTTATAATTGGAATAGATCTAACTAAAAAATTACTTAATACAGTTTATGATAATTATTCAAGTCAAAAAATCAAAGATGCAGTTAAAAAAATTCTTGATGAGCTTGAAGGATATAATTCAGAAGAAACAAATCAACTAATGATGTATAAATAAAAAATTAATTTACTCTAATGAAGAAGGAGTTGATTTCTCTTCTTCTCCTCCTTCTTTCTTCTCTCCTTTCTTCTCTCCGCTCTTTAATGGAGCAGCAGCTATTAGATCATCAATCTTCAATATTGCGGTAGCCGCTTCTACAGCACTCTTTAGTACTTGAGCTTTAACTCTTACTGGCTCTAACACATTAAGAGCTAACATATCATCTGCGATTTTTCCATTCATAACATCAACTCCAGAATTAATTAAGCCCTTAGCATGTTTTGCTCTTAGATCCATTAATGTTTGAATAGGCTCCATACCGGCAGTTTCAGCTAATATCATTGGTATTTCTTCTAATGCCTCCGCAAACTTCTCAATTGCTAATTGCTCTTTACCACCAACAGATCTTGCATATTCTCTTAATCTTAATGCTAATTCAGTTTCTACAGCACCACCACCAGCAACAATCATTGGCTTCATTAATACATTCCTTAATGAATGCAAGGCATCATTAATGCTTCTTTCAGCCTCATCTAATGCCATGTCATTTGAACCTCTCAGTAATATGTTTACAGCCTTTGGATTCTTTGCACCTTCAATGAATACCATTTTATCATTACCAACTCTTCTTTCTTCTACTAGTTCAGCATAACCTAAATCTTCTGGAGTAGCATCTTTAATACTACTTATAATTCTTGCACCAAGTGCCTTCTCTAACTTCTCGATATCACTCCTCTTTACCCTTCTAACTGCTAGAATCCCCTTCTTTGCTAAGAAGTGCTGTGCAACATCATCAATACCCTTCTGACAGATTACAACATTAGCACCAATTGAAGCTAATTTGTCAACCATATCTTTTAGATACTTTGCTTCCTCATCAAGGAAAGCTTTAATCTGTTCTGGGCTAGTTATACTGATTTTAGCTGAAATTTCTGGTTTTTCTACTTCTAATGCGGCATCTAATACAGCAATTTTTGCCTTTTCAACTCTTCTTGGCATTCCAGGATGGACTACTTCTTTATCTAAAACTAAACCATGAACTAACATGCTATCTTCAATACTTCCTCCCTTCTTCTTGTCAATCTTTATTAGATCCAATGGTACATTATATCCTCCTTCTGGTAAGGGTTCAGCAACTATTGAGACAGCATCAATTACCATATTCATAATTTTATCCATCTCTTCGCCGCCAGCTATGAATTTACTAGACATTGTCGTATATACTATCTTCTTTAACTGGTCCCTCGTAGCAGGTGAATTTAAGTTAGATACATCAATTTTAGTAGCTAACTGGTCAATAATTTCTAAAGACTTATTTAGAGCTTTCTTATACCCTTCAATAATTATTGTAGGGTGAATGTTTTGATCTAATAAATCATCTGCCTTATCTAATAATAGCCCAGCAAGAACAACTGCTGAAGTGGTACCGTCGCCTACTTCGGCATCTTGAGCTTTTGCTGCCTCAACTAAAAGCTTTGCTGCTGGATGTTGAATCTCCATTTCCTTTACTATTGTCGCACCATCATTAGTTATAGTGACATCTCCGAAGCTATCAATAAGCATTTTGTCTAATCCTCTTGGTCCCAAACTACTCTTTAACATTTCAGCTAAAGTAACTGCTGCTAAAATGTTATTCTTTAAAGCATCCCTTCCTGAAGATCTTTGAGTGCCTTCTTTTAGTAATAAGACTGGGGCGTTTGCCATATTCAAACACCGTATCTGGTTTTGCATTAGAATCGCTTATATATAAATTTTTCTGTTATATTTTCATATGATCAATTTAAGAGGAGGAGAATAATAATTTAAGAATTATAAATGGAAGTTTGTCAACGATGCAACAAAAGGCAAGCAATAACAGTAATTGGTGGAAGAAAACTTTGTGAACATTGTGCGCGAGATGAAATTATAAAAAGAGTAAAAAGAGAAATTTATGACTCAAAACAATTTTCGTTTAATGATAAAGTAGCAATTATTTTAGACGAGCAATTTAGGCCTTTATCTACGATATTGAGTTTTATAATAAGTAAAGCATGTTACAAATGTAAATTACAAGTAGAAGAAGTTCTTATAAATGCAGATAGTAATTACATTAACGATATTATATGGAAAATGATTATAGAAGGAGAGAAACTTTCACATAAGATAAAAATATTGCCATTCACTTCAGATTTTCTCCTAACATACTTAATTTATACGATTTCTTCAAATGATTCTAATTATTTATCATTTGCAAAATCTCTTGTAGTGTTTAATAATAACATATTCTTTGTTCCATTATACTCAACTTCAGTCTTAGAGTTGAAAGGATTCGCAGAGTTAAAGCTTAAATGGAAGGATGCGGTGTTTGACAAAATTTATGGGTGGACTATCTCATACTTAAAAGAGAACTTTGAGTTATTCCATACTTTTCATACTTCTATACAGTTATTTAAAAAGAAAACTTGTAAGAAGTGTAATGCGTTTATTGATTCTGGGGAATATTGCCAGCGCTGTAATAAGCTTTTAACTTCTCTTTCTCCTCTCTATTAAGAATAATTTCAAAAACTAACAACTCACTCTTAGGCATTTTACTGGGGGGTGAAACACCATTCCAACTATAATAGAAATACCCCGCTGTGATAATTTCTTTAAACCCCTCAGGGTCACTTTTACTATAATCTATTAGTAAATCGATTACATGAATTTTCTCCTTTAATTGTTTCATTGAGATAGCATACTTACAAATATAACATGATAAGTCAGGCATAATAGCATTAAACTTACATCTAGGACACTCAACGGGTGAGTTTATACCATATAAATTCCAAGTCGAACGTAGAAAATCTATAAGATCTTGTCTATTTCTTTTAGATAATTCTTCATATAACTGCGGACCAAGATCCTTTACAGTGTTCTTTACATTATAGACAACGAACTCTAATTGCTCATTCGTCATTTTATCAAGATCTCTTATTCTAAGTAATTTCAAGGCTAAAAATTCCATCAAAGAGTCTTTATTTGCTTGTAATCTATTTATAATTGTTCTAGCTTTAGGTTTAGTCTTAACTTCTCCCACAGCTGCAGCAAATGGTTCTTTTATAAGCTCCTTATATTCATCCTTATCAAGATTTAAATAAGCTAAACCTAAAGCATTAACAACTTCTTCTAAATATTCATCTATTATTACATTTGGATCAATATACTTATCCTTAGCAGACTTCTTCTTAGTTTTTTTCTCTTGTTCTTGCTGTTGGGGCTCCTCAGATTTCTTCCTTCTTGGCACTTGTGCGATCCCATTAAATCATCTGTGCTAAATCTAAAAAGTCCATCGGAAGCATCTTTTTCTTTTGAATTATTTCATTATACTTTTGGTCTAAGTAACCGATAAAAATTGGACAATTCTCATATCTTCCTTCTCTTGTACATTTGTCTCCTAAAGTCAAAAAGCATTTAGAGGATTTCTTATCATAATAAGGGCATAGTTTATAATAGGTCTTAGCACTTTTAATCATTCTCTCGATCCATTGTTTTTTATGATCTTTTTTCTCAGCCTCTTTTTCAGCTTTTGCTAAAACCTTATTCATCTCATCCTCTGATATCCTAGATGATTTAGTAGATTCAGACAACATTAACACCTAGTTTAAACTTAATACAAAATACTAATATATATTACTACTACTACTTCTCTTAAAATGCTTCTTATGTATATTTATATGAAGTTTGTATAATGCAAATAATGAAAGATGTGCACGAAAGCTGAAAATGAATTAAAAGTAGTAGTAGATATTTTAACAATTATTTATCCTATCCTTAAGTTGTTGTGTAAAACCTATTCTTAATCCAAGTTTAGGATCATGATATAAATATAAAATTCTTTTAGTCTGTAATTTTCTTAAAACTTTAAATAGCCATCCTGTATCTGCATTAAATTCTTCTTGAATTTGATCAAGATATACATAAGTAGAACCCCATTGCTTATATTTATTTAATAGAAAGATTAATAATTCCTTCTCCTCTTCATCTATTTTTTCTAGTATATCTGATATACAATCCGTTAAATTACCTTTTTGTTGTTTTTTGTTTCTGGTACTTGTTAAGTCGCCAATAAACGACAAAAATTCTTTTTCTTCTTTGTTTTCTTTTGTCTCTTTTTTGTTGTTCATTGTCTGCTTAACATTTTCATTTAATATTTGCTTTGCAAACGCTAAATATTCTATAAACTTAGAGTTATTTCTTTCCTCAATAATTTCTTTAGCTAAATCCTCACCTTGCGATGAAAGATGCCATCTACCTGCTTCTTGGTATACTAAGCCTTTTTTTCTCCAGTAACTAAGATAACTACTTACATATTTTGTTTCTAAACCTAGGTTTACCGCTATTTCAGAAGTTCTTAATGGTCTGGCCAAAAGAAGTATAAGAACAGCCTCCATCAATTTAGAACGAGGACCAGTTTTAAGCTGTTTTTCATTAAGCTCAATATTTATGTCAGCATCCTCTCTTTTCATCAGATTATATATGAAGAACAAGAATATAACATGGTTGGTTAGTAATGTCTTAGGTAATATCATTATCTACTACACTGGTATTATCACAAGTTTTAATCGCGACAAATTCTCCATATCCTACTATAACTTTATAAATACCTTGAAATTTCCTATCTAGTAACGGATTTCCGGTATCTATTCTCAAACAATCTATTGTGTTTAACTTTGACCTCGTAGATACTATTATTATCTTATCTCTCCTAATTTTTTTAAGCACTTCTGGTCCAATCTCTTGATTTCCCCTTCCTATCAAAAATCCTTGTTTACCTATCGGTGTTAAGATTAAATTTAACTCCCCAGTCAAATTCAATAAATCATAATAATTAACAGAAGTTTTTACGAGTTTTTTTCCATATGTAATATCAATAGCTAAAAAATTAGTTTTATATCCTAATTTTTTAAGGATATATTTTACAGTACTTCCGCTTCCAAATATATAATATTCGTTGTCTCTAATTAGATTATTAATAACATATTCTGCAATAGCCTCTAACTCTTCTTCATTGCTTATTATTTCTTCCTTACTAGGAGTTAGATAATTTCCAAACGTTACTGTTTTAGCTATTCCATATAATTTTACATCATATCTACCTTTTCTGTATTCTTCTTCATCTACATCTAATATTTCAGCGTCTGTTAGCGTTGCTTCACCATTTACGTATTTAGTTAAAATTATTGCTGCAGCTTCGGGAGTATTAGCAAATACACCACTGTGCATTTTTACACCACTAGGGATTCCTAAAATCGGTATCTTTTGATCTACAACGGAATAGATATCTCTGGCCGTACCATCACCTCCAGCAAAAACTATTATATCACATTTTAGCTCAAGAAATCGATTAGTTACATATATTGTGTCTTCTCTGGTTGTTTTTTCTTTATTTAATGTTTCTATAACAGTAAATTTAAAATCGTTATTAAAATAAATTTCACCCATTTTATTTTCTGCTACTATATATTCAACTTCTTTTTTAGGTGCTAATGAAAGAAATCTTTTTATTTTTATCGGAATTTCGGGGTTTTCAAAATATAAATCGTCGCTACCTTTATGTCCTATTCTTCCACCACTCCCAGCTATTGGATTAATTAAAAATCCTATTTTTTTAAGCATTAGTTAAAATTGTAAGAGCGATTTTATAAGCTAAGTGTTGATCAACTGGTTCAAATACAATAATAAGATCATTTATTTCCAAGTTGTTAACCTTACTTTGCAATTCTTCCTTTAACTTTTTTATTTCTTCACTTTCATCAAAGGTTTTAGGTGGTAGTTCTATTCTTCCTTCTTCATTAATAACTGCTATTAAAGTTCTAGTTGCACCTTGTTTAATTACTAGGTCTCTTAAATTTAATAGTCCCATTTTTTCTAGTATAATTCTCCCATTTTTTATTTTAATTAATTCACTTTTCCAATTGATACTAGTAAGTTCAATCTCATCTGATATTGTAACTTTACTTCTGATATTGCTCAAGATTCTCTTTCCTAAATCTGTTATTAATATTCCGGCCACTTTATCTATGGTAATTAATCCTAGTTCTTTTAGTCGCTTTATCATAGTCCTTGTTGAAGCCTCTGTTAATCCTAACTTTTTCATCAATAAATGTCTACCGATAGGCTGTTCTTTTTCTATTATGCTTAGAGCTAATAACACATGAGCCTCATCAAAGTTTGGTTTATTTCCTTTCTTTGGTAAAGTAACTTTAGTTATTGTTAATAGTTCTTCCACATTTTTAAATTAGTGGTCTAAAATTTAAAATATGTTAAAAGGAAAAAGCTTGTTATGCCTACTGGATTTTTCTAAACAAGAAATTGAAAAAATGATGGAAGTTTCTTTCCAAATGAAGAATTTCCATATGTTGAGATCAGTCCCAAGATCATTAGATGGAAAAACCGTAGCAATGTTATTTGAGAAACCCAGTACTAGGACAAGAGTAAGTTTTGAGACAGCAATTAGGTTATTAGGTGGCAATCCTATTGTATTAAACAAATCAGATATTCAGTTAAGTAGAGGAGAACCAGTAGAGGATACAGCAAGAGTTTTAGGGAGGTTTGTAGATGGAATAGCAGCAAGAGTTTTAAAACACGAAACGTTAGAGTTGTTAGCTAAATATTCTAATAAACCTACTATAAACCTTTTAAGTGACCTTTCTCACCCTTTACAAGCATTAGCAGATTTTATGACAATAAAAGAAAAGTTTGGAGAATACACTTCACTCACTTTTGTAGGAGATGGAGGAGATAATGTGCTAGTGAGCTTAATGGCTTTTGTAGCTAAAATGGGTTTAGAAATTAAGGTAGCTTCTCCCAAAGAATTTAAGCCCAGAGATGATATTATGAAAAGGATAGAAGAAGAAGCTGAAAAAAGTGGTGCGATAATTGAGTTTTATGAGGATCCTTATGAAGCTGTGAGAGGTTCAAAGGTTGTATATACTGATGTTTGGGTTAGTATGGGTCAAGAAAGTATAGCTGAAAAAAAGAAAGAACTATTGAGAAATTATAGGGTAACTACAGATTTAATGAGATATGCGAGTAAAGATGCGATATTTATGCACTGTCTGCCAGCAGTTAGAGGAGAAGAGGTAGAAAATGAAGTTATAGATGGGCCTCAAAGTGCTGTGTGGGATCAAGCTGAAAACAGGCTTTATACAGCAATGAGTGTTCTTTCATTACTTCTTTAAGAACTCATCAATAGTTCTTTGCGTAATTAGACTCTTTATACTTTTTATTTCAAATAAATTAATTTTAGCTCTTAGTCTTGAATTCACGTATTTAATTGCATCTTCCAGTTTATCAAATTTTACTGGAGAATTGTTAAATGCCCTTTTTACAGTTTCTCTTATGTGCCAATTTCCAACTGGTGCATAATATTCACTTGTGATCTCTCTTATAATTATGATCCCTGCTTGTCTTCTCATTTCATAAAGTTTCTCGATTACTGACATTCTTGCTGCCATATAACCTCCATCAAGAAAGTCATATTCTCCCCAATAGTCTTCAGATAAATCACTTACTACTAGTTCGTTAGCCCATAATGATAATGGATGCCAAATTTCTATCCATACAGATCTATATTTTGATGGAAATAAAATTATATGGAAATAATTTCCTAGGTACGAATTATAATAAACGAGGGTCTCGCTAATAGTATCTAAACCTTTTATTTCGTTAAGCATAAAATTACCTAAAGTAGTATCTACAGCTGTTATTGCCCATCTTGTAGGTACTATTTTTCTGTTTTTTCTTTTCCCTAATAGACCTAATGAAAGAGCATTAATTATAGTGTATACACTTTGTTTGTTATTGTATAACTCAAGAATTGCTTGTTGTGCTTTTACATCGTCTGTTATTAGTTTTTCAATTGGTTTGGGTACTTTAGGATTCTCATCTATTTTTATATCCTTTGCTTTTAGAGAAGGTCCTCTAGGTAATAAAATTCCGTCGAATTTTAACTTAGGAATAATTTCTTTATTCTCACTATAAACTTCAGATAATACGGGTTTTTCAGCAACTGCAGTGATTGAAACTTCCTTTTCATACAGTACTTCTGGATTATTTACATTAATCCCAGATAACAGAGAAGAAATCATAGAGGTTCTTAAAGATAGTATATCACTTAAGCTTTTCTTCCCCCACCAATTTTCAGGATTTTCATAATCTTTAGCTTCTTCTCCAATTACTGATGGTGGAACATTATATACTAATGATACTTTAGGATAATTTCGTTCTCCAACTACAATACTAGGTGGCGTGGCTCCTTGAATTTTATTACTGCTTTTAATTTTTGAAACAGTTACTGCTATATTTCTAAACCTATCTAGGATTGGACAAGAGGGTAACCCACATAAATATTTATAACCTTTACACTTCACGCATAATTCTGCTGGTATCTTTCTCAATTCTCAGTTTCCTCTGTATATACCATTTAGCTATCTCAAACTTAGCCTTTACGGTTAATCCTATTCTCACAGCTTCTATTCTATTTTTCCTAATATTATCTAAAATTTCGTCTACGTTAAATTCACTTAAATTAACTACGTTATATGCAGATCCTAGAGCATATTTTATATGAGAGTCACTGTTTGCTAATCCTGGTAATCCTAATTGTTTGGCAACTTCTTCAGCTTTTTTATTAGCTGACTTAGGTGCTTTAGAATTAAATATTTCTATGGCATGAAAATTATAGTTGAACACCTTATGTCCTATTCCTTTACGAAATATGTCAAATGGGTGAGAAGGAAAAACAATACAACTATTCTCTTTTGCATAATCTATTAATTCACTAATTTTCCTAGGAGGAGAAGGAGGAAAATTACATAATATGACTACATGTCCAAATTCTGTAGTAACTTCTTGCCCTGGGATTATAAATTTATTTTTGAATGTTATATGAGCTTTGGATGTGTCGTGATCAGTTATAGCTATTCCGTTAAGTCCAACTTTTAATGCATAATTTAACATTTCTTTTGGTGATTCTTTTCCATCACTATAATAGGTATGAACATGAAAATCTATCTTTAACATCTAAATGTACCCTAATTCTCTCATAACTTCTACGGTAAGTATTGTTATTCCAGCAGCTCCTCTAACTAAATTATCTCCTAAAACGACTAACCTAAGCACGTTATTTTCATGTCTTATTCTGCCCACAGTTACAGCCATGCCACTTTCTGCATTTACATCAATAATCGGCTGTGGTCTATCTTCTTCATCTCTTACTATTATTGGTTGTTTTGGTGCGGTAGGTAAATTTTTCTGTTGAGGTAAAGATTTAAAATTCTTTAGTGTTTTCTTTATTTCCTCTATGTTGATTCTCTCATTTGTAATAATGTTAATAACTCCCATATGCCCTACTCTTGTAGGTACTCTAATTGATGTAACAGTTGAGTCTAAGTTTGCTGGAATTATTTGATTATTTTCAAGTTTTCCGTTTAATTTAGTTAGTTCTTTTGCTATTTTGTCTTCTTCTCCTTTAATGTATGGGATTATATTACCCTCTATTGCCATAAATGATATTCCATTATATCCAGCTCCACTTACTGCTTGTAGTGTAGTAATTATTATTTTAGATTTTGTTGCTATTTCAATTAAGGGTTTTATTGGCATTGACATTATAGCAGCTGTACAATTAGGATTTTTTACTAGAATACCTTTCCAACCTTTTCTTTCCTTTTGAAATTTAAGTAATTCTAGGTGTTCCCAATTAATTTCTGGGTTAATTAATGGTACATCTGGGTCCATTCTAAATGGACTAGCATTAGACACAACTATCTTTCCGTTTTTCACAAGTTCAAGTTCTATTGATTCTGCTAATTCATTTGGTAAAGCTGACAATACTACATCAACGTCTTTATGATCTTCATAATTTGTTGAAACTATTGGTAAATCTTGTACTTCTTCTGGTATGTCTCCTTGCTCTATCCACTTTACTGCATCTTTATATTTTTTACCAATTTTCGAAGGGGAAGCACTAACTTTTACTAACTCTAAATAAGGATGCTTTGCTAACATTTTTACCATTTTTTGTCCTACCATTCCAGTAGAGCCTAGAAGTGAAACTTTTATTTTGTCTGCCACTCCAGGATCACCTCATGAAGTTCTTTGGCTAAACTATTTTCATCTTTTTCATCAACTATAAATGTTAAGCTAACGCCTTTCAGACCTCTAGATATGAAAATAGGGTCTAGTGATGAAGCCTTATTAATGACTTTAGCCGAAATTTCCTTGTTTCTTAATCCGCAACCAACTATACTAATTGCACTTACTTTTCTTGATTGTATATCTTCTATTAAATTATTTAAATTGTTTAGTCTTTCTATTAATCTATCTTTATCTTGAGACTCAATTACTAATTGAATGACTGTTTCTGAGACTGGTTGAGAAATTGCGATAAGGTTTACATTAGCATTTCTAGCCTCTGACATTATTGTAGCGGCAGAACCAATTTTTCCTACTATATTAGTACTTTCTATTGTTATAAGTTCTAGGTTATTTCTTGTGGCGATTCCTTTTAAAATGTCATCTTTTGTACAGTTTCCTTCTATTACAGTACTGCCTTCCTCATAAAGTCCTTCGATTACTACTTTTAGATTTGTATTAAATATAGGGTCGAATGTTCTTGGATGTAATTTTTTAGCTCCAAGTTGAGAAAGTTCAATAGCTTCCTCAAGAGCTAATCTTGGAATAGTTTTAGCTTGTGGTATTTTCTTAGGATCAGCAGTCATTATTCCAGGGACTTCAGTTATTAACTTGACCTCTTTTGCTCCTAGTATTTTTCCTACTATTGTTGCAGTATAGTCACTTCCTCCACGTCCTATTGTAGTAAATTTATTTTGTGTACTTTTGCCAATAAATCCTGGGATTACGATAACATTTTCATTAATACCATCGATTTTTTTAGTTAAATTTTCTTTAGATTGTTGAAGTAATACATTAGCTTCTCCAAAATTTTCATCAGTTATAAGGGGAGGATCTAATATGTAGCTAGACTGTATATTGTTAGATCTTAAAAATGCGGATAGTAAAATTACTGCAAATCTTTCTCCAAAGGATAATATATAATCTTTAACCCTAGGAGTAACCTCATCTAATACTCTAACTGACCATGCGATTTTAAAAAGCTCATCAGCAAGTTTTGAAATTTCTCCAAAAGAACGCTCGAACTCTATTCCATTGGTTAACTTAGAAAGTAATCTTACATGCCTATCATAAATATCAGTAACAATATCCATCGCTTTATCTGTATTTTTTATAATATCTAACAGCTGATTTGTAATGTTCTTAATTGCCGAGGTTACAATAATGTTTTTATCATTATAATCAATTTCTTTCTTTAATTTCTCTAATATTAATTCATAGTCTTTTTCATCTTTTTGAATAGACCCACCTATTTTAATTACTTTCATTTTAGATCACTCAAGATTATTTCATTTATATGTTCTGGGTTAACTAAAATTCTTCGTGACTCGGCTTTTATCATCGCATCTGGGTCCTTTAGTGCATGCCCAGTTAAAATTAAAACAGTTTTTTCGCTTTTATCAATTTTGCCAGAATTTACAAGCTTTAAATAACCAGCATAGGAAGCAGCTGATGCAGGTTCTGCACCTATTCCCTCTCTCCTAGCTAATTCTTTTTGTGCCTCTAAGATCTCAGAGTCAGAAACATAAGTTGCAAATCCATTAGATGATTTTATAGCCTTAATTGCTTTTTTCCAGTTCACTGGTTTACCTATTCTTATAGCAGAGGCTACAGTTTCAGGTGAATCTATAAATTCCGGTTTATCTAATCCTTTTTCTAGAGCCTTAGCTATTGGTGCTGCTCCTTCAGCCTGTATCCCAATCATTCTAGGTACTTTATCGGTAACCCCAATATTCATTAACTCTACAAATCCCTTCCATATAGCATAAATGTTTCCGGCATTACCTACGGGTACTATCACATTATCAGGTACTCCGATGTCCTCAACTATTTCAAAAGCAATAGTTTTTTGTCCTTCAAGTCTCCATGGATTAAAAGAGTTAAGCGGATAAACTATTTTTAGTTCTCTATATAATTTCATTACACTATTCATAGCAACATCAAAACTGCCATCAACTTCAAGTATAGTAGTCCCATAAAGTATAGATTGAGCCAATTTTCCTAAAGCAACTTTTCCTTTAGGTAATACAATGTAACTTCTTAAACCAGCTCTACTTGCATATGCAGCGGCTGAAGCTGCAGTATTTCCAGTAGATGCAGCTACTACAACTTTATAGTTTAATGATTTAGCGGAACTTATAGCTACTGTCATTCCTCTATCTTTAAAACTTCCAGTAGGGTTGGCTCCTTCAAACTTAAAATATAGATTTTTACTAGTAGAAGAAGCAATTAGTGGGGTGTTTCCTTCATTTAAACTAACTATATGTTTGTATTCTCCAGCTATTAATTCTCTATATCTCCAAACTCCTTTCCCTTTTAGTTTACTGAATGAGAAGTCTTTCTTAGGTTCAACAATTATCTCTAATAATCCTCCACATTTAGGACAAGTTATAATATCTTGCTGGATAGGATATTCTGATCCACAGTCTAAGCATTTTAGATAGCCTTGCATGTTTCCAACTATAGCTCACCACTAACGTAAAGCTCTTTTGTATACTAAATTATAAACTTTATCTTATGAATACTAATCTAGTGATTAATTTGGCATTCTCAGATTTGCGTGAGTATATAAACTATTTACGTTCAAAGAAAAAAATTATTGAAATCGAGGATGAAGTGGACCCTATACTTGAAATTGCAGAAATTTCTAGAAGAGCAACTTATAATAAACTTCCTCCATTACTTTTTAAAAATATTAAAGGTTATCCAAATTGGAGTGTAATAACTAATATATATTATTCGATTGAAGCTTTTTATGATTTATTTAATACTAATAAATTAGAAGAAATTACAGAATCTTTTCTAGATAAAATGTCAGGTTCTTTACCTATATCATTTTCTAATAAAATAAGAAATCTTTTTGATATTTTAAAACTAGGAAAAATTTTGCCTAAATCAAAAAAACCAGCTTTTAAAGAAGATAATAACTTAAATTTTAATAAAATTCCTGCTCTTAAGACATGGCCAAAGGATGCTGGGAGGTATCTAACATTTTCTATATTAATAACCAAGGATCCTAACACTGGAGTTCACAATTTGAGTGTATATAGAATTCAACTTTTAAATGAAAGAGAGGCCATAGTTCATTGGCAAGCACTAAAAAGGGGATCGTTAACAGCGTTTAAATATAAAGAAAAAGGAATTACCAAAATCCCCGCAGTAATAGTAAATGGTGTTGATCCTATTCTGGCATTTGTTTCTGCCTCTCCAGTACCACCTGGATTAGATAAATATCTTTTTGCTGGAATTTTAAGAAATGAAGGTGTAGAGGTTCATGAGCTAGATAATGGTATTCTTGTTCCCTCAACTGCTGAGACTGTTTTTGAAGGTTATGTAGATCTAAATGATTTAAGATTAGAAGGTCCATTTGGAGATCATTTAGGTTACTATACTCCACAAGATTATTATCCAGTATTTAAATTAGAAAAAACTTATTCAAGAGACAATCCTATATTTCATGCTACTTCTGTAGGAAAACCTCCATTAGAAGACGCATGGATAGGTAAAGCTGTAGAAAGACTTTTTCTCCCTTTCATTAGAATATTAATACCAGAAATTGTTGACATGAATCTCCCAGAATTTGGTCTATTTACTGGTATTGGTATATTCTCTATTAAGAAATATTATCCCGGTCAGGCTAAAAAGACAATGATGAGTATATGGGGACTTGGTCAACTTAGCCTATTGAAAATGGTTATTATTGTTGATGCAGATGTAAATGTTCATGATCTAAATGAAGTTTTATATGCTATTACTACTACCGTGAACCCTAGTAGGGATGTAGTAATTATCGATAATATTATCACTGATTCTTTGGATCATACAACTCCTTTTCCTCCTTTAGGGAGTAAAATAGGTATTGATGCCACAAGAAAGTTTAAAGAAGAACTAGGAAAAGAATGGCCAGAAGAGGTATCAAGTGATGAAAATGTAGTAAAAAGAATAATGCCTTTGTGGGAAAAAATCAAAACTCAATATCATCCCTAAAAGTCTTATCATCAATTTTATATATAATACTAATAGATTTAAGATATGGTAATTGACTTTCAACTTCTATTTTTCCATTGGGAGGAATTTCTTTTTCAATATTTTTATCTTCACTAATTGTTTTTGTAATTCTCTGTTCTTCTAATGTTATTGCAGTTACTTGATAATGGAGTGTAACAAGTCTGAGTAATACCTTTTTATTACTTTTATTTATTAATACTAGTTTACCGTTTTCAACATTAGCGTCAAAAATTCGCATAATCCTCATGAGTATTATATGGTTTTCTTGCTTATAAGACATAATTGAACAACGCTATATTTGAGTAAAATGGCTGGTGTAAATGATTTCATAAAGAACTGGAATGGAAAGCAAGAACCAACAATTGCTGAAAAAGTAAAGAATTTGTTTAAGCCACAACAACCTTTAAGATATAGGCTTGTTATGGCTCATTATAGATTAAAAACTACAATAAGTAGGCTTGATGTTTATATATCTAGATTACAAGAAAGAGATAGAGCATTATTTGAAAAAGTAGTAGAAGCTCAAATGAATAAAGACACAGCAAGAGCCGCAATGTATGCCAATGAAATCGCTGAGATAAGGAAAGTAACAAAACAGTTATTAACTACTCAAATAGCTCTTGAACAAGTTGAATTAAGACTCGAGACTATAAGTGAGTTAGGTGATGTATTTACATCACTAATTCCAGTTTTAGGTGTTGTAAGGGAATTAAGGCAAGCAATGAAAGGTATAATGCCAGAGCTTTCTGTAGAATTAGCCGAACTAGAAGAAGGACTACAAGAAGTAGTGATTGAAGCTGGTGAATTCACTGGTGCCGGAATTGATTATACTATGACGACTCCAGAGGCAAAGAAGATATTAGAAGAAGCCTCTGCAGTAGCAGAACAGAGAATGAAGGAGAAGTTCCCATCCTTACCATCATTTGTTACTTCAGTAGCTCAAAAATCTAATGAAAATCAAAAATAAACAATTGTAATAGCTTTTTTGAAGAGTCAAAAACATTTTTTAATGTATAAGCCGGTATTTTTATTGGGAGACAAATTTGGATTCTTCCCTTATTGAAGGGAGTCTCGTTACTGATCTTAAAAATATAAGAAAAGATATGATTAATATTGCTGGAGGGAAAGGAGCTAATTTAGGAGAATTAATATCAATGGGAATAAGAGTACCTCCGGGTTTTGTCATAACTTCTCATGCGTATAAATATTTCATTTCATATAATAAATTGGATGAGAAAATAAAGGAAATTTTTGAAAAAGAAAAAGATGATGAAATTATTAGTAGTAAAATTAGGGAATTAATTCTTTCAAGTCAAATTCCTCCAGATTTAGCTAATCAAATATTATCTGCATATGAAAACTTATCGAAACTTGTGGGCAAAGAAATTTTAGTAGCTGTAAGATCCTCAGCAACTGCAGAAGATATCGAGTCAGCAAGTTTCGCAGGTCAGCAAGAAACTTATCTAAATGTTAGTAAAGGAGAATTATTGGATGCAGTTAAAAAAGTGTGGGCTAGTTTGTATACTGCAAGAGCAATAAGTTATAGAAGATTTAAAGGAATAGATCAGATAACTGTTGAAATGGCAGTAGTAGTTCAAAAGATGGTTAATTCGAGATCTGCAGGTGTTATGTTTACACTTCATCCAGCCACAGGGGATAGGAACTATATTATGATAGAATCTAGTTGGGGATTAGGAGAAGCTGTAGTTAGTGGTAAAGTTACACCAGATGAGGTAGTTATTGAAAAATCCTCTTTAAAAATAGTTGAGAAAAAAGTTTCACACAAAATTTTGAAAATAGTTTATGATAGAGAGAAAAGACAAAATATAATAATTAACTTAAGCAATGAAGAAGCTGATCAAATGTCTATATCAGATGAAGAGGCAGTCGAATTAGCTAGATTAGCATTAAAGATAGAAGAACATTATGGAAGACCCATGGATATAGAATGGGCTATAGATGCAGATATGAAGTTCCCAGATAATGTATTCATAGTTCAAGCTAGACCAGAAACTTATTGGACTAGTAAACAAATAGAGAGAAAGAAAGAAGAAGTTAAAGTTAGTGTAGGAAAAGTACTTACTAAAGGTTTGCCTGCAAGTCCTGGTATAGCTTATGGAAAAGCTAGAGTTATCCTTGATGTAAAAGAGGCTAAAGATTTTGAGAAGGGTGATATATTAGTAACCAAAATGACTGATCCAGATTGGGTTCCAATAATGAAAATTGCATCTGCAATAGTTACTGATGAAGGAGGAATGACTAGTCATGCCGCAATAGTATCTAGAGAACTAGGTATTCCAGCTGTAGTAGGTACAGGAAATGCTACGAAAGTTATTAAAGATGGTGAAGAAATCACAGTGGATGCTATTAGAGGAATAATATATGAGGGTAAATTGACATTTGAAACTGAGGAGAAAAAAGAGACTACACAACCAGTAAGTGTTGGAGGAATAAGCAGAGATGTCCTATTAAGTCTTTATCCTGTTACAGCAACTAAAATATACATGAACCTAGGACAGCCTGATATTATTCATAAGTATCTCGATTTACCATTTGATGGAATAGGGTTAATGAGGATTGAGTTTATAGTAAGTGAGTGGATCAAATATCATCCCTTATACTTAATTAAGACTGGTAAGCCTGAATTATTTGTAGATAAATTAGCTGAAGGAATATCAATGGTCGCGTCTGCAATTTATCCTAGACCAGTTGTTGTTAGGTTCTCTGATTTTAAGACAAACGAGTATAAGAGGTTAATTGGAGGTGAAGAGTTTGAACCAGAAGAAAGAAATCCTATGATAGGATGGAGAGGAGTATCTAGATACGTTAGTCCACAATATGAACCAGCTTTTAGATTAGAGGTTAGGGCAATACGTAAAGTTAGAGAAGAAATGGGATTAAAGAATGTATGGGTCATGTTCCCGTTTGTTAGAACTACTTGGGAACTAGAAAAAGCAATAAAAATAATGGAAGAAGAGGGAGTAAGAAGAGGACAAGATTTTAAAGTATGGATCATGGCTGAAGTTCCTTCAGTAGTAGTTTTAGCTGACAAATTCTCTCAACTCGTTGATGGCTTCAGTATAGGTAGTAATGACTTAGCCCAGTTAACTTTAGGTGTAGATAGAGATTCCGATCTTCTGGCAAGAATGGGATATTATGACGAAAGAGATCCAGCAGTTCTAGAATCAATAAAAAGATTAATAAAGATTGCACATAAATATGGTAGGACAGTTTCTATATGTGGTCAAGCACCTAGTGTGTATCCAGAGATAAATGAATTTCTTGTCAGACAAGGTATAGATAGCATAAGTGTAAACCCGGATGCTGTAATTCAGGTAAGAAGACAAGTAGCTTCAATAGAACAAAAGATAATGTTAGAAAAACTTAGGAAGAAATAAAACATTCTTTACAATATCTTCTAGCTCCATCAAAATATGCAGTACATTCTTCACAAATTATTCTTCCGCATTTTTCGCATTTTCCTATAGATAAATTCTTTTTACAAATTTCGCATAAACTCATCTCGCAGATAGTGCAAATTCTCTTTTCTTTTAAGTAATCTTTTTCACAGACTTTCCTACCGCATAATTTACATTTATATTTAGCTATTCTTTCTTCACAGATTTCACATTTCAATGAACTTTTTAAACCATCTGTAGGCCTCTTCATCATCTTTAGCCTGTATAGGGGGATGCTTGAAATAAAATGCAGAAACTTCTATTAATGCTCCTCCAATTTTTCTATCTAATGCTAATTTTACAGCCCTAATCACATCCACTAGTACGGCGGCACAATTTGATTTATCATCAACCTCTAAGGAAGCTTCAATTTTTATTGGCATACCGGCAAATCCTGACCCTTTTAAGTAAATATAAGCTACTTTTGTATTTCCTAAGAAAGGTACATAATCAGATGGGCCTATTCTTATCTTTCCTTCTTTCTCAAGGTAGTTCTCATCGTTTAATGTACTAGTAACTGCCTTTGTTTTGCTTATTCTCTTTGAATGTAATCTTTCCTCTGTTTTCATGTTTAAGAAATCTGTATTTCCTCCAACATTAAGTTGATAAGTTTCTTCTACTTTTACTCCTCTTAATCTGAATAATGATGTTAAAGTTCTATGAAGAATCGTAGCACCTACCTGGCCTTTTATATCATCTCCGGCAATAGGTAAGTTTTTCTCCTTAAATAATCTTGGAAATTCACCAGTAGGATCACTTGCAATAAAAACTGGAATTGCATTTATAAATCCTATTTTAGCTTCTAAAGCAGCCTTAGCGTATTCTCTACTAGCTTTTTCACTTCCTACAGGTAAAAGATTAAGTAAAATTTCAGCTTTTGAATCTTTTAGTTCTTGGATTACACTATCTAAAGTGCCTTCATTTGTAGGATTAAATATATCTTGCATATGTTTTGCCACTCCATCAAGAACGGGACCTGGAGCTACTTTAACTCCTTTTTTCTCAAGTTCGACAATTTTAGGAGTAATATTAGGTTTTTCAAATATTGCTTCGCTGATATCTTTACCAACTTTATTTTTAGAAACATCAAAAGCAGCTACGATATCGATATCAGTTACTTTATATCCACCAATTACTGGTGTTATTAATCCTTCATAATAATTATCTCCTTTTTGTTTATAATATTCTATTCCTTGAATTAACATTGAAGCACAATTTCCTAAACCAGCAATAGCTACTCTAATCATATGTTTTTAAACAAGAAAAGTAGTTAATAAAATATATCACGTGATGAAAAAAATTAGCAGATTGGTGAAGAAGTGGAGCGACTCTGAGGTGGTATTATGTTAAAGCGAATGTATGTTAAAGTTTATGGTATTGTACAAGGTGTAGGGTTTAGAAGATATGTTCAAATTCACGCTGCTAGACTTGGAATAAAAGGATATGCTAAAAATTTACCAGATGGTTCAGTTGAAATAGTAGCAGAAGGATATGAAGAAGCTTTACAGAAATTACTTGAATATATAAAACGAGGACCACCATTATCTAGAGTTGAAAGGATTGAATATAGATTTTATGAGTATAAAGGAGAATTCAATAATTTTGATACCTATTAACATTAAGATTTATAAGTGAGATGAGTTTTTAGTCTATTAGGTGTTTTTGTTGCACCAATGGTAAATAAGGATTTGATACCAAAATATTGGTACAATATAATACCAGATCTACCTAAACCTTTACCTCCACCAAGAGATCCGCCAGATGCCGAATTCTCAAGAATAGAATTATTAAAAAAGATATTACCAAGAGAAGTTTTAAGGCAGCAGTTTACTATTGAGCGTTTCATTAAAATACCAGAAGAAGTTAGAGATAGGTACGCTATTATAGGTAGACCAACACCACTCATGAGAGCTAAAAGATTAGAAGAATACTTAGATACTCCTGCAAAAATATACTTTAAATTTGAAGGTGCTACACCTACAGGCTCACATAAGATAAATACAGCTATACCACAAGCATATTTCGCAGCTGAAGAAGGAATTTCTCATGTAGTTACTGAGACTGGTGCAGGGCAATGGGGTACTGCTGTAGCATTAGCCGCTTCTATGTATGATCTTTCTTCCACAATATTTATGGTAAGAGTAAGTTATGAGCAGAAACCTATGAGAAAGACCATTATGGAGTTATATGGTGGAAAAGTATATGCTAGCCCTACAGATCTTACTGAATTTGGAAGAAAAATACTAAAAGAGAATCCTAATCATCCGGGTTCACTAGGAATTGCTATGAGTGAGGCTATTGAATTTGCTTTAAACCATAATTTTAGGTATTTAGTGGGTAGTGTTCTTGATGTAGTCCTTCTTCATCAGTCAGTTATAGGGATGGAAGCTATAGCTCAGCTAGATGAGCTTGGTGAAGAACCAGATATATTAATTGGTTGTGTAGGTGGAGGAAGCAATTTCGGAGGTTTTACTTATCCATTTATAGGAGCTAAAAAAGGTAAGAAATATATAGCAGTAGGTGCTGCTGAAATTCCTAAGTTTAGTACGGGTAAATATGAATATGATTACCCAGATACTGCTGGTCTATTACCTCTTGTAAAGATGATAACTTTAGGAAAAGATTATGTACCTCCACCAATATATGCTGGGGGATTACGATATCATGGAGTAGCCCCCACACTAAGTTTGCTAATAAAAGAAAAGATAGTTGAATGGCGTGAGTATAAAGAGGAAGAGATTTATGAAGCTGCTAAAATATTTATGAAGACACAAGGTATTGTTCCTGCACCTGAGTCTGCCCATGCAATTAAGGCTGTAATAGATGAGGCATTAAAAGCTAAGACTGAAAAAGAAAGGAGAGTTATAGTATTTAATTTAAGTGGTCACGGATTACTAGATCTTGGAAATTATGAATCTATCAGAAGAAGGGTAGAAAAATGAAAAGAATGTTAGTAACTTATATGACTTTAGGATACCCTAACTTAGAATCTTTTTATCAATTTATAGAAAAAAGTGTTGAATTAGGGACAGATATTTTAGAAATTGGTTTGCCACCTAAATATGCTAAATATGACGGTCCAGTTATAAGAAAAAGTTATAAAGCCGTTACAAGTTGGTTAAAAGATTATATAACTCCTTTAAAAGAGGTAAGGAAAAAAGTAAATATTCCAATTATTATACTTACGTATCTTGAAGATTATCTTTCTAATTTAGATAACTTCTTAACTACTCTTCATGAAATAGGAATAGACGGGGTTTTATTTCCAGATTTATTAATAGATTTCATAGATGAGTATGAGGAGTATGTTAGTAAAATAAAGGGAAAAGGTGTAAAAACTGTCTTATTTACTGGTCCTTCATTACCTGATAATTTAATTATAAAAGCTTCTAGAATTTCAGATATTTTCCTTTATTATGGCGTTAGACCTACAACAGGTATAATTATTCCAGTTAGCGTGGATTCATTAATTACAAGAGTAAGGAATTTGGTTCAAAATAAACTAGTTGTGGGCTTTGGTTTGAATGATTTTAATGACTTAAGAAAAGCCTTAAGCGCTGGAGCTGATGGTGTAGCCATAGGTACAGCTTTCATAGAAGAAATAGAAAAAAATGGTATTCAATCAGCTTTACAGTTAGTAAAAACTATTAGAGGGATATTAGATGAATACAGCTGAATTACTAAGAAAGATAATCAGAAGAGAAAATCTAACTGAAGATGAAGCAAGAAGTATAGCTAATAGCGTAATGAAGGCAGAAGTACCAGAAATAGTTACTGCTGGATTTTTAGTAGGTTTAGCAACAAAGGGAGAAAGTGTTGAAGAAATAACTGGGTTTGCAAAGGCAATGAGAGATAATGCTTTGCATATTAACTTTCCCTCAGCATTAGATACAGCTGGTACTGGAGGTGATGGTTTAAATACACTAAATGTCAGTACAGCAGTAGCATTGCTGATAAGTCAAGTATACCCAGTAGCTAAACATGGTAATAGAGCTGTAAGTGGTAAGTCTGGTAGTGCTGATGTACTTGAAGCTCTTGGTTATAATATAATTGTGAAACCCGAGCTAGCTGAGAAATTAATTAAAGAGTCTAAGTTTGTATTTCTATTTGCTCAACTTTATCATCCAGCTATGAAAAATGTAGCTAATGTCAGAAAGACTTTAGGTGTTAGAACTATATTTAATGTATTAGGTCCGTTAACAAATCCAGCAAATGCAAGATACCAAATGATAGGTGTCTTCTCGAAAGAGTTTTTACCAAAACTCGCTGAAGCCGTAGTGCGTCTTGATTATGATAGAGTTATACTTTATAATGGTTTTCCATCTTTAGATGAGATTAGCACACAAGGAATTACGTATGTATATGAAATTGAAAAAGATAAAATAGTTAGTTATACTGTTTCTATTAACGACTTTGGACTTAAGGATGAGATCCCTGTATCTAAACTCACTGTTAACGATGCTACTCATTCAGCATTAAGAATTCTAAAGGCATTTAAAGGAAAAGATGAAGAAGCTAGAAGATTTATAGGGATAAACACAGCTATGGCTCTTTATTTAATTAGAAAAGTAAAAGACCTCAAAGATGGATATGAATACGCTTTACAGTTAATGGATTCTGGTATACCTCATGTAAGAAGTTTAATAGAGAAGAACGGTGATTTAAGTAACTTTAATAAGTTGGTGGAGAAAATTGATTAAAATAAAATTTTGTGGTATATCTCACATCGAAGATGCCATCGTAGCCTCTAATTACGCTGATTTAATAGGCGTAGTTACTGATCCTGTAAGTCCAAGATTTGTCAAACCAGAATTTATCGATATCGTTAAAAACTTTGTAAACAAGCCTGTAGTAAATGTGAAGGTAAAAGGCAAAATTAATGATATAGTTAATGAATCAAAAGCTGATTACGTTCAAATACATAGAGTTTTAGATATGGAAGAAATAGAAGATATATTATCATATAATAAAAAATTTATACTTTATGTTCCTTCGTCAGAAAAATATTACTCCTATTTTAAAACTATAGTAAATAAAACTAATCATCTTATTCTTATAGATTCGGAAAAGAAGGGAGAAAAAGTAAACTTAGAAGTTTCCAAAATTTGGATTAAAGAATATGATAAAGTTGGTATAGGTGGCGGCATAACGTTAAATAACATAGAAGAATTTCTAAGCTTAAACCCTTATTGGATAGATATTTCTTCTGGTATTGAAAAGTATAAATCAAAGAAAGATCACGATAAAATGATTAGAATAGTTGAAAAGGTGAAAGAATGGAAATCTATCCTATAACTTCTTTTGCTCAACCCTATGAAGTATTTAAATGTATATTAGATGAGGCAGATATAGCAGCACTATTAGAAAGTGGTTCTGGTCCTCAACATAAATCGAGATATAGTATAATAGCATGGGGAAAGAAAGGGTATCTTAATATAAACGGGGTTAGGTCTTCTGGTGATATTAATGATAGTTTCTATGACCCTATCGAGGTCTTAGAGAAGTTTCTTTCCAAAGCTCCTTTGCTTAATTTACCTGGAAGATTCAAAGGAGGTATAATTGGGTACGTTAGCTATGACGCTGTGAGATATTGGGAATCTATAAGAGATTTGAAGAAAGAGGCAGAAGAATGGCCTAATATGGAATTTTTTATACCAGAGAATGTTATAGTCTATGATCATATTGAAGGCAAAGTATATGTTGAGGGTGAGCTACCTAAGGTTACAATATGTAAGGATATTGGTAATGTGAAGTTCGAATTTGAAATAGAATCTTTAGATAAAACGCAATTTGAAAAAGCTGTTTCGGACATCTTGGATTACATAAAAAATGGATATGCTTTTCAGATAGTAATTTCTAGGTTTTTAAGATATATTTACAGAGGAGATTTAATGAGTTTCTATTACAACCTAAGGAAAATAAATCCATCTCCCTATATGTATTATTTAAAGTTTTATGATAGACATGTTATCGGATCTAGCCCAGAAACATTATTTAGTTTGCAAGATGGTATAGTTGAGACGTATCCTATAGCTGGATCAAGACCTAGAGGAGCGACACCAGAAGAAGATTTGAATTTAGAAAAAGAACTTTTAGCTTCTGAGAAAGAAAGGGCTGAACATATAATGCTAGTTGATTTAGCTAGGAATGATATAGGTAAAGTTTGTTACATGGGCTCAGTTAAGGTTCCCGAATTTATGTACATAGAAAAATATAGTCATGTACAACATATAGTAAGTAAGGTAGTAGGTACATTAAAAAGAAATTATAGTGCATTTGACGTTTTAAAGGCTGTATTCCCTGCCGGTACTGTAAGTGGAGCACCAAAACCCATGGCTATGAATGTTATTGAATTATTAGAGCCGTTTAAGAGAGGACCCTATGCTGGAGGAGTAGGTTTCTTTTCGGCTAATGGTGATGCAGAATTTGCAATAACTATAAGAAGTGCTTTTGTAAATAAAGATTTATTTAGAATTCAAGCCGGTGCTGGTATAGTTTATGACTCAATACCGGAAATGGAATATTATGAGACTGAACATAAAATGAGAGCCTTAAAAGTTGCTATGGGGGTAGTTTAGATGGATTTAACGCTCATCATAGATAACTATGATAGTTTTGTATATAATATTGCTCAAATAGTAGGAGAATTAGGAAGCTATCCTATAGTTATAAGGAACGATGAGATTACAGTAAAAGGAGTTGAGAGAATAAATCCTGATAGAATAATAATTTCCCCAGGTCCCGGAACTCCAGAAAAGAAGGAGGATATAGGGATAGTTATTGATGTTATCAAACAATTTGGTAGGAGAATTCCTATTTTAGGAATTTGTTTAGGTCATCAAGCTATAGGATATGCATTTGGAGCAAAAATTAGGAAGGCCAGAAGAGTATTTCACGGTAAAATAAGTAAAATAAATATAATTAACAACGTAGCATTATATGATGGTCTGCCGAAACAAATTGAAGCAACTAGATATCATAGTCTAGTTATAGATGATGTTAAAGAACCTCTAATAATTGATGCTTATTCCCTAGAAGATAATGAGATCATGGCTATTCATCACTCAGAATTAAGAATTTATGGCGTTCAATTTCATCCAGAGAGTGTAGGAACACCATTAGGAAAGAGAATTATTTATAACTTTCTCAATAAAGTATAATTGAATGCCCAGGTATTTGGAAGGATGGTTAGCTGATGTTGTTAAAATCTCCTTAAGCAGAGAAAGAATAAATAAGGTTAGAGAAAGACCTATTTATTTACTTTCTAAATTTATAAAATCTACAATTGACAAAAATGCTATTATCGCTGAATTTAAAAGAAAATCCCCATCTGGGTTAAATGAAAACAGAGACTTAGAAGAATATGTGAAGTTTATGGAAGAAAATGGAGCTATAGGAATTAGTGTACTTACTGAAGAAAAATATTTTGGAGGTAGCTATTCTGATTTAGAGAATGCTGCAAAAATAGTAAAAATACCTATACTTATGAAGGATTTCATTGTTACTGAAAAACAAATAGACACAGCATTTAATTTAGGTGCAGACGCGATTCTTCTAATAGTTAAGATTCTCACAGAACGAGAATTGATTAACCTATATGAGTATGCTAGAAACTTAGGACTTGAGGCTATTGTTGAAGTTACTGATGAGAATGATTTAAAAATAGCTTTAAGGTATGATTTTAATATAATAGGCGTTAATGCTAGAAATCTAAGTAGCTTAGAGGTTAACATTAGAAATGCTAGAAAAATCCTAGAAATGATACCTAATGATAGAATTAAAATTGCTGAAAGTGGGATAAAAAATAAAGAAGATATCATAGAATTAAAGAAGTATGGGGCCGATGCTTTTCTCATAGGAACGACTTTAATGAAGGACCCAAACAAAATTAAGGAACTAATATAATTTTTTCCTATGCCAGTAGATGATTTTTCCCTTTCGGCAAATAGTATAACAGGAGAATCTACCCTAGTATATCAAGATGTTGCAAGACAAGTACAGAAGACTAAGGGAATAAGAATCATAAATTTTGGTATAGGACAACCGGATTTTCCTACATTTGCCAGGATAAGAGAAGCTGCAAAGAAATCATTGGATGAAGGATTTACTGGCTATACATCAGCTTATGGAATTGATGAATTAAGACAAAAGATAGCAGAGCATTTAAGCAGTAAATATGAGAGTGTGAGAAAGGAAGAAGTTATTGTAACTCCTGGGGCAAAAACGGCACTTTACTTAGCCTTTTTATTATACATAAATCCTGGAGACGAAGTTATAATATTTGACCCTTCATTTTACTCTTATGCAGAAGTAGTAAAGATGTTAGGAGGAGTCCCAGTTTATGTTAAAATGAAGTTTAATGAGAGTACTGGATTTTCTCTGAACTTATCGGAATTAGAATCTAAAATAAATAAAAAAACAAAAATGATAGTATTAAATAATCCTCATAATCCAACAGGTATGGTGTTTGATCCAATAGAAATTGAAAAGCTAATGGAGATTACTAAGGAAAAGAAAGTTCTTCTTCTATCAGATGAAATATATGATTATTTTATTTATGAAGGAAAGATGAAGAGTGTACTAGAAGATCCAGATTGGAGAGACTATGTTATTTATGTAAATGGATTCAGTAAAACGTTCTCTATGACTGGTTGGAGGTTAGGGTATGTAGTAGCTAAAGAAAAAGTGATTAAGAAAATGGCAGAGATTGCTGCAAATATTTATACTTGTCCTACTAGTTTTGCTCAGAAAGGTGCATTAGCAGCTTTTGAATCTTTTGATGAAGTTAAGGAAATGATATCATTATTTAAAAAGAGAAGGGATATAATGTACGAAGAACTTAAGAAAATAAAAGGAATACAGGTGCATAAAAGTCAAGGAGCGTTCTACATGTTTCCATTTATTGGCGAGATTCTAAAAAAGGCTAATCTTACTGTTAAAGACTTTTCGTTAAAGTTAATTGAGGAAAAAGGAGTAACCACCATACCGGGTGAAGTATTCCCATTAGAAGTTGGTAAAGATTTTGTAAGGCTTAGTTTTGCTGTAAGAGAAGATGATATAAGAGAAGGTATAAAAAGGATGAAAGAGTTTATTGATATGTTGATGACACCCTGATAGTGTGAAAAGATGAACGAAACTCCCATGGGCTGATCTAACTAAGTAGCTCTGCCTTAATTTCTTCTCCTTCCTCGTATACAATTTTTTCTATTTTTAATGTTTTTATTATGTCATCTTCAACTCTTTTAATTGTTTCGATATACTCTTTTGGCCCTACAAGCTTAACATTTATACTTACTGGTATCGGTATTCTATTTTGTATTTTTAAAGTCCTAATCGTAGATGTTGTTGTTTTTATGTATTTCCCTAAAGTATCTATGTTAGGATCTTCTTCAATATCGTCAACATTAGGTAATCCTTCAAGTATGATTGAAATTTTATCTCCATAAAGTCTATTGTACATCTCTTCTGTGATATGAGGTGCAATAGGGTGTAAGATTATTAGCAGATCTTTAAATATCCTGCTCAAGGTATATAATGCAGATAAATCTTCAGCAAATAATCTATGCTTAATCAATTCAAGATACTCGTCAGCAATAGTTTCCCAGAAGTAAGAGTAGAGCGATTCAACAACTTGATAGAAATCATAATTATTATAAGCTTCAATACTTTTCTTTACAAACCTTTTATGTTCTTGTAAAATCCATCTATCAATAGGATGTAAATTGTTTGGTCTATCAAACTTTTTCTTTCCTATAAATGGATAAGATAATCTACCTGCATTCCACAGCTTCTGTAGCAATAATTTTTTTCCTCTAACTGTTTCCCATTTAAATGGAAAATCATCACCTATTCTAGCATCTAATAAAGTTAGTCTAATTGAATCGGCACCGAACTCATCAACCTTATCTAATGGATTAACTACGTTTCCTTTACTTTTGCTCATTCTAGTTCCATCTGGACCAAGAACTTGACCATTTATTAGAACTTCTTTAAATGGAATATTTCCAGTAAGTACTAGTGTTCTGAAAAACGTATAAAATAGCCAAGTCCTTATTATATCTGTTCCTTGTAATCTTACTGATGCTGGGAAAGTTTTCTTAAATTTTCTTTTATCAGTATAGAATCCAGTTAAATAAATTACTGTAACGCTAGAATCTATCCATACATCTGCTACATCAGTAACTGGCTTTAATGGTAATCCACACTGAGGACATTTCTCATATGGTGGTTTTGTTTTTGTAGGATCTAAAGGTAAATCTTCTTCTCTAGCTGGAATCAAATGATTGTTATCGCAATACCAGAAAGGTAATGGTGTACCGTACACTCTTTGTCTACTTATATTCCAATCCCATTCTAAACTTTTAATCCAATCTTCTAAATAATACGACATCCTAGAAGGAATGAATTTCATTTTCTTATATTCTTCAAGTAATTTATCCTTAAATTGTAAAGTTTTTATAAATATCTGTTTCTTGACAAGGAACTCAATTGGGGATAAACAATCACTTCTTTCAGTATGAGATAACACATTATGCTTAAAATTCTCTATTTTGACAAGATATCCTTTTTCTTTGAGTAATTCTATTATTTTCTTCCTAGCTTCTTCAATTTTTAATCCATCTAAGAGACCATTTGTATTCTTTATTCTCCCTTTTTCATCAATCAGCTCAGTAGTAGGTAAATTATATTTCAATTGCCATTTTATATCTTGCGGGTCACCATACGTACTTATCATTACAGCACCGGTTCCAAACTCCTTTTCTACTGCATCATCTCCAATAATCTTTACTTCTTTGTTAAATAAAGGGATTATTGCAATCTTTCCAATAAGTCCTTTATATCTTTCATCTTCTGGATGTACAGCTACAGCTTGTGTGGCAGCTAATAATTCTGGTCTTGTTGTGGCAATGATAATTTCTCCACCATCTTTTAGAGGAAATCTAATATAAGCTAAAATTCCATCCTTTTCTAGATAACCAACTTCGCTTTGAGCCAAAGCAGTCTCGCATTTAGGACACCAATATACTGGTCCTTCTCTAATTTCAATAAGTCCCAACTTATACATTTCTAATAAACTTTTCTGAATTATTTTTCTATAATTATTTTCATATGTTCTATATTCATATCTTTCCCATTCTGGTCTATATCCTAACCTTATCATTGCTTCCTTCATTTTCTTTATCATATCCTCAGTCCACTCAACGCATTTTTTGAGAAATAGTTCTCTGTTTTCTTTAGGGATTTTTAATCTATATTGAACTTTTAATTCAGTTGGTAATCCTTGCGTATCCCAACCTTGTGGAAGAAGTACATTATATCCTTGTAATCTCTTAAACCTACCAATTGTATCAGCAATTGTAACCCAGTAAGCATGACCCATATGTAGTTCTCCACTCGTAAAAGGTGGAGGTGTATCTATGACGAAAACTGGGGATTTCTCGTCTTCATCTTTAAATCTAAATACTTTCTCCCAATATTCCTTGGATAACCAAATCTGTTGCCATTTTAATTCAATTTCTTTCGGATTATAATGTTTCGGCCATTCTTCTAGTTTCTTATTAATCTCTTCTTGGGATAACAATAACTAATCACCTTAACATTAATTTATAAGGTCTTGCTTTAAAAAGCATTTAAAATGATAAAAATAGCAATTCTAGGAGGAGGAGTATCTGGATCATTATTAGCTTACCTTCTAAGAACTAGAACTAATTATGAGGTAAGCTTGTTTGATATTAAAGATAAATATGTAAAACCTTGTGGGGATATCGTTCCTAATGTTTATACACCACCAATTCCCTGGGATATAAAATTTAGAATAAAAAGATTCGCGTTTTATTTAGATGGAGAATTAATACATGATATAGAATATAGAAATACAAAATGGTTAGTGATAGATAAATGGGGATGGATAAATAAAATGAGAGAAGAAGTAAAAACATATCATCAATCAAAATTCAATAGAAAAAATTATGATAAAGTAATAGATGCTAAAGGACCATATGATATGGATAGAGAAGTAGTATATACAACTAGGGCTTTAGTAAAAACAGGAAAATTTGACGATGTAGCCGTGTTTGAATTTGATACTAAATATACTGGATTTTATTGGATTTTCCCAAATGAAGATGGAATTCTAAATATTGGTGCTGGTTTTTTGGAATATAAAAATTCTAGAGAATTAATACTTAAATATATTAAAGAAAAATATAGTGATGCGAAAATCATCGATATAAGAGGAGCACCTATATCTATATCTCCAGTTAAAGATAAAAACTATAGAATAGGTGAGGCACGGGGCTTGGTTTTTCCTTTAAGTGGTGAAGGAATAAGACCATCAGCTATATCGGCAGAAAGAGCATTTGAAGCCTTATATAAGGAAGAAAATTTTAATGAGTACATGGAAAATAGTCTAAAAAAATTACATTATGCTGTTGATATTCAACATATGTTACTAAGAGTTTATAGGTACTCCTCTCTTTCCCTAAGGAGATCACTTTTGAGAATATTATTTAAAAACGATATACTTTTAGATGCATATCTTGAAGATAAAATTACTTTTGAGGGAATCTCAGAATCAGTAAAGGCGATTAAAAATGGAGGTCTACTTAGAAAATAGCAAAAGTAAGAGTGGAAAACACGCTATTAGAACATTAATTTATGTTATTGAAGGAGAGAATTTTTATGAATTTAAGTCTTTTAAAACAAAGAAAAAACTTCAGGGAATATATAAAGTTGGTGAAGCTCAACTGGTTGATTTACCTAGTGATAAGACTTTCGTATACATTTATCTTATTAAAAATATAAAAAATAGGGTTAAAGGAAAAGTTATTGTATATGATAATGGTCAGATAAGTCTAGTAATGAATTATAGAAAATTAAAACTAAAACTAGTAAAAGGAGATAAGAAATACGCGGAGATTATAAAGAAAATATTTGATAAACTTAATATTCCTATAAAAAATATGAACTTAAAGGAGGTAAAATAATTGTTTAGAGTCGAATTCGTATTATTATCATCAGATCCATTCAAAATATCAAGATTACCATATGTTGTAGATCTATTAGAAAGAGAATTAATAGATTTTTGCAATCCTATTAAGACTGGTGCTAGTATTATATGTGCTCCTTCAAAAGACTCATTAATTATTATTTACACTGCGTTTAATGAATCAAAACAGTTAAATGTGTATATAAGAATAGAATCGTTAGATGCTCAAATTCTTTCACAAATAGTAGAAAAAATAAGTAAAAAATTACGCCAAGAAGGTTATGTTATGACTTTATCTAATACATCCTCTAGTTTATTATAGATTTCTTCAGGTGTAATATCAATTTTCTTTAATTCTAATAAAACATTACATAGATAAATATGAAGTCTAGTTTTACAAAAAATTAATTTTAATATTGTGAAATATTGATTCGAATAGCTAAAATCTAAGTATGCAATTTTATCATTAATAAAATTTAACTTCCTTATTATTTCTTTACTATCAATAACCTTATCAACATCTAAATATATTATTTTTTCATTTATAATAGTAATTTGTTTATTATTTATAAAAAATTTTTGTATATTCATATTACTGGCACTAGTTCAGTACTACAATATGGGCATTTCCATTTTAGTCCTCTTGCATCAGCTTCACAGAAGAAAGCATTATATTTCTTTTCACATTTTGGACATTTATATACTAAATCTGTACCTATCTTTAATTTCCTATTACATATTCTACAATATACTGTAAACCATCCGCTATGTCCATAAGCGTTAGAGCCTCTTATTCTTATACTCATGGGTAAAAAGAGAAATTATGTGATATTTATATTTAACGTGAAGATTAAGTAGTACTTAATGTTTCTAAAAATGAATTTTAATTATTGCTTCACTATATAATATGCTGAGAACAGTTGAAAGCAATTGTTGAATATTTTAATGGTGAGGAAGTGCAACTTTATCCTGGTATTATAGGTATTAAGGTTAATAAGATTAAAGAAGATGAAATAGAAATAAATTCGGAAGATGAAATAGAAAATTTATCATTAAAAGATGGAATAGCCTATGTTCATAATTCTGCTCCTCTTTATCTTAAAGGAGTAAACACAAAGTATGTTTTACCAAAACCTTTAAAGCTACTTAGGTTAGGAATACCTACCTCCTTAGAAAATGCTGAACAAGTTCAGGTTAATTACTTAACATTTTTTGATAAAGACTATGTGTTAGTGGGTTTTAATCTTACTGATGATTTTAAAGAGCCATTTGCAATTTTAGAGTTTGATGAAGGTTACACTAAAGTTGTGTTAAAAGACGAATTTTCAGAGGTTAAACCTAAGAAGGAGAAAATAAAGAAGGCTAAGAGGAAGAAGAAAGGTGCTAAGAGAGCTAGTAAAAAACAAAAAGCTAAGAGCAAGAGTGCTAGAAAGAGCAGAAGAGTTTAAATTAAATAACAGAGCTGAAGAGAATGTTTGGTTTAGAGAATTAATTTTATGTATTTTAACCTCAAATAGTTCTTTTATATCTGCGTATAAAGCTCTAAATTATATAATGGACGAAATTTTTTCTCTAAATGAAGATCAGATGAGCAAAAGACTTAGATTAGCCGGTTATAGATTTTACAATTTAAAAGCAAAATATATAGCAAATGCAAGAAAATTATATGGAAATTTGAAAGCAAAAATAAAACCTATTGCTGATTATTCACAAGAAGAAGCCAGGCAGTATATCATAAATAACATTGACGGATTAGGATTGAAAGAATCTAGCCATTTCTTGAGAAACGTAGGCTATTTCGATTTAGCAATTATAGATAGGCATGTGCTACATTTCCTTAACGAAATTGGCACTAGTAATTTAAAAATTAAAAATAAAAAGGACTATTATTTAGCTGAAAGTATACTTAAATCAATTAGTATTAATCTTGGTATTCAAGTTGGACTACTTGATTTGTATATATTTTTTAAACAAACCAATACAATCGTAAAGTAGAATAAAAAAATATAAAAATGAGTAGCAAATGGATATCATGAATTAAAATGAACACAAATAAGTTCCTAGAAAATTTTGAGAAGTTATATAACTATACTTCTTATTATTATGACTTCTTCTTCTCCTCTTCATTTTCATCATCATCATGTTAAACTTCTTTCTCTATTTATAAATAAAAAGGGGTGTTCTATGCATGGCTATCTATACTGTTAAAGCCTTAATAACAGATCCTATAGATGAAATTCTAATTAAAACTTTGAGAGAAAAAGGAATTCAAGTAGATTATATGCCAGAAATAAGCAAAGAAGAATTACTTAATATAATCGGTAATTATGATATTATAGTAGTGAGAAGTAGAACTAAAGTGACTAAAGATGTTATAGAAAAAGGCAAAAAACTAAAAATTATTGCTAGGGCTGGAATTGGACTTGATAATATAGATACTGAAGAGGCTGAAAAAAGAAATATAAAAGTTGTTTATGCTCCTGGTGCCTCTACTGATTCTGCAGTAGAATTAACTATTGGACTCATGATAGCGGCAGCAAGGAAAATGTACACTTCTATGGCTTTAGCAAAATCTGGTATATTTAAAAAAATTGAGGGACTAGAATTAGCTGGAAAAACTATCGGGATTGTAGGTTTCGGAAGAATTGGTACTAAGGTTGGAATAATAGCAAATGCAATGGGAATGAAAGTATTAGCTTACGATATTTTAGATATAAGAGAGAAAGCTGAGAAAATAAACGCAATAGCAGTAAGTTTAGAGGAATTATTAAAAAATTCTGATGTAATAAGTCTTCATGTTACTGTGAGTAAAGATGCAAAACCAATAATTGACTATCCGCAATTTGAACTAATGAAAGATAATGTTATAATTGTAAACACCAGTAGAGCAGTTGCCGTTAATGGTAAAGCACTTTTAGATTATATTAAGAAAGGAAAAGTTTATGCTTATGCTACTGATGTATTTTGGAATGAACCACCAAAGGAAGAATGGGAATTAGAACTATTAAAACATGAAAGAGTTATTGTTACAACTCATATTGGTGCTCAAACCAAAGAGGCTCAAAAAAGGGTAGCAGAAATGACTACTCAAAACTTGCTTAACGCTATGAAAGAGTTAGGGATGATATAAAATGCTTTTAATTCCTGGACCAGTTGAAGTACCAAGAAGCGTAAGAGAAGCCTCAACATTAGTAGTTAATCACAGAAGTGAAAAATTTAGAGGGATAGTAAGAAAATTGGAAAGTTTAATGAATAAGCATTTTAGTGCAAGCAGGACTGCTTTACTTACGGGATCGGGTACTTTAGCTGTTGAAGCAATGGTATATTCGTTGATTAAACCTAACGAAAAAGTAATTAGTTTTCCTTACGGTGAATTTGGCAATAGACTAGTGGACTCTTTGAGAAGAAGAGGAGCTCAAGTAAAAGTGTATGAGAAAAAGATTGGCGAAATTTTCTCTATAGATGAAATAAAGAAAGCATTAGATGAAAATAAAGATGCGACTGCAGTAGCTTTAGTTCATAATGAAACTAGTTCTGGTATGGCATTTAGAAATTTAGAAGATGTAGTAAGTGAAGTAAAGAGAAGAGGATTAAAATTATTAGTAGACTCGGTATCCGGTTTTGCTGCTTATAAATTATTAGTAAATGAATGGAAAATAGATGCAGTAGCTACTGGTAGTCAGAAAGCTCTTGCCTCTGTACCAGGAATGTCATTTGTGGCTTTATCGGATGACGGTATTGAGGAAATACAAGGAGAGTCACTTCCTTCATATCTTGATATTTCTCTCCATCTTAAGTTCCAGGATAAAGGAGAAACTCCATTTACTCCAGCTGTTGGCGTGTTTAATGCATCTTTAAGAGCAGCAGAATTATTAGAGATCGAAGGCATAGAAAATAGATGGAAAAGGCATGAGGCTTGTGCAAGATTTGTAAGGGAAGTACTATCCTCTTATGGTTTCTTACTTTTTGGAAATGAAAATAATTTTTCAAATACTGTAGTTGCAGGTATACCACCGATTCCAGATTATAGAAAGAAATTACTAAATGAATTTAATATTGAAATATCTGGAGGAATGGGAGAATTAAAGGAAAAGATAGTAAGAATTGGATTGCTAGGAGTTGTTGATAGTAGAGCTGTAAATAAATTATTGGAGGCTACTGCCAAGTTATTAGATAAAAATTATGACTATTTACCTCCAAGAGAATGTAAGCTTCCAGAATTACTAGAAAAAGAAGTCGAATGGAGTTAATCTTATTTAAATCTTTAGGGAGTGTTTAAGTGTGAGTATAAATAAAATTTTTGAGGAGAGCTGGAAAAACAGATTAACGAAATACGAGATAGCTAGAATTATAAGTGCCAGAGCATTACAATTAGCTATGGGAGCTTCTCCTCTTATAGACACTAATAATTTACCTTTTAATGATGTAATTAGTATAGCAGAAGAAGAGCTTAAGCGTGGAGTCTTACCTATTACAGTAAGGCGTGTATATCCTAATGGGAAGATAGAGTTGGTTTCAGTTAAAAAGGTAGAGTTTAAATAGTATGAATTGTTATCCTAAAAATTATATCTTAGTTATTGCAGAAAAAAGTAAAGCTGCAAAGAAAATAGCTGAGGCTTTATCAGATAAACCAACTACATGTAAAAAATACTCAGTAAGCTATTGGGTTATAAATTATAAAGGAAAAGTAAACGTTGTTGCACCTGCTGCTGGTCATTTATTTAATCTTTATGGTGATAGTTCTTTTCCTATTTTTTCCATGGATTGGAAACCTCTTTGGGAAATAGATGATTCTGCTAAATATACAAAAAAGTACTATAATTTGCTTAAGGATTTATCAAAATATGCCATTGAATATATTAATGCTTGTGATTATGATATTGAAGGTTCTGTAATAGGTTATATGATAATCAAACATTTTGGTGATTTAAAAAAAGCTAAAAGAATGAAATTTTCAGCGTTAACTAAACAAGACATACAGAAAGCATATTCAAATCTTTCACCATTAGACTACAATATGATAAATGCAGGTATTGCTAGGCATAAAGTAGATTGGATATGGGGTATTAATGTAAGTAGGGCCTTAATGTTAGCTGTAAGTTCTGTTACAAAGAAAAGGGTAACATTAAGTGCGGGGAGGGTACAAAGTCCTACTCTAATCCATGTAGTAGAAAATGAGATAGCAAGAGAACTATATATTCCATTGCCTGTATATAGAGTTAGTGTAAAAATTAAAATAGGAAATGAGACATTTAGCTTGTCGTTAAATAGAACGTTCGAATACAAGGAAGAAGCTCAAGAATTTGCTAATAAAATAAAAAAATCAAGGGCTGTAGTGGATGAGGTCAGAATAGAGGAAAAATCATTAACACGACCTTCACCTTTTAATTTAGGAGATTTGCAAGCAGAAGCTGGCAGAATATTAGGTTATTCACCTTATTATGTCGAAAGATTAGCTGAAGAATTATACTTAGATGGGTTAATTAGCTATCCTAGAACAAATAGTCAAAAAATTCCTCCATCAGTTGATGTAAAAAGTATAGTCAATGGATTAGAAGCCAATTTTAAGAACTTAGTAGGGTTAGTGAGAAACATTACGAAAGGAGAATACATAGTCAGACAAGGAAGTAAAGATGATCCCGCTCATCCTGCAATTTACCCTACTGGAAATAGAATAACTGAAAAACTTGGGATTAGACAATATAAGTTGTTTGAACTAATAACTAGGCGTTTTCTTGCAAGCATTTCAAGAGATGCTATAATGATAACTCAGAAAATAATCATACGGTTTAAGGATGTGGATATATCTGATGAGATAACTAGGCAAAAAATAAAGTTTAAAGGATGGTTATTACTATACCCCTATCATTCTGTGAAAGATGAGGAATTATTAGATGTAAAAGAAGGAGAAGAGGTTAAGATAGAATCTGTTTCTGTAAAGATGGACTTGGCTAAACCGGATGTAAAAAGATACAACAAAGTTCAATTATTAAAATGGATGGAAACTTCCAACTTAGGAACTGAGGCTACAAGAGGAAAAATTATTGAAACCTTATTTAATAGAAAATATCTTTCACAAAAAAGAGGTACAATATATCCTACATCGCTAGGAATTGTTATAGTTGAGGTGTTGAAAGATTATTTTAAGGACTTAACAAGCATAGAATTAACTTCAAAGATGGAAGAAAAATTAAACGAAATACTAGATGGGAAAGAGACAGTAGAAGGAGTTGTCGCAGAAACAATAAATACTCTGAAGATCTATCTAGATAATTATAATAAATATAAAGATCAAATAGGAATTAAATTAGCTAAAATATTAGGATTAATGAAGTATAAGAAATGTAAGTTCTGTGACCTTGAGGCAGAATATGATAATTTATGTAAATATCACTATAATGCATATATGAAATTGAAAGAAACACTTAAGGTATGGAAAGAGAGAACTAAATTAGAAGATAAAGATATATTGAAAAAAATTTATAGTTCGAAAACTACGGGAAAATATATAAAGGACATAATTTCAGAGATGATGTGAGTCATGCCAGCTTGATTTGATGATATGAACCCTGGGGTATCTGATCTAAAGTGCTTTAAACTTTTCATGCCATGCTTCATATGCCTTTATCATCTCTTGGTTAACACTCGGTTTTCTTATTTTTAATACCTCAATAAAGTCTTCCATACTAACTGGTCTAGGCTCATTAAGATTATTAATGAACATTTCTTTAACAACCCTAATATGAGCAGCTTGTACTATATCCTTAATATCACTAGCTGTGTACCCTTCAGTCATTTCAGCTACCTTGTTTAAATCTACATTCTCCATCTTTATTTTAGATGTATAATATTGGAGTAAAGCCAGCCTTTGCTGGAAATCTGGTAATCTAACATAAATTCTCTTCTGAAATCTTCTTAAGAAAGGTTCATCAAGCCTCCATGGTTTATTAGTAGCTCCTATTACATAAACCTTATAATTCTCAGACTTATCTTGCAATCCATCCATTTCTTTTAAGAATTGATTTCTTACTCTAACTTCTCCTCCATTTTCGCTATTGTAAATCCCTAATAACGCATCAAGTTCATCAATAAATATTATAACAGGTTTTTCTTCTCTCTTACTTATTTCCCTAGCCTTAGTAAATATTTTAGCAACATTCTTTTCAGCCTCCCCTAACCATTTTGACATTATAGATGCTGCATCTACTTGAATAAAGTAAGAGTCTATTTCACTAGCTACTGCAGCTGCAATCATTGTCTTTCCACAACCTGGAGGTCCATAAAGTAAGATACCACGAGGCCATCCTAATGGGAACAGATCTGGTCTTTTTGTCGGATATATAATGGCTTCTTTTAAGGCTTCCTTTACATCATCTAATCCTACAATATCCTTAAACGATACTTTTGGTTTCTCTTTTACAATTAAATCTTCTATATCGATCTGCTTTGATTCTGATCCACTTGCGGGTACAGCTTCTTTCAATACCTCAATTCTTTTCTTATATTCATTAATCATTTGTTCGTAAACTTTTATTGATGGCGAATCGGGATATAACGCGATTAATTGTGATAATATTTCTATTGCTTTTTTATAATTGTTTATAGCATCTTCTGCCTTTCCTTCTTTATCAGCTTTTACTGCATTAATAGCATATTTCCTAGCCATCTCTTCTAGCATTGATTGTGCAGACATAGCCCTACTCCTCTAATGTAATTAATCCTTTTGAAGCCAAGGATTTTAATAAGTCCAAAACTTCTTGTTTATCTACATTATATATTTTACTAAAATGTTCTAGATCTAAGAACCCACCAGTTTGTCTTATATATTCAAGTAAATCGTCAGCTGTAACTTTTCTTTTTTGTTGTGTCTGTTCTTGTTTAATTTCTATTACTTGCCTCTTATATGATGGTGTATCACTAGGTGGATAAGGTAATTCTGGTAAAATCTCTTTTAATTTTTCCTCAGCCATTTTCTTTGTTTCATTTAATATTTTCTGAGCCTCTTCATCAACTACAGTAGGCACAACTGTCCTCTCACTCAAAGCCCCAGTTTCTATAGCTATACTATTAACGTTGCTAGTTATAGAATCTAATGCAATGGCTACTTCTGGTGCAATTCCTTTTATTTGATCTTTTAATTGTCCTAATACTTTCATAACTGGAAGTAAGACTAATGAAACTCCTTGAAGCTCTTGTACCGTATCTAATTTAATTCTAACTTTTTCTATAGCTAGAAATGCAGTATAGATAATTTTGATCATTTTTCTAATATCTGAGATTTCTTGTGCATAGATTGTAGCCTTAGCCATATCACCTTCGATTTGTGCCCTAATAACCTTTTCATAAAGTTCTTTATCTCTATCTCTTAATCTTCTTATAGCTTCATCTAATCTATCTTGTTGGTCTTTTAACTTCAAAGATATCTCAGTGATAATTTTACCTAATTGTGCCTTTCGCTTCCTATCATTATTAAAAAAGGATGAGATCTTATCTAACATACTATTTCACTAAATTAGTTACAAAGTATTTATTACTCTTACTGGTATTGGTAATGGTACTTCTGATTTATTACCATCGCTCTTATTAGGTTGTTCTTGTTGCGTAGTTAATGAGGGAGAAGGCTTAATATCTATTCCCTCTTTGTCTAAACCATCCAATTTATCTAATATTTTCTTTATATCATCTCTCTCTAATGTGTAGCTTTCTTTTGATTGTCTTAATATTTCCATAGAATTTTTATATGAAGTTTCTGGTAATTCGCCAGAAATATAACTCATTTTCAACGATATGGTTGCTTTATCAATCTGAGCTAATTGATCTTCAATTTCATTTAATCTATTCTTTAATTTACTTTTCAATTTCGCATGTTCTTCTCTGAGTTTTAACAGTTCTGAATCTAGCTTTCTTTTCATATCATCATACATACTTTTAGGAATTTCTTGTTTTGAATATAATTCTTCTAGTGCTTTTTGCCTTCTTCTTATCTTCTCCATATATCCTAAAATCTTTATAGCTTCTGTTTTCCATTCAGGTAATAATACTATATTATCACCATCCATTTTAACACTCTCTGGACTTACGGTAACAAAAGAATTACCGTAAGAAATTTCTATTCCAGTTATTGTTCCATCAATCTCTGTATATACATGAATTATACTACCCACGTCCCTCCCATATACATCTTTAATCTTTTGTCCAACAAATTTCGTTAATACATCAACTGAAATTGGCATGGTAATACTCCTCAAAAATATCAGCTCTGCATATTTTATTTATAAGGATTTGGGCACCTCAGCAGGTAGAGGCTCGTCACCGATAAGCGCTTTTAACCATCATCATCGGGAGGAGGATATTATGTGGCAAAGTTTAAAAAATATCTGCGAGTAATATATACTTTACGAATTAATATGAGTTTACAAAATCTTGCTAATGTTACTTCTCAGATAGCGGGAATGTTTCATTTTAATGCTTCACCGTTAGCTACAGGTTTAATAGTAGTCGGATTAGCTATAGTATTTATGGTGCTGATAGGAGCTATTATATATGGACTAATTAAAGCATTTAAAGAACTACCTAATATGCCTTTTAGAACTTTTGTAGTATTAATGCTAGTTCTAGCAATGTTTTTAATAATAGTAGGAGTTTTACTACCTTAAAGATAAATTTTTTTACCGTAATATTCTATTCCATAATCGTTTTCTATTTCTAGTAATCTATTATATTTACTAGTTCTTTCGCCTCTAGCTGGTGCTCCAGTCTTTATAAAATCACTTTGTACTCCAACAGCTAAATCAGCTATAAAAGAATCTTCTGTCTCTCCACTTCTATGACTTACAATTATTTTTATAGAATTTTTCTTCGCAAATTCTATGTATTCAAATGTCTCTGATAAAGTACCAATTTGATTAGGCTTAACTATAGTACCTTTAGCAGAACTTTTCTCTATCCCTTTCTTTAGATACTCAATGTTAGTAGTAAATAAATCGTCTCCAGTAACAATAGTTTTCTTTAACTTTTGTTGTAAAATAGAAAATCTCTCAAAATCATTCTCGTTAAAAGGATCTTCTATATATAATAACGGATAACGTGAAGCTAATTGGATGTAGTAATCTATCATCTCATCTGGGCTTAATTTTTTCCCGTCTATTTCATATTGACTTCCGTTAAAGAAATCAGAAGAAGCTGCATCTATTCCCATTACTATCTTATCCTCATAACCAGAATTCTTTATAGCAGTATATACTAAATCTAATGCGTCTTCTGTTTTAGATAATGGTGGCGCTACTCCTCCTTCATCTCCTAGCATTGTATAAAGTTTTCCGTATTTTTCTGTTATTATTCCCTTTAACTGCTTGTATACTTCATCGGCAGCATATAAGGCTTCGTGAAAGCTGTCAAAACTTAAAGGTATTATAATAAACTCCTGAATTTTTAGTTCATTTCCAGCGTGTAATCCTCCATTTAAAATATTTAATAATGGTATTGGCAGATATCTTACTCTTGGCCCACCTATGTATTGGAAAATTTCTAACCCCATAGCTTTTGCAGCTGTTTTAGCTACAGCTATTGATGTAGCTATAGTTGTATTTCCGCCTACTCTTGACTTATTAGGTGTTCCATCCATTCTTATCAATGTTTGGTCAATTCCTAGTTGATTCCTTACATCAAAATCCCTTAAGGAATCGTTAATTAAGGTATTTACTAACTCGACTGCCCTAGTTACTCCTCCATCTTTGTCCCTTAATTCTATCGCCTCTCTACTACCCTTTGATGCTCCAGCTGGTGCGTCACCAGTTGCTGATATTCCTCCATATGTCTCGATTTTAACTCTGATTGTTTTATTTCCTCTAGAATCAAGAATCTGGTAACCCTTTATTTTTTTGATTCTGAAATAGTCATTCATTTAAATTCGATTATCAATTAAGAGCAAAGATTAATATGTTATTCTGTAGTTGTCTTCTGATCTTCGTTATATATGGAATATTAACTCCTATCTATGCAAAAATTCTTGATAGCAAGCTAAGTAATCAAAGAGCATTTTATATAGCATGGACTACAGCACCTTATCTTGTGGCTTATTTTTACTCTCCTTTAATTTTCTACCCTTTTTTAGTTATCTTTAATATTATTTCATATACTTTCGCATTAAAGAGAAAGATAAATCTCCTAATAATAGCCTTATTTTCAACAGCAATTTTAGGAGAATTAATTTATAGTCTTGTTTTTTATCATACAAATTATGCCTAAGAAAAAGCAAACTGACCCGTATGTATGTCCAACATGTGGTACAAGAGTAGAAAAACCGATTAAAACTTGGCAACTAGTTTCACCATTACCAGATGCTTATGGTAGAATAACAATAACCGTTATGGGATCTTTTGAGTGCCCTAATGGGCATAAGTGGAAAGCTGTAGTATCAAAGATAAGAGCTGGCGGGAGCTCCGTAGAAGTTGAAGGAAAGAAAGGTGTAAAGAAAATAGGAGAAGAAAAACAAGAAGAGGAGGAAAACAGAGGAGAAGTGATAGAATTAGACCTTAGTGATTTAGATGAAGAAGAGTGACATCTTATTACTTATTGTAATAATATTAATTTATATCGTAGTCTTATCTGGAATTGTACAGACAGCAAGCGTAGAAGGAGTCTCAATGTATCCGATTTTTCAGAACGGTTTCTTGACATTTTATACTTTACCGAATAATATCAAAATTGGAAATATTATAATATATAAATCACCTACATTTAACACATATGTGATACATCATGTGATTAAAATAAATTATATAGATGGGGAAAAATTCTATGTTACAAAAGGAGTAGATAATATAACTAATCCTCAGTCTGATAACAAAATTGGTTTAGAACCTCCTCAAGGAATTCCTCAGTCACAAGTTATAGGAAAAGTAGCTGAAGTTAATGGAATAGTAATTTCAATACCTTATCTAGGTTATATTTCAATACTTTTCTCTCTACTTTAAGGAACCTATTTTTCCCTCCTCCCTTAATCTTTTAACCCTATAAGTTGGAGTTACACTAGACGGATGGTTTGCTATAACTTGGTCTAATCTTTTAACACTAGTATTCTTCGGAGTATCTAAAATTTCCTTAGGATTAGAATAGGCAGTATTAATAATCTCCTTTATAGCATTTGCAAAACTATCCAAAACTTCTTTAGGTTCGGTTTCTGTTGGCTCAATCATTAAAGCCTCCTCTACATTTGGAGGGAAATATATAGTTGGCGCGTAAAATCCTCTATCTAATAATGCCTTTGCAACATCATTTGCTGTAACACCAGTTTCTTTAGCCAACGTTTTAGCAGAAAAAACTACCTCATGTTTTCTAGGTCTATAGGGGGCTATTAACTCTAGTCCTCTTACATTTTTAAGTTGTGATATAAGGTAATTTGTAGCTAAAGTACTCATTTTTCCTATCATTGATATTCCTTCGGCACCTAAACCCAGAATATACGTATATGCTCTAACTACATTACCTACATTTCCATAAAAAGTGGCAATTTTTCCAATGGAATATTTTGGAATATAAGACAACGAATATTTTCCGTCCTTTTTCTCTACTAATGGATACGGTAAGAAATCAACCATCTCTCCCTTAGCACATATTGCTCCAGCTCCTGGACCCCCACCCCCATGTGGAACAGCAAATGTCTTATGTAAATTTAAATGAACAATATCAAACCCCATATCTCCCGGTCTAACTACTCCTAAAATTCCGTTAAGATTTGCTCCATCATAATATAATTTTGCATCAACAGAGTGAATATATTTTGCAATATCTAATATATTCTCCTCGAATAGACCAAGAGTATTAGGATTAGTTAACATAAACCCAGCAGTCCTTTCACTTACAATCTCCTTCAGAATATCCACATCAACTAGACCTTCACTATTAGACTTAATGTAGATAACTTTAAAATTCTCCATAGAAGCACTAGCAGGATTAGTTCCATGTGCAGTATCAGCAACAAGCATTTCATCTCTATTTCCTCTACCCTTAGTTTCATGATATTTCTTAATCATTAAAACCCCTGCTAATTCTCCAGCAGCTCCAGCTGGCACTTGTAAACTACATAAATCCATACCAGTTATTTTGGCTAACCATTTCTGCATATAATATAAAACCTCTAAAATACCTTGAACAGTAGAATCATCTTGCAATGGATGCAAATTTTGTGTAAGTAATTCAGCTTCTTCCTCTATCTTTGGGTTATACTTCATAGTACATGAACCTAAAGGTACCATTCCGTTATCAACACCAAAACTCATTTGAGATAATCTTATAAAATGTCTAATAACTTCTAGTTCACTTAACTCTGGCAAATCTATTTCTTTTCTCCTTAATTTTTCTGGTATATTGATGCTAATCTCTTTCTTTAACTCCTCTTCTTCTGGGATTTTAAAACCTATTCTTCCCTTTCCTTTATACTCAAAAATTAGAGGCTCGTTCCATACAGCTTGATGCCAGCTCATCCAGAAAACACCTCTCTAATGCTTTCAATTAACTCATCAATCATACTTTTAGTATGAACTTCAGTAACACAAAATAAAGCTTGAGTCTTACCCAATTTTAATCCACCGTGTATATTCTTCTCAAGTAACCTAGAATGAATTATATCATAATCAGTTCTAAAATCAACAGCAAACTCCTCAAAGAAATCTCCGTTATATACAGTGTTTACTCCTAATTCTTCTAATCTTTTCTTAGCATAATGACTTCTAATGTATATCTCCTTAGCCAATTCTTTTATTCCATTTCTTCCTAATAAGGAGAGATATACAGCTGCTGCAATAGCCATTAATGCTTCATTAGTAGTTATATTTGAAGTAGCTTTTTCTCTTCTAGCAAACTGTTCTCTAGTTTGAAGGATTAATGTAAATCCTCTTTTTCCTTCAGAATCCTTAGTTAATCCCACAATCCTGCCAGGCATTTGTCTTACTAATTGCCCGTCCCATCTAGTTGCAAGAATTCCTAAAAGAGGACCTCCAAAGTTTAAAGATAAACCTAATTCTTGTCCATCTCCTACTGTAATATCAATTTCATATTCTCCAGGAGGCTTGATTAAGCCTAATGCTAGTGGAGAAACACCCATAATAGTAATAATTTTTTTCTTTTTAGCAATATCTACAATATATTCTATTTCATCTTCAAATATTCCATGAAAATTAGGTTGTTGAATATATATCGCAGAAACATCATCCTCATTTATCATATTTTCTAACTTACTAACGTCAATAGTACCTCTTTCATTTGGAGGTATTTCTACTAGTTTGATACCCTTACCATAAGTCCACGTTTTTACAACTTCTTTATGGTATGGGTTCATAAGTTTAGGAACAAGCACAGTCTTCTTTTTATTAATTCTATTAGCCATCATTATAGCTTCAGCTAGAGCACTACCCCAATCATAAAGGGATGCATTAACTACTTCCATTTCAAAAAGCTCAGCTATTAGACTTTGATATTCAAAAAGTGCTTGAAGTAGTCCTTGAGAAATTTCTGGCTGATAAGGAGTATAAGCCGTATAAAATTCAGAACGTTTAATAATAAATTTTACAACCTCTGGAACATAATGCGGGCAAAGTCCACCTCCTAGAAAAGGTGGCATCTTAAGTCTTTTATTTTTATTTTGTAATTCTTGCAATTTAAGAATAATTTCGTATTCAGAAAGAGGTTTTTTATAATCTAAATCCAATTCTTTCTTTAATTTGATTTCTTCTGGCACATCTATGAATAGATCGTCTATGCTATTTACTCCTATACTTTTCAACATCTCCTCTATATACTTTATATTTGGTAGCCATGGATGCATGTCCATATAAATATGCCTACTAGTATTCAATATGTGAATTAAAAATGTTTAGTACGCCTCTTTTGGATATTGAATTAAAACTTAATGCTGATATAGGCGAATTTGCAGGTTGGAAAATGCCAATGAAATACACTTCTTATCAAGAAGAACATTTAGCTGTACGCTCTTCTGCTGCATTTTTTGACTTATCACACATGGGGAGACTAAAAATAACTGGAAAAATTGATGAGTTCGATCTTTTGATAGCGAAAGATATTAAAAAAGCTTCCTATAATACTATGATAGGACCAACAGCATTTCTTAATGATAAAGGAGGTTTTATAGACGATGTAATGACATATAAGTTAAGTGATACTGAATTCTTAATTGTTACAAATGCAATAAATAGAGAAAAAGTAATAAATTGGATAAAATCTAATTCGTCATTAGAAGTAGAAGATCTAACATTTAAATATGCTATGATTGCTATACAAGGAAGAAATGTGTGGAATTATATAGAAAAGACTGATCTAAAACCATTAGAATTTAAAATTAATACTAAATTTCTTGGGGAAGAAGTCTTTCTTATTAGCAGATCAGGGTGGACTGGAGAAGATGGAGTAGAAGTTTGGGGAAGCCCAGAAGTAATCTCAAAAATTATTCAAAGACTTATTTCGGTAGGAGTTAAACCATCTGGTTTAATTTGTAGAGATAGTATAAGACAAGAAATGGGATTTGTATTGTATGGAGAAGATATAGATGAGAACATAACTCCCGTAGAAGCAAGATATTGGGTTTTCTCTCTTGATAAACAATTTATTGGCAGAGAGAAAATAGTAGAACAGTTAAAGAATGGTGTTGAGAAAATAAGAGTTGGATTAAAATTAAAGAAAGGAGAAAGAAGTATTCCTAGAAAAGATAACAAGATAAAAATACTTGATAACGAAATTGGATATGTAACAAGTTCAACATTTTCACCCTATCTTAATAGAGTCATAGGAATGGGATATATTAACTCGAAATACACTCTATTCGGGTACTCTGTTAATATAGAGATAAGAAATAGGCAAGTTGAAGCTAAATTACAAGACTTTCCATTTATTTAGTGATAATAATGTCAGAAATTATAGTTGGTGGAAAATATAAAGTATTAAAAGATAGGTATTATTCAGAAACAGATGAGTGGATATTGGTTAAAGAAAACATAGCTATTGTGGGAATAACTGATTATGCACAGAAAAAACTACGTGATATCGTAGGTGTTGAATTACCAGAGATAGATAAAGAAGTTAAGGCTAATGATCCGGTTGCTGTTGTAGAATCCGTAAAAGCTGCTGCAGATATTTACTCTCCATTATCTGGAAAAGTAATAGAAACAAACCAAAAACTGACTGAGTCACCAGAACTAATAAATAAAGATCCTTATGGTGAAGGCTGGATATTTAAACTAGAGATAAGTGACAGAAACGAAATAGAAAAATTGTTAAGTCCGGAAAAGTATAGTGAATTAATAAAACAAAGAGAGGGATTATAATGAGCCAATACGAAATTATTGAAAAATATACTCCAATTTTATCTAAACCTTCTTATCTTATAGTTGGATTACCAGACGCTGGATTAGTTGGAGTGATAGCAACAGAGTATTTGATAGAAAGGTTAAAACTTAAAGAGTTTGCCGAAATTTACGCGCCAACTATTTTACCCCCAATTTCTCACGTTCAAGACGGAATAGCAAAATCCCCTATAAGACTCTATCATAACCATAATATGATAGTATTTCATTCATGGATAGCCATACCCTCATCTGCAATAAATGTAATAAGTAGGATTATAGTTGATGTTGCAAAAAAATATAGTATTTCAAATATTATATCAATAACAGGATTACCAATACAAGATAGGCTAAACGCTGAAAAATTAAATGCATATTGGATAGCAAATGATTATAATACAGCTCAAGATTTACAAAAACTTGGTCTTATGGAAAAATTTGGTGATGGTTATATAGCCGGTCCGTATGCTCCTTTGCTTATTGAATCACATAAAAATAATTTAAGTAATTTCGTTATTGTTGTTGAATCTTTTCTTGATCTACCAGATCCAGAAGCATCAGCAATAGCATTAACTATATTGAGTAAATATATAGGGTTCTCTATAAGTGTTGACGAATTACTAAAAGAAGCAGAAGATATTAGAGATAAAATTAAGGGATTAATGGAGCAGACAAAACAAGAATTACCGACTTATGCATCAAATAGACCAATGACATATGCGTGATAAAAATGCCAGCTTTTAAAGACTTAGATGAATTAATAAAGAACCTATTAAAACAAGAGGAAGAAAAATTTAGAAGAATACAAAGAGAAATAGAGGAAGAAATAGAAAGAGAACTAAGAAGATTTTCTTCACCATTATATAGTGTTAATGAAACCGATGAAGGATACGAATATCTCATAGATGTTCCTAAAGCTGATTTAGCTACATTAAAAGTTGAATCAAGACCAAGGAGATTATCTATTTCTTGTAAAACAAAGGATGGTAAAGAATATAGACTTAATTTAAGCTTACCAGATGATGCTGATCCTTCAACTATGGATGTTTCAAGAGTTAAATGGTTATTAAAAGTAACAATAAAGAAAAAGAAACAGTAGAAAAACTGCTTTTTATCTTGTTATTAATAAGCTTTAGAAACATTTATATAAACGGCGTTCAAGTAGATTAAATAGGGATAAATTCTTGTCTGATGAAACAACAAGATTTTCAAAAGATGTAGAAACTAGGAAAGTTCAAAGACTGGGTTCTTCTTCTCTATTTATAACATTACCTAAAAAATGGATAAACAAATGGGGAATTAAACCAGGAGATAAAATAATTATGGAAGTATCTGAAGACGGCACTTTGCGTTTAGTTGCTGAAAAAATAAAATTAAACTCAAATAAAAGGTCTGTAAAAATCGATATTGATAGCTTCAAGCAATCAATGACTACAGCAATCCCTTGTTTATATGCACTAGGTTATGATGAAATAGTATTTTCTTCTAGGAAAAATTTGGAACATAAAGAAGTAGAAGATGTAATGAATTTCTCAAAGCAATTAGTGGGCATAGAAGTATCTGAAGTTACAGAAGACAGAATAAAACTAGATTGCTTATTAGATACTGAAAAAATAGGCATAGAATCTTTACTAAGGAGAATATTGAATATTATAGCAAAAAAAGTAGATGATATTATAGCTATTCTTAAAGGTCAGAATCAGTCAGAAGTACAATCTACAATAGAAGATCTTAGACGGGTATACCTTATGTTATTAAGAAGAAGTATGGGTGGAAGATATAATTCTGAAAGGGATACTCTGAGGAATTTCATTATAGCTGTAAATTCTTCTATATTGTTAAGAGTATACCACGTAATGCAAAAACTTAATGAAGTTATAAAAAAAGATGAAAAACTGAGAAATGACCAAGAAATAAATAAAAAATTAATAGAAGTATTTCAAAAAATAAACGATTTATTTGATGAAATAATAATGAGTATATTATTTCCAAGTATAAAGAGAATTTCTAACGGATTTACCCTAATATCACAAATTAAACTAGCATTATCACAAATAAATACAGATAATCAAATTCTCCTAAGTTATATGGATGATCTACTTACTATGTTAGAAGAAGCATTAAATAACTCTTCATGTTCATTATTCCTTGAAGAAGCCCCTTGGATAGAGAGAAATTTAAGCTCATAAGTAGAAGTGATATATATGACAACTTTAAAAATCGAAAATCTTCACGTAACAGTAGAAGGTAAAGAAATACTCAAAGGTGTTTCGCTAACTATAAACTCTGGAGAGATACATGTATTAATGGGACCTAACGGAAGTGGAAAGACCTCACTATCACTGGCTATAATGGGACATCCTAAATATAAAATCACTGAAGGCAAAATCTTACTAGATAATGAAGATATAACAAATCTTGAAACACATGAAAAAGTCAAAAAAGGATTATTCTTAGCATTTCAAAATCCCATAGAAATAAGCGGAGTAAAACTTTCTACCTTACTAGTAGCGGAGTATAACAGAATTTACGGTTCATCACAATCCCCGCTACAAGTTATAAGTTATGTAAAAGAACTAAGTAAAACTGTAGGAGTAAGTGACTCCTTATTAAACAGAGGTGTTTTTGAAGGATTTAGTGGTGGAGAAAAAAAGAGAACAGAAATTCTACAAATGTTATTAATGAAACCTAAAATAGCAATACTCGATGAGCCAGATTCAGGTGTTGATGTTGATGGTCTTAGAGCTATTGCTGAAGCTATAGTAAAACTTAGAAATGAGAATAATACTGGATACTTGATAATAACTCATTATAGAAGGATTCTTGACCATGTGAAAGCTGATAAAGTTCATGTACTTTATAGAGGTAAAATAGTAGCTTCTGGTGGGATGGAATTAGCTAAATTTATAGATGAAAAAGGGTATGAAGGAATATTGAAATAATTAATAATTTTTCTAGAATTTAAAATTTTTAATTATTTATAGATAAGCTTATATTAGATCTTTAACAGAGTTAATGATAGGTAAACCAAAATGCCAGAAGAGAAATTCTCGCTTGATATTAACGAGATCATAAATGCCACAATAGAGGCTAAAAACAATAACCTTAGTCAAAGTGAATTTCATAAACGTGTAGTAGAGTCCGGGCTAAGCAAGGACGTAATCGTTGAAATTTCAAAACTTAAAAAAGAACCAGAATGGATGCTCAGATTAAGATTAAAAAGTTTAGAATTATTTGAAAAACTCCCAACTCCTAATTGGTTACCAGATTTCCTTTCCGAATTAGATGTTTCAAAAATGGAAATTTACATAAAGCCTGATGTAGAAAGAACATCAAATTGGGATGAAGTACCACCAGAAATTAGAAAATATTATGAACAATTAGGAATTCCTCAATCAGAACAACAATACTTAGGAGGTTTAGTTGCAACATTTGAATCAGAATCAATTTATTCTAATGTTAAACAAGAATTAGCTAAGAAAGGAGTAATAATGATGCCGCCAGAAGAAGCAATACAAAAATACCCAGACATAATAAAAGAATACTTCACAAAAATTTTCCCCGTTTCCGATCACAAATTCGCCGCACTTCATGGTGCCTTATGGAGTGGTGGAGTATTCGTATATGTACCAAAAGGTGTGAAAATAACCACACCAGTCGAAGGATTCTTCATAATAGGAAGTGAAATGGAAGGACAATTTGAGCACACCTTAATCATAGCAGATGAAGGTTCATATATACATTTCATTGAAGGATGCTCAGCACCACAATTTAAGAAATTCTCATTCCACGATGGTATGGTAGAATTATATGCAAAGAAAAACGCTTATATTAAATTTACAACAGTACAAAACTGGAGCAAAAATGTAATTAACTTTAATAATAAGAGGGCATGGGCAGATGAAAATTCAACAGTGGAATGGGTAGAAGGTTCTTTAGGATCAAAATATAGTTTCGTTTATCCATCAACAATATTAAGAGGAAGAAATGCCTCATCAACAAGTTTAGTAGTAACATTAGCCAGCGGTGAAGGAGAATGGAAGGACAGCGGATCAAAAATGATTCACGCAGCACCAAATACTAAGAGTAAAGTAATAAACAAGAACATAGGATTTAATGGCGGAGTAAACATATACAGAGGCTTAATAAGGGTTAACAAAGGAGCTACTGGTGCAAAAGCATTTGTAAAGTGTGATTCACTAATGCTTGATGAGAAAACAAAAGCATATACATTCCCACATAACCAAGTCTTTGAAGAAGATGCAGATGTAGCTCATGAAGCCCATACTTTCAGAATGAATGAAGATCAATTATTCTATTTAATGAATAGAGGTATAGACGAAAAGGAATCAGTTTCAATGCTAGTCTTAGGATTTATTGATGAGATTATGAAAGAACTACCATTTGAATATGCTACAATGCTGAATAAGGTTATTAAGTTAGAATTAGATAAACTAGGTGCAGTGGCATAAATGAGTATAATCGATTTTTCTTCTGTACAAAAATACATTTCTAACTTGGAAAATAAAGGAGAAAGGCAAAAATTACTTTCTTTAGCAGAATCATTGCCATACCAAATTATAAACGATTCTCCTACAGTTAAGCATTATACTGAATGGAGTGAGTATGATAAACTTAACTTAACAATCTTTCCCTCTTCAAATAAAGTAAAGAAGTATGAAATAGAAGGATACAAGACAATCTATATACAAGATGATAACATAATAGGAGGAGAAATAAGCTTTGAACCAACAAATAATCTGATGAAGGCAGATGAAACTAAGCTTGTCTCTTTAACATTGGCATTATCAAAAAAACTGAAAATAAACATAGAAGACTCTTCAAAAATCTTAATATATCATAACGTAACAGAAAAAGGCTACATTTCTCCGGCTAACATAGAAATAAATGTGAAGGAAGGTGCAATAGCAGATATAATATATCTGGCTGAAAACGAAATACCAGACTCCCTTCAATCGTCAGTTATTTCTCTAAAAATAGGAAGAGATTCTCAAGTTAATTTCACATTAATTGCCAAATCCACATACATTTATAATTATAGTAAAGTTTATTGTGAAGGAGAACTTAACGCAACATTATTTGCTACTAAATCAAAAATGGCGCACATAGAATATACAACAATTCTAGAGAAAGATGCAAGATCAGTCTTTAGTGCTAAATCAATAGGAAGAGACAACGATAAAATAGATATGAAAGTAAACGTACAACATGAAGGATTAAGAAGTGTAAGTGAAGGAAACTTAAAAGGAATAGCTACTGATAATGCATTAGTAGTTGTAAGAGGAGACGCATCAGTAAATCAAACAGCATTTGATTCATCTACATCGATAATAGGTAGAGCATATATATTGGGTAAAGATGCAAAATCGATAGTAGCACCTATGTTAGAAGTAAAGACTGGAAGAGTATTAATGGCTAAGCATTCTGCATCAGTATCTAGAGTACCAGATGATTTAATATTCTATTTAGAAAATAGAGGATTAAGTAGAAAAGAGGCAGAATCATTTCTAATAAGAGGATTCATTGAAGATGAAAAAGATCCAGAGATCTTAAAGAAAGTAATTGAAGAAACTCTTGCGGAAAGTAAGATAATAGTTTCGGTTTAGTCTCTCTATTCTGACTTATATCAAATTGGACTTATTTATAACCCACTTTTTAGGTATTACTTGATGAGAAATGAGAGTAGTTACATTCAAAATAGAGGAGGATTTGTTACAACAACTAGACCTCTATGCATTAAACAATAGGATTACCAGAAGTGAAATAATAAGAGAAGCTTTAATAAGATACTTAAGGGAGAAAAAAGCCGCTGCGGGGATTTGAACCCCGGACCGCCGGCTGTCCTGCCCTTTACCCTTACAAGGCCGGCGCTCTAACCAGGCTGAGCTACAGCGGCAAATAAAAATATTATGAAATAAGATATAAAGTTTATTTTTGCTTTGATTGACCGACATGTTTTAAAGACTAATTTTTATTTTCACTATAACTCACTTTTCGTAAATGATAAAACAAATAATGATAAACAAACTCTTATCATTACTTGAAGAAGACACATACCCAGAAGACGTGACAAGTAAAATAGTTTCTGGGATAAAATGTAAAGCCATAATAATATCTAAAGATGAGGGAATATTAGCCGGTCAAAAGTTCATTATTCCTTTCTTAGAATATTTAGGAATAAAGATAGAAAATTATATGAAAGATGGAACACAAATAAAGAAAAAAGATATAGTATTAGAGATAGAAGGAGACGCAGAAACAATCTTAGGAGTAGAGAGATTAGTACTGAATCTATTAGGCAAATTATCTGGTATATCTACAGTAACCCACTTGATGACAAGACTGGCTAAGAGTGTAAACCCTAATGTTAGAATAGCTGGGACCAGGAAAACAACTCCAGGTTTAAGAGTATTTGAAAAATACGCAATTGAAGTAGGTGGAGGAGATCCTCACAGATTTAATCTTTCCGATGCAGTGTTAATAAAAGATAATCACATTGCTCTAATCGGAAGTGTAAAAGAAGCTATAAGGAGAGCTAAAGAAATAACAAGTTTTACTAAAAAAATTGAGGTTGAAGTATCAAGTTTAAAAGATGCATTAGAAGCATATCAAGCTGGTGCAGATGCTATACTTTTAGATAATATGAAACCAGAAGAAATAATACCAGTAGTAAATGAATTAAAAGGGAAAGTAATAGTAGAAGCTTCTGGTGGAATAAATCCAGATAATGTAATTGAATATGCAAAAACGGGGGTTGACATTATTTCAAGTGGTTATATAACCCATAGTTCAAGGTCATTAGACTTCTCTCTTGATGTATATAAATCATAAAAACAAATATTCGATAGTAATATTTAAAAACTTAAAATGCACAGAACACATGTTCGGGGATATATGCCAGACGCAGTGGAGTTAATAAAAGAAATAAAGAATTTAAAGAGAAGTAAAAACGCGATAATTTTAGGTCATAATTATATGGAGTATGGAGTACAATTAGTATCAGATTTCACTGGAGATTCTTATGATTTAGCAGTAAAAGCAATGAAAACAAATGCAGACATTATAGTATTCGCTGGAGTATACTTTATGGCAGAACAAGCAGCAGCATTAAATCCAGATAAAAAAGTATTATCCCCAGATCCTAATGCCGGTTGCTCTTTATCGGATTCCTTAGATGTAGATACTTTAAGAAAATATAAAGAAATGTATCCTAATGCTCCAGTAGTATTGTATATTAACACTAGTATTTACACAAAAGCATTAGCAGATTATATTGTAACTTCTTCAACTGCTATAAAAGTAGTGAAAAGTTTAGACGCAGACGCAATAATATTCGGTCCAGATGCAAACTTAGCAAATTACGTTGAGAGAAAAACTGGGAAGAAATTAATAAAAGTGCCACCAAATGGAAGATGTATAGTCCATGCCAATTACACAAGACAACTAGTTGAATTAGCAAGAAAGAAATATCCTAACGCAATACTTATGGCACATCCAGAAAGTCCATTAGAAATATTAGAAGCATCAGACTTTGTAGGCTCAACAAATCAAATGATAAAATTTGCTAAAGAAAGTCCCTATAAAGAATTCATAGTAGCTACAGAGTTAGGGATGATAAACGCATTAAAGTTGCAAGTACCAGAAAAAACATTCTACCCATTAGTCACTACTGAAGCTTGTGCATGTGCAAGATGTCCTTATATGGCTATGATAACATTAGAAAAAATAAAAAGATCACTAGAAGAAGAAATTTATGAAGTGAAAGTACCTAAAGACATAGCAGAAAGAGCAAAAGAAGCATTTGAAAGGACAATGAGGCTACTAAACAACTAACTTAAAATAAATCCTTTTTTCCCAATTAGGATCCTTATAAGGATAATCCTCCCTAAAATGATTACCCCTACTCTCCTTTCTTATTTCAGCAGCTAATGCGGTCAAATAAGATATAATAGCCTCATTTTGCGTAGAACCAGAATAAGTATTTATAGCCTTAACCAATTTCTCCTCATTCCTTATTATACCAACATTTTCCCAATTAATCCTCCTTATCTCTTTAAGAGATAGAGTCTTATTACCAGATATCCTAACAGAATGAACAATACCGTCATCAGTAGATATTCCCTCCCAACTATTATCAACATATCTTGGCAAATTAATGCCAAAAACCAAACCTTCTAAAAGAGAATTACTAGCTAACCTATTAGCACCATGTAAACCAGAATCACTAACCTCGCCAATAGCATAAAGATTCACAATATTGCTTTCTCCTCTAATATTAACCCTAATACCTCCATCAACAAAATGGGCTGCAGGAAATATAGGAATCTTAACTTTGTAATTATGACCATGCCTAGCTAAATACTTAGCAACAACAGGGAACTTTCTTTCAAAATCCTCAATTTTACTCAAATCAATAAAAACCCTATGTCCCTTTAACATTTCAATATAAATAGCTCTAGAAAGAATATCCCTAGGTGCTAATTCTCCTCTCTTATCATAATTGAATAAAAACCTTTCTCCGTTCTCATTAATGATTTGTGCTCCCTCACCCCTTAAAGTTTCTGTTAGTAAGAAAACTTCTCCATCTAAACTTGTAACAGTAGGATGAAATTGTACAAACTCCATATCAGCAAGCATAGCCCCAGCCTTAAAAGCAATAGCCATACCATCCCCAATATTAGTAGATTGAGTAGAAGAGTATTCATAAAGATAAGAATAACCACCAGTAGCTAAAACAAGCTTATCAACATCCTCAACCAAACCCCTCTTTTCCGTAACAAAACCAGTAACCTTCCCGTCTTTAACCCTTATCTCAACAAGTCTATCCTCAATTATGGGAATTCCTTCCTCCCTAGCAAGCTTCAATAAAAAGTTGAATATCTCTCTTCCCGTCTCATCAGTCCTATGCAAAACTCTCCTCTTTGTATGACCTCCTTCTAACCTTAAATCCTCCTCAAACTCAAAACCCCAACTCTCAAAAGTCTCTATAACATTCTTAGCCTCAGATGTAACATAATTAACAGTCTTTACATCGCACAGTCCATCACCAACCTTAATAGTGTCTTGAGCATGTAGCTCTGGACTATCATCGCTTCCAACAGAAGCTGCAACACCACCCTTAGCTATGGGAGTAGAACCACCATCAATTCTTTTACTTATTAAAGTAACTTTCTTTCCAGCCCTTCTTAACGCAACACCAGCAGATAAACCAGCAATACCTGAACCAATTATATAGATCATATATAATCGAACATGTGTTCGGAGTTTAAAAAATTAAAGTTTAAATTTATTTAAATACTCTAAAGGTAAACTACAGCAAGCATCATACATATCTAAATAACCCCATAATTTCCTGGAAGGATTAGAAATTCTCTCAACAAGACCTCTTTCTACTACTATCTTATCTAACTCATCCTTAATCCTATAAGGTCTCATACAGCCAATACTAACCTTTCCATTCATTAACCTATTACCAAGCTCAACATATTTAATAATATCAGAAATCTGAGGGATACCAAAATTCTCCGAGGGAGTACCTTTAGTAGGTATGAGGACTAAGAAATTAACAAGATAAGGTTTCATAGAAGAAGCAATTTTAATACTCTCCTCAATATCATCATTAGGAAAACCTAAAATTATATGGGGAACAATATATTTAGGACCCCTAGTTATAAAATCTTCCAAAACTTTAATATAATCCTCCCTATTCCTCTTTATCCCCTTATTTTCAAAAGCTCTTAGTGAGTAAGCAAACTCGTAATCTACAATATCGACAACATCAGACATTTCCTCTATTAATTCCCTTTCTACTAACCCAGGATGAATATTAAAAATCACATCTTCGAACTCTCTTTTAACCCTTTTCATAACCGGTAATATTCTCTTAAGATTCAGTAACCTCCCTTGGGGATCAAAACCACCACTAATTAAAAACCCCTTAACTCCTCTTTCATACTTCTTCTTTAAGATTTTGTAAAATTCTTCTTCAGAAATAGCAGGCTCCATACTCTTTATATATGTTGAATTACAATATGTACAACTTAAAGAACAAGAACCACCAGAGATGCTTATAACAGAAAATTTTCTCAAAATTACGAACCCATATACCAACGGAAATCCCTCAAAGGAATATTATACAACTTATCTCTAGGATCTTCATTATAATAAGGTCTGTCACAAGATGGACAACCAGATGTTAAGTATGCAAGCTTAGAATTCTTTCCCTCAAATATCATGTATCTCATTCTTTGAATGTACCTATACCTTTCAAGAGAAGGTCTCTCTAAATTCTCAAAAGGAGTGCCCTTAACCGGGGTAAAAGCAAACAAAGCAACCTCAGCACCAATATCTTTTAACTCTTTCATTAAACTAATTAATTCATCATCAGTCTCACCAAGACCAACTATTAAATGAGCGTAAACATGACCCCTTCCAAAGACTCTAACAGCTTCCTTTATAAATTTCATATACTCATCAAAAGTATAAGGCTTACCAACATAATCCCAAAGCCTCTTAACAGTATCCAAACCAATGCCTAAATAGTCAACATTTAACTCCTTAAATTTATACAAATAGCTTCCCTCTATGGGAGTTATGGTAACAGATTTATGCTTATTTCTAGTAAGCTTAAGAATATCAATAACCTCATCAACAAAACCCTTCTTTATTACAGTTTGTAAACAAAAACGGGAAAAAATGGAAAGTTTTTCAGCAGTCTCATCATTAAAATCAACTAAATACCACTTAACCCTAGATAAATAAGTCTTATCAGCATTAGATAAGACAGATTGCGTACAGAACTTACACTTACCTTCACAACCACCATATTGTAAAGCATAAGCAGTCTCACTAACCTTTATACCCCTTTTTAAATAGTAGTAAGTACCCGAAGAAAGTAAAACTTTCATTTTTTGACACACTCTAAAAACTTCTCATATAACTCATCAATATCAACACCTAAAATAAAAGCATTGGGCCTCTTACCTTTACTTAAACTATCTTCTATCAATCTCAAATCATCATCAGTAGTGAAGAAATCACCAGTAACCTCAACATTATTATCATAGACCCTCAGAATAACAGTCTTTCCGGCCCTAGACCTAAACACCTTTTCACAAATCATCTCAAATAAGTCCATTGAGGATTAGTATATTTAAACCTTAATGATTCGCTAAACTCCTTCTCTATGTCAGTTAATTCACCATCCTCAAGATTAAAAACAGACTTAAAACCCTCAATTAAAGCCTCTAAAGCCTCATTCCTTGATATATTATAACCTAAAAGTAAAGAAATAGTAGTAACTCTAGACTTAGCCTCACCCCTTTCAGCCTCCTTAACCTTTGGAGACTTAATGACCCTCATAAACTCTGGGTTTGTAGCATACATAAAAGTACCATGAACTAAAATAGAATTCCTCTTAATAGCCCCAGCCATTCCAACAATCTTCTTACCCTGAACAACAATATCATTTATCGGAGAAAATTCTCCCTTCAAATCAAAGTGAGAAAGAGCGTTAATTAACGCTTTAGCAATAGTTTGATAAGCCTTCATTAAATCATTACCCTTGATAGCAACACTCCAGGTAATTTCACCATTTTCGTCATGTAAAGCCGGACCACCACCGGTAAAACGTCTTATTAAGGGGAAATTAAAACGCCTCAATTCTTCCTCATTAACCCAATCTTTCACAGCCAAAAACCTACCTAGCGTTAAAGTTGTAGGTTTAAAATTCCAGAACCTAACGGTTTCTGGTATTAAATCCTTAGTAAGAAGCAGAAGCATAGTCTCATCAAGAGCCATTTGTCTCTCTCCACGTTCGCCACCTTCAATTATAAGTCTCATAAAAATAAAAACTCATAAAGGGTTTATAAGAAAAACATATTTTAATAGGCTGTAAGAGTTTTTATTTAGTTAGCTATAGAATAAATAGACTGTTTTATCTATTTGAAGAAGATATTTGATTTCTTACATGATTATTGATTTGTTAGTTAACAATAATTCTATAATACATAGATTATTAATATATTATATTCTATAATCACATATATTTGTATATCTGATATAATATAGAAAAATAACCCATTAATGTTCGATTATTAATAATATTTTTCAACTTTATTTTATAAGTCTTCATTAAGGTATAATATTAATTTTTTGCAAATATTACAAATCAGAATACTATTACTCTTCCTCGCTTAAATACCTTAAATTATCAATAATATGAGATAGAATGTGATCCTCAGAAATAGGTAGTGACTTAAACAATCCTTTTTTCTCACTAAAAACACCTATATTTACATAACTATCCTTAAACGATAAACTAACATGAATCTTATAAATGATTCCCTTATCATTATCTAGTAAATAAGTTATATCAGAGGAGGATATTGAATAGATCAAGAGAAATTTCTGAAGATATTCTTCGACCTTAACGTTTCTAGTATCTTCTCTAGTGTAAAGAAAAACTACATATCTATTTTCATCACTCTTCTCGAAAATATGAAAATGATAAGTTAAAGGAATAAATAGTTCTGGTTTTCTCAGAAATCTTGCAATAAGTCTATTACTTTTAATCCTCTCAGAAATCATTTCTCTCTCACCATTAAATAGAGGATAGTTGCAAGTAAAATTACGTCAAAAACAATAGCTATAGGAACTTGAGGAATAATTGGCAAAACTTTTCCTAAAAAAGGTGCTGGAAATAAATGAGTATAAATTATCAGAAAAGTATTCCACGAATCCAATAAGAAAAAATATGGCAACAATTTCTTGCTATAGGTCAAAATTTCATAAGCTTCAAATAAATATAATGCTGAATTAAATCCGAAATATTCAGAATAAATTGCAAAGATAAAAGAAGCGTTACCAACTACATGAGCAGCAATAGTTGCAGCATTATATCCGACTGTTAAATGCAAAATACTCCACGCTATTCCAGTTATGCCTGCAATGAGCCTAGAAAATTTCATTTTTTAAAAAACTACTTATCATACAATATATAAGTTTTTACCCAAAAAACTCATATACGTCATTATTTAAATCCTTCACTATTTTATATAAATTATCCAGCCTTGTATCCATGTTTATTAACCTTCATATCTATATTCGATAAGACTAATATCTTTCTTAGTGCTATTTAACATACCCTAAATTACTATAATGAAGTATACCTCTACAAGCAGTAAAGGCGTTTCAGGTAAGATATTCAGAAAGCATAAGAAGAAATTACTCAACTGCAGAAAAACTCAAGGAAAACTACAATAGAAGAGATATCTACGCACTAATAGCTCGGTCTTTAAGTAAAAGAATTGACAAGTTGGAAAAACGTACTTAAAAAAGGGGTAAGTATTCTTGGCAAACAGAGATAAAATGGAAAGAAATTATATAAGTCTCGCAGATCTCTTTGATCAAATTGCAATAGGCGAAGCTCAGAAACTTAGAGATCCTATGTCTAATGATATTAAAGAAGCAATGCTTATGACTATGGGTAATCAAAAATCGTTATTTATGATATAAATAATTTATATTTTAGTGTTTTTTATAAAAAATTAGAAAATAATATTGATATTAATTACAATACGAGCTTAAACATCTTTTACTATTTTGCACACTTTTTATACTAAACATAAGGTTAACAATTAACTTATCTTTTTCTTAAGTAAATACCTTTGTATTTTTCCACTTTCGGTTTTCGGTAATTTATCGATGAAATCCACCCTCTCTAAATGCACAGTCTTAGAGTAACGACTCTTAACAAACTCTATTATCTCCTTTTTTAGCTCTTCGCTTGGAGTATATCCGGGTTTAAGAACTATATATGCGTGAAGAACGTGCCCCCTAATAGGATCTTCATCAGCAACTACTGCAGACTCAAGGACAGCTGGATGCTCTAATAGTACACTCTCTACTTCAAAAGGTCCAATCCTATATCCAGACACCTTAGTTACATCATCCTTTCTACCAATAAACCAGAAGTATCCGTCTTGATCTTTAGATGCCACATCACCAGTTAAATACCAATCTCCTCTGAAAGCTTCTTGCGTTTTCTCTGGATTATTCAAATATCCTAGAAAATGAAAGCCTGGGGAAGTCTTCTTTACAGCTACATTCTCTTCTATGATATCCACCTCATAACCCGGTGCCGGTAACCCCATACTACCTATCTTTAGCTCATGATCGTAACCCCAACCATTATACACTACCATCCCTACTTCAGTCTGACCGTAATGATCTTTCACAATCACGTTATAATTCTCTTTAAACCACTTTATCACCTCTGGATTAAGGGGTTCTCCTGCAGAGCTAGCTCTTTCAAGCCTTAGATCATACTTCCTCTTCACAGACCTCGATATAATCCTATATGTAGTAGGTGCCCATGCGAAATTAGTTATCTTATTTTCTTCAAGAAACTCCATTGTTCTTTCCGCATCGAAAGGCTCATCTAGGAATATTACAGTCTTGCCGAAAAGTAATGGACCTATAATTCCATAATAGAGACCGTATGCCCAGCCTGGGTCAGCACCATTCCAGAAAATATCATTCTCCCTAAGCCCAATTCCGTATTTCATATATACGTATGTGTTGAGTAAAAGCCTCTTAGATATTAATGCTCCTTTAGGCAAACCAGTACTCCCAGAAGTATAAAGTAAAATAATTGGATCGTTCCAGCTTAGCCTTTCTATCTCTTCTAATCTCCCGTAAGATGTTAAATCATCAAGCTTTGAAAGTGGTACTCCTTCACTTACCTTCTCTTTTTGGTCATCTTGATAAAATAACACTTTAGGTTTTTTATCTCTAGTCCTAATTTCTATAGCCTTAGGTCCAAAGGCTGTAAATAAGGGTTGATACAAAGCTCCTATATAGAGACTGGCTAAGAGGACTATGACTTGCTCTATTTTCTTAGAAGCTAAAACCGATATTACGTCCCCCTTCTTAACACCAACTACATGTTTCAGATAAGAAGCAAGCCTTAACGCTCTATCCCTAAGTTCTTGGAAAGTAATTTGCTCTTTTCCTTCTTTACTAAATCTAATGACAGCTATCCCCTCATGGTCTACTAGTGATGAAATATCTATTGTTTTTTCGATCTCCTTCCAGCTAAAACTTCTTACAACCTCATAATAACTTACCATAAAATAAAAATAGAAAGAGAAATAATTAAGCTTTCATAAATTACGTTATTTATTAATATCTCAATCTGTTTTTATTTTACAACATTTATACCGTAGGGTGATTCAAGTTTCCTTTACTAGTTATAATTTTCTCTATTAAATTAACATTAATTTTATGAAGAAATAATTGATTATATATCATTATCTCCATTAAGTCCGTGGTATAAACTCCTTTTGTTAATGTACAATCAATTATCTGATCCAAAAATATAAAATAAAATGAATCGCAAAGAACCCCTTAATCTTCCACATAATTCATACTATCTATTCAAGAAAGGCTTTACTTATCATTAGTTAGCATCAAATGGTTCATTATAATACTCTGCAAAATCCGAGCCATAAATAGACCTTTTTACCCTTCAACCTACTTATATTGGAGTGTTTAGTATGATAATAAGCCTTATGAACCAAAGTAATTAAGAATCTCCCCTTAGTCATTATGTAGGTCTAGGGGGCTCAAGCGATAATCTTTGCTGTGTTTGAAATATGACTGAAAGATTTATAATTGGGTGTCTTTTATGCTCTTTATAAGAACATTTAATTACTACTTACCTTTGATAACACCCAACATTACAGTATAAAAAGCTCACACTTAATATGATAAATATTTAACTTTTCAGTTCGAGAACTACTTGTGAAGCTTAGGATTAAGTCTTTAGGTCCTATCAGTGAGGAGAGTGAAATAGAACTCGGTGATCTAACTGTCTTCTTTGGCCCCCCAAACTCTGGTAAATCCACGGTCTTAAGGGCTATTTACTATTCATTAAACACTTTTGGATGGGAACTATTATCAAGCAAGAAACTTGGATACGGACTCCTCAATATTAGTTACGAAATCGTTGATGAAAAAACTGTAAAGCTTATTTTCACACCCTCTGACTTACTTATAAGGCAATCTCTTCCAGAAGGAGACTTCACTTTTGAGCCTTTTTCTTTTATTGATTTCATAAAAACTCATAAGGTGTATGAAAGAGGGATAAAAGGTAACGTAAAGTTCACTTCTATAGTGTCTCCTTCTGAGTGCGATGAGAAAGTAATAAAAAGATTAGCTGAGATAGGCGTAAATTTTGAGGCTGAGATTATAGGTAATAAAGGGTATGCACGGATTCTTACGGCGATTGAAGGTGTATCAGAAAGTTGCAGAGATTATCTATATCATGTAATTGCTGAAGGTATAGTAGAAGAAATAGGAAAAAAATTTACTCTAAATTAGAATTAGAATTCTAGAAAGAAATGAGCAAAAAGAGAGAGTATAAACAATGTACTACTCATACCCTATAATAGGTCGCTTGTGGCATATGAAGTTGTTAACATTATTTCACGGATAAGCCAGAGTACTAATAACCTACTTGTACTTTCTGACGAATTTGAGGAGGCTTTGAGAAAAAGTGCGTGGGTAGCAGGTTCACTTTTAGATGTTATAGAACTGTTATTCTTTTATTTTAGGGTACTTCAGTCCTCTTCTCTTTTAAAACGATTCGGAGAGGGCGACAAAATATATAGAATTTTAAAGCCATTAATCCCAGGTAATGTAAAGCTTAGTGAAAACGGAGAACTATACTATACTGAGAAAAAGGTTATTCCCTGGAGATTCGTCTCTGCATCAATAATGGAAGTTATAAGCTTACTCCTCACATTAAGAGAAAGAGAAATCGTCTTATATGAGGAACCCGAATCACAATTTCACGAGAAGCTTCAAATACTCATGGGACTTATCCTTTATGCATTAACAACCACAAATAAACTCGTTATAACCACACATAGCCAAACAATACTTTATACTCTAGCATTTTTATCCTTTTTAAAACCCACCTCAGAAGAGATTATAAAACTCCTAGACTCTCTTGAAATAAAAAATGATGAATTAGTAGAGAATATACTAGAGGCAAACAAGAAAATAGTTAGGTTTTACTATTTTCATGACGGTAGAGTTGAAGAGATAAGCGATGAAACTATAACCAAGGGCATACCTAGCTTTGTGGATGTACTTGATAAAGAGTTAAAATGGTTTTCTGAAATATATTTGTCCAGGTTGAGAAAGGGTGCCATTTCTAAAGAATAGTTATATAATTGATGGAAATTGTAAGTATAACATTAAAAATAAAGATATTTATACATTTGTAGACTTTGAACATATATTTAATAATTTGGATGATAGTACTAAAAACAAGCTCAGTCTAAATAAAGAACATTGTGATGCAATACTCGTTAGCAATAATTCTGTAGAGATAATAGAAATGTTAATGAATACTGATAGAGATTTATTGGAATTTCTTAATAAATTTGAATATTGTATAAATTTTCTAGAATATTTAAACAAGAACAGAATTAGCCTATTCCAAGAAGAAATCAAACTTGTCACAGTAATAAATCCCAATAAGTTAATGGAATTTTACCAGTATAGTAAGAACTTTAAGAATCTACTTAAGCACTACAAAAAGAATATACTTTTAAAATATGACCCACAATTAGTTCCCATAAGTTGTGAGGACTAGGTCATAATATATAAATAATCTCGTAAAGAGATAAGAAAGGAATAAAACAAATGCTAAATCCTCTTAAATATTCATAATAGGCTTCATATGCCATGCGTCTCACAAACCTAAGCTTAAAACCGTAGGAGTCGTAAAGGGCTTTTAACTTAAAGTGGACCAATTATGTAAGCGAGAAGATATGAGTCTTATCGATGAATATCATTTACCCTTCGCATTTACTATGAAAAGGACTATATCACCACAGTATACCGCTACTTCCATAAGTAGGAGATTAACTGGATTCTTAAAAACCTTGATGATTACCTATTAGGATTAGCATCAGTCTAAGTCGTAGACCAATTCTATGGCATAGAATAAAAATAGTTTAACTGAATATTACCATAGAGCAGTAATAACTAAATAAAAAAATGAATAAAACTACTATAGTC